>NZ_JAGSCS010000021.1 GCF_018128025.1 Proteiniclasticum sediminis | reverse complement strand
GGAGCGGGAGCGGCTGCAGGTGCAGCTACAGGTGCAGGAGCGGCAGCAGGTGCAGCTACGGGAGCAGCTACGGGAGCAGCTACGGGAGCGGCTACGGGAGCGGCAGCAGGAGCGGCGATGAAGCCGGCGCCGGGAGCGGTGCCCAGTTCTTCCATTTCTACCAGGTATTCTTTCTCGTTGATCTTGATTCTAAACTTTCTTAACATAACTAATCCCTACCTTTATTCTTTATTCGTTTCCGTGATGCTGACCAGTCGGAATGTGGAATTCGGCTGATCCCCGGCCATGACGGCCGAGACGATGGCGGCGGCAATTTCTTTGTCCGTGTCGATGCCTTGAATGTTCTTTATCTTGAAGCTTGCATCAGGATAACTGCCTGCGGCGATGGCGGATGCCACCACGGCGGTCAGTTCCTTCTCCTCCGGTGTGATTTCACGGGTGAAATCCACACGGGCTGGAGCACTCACCGGCGCTGCCGGTGCGGGTGAAACCGCTTCTTGATGGACAGGTTCCGGTTTCTTCTTCCTGAACAAGTCAAATAAACCCATAATCTCCCCTCCTGTATTTTCATGTAAATAATTCCAAATCCATTATATATTGTGTTTCAAGAATCATGTGTTTTTCCGCTGTTTTTTCGACATTTCGTTTACATAAAAACCCGCACTCCCCCAAGAGAAATATGACTTTTCTTCATTAATCCTCCTCCATGACCTGTTTTTGTGCAATATGACATGTCTTTCATCATCAATTTCGCCTTATGGGCTCTCCATAATTATTAATGAAGCAACGTGATCGCAGCTTGATATTTCTTGTCAAAGTCTGTGTTTTTTAACTGTTCTTTCACCACAAGTATCTTGTTGCAATCGTTTATTTAAACTATACTGAACTTGTTTCAAAAAACACAAAAGGAGTGAAGTCAATGCTAACTTTCCTGTCATGGGCAATGATCGTGGTATTTATGGTACTGATCATGAAAAAGAAACTTACCCCGTTCTCCGCACTTATTCTTATCCCCCTGGTGTTCACCCTCATCGGTTCCTTCATGGGCCTTTACGGTGCACAGGTCACTAAGCTGAATGAAAAAATCACCGATCCCACCACCCTGGATCAGATCCTGATTCTCGGTACCTGGACTGTTGATGGTGTGAAGAAGGTTTCCACCACTGCAGTAATGCTGCTCTTCGCGATCCTCTACTTCGCCATCATGCTTAACGCCGGTATGTTTGATCCCGTCGTAAAGAAGATGATCAAGATTGCCAAGGGCGATCCAGTGAAGGTTCTGGTTGCTACCGCAGTAGTTGCTGCCACCGTATCCCTGAACGGAGACGGAACCACCACTACCCTCATCGTCTGTACCGCATTCATTCCGATCTACAAGAAGCTCGGTCTGAAGATGATGAACCTGGGTGTTCTGGTTATCCTCATGAACACCATCATGAACCTGCTTCCCTGGGGAGGCCCCACCGCTCGTGTTATCTCCGTTCTCGGCGTTAACGAGCAGGAAATCCTGAGAGCACTGACTCCTGGAATGATCGCTTCTGTTATCTTCATGCTGGGTGTTGCTTACTACCTGGGTCTCAAGGAAAGAAAGAGACTGGGTATCCAGACGCTGACCGATGCTGACATCGAAGCGCTGACCACCCCCACGGATCCTGAAGAGCTGGCTCTGAAGAGACCTAAGCTGGTTTGGGTTAACGGCATCATGACCATCGTTCTGGTTTACATGCTGATCAAGGGCACATTCCCCTCTGTATTCCTCTTCCTCGTTGGAACCGCACTGGCACTCGTCATCAACTACAAGTCCCTGAAGGATCAGAAGCAGAGAATTCAGGACAATGCTGGTGATGCTGCACAGGTTGTTATTCTGGTGCTTGGCGCTGGTATCTTCATGGGTCTGTTCACCAATTCCGGTATGGCTGATGCCCTGGCTCTGAGCCTGGCAAACGTTATTCCCACAAGCTGGGGCCGATTCTGGGGACTCATCGTGGCAATCCTGTCCGCTCCCGGAACATTCTTCCTGTCCAATGATGCCTTCTACTATGGTGTTCTTCCTGTTCTGGCTGAAGCTGGAAAGCAGTATGGATTCACCGCGCTGGAACTGGGTGTTGCTTCCCTTCTGGGACAGGCATTCCACCTGCTCAGCCCGCTGGTTGCCTTCATCTACCTGCTGCTGAACCTCACCGGACTGGACATGGGCGAATGGCAGAAAGAATCTGCCAAGTGGGCACTGGGAATCTTCGTGATTTTCATCGCTCTGGCTGCTGTCACCGGATCCGTTCCGCTGTTCAAGTAAGAGAAAAGACTTCAGGACCGATACCGGATTTTCCGGTATCGGTTTTTTATTTCCTCGCCCTTTACCGAACCCGTAAAGCTTGTTAACGTTTTCACCTCCATCTCTATCATAACAAAAGACCACGGGATCCCCAAGGATTTCGTGGTCTTTTCACGGGTTCATCGATTAACTTTTAGTGAATCAGCCCTTCCAGCTTGCCAAAGAAAATGGCTAAGGAGAGAAGGTCGGCGGATCCGCCGGGACTAAGATTCTTCTGCCGGAACGTGTCGTTCATGGTCCCCAGCGTTTCCTTGTAGCCGGGATGCCTGACCCCGCCATCGGCAAGGAACTTCTTTGCTGCGGCCTGCACTTCGTGGAGGGCATGGATGCCGCCCCGGGTGACCACATTGGAGTCTTCCGCGTGGGCCATGAGAAGAAGGAGCACTTCCAGAAGCTTATCCTCCAAGGTCAGGGGTTCTTTTGCCATGGACCGCAGAGCGGGCAGAGCCTTTTCTCGGAGCACCGGGTATCCGGCTTCCGCTTCGCCCCGGATTCCGGTGAAGCCGTGTTCCACATAGAGCCGTTCGCCATGGGTGGCCGGCGGCCGATGGGCCAGGCTCTGAAAATCCTTGGAGACCAGTCCTTGGGTCATTTGGGTGACCAGCTGAAGCACCGCTTCCGTTTCCTCCGGGGTGTAGATCCCTTCGCCCTCTCGGGTGCGGGCATAGCGCCCCAGGGCCGCCAGGATGATCCCCATGGAGAAGATAATCCCCTTATGGGTGTTCACCTTTCCCGTGGCGTCAAACATCTTCTCTTCCACCTCCATGCCTAGAGGACGAATCCGGGCGAAGAGGGCAGGAAGGTCCTCCTCCCCCGTAAATCCAGCGAGGAAGAACTCCCGGAAGCCGTGGCTAAGGCTCACGGCGCTGCGGACAAAGGTAAAGATGTCCATGTCCCGGTGGGAACCGGGATCCTTGGCATCCACAAGACCAGGCTTGGGGGTGAGAATAACTTCAAAAAGAATGGATTCTGTGGCCAGGTCCGCCATGGCGCGGGCCAGGGCCTCCTGTTTACTCTTCATCCGCTTTCTGCTGCTCCGCTTCCAGCTTCTCCATGGCCATGAGAATAAACTTTTCGGAGAAGTCCAGATGCTCACTGGTGATCTGGGTGAGCATGTCCTTGTCCTGTTTCTTCATATATTTATAGAGGAGCCAATGCTCATCCAGGGCCTTGCGTCGCCGATCATCCTCCGTGAGGGAAATATCCCGGAATCGAACCAGGTATTGGCGAAGCTTTTTCACGATGACATCGAGCCGAGGCATCTTGGCAAAGCGGTAAATCATATCGTTAAATTCCTTGGAGAGTTCCACCACCCGTTTGACATCACCTTCGCCATCGGCTTTGTCGGTACGTTCCAGAAGATCCCGCATTTCGTCGAACTGTTCAGGGGTCATGATCTTGGCGGCATTGAGGGTGGCGAGAATATCCAGAGCCTTGCGGATCTGGTAGATTTCCTTGGCATCGTCGATGGTAATTTTCTTCACCACGACGCCGTAATGGGGAACGTATTCCACCAGGCCTTCTTCCTGGATCCGGCGCAGAGCTTCCCGGATTGGGGTTCGGCTGATGTTCATTTTGTCCGCATAGACCGTTTCATTGATTCGCTCGCCCACGGGGATGATCCCTTTGATGATGGCGTCGCGCAATCCTTCAAATACGATTTCGTTCAGCGGTTTGTTCTGGCTCAAATCCGCAAGCTTGATCACTTCGGAAATGTAGTCTTCCATGGGTACCTCTCCTTCATTGAGAATTCTTGATTATCTGTATACAGTATTCTTCTGTACACCTATTATACGAGATTCCTGAATCGTTTCCAATTCTCCGCGATAAAAAACATTAAAAATACAACTGCTGTAACGCTTGAATCTCTTGAAGTTTCGGAATTTATTGCGGATTTTAGGGCAGTGATCAACGATCACTGCCCCATCCGGTTTCATCTTTTGTGTTGTATGGAGGGTTCTCTTACGCCAGGTACTTTTTCAAGGTTGCACGAACGGCGCCCTTGCCTGCGATGAGTTCCAGGAACATGCTTTCTACTTTGTCGGCCAGTCCGGCTTTGTTGAGATCCACACCAAAGAGGATTTCATTGGCCAGGACTTCCTTCAGCTGTCCGGTGTAGGAAGCGGGATTTCCAGCTTCGATGCCTGCCAGCTTCTTCTGCAGCTCTTCCATCATGGGATCGCTGGAAACGTTGAAGGCTTCCAGGTTGTCATTGACGCCCAGGAGGTAGCGGAGCCATCCGGCCAGTGCCAGAGGAATGAAGGTGAGCTTGGAGGAATCCAGGTCGTCGCGCTTCATGTAGGACTTGATGGTCTCGCCGAAGCGGATGGCCACCTTCTGGCTGGTGTCTGTGGCGATTCGCTGTGGGGTATCGGGAATGAAGGGGTTAGGAAGTCTTTCTTCGATGACTTCCTTGATGAAGCTCATGGGGCTGATGATCTTGGGATCCACAACCACGGGCATGCCTTCGGTATAGCCGATCTTTTCCACCAGAGCCTTCAGCTCGGTGTCCTTCATCTCGGCAGAAATGCTCTCATAACCCAGAACGCAGCCATACACAGCCAGGGCGGTGTGGAGGGGGTTGAGGCAGGTGGTAACTTTCATGGTTTCCGTATTGTTTACGGTATCTCTTGTGGTGAAGTATACACCAGCTTTTTCCAGGGCAGGACGTCCGTTGGGGAACTTGTCCTCTACCACCAGGTACTGGGGAACTTCCGCATTTACATAGGGAGCAATGAAGGTGTTTCTGGAGGTGACCAGAGGAGCCATATCTTCCAGGCCGATTTCATCCAGCTTGGCCTTCACTTCTTCGGAAGGTCTGGGGGTGATCTTGTCGATCATGCTCCAGGGGAAGGAGATCTTGCTCTCATCGCTGAGGTAATCCAGGAATCCGGCTTTGACAAAGCCTCTTTCGATCCATTCCTTGGCGATGCGCTTCACGGAAACTTCTACCTTTTCCCCATTGTGGGAGCAGTTGTCCATGCTCACGATGGCTAAGGGGAACTTGCCGGCCAGGTAACGGTCATACACCAGGGAGGTGACAACGCTCATGGCGTGGCTGGGGCTCTTGGGGCCGTTCTCGAAGTCCTTCTGCACGAAGGGGAAAACTTCGCCGTTGACGTTGGTCAGCGCGTATCCCTTTTCGGTGATGGTGAAGCTGATCATCTGAAGGCTGGGGTTCACGAAGATCTCCCGAAGACGGGCAGCTTCCTTTTCCTTGGAAAGATCTGCTTTGACGCCCTCCGTGATGCTGGCCACGACGGAGTTCACCATGGATCCGTCAGCATAGAGGCTGGTGAGAAGGGTCAGATTGTCATAGGGATCGTAAATCTTCTCGATGATATCAAAGTCGAAGGTTTCAGCGGCGATGATGCCGGTGTCGGCATGGCCTTCCTCCAGAAGTTTATGCTGCAGATTTGCGATGAAGCCTCGGAAAATATTGCCTGCGCCGAAGTGCACCCAAACAGGATTATTCTTGGTCTTCGCTGCCACAGCTGCATTGTCGAAGTGGGGAACCTTGATGCCCTTTTCTTCCATGGCCTTGAAGTTTTGTAGGTTCAGTTTCATTTTTACACCTCACTGTAAAATCACGATTATCCTGTTTTCCAGGATTCTTGACTTTAGTGTATTGCATTTCATACCGAAATTCCATGGATTAAAAATTAACGGCACTTATTCCCAATGAAAGTGCAATATTTGCAATACATTGGCCTAAAAATCGGGGGCTTCCCCGAAAAAATGGAGGAAATCAGCAAAATCGGATTCGCTTTTTTCCCCACATTTTTCGCTCAGGGCTTATTTAAGGAAGGGCTCTTTAAACCAGAAAAGCCTCAGCATAGGCCACATAGAGCTCCGTGGCGATGAGAAGTCCCTTTTCGTCGATATCAAAGTGGCCATGATGATGGGGAAAACTGCTGTTTTCATCCTGGGGATTTCGGGTACCCACATTGACATAGACGCCGGGCACCACTCGCTGCAGTTCTGCAAAATCATCGGCCCCCAGGGATTTCGGGGCATTGGTGTCCACATTGTCTTCACCCACGATTTTTCTGCAGACCGATGCCGCAAGCTCTGCCGAAGCCTGATCATTGATGACCGGGCTGGCAAAATCCTGGAACTCGATGTCCATGGTGGCCCCGTGGGACTCTGCTGTGGCCCGCAGGATCCGTTCAATGGATGCCTGGGTTTTTTCCCGGGTTTCCTGGCTGTAGGTGCGGAAGGTTCCTTCAAGGACCGCTTCCTGGGCGATGATGTTATAGCGGGTCCCCGAGGAGAGAATGCCAATGCCCACCACCACGGGATCCACCGGATCCGTCTGTCTGGCCACGATGCTCTGGAGGGACACCACGCTTAGGGAGGCAATGTAGAGGGCATCCACCGCGGCGTGGGGCTTTCCCACATGGCCGCTTTTCCCGTGGATGGTGACTTTGAAGTAGTCGCAGGAAGCGGCAATGGGTCCCGGCGTGACGGTGACTTTTCCCGTATCCAGGCCCGAGGCCACATGGAGGCCGAAGACCCCATCCACATCCTGGAGATGACCGCCCGCCACAAACTGACGGGCACCTTGGCCGATTTCCTCCGCCTGCTGGAAGAACAGCCGCACCGATCCGGGAAGTTCCGATTCTTTAGTCTTCAGGACCTTGGCTGCGCCCAGAAGTGCTGCCGTATGGGCATCATGTCCGCAGGCATGCATGAGTCCCTCATATTTAGAAGCATACTCGGCGGTATTGAGCTCCTGGAGTTCCAGGGCATCGATATCCGCCCGCATGCCCAGGACCTTTCCTTCTTTTCCTTTGAGATAGCCGATGACCCCGGTTTCCCCCACCCGCTCATGGGGGATGAGGAGTTTGTCCAGCTCCTCTTCAATGCGTCTAGCCGTTTCGAATTCCTTTAGGCTGGATTCCGGATGCTGGTGAAAATGCCGCCGAAGCCCTACCACATAGTCTTCTGTTTCTTGAACCTCTCGTCGAATTTCCATGCTTCTCCCCTTTCCTTACCAAGGTGTCACTTGGGAACCCTTGTAGAGCTCGTTGATGATGGCTCGTACGGCTTCCGTCTGGTAGAGTTCCACGATGCGCTTCAGGGCCTTATTGTCTTTGTCTTCGGTGCGGACAGCAATGACATTGATGTAGGGCTTGGACTTATCGTCCACGGGCTCCAAGAAAATGGCATCCTTGGCTGGGTTGAGTCCGGCATCCACGGCAAAGCCGCTGTTGATGACGGATACGGTCACGTCTTCCTGAACCCGGGCAGTGGTGCTGGCATCCACTTCCACCAGTTCCAGTTCCAGGGGATTCTCCACCACGTCCTTCAGCGTGGGCAAAATTCCGGCGGCCTCATCGATTTTGAGAAGTCCTGCGGATTGAAGAAGGATCAGGGCTCGGCCGCCGTTGGTGGCATCATTGGGGATGGCTACGGAGTCCCCGGATTTCAGCTCTTCCAGCTTGGTGATCTTCTTGGAGTAAATCCCTAGTGGGGCGATGACGGTCTCGCCGATGACGGTGAGATCCAGTTTGTGTTCCGCCACAAATTTGTCGAAGAACGCATAATGCTGAAACGCATTGGCATCCACTTCCCCTTCGGCCAGGGCCAGGTTGGGCCGGGTATAATCGGAGAAGCTTACCACTTCCAGAGTGATACCTTCCTTGGCCAGTTCTTCCCGGATATGCTTCCAGACTTCAGACTCGCTGCCCGTGACCCCCAGCTTGATGGTGGTGGTTTCTGCGGAAGCGGCCTTGCTTCCGCAGGCGGTGAAGGTGAGGGCGGTGATGGCGATGGTGAATCCGGCGATGAGTTTTTGAATATTTTTCATTGGTTGTACTCCTTTATGCGGTTTATTTTTTGTAAAGATCAGGGTTAGTGGGTGGTGCGTTTGACGAAATAGGAGCCGATGCTCTGGAGGATGGTGACCATGACGAGGATCACGGCTACAGTGACGTAGGTCACATCGTTATGGTTTCGCTGGTAACCGTAGCGGATGGCAAAGTCGCCCAGTCCTCCGCCGCCGATGGATCCGGCCATGGCGGAAAGGCCGATGAGGCTCACAGCGGTAATGGTGATGCCGCGAATGATGCCGGGCAGTCCTTCCCGTAGATAGACCCGGAAGATGATTTCCCAGGGACTGGAGCCCATGGCCTGGGCTGCCTCGATGACCCCGTCACTGACTTCGGAGAGGGCCGTGTCCATCTGGCGGGCGAGAAAAGGCACGGTACCAAAGACTAGGGGAACGATGGCGCCTTTGGTCCCGATGCCCGTACCCACAATGGCCCGGGTCAGGGGAAGAAGAGCAGCCAAGAGGATGATAAAGGGAATGCTGCGAAAGACATTGATGGTCTGGGAGAGGATCTTCTGGACTGCTTTATTCTCCAGAATGTTTCCTTCCCGGGTTACCACAAGAAGGATGCCCACGAAAGTGCCCAGCACCAGGGAAATGGCGCCGGAGATGGACACCATGGTCAGGGTGTCAAAGATGGCCTGGACAAACTCTTCCTGGTTAAAGAGAACATTAGGCAGATACTTTTCGAGTAATGTATTCAACGTCAATCACCTCCACTTGCAGTTTGTTTTGGGTAAAGTAGTCAATGCCTTTTTCGATGTTGGATGCGGTTCCCCGGAAGAGGACCAGGAGCTCTCCCACGGGAACATGGCTGAGGATCTCCAGATTTCCGTAGAGGATGCTGGCATCCAGGCTAAAGCGCCGGGAGACTTCCGAGATGAGGGCTGCCCCCACTGCATGACCGGTGTAGCTAACCCGGGTGAGCACATCCTCGGGACGGATGTCGAAGATGTTGGCTTCTTCCGTGAGGAAGTCGAAGATCTTGTCCCGGTTCTGGGCCGTGTCGATGAACTCCTTGGTGGTTTGGGCCTTAGGGCTGCTGAACACCTGAGCCACATTTCCGCTTTCGATGATCCTTCCGTCTTCCATGATGCTGACCCGGTCGCAGATTTCCTTGATCACGGTCATTTCGTGGGTGATGAGGACGATGGTGAGCCCGAGATTCTGATTGAGCTCTTTGAGGAGCTTCAGAATGGACCGGGTGGTTTTGGGGTCCAGGGCGGAGGTGGCTTCATCGCAGAGCAGCACTTCCGGGTCATTGGCGAGAGCCCGGGCGATGGCCACGCGCTGCTTTTGCCCACCGGAGAGCTGATTGGGATAGGCGTTCTCTTTGTCGGCGATGCCTACCAGGTTGAGGAGCCTTCTCACCTTCTCCTGCTCCTGGGATTTTGTGAGTCCTGATCCTTTCAGGGGATAGGCCACGTTGCTGTAGATGGTGCGGGAGTTCAGAAGATTAAAATGCTGGAAGATCATGCCGATCTTTTTCCGCCGATTTCGCAGCTCCTTTTCGGGGAGTGTCGTCAGGTCTTCTCCCTGGAGGATGACTTTTCCTGCGGTGGGTCTTTCCAGGAGATTAATGCAGCGGATGAGGGTGCTCTTCCCGGCTCCCGAGTAGCCGATGATGCCGTAGATTTCTCCGGCTTTAATTTTCAGCTCCACATCCCGGACGGCTTCCACCCTCCCTTCTTTTCCTTCAAAGTTTTTACGTAAACCGATGAGTTCGATCATCCTTTTGTCCTCCTTTGTAAAATAAAAAAGCTTCCCTCCCTTTTGCATATTTTTCTATGCAAAAGGGACGAAAGCTTCGTGTTACCACCCTAATTTATATATCCCTCGCAGGATATACCTCTCCAAGTACGCCGGGATTCCCCTTGATACTCTGTCACTGTAACGTGTGCTCACGTCAAACCCTAGGGTTTCCCCTCAGATCTGAAACTCCGAGACCATCTTCCGCCTGCTATCCCATGCGCCCTCTCACCCCACGGCACTCTCTGTATCGGTATTCACCGGCATACTCTTCTCTTCAACGTCTTTGTTGTATTGTTTATGACTTTATCACGACTCAAAATTTCCGTCAATACTCATTTTTCAAATAAAATGAATTGTAAGCCTTTTCAGGCTATCCCGATCAACGGCTAAACTCCTTGGTAATCAACGGAACTTAGAAATAATAAATATTTTGAATCCCTAACTGTATTTTCCATCCTTAACCCTCTTTAAGCCTTCGAAATATAATAAGACTATTCCAGAAAGCCTGCTGAATATCTGGTAGAATAGATATAACAAGTTTATTCTAAACGGAATTTCTAGTCGATGCTTAATCTGATTTACCCTTGATGAATATATTGCGCTACGAATTTTGAAGGGGGATAACAATGAAAAAAGGTCTGACGCACATTCTCATTTTCACCCTGGCTCTATTAACCTTTGGGTGCACGCAAAAAAATGAAAAAGAAAAACTGGCTGAAAAGTTTCTCCAGACGTATTACTCCCAGTATGAGGCTAAAGATGAGCTCATCACCATGATGAGTTCCCCAAACTTTAGCAATGACGACCTTCAGGATTACCTGGATGAACACTATGGTGATCTCATCACCATTGAGCTGAGAGATCAGTGGATCTCCAACCGTGGTTTCCCGAATCCTAAAATACTAAACTCCAGCATCGTCAAAGCCACCCTCTCCAGCATCACCTTCAAGGTGGCTGAAGGAGAAGGAAGTGGGGCACTCACATTTCAGGCTTTGGTTAAAATGGAGAATTCTGGTGGGGAAAAATCAGAACAGGAAGTCGGAGGAGTCGTTCGTATCGTCAAAAACGATGGTGATTACTTTGTGGAGTATTTTCGGTTAGATTAACAACTCCAGATTGTATAAGTCTCTCACATGTTGTTGGTAGATTAATTATTTAATCAAAGTTGATCAACACGAAATAGCCACACCTCTTTATTGAGTATGAAACTAACTATCTTTGTGGCATTAGTTCATGTCTTGTTTAGTAATCTCAGATCTTGGAGTCATGCGTATATTTCATTTTAAGGAAAAGTATTCGAACATAATTTGTCCCTACCACATATGTGGGGATAATGCATCACTGTATGGCTTCAACCTATTTAAAAGTCAATCCTTACTCCCACATGGGGAGTGACAAAGAGTACCTAAAATGCTAATCTTCATTCCTATTTCAATCCACACTCCCCGCATGGGGAGTGACAGGTGGCCAAGAAAATGACGGAGAACATCCAAATTTCAATCCACACTCCCCGCATGGGGAGTGACTTGGGTCACGCTGATCGCGCCAAACTGAATGGTATTTCAATCCACACTCCCCGCATGGGGAGTGACAGCTTAGCTCAATGGTAACCGCACTGCTGAAAATTTCAATCCACACTCCCCGCATGGGGAGTGACCCGAATATATACCCATCCATTGTCCGGAACGGATTTCAATCCACACTCCCCGCATGGGGAGTGACCATTTGCGAGTCACGATTTCAGCAAGTCTTGGATTTCAATCCACACTCCCCGCATGGGGAGTGACATTTCGTCTTTCTCTTTCGTGGAAAGTTTCTTATTTCAATCCACACTCCCCGCATGGGGAGTGACGCATCTGTAACTATTACTTCTGGGACTCACGCATTTCAATCCACACTCCCCGCATGGGGAGTGACCTACCGGAAACGTCGAATGCCTGGACAAGGCCATTTCAATCCACACTCCCCGCATGGGGAGTGACTCTACTGCATCCTCCTTTCAATCGGCTGAAAAATTTCAATCCACACTCCCCGCATGGGGAGTGACTGCATATCATCAATAGTTTCTCCAAGCTCGATATTTCAATCCACACTCCCCGCATGGGGAGTGACATCGAACATCGGAGCAGTTTTAAGATGCCCGGTATTTCAATCCACACTCCCCGCATGGGGAGTGACTTCGTGATTTTCTCCACGTTGCTCTCCATCGTATTTCAATCCACACTCCCCGCATGGGGAGTGACCAGCTAGATTTGGAGATGTTGACGGACTACTTATTTCAATCCACACTCCCCGCATGGGGAGTGACCTGCGGTTTTTAGTTATCTGTCATTAAAAGGTATTTCAATCCACACTCCCCGCATGGGGAGTGACCCCAGCGTTGATGATGTCACAGTTCTGCATATATTTCAATCCACACTCCCCGCATGGGGAGTGACTACCCGGGCGCAGGAGGTTTCCAGTCTCTTTACATTTCAATCCACACTCCCCGCATGGGGAGTGACGATAAGGTGCCCAACATCCTCAGTCAGCTTATCCATTTCAATCCACACTCCCCGCATGGGGAGTGACAATACAGACCCATCGGATCTTACTACTACTTTATTTCAATCCACACTCCCCGCATGGGGAGTGACTTTTAGCTCGGCGATTATTCGTTCATTTAACCATTTCAATCCACACTCCCCGCATGGTGAGTGACGCCAAACGACGGGGAAATTGGGCTTTCCACATATTTCAATCCACACTCCCCGCATGGGGAGTGACGAAAACCTTAGAGGATAGGAGGAATAAGGAATATTTCAATCCACACTCCCCGCATGGGGAGTGACCATCCACGTTCTGGAGGGCCTCCTGGAGCGCAATTTCAATCCACACTCCCCGCATGGGGAGTGACGGGGTTTATAAAATATTACGACAAGCAATCTATATTTCAATCCACACTCCCCGCATGGGGAGTGACCGGAGATTTACAGGAACTTGTAGATGATTCTAGATTTCAATCCACACTCCCCGCATGGGGAGTGACTCTTGTTGTCGCCGTCTACATACCACTGGTTAATTTCAATCCACACTCCCCGCATGGGGAGTGACTTGGTTCAAACCTGGCTATTTTGTCATTTAGTATTTCAATCCACACTCCCCGCATGGGGAGTGACTTTAATGACATTTACAGGCTTCTGTGTGGGGTATTTCAATCCACACTCCCCGCATGGGGAGTGACACCCCCATGTAACCGATATGGTCAATAAAGACATTTCAATCCACACTCCCCGCATGGGGAGTGACCCACAGTCCAAGCGGAAAAGCTGGCGGAACTGATTTCAATCCACACTCCCCGCATGGGGAGTGACGACAGGATACAAGCTCTAAGCCGTCTGGCTCCATTTCAATCCACACTCCCCGCATGGGGAGTGACAACACGTTCGGAGCGTCCATTTTAACTTTCCCATTTCAATCCACACTCCCCGCATGGGGAGTGACGGGTTACACCTGCTTGTGACATGATCTCCTTGATTTCAATCCACACTCCCCGCATGGGGAGTGACTTGCTACAGAAGTGCATATACTCCGCTATGTTATTTCAATCCACACTCCCCGCATGGGGAGTGACTAAAAGGCGATGATGACCGTAAAGATCGTCATATTTCAATCCACACTCCCCGCATGGGGAGTGACACCCCCACTCTACCCCTTAACTCAACTTCACCATTTCAATCCACACTCCCCGCATGGGGAGTGACGTTCCCAAAGGCATGTCGCAGACTTCTTTTGAATTTCAATCCACACTCCCCGCATGGGGAGTGACCGGTTGACGATAAAAAGAAACCGGAAAAAGAGATTTCAATCCACACTCCCCGCATGGGGAGTGACGTAAAAGATGGAGAAATCGCAGCGCTGAAAGAATTTCAATCCACACTCCCCGCATGGGGAGTGACCTATCAATTTGATGATCATGGCCATGGTGGCCACATTTCAATCCACACTCCCCGCATGGGGAGTGACAACTTGTGCCTTCTTTGCGCTCGTTATTTTCTAATTTCAATCCACACTCCCCGCATGGGGAGTGACTTTTCCTCGATATCCTCCTGGGTAATCTCCATATTTCAATCCACACTCCCCGCATGGGGAGTGACGGGAATGAATGCCAAAGAGAGTTGACCTAACAGATTTCAATCCACACTCCCCGCATGGGGAGTGACCACCCAGATCATCAATAGTAAAAATTTTAAGCATTTCAATCCACACTCCCCGCATGGGGAGTGACGGCCATCGAGCGGATCGAGAGAATGTGCGAAAATTTCAATCCACACTCCCCGCATGGGGAGTGACTTTCAATTTAGATCAAGTACACCGTATTATTAATTTCAATCCACACTCCCCGCATGGGGAGTGACGGATCCCTGTGGCCTTTGAGATGCTGTACTTTATTTCAATCCACACTCCCCGCATGGGGAGTGACGGTAAACAAATTTTATATACTGCCCAGCGTTGATTTCAATCCACACTCCCCGCATGGGGAGTGACCATATTATGGTAAATCATATTATAAAATTACTATTTCAATCCACACTCCCCGCATGGGGAGTGACGTGGCAAGGGGTACCGTAGTTTGATAGGCATTAATTTCAATCCACACTCCCCGCATGGGGAGTGACCGGGCATCATATAACACCTATGGCCATGAGGGAATTTCAATCCACACTCCCCGCATGGGGAGTGACGGATTGGTATTCATCTAGCATGGTCTGTTATCATTTCAATCCACACTCCCCGCATGGGGAGTGACCATACGATGGTAGTGGTCAGCTTCATTTGGATAGATTTCAATCCACACTCCCCGCATGGGGAGTGACTTATAAAGATAGCAGAGCGACTGCGATGAGATATTTCAATCCACACTCCCCGCATGGGGAGTGACACAAGTCATGTCCGTGGGCCGGACATCGATTAAATTTCAATCCACACTCCCCGCATGGGGAGTGACTAACCGTGTCCTGGTAAACATATTGACTTTCAATTTCAATCCACACTCCCCGCATGGGGAGTGACGGATGGCGACACGACTATGTTAGGCGACTGATATTTCAATCCACACTCCCCGCATGGGGAGTGACGGCAGGCAGAATCCAGACGGGCAGCTACGAGAAATTTCAATCCACACTCCCCGCATGGGGAGTGACCCAGGTGCAGTCAGCACTAAGGGAGTATCTCCGATTTCAATCCACACTCCCCGCATGGGGAGTGACATGACATCCAAGCAGCGATCTATCAGGAGATTATTTCAATCCACACTCCCCGCATGGGGAGTGACCATCTGGACGAATACCGACATAATTATAAATAATTTCAATCCACACTCCCCGCATGGGGAGTGACATTCTAGCAAAGAGGGCACAAGCCATCTCTAGATTTCAATCCACACTCCCCGCATGGGGAGTGACAATCCTTGTTAATGGTAATATCTCCATGTGCAATTTCAATCCACACTCCCCGCATGGGGAGTGACCTCAACTTCACCGAATTGATTTTTTCTGATTTATTTCAATCCACACTCCCCGCATGGGGAGTGACTTACGGCTTACGTTACGACTAACGGAGTCCACATTTCAATCCACACTCCCCGCATGGGGAGTGACAAATCACTATAGGTACAGCCCGCACGGGTGTTATTTCAATCCACACTCCCCGCATGGGGAGTGACTATTCGCCAGGTCATAAAAGATATGCCTGGCGTATTTCAATCCACACTCCCCGCATGGGGAGTGACGGGTACAAGGTATCAGTGAGGAAAGAGAAGGAGATTTCAATCCACACTCCCCGCATGGGGAGTGACGGTCAGCATCTCCCCGCATGGAACAGATCGCGTATTTCAATCCACACTCCCCGCATGGGGAGTGACTTCAAACTTATCCGCATTGTAGGCCCAGGCCAATTTCAATCCACACTCCCCGCATGGGGAGTGACGAAAGATAAGGAGGACAGGTAAATGTTAGTCAATTTCAATCCACACTCCCCGCATGGGGAGTGACAGTTCGCTACCGGCTTATCGATGTTGTCCACCAATTTCAATCCACACTCCCCGCATGGGGAGTGACTCATCAAGTCGTTTTTCGCCTGGCTCATGGACATTTCAATCCACACTCCCCGCATGGGGAGTGACAGCCCTACGGCCGCATGAGCACAAGGAGCCTGATTTCAATCCACACTCCCCGCATGGGGAGTGACTCGTCTAGAAAGCGTTTTATGGCCTGGTTGGAATTTCAATCCACACTCCCCGCATGGGGAGTGACTCCTGCGCCTTAGCCGTCTCCAGCCACAGCTGATTTCAATCCACACTCCCCGCATGGGGAGTGACTTATTGACCAGGTCGGTTACCAGTTGGGGGTCATTTCAATCCACACTCCCCGCATGGGGAGTGACCAGCCGGATATCATACGCGAAGTCAAGATCGAATTTCAATCCACACTCCCCGCATGGGGAGTGACGGTGGGAGCACTTACCAATGTAAACTTTGACGATTTCAATCCACACTCCCCGCATGGGGAGTGACCTTCCTAAAACTTAGATTCCCATTGTCACGAGATTTCAATCCACACTCCCCGCATGGGGAGTGACTCAATCTTTAAGTTTGTGACCTGGCTAAATCTATTTCAATCCACACTCCCCGCATGGGGAGTGACTCGACGTGACGCCAAAGGCTCCGGAAACGAAAATTTCAATCCACACTCCCCGCATGGGGAGTGACTGCTTTCCGGCTACTTTGTCCACTTTATTCGAATTTCAATCCACACTCCCCGCATGGGGAGTGACATTACCCACTATTAAGGAGGTTAAACAATGCTGATTTCAATCCACACTCCCCGCATGGGGAGTGACTTTTCCCTCCAGCGATTACATATGAGCCACCAAATTTCAATCCACACTCCCCGCATGGGGAGTGACTCCAGCATACGTGCTAAAGTACGCACCGCCACCATTTCAATCCACACTCCCCGCATGGGGAGTGACGATTCCACGAGATATAGCGGGTAGAGGATCTCCTATTTCAATCCACACTCCCCGCATGGGGAGTGACACCCGGTGTAAACAGATCCTTTCAGCATACCTATTTCAATCCACACTCCCCGCATGGGGAGTGACAACAGGGGCGAAATGCGTACCTGACGGATGAGATTTCAATCCACACTCCCCGCATGGGGAGTGACATGGAGAAAACCTATGGGGTATGGGTGGACTGATTTCAATCCACACTCCCCGCATGGGGAGTGACATCCCTTGACCGGGCTTCGTAAAGGATCGATGATTTCAATCCACACTCCCCGCATGGGGAGTGACAGTAAAAAGCACCGTAATTATCTTCCATATCAATTTCAATCCACACTCCCCGCATGGGGAGTGACTCCGGCGGAAGGCCGTAAAACGCACCACCCGAATTTCAATCCACACTCCCCGCATGGGGAGTGACATGAGCTGCATGCGGGTCTGGAAATTGTGTTTATTTCAATCCACACTCCCCGCATGGGGAGTGACTTCATTCTTTGCGTCCATAAGTTTGTCCAAAAATTTCAATCCACACTCCCCGCATGGGGAGTGACTGAGTGGTTGTCGAGTTCGACTTCCTTGATTCCATTTCAATCCACACTCCCCGCATGGGGAGTGACCGGTACTCATCTCTCGGGAACTGCTTTGCCATATTTCAATCCACACTCCCCGCATGGGGAGTGACTTCCCGTGCATCGCCAGATAGTTATCCATGGAATTTCAATCCACACTCCCCGCATGGGGAGTGACTCATACCTTTGGGAGGATAGAGCGCGTTAACCATTTCAATCCACACTCCCCGCATGGGGAGTGACAGAGATCATAGGTTTTTCCCACGTTTCCCCAGATTTCAATCCACACTCCCCGCATGGGGAGTGACTATAAAGTTGGTTAATATTGAAAAATACTATGAATTTCAATCCACACTCCCCGCATGGGGAGTGACTCAACACCATGGTCATGACCATGGCCAAGCAGATTTCAATCCACACTCCCCGCATGGGGAGTGACGGCTTATATGCTGATGGCGTTATATCTGTAAAATTTCAATCCACACTCCCCGCATGGGGAGTGACTGCTGTTATGGTTTTGATGTTACCAGAGGTGAATTTCAATCCACACTCCCCGCATGGGGAGTGACTACCACTCTGAAGGTGTTGGTAAGGTGTCACCAATTTCAATCCACACTCCCCGCATGGGGAGTGACTGGTCAGCCTTAACAAGCTGACCTTTTTTATTATTTCAATCCACACTCCCCGCATGGGGAGTGACCGGTCAGGTGTTTCCGCCCCGATCTCATAAAAATTTCAATCCACACTCCCCGCATGGGGAGTGACGATTAAAACCAGACCGAAAGGAGGCACAAAATATTTCAATCCACACTCCCCGCATGGGGAGTGACCTAGATGTCTATAAATCAACGGAAAGGAGATTTTATTTCAATCCACACTCCCCGCATGGGGAGTGACTGAGCGGCACAAGTAGGTCGCTGATCATCGATGATTTCAATCCACACTCCCCGCATGGGGAGTGACGTTTGACCCGAAGAATACAGAGCTTTTAGCCCAATTTCAATCCACACTCCCCGCATGGGGAGTGACCGCAGAAACCCAACAACCAAGATAACGGCTGAATTTCAATCCACACTCCCCGCATGGGGAGTGACTGGCCATGGTCTTTCGAAACTCGCCGAAGACAATTTCAATCCACACTCCCCGCATGGGGAGTGACCGTCTCGAATGGGCCATTATAGCCGTTCTGCGAATTTCAATCCACACTCCCCGCATGGGGAGTGACCAATGACCTGTTCCTGCTGCTTCGTAACCAGAATTTCAATCCACACTCCCCGCATGGGGAGTGACAGATTGATTACCTCAAAGGCCAGTTAGCCTATATTTCAATCCACACTCCCCGCATGGGGAGTGACCTTCTTACCTGATATATGACCATGTTATAAAAATTTCAATCCACACTCCCCGCATGGGGAGTGACCCAACAATGCCAATCGGTTACGTACGTAAGGTATTTCAATCCACACTCCCCGCATGGGGAGTGACCTTGAGAGCTACTCATGGAAAGAGGACAAGTACATTTCAATCCACACTCCCCGCATGGGGAGTGACAACAGCCGGCAGAAAGGAGCCAGAGGAGAGCGTATTTCAATCCACACTCCCCGCATGGGGAGTGACTCACGGCTTACGTGACCACGAACGGAGTCCATATTTCAATCCACACTCCCCGCATGGGGAGTGACCCTCCGCTCCTGGCCCCTTTAGAGTCCGTGCGATTTCAATCCACACTCCCCGCATGGGGAGTGACAATTAAGCCTGGAAACCTTCATGAGCATCATCATTTCAATCCACACTCCCCGCATGGGGAGTGACTGTAGATCCCCAGGTATATCTCTCCGATGCCCATATTTCAATCCACACTCCCCGCATGGGGAGTGACTCATCAGCCCCGAAAAAGCAGAAGCCTTGGCAATTTCAATCCACACTCCCCGCATGGGGAGTGACTTCAAAGGCTGTGCGGTCTTTCGAGTCCTTGTCATTTCAATCCACACTCCCCGCATGGGGAGTGACTCCGGATGATACAAAGGACTACGTGTTAGCGCATTTCAATCCACACTCCCCGCATGGGGAGTGACATGGAGACCGCTACACAATCGGCGAATTTGACATTTCAATCCACACTCCCCGCATGGGGAGTGACGTGTAATCCAATCGCTTGGTCCAGCCTTCATCATTTCAATCCACACTCCCCGCATGGGGAGTGACTGCTGGAAGGTGCCGAAAACTTTGTGGATCCCTTATTTCAATCCACACTCCCCGCATGGGGAGTGACGTGTTAATGCGGCAACCCGGTTGCAAGCCCGGATTTCAATCCACACTCCCCGCATGGGGAGTGACCAGAGATTCGTAACGAGTACGGATACACCCGTATTTCAATCCACACTCCCCGCATGGGGAGTGACCAGCCGTCCTCCAAACCACAGCAATGCCGTGAATTTCAATCCACACTCCCCGCATGGGGAGTGACGGCAACGAATCGTAAACCCTGTGAGAGTTGGCGATTTCAATCCACACTCCCCGCATGGGGAGTGACCCGGAACCGAAACCAGAAGCTCCCTCATGTGGATTTCAATCCACACTCCCCGCATGGGGAGTGACTCCCGGCGCTGGTAACACTGGCGCTGCAAGTTATTTCAATCCACACTCCCCGCATGGGGAGTGACAATGGCGTGGAAGAGTGGAACCCAATGGATCATATTTCAATCCACACTCCCCGCATGGGGAGTGACAGAGGGAAACTACCATGGCCAAGCTTCCTGGAATTTCAATCCACACTCCCCGCATGGGGAGTGACCACAACTTTAACCGCTACCTTAGTGAAATGCAATTTCAATCCACACTCCCCGCATGGGGAGTGACGAGTGGTTGTCGAGTTCGACTTCCTTGATTCCATTTCAATCCACACTCCCCGCATGGGGAGTGACGAGAGCTGCAGCTGCGTGAAGATGTCTCTCAGATTTCAATCCACACTCCCCGCATGGGGAGTGACTTCAAGGAACTCTACGGGAGCATCGTAAGCCATATTTCAATCCACACTCCCCGCATGGGGAGTGACATAACAGGGGGCAAGGGCTTTGCCCTGCCCCTATTTCAATCCACACTCCCCGCATGGGGAGTGACGGGCTATCCTATTCTTTCATCAACGATCTGGAATTTCAATCCACACTCCCCGCATGGGGAGTGACACAAGCCAGGAGCAGTAATCCAGTCACTCAATATTTCAATCCACACTCCCCGCATGGGGAGTGACGATTATCTTAATCCGCTTGTGCATCAAATGGCATTTCAATCCACACTCCCCGCATGGGGAGTGACTTTCTGAATTTGTATTAGATGCTATTTTAAAAATTTCAATCCACACTCCCCGCATGGGGAGTGACGGATTCAAGATCAGACAGATCGGATTTGACAAATTTCAATCCACACTCCCCGCATGGGGAGTGACTAGATGCTATTTTAAAAGAAAGATTATTTCCAATTTCAATCCACACTCCCCGCATGGGGAGTGACTAACCGTCATTCCCAAATTTCTGTTCCAGAATATTTCAATCCACACTCCCCGCATGGGGAGTGACCAGCTATTTGCCGGGGTTTCGCTATCAAGGAGATTTCAATCCACACTCCCCGCATGGGGAGTGACGTTAAGTTCCTTGCATGCCAGGTAGGTGAGTTATTTCAATCCACACTCCCCGCATGGGGAGTGACCTTCCGAAAATCGCAACACCGTATCCCATGGGCATTTCAATCCACACTCCCCGCATGGGGAGTGACCTCTCGGGGTAAAGCCGTTCCATTTCGCCCTTATTTCAATCCACACTCCCCGCATGGGGAGTGACGGATTTGTCATTGACCAGCCGGAGGAGGTAAAATTTCAATCCACACTCCCCGCATGGGGAGTGACGCTTTGTATAACCAACGTCTTGCAGCTTTGTTATTTCAATCCACACTCCCCGCATGGGGAGTGACCTTGGTAAAGCGAATTATTTTTTACCGTTATCAATTTCAATCCACACTCCCCGCATGGGGAGTGACTTCGATATTGATTTGCCTCACGTAAGTTTGTGATTTCAATCCACACTCCCCGCATGGGGAGTGACCAAAGCTGCAAGTCGATCCAAAATAGCTTGTTATTTCAATCCACACTCCCCGCATGGGGAGTGACAGATTTTAAGGCGAGTGCTATCACATCAATAGATTTCAATCCACACTCCCCGCATGGGGAGTGACTTTGGCTACTTTTCAACTTTTATCTAGCGAGCAATTTCAATCCACACTCCCCGCATGGGGAGTGACTCAGATTTTAGTCATACAGAGTTAATTCATTTATTTCAATCCACACTCCCCGCATGGGGAGTGACTACAGGAAGCGAATAGAGGTAACTTTATTTATATTTCAATCCACACTCCCCGCATGGGGAGTGACCTACCCGACGAAATCATCTCGGTGGAGCTCGAAATTTCAATCCACACTCCCCGCATGGGGAGTGACTGTCATCTTTCGTGGTCTTGATCCGAAATGCACATTTCAATCCACACTCCCCGCATGGGGAGTGACTTAAGTACCTATCCCTAGTTAAAGTTCTTAGATATTTCAATCCACACTCCCCGCATGGGGAGTGACGTGACAATCGATCGCATGGTGCACGCACTTCCTATTTCAATCCACACTCCCCGCATGGGGAGTGACAAGCGGACAAGGCCACCACCTACACTAAGACAATTTCAATCCACACTCCCCGCATGGGGAGTGACGTCGAGGTACTGCCGGCTGTGCTGTCGGGAAAATTTCAATCCACACTCCCCGCATGGGGAGTGACAAGCTCTACAATAAGACCCTGTCTGAGGCTGTATTTCAATCCACACTCCCCGCATGGGGAGTGACCACTGGCGGAGAGATACCAAAGGCTAGTCACCGGATTTCAATCCACACTCCCCGCATGGGGAGTGACGGTTGACAAGTCGTATCCGGTGATTTAAGATAATTTCAATCCACACTCCCCGCATGGGGAGTGACTTGAGCTTGTCAATGACTTGAGCGCCTGTAAAAATTTCAATCCACACTCCCCGCATGGGGAGTGACCTTATCCGACTACCTACGCAAGCGAGGATATAATTTCAATCCACACTCCCCGCATGGGGAGTGACTCCCCGCCGGAGGATTTCCGGCCCATTGTTGCTATTTCAATCCACACTCCCCGCATGGGGAGTGACAAGTTGTTCAAAGCCACTTTGGCAAAGTAGGAATTTCAATCCACACTCCCCGCATGGGGAGTGACTTGTGCCACCCCTAAACTTTGTGCCAGGCGAAATTTCAATCCACACTCCCCGCATGGGGAGTGACCATCTTATCTTATATCTTTACTTCCTAATATGATTTCAATCCACACTCCCCGCATGGGGAGTGACGAGGCGCTCTTCCGCGAGCTTGAGTTCGATCCATTTCAATCCACACTCCCCGCATGGGGAGTGACCCATTGTTATAAAAGTCGTTGGATAAGTATATATTTCAATCCACACTCCCCGCATGGGGAGTGACCTTCCGCTAAACACCGCCAGCGGCGCCGCAGAATTTCAATCCACACTCCCCGCATGGGGAGTGACGCAGCAAGGAGCAGACCCTGGAACCGAAACCCATTTCAATCCACACTCCCCGCATGGGGAGTGACAGTAGTATCTTAAAAGCCTTATAAACAGGATAATTGAGCCAATTTTTCCGCGAAGGTCGAAATAAATTATTCTGTTATTTATCAAATTTGTCTTAAGCTAAGATCTACTGCGTATATCAGTATTTCGTAATTTAGAATCTTCTGATGTTTACTTTACCTTCGCGTTATAAGATCAAAGGCTCTTCAATGTTTTCAACATACTTAACTCCATAATGCTCAACTTTTGATTTGTAGTTATTTCCAAGAATATAAAGTCTCAGACTATCATGATTATCATCCATTATCTTAAGTAACTTATTTTTTAGTAGCTCCAATTGACCAGCATCAACAACGCACTCAAACACAGAATATTGAACTCTTTGCCCGTAATTTGTACACTGTTTTGCTATTCTTCTCAACCTCGACGCTCCACCTGTAGAAACAGTTGATACATCATAAGTTATCAGCACCAGCATTGCATCACCTCATTAGAAATGGAGGATATGCATCCATTTCCCCACGAACATAACGAGCCAGGAGCAGTGCCTGAACATATGGAATTAAGCCCACTTCTATTTTCTCTTTTGTATACGGATGGACAATCATGTCATTTTTTCGGATTTGCCACTTTTGCAGCAGTTTGCTTTTAGCTTCTTGCGCAATAAGGTATCCTCCATTTTCTTGTACGAAAAAATCTTTTTTTGATATCTCTTTATTATTGATCATCGTGACTACAAATCGATCAACAATAAATGGTCTCAACTCTTCCATCATGTCCAGAGCTAATGATGAGCGACCAGACCGAATCTGATGATAAAACCCAACTTGCGGATCTAAACCTACGGTTTCTAGCGCTGACTCTACTTCATGCGCTAATAACATATAGAAATATGATAAGAGCGCATTAACTTCATCTTTGGGTGGTCGCCTTGATCGCCCTGAAAAAACGAATCCCTGATCCTTACTAAGGATTAGGTGATCGAATACTTGATAGTAGTTTTTCGCTGCATCACCCTCCAAACCGAGTAAGTCAAATAATGTGTTCGTGTAAGTGACTTTTCGAATGGAATTCTGAAGTAGCGAGATTGAATTTTCTACTTCTCTAGTTGGAACTTTATCATGGTGGTCTCGGAGTAATCTCTGCAGGACAACCCGCGAATTAAAAATCTTCCCAATACAAAAGCTTTGAGCAATCCTTAATGAGTGATTTTTGTCATCTGCAATACGATATTGATCGCGTCGAAGTACCACATTCCCTTGCGTTGGATTTTGAATTTTTACTAAGTATTGTCCTGTATGGGAAATGTACGATACATGGACCTGATGACTCGAACAAAGCTCTAAAACTTGCGGAGTCACTGTAGCATGATTAAGGAAAACTACACCTTCCAGATTATGAATCGGCAATTGCTTTACTTTAACTCGATCTTTTTCCAATACAATTGTCTCACCGTCACGATATAAATACATATCATCTTGAGTAATGTAAAGTGTATTTCTCAATTTCCTCATGGGCTTCCCTCATCGCTTTCTAGCGAAGATATAATATAATCGGCTACGCGGATTTTTTTAGTTAAGATCTTTGGTAAGCAAATATTATACATTGAGCAATGATCACACTTCTCCGTGTACTTTTCTGTTGGAGTTTGCCCTTGTTCCATGATTTGATGCATGTCTAATACAGTCTTTAAAGTTATCTCTCGCAGTTCATCTGTCATTTCTACCGATAAACGATGCCTAGTTTTTGCGTAATACAAAGAACCACTGGCGATTTTTGCATTGTACATTTCTTCGAGACACATCGCCTGAAGACAAAGCTGTACTCTGTCGCAAAGATCAGCCTTTGGCTTCCCTGCTTTATACTCAACAGGATGGATGATAAACCTCCCCTCTTGGCCTTGAAGGTTTACACCATGCGAATTTTTAATGTACTCAACAGCATCTGATACACCATAAAAACTTAATTTATGAGAAACAAGGGCCACACTTCGAGCAATGATCCTATCATTTCTCGATTCTACAAACCAGGGATCATCTACACGCGTATGTACGATATCTCCTCTAACTGTATAAACATTTGATTGCCACTGATCCTCTACATGAATCAATGCCCATTGTCTCATGCAATAAAAGTAATGCTGGATTCCAGAAATCATTAAATAATCATCTTCTCTCATTCCTAAAATCCTTCGATGATCTCAACCTCAAGTCCATCCAGGTTTGTCAGTTTCACTTCATAGTCATCCATGGAAACCGGTTCCATTACCCCATTTATCCGCTCAATTTTCACACATTGATGAACCTTTGCTGATGAATACTGACCGGATGGATTGTTATGCTTCCACCAAAAGAGTTTCACCATTTGCATACTTCCATCCGGTCTTGCTGAAGATGCGTCATTTTCAAACATCTTATAAATTGCTTGCTTTATCTTTTCAGCATCTTCGTCTGTAAAACCTGTGCGACTTGCCAACTGCGCATTGATACTCCCCGCAAAAGTATATACCCCAAAATCTACACGATGCTTGGATCCCATGGTGTCCGATCCCCTCGTTGTGCCATCCCCTTCGCTGTTGACACTTTTGGTAATTTGAATCGTTGAAATATTAATCGGATCAACACTATAAGCACTGTGAATACTAACTGGACCTCTAATACCTTCTGATACCCCTGCTGTCTTTTTATCCTTACTCTTAAATGCAAATAGTTGCCCAAAGGCACGTACATCTATCCATGTACCGCATGCTTCTTCTCTCAGCCTTTCCTTATCACTAAAGGCTTCTTTTGACAAAATTCCTTCAGCACGATCGCGAAGACTAGTAAAGGTATCAACCTTATAGTCTTCGGATTGCACAAAGATCTGTTCTCCTGCGTCCAAAAGTCGATTTCTGATCTTTCTCTTTAAGCAAACGTCTGAGATTTCACCAATTCCATTGTAGTTAATTCTTGGTCGGTTTCCATTTAGTGGATCACCATTGGGGTTGGCATTCTTGACACAAATAACTCCGACAAAATCATACTTGTGGTTTAACATTACTCATTCCCTCCATTTTCATCGTGATTCGTTGCAGCTACAAACTCTTTTTTTCTTCTTAAATCTTCTCGCTGGCAATGATATCCGAGCAAGAATTCACCTTCGAGAGGTTGGTTATTCATAAACTCCTCTGGATTGAACAATGACATGATTTCATCGATTAACTGTTCTCGATGTGTTGAACCCGCTCCACTTAATCGATCCAAATATGGCTTTAGCCCCACTTCTAACGTTTGCCAAGTCGTATAGGGATGCGTAGAAAAACGATTTAGTAAGCGATCTGCATTAGTCAGTCTCTGTTCCCCTGCCTTGCTTAATGCCCACTGTTCGACATTTTGAGCAACTGCTAAAAGCCTTCCATATAGATAATCACGACTCGTTCTTTCTTTATCTAGTGCCATTGTATATACCTCCTTTTTGTAGTCAAAATAGTACTTCTTCACCAGTGCACATGTAATACTTAATGATTTTTCAAACAGCCCCTCATCGGTGTAACCCTCGCGGTTTACTGTGTTTTGAAAAGCCATCCTGACCAAGTCAAGAGGGATAAGTGTTCCGTCAAAAATACAGTTTTGTATGCGTTCAACGGTTTTTAACTTTAGCCGCTCATCAACATTCTTGCGATTTCCGTAGACAGTCTCAGCAATATTAATCGGAGATGGTGCTCCTATAAATGGAACATTCTTATACTTATCTTGCCCAACTGTAATACGATAATATCGATGCAGCCATTGACAGTGATTATTCCAGTTCTCCAGACGCTCGATAAAATCTAAGGCTCCCATTTGCTTATAGTAAGTAATAGATAATCGCCCATCGGTCACTGATTCTAAAGCTAGCAGATTTACGAGAGTACTCTTGTCAAAGGTGCTATGATAACCTCTCAATTTTTTCTTCAGGCTTGATGCTAGATACTCTCCTGTATCTATTGTTTCTGTTTGTTCCAAATCTTCAGAATCTAAAAAACCAAATCCATCATCATATATGTCGGGCACTTTAACCCCTGTATTGGTCCAACAGATCATAGTTTTGCGCCCTCGATTATAACCTTGTTTTGCAATGAGCCACCGCAATGCATTATGCGCTTTTTGTGAGACTTCCAGGCTGAGACCATAGCTTTCAGCAGGGCTCTCTACTCTGCCACGATATGTGTAGTTAACACTATCATTAGAACTTATAATTTTTGCATTCGCCGTCATGTTATAGATATTTTTAGGGTGCTTATCAGCCAGAGGAACCATCTGACCTAATACATAGCAAAACCCAATTTCCTGTTGAGTTGAAAGGTAATATTCGATCCAGCTATCCATTAAGTCTTTCGATTTCCAAGTTCGACTTTCTAAAACCCCTGGTTCTTCAACAACCCATCGAATAACAGATTCATTAGGTTTCAGCTTTGGTTTGGCTTGTTCTGCTCTTATCCCCCAACTTAGAGTGTCTGCGTCAAGAGTAAAAACCTGACTTTCAATTAGATCAGATATTAATGTTCCTGTTTCAATATACCGATATATAGCTCGCACTTTTGAGTCTACACCTTCATGATCGGCCCATTTTTTCAGCTGTTCTAAATATTTGTCATAGCCGTGATACTTTTCACCATACCGATCATAATCTTTAGCTAAATACTGCAACTTATCAATTAAAGGATGTGGTTCGGGCTTTTGTCCTGCACGAACAGATGAAGCTTCCGTACATGGTATGATTATTGTTTGCTCAGATCCATCCACAATTTCTGCCCGTCGAAACTCACCTTTTTCGTTGAGAGCGACTTCAATAGTTGCTTGCATGGTCATGTGAAAAACAGGAATTAATGGCACTTCACTGTCAAGTTCATTTCCAATCATTGATGTATTTTTTACATAAGTGTCATACAACGATGTGATCCAGCTCACTAAATCCAGCCTCCTTCTTCAAACTCTTGAAGGCCAGAGGTCATTATCTTCTCATAAGCATAATTACGAACAAACCTCTTGGGTAAGTCTTCAATTTTATCATCGTAAACAATTTCGCCATGACGCATAATTGGAGCCGAAAAAGTTGCTAATAGCTCTGATTGTCCGCTTTCTGATGGATAAATAAAACTGTGGTACAGTAGTCCAAAAGCCATTTCCTCTTGTCCTTGGTAATAACTTGTAGCATCACCGTATTTCGTGGGTTCTACATAACCTTGGCATTCTCTTGTACCCAAAAAAATATCTCTCCGACCACCTTTCTCTAGCATACGAACGGCGATACTGTGGTGTTTCCCTTCATTACGATCAAAGGACAGGTCGTCCCTAAATAAATTCCACTCAAAATGTGCTCTTACTTCGTATTTTGGCTCGACTAAATATGTATAGTAAGAAAGACTATTCCCACCATTGTATCCAATCGGTCGAATTCCTTGAGACTGCAATCGGATAGGATTGATAACTCTAATAGAATCAATAACCCAATTAAAAGTCGGTTTCCAATAAATCGATTCACAAATCCCTTTTAGCGCCTGATATGTGGGAATCTGATAGCTGCATTTTTCTCCCCCGACTCGTGTTAAGGGATCCGTAAACAAAGCATATCTTCCATAGACCACAAACTCGATTTGATTTCGCATAGGTTCCTCCTTCTTAAAAAATATAGACATTTTCTGGATGGTCATTTAGGTACAGCCCGTAAGTATCATCATATCCCTCCTCACTAAGATAAAATATTCCTGACTTAATCTGGGTTTCATGCAAATATTGATTTTTAAATAACTCTTTAATTTGATAGTCGAAAAGATTTATCGAATACTGCTGTGCTTCTTTAAGTAGTGCTGAAATTTCATAAGGATTCTTACTTGCGCAAAGTCGATTAATAATCTCTTTCCCCTCTAAATATGGCACGATTACTCCTTGTGTTAGCGCATCGATGGCCTTAAATTCATTTGCAGCTGTTTGAAACGCATAAGCAAAATATGGAGCGCTCGTTGAATTTATTCGATTTGCCTGACATCGACTGATCTCATTAGAGGATAGAAGACGGAATAAATTATCACTAACTTCATACTTTCCTAAAAAAACGGGATAGTCCATCTGTGACTTTCGATTAAAGTAATACTGCGTAAAATAATTCTGAATTACTATCGGGTTAATAATCTGAAGATCTTTATTCGGATTTTGCTCGTAAAAATCGCTGAAAACTCTTTTTGTAACTTCTCTTCCTCTTCTAATGTCCTCAAGTTTTGCGATCTTCTCCTCAATAGGATCTACCACATAGAGTCTCCCAAGTTCTTCCCTTAACCCACTTCGGTTGCATCTTCCCGCAGCTTGAACAATGCTATCCACACCAGCTAAATGACGTATGACCGCATCGAAATCAACATCGACACCCGCTTCAATCAATTGTGTGCTTACACAGATAACCGGAGGTCCTTCTTTTTTTTGATGTTTAACCAAATCTTCTCTGATCTTCTTCAGGATCTCCTTACGATGTCTGGCACACATACTTGTGCTCAAATGATAGGGCATGGTTAGCTTACTGGAAATCAGCTCAACAAGCTCCTTTGCTGCATTTTTTGTGTTCGTAATGGTTAAAACCGAATTACCATTTTTAAATTCATTCATGATAATTTCGACGGTATCTGAGTGTGACCAGTTCAATATCCCGCTCTTATCTATCGTCTTCACTCGTTCAAAGACTTGATCCATCTCTGGAATTCCAGCAGAAATATCGTTATGCTCTGAAATCTTTAGCTGATGAGGTGCCAATATTTCATTATCAAGAACAGGTTGAGTCGCAGTACACAACACTACACTCGACCCTGCAAACTCAGTCAAATATTGTATGGCAGCATTGTACATAAAGATATTTTTAATTCCAATAGTCTGTATCTCATCAAAGATAATAACCGATTTTCCTAACTGATGAAACCTTCTCGGACTTCTTGTTCCTCCTGCGAACAAAGCTTCTAGGAACTGGACCATAGTTGTAAACACAATGGGTGCATTCCAATTATCCATTAAAATATTATTGATTTCTGTATTTTTTTCATCGGTCAGATTAGAATGATGCTCTAAAACAAGATCTTCCAACCCGTATTCCTTAAAAATAGCTCTTACATCTTCTGCATTCTGATCAATGATTGACGTATATGGAATTATATAGAATATGTGATCAAGATTATTCTTCTTAGCATGCTCAAGGGCAAATCTTAGACTTGCCAAGGTCTTCCCCCCACCTGTAGGTACGTTTAGCCTGAAGATCCCACCTGGTAATCCTGCTTTCTCCTGACATTGATCAGATATCTTTCTCCGATAAAGGTCAATGTCATTTCTAACTTTAAAACGAGTAAGGTGCTTCTCAAGCGCTTGAATCATTTGCTCCCAATTCGGTTGATTATCATATAAAATTGAATACTTATCTGAATCCTCAAATGCTGTAGAATCCGTACGATCAGCATCGATAAGACAGCTATAGAGAAATTTGATCGTTAATCCCATTAGGAATAGCCGAATGTTATTATTCTCGATATTCTTAAACTTCTTTATGTACTCTTTGTACTCTTGCTGTAGTTTTTCAACGTTTACTCGTCGACTAAGTTCGAAATCAAACTTATCCTTTTCGGCCTTTTGAAACCCATCTGTACTCATCGATTTTTCAAGACGTTTACTTAATGGCATAGTTCCATCTGGTGATATGAAATCGATCAGTCCACCATGATGCACAGCTGTAATTAATGTGAGTATTTCTTTTATATTCTGATGTAGCCCATTTACATTCTTAAGATATAACGCTCCTGGAGTGGAATGGTCTATCTTTCCTTTATTTGCAACGGGATCAAGATAATCTGCATCACAATACTTATATTTTCCGCTGGCAGAATTCAAATACCGTTGAAACCTAAGATCATACTTTCCATAATCATGTAACAATCCGCTTACTTCACCAAAACTTCCCAGCCCAATTTTTTCAGCATATCTCTTTGCGAGATTTGCAACAGAGAACAAATGATCTTGTAGCAGCTGTTCTCTTCCGTCTTCTGTGAAACGAGCAATACTCATATAATTCTCCTCCAAGTATTCGTTTATTTCTTACACTTTATAGCATATACTGTCCAATAATCGGGTCTCTGCTATTATTAATTGGTGAGTTATGGATAATTCATAGGTTTAATTTCCTAATACCCTGAATAAACGCTATTCAACTTTCTATTGAATAGCATTAGCCTGTGTTAAAGATTGAACTTTCTTACTTTTCACTTTACATTAATAAATCAAATTATTCCACTAGATTTTAGACATTTTTTAGTGCTATTTATTCCATTCTGCATTATGCAATTGTTTTAAATTGATCATCTTCAGTCTGATTAGATTTAATTCAATTTGCAAAACTGATAATAAAACACGTTAATCATATTCTGATTAACGTGTTTTATTATCAGTTTTATATTTATAAAATGTTAATAATCTGTGTGTAGTACTCAATCCCCAACTGCAAGAGCTGTTCGTCAAAATTAAACTTGGCACTGTGCAGAGAATAATAGGGTTCCTCCGGTTTTCTGGTCCCTAAGAACATGAATACCCCGGGAATCTTCTGCTGGTAGAAGGAGAAGTCCTCGGCCAGCATTACCGGTTTAAGTACTTGGTAGGCACTTTCAGGAAGCATGGTCATGATCTTCTCCACCAGGTTCTCGTCATTATTGACCTCGGGATAATAATCCCGAATCTCCAGATCCACCGTGACACCATAGCTGAGTTCGGCCCCTTTTGCCAGATGGTGCAGCTTCTCTTTAATTTTCTTGTAGGACTCTTTGTCAAAGCTGCGGATGGTCCCCGTAAGTTCTGCTCGTCCTGCGACGATATTGCGGGCTTCGCCCGCGTTAAACGTCCCCACATTCACCACAAAGGGCGAAAGCGGATTCAGGTTCCGGGACCCGATGGTCTGGATGCTGTTCACCAGGGATGCTCCAGCGAGGAGCGCATCCGCGCCTTCGTGGGGCTGTCCCGCATGGGAACTTTTTCCTCGGATAGTGAGATCAAACTCTCCGTTTCTTGCCATCATGGGTCCTTTCGTCAGACCCAGAACCCCTTCCGGTAGCCCGGGATAGAGGTGGAAACCAAAGATGCTTTGGACCTTCAATGTTTTCAGGATCCCGCTCTCCATGATGAGCCGGGCACCCCCTGGAGCCTCCTCTGCCGGCTGAAAGATCAGCACTACAGTTTTCTCGGGGGTGGGCAATACTTTCAGCTTTTTGGCAAAGCCCAGCAGCATGGCCATATGGCCGTCATGGCCGCAGGCATGCATTTTCCCGGGATGTTCAGAGGCAAAATCCATGCCTGTATCCTCGGTCACCGGCAACGCATCCATATCCGCCCGGAAAGCCACAGCCTCTTCCGTCTTCCCCGGAAGCACGGCTATCCATCCGGTTTTTGCCGTGGCGATGGGCGAATAGCCAAAACTTTTGAGTTCCTGATAAATATAGGCAGAGGTCTTTGGCAAATCAAAGGCCAGTTCCGGAATCCGGTGCAGGGCTCTTCGAGTTTCACGGACATAGTTTTCCAGTGCAATGTGCTCCATGATCATTCTCCTTTGGCAATCTTCATCATTCCATTATCCAGGATTCTCAGAAATTCCTCAATCTCCACTTTCGTGAGGATGAGGGCCGGCAGAAGCCGAAGAACCGTCTTTCCCGTGATGTTGAGGAGGAGGCCTTCCTCCTGGGCGAAGTCCCTTAAGGTGAGGGCATGGCTTCCCACCTCTACGCCCAGCATGAGACCCCTGCCCCGAATCTCCCCGATGATCTCCGGATACTTCATCTGAAGGACCTCCAGTCCCTTTCGAAGCAAAGTACTGCATTCCCAAACATTTTCCTGGAACTCCGGCCGAAGAAGTACCCGCATCACTGCCGCTCCCGCAGCTGCCGCCACGGGATTTCCGCCAAAGGTGGAGCCATGTTCTCCAGGCTTTAAGACATTTTCCAGTCGGGGCGACACCAGGAGAGCCCCGATGGGGAGTCCTCCTCCCAGTCCTTTCGCCAGGGTCATAGCATCGGGAACCAGATCAAGATGCTCATAGGCAAAGAGCTTTCCCGTTCGAAGCAGCCCCGTCTGCACCTCATCCACCAGGATGAGGGCGTTGTGCTTTTTAGCCACTTCCTTGATCCTTTTTACAAACTCTGGGTTAACCCCCGAAAGTCCCCCTTCGCCCTGGATCACCTCAAAGATAATTCCGCAGGTATGATCATCTACAGCTCTTTCCAGCGCTTCCGCGTCGTTGAGATCCACATGGGTCACTCCAGGCATGAGATCGCCAAACTGCTCCTTGTAGGCTGGATTGGCCGTGAGGCTCAATCCGCCCAGGGTCCGTCCATGGAATCCCCGGTTCAGCGCCACAAAGCGGAACTTGGAGGGGGAGATTTCCCGTCCGTACTTTCGGGCAAGCTTAATCATGGCTTCATTGGCTTCCGTGCCCGAATTGGCAAAGAACACTTTGCCGGCAAAGCTGTTTTCCACTAGGAGCTTCGCCAGCTCCACCTGGCTTTCGGTGACAAAATAGTTGGAGAGATGGAAGTATTTCTTCATCTGCTCCTCCACCGCGGCCAGAACCTCCGGATGACCATGGCCTAATGTGTTTACCGCAATCCCGGAGTAAAAATCCAGGTAGCGCTTCCCCTCGGAATCAAAAAGATACATGCCCTCTCCCCGGACAATGTCCAGGGGCAGCCGACCATAAAGGGGGAGGATGTACTTCTGCCCTTCTTCTCTCCACGTCATATTCTCACCTCAAATCTTCCAAAATCTTCGTCTTCTCCAGGGTTTTTTCATCCTTCATCTTGATGATCTTCGCTGGCGAGCCTGCCACCACCGCCTCTTCCGGGACATCCTCCGTTACCACGGCTCCAGCAGCTACCACGGCATTTCGTCCGATGCGGACGCCTTCCAGGATTACTGCATTGGCCCCCACCAGGACCCCATCCTCAATGATCACCGGTGTCTTGGACGGTGGTTCCAACACGCCGGCCACCACGGCTCCTGCTCCAATGTGGCAGTTTTTTCCGATGGTTCCCCGGGCGCCCACCACGGCATTCATATCCACCATGGTGCCTTCCCCGATGACGGCTCCGATGTTAATCACCGCGCCCATCATGATCACCGCGCTTTTTGCGATGGTGACAAACTCTCGAATGTAGGCTCCCGGCTCAATTCGGGCATCCACCTTTGTTAGGTCTAGAAGTGGGATCGCAGAATTTCTCCGGTCACATTCCAGGACCAGATCTTCAATTTTTTCTTTTTTCTCCTCCAGGAACTGTTCCACGGCACTGCTCTCCCCAAAGACGGTAAAGGAGCCTGAGGCGCCAAAGGCTTTGAGCCCTGCAAAGTCCTTTGGGGTGAGATCACCCTTAACATAGAGCTTTACCGGAGTCTTCTTCACGGCATTCTTAATATAGGCCGCAATGGCATAAGCGTCGGTCAAAAATTCTTCATTCATGGATCTTTCCTCCTCCAAACAGGTCATCCATACCATAAAGGCCGGGTGCCTGGGTGATGATGTAGTCGGCCGCCTTCATGGCGCCTTTGGCAAAGAGTCTCTTGGATTCCCCGCGGTGGGTTAGTTCCAGGGATTCACTCTCCAGGGCGAAGAGCAGGGTATGCTCTCCGACGAGGGTTCCCCCTCGAACGGCATGGATACCGATCTCGCCCTTTTCCCGGAGGGACTGCCCTTCCCGGCCATGGACGGTTTTATGGGGTTCCCCTTCTTTGGTCACCGCGTCCAGCAGCAGCAAGGCCGTACCGCTGGGGGCATCTTTTTTTCGGTTATGGTGCTTTTCAATGATTTCAATATCGGCGGAGTCTCCGAGAAGCCTTGCGGCTTCTCGCGCCAAGATTTTCAGCACATGGACACCCAGACTGAGATTGGCGCTTTGGAAAATGGGAATCTCCTGGGAAGCTTTCTCGATCTTCGCTTTATCCGCCGCATCGTAGCCCGTGGTGGCCAGAACCAGGGGGATCTGATTCCCCCTACAGAGACTCAAAACGGACTCCAGGGCATCCTTATGGGAAAAATCAATGACCACATGGGGATGAGGTCCCGCTGGCGGAAGCTCCTGATGATTCCGACCCATGGCGAGGATCTGGATCTCTGGCCGTTCCTCGCCATAGAGCTCGGTGAGGACCTTCCCCATCTGACCCTGGGCTCCAAAAATTCCAATGATCATTCTGCTCCTCCTCCCGGTAAAAGATGATATTCGGCCAACACCTGCTGCAGCTTTTCCCGGTTTTCCGGGGCCAGATCCACCAGGGGCAGACGGAAGTCCCCCGCCTGATACCCCATGAAGTTCAGGGCTTCCTTCACCGGCACCGGATTGGTCTCGATGAAGAGGACATCGATGAGGGGGTTCAGGTCCTCCTGGAGCTTTTGGGATGCTTCCTTGTTTCCTGCAAAGTACTGGGCCACCAGGTCATGGGTCTCTTTGGGCGCCACATTGGAGAGGACCGAGATCACCCCATGGCCTCCCTCTTTCAGAAAGTCAAAAATCTCGTTGTCGTTACCCGAATAGATCTTGAAGCCTTCCGGTACCTGGGACAGAATCTGTCCGCAGCGCTGGGGCTTTCCCGAGGCTTCCTTCAGCCCCAGGATGTTGGGGATCTTCGCCAGTTCCACCACGGTTTCCGGGAGAAGATCCACAGAAGTTCTTCCCGGCACATTATAGAGAATCACCGGAATCTTTACGCTCTCGGCAATGGCCTTGTAGTGGGCATAGAGTCCCCGCTGGCTGGGTTTATTGTAGTAGGGAGTCACGAGAAGCAGGCCATCCACGCCCAGTTTTTCCGCTTCCCGGGAAAGGGCGATGGAATCGGCGGTATTGTTGGATCCCGTTCCGGCGATGACGGGCACGCGGCCTTGGACAACCTTCAGGGTAAACTCAAAGAGGGCCAGCTTTTCATGCTTCGTCAGGGTTGCCGATTCTCCCGTGGTTCCGGCGATGATGAAGGCATCGGTGTCTTCGGCCATCTGCCACTCCAGAAGCTTTTCCAGGGCATCAAAATCAATCTGTCCTTCCTTGAAGGGAGTCACTAGGGCAACTCCTGCGCCATTCCATAGTTTCATGCTCTCTCCTCCATTAATTTCATCAGAATCTGCACCGCATTGGTGGCAGCCCCTTTGCGGATATTGTCCGCCACCGTCCAGAGATGGAAGGTGTTGGGGAAACTGTCGTCTCTTCGCATCCTCCCCAAAAGGACCAGGTCCTGGCCGGAAGCATCTCGAGCCGTGGGATACCCTTCCGAATAGAACCGCAAGCCTTCCGTGGAGGCCAATGCTTTTGCCAGGAGGGGTAGATCCAGGGGTTTTTCGGTCGTTACATTCATGGCCACGCTATGGCCGTTTTTCACCGGAACCCGCACACAGGTGGCCGATACGGGAAGTCCAGGAAGATCTAGGATTTTTCTTGTTTCATCCATCATCTTCTGCTCTTCCTTGGTGCAGCCGCTGTCTAAAAACACATCGATATGGGGCAGACAGTTGTCGGCAATGGGCTGGGGATAGAACTGGGGAGCCTCGCCTTTCAGGGTGCGTTCCAGGTCCTCCACTCCTCGGTATCCGGAGCCGGAAACCGCCTGATAGGTGGTGTAGAGCACCCGGCTGAGGCCAAAGAGCTCTTGGGTCACCTTCAAGGCCAGCATACACTGAATGGTGCTGCAGTTGGGGTTGGCGATGAGGTGATCCTGGGGACCAACGGCAGAAAAGTTCACCTCCGGCACCACTAAGGGGATCTGCGGATCCATCCGGAAGGCGCTGGAGTTATCGATGACGGTGATTCCTCGGCTGGCCGCCACGGGGGCAAACCGAAGGCTTACTCCCGCTCCGGCGGAGAACAGGGCATACTGAAAGCGCTGAGGATCCAGGGCTTCTTCCGTGAGGGTTTCCACCGTCAGTACTTTCCCCCGGAAAACTACCTTTTTCCCGGCAGACTTTTCCGAAGCCAGAAGGGTCAGCTCTCCTATAGGAACCTCCAGGTCTTCCAGCACCTGGATAAAGGTACGGCCCACCATACCGGTGGCCCCCACGATCGCCACATTGATCTTATTCAAGGTCCATCTCTCCTTTTCCAATGCGGACCGCAGGTCCGCTCAAATACATTTTCTCCTCCACAGAGACCGTCAGTTCCCCGCCTGGGACCTTCACCCGGGCGGTATTTTTCGTTAGTCCCAGTTTATGCGCCAGCACCTGGGATGCGCCCACCCCGGTGCCACAGGCTAAGGTGTAGCCCACACCCCGTTCATAGGTTCGCACTTCCAGATGCTCCCCATCCACCACCTTTACAAAGTTCACGTTGATCCGCTGGGGAAAGAAGGGATGATGACAAAGGGCCCGGGCATCTTCTTCGGGGATCTCTTCCGGCGTGAAGATCACGCCGTGGAGGGTGCCGAGAAAGAGAGCCGTCAGTTTGTAGGGTCGCCCCTGGACCTCCAGGTTTAGGATCTTTCCCTCTTGCAGTTCGCTCTGGGTATGGGGTGGGGAAAGGGTAAACGTGGGGCTTCCCAGTTCCACCCGGATCTGGTCATAGCCTTCTCGGACATCTACTGCCAAAACCCCGGCTAAAGTTTCCACGGTGAACTCTTCCTTTTTCACCAGCCCCTCTTCATGGACGTAACGGGCGAAGCAGCGAAGGCCGTTTCCGCACATGGGAGCCACTGTGCCGTCCTGGTTGTAGTACGCCATGCGGATGTCCGCCACCTCTGACGGGAAGGCCCGAAGAAGGCCGTCTGCGCCAAAACCGAAGTTCCGGTGGCACAGCTTCTTTGCGATTGGGGAAAGCTGTTCTTCCTCCACGGGATCTAAAGGGATAAGAAAATCATTGCCTGTGCCATGGTACTTCACAAATCTCATGGGACCACCTACAGTTCAAAGGCTTCGGCAATGATCCGCACAGCCTTTTCCTTATGGGCCTGATCCAAAGTATAGGAGATGGAGATTTCCGAGGTCGTGACCTGCTTAAAGCGGATGTCATTCTCCGAGAGCAGCTGGAAAACCTTTGCCGCCACACCGCTTTGGGTGCGCATGCCGCTGCCCACCACGGAGAGCTTGAAGATGTTCTTCTCCAGTTCCACCGTTACCCCGGGAAGGGTGGACATCTCTTCTTTCAGCACTTCCTCCAGCATCCCCTGGTCTTGGGCCTGGGCGGTGAAGGACAGTCCCACTCCGCCGCTTTCCATGGGGATCTGAGCGATCATGTCCACGTTGATTTCCTCCTTGGCCAAACGGGTAAAGAGGGAGGCGATGGGGGCGGTGTCCTCCGGTAAGTTCCGGAGGGTGACCATGAGGATATTGTCGGCCACGGAGAGTCCGGTGATGCTTCGTTGTTCCACGTTGATTCCTGCCTTTCTGATATAGGTTCCAGCGCAGTCTTCGTGGGCGGAGCCCACATAGATTTCTACGCCATAGTGTTGTGCGATATCCACGGAGCGGGGCTCCATGACCTTGGCTCCGAGAAAAGCCATTTCCTTCATCTCTTCCCAGGTGATTTCCTGGAGCTGATGAGCCTTGGGGTAAAGCCGAGGATCCACGCCGTAGATGCCGGGCACATCGGTGTAGATCTCGCATCTGCATCCGAGCTTAGCGGCCAGGGCCACGGCGGTGGTATCGGAGCCGCCCCGGCCCAGGGTGGTGATTTCGCCTTCTTCGTTGTAGCCCTGGAAACCCGCCACCACCACGACGCGTCCTTCGTTCAGCTGCTTTTCCACAGCGGTGATGTCGATGTCCAGGATCTTGGTTTTCGTGTGCATACCCCCTGTGAGGATCCCTGCCTGAAATCCCGTGAAGGAGACGGCCTCAACGCCCATTTCATTGAGGATCATGGCAAGGAGAGCAATGGATACCTGCTCCCCCGTGGAGATCATCATATCCACTTCCCGCTTGGACGGATTCTTCGCCGCCGTCTGGGCCAGTTCCAGCAGCTGGCTGGTGGTCTTGCCCATGGCGGAGACCACCACAACGATGGATTCTCCCTGTTCCTGCCGGGCTTTGATTTTCCGGGCGATTTCCTTCATTTTTGGCACATCGGCCACGGAGGATCCGCCAAATTTCAGTACGGTTCTCATGCTTCGTATTCCTCCTCCACATCCTGACGGATGAGATCTTCATAGGTTTCCCGTTTGACCACCAACCGGGACTTTCCCTCCCGGACCATGACCACCGCAGGTTTCGGCAGCCGGTTATAGTTGGAGGCCATGGAGTAGTGGTAGGCTCCTGTGGAAAGAATGGCCAGGATTTCTCCTTTTCGGGGCTTGGGCAGCCTTGCTTCCCGGACCAGGATATCGCCGGATTCACAGGCTTTCCCGGTGATGGTGTAGGTTTCCTCCGGGAGTTCTGTCATCCGCTCCGCAAGCACCGCCTCATATTCTGCCCCGTAGAGCACAGTCCGAATATGGTCGGCCATGGAGCCGTCCACAAACACATAGTTCTTCCCGCCAAAGGTGGTCTTGGTTCCCCCTACCCGGTAAAGGGTGGTGCCGGCGTTGGCCACAATGGCTCGGCCCGGCTCGATGAGTATCTTCAGCGGGGGGATCCCCAATTCTTGGCAGCGGTTTTCCACTATCTTTAACAGCTCCGGGAGAAAATCCTCTGGTGATACGGGCTCATCGCCTTCCACATAGCGGACACCGAATCCGCCACCCAGGTTGAGGGTGCGGATCACTACCCCTTGGCTATAAAGCTTCGCCACATACTGGAGCATTTCCTCCGCGGCGGCAAAGAAGGAGCTTTTCTCAAAGATCTGGGAGCCGATGTGGCAGTGGATCCCCTGAAGGCTAAACCGGGGGTCCTCCTGGAGCCTTTGCAGTAGCAATAGGGTTTCTTCCTGGAAAATGCTGAGGCCAAACTTTGAGTCATTCTTGGTGGTGCTGATGTACTCGTGGGTATGGGCTTCGATGCCCGGGTTTACCCGTAAAATAATGCTTTGGGGACCATTCGAAGGGGTCCAAAGACTCTCCATGCGCTCCACTTCATCCTCATTGTCCACAATGATGGTTCCCACGCCGCTGGCAAGGGCATATTCCAGCTCTTCCGGGGACTTGTTGTTCCCGTGGAAGTAGATCCTTGAAGGATCAAATCCCGCCGCTAGGGCGGTGTAGAGCTCTCCCCCGGAGACCACATCCAGAGACAGGTCTTCTTCCTGGATGATCTTCACCATGGCGAGGGTCAAAAAGGCTTTGGAGGCATAGAGAACATCGGTGGCTAAGGAGCTTTTCCCCATGGCGTACTTAAACTCCCGCATCCGCTGGCGAATGGCTTCTTCATCCATGACGTATAAAGGTGTACCATATTTTTCTGCTAGGGCTCTGGCGGATACCCCGCCGATGTGGAGCTCTTCCGGATGGACTTTCTGTGTTTCGCTGATCATGATTTGCCTCCTAAAATATAAAATAACCGTGAGCGAATGCTCACGGTTATGTCTACACCTTGCAGTCGCCCGGCTCTGCTAAAGCACAATTCCAGGCCATTGGGCAACGGCCGGGAAACAGTTCCATACTTCTTCAGCATGGACCCAGTATTTTCATACTTCGGCATCAGCCCCTTTCCCTGCGGGTACTCTTGACATGATGCAGCCTCTTTTCGCAAAGCAATGTTAAATTGGTACAATACTACCTGTTTTTGAATTGTCTGTCAATCCAAGAATGGTGGGTTTCCAGAAAAAATATAAGATCGTCAAAGTGTTTTCCGGTTCCCGACAATTGAAATCCTTTAGTTCAAGAATTTAGTATAAAAATGCATAATGGGAAACCTCGATTTAGATAACTCTTTGATGTTTGTTGATGATAAATCAATCCAAAATAGGACTTCTTACCCTTCTTGCCTTTTCAGAATAAACTTTCCTCTTGAATATCTATGCAGATTTATGATAATTTGATTACTACATAAGACTGAAAAATGACGAACAAAAGAAAGGGGCCCCTGAGATTGAAACATAAATTCTTAGCCAAGCGTTACTGGAAGGATAACTCCACCCCCCTGGGTGACAGTGTGGGATTAGCGGGACAGTATCCGGATCTCATCAACCTGAGCATCGGCGACCCGGACCTCACCACGGACAGCCGGATCATCGAGGCTGCTTTCCAGGATGCCCTCGATGGCCATACCCACTATACGGACTGTTATGGAGATCTGGAACTTCGGGAGGGGCTCAAAGACTTTTATCAGCAGGAATATGGCTATGCTTTCCCTTTGGGTGAGTGCATGGTTACCACCAGCGCGTGCCACGCCATGTGGCTGGTCATGGAAACCATCCTGGATGACGGAGATGAAGTAATCATCCATGAACCTTACTTTACCCCCTACGATCAGCAGATCCGCCTGGCGGGGGGCATTCCGGTGCCGGTGGTCACCCGGGAAGAAGATGCGTTTCAGCTGAATGTGGAGGATCTAGAACGGGCCATCACCCCACGAACCAAAGCCATGATCCTCAACACTCCGAATAATCCTACGGGAACCTGCTTCTCCCGGGAGACCTTGGAAGCCATTGCAAAAGTGGCGATCAAACATGACCTCATCGTGGTCTCCGATGACATTTACACTGCCTTCAGTTATGCTGAGCCCTTTATCCCCATCACTACCTTGAAAGGCATGCGGGAAAGAACCATCACCATCGGCAGTTTCTCCAAAGATTTCTGCATGACGGGCTGGCGTATCGGCTATATCCTTGCTCCCGAATATCTGGTTACGACGGTGAAGAATGTTAATGAGAATAACGTCTTTACGGCACCCTCCATCTCCCAGCGGGCAGCCATCCATGCGCTGAAACTCCGGAAGGAGATTCAGCCGCTCATTGTAGAGGAGTACAAAAAGCGCACCTTTTATGCCTATGAGCGGATCTGTGGGCTTAAGAACATGAGTGTTCTTCCTCCTCGAGGCAGTCTTTACCTCTTCGTAAACATTAAAGCCACGGGGCTGACTTCTGCCAAAGTGACTACACGCCTTTTGGAAGAAGCTCATGTACTGGTTATTCCTGGAAATGCCTTTGGCGCTTCTGGAGAAGGGTATCTGAGACTGGCTATGACGGTTTCAGTGGAGATGCTGAAGGAAGCTTTTGATCGCATCGAGCAAATGTCTCTGTTCAAGTAAATTTCTTTTTTAAAATATTTATATCTATTCTGATTATACCGATTTACGAGAGCCACCTAATGGCTTAACTTCGCCGGAATACTCATTTGCAGACTAACAAATGAGAGCATCTATGTCCTCTGCTTAATTTGGGAGGAATGGGATGCTCTCATAATTTGTTTGGCGTTAAATAGAAAGGCTTCTAATGACAAAAACACTTCATCACCTATTTAGTTTACGGTGCGGTGAACCGTGCCATAAGTAAGTGCGGTTTAGAAATGCAGCTTAATTAACAAAGATATTCTTGATCTACTAAATCATCCTCATGAATCCCCATCGTATCAATAACTCTCAAACATTTGGAACATTTCCCAATATAATTTCTAAAGGTTAACGTTCCTTCAAGATGGATTCTGTATTGATAAAAAATTATACAGCAACTGAATATGACGCTCTGAAAGAGCATAGCGTACGTTATTCGAGAACCACTACTTCGGGATTCGAGAGCCATGATTTCACAGCTGGGGGCCACCTCGCGGTAGCCCCCTCTTGAGGTCTAGTCTTTCAAGGCATGCCGCTCTCTCATGGAGAGGTTTCCGTCAATCACCAGACTGTAGCTGTTATGGATTACGCGGTCAAGAATGGCATCCGAGATCGTACCTTCCATAATGCGTTCATGCCATCCTGCCTTGGCGAACTGCGAGCAGAAGATGGTGGAACATCCCTTATCACGGGCTTCAATGATCTCAAGGAGATCCCGCGAAGCGGTGTCCCCAAGAGGGGTCAGCAACCATTCATCCAAGATCAGCAAGTTGACTTTTTTATACTATCGAATTGTCTTTTGGAACGTCCCCTCACCGCGAGCCATCGCCAACTCGTCCAGCAAATCGGGAAGACGGATGTACCGTACTGTATAGAACTTGCGGCATGCGGCTACCCCTAAGGCGCAAGCCAGATAGGACTTCCCACTTCCAGAAGCGCCCATAATGATCACATTTCGGTTATCCACAATATAGTTGCAGGCCGTCAAGCGGGTGATCAGGGGTTTATCCAGTTTTCGGTCCGGGAAATAGTCGATGTCCTCAGCGCACGCTGAGGGGAACTTAAAGCTGGCATGAGAAATCAATCGGGCTTGCTTGTTATTCTTTCGGCGGAGCCATTCCTCATCCACCATCAAGGCAAACCGTTCATCGAAGGAAAGCTCTTGATAGGCCGGATCCTGTAGTTGCAGTTGGAACGATTCAGCCATCGTCGTTAAGCGCATTTCCAGGAGTTTATCCACCGTGCTCTGATTCGTCATTTCTTATCCCCCTTCCCATAATAATCCGCTCCTCGAATGTATCCATACTGGGTCGATGAGGAGGTTTTTTCGGGGATGTCTACCTTTAACTTATCAGAACCATTCTTGAGAATCGTTTGAATGCTGCGGTAATTGGGTTGAGGGGTGTAGGATAATGCGCGTTGACACGCGGCCTCCAGCCTTTTCGGCGAATAGCGATCGGCAAGCTTGAGTAACCCGAAGCAGGACTTATACCCTTGCTGTTCAATCTTGTGGTGATTTAAGATGGATTGCACCACAATCTCGGTGTGGGGGCCGACCTGTTTAGCCCAGTGGAGAAAGCGAGCGCCGTCCCACAACAGATAGGATTGATGCTTTTCTGGCATGTGCTCCGGCGTGGTAC
>NZ_JAGSCS010000020.1 GCF_018128025.1 Proteiniclasticum sediminis | reverse complement strand
ACTGAACCTGAGCATAAAATTCCCCATGTCCCCTCTTTGTCCTCCCTTTCCGCAAAGGTCCCGGGATATAGTATAATGGAAGAGCGGATGAAAACTTTTGCCCCACCGGGGGATTCACCAACATTTAAGATTATTTCACCGCCATTTTAAAGTGTCTCATCTAGAATAAAGATAAAGTCACTCCGTTTCCTTAAAGGAACGGGATAAAACATTGAACCGTGCAAGCGCAGAGGGAGGAACACTATGGAAAAACAGACGATACTCATCGTGGATGATGAAAAAGAAATCCGGGATCTCATCGAAATCTATCTCACCAACGAGGGTTATGGAACCATTAAGGCCACCAACGGAGTGGAAGCCCTGGAAGTGGTGGAGAAACACCATGTGGATCTCATCATCCTGGATATTATGATGCCGAAAAAAGACGGGATTCAAGCCTGCATGGAGCTTCGAAAAACGAAAAACATGCCGATCATCATGCTGTCCGCCAAAACCCAGGACATGGACAAAATCCTGGGGCTCACCATGGGGGCGGACGATTATCTGACCAAACCCTTTAACCCCCTGGAGCTCATTGCCCGGGTGAAATCCCAGCTTCGCCGCTACTATACCTTGAACTCAGAGAAACCTCGCAACGAGAACATTCTGAATCTCGATGACATCACCATCAATGTGAACACCCGGGAAGTGAAAAAGGGCAATGACCTGATTAAGCTCACCAAGACCGAGTTTGACATGCTGGAGTACATGACTCGGAACATCGGCATTGTCCTCTCCGTGGAACGCATCTACGAGAATGTGTGGAAGGAAGAGTTCCTGGAGTCCGAAAACACCGTCATGGTCCATATTCGGAAACTGCGGGAAAAAATCGAGGATGATCCCCGAAATCCCAGATATATTAAAACCGTATGGGGAGTAGGATACAAAGTTGAAAAATAGGAAGAAACCCGTCCCAGGCCCGGCCCCTGCGCCGGAAAACAATCGAATAGACCGCTTTTTCAGAGCCTTGGACGACTTCATCCGTTCAAAAATCAGCAGCAATATCCAGCTGGAACTGATCTTTGCCGTGGCTTTTTGTCTTGTGCTGGCCCTAGTGGCCTACAACATTACCTTCAACTTGACTCGAAAGGTTACGGAGCACAAGTTCATCTCCTATGAGCAGGGAATCTATGACATTTCTTCTTCCGCCAATGACATTGCGGAGCGGATGCTCAATGACCTTCGCTACAAGGAAGAGTCGGAAATCACCGAAGAGATGCGCCTTAATGTGCGTTACCCTTCGGAGAACAATCCGGAGATGAAGCAGTTTGACCTGACCACGGCCATGAATAACCTCATTGAGGATTTCTCCCGGACCACCACCTTAAAGGTCATCGTCACGGACCTGGAAGGCAATATCCGGTACAAGACCGCCAATGTCAATGAGCGGGCCATCGATGTCTTCGACGTCATCAAGTCCGTCTATGACGTGGATTACTATAACTCCGGAAACACCAGCAATGAAGCGGTGACGGAGCGCACCTTCGTCTATCCCATGAATTTTCTGAAGGAGGACATCTATCTGATTATCCGGGATACTCCCGTGGCAGATATCCAGACCTCCTCCACTTACAGTTACAACAGTTCCCTGTCCATTTTTGTGGGTTTTCTCTTTTTTGTCATCGGCTTCATGGTCATTACCCGGAATAAAATGGACTACATCCAGGAGCTGTCCAATACCGTGCGGATCATATCCACCGGTAATCTCAAGTATACCGCCCCGGTGAAAGGAAATGATGAACTCACCGAGCTGGCCAAAAGCATCAACATCATGGCCCGGGATATTGATGAACGCATTGAAGAGGAGCGAAATCTGGAGCGGACGAAGCAGGAGCTCATCACCAATGTCTCCCACGACCTTCGCACCCCCTTAACCTCCATCATCGGTTATCTGGGACTGGCGAAAAGCAGCGGGATCACCGAAGCCCAGCGCAGCGACTATCTCCAGATCGCCTATGCCAAGGCAGAAAGCCTGAAGGACCTCATCAGCGAACTCTTCGAATATACAAAGCTCCAAAGCTCCGACAACAAACCATCCCTCACCACGGTGAATCTCCGGGATCTTTTGGATCAGCTGGTGGAGGAAATGATTCCCATGGCCGAAGAACAGAATCTCACCATCGAAAAGTCCTTCACCAATAAAGACACCCTCCTCTCCGTAGATGTCCCCCAGATTGTCCGTCTCTTTGAAAATCTTATCTCCAATGCCATCAAGTACTCCCACACAAAAACCCCCATTCTGGTCCGGGTGTTCAGTGCTGACCAACAAGGGTATCTCACGGTGACGGTGGAAAACAGCATTGACAGCATCAGCGATGAGGACATTGCCAAAATGTTCGAGCGGTTTTATCGCCTGGAAAAATCCCGTTCCAGCGAAACCGGCGGCAGCGGCTTAGGACTGGCCATCGCGGAAAGTATCGTCAACAATCATCACGGCAAGATCCAAGCCACGAAGAAAGACGAGCATACCCTGGTCATTTCGGTGAAACTTCCGGCGCTCATCATTTAGGAGCAAAAGTAGAGCCTGAAATTCTTGGGGATTTACTTGATTCATACTATAATAGAGAATAAGAAACGGACCTTCCCTCTTCACAAATCGTCGCACACGGAGGCACTTTTTATGGATGTTGTGAGAAAGATCTTCAATCGGAAATATCTTTTCCTGTATTGCTTTGGCCTTCTTCTGGCCGTTTATCTCTACTTTAGAAACAAGTACGGGTATGCCGAAATCACCTATTCCCTGCTCTATATTGGCATCGGATTCCTCATTGCGCTGTTTTACGTATTCAAGGATTATCTGTACAATCCCCTGAGTGCCAGCTACAAGCGCGTCATCATGGAAGATGCCCTGTTTAACCACAAGGGAATGATTTTGGAAGATTTTGAGTCGTATCCCCTTTATAAGGAATTTGTGACCTTCCATCTGAAGCGTACCGCAGAAGATCCCTACAGCGACACCGTCTCCGCCATCGAGGCCGTCCGCTATATCAATCATAAAATGATCGACGCCCTGTATATCCCCTTAGCGTCCAAGGATACGGTGGAAAAACACCATGTGATGCCCCTGAAAGAAGCTGTGGGAAAATTCATCCGCTATGCTGGTGATCAGCCCATCATCATCTATAATCAGCCGTTTACCCATACCTATCTCAACGTGAAGCTGGACAAGGAAGTCCATATCTCCTTCATCGATGCCATGAAGATGAGCAAGGACCTCTATGGCCTCACAGGAAAATCCGTGAAGGATCTGAGAAAATTTTTAGGCTTCTACAATCTGGGCGATGACGAAGTGGCGGATGCCAAAGTCATCGGCGCCATCTATCTGGACTATATTTACACCGTCTCTAAATACCGCAAAAAAGAATCCCATCGGCACAAACTGCAGGAGATGCTGCCGGAAAAACTTCGAAGCACCCCCTCTATGGATCCCCTCCTCGCGAAGGCCGCTGATGAAGCTTCTCTCACCGCCACGCTAAAAATGGAGCCACTCAAGGAGAATCCAGGAGATTCACCGGACCATCCCCAGGAAGCGGCTAACCTGCCAGCGGAGGCCCCAAAGGTGGAGCCCAAAAGCCGCCGCTCGAAACCCTCGGATCTCCCCAGTGTGGAAAATGGAGAAAAACCGGTCACCGATCTTAGCAAAATCGTCCTGGATGCCTGGCATAAGCTCCGAAAATCCTTGAAACACTGGTTTGACACCCATTAGTCCCAATTTACCCGTTTCCCCAGGAAAGGAAGGATTGCCATGAAACGCTATTTTATCCTCTTCTCCGGTAGGGTCCAAGGCGTGGGATTCCGTTATTTTTGTTACACCACAGCCTCCACCCTCGGTCTCACGGGCTCGGTCCGAAACCTTTCCAACGGCTGTGTGGAAGTGCTGGTGCAGGGTGAAGAAGATAAGCTCACGTCCCTGCTTCAAGTTCTCCTTCGAGGAAACGGTTATCTTCGCATTGACGACTATTCCCTGAAGGAAATCCCCCTGGTAACGGAAGAACGTAAATTCACTATCCTTGGCTAAAAAGCAGGAATCCCCTGCTTTTTTCTTTTGCCTCAACCTACAGAATTCCCCCAGGGGAGAAATCCATTGCCATGAAGATGAGAAATGAGGAAAATCCTCCGTGATTTTTTATTCTTTTTCCAATTATTCTGTTAAATCTCGTTCATAAAGGACTTTCACACTGGCGACGCGCTGGGCTCAACCCTATAATAGAGTCACGGGGAAAACCCAGAATAACAAAAAGGGGGGTTAATATGGAAAAACCAACCATCGCTGGAAAAGCGCCGATTTATGTGGATCTAAAAGCTGGAGAGACCTACTACTGGTGTGCCTGTGGAAGAAGCGGCAATCAGCCTTTCTGTGACGGCTCCCATGAGGGAACCTCCTTCCTGCCCTTGGCTTTCACCGCCGAAAAGGATGAGAAAGCTGCCCTTTGCACCTGCAAGCATACAAAGAATCCGCCCTATTGCGACGGATCCCATCTTTCCTTGGAGTAATTCCGAGTCAGAGTTCACTGAAAAGCCCGAAGGCCTGTCTTCGGGCTTTTGCTTTTCATCGTCAAATTGTCCCCCTATAAGGTGAAATTCATCAATCTCGAAATATATCTAGGATTTTAACAAAATAGCCGTTATAATAGATGGGTAAGGCTTAAAGGAATAATGAAAATTTCATTTGATGAAATAGCGCCAGAACCTGAGCCATCAGGTTGACGAGGACGAAGTTATCGAAAATTCGGCGGATGCTTCGCGGTATACACTACCGACAACGACAGGAGAAAACCAATGAGTAATTGTTGGGCCAATCCTGGCAGGTGTTTTAAGCCTTTCCAAAAATAAAAGGAAGGGTGTTTTTTTATGTGTGGTATTGTTGGTTACTTGGGTCATCGCAACGTCGTGGAGGTTCTGATCAGCGGATTGTCCCGCTTGGAGTACCGAGGTTATGATTCTGCGGGGATCTCCGTCATGCAAAATGATGAAATCGTCAGCGTCAAAGCCCAAGGCCGTTTGAAAAATCTGGAAGCAAAAGTGGAAGGCCGTCATTTGGATGCTCACCTGGGCATCGGCCATACCCGTTGGGCTACCCATGGTGCACCTTCGGATGTGAACTCCCACCCCCACAACAGCAACGACGGAAAAATCTCCGTGGTGCATAACGGAATTATTGAAAACTACATGGAACTGAAGGAAATGCTCCAGGAAAAGGGCTATACCTTCCTTTCCGACACCGACACGGAGGTTATTCCCAATCTCCTTCATCTGAACTACGAAGGAGACCTGCTGGAGGCCGTCATGAAGACCGTGAAGCAGCTGAAAGGCAGTTATGCCCTAGGGGTCATCTGCACCGAGGAACCCCAGAAAATTGTGGCTACCCGCAAGGACAGCCCTCTGGTTGTAGGCCTGGGTGAAGGCGAATACTTCATTGCCTCCGATGTTCCCGCGATCCTCAATTACACCCGCGAGATCATCTACCTGAATGACGGAGAATTTGCCGTCCTGGAAGGCCCGGCTCTTCAGCTGTTCAGTGCAGAAGGACTTTCCGTGGAACGTCCCACCACCACCATCACCTGGAATGCCGAATCCGCAGAAAAAGGCGGTTACGCCCATTTCACCCTGAAGGAAATCTACGAACAGCCCAAGGCGCTTCGGGATACCATGACCTCCCGCATCGTTCCGGGCCAGCCCATTAAGCTGGATGATATCCATATCACCCGAGAAATGCTCCTCCATTATTCCCGAATCTACATTGTGGCTTGCGGAACCGCCTATAATGCCGGTCTCATCGGAAAAGTCGCCATGGAAAACCTCTCCCGGATTCCCGTGGAAGTGGATGTGGCTTCTGAGTTCCGTTATCGGAATCCCCTCATCGACAACCGTACGCTGGTGATCACCATCAGCCAATCCGGGGAAACCGCCGATACCCTGGCCGTCCTTCGGGATGCCCAGACCAAGGGAGCCCGAGTCATTGCCATCACCAACGTGGTGGGCAGTTCCATTTCCCGGGAAGCCGATGACGTCTTCTATACCTGGGCAGGCCCGGAAATCGGTGTCGCCTCCACCAAGGCCTACCTCACGATGCTGGTTGCCCTCTATGCCATCGGTATTCACTTTGCGGAGCTTCTGGACACCAAGACGGCAGAAGAATTAGACGCCATCAAGAAAGAACTTCTGACGCTTCCCGAAAAAGTCGCCGAGATTCTTGCCCATGTGGAGAAGGTTAAGGACTTTGCCCAGCGGATCCATGGGGAGAAGGATGTGTTCTTCCTCGGCCGCGGCCTGGATTACCAGATCGCCGTGGAGGCTTCCCTGAAGCTGAAGGAACTCTCCTATATCCATAGCGAAGCCTATGCCGGCGGAGAACTGAAGCACGGCTCCATCGCCCTCATTGAGGACGGGATCAGTGTCATTGCCCCCATCACCCAGCGGGATCTCACGGAGAAGATGCAGAGCAATATTAAAGAAGTGGTCTCCCGAGGCGCCAAAGTCATGGCTGTCACCTATGCGGAAAACGAAGATGTGGCCAAGTATGCCGACGAGGTCATCTACATTCCCTCTACCTTGGATCTCATTGCACCGATTCTGGCTGTGGTTCCGCTCCAGCTTTTGGCTTACTATGTGGCCCTCTATAAAGGACTGGACGTGGATAAGCCAAGAAATCTGGCAAAATCCGTCACCGTAGAATAACAAGCACCCTGGATTTGAAAAAACTCAAATCCAGGGTTTTTTCATGAAAATCAGCCGTCCCATTAGGGACGGCTCATTCATTTTGATTCTATTTAATTTTCACATGCTTCCATTTGTTGGTGCGGAAACGGCCATAAACAAAGGTCCATCGGATGAACTGATCGGCAAATACGGCATACCAGGCTCCAATAAGTCCCAGCCCCATGATGTTCACAAAAACATGGGAGAGGATTACCCGGAAACCAAAGACGCCCACAAAGGTGGCCACCAGAGGCCATACGGTGTCTCCAGCGCCCCGAAGGGCTCCTGCGAGAATCAGCTGGGAGGACTGGAAGGGCTGGACCAGCGCAATGATTTTCAGTGCGCCCGATGCATTGGCAATGATGACGGGGTCACTGGTGTAGAGTCCCACCAGCTGGGGACCAAAGAAGAAGAAAATGACGGCCATGAGGGTAGAAATCAGGGAGCCGATCTTTCGGGTCTCTTTGGCATAGTCTTCCGCCAGCTGAAGATTCTTGGAACCCAAGGATCGCCCCACCATGGAAGATGCAGCAATACCAAAGGCCTGGCCGGGATTGAAGGAAAGGCCCAGGATGCTCAGAGCAATCTGGTGGGAGGCATAGACCACGGTGCCTAATCCTGCCACGATGCGAACAAAGAAGAGGATGCCGATCCGAAGGGCCAATGACTCCAGGGAAGCCGGAATCCCGATGCGGATGAGGTTCTGAATCACTGTTTTGTTATACCGGAACTTCTTCAGAAAGTTGACCTGCAGCGGACTGTCCTTCTTCTTCAGGTACCGGATCATAAGCACGCTGGCCACCACCTGAGACAAGGTGGTGGAGATTCCTGCGCCGGTGACCCCCAGTCTTGGAAAGAACAGAAGTCCGTAAATGAGGAGCGCATTGCCGATGACATTGAGGAAGTTCGCCCGGACGTTGATCATCATGGGGGCCTTGGTCTCGCCGATGCCCCGGAGGGCGGCCGTGATGGACATGTTGAAGGTCTGGAAGACAAAGCCCACAAAGACGATGCGGAAGTAGGTGCTCCCTGCCGCCACCGTGTCCGCTTGGGCGCCCATGAAGACCATGATTTGCTCCGCATACAGGATCCCGAAGAGCGACAGCGGAATGGCCAGGAGGATCAGATTGAGGAGAATCACGTGCTTCAGCACCGACTCCACCTTATGGGGCTGTTTGGCCCCCACATATCGAGCAATCATAGCGGTACCACCCACATTGAGGGCCTGGGCCAAGGAAAGGCCGATGAGCATGGGCTGATTGGTGATGCCCACTGCGGCCACGGAGGCTGCTGACAGGGCCTTGTCGGCGATCCACCCCAGCATCATCATATCCACCATGCCAAAAAGAGAACCCATCAAAAGCTCAATCAGCACTGGCCACGCCAGGGTCATGACATCACTTCGGACGGGATTTTTCCACTTCCATGCAAAACGAGAGCCGCTGGGAGACTCTTGGGTTAAATCTTCTTCCAACACATTATTTTTTTCAGTCATTCGTCTCATCCTTAATCCATTCATTCATATTTAATTAACATTATACCACAGAAAAAACCGATGCCCTTCGGCTCCAATACACTTGATGGATGAAAGCTACAGATTTAGCCCGAATAAATGAACTCTCCCTGGATCTCATTTTATCCGGAGACCGAAAAAACCGCAAAAAATATTGGCAGTTCCTCCAAAAAGGAACTGCCAAATTCGGATACATGGGGGAGGAACTTCATCCTTTGAGATCTAGCCCTTCGGACTAATACTCGTAGGTCGTTCCCGCTTCACTGATGGTAATATTGAGTTTCGCCTCATCCTGCAGCTTCTTGTAGGAGACTAGAAACTCATTGAGTTCATTGTCCGACAGATCCACTTTCTTCGTGGAGGTAATCAGCACATCCCTGCCGCTGAGATAGAGCTGAAGCTGGTTCCGCTCATTGCTGATGGGGTAGCGGTATCCCGTATACTCCTTCAGCTTGCTCTTGTATTTATCGGTGAAACCCAGGGATTTTCGGTACTTCTTATAGTCTTCGTTGTTGTCCAGATGAAACTGACTGTTCAGATCCTCCATGGACATGCCATACCGTTCCATGAGCTTCTTCTGGATTTCCATGAACTTTTCATTGGAGAGCTGATTCTCCTTCATATACTCCAGGATTGCCTTGTTAAAGGTCATGGGATTGGTGATTCCACCGCCCATATCCCCCACCAGCTTAAAAATGTAGGCCTCAAACTCATCGATGTCCTTATCCCGGACCTTATTTTTCAGTTCATTGAAATCAATCACGTCGCTCAACGCTTATTCCTCCTCGAGGGTTTTCAGATACTCCAACAGATCTGATTTCTGCACCCGGTTCACTCCGCTGTGCTCGATATCAAACAGAGGATCGATCTTCTCCCCGTATTCTCTCTCCATGATTTCAATGACCCGGGGTTTACAAAATTCCCCCTGACACCAGCCCATACCGGCTCGGGTACGACGCTTGACCCCATCGACAGTTTTCACCTTGATGCCTCGGTGGAGGGCATCCACGATCTCATCTTCCCGGACCTGCTCACAGCGGCAGACGATCCGTTCCGGAGTGCCCAAGGGCAGTTCCAGAAGAGGCGTGATTTCTTTTAGAGGCTTTAAGGGTTTCTTTGTCACAATGGGTTTGCGGTGGGGATTGAAATCTGGATTTGGCTCCCATTCTAGTCCCCCATCCTTAAGAATACCTATAACCATCTGGGCGATGGCCGGGGAAGAGGTGAGTCCCGGAGACTGAATACCCGCCACATTGATGAATCCCTTCACGGCTGTCTCCTCAATGATGAAGTCATCGGTGGAGCTTCGGGCCCGGACGCCGGTGAAGGAGCGGATAAACTGTTTCGCATTGATTTTCCCGTACAGGGCTTTGGTCTGTTCGTAGATTTTGGCAATACGCTCAATGTGAGTGGAGGTGTCGCCCTTCACCTCATCTTCATGGGCATCCGGCCCAATGAGGAGATTGCCATAATAGGTAGAGGCTACCAGAACGCCCTTGCCCAGCTTGGTGGGCAACTGGAAGATCACCGTATTGATGGGATCCCCCGTTCCCCGGGTAAAGAGAATATACTCTCCGCTGCGGGGTAAAATCTCAAAATTATCGACCCCCACCATTTTGGAGATCTCATCGGCATGGAGTCCTGCCGCATTGACCACATAGCGGCCTTCAAAGGCCCCCTGGTTCGTGGTGACGATAAAACGATCCTCTTTCTTTTCCAAAGCCGTCACTTCGTGTTCCAGCTTCAGCTCCGCCCCATTGGTGAGAGCATTTTCTGCCATGGCAATGGCCATCTCATAGGGAGAACAGAGCCCTGCCCCTTCGCAGTATAGCGCCCATTTGACATCATGGGTTAGTTCCGGTTCCAGCCGGCGAATCTCCTCGGGTCCGATGATCTTCAGATCCGTGAGCCCGTTGAGGATGCCATTTTCCATGAGCTTTTCCAGCGGCGCCTTGTCGTCTTCCATGGTGATGACTAAGCTTCCCGTTTCCCGGAATCCAAAATTCAGTTCCTCATTGAGTTCTTTGAAACGGATACGGCCAGGATAACAGAGCCGTCCTTTCAATGCGGTATGCTTCTCTGCGAATCCTCCATGAACGATGGCGCTGTTGGCTTTCGTCGCCCCCATGGAGACATCGGATCCTTTTTCCAGAATCAGCACTTTGTTTTTTGACCGGGTGAGCTCCCGGGCAATGGAAGTTCCGATGATACCTGCACCAATAATAATCACGTCATACATGGTTTTTCCTCCTTATCTCTATTACTCTCATTTTACCGGATCCCGAAATCGTTTACCGTTGACCTTTGCGAAATTCTTATAATGTTCACAGAAGTTCGTGATTTTTAAAACAAGAGTGTGGGGAAATCCCCACACTCTTTGAACTACATATTTCTTGTGGCCACAATATCTGCGCCGGTGCCCAGGATATTCGGCACAATGACGGTGCCCACCTTGACAGGGGCCTGGACTTCCACCTTCTCCAGTTCCTTCATCACCGCGAAATTCAGGTGTTTGGGAATATCAAAGGAGGTTTTCACCGGAAGACGCTTATGGATTCCTCCGGTGATCTTCACCGTGGAGGTTACCACGCGAGTGGGATTGGTCAGCTCTTTCTTCGCATAGGGAATGCCGCGGTTGCAGGAGTTTCCCGTCACCAGGATCTCGCCATCGGGACGCTCATCCACACTCAGTCTGCAGCCCTTGGGGCAGACGATACAAATCATCTCTCTCATTTATACCACCTCTTCCAGAGCTATGGTCAGTTTGCCGTTGGCTTTCTCCAGCTCTTCCTTCTTCAGCTTGATTTTTTCCATTTCACCGGGAGCCACGATGGGACGTCTCAATTTTTTGATGAGCTCCCCTTCATTGTTGCGAACGGTGATGTTGATATCCTTGAACACATTGGAAACACGGAACATAATTTCCTGGCCATCTAGGATGTTCTCCAGACGAACCTGCTGAGGAACGGTGTAGTTCACGCGGGAACCATTGACGATGCTGGTGACTTCCTGTCCTTCCTCGAGCTCATGCCGGATAAAGCGAGCCGCACTGCGTCCTGCCTTCTGTCCTTCTTCACTGACGAAGTCCACCAGGTCATGGACATGGACCACGTTGCCGCAGGCGAAAATGCCTTTGACGCTGGTTTCCATGGCTTCATTGACCTGTGGGCCAGAGGTTCGTGGATCCAGAGCGATGCCGGCATTACGGGTGATCTCATTTTCCGGGATCAGACCCACGGAGAGAAGCAGCGTATCGCATTCCAGGGTCTGCTCTGTGCCGGGGATGGGATTTTTCTGCTCATCCACTTCACTGATGACCACAGCTTCCAAACGGTGCTTTCCGATAATCTCGGTGACGGTATGGGAAAGAAGCAGCGGAATATTATAGTCATTAAGACACTGGACAATGTTTCGGTTCAAGCCATTGGAGTAAGGCATCAGTTCCACACAGGCCTTGACCTCTGCCCCTTCCAGGGTCATGCGGCGAGCCATGATGAGGCCGATGTCCCCCGAGCCGAGAATGACCACTTTCTTCCCCACCATATAGCCTTCCATGTTCACGTACCGCTGAGCCGTACCTGCGGTGAAAATACCCGAAGGACGTTCGCCGGGGATCTGGATGGCTCCGCGGGTTCTTTCCCGGCAGCCCATGGAGAGGATGATGGCACGGGCTTCCAGGATCAGGTAGCCCTCCTTGGTGTTGATGGCTTCCACGGTTTTGCTTTCCCCGCCATTGGCGATGGAGAGGACCATGGTGTCCAGCTTGTACTCCACTTTCGTGGAACTGAGCATCTCGATATAACGGGTGGCATACTCCGGTCCGGTGAGTTCCTCTTTGAAGGAATGAACGCCAAATCCGTTGTGGATGCACTGGTTGAGAATTCCGCCCAGCTCTTTGTCTCTTTCCAGAATCAGGATCTTTTCTACGCCTTCTTTATACGCTTCATACGCTGCAGCGAGGCCTGCGGGGCCTCCGCCGATTACAATCAGATCATATTTCATCTTCTTCACCCCTACTTCTTTGTTTCGCCGACGAGTACATAGGAACCATTGGTGTCCTGCATAATTTCCTCCAGGGGAACATGCAGTTCACGGGAGATAATCTCCAGCACTCTGGGTCCGCAGAATCCGCCCTGGCATCGTCCCATGCCTGGCCTTACGCGGCGCTTGACGCCGTCCAGCGTCATGGCTCCCACGGGTCGGTGGATGGCTTCGATGATTTCCCCTTCTGTGATGTTCTCACAGCGGCAGATAATTCGGCCGAAGGTGGGGTCTTCTTTTATCTTCTTCGCCTTCTCCTCCGGAGTCAGTTTCATGAAGTGGGTCTGTCTTCGGGTGGGATTGAAGTTCTCTTTGGGCTCCAAGGCTACGCCCAGGTTCTCCAGGATCTTTGCGGCATCTTCTGCAATGGCTGGGGCAGAAGTCAGGCCCGGAGACTTAATGCCGGCCAGGTTGATGAATCCCTTCACTGATTTGGCTTCTTCGATGATGAAGTCAGATCGGTCAGATTGAGCGCGAAGGCCAGCGAAGTTTCGAATGCTTTCGCGATAGTTGATCCCTTTGATGGAACGGTTGGCTTCATGCTGAATGAAGGCCAGCTGCTCTTTGGACGTGGAAGTGTCATCCCGCTCCACATTATCCTCCGCATCCGGTCCCACGATGAGGTTGCCGTGGACCGTGGGGGATACCAGAATTCCCTTGCCCAAAACCGACGGACACTGGAAGATCACATGATTGGCCAGGGGGCCCTGGCTCTTATCCAGAACAAAATACTGTCCCTTACGCGGCTTAATCTTGAACTCGCGCTCGCCCACCATCCCCATGATGGCATCGCTGTAGATTCCCGCAGCGTTGATGATGTATTTGGTCTTCAGGGTTTCCAGATCCGGGTTGGCCGTATAGATGGTGAACTCATCATTCTCTTTCTTGATATCCACCACTTCTGTATTCAGGAAGAGCTCTACTCCATTGACCACGGCATTTTCCGTCAGGGCAATGCAGAACTCCCAGGGTCCGACGATGCCTGCAGATGGAGAGAACAGGGCTCCCACAGCCTGATCGCCAATATGGGGTTCCATCTTCACCAGTTCCTCCCGGCGGATAATCCGCTGATTCGGAACACCGTTGGTGTTTCCCCGCTCATACAGTTCCTGAATGGTGGCCATTTCCTCTTCGGAGAACGCCACAACCAAGGAACCGATTTTCTTGTAGGGAACATCCAGCTCCTCTGCATACTTTTCCGTCAGCTCGCATCCCCGTACATTCAGACGTGCCATGAGCGTTCCCACTTCCGGATCGTATCCGGCGTGGACGATGGCACTGTTGGCCTTGGTGGCTCCTTCCGAAACATCATTCTGCTTTTCCAAAAGCGCGACCTTGAGTTTATACCGGGATAGTTCTCGCGCCACAGAGGCTCCCACAATACCCGCACCGATGATGACCACATCAAACATATTCTTTCCCTCCTAACAAAAAAAGAGCAATACAACGTCACCTGCTAAACAGGTTTTCATTGCTTACTCTTTTACTCTCAGCACACTATTCATTTCTTTTATTTTAGCACCTTAAAATCCTCTTGTAAACCTTGACATGACCCTAGAGTCTCCAAATTCCGGTGTCTGTTGAGGAAATAGCAGTGGCACCTGCCCCTAAAGCGGCAATAACGTCCTCCTTGTCTGAAATCAATCCCCCTGCAATGAGTGGAACTGTGGCGATGGCGGATAGCTTGGTGATGATCTTGTACATTCCACCGGGCAAAACCTCATAGGTATCTGCATGACCCGATTCGATATACTTAATGACATTCTTCAGGGACAAGGAATCGATCAGGAAAAACCGCTGGACAGTAATGAGCCCCAGGTCCTTGGCGGCACTGATGATGTTGGCCTTGGTGCTGATGATCCCATCGGCCTGGGTGTTGTACTTGATGAACTTTGCCGCAATTTCCTTGCTCCCCAGTCCTTCAATCAAATCCACATGGACGATGGCAATTTTGTTTTTCTGTTTGACTTTACGCACGATGTTGGCGATATCCGTGATGTTTCCAAAGAGAATGAAAACCACTTGGCTTTCCGTTTCCAAGGCCAGTTCCAGACCGTTGTAGTCTTTCACTGCGGTAACCACAGGATAGGCTTCCAGTGCTTGATAGAATTCTTCTTTCATGTCATCCCTCCTTTATAGTCTTCTTCAATTATACTGAATTCTGGACAACTGTAAACCAATTCAAATTAAATTTGATAACTTGAAAATTTCCCTTGACTTTCCATCAAATTATAATTAATATTAGATTATAACAATTATTAATTAGTGCTCACCGTGCTGATTAATCATTATCAATTACAATTACGGGAAAAGGGAGCCGACGGGCTCCCTTTTTCTGTCTTTTTAGCCCTTATTTCCAGGCGATGGGGATACATCGCTGACGCTCCCGCCCAGATTCACCTGAAGCTCCTGTTTGGGATAAGGGATTGCGATGCCATGGCGGGAAAATTCTCCCAAGACCATTTCATTGAGGGCATAACCCACGGCCAGATAATCTTCCCGCTTCACCCAGACCTTGTAGTCAAAATCCAGGGAGTAGGCATTCTGCCGGGATACCCCGACGATGACGCCCTTCTCATCCAGGACCCCTTCTGTCCGCACCGCCAGCCGCAGGAGGATTTCCTTGACCTGTTCCACATCGGAACCATAAGCCACCGAGTAGACTTTATCAATTCTACGGAAAGGTTCCACGCTGTAGTTGATAATATGGGACGTCACCAGACTGTTGTTGGGAACCATGACCCGCCGGTTATCCGGCGTGTTCAGGGACGTATGGAGAAGCTGAATGGTGAGCACTGTTCCCTGGATGGATCCGGCTTCAATGTAATCGCCCACACTAAAGGGACGAAATACCAGGAGAAGGATGCCCGCTGCAAAGTTCGACAGACTGTCCTTCAAGGCTAAACCAATGGCCAGCCCTGCGGCGCTGAGCATGGCAATGAAGGTGGTCACCGGCACCCCAATGAGGGTGGCTGCCGTGATGAGGACCATCAGCTTCAGGAAGAAGCTAGCCATGGATTTTAAAAATCCGTGGATGGATAAGTCAATTTTGCTTTTCTGCAGAGCTTTCTCCACCAGCCGGACTGCATAATTGGCCAACCACCAGCCCAGAATAAGCACCAGCAAAAAGGCGCCGATTTTCGTTCCGTAGGTGGTAATCTGCTCATTGTATTTTTCCCATAATGCCATAATCATACCTCTTGAGGAGCTTTATTCGGCTCCTGATTCTCTCGTCAATTTATTGATGTTTTAGGGACTTGATGTACACGCGGTAAGTCTTGTAGGGTTTATCGGCAAATCCCAGGGCATCATTCTGCATGGGGCGGTTATACTCCCAGATCGTGGAGCCTTCGGCGTAGATATACCCTTTTTCCATTCCCCGTTTTAGCCCTTCGAAATAGATGGCTGCGGTGACACCTTTACGCCGATACTCTGGGACCACAAAGAGGACAAAAATGCGAAGGCGGTTGATTTTTCTCTTGTAGTAGAGAAACTTGAACAGGCCAAAGGGAAGAAGCCTACCATTCATCTTTTTCAGCACCTGGTTATAATCGGGCAGGGCGATGTTAAATCCAATGGGATTTCGGTCCTTATCCCGGGCAATATAGATAAAGTCTGGGTCTGCAAAGGGAAGGAGCTGCTTGGCGATGAGCTTGATTTCCTCATCGGTGGGAGGCATGAAATCATCCCATTCCTCGGGCATGGCTTTCAGGATAACTTCCTTCACGTCGGCCATCTCCCGGTCCATATTCTTCAGATCCAGCTTTTCCACGGTAAATCCATACCGTTTCATGGCATAGGGTATGAGTTTCTCCATGCGCTCCCGCTGCTCGGTATCGAACATTCCTTTATAACCATAGCAGTCCAAGTACTTCTCCATCCCATAGGCCAGAAACTGGTCATTATAGTAGGGCTTATTGTAGGTATTCATGACCAGGGTGGGATCCTCAAAATTATCCACCAGGAATCCTCGGTAATCGTCTCCTGCAGGCAAGGACAAAGGACCTTTCATTTTCTCCATGCCATGCCTTTGGAGAAAACTCTCGGCATAGCCCAAAAGGGCTTTTGCCACCTCCAGATCGTCGATACATTCATACAGGGCGATATACCCTTCCTTGTAGCCCTTATAGTCATTCAACTCTGTGTTGATGCCCACCAGGAGTCTTCCACAGGGGGTGCCTTCCTTATAGGCCACAATCCGCTCATTAGGCCCACAGTTCAGTGCATTGTCCTTCCCCTGGATATACTTCTTAAAGTCCCCCTTCAGCGGAGGAACCCAAGGTTCCTCTTTTCCATACAGCGAAAAAGGAACATTCACGAAATCATTAAGCTCTTTCCGGCTTTCAACCACCTTGACAACAATCATACTCCGCATCTCCCGTTTATCAGTACTGCTTGAACCCTATCGTCCCACGCTCCCCTAATTATACCATTTTCTCATTCTCTTTCATATTTCGAAAATTCGAAAAAGAAAAGAAGTCTCCCCAAAAGCCACCACTTCGGTGAGCTTTGGGGAGACGATTCCAGACAAAGGAAGAAAAGCAGGTTAGCCGTCCACGAGAACGCCAATGGGTTTTAGCTCCTTGATGGGGGTTAGTCCATGGGGGGAAACAGACTTGATTTCCTCGGTTAAGTCCTTACCGGCAGTGTAGCCATTGTGCTCTCCACCCTTCCACTGCGCCACATTGGTGACGTCGTAGATTTTCCCCTCGATGGCGATATACGCTTTATTCCCATTTTTACCATCATACTGCGCCAGTTGCTCCAGGGTGAGCTTGACCTCTTCTGCAGGAGGTGTGGCTTCCTTAGATCCGCAACCCGCCAAGACCGTCAACAGGAGAAGTGCCAGCAGACTCAGGACAATTCCTTTTGTTTTCATGTAACTACCTCCTTGATCCTCAAATTTCTTGGGGTATACTCAAATTCTACGGTACTATTGAATTGTATGCAATTAACTTTAAAGAAATATCACAGGATGTTCTCGCCCTGTTCACGATCATTCCGGAGAAAAACTCGTGATGAGAGTTTCCACAATCTCGGCAATGCGCATGGATCTTTCCGGCGACATGACTTCACTCTTTGCTTTCCCCTGGCGTAGACAGGCATTCACGTGATTGACTTCATAGACCATCTCATGGTCCACCGGAAAGCTCAGCGTATCCGATTCTTTTCCTCTCAGCTGCACCTTTGCTTCCCTTGCCTTCCAAAAGTCCGGAATTTCCACCATTCCTTGGTCTCCGGTGATCCGCATGTAGCTGTTCCCTTCGGTGAGGGTGGTCATAAATCCTCGGATCAGCACACCGGATGCTGTTCGAAACTGCAGTGTGCACTGGAGATCCACCCCCGTGTCGCCCAGAGTTGCCAGGGCCTGCCCATCTTCCATTTCTTCCTCCAGCAGTTCCATGGCGTGGGAAAGAAGATAGGTCCCATTGCCCTGAAGCAGTCCTCCCCCGGCCTTTTTCTCATAAAACCACTGGAATCCCACATGGGGGATTGCTATATTGTATTCAAGGTGCCGAACCGTACCCAGGGTTCCCCGGCCTACCAGTTCTTTCACCGCTTGGGTCACGGGTAGAAACACACATTTCTGGGCTTCCATGAGAAATACACCCCGATGTTCCGCCAGGTGAAAGAGCTCCGCCGTTTCCCGGGCTGAAAGCGTCATGGGCTTCTCACAAAGGACCGCCTTGCCCTTTTCCAGCGCCATTTTCGCATGGCTGTAATGCATGGCATTGATGGAGGGCACATAAATCACATCCACCTCCGGGTCCTCCAGCAAAGCCTCATAAGATCCATAAACGCGGGAAATCCCCAGCTCTTTTGCTCTCTGAAGGGCCTTGCCCTCCTCTCGGGAGGCCAGCGCCACCACTTCCCCCCCTTCACTGTCCCGGACCGCCGACACAAAACGAGTCGCAATTTTGGCGGTTCCCATAATGCCATATCGGATGATTTGCATAGCTTCACTCCCCTTCACGGGTTTTTCTTTATTATACCAGAATCGGCAATCATCGCTTCGCTCTACGCATCCTAAGGAGGTCTATTTCATGAATTCCACAATTCATCTATTGAATCAACACAGAACCGTCCGTCGCTTTAAATCCTATCCTCTCAAGCAGGATACCTTGGAGGAACTGGTCTTGGCGGGTCAGCGAGCCGCCACCTCGAACTTTGCCCAAGCCTATACCCTGATCCAGGTGGAGGATCCGGAAAAACGAAAAATTCTTGCGGAGCTATCCGGAAACCAGCGCCATGTGGAGGAGGCCCCTTTATTCCTCGTCTTTGTGGCTGATCTGGAACGAATTTGGAAAGCATCCGCCCTTCAAAACACCATACCCGACACCTCTTACACGGAAGCCTTGATTCTGGCCACAGTGGATACATCTCTCATGGCCCAAAATATCATGATCGCCGCAGAGTCCCTGGGCTTAGGCGGAGTCTATGTGGGCGGTATCCGAAATCAACCCCAGGTGGTGACGTCCCTTCTTCATCTTCCCGCCCACACCTATCCGCTTTTTGGCATGTGTCTGGGGTTTCCGGATGAATGGAACGATCAAAAACCTCGGCTTCCCCTGCCCCTTGTCCTGAAAAAAGAAGTTTATGACCGGGAGAACGAGCTTCCGCTGCTCCAGGCTTATGATGCAGAAATCGCGGTATATTAGGAAAAGAGCCGACAAACTTCAAGGATGACCCGGACTCGGCAGATGGCCCGGATGTTTTCCAAACCCCTTCGTCCCCAGATGAAGGCTTTCTTAAGCGAACAGGAACTGGATCTGAAATAGAGCCCCCCAACTTGTCACCAAGGTTTAACCCTTTTGTTGCATATTTTCACTCCGAAAACGTTAAGCTCAACTTAAATCAAGGTTCGGAGGTGAAATCCGTGCAAAAATCACTATCCACACTGCTCTATATTGCGCTGCTTCTCGCCCTGATCATGGGCTGGACCTCCTTAGGTACCCTGGATCTTTCCCAGGATTTGTTTCGGATGGCTCCCTCCCTGACATTGCCCGAGACCCAGGAGATCCCTTCGGAACTTTACTAAACGCACTTTTGATAATGAGACACAAAATCCCTGTCACACCACACGTGACAGGGATTTTCAGGCTTATTACTGACTCATTTTTCGGGACTTCTCAATACAGACATCCACCGCACTAATTACCGCATGACGGAATCCCTCTTCTTCCAGCTTAGCCACCGCATCAATGGTGGTGCCCCCGGGAGAGGTCACCATATCTTTCAGAATCCCTGGATGGATTCCCGTTTCCAGGAGCATCTTCGCCGCGCCTAGTACAGCTTGAGCAGAGATGGCATAGGCTTCTTTTCGGGGCAGCCCGTTCTTCACTGCAGCATCGGCCATGGCTTCCAGGAAGAGGTACACATAGGCTGGGGAAGATCCGCTGATCCCCGTGATGACATCCATGTGCTTTTCTTCCAAGGGAAACACCGTACCCAGGCCCTGCAGGAGCGCCAACAGGTTTTCTTCATCCACCGCATCAATCCCCTGGCCCAGGGCCATGGCGATGACGCCAGCCTTTACTGCCACTGGCGTATTGGGCATGATCTTCACCAGTTTTCTATCCTTGCCCAGCTCATCTTCCATCTTCCCTATGGTTACCCCTGCTGCCATTCCTATAATCAGGGCATCCGCTTTCAGCTCATCCCGGATTTCCCGGAGAATTTGGGGGTATAAGTGGGGTTTAACCGTAAGGAAAACATAGTCTGACCGTTGAGCCACTTCCCGGTTGCTTCTCGTCGTTTCGACCTGAAACCGGTCCGAAATGTCCTTCAGGGTCTCCTGGGTGGAGGCGGAGACCAGTGTATGTTGGCGACGATCTGGATTGGCTTCCAGGATTCCTCCCAAAATCGCTTTTCCCATGTTCCCGCAGCCGATGAACCCGATGGTCTTATGCATGTTCTCTCCTCCTCTTTACCGATTTCGTTCTTTAAACTCCCGATCCATATCGCGCTTGTGGGCCTTCTCCAGCATGGAATCCCGCTTATCGTAATTTTTCTTTCCTTTTGCCACGGCAATGGCGATTTTCACTCGTCCGTTTTTCAGATAAAGGGACAGGGGGATCAGCGTATAGCCATCGGCGGCACTGAGCTGATCGAGCTTCAGGATCTCATTCTTGTGCATGAGCAGCTTGCGTCTTCGCAGGGGATCCCGATTGTAGATGTTGCCCATTTCATAGGGACTGATATGCATTCCGCTGATGAAAATTTCACCATTTTTAATTTCCGCGTAGCTTTCTTTCAGATTGGCTTTTCCCATCCGAATGGACTTGACTTCGGTACCGATCAGTTCAATTCCCGCTTCATAGACTTCTTCAATGAAGTAATCATGGCGTGCTTTCCGATTTTCCGCTAAAGTCCTGTTCTTTCGCTCTTTCTTGTCCATAGTTTTTCACCTCATTCTCTCTCCTTATTCTAACATAGCCCTGTGCCCTTTTCATTGTTTTCTCGGGGTTTGTGCGGTTTAAGATATATTTTGGGTAAACCCGGTAAGATGGAACAAGATGGAATTCTGCATTTTCATCAATACTGATCCAAGGAGCAGAACATGCGCAATTATAAAATTATTACAGATTCCACCTGCGACTTACCAGGACCCTTAGCCCGAGATTTGGGCATTCACATTATCCCCATGTCCTTCGTACTCGATGGAGAGTCTCACCTCCACGACCCTCTGAACCGCGAATTCTCCCCTTCATCCTTCTATGAGATCCTGGCCCAGGGAAAATCCTCCACGACTTCCATGATCAACATGGCGGTGTTTCGCGAGCATTTTACGCAATACCTGAACCAAGGCCTTGATCTCCTCTACTTATCCTTTTCTTCCCAGCTCAGCGGCTCCTGCAATGCCGCAAGACTCGCCATGGAAGAGCTGAAAGAGGAGTATCCGGACCGAAAGCTTATTCTCGTGGACACCCGCGCCGCTTCCATCGGTCAAGGTCTCCTGGTCAAGACTGCAGCAGAGAAGCAGCAGGAAGGTTTTTCCCTGGAGGACCTGACCGCCTGGGCTACGACTCACCGGGATAAGGTGTGCCACTGGTTCACCGTGGAGGATCTGCAGCATCTGAAGCGTGGCGGCCGCATCGGGGCGGTCACTGCCAATGTGGGGACTGCCCTGAACATTAAGCCCGTTCTTCGTGTGGACCATGCTGGAGCTCTCATCACCCACAGCCGGGTCATGGGCAGAAAAAAATCCCTTTTGGAACTCATCGAACGGATGAAAAAAGATGCAGAGAATCCCAAAGACCAAAAGATCATCATTGGTCACGGCAATGCCCTCAAGGACGCAGAGTTTGTGGCCAGCAAAGTTCGGGAGGAAATCGGTGTAGAAGATATCCTCATTACCCCCATCGGCCCGGTGATCGGCAGCCATACGGGGCCTGGAATCATCGGACTGGTCTTCATGGGTCTTAAGGATGAAACGGAGCGATCTTCATAACCTCATGGGACGTCGAAGAATTTTGGCGTCCCTTTTTTCTGGTGTTTTTCTCCGCCCAAAGACTCAAAAAGCGGCTTTCTCCTTAGGGAGAAGCCGCTTTTTTACATGGATTATGGTTGACTCATTAACGCGTGGCCAAGAAAACTAGAAGGGCTATGATCATACCAATGATCGTCAGTGTCCGCCTGATCTTTTTGATTTGCGCCGGGTCCATGGGGGAATAAGCTGTGGGTTTTATGGAAGCATGACAGAATGGACATTCAGTCATGTGGTCCAGCACGTCTTTTCCGCATTGGGGACAGGGGACAAGATGTCCCTTGAGCAGTGAATGCTTTGTCTTCGCCATGGTGATTCTCCCTACTTGAGCCAGATTTCCGTTGAGAACAGGATAAACGCTGCAAAGGCCGCAATAAAGATAGAGGCCACTGCCAAACCCGCAAACAGAGCATTCCGCATAATATAGCGGACTTCCTGCTTGGACAGCGCCTGGGCGTTGTCCCGCTGAGTCATTTTCTTCTTATCCACATACCAGGGAGTCCCCTCGATGTTCATATCCGCAATGACTCGTCCATCGTCCTCAAAGGATTTTGTGTTTTTCATTTTATTTCTCTCCTGTGTATAAATGACATGCCACCTTGTGTTCCGGTTCAATGAAGACCAGCGGAGGATTTACCTGGCTGCAGATCTCCATGGCATGACGGCATCTCGTATGGAACTTGCAACCGCTGGGCGGATTTGCAGGAGACGGAATGCTGCCTTCCAGAATAATGCGTTCCCGCTTGGCATCTGGATCCGGAATGGGAATGGCGCTGAACAGTGCCTGGGTATAGGGATGCAGAGGATTCTTGAAAATCTTCTCTTTGGGGGCATACTCCACCAAATTTCCCAGATACATGACACCGACGGTATCGGAAATATGTTCCACAACGGAAAGATCATGGGAGATGAAGAGATAGGTAAGCTTATACTTGTTCTGCAGATCCTTCAGAAGGTTAATGATCTGAGCCTGAATGGATACATCCAGGGCTGAAACCGGCTCATCGCAGACGATGAATTCCGGGTTCAGAGCCAGGGCTCGGGCTATACAGATTCTCTGACGCTGTCCGCCGGAGAACTCGTGGGGATAGCGATCTTTGTGGTAAACCTGAAGTCCGCAGTCCAGCATGATCTGGGTGATATAGTCATCAAATTCCTCTTTGGGTACCAGGTTCTTCTCACGTACGGCTTCACCGATGATTTCACCGACGGGCATACGGGGGGATAGACTGGAATAGGGGTCCTGGAAAATGATCTGTACTTTGGAACGGATATCTCGAAGGCTCTTCTTGTCCAGTTCATGGATCTCCGTGCCATTGAAAAGCACTGCCCCATCTGTTTTGTCGGTGAGTCGGAGGATGGTCTTTCCGATGGTGGTCTTTCCGCATCCGGACTCGCCCACCAGACCCATGGTTTCTCCGCGCTTGATATCGAAACTGACGTCATCCACTGCCTTCACAAAGGCCTTCGCCTTGGAAAACATTCCCTTCTGGATGGGGTAGTACTTCTTCAGGTTCTTTACCTGGAGAAGCACATCCTGATTTCCTTCGTTCTGGGGTGTGTTATTGGTGTTCACTGCTTCAGCCATTGCTTTCCTCCTCATTATCCATGTAGCGATAACATGCCACTGCATGTGTGTCTGACAGGAAAGTCAGTGGTGGATAGGGCCCTTCACAGGCCTTGATGGCTTTATTGCATCGATCCTTGAAATAGCAGTAATTGGGCATGTTTACAGGGTTAGGCACAGAACCGGGGATGCTGTAAAGACGTTCCACTTTCTTGTTGCTGGAAGGCTTGCTTTCCATGAGGCCCACCGTATAGGGGTGAGACGGATTATGGAATACTTCCTGGGCAGTGCCTTTTTCAATGACTCTTCCGGCATACATGACCACCACATAGTCGGCCATTTCGGCGATAACGCCCAGGTCGTGGGTGATCAGCATGATGCTGCTGTTGATTTTGTCCTTCAGATTGCGCAGAAGGTCCATGATCTGTGCCTGAATGGTAACATCCAAAGCCGTAGTAGGCTCATCGGCAATGATCAGTTTCGGGGTGCAAGCCAGGGCCATGGCGATCATGACACGCTGACGCATACCTCCGGAAAGTTCGTGGGGATAGTTGTCATAGACGCCTTCTGGGTTAGCGATGCCTACCAGCTTCAGCATCTCGATGGAACGCTCTTTCACGGCTTCTTTGCTCATCTGTGCATTATGCAGTTCGATGACTTCATTGATCTGGTCACCGATCTTAAAGACTGGATTTAAACTGGTCATGGGTTCCTGGAAAATCATGGAAATGTCATTTCCACGAATTTCCTGCATCTTTTCTGTGGGAGTTTTCGCGATGTCATAAACTTTATCCCCACCATCAAAGCGGATTTCCCCAGCCACGGTCTGGCCCTGGGGACGCTGAACCAGCTGCATGATGGAAAGACTCGTTACGGATTTTCCGCAGCCTGACTCTCCTACAACACCCACGGTTTTGCCCTTGGGAATATCGAAGGAAACGCCATCCACAGCCTTGACGACACCGATATCGGTGTAGAAATAGGTGTGCAGGTTATCCACTTCCAGAATATTGTTCGGATTCTTCATATAGGTGATATACTCGGATTCCGGAACATTCTTCCGCTCTCTTTTCTTTTCCAGAGCATCCGTGATTTTACGGTTTTCTCGGGAAATGCGACGGATTTCCTTACCGGAAATGTAGTTGACACTCTTGATCTTCTTCTTGCCGTCTTTATCAAATAGCTTCTCAAATAAACTCTTTTTTTCCATGATCTACCTACCGTTTCATCTTGGGGTCAAATGCGTCACGTAAACCGTCTCCGACGAAGTTGAATCCAAGTACTGTCAGAAGGATCAACATACCTGCCGGAATCCAGACAAACCAGAAATTCGTCATTTCATAAGCGGTGGAAACACCACTGATGATATTTCCCCATGAAGCATAGGGGAACTTTACGCCCAAGCCAAGGAAGCTCAGGGTGGATTCATAAAGAATCGTGCCGCCCAGTCCCATGGTGGCAAAGACGATCAGCTGGGGAATGACGTTGGGAACCAGATGCTTGAAAATACGACGGGATACGGACAATCCGGTAGCTTCTGCAGCCACCATGAACTCCTGCTCACGTAGAGAAAGAATCTGCCCACGAACCATACGGGCAATTCCCGGCCAGCTCATGATACCCAGAACGAGCATGAGATAGTAAATTCGAACCCGAGGATTGATTTCCATGGCATCCATGATGGAACCCAGGATGATAAGCAGTGGCATGAAGGGGATACAGTTGAACACGTCAACCACACGCATGATCAGCATGTCGACCCACTTGCCGAAATATCCGGCCAGACCGCCCATGATAACACCGATGATGGTTTCCAGGAATACGGCAATGAAGCCGATAACGAGGGAGATCTGTCCGCCGTACATCAGTCGGGTCAGGACGTCCATACCATGCATGTCCGTTCCCAGCCAGTGCTTGGAGGATGGAGCCTCATGGACAGAAATCAGATGAGTCTGCGCATCCGTCTTAACGGTGTACATATTATTGTTCCGCTGAACGGTGTATTCCGCTTCGACACCTTTTTCGTCGGTGTAGTTAAAGGAAGATTTCCCTTCATGGATCGCCGTTTCGATTTCCTTCTTGAATTCCAAGGTCAGGAAAACATCCGTGGAAATTGGCTGAATCGCCAAGTTGGAAAGAAGCGCATACTCTTCTCTTCCGGATGCGGTGACTTTGTAAATCACGGCAGAATCCTTATCTGCTTCCAGCTCAAACTGCTCGTTTCCGACAGTGAAGCTATTGACGCCTTCTGCACGGAATGCTTTTTCTGCAGCGTAGGTGAACTCAAAGCCAACATTATTGGCCTTGTTGGATGGATCGATGATGTACTTGGACTCAATGGCGGTGTCGCCTGTTTTGCCCAGAATAAAATCACGACCGCTCTTTTGGATGGTGTACTGAACACCATTGATGTCCAATTGTGTTTTGCCTTCCTGTACAGCAGCTTCTGTGGCAGCTTTCACATCATCAGGTATGACGTTGCCATCTTCCGGAGTGATGGTTACGACGCCTCTAAAGTTGGTAACTTTAGCAATGGGGCTGGTGCTGACGATCTTGTAGAATTCTTCGCCTTCCTGGAAGATGAAGTATTCGCTGTCGCCGCTGGTGAATGTCGTCTCCCCCTGGTTTCGCGCCAGGATAAACTTGCTGTGGGCAGCAGAGGTATACTCACGGCCTTCCAGCACGGTGAAACGATACTCCGTATTAAAGGTAACGCTGGCATATTCCTTGGACATGGTTCCCACATAACGGAAAACCTCAGACTCCCCGTAAGGGGTAAGGAAAGCGCCGAGGAACGAGAAGAGGAACATGAAGACAATGATGAGGAGACCGATGATCGCCAGACGGTTTCTCAGGAATCGCCGAGTAACCAGCATACCTGGGGACAATACCTTCACGCGCTGCTCATCGCCCAAGCTGTTGGACTCGCTCACATAATCATTCAGTGCGCTGTCTTTCTTCTCGAGTTCTTCTGGATTGGTTTTGATGTTCTTGTTATCTTGCATTACTTTACTCCACCTCCATTAGCTTACTCGTACGCGTGGGTCAACTACGGCATACAGAATATCCGCAATGAGTGTTCCCAGCAGTGTCAAGACAGCCATAAATACCATGTAGAACATCGTGAACGGAATATCGCCATTCACCATGGACTGATAGGATGTGTATCCAATACCTGGTATCTGGAACAGGGTTTCCGTAATCAATGCACCGGCAAACAATCCTGGGAGAGATCCTCCAAGAATGGTCACCACCGGAATCAGTGTATTTCTAAACGCATGATAGTTGATCACTCTTTTTTCAGAGACACCCTTTGCTCGAGCGGTACGAATAAAGTCGGAGTTCATAACTTCCAACATATTGGTACGGGTGTATCTCATCAAACTACCGATGCTGATAATCGTCAAAGTTGCAATCGGCAAGACAAAATGGTTCGCTACATCGAGGAACTTACCAAATGAATCCAGCTGATTGTAGAATCTTCCCACCTTTCCATAAAGGTCAAACCAGCCCAGCCAAGCGGAAAAGACCAGCTTCAGCAAGGTGGCAAAGAAGAATGTGGGGAGTGATATTCCTAAAAGAGCCACGATGGTTACGGTGTAATCCGTGCGGCTGTATTGCTTCTTTGCTGCCAAAATTCCCAAAGGAATGGCAATAAAGACCTGCAGAACAAAAGAAATAGAGCCTAAAGTGAAGGAATCCCAAATAACCTGGGAGAATTTTGCCGTAACAGGCATGTTCCAGAACCAGGAATCTCCAAAATCACCTTTAACTGCATTGCCTAACCAATAGAAGAATCCATCGATCATCCCTTTATCCATGCCGTATGACTTTGTCAGCTGTGCCAGCCACTCCTGATAGCTCTTCGCTCCTGGTGTCTGTGACAGCAGTCTGGCCTGCATTTCAACATACGAAGTTGGGATGTTTCTCATGATGACATAGATAATCAATGATACAAAAAATAAAAGTACCACAGATAATCCTATTCGCTTTAAAACATATTTTCGCATTAAGATACCCCTCTTTACTATATACCCGTATAAGAATCTCTTTTTCTGATTTTATTTCTATTGCACTTGTAAATAATACGTCACTTAAGAAGATATGAGCCCACTGTTCGTGGGCTCATAAAATCTAAGAGTGAAATGCTATTTCATTTCAAGAAGTTCAAGATCATTCATCCATGTCCAGTAGGTTGTAATGTCAGGCGTTACGGTGTCAATCTTGACACGTTCGGTGCTGAAGATTACAAGGTTCTGTCTCTGGTAGGTGGGAACTTCCACTGCCCAGTCCATGATGATGTCAAGAGCATCCTTGTAGGTAGCCTTTCTGAATGCCTGGTCAGCGCTGGTTCTAGCATCGATGATCAGCTTGTCCAGTTCGGGATCAGCAATAGCATAGTGATTGCTGTCGGTTCCGCCCAGTCCTACGGCATTCTTGCTGTAGTATACCTGGTACATATCTGGGTCAATGGTGGCGCCCCAAGCGGCTGCCCACAGTTCCTGCTGTCCTGCGTCGATGGTGTTCCAAAGAACGTTGGTGTCAGCGGGGTCATTGATCTTCAGGGTAATTCCGATTCCTTCCAGAGCCTTGGAAGCATCTGTAACGATGGCGAATGCAGGATGTTCTCCGTTTCCGCCGCCAGGAATGATCAGCTCATAGGAAAGCTTAGCGCCAGCAGGTGCTGCGGTGAACTTGCCAGTAGCTTCATCAAAGGTGAATCCAGCTGCCTTGAAGTATCCGATAGCGGCTTTCTTTGCAGCTTCATAACGGGCATCAGCAACCATTCCTTCAGTGTAGATGTCCTTGCCATCAACATCTGTGGAGAATGCTACCTTGTATCCAGGATCAGCCTTCTGAGGAGCTGCCCAGGAAGTGTTGGAGATGGGGTAGTTGATGATGGAAGCAGCGGATCCATAGTAGCTGTCGATGGCTACGTCTCTGTATACGGAGAGGATCGTTGCAAATCCCTTTCTCATGTTCTTGGAGGCTTCGCTTCCAGGCTGTCCGCCAACACTCATGTTGTTGGAGTTCATTCCGATGTAGCCATAACCCAGGTTATCCACGGAGAAGGAAGTGATCTTGTTTCCAGTAGCTTCCTTGTTGTCGTTGTAGCCCTTGAGCTCATTGAACTTAGCCAAGGATCCTGATGGGTTAGCAGCGTCGATAACGCCTGTTCCAACACCAGCGATCATTTCTCCATCAACAGTTTCCTTCAGCTGAAGGTACTTGGTCTTGGGAGCGCCCTTGTAGTAGTTCTGGTTTGCTTCGTAGTATACAACCTTGTCCTTGTACTCAACGAACTTGTAAGGACCTGCTCCCATAGGAGTAGTGGTCTTTGCTTCGATGAGGGCCAGATCTTCTCTGGGGAAGCCGAACTTGTTGTTTGCATAGTCGTACTGCTTCTCGTCGCCATAGTAGTGCATTGGAGCAACCTGGATTCCAGCGATGCTGTAAACAGCAGGAGCGCTGAAGCCCTTGGTCTTTACTTCAACTTCAGTCTGGCTGAGCTTCTTGATTCCTTCGATGGAAGGAACTTCCTTACCATTGGCGTTGGCCAGTTTGTCCTTCAGAACAAGCTTGGAAACTTCGCCTTCGATATCAGCCTGGAAATAGGTCTCAGATCCGCCGTAGTTGGATCCCAGAGTCTTCCAGTCTGCGCCGTACTGTGCGATAACATCCTTCAGTACGGTAGCTTCGTCTGCAACCTTTGTTGAATCGTAAGCTTCATCAATGCTGTAGAAGAATGCGAAGAGGTCCTTAGCTACAGGATGAGCATCGGTGTACTGCTTGTAGCTTTCGTTGCCATAGAGTCCCTTAACCCAATCCAGTTCAGAAGTCAGGGTATCGGTAACCAGTGTTACCATAACTGCCTTCATAGCGTCGGTGGGGTTCTCCAGAGCTGCTGCCAGTTCATCCGGCGTAACAGCCAGTTCTTCGGCAAGAGAGTTGTTCTCTCTGTAGTTGGTCATACCAAGAATGGGATAGGAGTAAAGTGTAGAGGATCCTGTGTAAGTAGGATCAGACAGTACATAGTAGGTGAAGATGATATCATCAGCATCCATGACGTGTCCATCGGAGAACTTGATGTCGTCTCTGATCTTCATGTTGTAGGTGGTGATATCTGCAGCCTTGTCGTAAGTTACCTTAACGTCTGCAATACCGGTGTACTCGTACTCTGTTCCTTCATAGGATACCTTCTCGCCCTTAATGGCGTTGTAGATGATACCGCCGTTACGGTCGGTGGTAAGAAGGGACAGCTGTGTCAGGCTCGACGCATCCTGGTCATATGCCGTGGTTGCGAAGAAGGGGCTGAACTTCTGGCTGAAGGCTGCATAACCTACAACCAGCGGGGTGTCGTTTCCAGGTTCACCTGGAGTTTCCGACGGTGTCTCAGAAGGAGTTGTTGGGGTCTTTGAACAACCAGCTGCAACTGAAACGAAGATGGACAGTGTCAACAATAGGCCCAGTAGTTTTTTCATTGGTTTCCTCCTTGAATATATTATTAATCTGAGAATTTGCAAAACGAATTAAAACCAATTATAAGAATAATTCATGAATTTGTCAAACTTCGACAACGGATCCGGGAAAGAATAAGCTAAAGCTCTGGAAATTTTCGCAAATAACTGAATGATTGAGAAAATACGAATTTTAAACTTATCACGCAAATTTATTAAGTTAACTTAGGTAAATTATATCATTCACTATGAGATTTTTAAAGGGTATTTGTAAAGAATGTTTAAATTATAATAACAAAATCAATACACTGTGAACAGCTTTAAACGTTTGCAGCTGTCGGTTTCAACAAATTCAGACATCCATGGAATTGTTGTTAATCTGTTAACAGCTCTTGCCATGGGATACTCTGCAGAGTTTTAGGCTCCAGATTCCCCCTCTGCGGTTGCGGAAGAAATTGAGCAAAATCTTAACCAATTATTCAACTTCCGGAATAAACATACGTTTTCAGAATCCCTAACTCCGTAAAATATCTTCACCTATTCCCTCACTATCGTATTTTCTTTTGACCGAATCGGCCTCGAGCCTAGAAATCTCCTTCCTGATCCTTCCAAAGGTATGGATCTTTCGAGAAAGCAAAGTTTCATTTGATTACGTCTTATGCATCAACTGCATAGTGTTTTGTCTTTCTTTTCTTTTTTTCCTGCTCCTTCACGGAGAAAGTTTAGAAGTTTTTGTACACATTCGGGACTGGTCATTCATTGCGCGGCTATTGAAATGAAAATCATCAGATGATATACTTGGGGACATGTTTAAAGAGGAGATGCGCCATGAAAATAGGATTTGATAACGACCTGTACCTAAAGACTCAATCGGAACACATCAAGAAGAGAATTTCCGACTTCAATAATAAGCTTTACCTGGAGTTTGGCGGAAAACTCTTTGATGACTATCATGCGTCCCGCGTTCTTCCGGGCTTTAGACCCGACAGCAAGCTGGAGATGCTCCTTCAATTGAAGGAACAAGCGGAGATCATCATTGTCATCAGCGCTGATGCCATTGAGAGCAGCAAGATTCGTGGGGACCTCGGCATCACCTATGATGATGATGTACTGCGACTCATTGACGCCTTCCGCAGCAAGGGCCTTTATGTAGGAAGTGTCGTCATCACCCAGTACTCCGGAGAAAATGCAGCGGATATTTTCCGACAGAAGCTCCATGATCTGGGGATTCAGTCCTATCTTCATTTTAAAATTGAAGGATATCCCAGCAACATCGATCACATCGTCAGCGATGAAGGCTACGGAAAAAATGAATATATTGAAACCACAAAGCCCCTGGTGGTGGTCACCGCACCGGGACCAGGCAGCGGAAAGATGGCTACCTGCCTCTCTCAGCTCTACCATGAGCACAAGCGAGGAATCCAGGCAGGTTATGCGAAGTTTGAAACCTTCCCCATCTGGAATCTTCCCCTGCGCCATCCGGTGAACATCGCCTATGAGGCGGCTACCGCTGACCTCAACGATGTCAATATGATCGATCCCTTCCATTTGGAAGCCTACGGTGTTCCCACCGTAAACTATAACCGGGATATTGAGATCTTCCCGGTCCTCAATGCCACATTTGAACTGATCATGGGGGAAAACCCCTATAAATCCCCCACCGACATGGGTGTAAATATGGCTGGCTACTGCATCACCGATGATGCCGTCTGCAATGACGCTTCTAGGCAGGAAATCATTCGCCGCTATTATCAGTGCCTTTGTGATCTGAAGAAAGGCATCGGATCCAAAGATGCCATGTATAAGCTGCAGCTTCTCATGAAGCAGGCGGGAATTTCTGAGTCCAACCGTTTGGTGATTCAGCCCACCCTTCTTCGGGAAGTGGAAACCACCCATCCTGTTGTTGGAATTGAGCTTCCGGATGGCTCCATCGTCACCGGTAAAACGTCGGATCTCCTTGGGGCCTCTGCTGCGGCTCTGCTGAACTCCATCAAGGTCCTGGGAAACATTCCCGATGAAGTGCATCTGGTGTCACCCGAAGCCATCGAACCGATTCAGACCCTGAAAACTTCCTATTTAGGCGGGAGCAATCCTCGCCTTCATACGGACGAAATACTCATTGCCTTATCCGTCACGGCCGCCCATAGCGAAACCGCCAAGTATGCCTTGGATCAGCTGCCCAAGCTCTGCGGATGCGAGCTCCATTCCTCCGTGATTCTGTCCTCCGTGGATGAGCATATCTTCAAAAAACTCGGACTGCACATCACCTGTGAACCGAAATTTGATTCCAATAAAATCTATCACAAGGCTTAAATAGCCGATCCCCGGGGTGAACAACCCCGGGGATTTCTTTTCGCAATTTTCCTAACCCTTACTTGGATCATCAAAACTTCAAACATCTGCTTAACTCATGTAAAGGGTGTCCGATATAGAAGCTATCGGTATCGGCGAGGATTTCCCGGGGTGAAGCCCTTCCCCTCTTTGCCGGATGATGATCCACTGCTTCACAATAAAGGAGACTAGGAGTAAACCATGAAATTGACCATCAAGAAAAAACTGATTCTCATTTCCAGCCTTCTGCTGATTATTCCCATACTGGTATTGGGTTCCATCAGCTATCTCAGCGCCAAATCCCAGCTAGATGACAAGGGGGAGACCATCCTGAAAAATGGTGTTCGCCAGGCCATGCAGCTCATTGATGCCAAGAAGATCGAAATCTCCCGGGGGGAGATCACCCTGGAAGAAGCTCAAGAAGAAGTCCGGGTCATCCTTCTCGGCGTAAAGGATGCAGAAGGAAAACGACCCATCAGCAAAAATATCGACTTAGGCGAACACGGGTACTTCATTGCCTATACCGGTGAAGGCATCGAAGCCATGCATCCCTCCCTGGAAGGACAGAATGTCTGGGAAGTGGAGGATAAATCCGGCAATGGATTCAAATTCGTCCAGGAACAGATCAAACTGGCAAAAAATGGCGGAGGTTTCCTCACTTACGGCTGGACGCTTCCAGGCTCCGAAAAAATTGGAACAAAAATCTCTTACCAGGAATATGATGCCGACTGGAACTGGGCTGTATCCGCCAGTGCATACAGCATTGACTTCAACCAGTCAGCCAACAGCATCCTCTACCTCATCCTGGGGGTGCTCATCGTGTCCTTGGCTGTGGGCTTTGTATCCATTCTTCTTTTCTCCAACCACATTGCCAAACCCATCAAGACCATTTCCACTTCCCTTCTGGATATGGCCAACAACAACCTCACGGTGGACAATGTCACCATCCGTAACCGCGACGAAATCGGTACTTTGGCGGAAGCGTACAATATGTTGCGCAATAACCTACACGAACTGATTCTCACGATGCAGGGATCCTCTAAAACGGTCACCGGTCTTTCCGCCTCCCTGGTGGATATTACGGACCAAACTACCCGTGCCATTAATGAAGTGACCCAAACCATTCAGGATGTGGCCAGTGCGGTACAGGAAGAAGCCCATATGACCGAATCCGCCGTTGTTAAGGTCAATGAACTGTCCAAGAGTATTGAGAGCGTGTCCCAAAGCGCCGTGGAACTGGAAACCCTGGCCCTGGACACGGAAAAAATCAGTAATGCCGGCCGTTCTGCTGTGGAGCATCTCGTAGAATCCACCACCCGGACCAATGCTTCCACCAGCCGCATCGGCGAAGTCATCGCCAAGGTCTCGGAGAGCACCGGAAAAATCCACGTTTTCACGGACACCATTACCCGTATTTCCGGACAAACTAACCTGCTGGCCCTCAACGCGTCCATTGAAGCTGCCCGTGCCGGCGATGCCGGCCGTGGATTCGCCGTGGTGGCCGATGAGATTCGCAAGCTGGCCGAGGAATCCGCCAATGCCGTACTCCAGATTCAAGCCATGATCAAGGAAATCGACGGTCATTCCTCCATTTCCGCATCCTCCATGGAGGAGCTGAAGGTTGTGGCCAAGGAGCAGACCGATTCCGTCCAGACGACCTACCATCAGTTTGAAACCATCATTCAAGGCGTTCAGCAGCTCACTGCGGTCATTGCTGGAATTCAAGGGCAAACCCGTATTATGAACGACATGAAGGAAGGCATAGTGGATGCCATGTCCGGTATCTCTGCTTCCACCGAAGAAACCTCAGCCAGCACGGAAGAAGTCTCTGCTTCGACGGAAGAACAGCTGGCAGGCATGATGGAAATCAACGAACAAACGGAGAAACTCAATATCCTGGCGAAAGAACTGGAAGCCATCATTCGGCGTTTTCAGCTCTAGCCTCTCCTAACCAATACAGCTAACTCCATGACTGGATAAAAGAAGAGGATGAGATTCCTGATTTTTCAGGGCCTCATCCTCTTCTTTCTTTTCCTCAACCGCTTCGCTTACGGCTCCGCCGAATCCTGTGCAAACCGTTTGCTCTCCGTTTGTACCAGTTCCTTGTATGGTTCCACCTCCGGCTCCCAGAGTTCAATGAGGTTTCCAAAGGGATCCGTAAATTGGGCAAACTTTCCATAAAAGACAGTTTCGATGGCCTTTGTCTCCAGCCCCAGCCCTTTCAGGTAGTCCATCATCTCTTCCAGATGATCCACCCGGAAATTGATAAGCGGCAGATTCTCCCCTTCTCTCTTAAAGGAGAGTACCATGAGCTGCTCTTCGGCAATAAACCCTGCGCCGTATGGTGACATGTCCATCCCCAAATGCTTATGGTACCAGCGGTGCAGCTCTTCTTTCGGTCCCTTGAACTCCAAAAAAACACCTCCAAGCCCCAACACTCTCGCCATCTTGACCCTCCTTTTCCTGCACATTCTGCAGACTCGTTGTTCCTTCAGCAGCAGTTCAAGACAAACCAGTAAGTAGCCTCTAAAAATACGGTACCAGAAGAAAACTTTGATGAACACTAATGCTGTCGTTTCCTCACCCCAAAGTTTGGTCCACAAAGTTCATTCTGAACCTCACATCCCTATACCCATCATACCGCCAAAAGTAAAAAAGAAGCAAGGAACTTCCCTCCCCCCACTCTCATGAGTCGGTGTTGGGGCTTCCTTGCTTTCTTTGGACTTGGGTTACCGCTGAACCCCATAGCTGCGGTGGACATCCTGGACAAAAATGATGCCGTTTCCGGGAGCATTGATGTTCAGCTTCTCGCCGATGGATTGGACAATGGCTTCTGTTTTTTCCGTTTCGGTGAGGATCAGCACAATCTCCTTTTCGAGCTCGATTTCCATGGCAAACACCTTACTGGTCTCATGGACACCGGCCCCGCGTCCGTTTAGGATGGTTCCACCCTTGGAACCGGCTTTCTCTGCGGCGCTGACCACATCCTCCGCTTTACCCTTATCGACAATAACCGTGATAATCTGCTGCATGGGCTGATTTCCTCCTTTTTTCAACTCCTCATCCTTGCAGGTGATGGTTTTAGTTCCGTATACGCTGCATATGGATGTGGTGAATACAATCCCGTGATTGGGCTTTTCAAAGTGAAACTCCTGATTCATGGCTTCCAAAGCATGGTAGGCTGTCTCGGTATCGGCGGCGAGATAGACGATCTCCTTTCGCACATCGGAAAGTCCGAGGAAGTCCAGCCACTTCCCCCGGGCTGTCCCCCTGCCTAATGTCACCGTACCACCCTTGAAACCATGGCATCGGGCAGACTTTAGCAATTTGCTCCCATACCCAAAGTTAACGATGGCACAGACCAGTTCTAAACTATTTTTCTTATGCTCCAATCTTCTCCACTCCTCCCTTCTTTGACTTCATTTTGAAGACGAGACCTAAAAGCTGCAGGGCAATCAAGGGCGTCATGGCCACCATGGCGATGATTCCAAAACCATCCACCAGGACTGCTGCCCCTTCTGTGGCTTCGGCAACCCCTTGGGCAAAGGCAAGAACAAACGTGGCGGTCATGGGTCCCGATGCCACTCCACCGGAGTCAAAGGCAATGCCGATGAAGAGTTTCGGCACCACAAACATGAGCCCCAGGGAAAGAAGGTATCCAGGAAGCAGGAAATGCCAAAGTTGCAGTCCCGGAACAAGAATCCGAACGACGGATAAGGCCACAGCGGAGGCCACCCCTATGGCCAGCGTAATCATGACCACTTTTCGCTGAACATAACCGCTGGTGACTTCTTCAATCTGATGGGTGAGGACATACACCGCAGGTTCTGCCAATATGGTCACGAGACCGAGGAGGAAAGCCACTCCGATGACGAGTCCCCGGCGATTGAGAAGAGCTAGCTCATAGCTGACGACACTGCCTACCTCCATAAACCCGGCATTAACACCAAGAAGAAAGAGGACAAGTCCAACGAAGGTGAACAGCATGCCAAAGAGGATTTTCCGAACGGCATTGACGGACATTCTGAACTTCACCTTCTGCAGGATGAGAAACAGAAGCAGGATCGGAAGAAGGGCCACAAAAACCTCCAGGGTGATCACCGGCAGTTTTGTCAGAAATGGTCCCAAGATACTTCCAGCATAGGCTTCCGCCACGGGAAGGGATCCTGTGAGCCGATCCCCTTTGGATAGGACACTCATGAGCATCACCGCGATGATGGCCCCTGCGGAAGCGATGGCCACCAGCCCGAAGCTGTCTTTTTCCGAGGATTTGCTGTCTTTCTTCAGTCGGGAGACTCCCATGGCCAAGGCCAAAATGAAGGGGACCGTCAATGCTCCAGTGGTGGCCCCAGAAGCATCAAAGGAGATGGCTAAAAACTCTGGCGACACAAACAGTGCCAACCCAAAGATGACCGTATAGACACCCAGAAGTAATTTATATAAGGGGAAATTGTAGACAATGCGGACCAAACCTACAGCGACCATCACTGCAATCCCCAATGAAACCACGATGACGAAAATATTTTTAGAGAGCAGGCCTGCGGTCACTGCACTGACCTGGCCAGCCAGAATGTGCAGATCCGGTTCTGCCACAGAAATCATGAAACCCAGGAGAAGTCCGGCGATCACCACAATCCACAGCTTATTGGATCGGGCGATGGACGACCCCATGGTATTCCCTATGGGAGTAATTCCGACATCTACACCCAAGAGAAAAATCGTCATGCCCACGATGATCAGCAAAGCCCCGAAAAGAAAACGCAAAAATACCGGCGTTTCCAGGGGCGTCACGGTGAAATGCAAAATTACCACAATCAGGGTAATGGGCAGAACCGAGGCCAAGACCTCTTTAAACTTTGAAAATAGTACACTCAAATATCATACCTCCTCTGGATCCTCAGATCCGATATCCTTAGGGCGAAGTTGTGGTCCGTTTCTGATAGCGCTGCTGATGGGATGAGGTTTTCTCAATGGCACAAACCCGGGACTCATCCTGATGGACATGATTCAAAAATAATATCCCCAATAGCAGCCGATCTCTTACCGGAATCCGGTTCCAGACATACCCCTTGAAGAGATCCTTCACGAGAAAGATTTCCCCTTCCAAAAGATTTTCTGTTTCCTGAATCGCCTGACTTAACAGTTCATTGATCAGATACATTGCACTTGCCTCCTCCACAAGGTTAACAACGTTGTTATACTTATTGTACGCAATTAATCCCCATTCCGCAACCCAAAATATGAAATGGTCCGAAGATCTTGGCTTGCCGCTCAAGAATCCGGACCATTTTTTCATTGGCTTTTCCCATCGAGCTCGATTCTTTCTTGTCTTACTTCACTTTTCGAAGGAGACTCCTTAAGATGTGTTTTTCCTCCGAAGTCAGCGCTGAAAAACTATCGTCCAGGTCCGTCAGATGCTCCGGGAAAATCCGTTCTACGATCTCGGTTCCCTTTGGGGTGATTTGAATCAGGGAGCAGCGCTGGTCCTGGGGATGAGGACCTCGCTCTACATACTCTTCCTTGACGAGATTCTGGATGACCACGGTGATATTTCCACCGGTGGACAGTACATTTTCGATGATCTCGTTCACCGTAAGGGGACCTTTGTGGTAGAGCGTTTCCAGCACAGAAAACTGGGATGTGGTCACACCGCCCTTTTTAAAGAGATCCGCGGATCGCCGATGCACAGTTTTCGTCGCCCGGGTGAGGCCGATGAGGAGCTTAAGGTTTTCGTCATTTTTCTCCCCATAGGATCTTTTGGCGTACTGGACTTTAGCCAAAGCCTCCGCTTTCACGGGTTTCTCTCGGCTCATGACCAGATCTCCGGAAGCATCCAAAGCTTTTCTCCGCTGACCGGTGTCATTCGAAGACTTCCCGCCTGAACTTTCCCTTCCCCTTCTTGGATCACCCTGTCCATGGATAGACCAAGAACTTCACTGAGTTCCTTCGTCGTCAATGGACCATGCTTCTTTACCAGCTCTTCCATGGTCGGCAGGGCTCTTTTTTCCACTTCAGGCAGCAGAAGCTTCAGGGCCTTTTCATAAGTTCCGAGAGAACGGAAGCCATTGATCAGATACGCCTTCCCCTGTTCCCCCTGGGCTTTGGGATCTTCCAGGACAAAGATCATGGTGGGGAATCCCGTGACGCCATAGGCCTGGCCTAAACGCAGATCCTCGTGGAAAGATTCGGTGGCATCAGCACCGTTGAGATCTTTCGCAAACCTTGCCAGATCCAGGCCCTCAATTTCCTTGGCGAGTTCCAGGAGGACTTCCGGACTTGCGACGACCAAACGCTCCGTCATGGTCGCTCTTCGAATTCGGCGAAGGTACTGATCCCCCAGGGTTTTCCCCTGAAGGTAGGCGGCCTTTGCCGCAATGTTGGCTGGCCAAGTGGAAAAATGCGGATCCGTGACCTTCTCCCATACCCGTTCATCAATGGGCTGCCTTGTCCGTTCCTCCACCATCCGCCAATGGGGCATCACAGCCTGGGGATTGCTGATCCCGTTGGCGGCATCGTTGAAATCGGAAAAGTCCCGAATCATGCCCCCCATGACCGTTTGTACTTCGACTTGATCCCCGTATTGTTCCATCAGCGCCAAGAGTGTGGGCTCAGATGCCCAGCACCAGGAGCAGAAGGGGTCGGTAAAATATAAAATACGTACTCTTTTTTGATTCATTTTATCCCTCTTTCTTGATTAACTGCATTGTCCTGTTTCCAAATCACACATGAGCCCTTCTCCATCATCCCAGGAAATTACTCCCAAGGGGAGTACTGGGGAAGGCTTAGGGGTGTTCAGCACTTCTGCCGCATTCACCACCAGGACTTCTCGCTCCTGTTCCAAATTTTCATTCATCCGAATCACCTCCCCATGGTTCATGTCCTGAAGCCAAGTTTCGATCATCTGGGCTTCCATTTTTTCCGGTGTGGTTAAAATTACTCTCCCGTATCCCTTTAGCCAGTGTTGGCTTCTGATGAGAATCTGTTTCCAGCGCTGCGGATGAAGGGCGATGTCCGGTCGTCGGATGAGCACCACATCAAAACGCTGATTTTCGGGGACTTCAAACTGCGATGCATCCCGGCAGTGAAAAACCGCCTGAGGCATTCGATGTCTGGCCTTGGCCAGGGAAACCTCATCCAGATCGATCCCCGTGAGCTCCGCCCCCTTTTCCAGAAGATACTCGCCTTCCCGGCAAAGTCCACAGCCCACGCTGAGGATCCGCAAAGGACGCTGCTCGGGGAGATATTTTCCCAACCAGGAAAATGAAGCATTTCCCGGTAAAGATGGGGAAGACGGATCATCCTGCCACAAGTTTCTTTCCTCCAAATCGTACTCTTTATTATAACTAATTAGTGATATCTAAAGCTAAACATGGGCGCTGCAGGCCAAAGAGTGCACTGAGCAACGCCGTAAAATTATTTTATCACTAATTAGTATTAATTTCAAGGCTTTCTCGCTGTTCTTTGCCCCAGGATTCTCCACAGGAAAAGCCCCTGGTTTTGACCTCACCAGGGGCTTTCCCATCAAGTATCCATTTACTTTTCCATGACTTCCCTGCGCTTCGCTCTGCCGTACCCCAGGAGTGCCCCCAGGATCAGACCTGCACCACCGCCAAGATATGCCCCCAGGACGCCCATGGCTTCGTAGCCCTGTTGACCCCCAAAGCGGAAACTGGTGAAAAAGTTTCCCCCAAGGAGAGCGCCCAGGATCAGCCCAAAGACAAAGCCAACAATAAGAAAGAGAACTCCTCCAAGAACTGCGTACATTATTTTTCGGATCATGCGCCTTTGCCTCCTTCCATTTCTCCCGTGGGTATGCGGTATGGGATTTCATGAGTACTCCTTAACGAATCTTCTTATGCTCATGCTACGCCCCTGAATCCTATATTTCAAGCCTTCTGCTCTTTGGACCACTGTTCATCCATGGGAGGGTTTGGCTGTCCTCCGAGAGGACAGGAAAGTAACCAAGAAAAACAAGCTTTTGATTCAGGTGGAGAATGAGCCCAGGGATTCGTCTTATTCAGCCTTCCACTCCCCTTCTAGGCTTTGCTCATCGCGGAAACCGGAAGCATCTCCAAGGCTTTTCTTCTTCGCGCCGCCTACTCCACCCGATTTTTCCCATTTCGCTTTGCTTCATAAAGCTGCTGGTCTGCCGCATGGATCAGCTCTGTGATGCTTTCTGTTTTGTATTCCCAGACCCCACCACTGAGACTGACCCGCATTCCGCTGATAAAGTCGTGCTCGGCGACGGTTTTTCGAATTCGTTCCGCGATTTTTTTCCCATCCGCCAATGTGGTATGGGGGAAGATGGCCATGAACTCTTCGCCGCCGTATCGCCCCACCAGATCCCTTTTGCGCATGGACTTTTGGAGAAGCTGTGCCACTTCCCGAAGGACCTGATCCCCGTAAATATGACCTTTCTCGTCATTGATACGCTTAAAATCATCCACATCAAACATGACAATGGTCAAGGGCGTCTTCTTCCGAAGTGCCAGAGCCATCTCGCTCTTTAAATGCTCCATGAGGGTTCGATGATTGCCAATCTTTGTCAGACTATCCACGGAAGACATTTCCGCCAGGATCAGATTTTGTGCTTCCAGTTCCATCAGCATTTCCTTTTGCTCCGTAATGTCAAAGACAATTCCAGCCAGAAACAGAGGCTTCCCCGCTTCATCCACCTGGGTGATCTTTCCGCGGTCATAATACCACTTATAATCTCCCTCTTTCGTGCGGATTCGGTACTCCACCTCATAGACCTCCGCTTCACCCTGGAGATGTTTCATCATGGCCTCCATGGTACTTTGATAATCCTCCGGATGCAGCTTATCCGTAAAAAACTGATAGGTGACAGTTTCCGGAATTTCGGTGAGGTCATACCCCAAAGCGGTTACCTTTTGGGAATCAAAAGTCACGGTATTGGTGCGAATATCCCAATACCAATGGCCCAGATTGCCCGACCAGGCAAACTCCAAGCGAGTTTCCTGTTCCTGTTCCTTCCGAAGCTCCTTGGTGAGTCGCTCCAGACTGTAAATACGCTCTATTAGCTGTTCCCTTGAAAAACCTTGATAATCCATGTTTTCTCCTTCAGCCCAAGTCTATTTTCACTTCAGCTTAGCATCATTGCCTATGCCTTTCCAATTTCCACACCCCTAAAAGTAGAACTTCCCCTTCAATCTTCTGTCTGATCCCTCCATCGGTACCGGCGTTTAATCCGAACTACCCAATCTTTGCAGTTTCAGAACATATTTCCTCCCATGGAATATGGCCCTTAAGACAGCTTCGTTAGCGATCTAAAGGGCCAATATGTTCAATTATTTTTGGGATGCCTGGAGCAGCACTTATTCCGTCTGGCTTACTCGAAAGCTAAGCCGAAATCCAGTTCCACCTCATAGGCTTTTGGTTTTTGCTTAAAGAGATATTCTCCCTTTCGGATCGATGCCAGTACCCCTGCCCGGTTTCGGATAACGTCGAAGGGACTGTCTCCGTCGAGAACGATGAAGTTGGCGTCCTTGCCGACTTCCACACCGTAACGGTCTTGGATGTTTAAGCAGCGGGCTCCATTGGTGGTGATGAGATCCAGATTGGTGCTGATTTCTGCTGGAGACATGATCTGCGCCAAGTGGATTCCATTATCCAGGATGTTCATCATATTTCCGTTTCCCATGGGATACCAGGGATCATTGATGGAATCCTGGGCAAAGGCTACATTAATCCCGGAAGCGATGAACTCTTTGACCCGGGTCAGCCCTCGACGCTTGGGATAGGTATCCTGCCGCCCCTGGAGATAGGCATTCTCCGTGGGTGGGGCGATGAAGTTCATCCTGCTCTTCTTGAAGAGGTCCAGCATGCGATACGCATAGGAGTTATCCGCGGAGCCGAAGGAGCAGGTGTGGCTCGCGGTGGTTCTCGTGCCGTAATCCTCCATGAGGACCAGGGCGTTGAGGAGCTCCACGAACCGGGCCTGGGAATCATCGGTTTCGTCACAGTGCACATCGATGAGCTTATCGTACTTCATGGCCAAGCTGACAATGTCATGGACAGATTTTTCCCCAAACTCCCGCGCCGGCTCATAGTGGGGAATCCCCCCGACCACGTCAGCGCCCATCTTCAGGGCTTCTTCCACCAGCTCGCGGCCGCCTCGGTAGGTGTACATGCCCTGCTGCGGAAAGGCCACGATTTGGATGTCCACGATATGTTTTAGTTCTTCCCGCATTTCCAGCATGGCCTTCAGTGCGGTAAACTTTGGATCGGTGACGTCGATGTGTGTTCGGATATGTTGGACGCCCTGGGAGACCTCATCGCGGATGCCCTTAAGGGCTAGTCGCTTGACGCTCTCCACGGTCAAATTCTTCTTGAACTTGGGCCACATCTCGATGGCTTCAAAGAGGGTTCCTGAACCAGCCCCTTCTTGGCCCATCTCTGAAAGGGTATAGACATAATCCAAGTGCAGATGGGGATCCACATAGGGAGCGGTCACCAGTTTTCCGCCCAGCTCAATCACTTCTTCGGCGGGCCCCAGATTATTCCCGATGCTCTTGATCACGCCATTTTCCACCAAAATTTCCCGGGCATCCTGATGCCCATAAATCACAGCATTAATAAATTTCTTCATGTTTACCTCCATTTGATTAAAGCAGATTCTCAGCGACCCTTGGGGTCTCTTCACGTTCTTTTGTTCCAAAAGGGTTCTGGACATTCATCAGCACAATGGACAAGAGCATCAAGGCGATGCCCAAGAATCCTACGCCATTGATGGTTTCGTGGAGTAAGAATACTCCGGAGAGCGTGGCGATGACCACTTCCGCCGAGGTGATGATCGTCGCTTTGGACGCATCCACATTAAGGGATAGCCCCTTGAGATAGAAGAGATTGGCCATGAGCCCCGTGGTCATGGCATTCAGCACCGCCCAGAACATAAATGTACGGTTGGACAATAGTTCCAGATGCAACCAAGGCTTGGCAAAGATCCCCATGGTCATGGTGCTGAACAGCAGCATGTAGAACGTCATGGTTTCCGGATCATCCCCGCCGGTGGCAACTTTCCCAATAATTGTGGTCAGGGCATACAAAAAGCCCGATAAAACCCCCAAGGACAATCCTAATCCGGATATGTTCAGCTCGGAAAAGTTCCCCCCGGTGACCATGAGCACACAGCCCACAAGATTGAGAACCAGGGCAAACTGCTGATGCCCCCGAAGCTTCTCTTTGAAAAAGAGCATGGCCATGACAGCGGCAAAAACAGGAGCCAGATACATGAGGATCGATGCTGTGGCGACGCCGATGAGCGTTACCGCCGTATCGTTGGCCAGCTTGAAAATTCCTTTCGTCAGGGCGCCGAGTACAATACTGTAGAGCAGTCCTTTCCGCGAAATTCTCAATCCCTTTTTCCCCTTTTTGACCAAAAGGTAAAGCAGTAAGGGCAGCAGTGCTAAAAAGTGACCTGGAAATGCGGTCATCAGGGAAGACACCCCGATCTGGCTCATTTGCGTGACGAAATAGCCGCCAAGCCCCCACAAAACGCCAGACAGAAACACCAGAAAATATCCCTTCAGGGAACTTCTCTTTTCCAAACCCAACAACCTCCTTATTTTGACGTACAGCTATAACCATAACACAAATAAAATAATTGTCAAAAAATGATACACAATTCTGTTATTATATTTTATTTCAGCAAATACTTTGATTTTCACTAGAGTATCTGAATTCTTCCTTGATTCTCATAGCGTTTCGAACGAGATCATTCGGCCTCTTGTTACCTTGAAAGTTGCTCGTTCTGTGCCTGATAAAACATTATTCCCATCCTAGAGGTTAAAGTCCAGAGCTTCCCTCATTTCCTCCCTGAAATTCTATGTTGAAGAAGGTGAATCCAAATTACCCGCGAAAAAAAGAGAGCTAACTGGACAAGCGTTTCCACTTGGTGTTCGCTCTTCTTAATTTCAAACCCAACATACTTCGCTTGTAATGAAGGGTTACATCAAACTTCCTTCCCTTGCTTACTTCATTTTGGATCTCCAAATACTGCATTCGTCCAAAAACAGCAGAAAAAGCGGTTTTTGTCTGTTTAGTTATTTGTCGCATCTTTAAGTTCCTTAATCTTTTCGAGACAATCACTGCATTTCAAACATAATCTCAATGGATAAGATTCTGATAAATTATGTTCTTTGGCAAGTGCCCATGTTGCCGGTTCCCAGTATTCATTAAGTACTCTAGGGAGTAAATTTCCAAGTTTCTTCATTTCGGAATAATTTGCGATAAAGTTCAGCTTATCCATTCTTGGAAAGGTCTCTATAGTAAAATACCCCAATGGAATAATATATTCCTCCGATAAGTCTTCAATGTTAAAGATGTCTTTTAAAGCCCAAAACCTGCCAAGCTTGCTTGTCCGTAAATAGACGGATATAATGACCATAACAACATGGGAGGACGGAAAGAGGCCCTCCCTGACTCATTTTGGACGAGTGATCAGGAAGGACCTCTTACTAAATTGATTAGCATGGTTATTGTATCAAAGTTTGAACTGGAATGGAATAGCTGTAAAGGCGTTTTTTGTCCGGAGTATGGAGAAGAGCTGCTGCCCCTTGTGCCAGGAAGCCTGTAAGGTGATCGGCAGCCGAAAACGGCAGGGGATCCGGGAAAATGGAGAACCCCTCACCCTCGTGGTGAGGCGACTTCGCTGCCAGAATCCCCAATGCCGGAAGATTCACCATGAGCTGCCGGATTTTCTTATGCCCTTCAAGCGCCACATAACCGAGACCCTCGAGAAAGTCCTCCAAGAGACCACGGAGGATGTGCCGATGGAGGACACTACCATCCGGCGAATCCGGCAGTGGTTTGCCCGGAGAGCTGACGCTCTGGTGGGCGGGTTACTCAGTGCGTATGTGGCAGCGACCGAAGACTTTGGGGTAGACTTATCCACCCTCCCCCAAGCCATACTCCCCCGGATATTTTTCTTTGTGGGTTCGTCAGCCGGATGGCTGAAAAAAGTTGTCCAAATTCTCGTCCAGACGAATCGATGGCCACAGACCCAGTTGGCCTCGGTGTCCACGATCCCTTTCCGGTAAACTCAGGGAAGAACCTGAAAAAATGGAGGGATACCATGAAAAACAAAGAAAAAGCACAAGCCATTGCCACCCAGCGGGCGCTGCTCCTAGCCCCGCTTCTTTCTGACGATCTGGACAAAGGAGAACACAAACTGCGCAAGGAAAGGATCTGTCGTGAGACAGGACTGTCCGAGCGGACGATTCGCCGCTACCTCAACGAGTACCGGACCAAGGGATTTGACGGCCTGATTCCCAAACCCCGCGTACATGGCCCTTCGGGCGTTCTTCCCCCAGAGATTGTGGAAGAGGCGATCCGGCTTCGCCGGGAAGTGCCCAGCCGAAGCGTGGCGGAGATTATCCGGATCCTGGAGTGGGAGAAGTTCATCCTCCCAGGGACGGTGAAGCGGAGCACACTGCAGGAGAAACTGCAGGAAAGAGGCTTCAGCGGAAAGCATATGGCGCTCTACGC
>NZ_JAGSCS010000002.1 GCF_018128025.1 Proteiniclasticum sediminis | reverse complement strand
CTGAACAAGAAAGAAGTCACCGAAAAAGTGCTGGTGACGTGGAATCAAAAATATGATTTTCGGGAAAAAGTCCGCCGACAGAAATCCATCGAGTATGCAGAAAAACTGACCGCCAGCGAGCGATTCCGGCTGACCATGAAAAAAGGCGGCAAACGCTACTTGGAAGTCGAACAGCTGGATGAAGAGACCGGTGAAATCCGCAGGCTTACGCCGCATATTTCCATCGATGAAGAACAAATCGCCCTGGATGAACTCTATGATGGCTTCAACGTTCTGATCACCAGTGAGATTACGATGAGTGATGAGGAAATGTTGGCCAGCTATCGTTCCCTGAGCCGCATTGAAGACTGCTTCAAGGTGATGAAAACCACCTTTGATGCCCGACCGGTCTATGTTTGGACAAAGTCCCACATCCACGCACATTTTCTCATCTGTTTCATCGCCTTAACCGTAATGCGCGTGTTGGAACACCGGCTCCAGAGAGTGTTCAGTCCGGAAAAAATCCAAAATGCACTTCTCAGCGCGCAGTGCCGCCCCTTGGAGAAAGGCTATTGGGAAGTGTTTGGAAATGAGGACTTTTTGCAGATCAACCGCTTGCTGGGAAAAGATTGGACTCGTCAATATGTCCCGTTGGAAGTGCTCCGAACGTATGGGAAATAGTGTGTGTACAACATGCTCAAAACAAAAAAGAACAGCTGGAAGCCTTTATTTTCAAGGGTTCCAGCTGTTTCTCAATTTTTGAACTGTCAAAGTCGGGATTATAACAAAGATTGCCCAAGAAAAATGAAATTTTTCTGAAATGGATTACGCCGGATTTCATCTCCCGTATTATTTGTTATAATAACTCCTATCAACAAAAACAGGGTGATTAAAATTAAGCTGATCGGGATCAACGAACTGGATGAGACGTATTTTTTGGAATATTTACAGGCCTGGACTACTGTTGGCGAGTCTGTGGCCCCCTCTGCCTGCCTTTTGGAAGGCACGTTTACGGAGTGGAAAGCAAAGCAGGAGGACATTCTTCGCGCCAATTCCACCCCAGAAGGCATCGTCCGGGCAGAGACCCGTTTCCTCACGGAGGACAATGGCTATGTGCTGGGGGCGGTGAATCTGCGCTACGCCCTCACGGAGGATCTTCTTCGTTACGGCGGCCATCTCAGCTTCGGCGTCCGACCCGATGCCCGAAAAAAAGGATACGCCTTCATCATGCTGAAGCTTTCCTTCAATGTCCTTCGTGTCCACGGCATCACCCGTGCCCTGATCACCAGCCGCCGGGACAACAAGGCGGCCCGCAGCGTCATCAAGAAAATCGGCGGTCAGCTGGAAAACTCCTATGAGCAGGATGGGGACGTCATTGACCGCTACTGGATCAGTTTATAATACAAAAGGAGCCCGAGGGCTCCTTTTTCATGGCTTCAAAATTTACGATTATCGGTCGATGCTGTCGCGAAGGCCCATGAAGGCTTCCACCTGCTCTTTGTAGGGGAATCCCTCCATATCGCCCTTCACCAGAGTGGCCATGGCGCCCACGGCGTTGGCCCGCTTTCCGCAGTCCACCAGGTCGAGATGTTCCAGATATCCGGAGAGGAAGCCCGCTGCATAGCCGTCGCCTGCCCCCACCGTATCCACGGGATTTTCCACGGTGTAGCCGTCCACATAGGTGCCTACGCCGTCTCCGGAAACAAAGCAGCCGCTCTTGCCCAGCTTCAGGGCGACGATTTTCACCCCCATCTCATGGAAGATCCGCGCCACTTCCTCCGGTTCATCGGTGCCTAAAAGAATCTCCGCCTCGTCTTTTCCGGGGAAAAGAATATCGGTCAGGGAGACCATTTCCAGAATGACCCGGCGGGCCTCCTCCTTGCTCCAGAGCTTCAGGCGGATGTTGGGATCAAAGGAAATGAGGACGCCCGCCTTCTTGGCTTCCTTCACCGCCGTGAATACCGCTTCCCGGCACTCCTCGGAAAGCGCTAAAGAGATTCCGGTGACATGGAGAATCTTTGTATTTTTAATATAGTCCAGATCCAGATCCTCCGCTGACAAATGGCTGGCGGCAGAACCCTTGCGGTAGTAGTACACGTTGGGGTTCACCGTGGAGAAGCGCTCCTTGAAGAGAATGCCTGTGGTACGGGTTTCATCGGTCATGACTCGGGATACGTCCACATCTTCGCCCATGATGGTGGACTTGATGTAGCGGCCGAACTCATCCTTGCCAAGCTTGGAGAACCAGCCCACCCGATGGCCAAGACGGGCCAGGGCGATGGCCACGTTGGACTCCGCACCGCCGATGGACTTGGTGAAGGTCCCTACATATCGCAAGGGTCCCTGGGTTTCCGGATTAAAGAGCACCATGGTTTCGCCAAAGGTCACAACTTCCATTTTTATTACCTCACTATCCTTTTTTGATCCGTCCTGCACAAACTTCCTTCCCCGGGTCCTTCATCGAACCGAAAAAGCCTGCAGAACAGACAGTCACTGCCTTGTTTCTCTCCTCTCTTGGCTTGGCTGGGGAAATCCAATGGCCAGGAGGGATCCCATAGAAAGATCTTTTCCTATTGCAGTTCCACAATGTGGAACCATGTTCCAAAATCGAATACTCTTCTATTTTACGGCAGATTGAGAACCGTTTCAAGGGGGCGTGAAAGATTTCAAAAAAGATGCCCAAAGGCCTAGCGGGAATGCCCGGAATAGCCCATTTCTTGACTGATTTCCCGGGTGATCTTCTGCACTTCCCCCCCGATGGTCTCCAGTACCTTTGGCGTCATGCGCTGGGCGGGACCCGAAACGCTGATGGCGGCCACCGCTTTTCCCGTATAGTCCCGAATGGCGGCGCCTACACATTTCACTCCCAGCTCATTTTCTTCCCGATCCAGGGCATAGCCATCCTGGCGAATCCTCTCCAGCTCGCGGAGAAAGGCCGGAAAGTCCACAATGGTTTGAGGCGTCTGGGCGATGACTTCCGTGCGGTTCCAGTAGGATGCCACCTCCTCCTGGGGAGAAAGGGCCAGAAGGGCTTTTCCCACCGAGGTGGCATAGAGCACGCCTTTCCTACCAATGGTGGAGTACATGCGGATGGTGTTTTCCGATTCCACTTTATCCACATACACCAGTTCATCTCCTTCCCGGATCACCAGGTGCACCGCTTCCCCGGAAATGTCCCGGAGTTTTTCCAGGTAGGGTCTGGCCACTTGGAGAACCTCCCGCTTTTCCACCACCCGGGATCCCAGGACAAATAGCTTCATGGTGAGGCTGTACTTCCCCGTGGGCTCCAGCTGCTTCGTCATGCCGTTTTCCTGCAACGTCATGAGAAGCCGGTGGACGGTGCTTTTCGTCAGCCCCGTGCGGTGGCTGATCTCCAGAAGGCCCAGTCCGTCAGGGTTTTCCGAGAGAAGCTCCAGGATCCGGAAAGCCCGGTCAATGGATTGTACGGTATCACTCAAGGGTCTTTCCTCCCTTCGTCAGGCCTAAAATCTCCCGGACAGCCTCCTCCATGGTCCGGGCCATATCGGCATGGCCCTTTTCATCCAGATGCATGTTGTCGGCCTTGCCCATGGCAACAGTTTTTCCAGATTCCAGGAAAGAAAACCCGTTCATCCGGGCATAGGGCTCCAGCCTGGCGGGCAGATTCAGCGTCTTTTCCCGGGCTCCGGCCCCCAGGGTCATGAGTGTAGGCGTGGATTCATAACCGGGCAAAATTGGCGGAGGGGTCACCAGAAGAACTGCAGGATCGCTGCCCTTGGGGCCTGCTGCGGAATTTTTGCTCTTCATGGCCAACCGAAGAATACTCAGGGCCATATGCTCCTCATTGAGGGAAAACCGGGCTTTACAGTCATTGGTCCCCAGCATGATGATGACCAGATCCAACGGTTTATGGCTCTGAAGACAGGGCATGAAATAGTCCAGCCCCTTGAGCCCCTCCTTCAGGGGATCCTCACAGACGGCGGTCCGGCCGTTGAGCCCTTCCTCAATGACCACCACATCCTCGCCGAGAGCTGCCTGAAGCCGCCCGGTCCAGCGAAGGGTGCGGGGAAAGCGGTCCCCCGACTGGGCGTCAAAGCCCCAAGTATTGGAATCACCAAAGCACAATATCCTTTTTTCCACGATTTCTCCTCCTGCATCTGTCTTTCCGTCTTTACCGAAAATGGGTTCTTTTGTCCCTTTCATCATAGTACAAGGGCTAGATTTCAACAAGAAGCCCTCGAAAAAGTAAAGGGCGAAAATTCCCGGTTCCCCCAAACCCAGTACGCAAATCTTTAAATTTTCGAAGAAAACCTCACTATATCCCCCTACTCATGTTATAATATTATCGCTAATAATTAGAGGAGGTTTTCATCATGACAAAGCACATCAAGACCCTAACGAAGAGCACTCTAAAGAAAAGCGCTGCCAAGGGTGGCTGCGGCGAATGCCAGACATCCTGTCAGTCAGCCTGCAAAACTTCATGTACTGTAGCCAATCAGGAATGTGAAAATGCTGACAGATAACTAATCAGCGCGGTAAAGGGAATGATGACAATCACTCCCTTTTCTTTTCTGATGATTTCCAAAAATTTTAGCGACATTTACCCCAAAGGAGGAAAAAACGTTGATTCATAAATATATGCTGAACGGGATCCGCATAGCCATGGACATTAATGGCGGTTCCGTCCATGTCATCGATGAGGTGACCTTTGACCTTTTAGACCACTATGACGAATACCGGAAGGGCAATCTGGATGAGGCAGAGCTCTATCTGCGCCTTCCCCAGCACAGCCTGGAGGAGCTCAAGGCTTCCCTGGAGGAAGTCAACACTTTAGTGGCCGAGGGACTCCTCTATACTGAGGACACCTATCAGGACCTGGAGGTCTTCAAGAACCGCAAGCCGGTGGTGAAGGCTCTTTGCCTCAACATCGCCCATGACTGCAACCTGAAGTGCAAGTACTGCTTCGCCTCCCAGGGCGACTTTGGCGGCGCCAAAGCCCTCATGTCCCTGGAAGTGGGCAAGAAATCCCTGGAGTATCTGGCGCTAAACAGCGGAAGCCGCAAGAACCTCGAAGTGGACTTCTTTGGCGGCGAGCCCCTCATGAACTTTGACGTGGTGAAGGCCCTGGTCCTTTACGGGGATGAGCTGGGGGCCAAGTACAACAAGAATTTCCGCTTCACCATCACCACCAATGGCGTTCTTTTGGACGACAAGAAGATTGACTTCATCAACGAGCATATGCATAATGCGGTCCTTTCTCTGGACGGCCGCAAAAAGGTCAATGACGACATGCGCCTCACCCTTTTGGATGGTGGAAGCTATGATGTCATCGTTCCGAAATTCAAGAAACTGGTGGAACGCCGCGGCAACAAGAGCTACCACCTGCGGGGAACCTTCACCCGGAACGCCCTGGATTTCTCCGAGGACGTGAAGCACTTTAAAGATCTGGGCTTTGTCCATACCTCCATGGAACCCGTGGTCTCCGCCGACGAGAACCCCTATGCCATCAAGGAAGAGGATCTTCCCCAGATCCTGGCCGAGTACGAAAAGCTGGCCGTGGAATATGCCGACATGAAGGTCAACGGCGATCCCTTCACCTTCTTCCACTTCATGGTGGATCTCTCCCAGGGTCCCTGCGTCATCAAGCGCATCACAGGCTGCGGCGCCGGCACGGAGTATCTGTGCATCACGCCGGAAGGCGACATCTACCCCTGCCATCAGTTTGTGGGCAATGACGCCTACAAGATGGGCAACATCCTCACTGAAAATCTGACCCTGCCGGAAGAGATGCGGGCCACCTTCCGAGATGCCCACATCTATACCAAGGAGGACTGCAAGACCTGCTTCTCCAAATTCTACTGTTCCGGCGGCTGTCATGCCAACGCCCTGAACTTTAACGGGGATATCCATAAGCCCTACAAGCTCGGATGCGAGATGCAGCGCAAACGGCTGGAGTGCTCCATCATGATTGAAGCTAAGCGCATGCTGGCGGCCGCGGAAGCGGAAGAACAGGAAAGCGCCCAGGACGAGAAGGTTCTCTTCCTGTGATGCCCTGGAACCGAGTCCCCCTCATTGGGGGACTCGAATGCTATACCGAAGAAAATAACCGGCGATTCCATATGCCGGGCCATCGGAACGAAGAGGCTCTCCCAGAGCTTCGCTTCCTTCGGGAGCGGCTCTATGCCTATGATGTGACGGAGGTCCCCGGCACGGATAATCTGCATCATGCCGAAGGAATCCTGAAAGAATCGGAAGTTCTCCTGACGAAAGCCCTGGGCGCTGGAGAAAGCCACTACTGCGTCAACGGCAGCACGGCGGTGAACTATGCCATGATCCACGGCCTCTTTCAGCCGGGGGATGTGGTTCTCGTCCAGCGAAACTGTCACCAGAGCGTCTACAACGCCCTGGCCATGGCCAGGCTTACGCCCCAGTACCTCCTGCCGGAGGTGGATCCCACCTTTCTTCTCCCCACGGGTGTTTCGCCTAAAACCGTCATCCAGGCTTATGCCGAGCACCCCGAAGCCAAGGGAGTGATCCTCACCTCCCCTTCCTACTACGGCACCGTGACGGATCTTCAGGCCATTTCCGCCTTTGTCCGGGAACAGGGCATGCTTCTTCTGGTGGATGAAGCCCACGGCGCCCATTTCCCCTTCTCGCCTCTTCTGCCGAAAAGCGCCATGGCCCAGGGAGCCCATGCCTCTGCCGTGAGCTTCCATAAAACCCTCCCCTGCCTCACCCAGGGGGCGGTGCTGAACTTAAGCGCAGATCTCTCGCCCCTTCAGCGGGAACGGGTCCGGCACTGGCTCCGGATCTTCCAGACCACCAGCCCTTCCTACACCCTCCTGGCCTCCATGGAGATGGCCCGCCACCTCATGGAGACCCAGGGGGAAGCACGAATCGAAGCCCTGATCCTTCGACTGGACGCCCTAAAGGCGGCCCTTCGGGAAGTCCCGGGTCTACAGGTCATGGACGGAAAAGCCCTGGATCCCACGCGCCTCATCCTTCGCACGCCTTTTCACGGTGCACAGGTGGATGCCTGGCTGCGCCGGGTCCACCACATCCAGGCGGAGATGAGTGAAGGCCAGAATCTGGTGTTTCTCCTCAGTGCCTTCGATGCCCCGGAAAGCTGGGATGCCCTGGAAGCTGCGCTGAAAAGCCTTCCTTCCGCTGCCGAGGAGTTTTCGCTCCTCGCAGAAACCTCTCCTTTGGTGCTGACGCTTCCTTTGCGGGTCCTTCCCGAAGAAGAGGTCCTGTTTCTTCCCGCAGAGGAAGTTCCCTTTTCCCAGGCAGAAGGCCGCATCTGTGCGGAGCGGATCATTCCCTATCCCCCCGGAGTACCCTTAATCCTTCCCGGCGAGGAGATCAGCGGGGAGATTCTTACCCGTCTCCAGACCCTCCTTTCCTCCGGACATCCGCTAAACCGCACCAAATCTGCCCAAAGCGGCCATCTCTATGTGGTCACAAAATAACGGTTCATGCACGCAAAAGCGCCAGGGTCAAAGCCCTGACGCTTTTTTCTATTCGCTGATGTAGTTTCCGGAATCCTCCCGGCGGCACCCTGGGGGCACCTGGTCCTGTAGCACCGCCTTCACCTTGCTCACCATGTCCTCCTGGCGGCGGCTGTAGCCAAAGAGCTTGCCCACCTCTTCCCAGAGACTCTCCTCCGGGAGAGAAACTTGACGGCGGATGACGTCTTCGGCGGCCAAAAGGATTTCTTCCGGTGGAAGATCCTCAGGATCCCGGCGGCACTCCGGCGTGGGGGTTCGGTAAAATGAGACCTCTTCTTCCCCGCGGTAGACAAAGAGCTGACCATAGCTTTCCCGGATGGGGTACCCCAGTTCACTGAGGAACCCGTCCACCACCTGGCGGCTCTTTTCCCCCCAGCGCACCCCAAAGGCCTTGAGGATTTTTCGGGTGAGGAGCGAGGCACTGATGGGAGCTTCCCCTTCAATGACGGCCATGAGGGCATCCTTAATGAGCCGAGTATTCTTAGGCATCCTAAACTCCTCCGCACTGAGGGAAGGCACCTGGAGCTGAACCTCGAGATAACGGCTTCCGGCGGTGTCCGATGGCAGGACTTCTGCTGGGGCCACCGTCCCCGGATAAGAGGCAAAGACCGGCACCGAGGCTCCCGAGCTTGAAGCTCCCTCCCCTTCTTTTGCCGATAATTTTGCGAGAATCCGATCCACTTCCCGGGCTTTGTTCTCCACCCAGTCCATGGGATACACATGGATGAGACTCCACCCCAGGCCGCTGAGCATGCTTTCCTGAAGGATGTTCCGGTCCCGGGCGCTGCGGGCGTCTTTATAGGAATCCCCCTGGCAGAGGATCCCCAGGGAGAACCGGCTGGGATCGTTCTCGTCCACGATGCCCAGATCCACCTTATAGCGGGAGGCGCCGATGCCTGTCACCACCTTCAGCCCCTTGGCTTCCAGTTCCCGGGCGATGGCATGGCTTAAAGTTTCTTTTCCGTTGATGGCCACGTCCTCCAGGGCCACCGCCTGGGTTCCCCGCTGGGCGAACTCCAGGAAGCGCTTCAGATCATGGACACCCTGGGCACTGGTCTTGGCGGTGTCGATCATTTCCGGACGGATGCTGGTGAAGATCTTCATCTCTTTTTTCGATCGGGTGATGGCCACATTGAGGCGCTTCCAGCCGTTTTCCCGATTTAAGGGGCCAAAGTTCAGGGAGAGCTTGCCGTCGGCATCGGGGCCATAACCGGTGCTGAAGAGAATGACATCCCGCTCATCCCCCTGGACATTTTCCAGATTCTTCACGAAGACTGGTTCCTCCATGGTGAGGATCTTTTCCTCCATGTCCGGTCGATCCTTCAGAGCTTCCTGCAGCAGGTCTTCAATGAGATCCTTCTGGGCCATGCTGAAGGTCACGACGCCCAGGGAATCCTTCTCCCGGCGTGGATCCGTGAGGCGGCCCATGATCTCCTCCACCACGGCTTTGGCTTCCACGGGGTTGGAGCGGGTGCCGCCCCGACCATAGGTGGCTTCCACAAAGGTTAGCGACACCTGGGAGGCCAGCTCCCGAGGTGAAGGATAGGTATAGAGCTTGTTTTCATAGTAAGCCCGGTTGCTGAAGGCAATGAGGCTCTCATGGCGGCTGCGGTAGTGCCAGAGGAGCGAGGTCTCCGGCAGGGAGAGGGCCAGGGCATCCTCCAGGATGTTGTCCAGATCCTCCAGAATCTCCTCTTCTCCCCCATTCTGGGTGCTGAAGAAGGTGGTGGGGGGCAACTGTTTGGGATCGCCCACAATGACGACTTCCTTGCCCCGGGCCATGGCGCCCACGCTTTCCGCCGTGGGCATCTGGGAGGCTTCGTCAAAGATGACGAGATCGAAGAGCGCCCGGTCCGTACGCAGATACTGGGCCACGGACAAGGGACTCATGAGCATGCAGGGGGTGATTCGCGGCAGCAGATTGGGCAGCCGGTCAAAGAGCGCCCGCAGCGTGGTGCCCCGTCCGCCGCTTCGAATGGCGCGCTGAAGAATCCCCACCTCCGAGGAGCTGCTGGCTTCCTTCTGCAGGTCCGGCACCTTCGATGCCAGGGTGGAACGGATCTCCTTCATGGCCAGTTCCTCATAGCGGCGGTGGACCTCCTTGAAATAGGTGATCTGGTCCTCCACCTGGCGGCCGGTGACATGGGAAAGGAGGGGTTCCTGCTGAAGAATAACTTGGAAAGCCTGGAGGGCCAGGGTCTTTTTCACCCGAAGCTCCGCTTCTTCCCCCAGGAATTTTCCCGCTTCAAAGTCGGTGATGAGCTCCTCAACCTTTTTGTCGCTGCACTTTGCCTTAAGGGCATTGTAGTTGGTCCACTCCCGAAGAGCCTCCAGGTTCTTCCCGTAGGTTTCCAGCCGGTCGGAAAGCCTGCGGGGCCAGTTTCCTTCCAGTTCTGGGAGGTCCCCAAGACTCCAGGCAAACTGATCCGAAAATGTGGGATACACCGCGAAGAAACGGTCATAGGCCTGGAGGAATCCGGTGATCTGGGCCTTGTCCTGAAGAAGGGTCCAGAAGGGTTCTTCTCCCGTGAACCCCAGGAGGGTCTTCACCTCCAGGGTCTCCTGGAGGTCACGAAGGAGTGCGGTGCCCTCCTGAAGATTGTCTGGGGATAGTAGGGGCTGGGTTTGAAGAAGCGCCTCAACCCCTTCCTTCAGGTTCTGGAGCTTCAATAGGGCATCAAAGAGCGCCAGAGCTTTGGAGGTGTCCAGAGGCCCCTGAAGGCTTAGAGCGGACAGCGGATGAAGCACCTTTCGCCGGGCCAGGGTCTTCAGCACCGGCAGCTTGGTTTCCGCGGTCTGGAGCTCCTGGCGGAGTGTTGGGGGATTCAGGTTCAGAACCTGGGGACGGTAGCTTTCAAGAAGCCCCGTCTCCAGACCTTTACGCTGAGCCTCGAGGTTTAGGGCCTGAGTCAGAACATCCAGAAGCTCCGGAGATAAGCTTTGCATCAGTTCTGCATTGGGCCTGGCGGCGGAAATTTTGACGAGCTTTCCCAAGGCTTCCAGGGTCTTTTGGGTTTCCAGCACCGGCAGCTTTTGTTCTTCCATCTGCTCCAGGGATGTGGCCAGGGCATCGGCCAGGGGTTTCAGCTGTTTTAGCGCCTCCTCCATCTCCCCTTTTAGGGTATAACTGTACTGGGCGAGGTTCATCCCCTTTAAGGGGGCATCGGCATATTCTCCCGTTTCCCGGGTAATGGAGGCCAGCTCTCGCCCCAGAAGCTGGAGCTCTTCCCAGCCTTCCGAAGAGAGGGTGTCCAGGGAAAGCTCACGGAAGAGCGTTCCGGCTTCCTGGTCCTTTAAGGACTCCAGAAGTCCGATGAGGCTGTATGCCGAATGACCAAAGGAATAGGTCTTGTAGAGGGCCGCCACCTGGGCATTGAGCCCTGTGCGGATCTCCCGGACCTTTCGGGCTTCTTCGGCAAAGGGAATGCCGTTTTCCCGGGTCACATGGATGGTTTCCTCCAGCTTTTTCAAAATGGCGGTTTTCTTGCTCTTATTGGAATGGACTTCCAGGGAGAAGTGGCCCAGGCCCAGATTCTCCAGACGGCGCTGCACCACGGAAAGGGCAGCCATTTTTTCCGCCACAAAGAGAACTCGTTTCCCCTGATAGAGGGCATTGGCAATGATGGTGGTGATGGTTTGGGATTTCCCCGTTCCCGGGGGACCATGGAGAACAAAGGACTTTCCTTTCACCGCCGCCTCTACGGCTTGGAGCTGGCTGGCGTCGGTGCTCACGGGAAGAAGGATTTCCGCCGGATCGATGGTCTCATCCAGGAGGCGATCTTCCGGATCCAGAGCCTGGGCTTCAAAGGTCAGCTTGCCCTCCAGCAGGGAGGAAATCACCGGGTGCTTGGCCAGGTCGTCCCCATGGTTTTTCAAATCATTCCAAAGGATAAACTTGGAGAAGGAAAAGATGCCTAGATTTACGGCATCGAGAACATCCCAGCGCTTTTGCCCCAGGACGGCCTGCCGCATGATGCTGAACACCTGGAGCACATCGACCCCCTGGTCGTCCAGGGGCACGGGATCCAGACCCTGGACGGTGATGCTGTATTCCTGCTTCAGCTTTTCCAAAAGGGTGACATTGATGAGGGTTTCCTCATCCCTTCCTCGGACCATATAGATGCTCCGGCCCACCTTCTTCACCAGCTCCACGGGAACCATGAGAATGGGCGCATAGCGGGGTTTCTCGCTGCGGGGAGTCTCGTACCACTTGAGAAGCCCGAGAGCCAGGAAGAGGCTGTTGGCGCCGGATTCCTCTAAAGAAAGCTTGGCTTCCCGGGAAAGTTTGGTGAGCCGTCGGCTGAGCTCTTCCTCGGTGAGGGTGGTCCGAAGCTTCTGCTGGGTGAACTCCCCTGCGAGAAGCGGAGCAAACTGCTGCAAGGTTTCCTGGGCGTCCAGGGCCCCCCTGACCCCAGGCTGTTCCTTGGCTTCGGGTATGGCGGGAAGAAGCTGGAACTCCTTGCCCTCATCGAGCAGGTCCTCCAGTTCTTTGGCTGAGGGCACCAGAAGCTCCACCCCTTTTTTCCCTGGCGTGTGATTTAGAAGGTTATTGCGAAGACTAAGATCCAGGAGCTTGCGCTCCCATTGGGTCTTTTTGCCGGATTTTTCCCCCGGGATGGCTTCCGGAAGCCTGACGGCCTGTTCCAGCGCCGGCAGGGTGAGGATCCGCTCCTCCCGATTTCGCTGGGGGGCTTCCACAAAGACACCCCCCTGTTCCAGGCGCTGGGGCAGCGGCCGGATGCCACCCACCCTTGCCCGGTGAATGTCCACCGCCAAGAGAAACTCTTTTTCGGCAAGCAAATGCGCGGCGCCATGGGCTTGGGCCTCCCCAAAGGAAACGCTGAGGCCGGTGCGCACATCGGTGGTCTCCAGAAGACCTATGAGCTCCACCCCTGCGGCCGTGCGCTTGGTCAGGGCAGCCAAATCCGTTTCCACGGCATCGGCGAAGAACTGCTCTTCCTGCCAAAAGCCCAGGAAGGCATGGCCTTGAACCAGGATCACCAGGGGGTGAAGGGAGATGGCTTCCAGGCAGGAGGCAAAGAGCAGGGTCCAGTCCAGGCAGGTGCCCAGGGCTTTCTCCAGCACTTCATCCGCCAGACGGATCCGCTGTCCCGACTCCAGGAAGGAAGCCGGAGGGCCCACATAGGTGAGAAAGCGGTTCTGGATGGCCGTATAGAGGGCCAGGACCTGCTCCCGGACCCGGTTGATGTCCCGGGACTGATAGCCTTCGAAGGAAGGATCCTTTCCGGAAGCCTGGAGAATCTCTGAAGCCTCCACAATGAGCTTGTCGATGGCGGGATGATTGGGGGTGACAAAGGCTGCCAGAAGTTCCGGCATGACCTCGTAGCCTGGCCATCCGTTATAAGCCAGGACCAGGACGGGATAGCGCTCAGTTTGAAGGAGCTCCTCCCCTTTCCAAATCTCTACAGTAATATCCAGGGTCATATTTTCCGTGAGGGAAAAGAGATGTTCTCCCCGGGGACGAACATCCAGCTGTCCCAGATCCACCACCATTTTGGGCGGCAGCACGGGCAGATCCAGTGTCAGGGACGGACAAAAATCCTCCTGAAAGCGAAGTACCGCCCTCAGATTTCGAAGCTCTTCCTCCCCCAGATTCTCCACCGTGGCATTTCGCAAAAAGGGAATCCCATTTTCCGCCATGGCATAATTCAAGGTTTTGAGATAATTCAGTGTGACTGTCAGCAACTTTTTCTCTTCCATGTGAACCTCCCCATGAACTCTTATCCTCATTCTAATGCAATTTCAAAATATTTAGTAGATTTTTCCCTCGTATTCTGTAAATTCGCAATCAATTTGTCATTCCTTTTCCCCCTTCCCCCGCTACACTAAAACTAGAAGAGGGCACCGTTAAAGACGGCATCGACCCGATTCCAAGGAGGAACATGTCATGCGTACCAAAAAGAAAATCTTCATCGGAAGTGGGGCCCTGCTTCTTGTCATGTTCATTGGGGTCTTCATCTTCACCGTGCTGGGGGGAAGCCTGGGACTGCGAGGGATTACCACAGACAAAACCGGCAACGAGTCGGTGGCTCCTGGAGCCCCCACAGAAGTCCCGGACAAGGATTACGGCGAACAGGATGGAAAAGGCGGAATCGCTGGCGACAAGGTCATCGGCACCTACACCCTGAACTTTGAAACCCTGGAGTTTTCCAAGTCCATTGCCTATGTGGATGCCCTGGTTCTCAAGTACAAAGGGTATGTGGAATATTCGGAGATCTACAACATGCCTACCCAGGCGGGAAAAATTTTCAAGTATGCCCGCTATACCCTGCGGATCCCCAAAGAGCAGGTCATGGCCTTCAACACGGAGTTTAAGCTGAACAGCCATCTCACCTCGGAGAATTCCAATGTGCAGAATGTCACCAAGTACTACAATGACACCACGGCTCGCCTGAACACCCTGGAAACCCAGCTGGCTCGCCTCAATGAGCTCTATGGAAAAGCGGAGCTTATCCAGGACATCATCAGCATCGAGTCCCGCATCAATGAGATCATGTATCAGATTGAATCCCTGAAGGGCGAACTGCAGTATCTGGACGAGCGCATCAACTACAGCACCGTCAGCGTGTACATCCAGGAAGTGGCCAAGCTCACCACCGGTGAAAGTGTCCAGGCTTCCTTCGGAGAACGTTTGAATAAGGCCCTGAAAGACTCCATCGCCTACTTCCAGGAAGCCATGATCAACTTCGTCATTCTCCTCATCTACGTGATTCCCTTCATCGTCGTCTTGGGCATCCTGGGTTATGGTGTGGCGAAGGTCGTCAAGGTTACCCGTAAGAAACTCCCGCAAGGTTCCGGAAAAGACTCGGCTGAACTTCCCAGCGATTCCAAAAAATCCTGACCCAGCCTGGATTTGAGTATGGCACTTGCTAGAAATGCCGGGCTGAATCCTCACCTGAGGCTTCAGCCCCGGAAAACATGAAACTAAAATAATCCCTGACATGAAAAGGGAGAGGCTTCCGGTTGGTTCCGGCAAGACTCTCCCTTCTCTATTTTTAGGAATTGTCCTGCTCCACGACATTACAGGATGATCCTGAGTCTTCCCCTCTTCCTCATCGTAGAAGAATAAGTGGTATCTTCCTCCCGAATCCACTAAAATAGAAGAAAACGAAAAGGCAGGAATGATGATGAACACAAATCCCCAGCGAATAATCGACCGCACCCTGGAACTGGTATCGATCCCCAGTGTGGTGGGCACTGCGGCAGAACGTCATGTTCCGGAAGCGATTAAAGAAATGCTTTCCGCCCTTCCCTATTTCCAGGCTCATCCGGAGAACCTCCATCTGGTGGAAACGGGGGATGACCTGGGTCGGGTATCGCTTCTGGCCTTTGTTCGAGGTCAAAAAGACAGGAATCCCCGCACGGCCATCCTCATCGGCCACACGGATACCGTGGGCATTTCCGATTACGGCGATTTTCAGGATTTGGCCACCAAACCCCAGGAGCTCGCCCAGCGTCTTTTACAGGAAGTCCTCCCCCCGAAAGCTGAGGCAGATCTTCGCTCTGGGGACTATCTCTTCGGCCGAGGGGTCCTGGACATGAAGTCCGGCGTGGCCATGGTCATGGAAGTCCTGGACCTTCTGTCCCAAGATCCGGCATCCCTCTCCGGCAACCTTTGTGCCGCCTTTGTCTGCGATGAAGAAGGCAACTCCTCCGGGATGCTTTCCTGTGTACCCGCCCTGGTTGCCCTAAAAGATAAGGAAAATCTTCAGTATGTCTTCGCCCTGGACACGGACTACACCTCGGAACGTACCCTGGAGGATCCTCACCGGTATCTCTATGCCGGGACCATCGGAAAGCTCATGCCCAGCTTCTTTATTGTGGGAAAAGAGACCCACGTGGGGGATCCCTTCGGGGGACTGGATGCCAATGAGCTGGCAGCAAAGCTTGTTCTCGACATCAACCTTAATCCCGAGCTTTCGGACTTTGCCGACAGGGAGCTCACGGTTCCCCCCGTGACCCTTCGGCTCCAGGACCTGAAACCCGAGTACAGCGTCCAGACCAACCGGGAAACTCACCTCTACTTTAACTATGCCACCCATGACAGCACCCCGGCTGAGGTGCTCACAAAGCTCAAAACCCTAGCCGAAAGCTCTTTTTCTTCTATCCTCGCCAAGCTCCAAAGCTCCTATGACCAGTTCACCCGGCGAATGAACCTGCCCCAGAAGACCCTCCCCTGGAAAGCCCGGGTCCTGACCTACGAGGAAGTCTTCCGGCAAACGCAGAAAAAGCATCCCGACCTCGGGGCGATACTGGAATCCTATGCCCTGGAACTGGCGAAGGATTCCACCCAGGATGAGCGGGAGAAATCCCTGGCCCTGGTCCGAAGGCTTCATTCCCTCTGGGGAGACAAGGACCCGGTCATCCTCCTCTACTTCTCCCCTCCCTATTATCCCCATATCGCCGTCAAAGGAACTACGGCGGAGGAGCGCCGCCTTCTCCGCGCCCTGGAGGAGATCGTCAAGAAAAGCGAGGAGCCAAATCTCGCCCTTCGCAAGTTCTACCCCTACATCTCCGATCTCAGCTATTTTGCCCTGCCGGAGGATGCGGCGGTGGAGGCCCTGAAACAGAATCTTCCGGGCTTTGGGGTCACCTACACCCTTCCCTTGGACGACATTAAAAAACTTGACCTTCCTGTGACAAACATCGGCCCCTACGGCTACGATGCCCACAAGTACACGGAACGGATCGAAGTGGATTATTCCTTCCACAAGGTTCCTTCCATGGTGCTGGATACCGTGCTGGCCATGCTGAAAAACGAAGAAAACGAATAACGCAAAAATGATCAGGCATGCTCCTAAGGCGCACCCTGATCATTTTTTTGCGTTTCAAAATCTGGATCCTTATTGATCCGCTTCCCAGCGGACCTTCCCGAATTTTCGGAAGCGGTCATACCGCTTTTCCAAAAGCTCTTCGGGGGATTTGTCCTTCACGCTGTCCAGGAACCGGTCCAAGGTGCTGCGAATTTCCTCCAGCACCTGATCAAAGTTCTCCTGGATATCGCCATGTTCGCTGATGATCCCTTCGATGATCCCCAGTTCCTTCAGATCCCCGGCGGTGATCTTCATGATCTCGCTGGCTTCCTTGGCAAACTTGGGGCTCTTGTAGAGGATGGAAGAAAACCCTTCCGGCGAGAGGATGGAGTAGATGGCATTCTCCAGCATGTGGACTTCGTCCCCGGCCGCCAGGGCCAAGGCACCGCCGCTTCCCCCCTCTCCTGTGATGAAGGAGATCATGGGGGTCTTCAGTCCCGCAGACTCAAAGAGGCACCTTGCAATGGCTTCGCCCTGGCCCCGCTCCTCCGCTTCCACGGCGCAGCCGGCTCCCTTGGTATCCACGAGAAGGATCACCGGACGCTTAAACTTCTCCGCCTGGGCCATGAGCCGCAGGGCTTTTCGATAGCCTTCGGGATTGGGGCTTCCAAAATTTCGCCGGATATTCTCCTCAATGTCTTTTCCCCGGCTGATGGCGATGACCGTCACGGGCTTTCCTTGGTAAAACCCGAGGCCACCAATGACCGCGCCGTCTTCGCCATAAAGGCGATCGCCCTTCAGCTCCGTGAAGTCCTCCACCAGCTTTTCGATGAAGTCCAGGGGCAAGGGCCGATTCTTGTCTCGGGCTTTCACCACCCGATCCCAGGCCCTCATGAGCGATACCCATGGAGGCGAAGGAGACGGTTCAATGTGCTTTTCATCTCTTCCCTCCTCACCACGGCATCAAGGAAGCCGTGCTTTAGCAGAAACTCCGCCGTCTGAAAATCCTCGGGAAGTTTCGTGTTGATGGTGCCTTCAATGACCCGCCGTCCGGCAAAGCCGATGAGGGTTCCCGGCTCCGCCAGGATAATATCCCCCAGCATCGCAAACGAAGCCGTGACACCTCCAGTGGTGGGGTCTGTGGGTACGCTGATGTAGAGATTCCCGTGATCCGAAAACCGCTTCAGGGCTGCGGACACCTTGGCCATCTGCATGAGGGATACAATGCCCTCCTGCATGCGGGCTCCGCCGGAAGCGGAGAAAATGATGAGGGGCAGATGGTAGAAGTCCGCAAACTCCACCAAAGACGCCAGCTTTTCCCCAATGGCCGAGCCCATGCTTCCCATGATAAACCCCGGCTCCATGGCGGCTAGGGCCACCTTGACCCCGCCCACACGGCCGTAGCCCGTGATGACCCCTTCCTTGATTCCCGTACTCTCCTGCACTGCAGCGATTTTCTCGTCATAGTTGGGGAAATCCAGGGGATTGGTTCCCACGATGTTGCCGTTGATCTCCCGGAAAGTCGCCTCATCGGTGACACTGCCTAGGCGGTCCTTGGCACAGAGACGCGAGTAGGCTCCGCACTTGGGGCAAATGCCCCAGTTCTTCTTCAGCTCTTCCTGGAGGATGATCTTCTCACAGACCCGGCACTTGTGCCAAAGCCCTTCGGGAATGGTGGGTTTCAGCACGGGGGGCACCGTTGGAGCCCCTTGGGGCTCCAAGGTAAAGTAGTTTCGTTTCTTTTTCCAAATGGCCATGGGCAATTACCCCCTCATGTGGTCCAGGGTCAGGGTATGATAGTCACCATCCCTAAAGAAATCACTGCTGATGATTTCCTCCTGATATTCCTGATTGGTCTTGATGCCCTGAATGGTCAGTTCATAGAGGGCGCTCTTCATCTTGCTGATGGCTTCCGCCCGGTCCTTGCCGTGGACGATGATCTTGGCCACCATGGAATCATAGAAGGGCACAATATCCGCTCCGCTGTAGCAGGCGCTGTCCACCCGGATTCCATTGCCTGAAGGAAAGTGCAGGAAACTGATGTTTCCTGGGGATGGGGCAAAGTTGTTTGCCGGATCCTCCGCATTGATGCGGCATTCCAGGGCGTGACCCCGAAGTTCCAGAGGCTTGTCCTTCATGGAGAGCTCCTGGCCCAGGGCGATGAGGATCTGTTCCTTGACGAGATCCACACCCGTGACCATTTCCGTCACGGGATGCTCCACCTGAATTCGGGTGTTCATCTCCATGAAGTAGAAGCTACCGTCGGAAACCAGAAGGAACTCCACGGTGCCGGCCCCCAGATAGTCGGAGGCATCGGCGCATTTCACGGCCGCTTCGCCCATGCGCTGACGAAGATCTGCTGGAAGGGTTGGGGAAGGTGATTCCTCCACCACTTTCTGCTTTCTGCGCTGGAGAGAGCAGTCCCTCTCCCCCAGGTGCACGGCATTGCCAAACTCATCCCGAAGGATCTGGAACTCAATATGACGGGGATTCTTCAGGTATTTCTCCAGGTAAACCCCATCGGAGCCAAAGTTTGCCAGGGCCTCATTCTTGGAGGCCGTGAAGGCGCCTTTCAGTTCCTCTTCCCGCTCCACAATGCGGATGCCCTTGCCGCCTCCACCGGAGGAAGCCTTGACGAGGAGCGGATAACCGATGGTTCGGGCAATCCGGAGAGCTTCCTCTTCCGTGGCCACTTCGCCGTCGGAACCGGGAACCACGGGAATCCCCGCTTTCTTCGCGATCTCCTTGGCCATGACCTTGTCCCCCATGAGCTCCATGGTCCTTTCGTGGGGTCCGATGAAGCCGATGTTGCACTCCCGGCAGAGCCGGCGGAACAGGGGGCTTTCCGAGAGGAATCCGTATCCCGGATGGATGTAGTTCACCTGGGCCAGCACCGCCACGGAGAGGATATTCTCCATGTTCAGGTAGCTGTCCCGGGAAAAGCTTTTGCCGATGCAGTATGCCTCATCTGCCAGCTTCACGTGGAGGGCATCCTTGTCCGCCATGGAATACACCGCCACCGTTCCGATATTCAGTTCATGGGCGGCCCTCAGGACGCGCAGGGCAATTTCGCCCCGATTGGCAATGAGTATCTTCATCTTGTTCCTCCTTGATTACCCCAGCATGAAGAGAAGCTCCGCCTCGCAGACCACTTGTCCGTCCACATAGGCTTTTCCCGTTCCCTTGCCAAAGCTGGCTCTCATTTTGTCGATGGTCACTTCCAGAATCAGGGTGTCCCCCGGGACCACCTGTCTTCGGAATTTTACGTTGTTCATCCCGCCAAAGAGCGGGGTTTTGCCGGCATTGCCTTCCATGGTGAGAATGCCATAGGCCCCGGTCTGGGCCATGGCTTCCACGATGAGAACGCCGGGCATCACCGGATACTCCGGATAGTGTCCCTTAAAGAACTCTTCGTTGTAGGTGACGTTTTTCAGGGCTTTGCAGCGCTTCCCCGACTCCACTTCCAGAATCCGGTCGATGAGGAGAAAGGGCGGACGATGGGGAAGCACCTTCATGATTTCATTGATGTCGAGATGTTCCATGTTACGCCTCCTCCAGCAAAAAGAGCACTTTCCCGAAATCGGTCATGTCCTTGTCTTCCAGGCAGACTTTGCGGATGATGCCATCCACGGGGCTCTTCACTTCATTCATGATCTTCATGGCTTCCAGGATGCAGAGGATGTCCCCTTTCTTCACAGACTGGCCCATCTTTACAAAGGGAGCGTCATTTTCCGAAGGGCGGCTGTAGAAGGTGCCCACTAAAGGTGAGGTCACCTCATAGAGATTCTCCGCCAGGGGTGCTGCCCCAGGGGCTGCTTCCTTCACGGGTACAGGAGCTTCCTCCCGTCTTTCCCGGAGGACGCGTACGGGGGCTTCTGCCTCCACCTGGAGTTCTCCGCCCTTGCGGGAGGCCTGGAACTCATCACCCTTCAGCTTAACCTGCAGGGAAGTGAGGTCCGAGGATTCAAACTTCTCCAGAAGGAGAAGGATATCGTTAAGTTCCATTTACTGTCCCTCCCATTTCTTAAAGACCAGGCAGGCATTGTGTCCGCCAAAGCCCAGCGAGTTGGAAAGAGCATAGCGGATTTCCATATCCACGCTTTCCCCGGTGATAATGTTGGCTTCCACTTCCGGATCGATGGTCTTGGTGTGGATGGTGGGGGGAATGAAGCTGTCCTTCATGGCCAGGACCGACGCCACGGACTCCACGGCCCCGGCGGCGCCCAGGAGGTGTCCGGTCATGGACTTGGTGGAGCTGACGGCCACTTCTTTGCCGAATAGCTCCACGATGGCCTTGGACTCCAGGCGGTCATTCATGGGAGTACTGGTGCCATGGGCATTGATGTAGCCGATGGCCTCGGGGGCAATGCCCGCCTCGGTCAAGGCTCGTTTCATGGCCATGAGCGCACCCTTGGCTTCCGGATGGGGGGCGGTGATGTGGTGCGCATCGGAGGTGGAGCCATAGCCCACCACTTCCGCATAGATCTTGGCCCCACGGGCCAGAGCGCCGTCCAGGCTCTCCAGAATGAGCACGCCGGCTCCTTCGCCCAGAATAAAGCCTGCCCGTTCGGCATCAAAGGGAATGGAGGCTTTTTCCACATCAGCCGTTTCATTGAGGGCTTTCATGTTGCTGAATCCCGCAATGGCCATGGGGGTCACAGCGCCTTCGGTGCCGCCCACGATGGCAGCCTTGGCATACCCATGCTTGATGGAACGGAATCCTTCGCCGATGGAATGGGTGCCCGAGGCACAGGCGCTCACGGGAGCAAAGGAAGAACCCATGGCCTCATGACGGATGGAAATCTCTCCTGCCGCCATGTTCAGGATGTTCATGGGGATAAAGAAAGGAGACACGCGTCCCGGACCTTTCTCCAGATACTTGGCCACATTCTCTTCCATGGTGGAGAGACCGCCGATGCCGGAGGTGATGAGCACATCGATATCAAAGGGATCATAGGCGCCGGTGAGTTTTGCATCCTTCACGGCTTCATCGGCGGCCATGACAGCCAGCTGGGTGAAGCGGTCCATGCGTCGGGCTTCTTTTTTCCCGATGACCTCTGCCGGATCCACATTCTTCACCTCCGCCGCCAGGGAAGCCTTGAAGCCTTCCACGGGGAACTGGGTGATGGGGCCAACGCCGCAGCGTCCTTCTTTGAGCCCTTGGGTGAACTCTTCCACGTTGTTTCCGATGGGGGTTACGACCCCCATGCCGGTAATTACTACTCTCATTTCGTTCCTCCTACATGCTCATGCCGCCGTCCACGGCGATGATCTGACCTGTGATATAGCGGCTTCCCTCACTGGCGAGGAATAGCGCCAACTGGGCGATGTCCTGGGTCTTGCCCAAGGTGCCCATGGGGATATCCTGAAGGATTCTCTCCTTCACCTTGTCGCTGAGGACGTCGGTCATCTCCGTCTCGATGAATCCGGGAGCAATGGCGTTACAGGTAATGCTGCGCTTCGCCAGTTCCTTGGCCACGGATTTGGTCAGTCCGATGATCCCCGCTTTGGACGCGGCATAGTTCACCTGACCGGCGTTGCCCCGAAGGCCCACCACGGAGGAGATGTTGATGATGCTTCCCTGGCGCTTCTTCATCATGACGGCGCTGGCCGCCTTGGTCATGTTAAAGGTACCCAGTAGATTCACATCCAGAACCTGGGAGAAATCTTCCGCCTTCATGCGAAGCATGAGATTGTCCTTGGTGATGCCCGCATTGTTCACGAGTACATCCAGGGAACCGAAGGTTTCCACAGCGGCGTCCACCAGATGCTGGGCATCTTCCGGCTTGGACACATCGCCCTTGACCACGAGATAGGAGGCACCCATTTCTTCCAGCTGGGCCACCAGATCCTGGGGTTCGCGGGAAGTGTAGTTCACCACCACATTGTACCCATTCCGGGCAAAAAGCAGTGCGCAGCCGGCGCCAATGCCCCGGGAGCTTCCAGTGATGAGGCAGGTTTTATTGCTCATGTTGTTTCTCCTTTATAATCGTCATGGTTTTTTCAAAATCCTCCACGGTGTTCACCACCAGGACTTCGCCTAGTATCTTGTTCTGCTTCAGAATGGATGCCAGAGCCTTTCCCGGACCCAGAAGAAGATGAAGATCCCCTTCCTTTGCCTCCAGTTTCTCCAGACAAAGATCCAGCCGTACGGGGGAGTAAATGTGCTGGGTGAGGATGGAAGCCATGTCATCGCCTACCTGGTAGAAGTCTCCCTTGAGGTTGGAGAGGACCGGAACCTTAGGCATCATTACGGGGACCTTTTGAACCGCTTCCTGGAAGCGTTCTCCCGCAGAGGTCATGAGGGCCGTATGGAAGGCCCCGGAGACTTGAAGGTAGGTTACCTTCTTGGCGCCTGCGGCTTTCATGCTTTCCTCGAAGATTTCTTTAGCAAAAAGGGCTCCGCCCACCACGGTCTGATTGGGGGCATTGTAATTGGAAATCCAGATTCCTTCTTTTCCCGCCAAGGCTTCCTCCACCTTTTCCCGGTCGAGGAAGGATACGGCCGCGAGGAATCCCGGATTTTCCTGGGAAGCCTTCTGCATGGCATCGGAGCGCACCTTAAGGAGGGCCACGGTGTCTTCAAAGTTCAGGGCCCCCGCCAGGGTTAGCGCCCCATACTCCCCCAGACTCAGGCCCAGGGTATGGGAGAAGGAAAGTCCTTCATCCTGAAGAAGTGAGGCGATCCCATAGCTCATGGTAAAAATCGCCAGCTGGGCATGGCTGGTTTCCTGCAGTTTTTCCGCATCCTCCACCACGCTCTTCAGGTCGAGTTTCGCCGCGGCGGATGCCGCATCCACAATCTCCCGGTAACGGGGATAAAGGGCGTAGAAATCCAGCCCCATCCCTACAAACTGGGCTCCCTGTCCGGGAAATAGGATATTGATCTTCATGGTCTTCGCCGTCTCCTTCCTTATGCTTTCTGTATGTACTGGGAACCTTCAATGAGGCTGTCCAGAAGTTCCTTGCAGGTGCCGCGCTTCTTTACCATGCCGGCAATCTGGCCGGACATGAAGGACCCGCGGTCCAGATCGCCCACAATGACGCTCTGATAGAGGGCACCCTTGCCCAGTTCCTCGTATTCATCGAGGGCTGCGCCGCGCTTCTCCAGCTCTTCGAACTTGCGGGAGAGCTTGTTGCGCAGAACCTGTACCGGATGACCCGTGGGTCTTCCCGTGACGGTGGTGTCGATGTCGGAAGCTTCCAGCACCATGGTTTTGTAGTTTTCATGGGCTTTGCATTCCTCCGCGGGAATGAAGTAGGTGCCCAGCTGGACGCCTTCCGCCCCCAGGATGAAGGCCGCGTCCACGCCCCGGTGATCGGCGATGCCGCCGGCTCCGATGACGGGAATGCTCACGGCGTCGCTGACCTGGGGCCAGAGGACCATGGAGGTGAGCTTGCCGATATGACCGCCGGCTTCATTGCCTTCGGCAATGATGGCATCGGCGCCCAGTTTTTCCATTTTCTTGGCCAGGGCCACGGAAGGAACCACGGGGATCACCTTGATGCCTGCCTCATGGAAGGCCTGGATGTAGCGGCCGGGGTTTCCGGCACCGGTGGTGACACAGGCCACCTTCTCTTCCAGGACCACCTGGATGACTTCTTCTTTGAAGGGCGACAGGAGCATGATGTTCACCCCAAAGGGTTTATCTGTGAGCTCCTTGGCCTTGCGAATCTCTTCCCGAACGATGTCCCCCGGGGCATTGCCCCCGGCGATGATGCCCAGGCCGCCGGCGTTGGACACGGCAGCGGCTAACTTACCGTCGGCCAGCCAGGCCATGGCGCCTTGGAATACGGGATACTGAATGCCGAGTAATTCACATACTCTGTTTTTCATGTTCCACCAACCTTTAGCCGACCTTCGCGGCGATATAGTCCACAACTTCCTTGATGGTCTTCAGTCCTTCAGCCTCGTCGATGGTGATGTCGAACTCCTCTTCCAGCTGCATGACGAGCTCTACCAGATCCAGAGAGTCGATGCCCAGATCCTCAAAGCTGGATTCCAGGAGAATTTCCCCCTTGTCCATGGACAGTTCCTTTGCGAGCACTTCTTGTACTTTTTCAAAAATCATGATGATTCCTCCTAAAATTTTGTAATGGGATTTATAGCAATCCGAAGATGAATTATGCTTCTTTGGTCCATTCCAGGTAGACGGCTCCATAAGTGAGCCCTCCCCCAAAGCCCACCATGGCGAGCTTTTGCCCCTTCTTCAGGAGCCCGGTTTTATTCATATCGTCCAGGGCGATGGCGATGCTGGCAGCTGAGGTGTTTCCCGTACTGCCGATGTTCACGAAGAACTTCTCCATGGGAATTCCCAGACGCTTGGAGGCCGCTTCGATGATCCGGACATTGGCCTGATGGGGAATGACCCAGTCCAGGTCTTCCAGGGCATGCCCCTTCTCCTCCACCACCTTTTTCACCGATTCCGGCAGGATGTTCACCGCAAACTTATAGACTTCTTTCCCGTCCATCTGGATGAGATGGGGAGAAGGCTCATCCCCGGCAATGATGTTGCGCACGGCAAAGTCACTGGTGTGGAGACACTGGCCTTTGGCGCCATCGGCTCCGGTGAGAGTGGCATAGAGCCCCTCGCCCTTGGTGAGCACCGCAGCGCCAGCCCCGTCCCCAAAGAGGACACAGGTGGAGCGATCCGTGAAGTCGGTGATCTTGGAGAGCACCTCGGCACCGATGACAAGGACATGCTTAATGGTCTTTCTCATGAGGAGCACATCGGCCAGTTCCAGCCCGTAAATGAAGCCGGAGCAGGCCGCATTGATGTCCAGGGCGGCGGCATTCACGGCGCCCAGTTTTGCCTGAATATAGCTGCTGGTGTTGGGCACCAGGGCATGGGGCGTGGTGGTGGCCACCAGGATATAGTCTAGGTCCTCTGGGGCAATCCCTGCGTTTTCCAGAGCTGCAAGAGCTGCGGCGTACCCCAGATCCCCTGTATTTTCATCCTTGTCGGAAATATGCCGTTGCCGGATTCCCGTTCGGGAGACGATCCAGTCATCGCTGGTCTCCACATAGCGTTCCATGTCCTGATTGGTCAGGATCGTTCGAGGCATGGAACTTCCTGTTCCGATTATCTTCGCCAAAGCGCACCTCCGTAATGGTTTGATTTTAAAAATATTTGATTCCCAAACTATATTCCTCTTTGGTTCAGGTTTCAATTTCGCAAATTCTGAGGATATTTGAGATTTAGCTCTTAATATCTCCCATTACCTCCATTTTTCATCATTGTTGCCTATTTCACGAATTTAAAGAAATCCTAAGAAAGTTAAGGAATGTAAAGGGTTTCCAGCGGGCAACCCCTGACTTTAAGCCAATCTTAAGGTATCCGGACATGAAAAAAGAGCCTTGACGGCCGTGGCTGTCGAAGCTCTTGTCATTTCTTTATGCTGTTTTGCGGAAACCGGAGAAAATTCCCCGGGTGTCCTCCAGCCCCTCTTCCGCGGAGAGAATCCCCAGATAGGCAAAGAAGACATAGTAGACCATGACCACCTGAATATTGAACATGGCCTGAACCAGGTATCCCATGACAGCAGCCAGGAGGGCCACATACCCCGGATGCTCCGGAAGTCGTTTGTAGGCTCTTCGGATCACCGCTCCCACAAAGCCCAGGTAGGCCAGGAGGGAAAGCACCCCCGAAGATACGGCGATGTTGAGGAACTCATTATGGGCTTTATCCCAGTTCTTGTAGACGCCGAAATCCTGAATGATCTGCTCCCGGAAATTCGAGTTCATGGCGATGTAGAGCACATCGATGCCGTAGCCCGTTAGGGGGCGCTTCCCGATGAGGGTAAGAACCTTCCCCCAAAGATAGATCCGGAAGGAACCGCCCATCTCTGAACCTTCTGTCTGTTTGATCCAGGCGAAGAGATCCCCAAAGATGGAGAGAAATCGGGCAAAGAAAAGATCGCCGGAGGTGATGATGAAGAATCCCGAAATGACCAGGGTCAGGAGGAAGACCACCAATACCTTTCGGCCCTCCTTCTTTCGGAAGCCATACCCCTTGTGGTGTAGAAAGAGGAACACCAGAAGGGAGATGAAGAACCCGATCCAGGCGCCCCGGGTGCGGGTGCACAGAAGAGCCAGCACCATGACGCTGTAAAAGATCAGCCCCACGGGCTGATTCTTATAGAAGTAGAGGTAGAGGGGCATGGGGATGACCAGCACCAGATAGCTCCCCAGAAAATTCGGATTACCCATGGTGGAAAAAGCGGCGTCTTTCCAGGGGATGGCATACCAGCGGGAAGGAATGGGATCGATGCTGTAGAACTGGAGCACCCCTAAAAGGGCCACCAAAAATCCCGAGACTGCCAGGATCCAGAAGAGCTTCCGCCCCAGATGGTGGCCGTTCTTGGCCGCCAGATAGGCTAAAAGATAGAGGAAAAATGCCACCAGGCCGTCATAACGGTACCCCGAACCCCAGAAGGAGGTGACGGGATCCAGGGAGAAGAACATGGAGACAACAAGGAAAAATACATATCCGGCTAAAAACCGGTTTTCCAGATTGTCTCGGATTACGGTCATTTCCCGGCGACGAATAAACCAGTGGAGGAGAAAGACGATGCCAATGACCCCCAGAACGATGAGTTTGGGGATGGAGGCGCTGAGGTGGCCCCGCCGGGGAAGGAGGATCAGGGGAACCAGCCCCACGATGAGATAAACGAGGAAGTTGTTGATTTGAACGGTTTTCCGGTTTGCCATAACGTGACTCTCCATTTCTGTCCCCGGGATTTCTCCTTGGGTTTCTACAATACGCTGTTCCTATTATACCATAGAAACGGGGCCTGTCATGCCTTCTCTCCTCTCCTTAGCGGCTTGGATCTGATGCTGAAAAAAGACATGGCGCGCCATGTCTTTGCGGTGCTGTATTTAGGCTTTCTCCTCTTCCTCTTCCGGGCTGAGGGTCCGGATCTTCACCAAAAAATAGTAATAGAGGAAAACGAAAGAGGCCAGAATTACCAGTTTTGCACTCCAGTGGGGTAAAGTAAACAGGGCCAAAAGCATCATGGACGTGGACAGCGTAAGCAGGGAAATCTTCGTTTTACGCGTCATGGCCCGGTCTTCGGCAAAGCTTGCCAGATGCTCCTCATAGAGCCGGGTTCCCGTGAACCAGCGGTGAAACCTGGAGGACCCCCGGGCAAAACAGGCGGAAGCCAGAAGAAGAAATGGGGTGGTGGGGAGCACGGGCAATACAGCGCCCAGGGCGCCCAGTCCAAAAAAGATAACCCCCAGGGTCAGATAAATTCCTTTCATCGGGCTCCTCCCTTTCATTGAATTTCCCTCAAAGTATCCCATAAATGAGAATATCTGTCAATAAAGATGAGCTGCGAAAAAAGCAGCTCCCCTTGGGGGTTATGCCGTATAAATGGCAATGATCTCTCGGAGAAACTCCGCAGCCCCTTCCCGACCCTTGTCGTAGAAAGCCTTAAACCGCTCATCGGCCACATACATCTCGGACAGTCCCCGATGGGCTTCCTTGGAGTAACTGGGCCAGTAGAGCATGAGCCACTCCTGATGGAGCTTGGCCACCTGCTGAGCTTCCGGGGATGCCGGATCCTTCTTGTCCATGGCGGCATAGAGTTCATCAAGAATGCGCTTGGACAGAGCTTCGGCATAGGCCATTTCTTCGGGACTCTGGCTCATGAACTTTCGGTTGGATTCCTCCACCGTCATCTCGCCGTACTTTTCACGAATCTCCTTGCCGTATATCTCTTCATTTTTCTTCAGCGCTTCTTCCTTCAGTCCTCGAAATTTGTCCTTGTCCTTCATGGTTACCTTTCCTTTCATTTCCTCCAGACTTTCATCCAGATTGCTGAGCATCGCATCGATGCGGTACCGTTTTTCCAGTAGCCTTGCCCGGTGTTCCTCCAGAGCTCGGGTCCGGTCAAAGTTTTTTTGCGTAAGAATGGCCTGGATCTCTTCCAGCTTCAGTCCAAACTCCCGGTAAAACAAAATCTGCTGGAGCCGGTTAAGCTCCTCCTTTCCATAAATCCGGTAACCGCTGGTGCTGATCCGCTTAGGCAAGAGCAAGCCGATTTCGTCATAAAACCGCAGGGTCCGGGTACTGATTCCCGCCATCTTTCCCACTTCCTGTATTGTGTATTCCAACTTCTCCCCTCCTCTTCCTCTCTTAGCATAAACCTTGACGTAACGTGAAGGTCAAGGCCCTTTTAAAAATATATAAAAAACCTCCCGAAAAAGGGAGGCGTCGTTCACAGTGCCCGAAAATACAGATAGAGGATCACCCAGGGGGCCAAGAGCAGAAAGCCTCGCATGACAGGATGCGGATGGTCTTGGGGCTTCCCTGCATAGCCCATTTTTAGATGAAGCCTCGGGATTCCCCGAATGGCGCCGTAGAGACCCAGGAGCACCGTGGCCAGGATAAAGTAACTCCAGTCTCCCCGTATGCGGCCATTGAGCCCTTCTGCGGTGAGGACTACCAGTACCGGGTCTGGATGCACATCGCTGTGTTCTTCCGTGACCTGCGGGTGATAACGATCGATGAGAATGGGTTCTCCAGAGATGGGGGTCAGGATCCTTTTTTCCAGATCCAGAACTCCGCTGAACACCAGAGCATTGCTGCCGTCATAAAGGCGGACTTCCTTGCCTTCTCCGCCCGTTTCCTGGACGTATTCCATGGTCTCGCCTCGACTGGTGAACTCCACGAGTGTATCCTGCTGATTGAGGAGCGTCACCGCTACGGTCACGAGACCCTTTTCGCCTTGGCCCTCATACCTGGTCACCGTAGTGCCGGACTCCGTTGGAGCCACGCGAAGAAAATGACCATAGAAATCCATGCCCTTCTGAAGAAAAAGCCCCAGATAGGTGGCGATAACGGCCAGAAGCATCAGCACCATGAGGCCTTGGGTTATTCTCTTTTTATTTCGGGTGGGCTTCTGCGGCATATCCATATCGTCTTCCTCACATCTTAATAACCTGCTAATTATATCACAATTTTTAGAAGTCTGAAAGAATGGATATTAGAGCGCAGGAATTGATGCCTTTTACTCTGATCTCATCAAGGAAGAGGCTATGTCCCCTTCTATGTTCTCCTTTGATCGAAGGGTCAGCACATAGGCCTGGGGCGGGTTGAAGAGTCGAAATGGCAGCCCGCCGAGCCCCGGACTCACCACCATGACGGCATCGCCCTGTCGGTAAACTCCCTTGGAGTAAGGGGGAAAAAAGGTCCGATCCGGGGAGAAAATCCCTCCAATTCCTGGAAGCCGCACTAAGCCCCCATGGACATGGCCGGAGAGGATCAGATCTGCGCCATAGGCCACATAGGTCTCAAAATACAGGGGATTGTGGGCCAATAGGATTTCAAAGGCTTTGGGTGAAGGACCCAGAAGCTTAGCCAATTCCTTGGGTTGAAGCTGAAGACTCCCCTTCTCTTTCCCTTTCGTATTCCGGAGATACTGCATGGGCGCATGAAATCCCGTGAGATAGAGACTCTCCTCCTGCTCCTTGAGAATGACCCGATCATTATCCAATATGCGGATCCCGAAGTGCTGGGCATCCCTTTGCAGCTTCTCCTTAAGATTCGGGGACAGATCATCCTCATGGTTTCCCAGGATGTAGTACGCCGGGGCAATCCCCGCCAGGCCTTCCATGAGCTGATGCCAGCCCTTCCTGCGGGGAAAGGTCCGATCTGCCATGTCCCCCGTATAGACGATGAGGTGAGGTTCCTGGGCCCTGGCCCAGCGGATCAGTTCACGGTTTCCTTTTCCAAAACTCCGGTTGTGGAGATCCGAGAGATGAAGAATCCGGAAGCCATCAAAGGCTCCCGGAAGCTGGGGAAAGGGCAGTTCCAGGAGAACCTCCTGAAAGGTCTCTCCGAGGCCTGCTCCAACGGTCCTTCGCTGGACGATTTGCTGTGCCATAATGCCTCCTTCTCAGTTGCCAAAATGCTGGGTCCCCAGAAGGACCTTGTAGTTCTTGTAGTAGGGTCCGGAGGAGGTGGATCGGACCACTCCGATGCCCACGGCAGTATAGTAGGGATTCAGCATCTGCTCATTATGTGCCGGTGAATTTTTCCACTGGGTAAAGAGCTCTTCCGCGCTGATGGTGTTCACACGGCCGGAGGTGGAGATGAAGGCCAGATTCTCCCCAATGGAGCTGTATTTGAGATTCAGTTTGTTCCAGAGCAGCACGTCGAAGGGTTTTCCCTGAAGATTGGGGTTATCATGGCTGAAGTAGTCATACTGGAGCATGGCCAGGGACTTGTATCGGGCAGACTGACTCAGATCTTCCCGAAGAGTCAGGGGCTGCAGGCCATTTTCCTTTCGATAGGCGTTGAGAAGGTTCAAAATTTGCGTTTCGCCTTCGGCATCAAAAGCAAAACCATAGTTCAGAGGAAGCTCCGAAAACGCCGTCTCCATGGCTTGGCTCACATAGGCGGAAGGGAGATTTTCCGAAGATCCTTTGGTCTCTTCGGTGGGGAGGAGCCCCGGAACTTTCCAGTTCGTCAGCCAGTCTTCCAGGGCATTGCCGGTTTCTTCAAAAAAGGTGTTCAGCCGTTCTTCCAGGGCATTGATTTCCTTCTCCGCCCGGTTCAGGGTTTTTTCGACACGATTCCCGCATCCGCTAAGGAGCATCGTCAGGAGAAGAAGTCCTGCGGTAGCTTGCTTTTTCCAATTCTTCATGGCCATCCCTCCTTGGGGGAATCTCAGGATAAAAGTCAATGAGGACAGCGGCCAGGCCGCTGCCCTCCCAGTAACTACTTGTTGATCAGGTTGATCTTTCCAATGATGGGGAGCTTTTTGGCTTTTCCATTCAAGGTGTTCACCAGCCCCAGGACGGCCAGGACAAATATGGCCAGGGAATAGAGCGGAAGAAGAATCCACCCCAGAATGGGGATCATTCCTAAGACGAGGTTTCCCACCATGCCCACGATGAGGAGCACCAGGCCCTGATTGGCGTGAAAGCGTCCGAACTTGGAATCCGGAGCGGCGATGAGCGGAAGAAAGAAAATGAGATAGGCGATGGCCGCCACCACTTTGTTCTTTTCGATGTCCTCTTTGGTATAGTGTCCGGTGACATCCTCCCCTTCGTAATCGCTGAAATCAAATCCCTTGGCGGTGCGCTGCTGATTTTCCTGGTGTCCGGAAGCTTGCTCTTCCGAAGGGGGAGCGCTTTGGGCGGCTCTTTCTTCATTCTCCGCTTTCATTTTCGCTTCCAGCTCTTCGGGGGTCAGATTACTGCCGTACTTGTTTTCATCCATGGTAATCCTCCTTTACGCTAATCGAGAAAATCAACTTTATTTTCTGATTCATCCGATATTTCTTAGTTTTATTATAGGCTAAACCAGAAAAAGCACAACGGGATACCCTGGCTCCAGGGCTGAAGGTTCACGGAAGATTTACGATTCCCCTGTTTTTTTCGACTTTCCACCCGTGATCCCTTTCAGGGACTTATCAGGTCGGAACCCATTATAGAGGGAGGTTCCAATTTCGATGAGGGTGGCCACTGCGGAAAAGATAAGGATTCCCAGGATGATTCGGTCCAGATTGGCGTAAATGTTGAATCCTTCTGTCCGGGCATGCTCATCAACAAATTTCAAAAACTCGGCGTTGAAGAGCTTGTCACTGGTGGCCACGATAATAAATACGGCCAAGTTGACCATGGCATAGATGGAAGCCAGAATGCCCAGGAACGGATTCCAGCGGCCAAAAATCATCTTCAGGGAAGTCAGAACCAGGGAGAATCCGCCAGCCAGGAGAATCAGCACCCGGAAGCTTCGGATGGTGTCGCTGTTGAAAATCGGGTAAGCCCGGTTTCCATTGATATAGATGGCCAAGAGATCCGAACGGAAGACAAAGATCCAGAGAAAGAGGATCGTAAAAAAGAGTGCAAAGCCCATCTCCACTTTAGATATTTTTTTCGTGGTGGTCTGGGGAATGTCCTTCAAATCACTAACCTTAAACTTCTCCTTAGACTCCTTGAGAATTGCCTCATCGAACCGGTTACGCTCCACAATGGCGAAGATCACCGTGACCCAGAAGAAAAAGCCCATGAGGATGGAAATGGTGTTTCCGATCCCGGTTCCGAGAATATGGGGCAGATCCCAGAGTCTGTCCAGGTTATTCGATTTAAAGATCATGTCCACGGCAAAGGTGATGGCCCCAATGACCACCGCCACGATGGCGATGATTTTCAGCACTTCCAGGTAGATGGGATAGAGAACGGGCCCAATGAGGTAGCGGTCCTTGCCGCTGTACTCGATGGCCAGTTCATAGGGACTGCCCATTTCTTCCAGAACCCGGCGGATGTTGTCTTCGCTTCGGTCTCCCTCCAGCATGTCCTCAATGTTGGCGGAAAGTTCCCGGGCCACATCTTCCCGGTCTTTTTCCGGCAAATACTTGGTGACGGCATAAATGTATTTTTCAATTGTGCTGTTCATCGCTTTTCCTCCTCGATGATCTCATCCATGATCTGAACCGTCTGCATCCACTCCTTGACCAGGGCGTGGTAGATTTCGTCTCCAAAGGCGCTTCGTTTGTAGTACTTTCGGGGTCTAGTTTCCGTGGTGTCCCACTCGCTGTCCAGGATCCCCTGTTTTTCCAACCGCCGAAGCAGCGGATACAGGGTACTTGATTCCATAGGCAGATTTTGCTGCAGCAATTTTTCCAGAAGCGAGTACCCGTATTCCGGATTCTTCAGCTGACTGAGTACCGCCAGCGTCAGCGTTCCACGCTTCAGCTCAATGAGAAAGGCATTCATAAAGTCTGTTTTGTTTTCCATAATATCACCCAACTTCATAATACTGTACGGCGCACAATATAGTCAAGTACCTAATATTAATAATTCATTAAAATTACTCTTTCCATCGAAAAAGCCGCCCCCAGCATTTTGGCTGAGGACGGCGTACTTTTCGTGATTAGGCTTTCCGATTCAGGGAAACCTTTTGCTTGTGCTTAATTTCATGCCAGGTGGTGTCGGGCTTGATGAAGCAGAGGACGTTGATGGGCAGCCAGGTCATGAGGAAGAATCCAAAGGTGAGAATGCCCTTCCAGGCCTTCTTGAGACTTCTCTTTTCCAGGGCAACCAGAACCATGGGGACCACGGTCATGCCAACATAGGAGAGGACCGTCGAGCCCACCGCCAGAAGAACCAGCGTGGTGGTCGTCATCTGATCGTAATACACCTGGACAATGCTGAGCGATGTGATGGCCAAACCGGAGAAGATGGAAAGGATCTGCACCAGGGGTCCCAGGTGGAACATGGTGAAGTCAAAGACCTGGAGGAAGTTTCCTTTGGTGAGATTTCGAAGAAGTTCACCCAGGTACTCCCGTCCGCACTGGATAAGGCCCAGCGTCCAGCGCTTTCGCTGTTTCCAGGAAGTGAGAAAATCTTCTGGCTGCTCATCATAGGTGATGGCATTGGGGACCCACTCCACCTTTCGGCCGGAAAGAATCACTTGGGTGGAAAACTCGATGTCTTCCGTGAGGGTCCTGGTATTGTACCCGCCTAAGGCCCGGAGCACATCGGCTTTCACCGCAAAACCTGTACCATTGATCATTCCCGACAGTCCAATGGCATTGCGGGGACGGTTCAGGAACCGGTTGACCATGTAGTAGTAGATGGTGGAGCAGCTGGCCATGTAGGTCGTATAGGGATTCTTGCTGTCCCGGTAACCCTGGGCCACTTCCGCCCCTTCCACCAGGGCGCTGTTCATGTTTCGAAGAAAATCCGGATCCGCTACATTGTCTGCATCAAACACCACAAAGGCTTCATAGTCGGGCCGTTCCCGAAGCAGCGAGGCAAACAGTTCTTTCAGCACATCTCCCTTGGATCGAATGACGGATTTGGGTTCGAAGATCATGGCCCCATGTTCCTCTGCCACGCCTTTGGTGTTATCCCGACAGTTATTGGGCGCCACAATGACATCATAGAGCTCCCGGGGATAATTCTGCTGAAATAGGCTGTCCACAAGATTCCCGATGACGGCTTCTTCATTCCGCGCAGCCACCACCACCGCAAACTTGGTTTTCGGTCCATGGGCGACGCGCTCCTTCAGGGGAAGAAACGTGAATATCAGCATAAAGGCATAATAGATGCCGTAAATCGTGAGCAGACTGCTCAGGATCCAAACTAAGGTTTTCAGAGTTTCCATAATGGCCATTGTGATCTCCTCGATGATCCGGTCTCGCCGGACCTAGTATTCTGTAATCTTAAGTATACGGGGGATTCCTTAAATTTCCATGGTTGATTTATGAAGATTTCACAAGATCTTCCATAGCTGGATGAAAAAGAATGATAGTGAAACACCATCTCCAGTCATGGGTTTGATTTAAGTATAGTCCATGGGATGAACAGTGTCCATGGGCCCCAGGCTTTCTCCGGTTAAGTTCTGGTGATCTTGGGGTAAACTTTGCAGGGCTATAGCGGCATCCCGAGGATATGAGGGGGGATTCAGGATTATTTTTCAAAAACGCAAGCCTGAGGGAGATAACGTTCAAATATTCCAATAACTTCATGGTGATTGTCCCGGACTCCCCCTGAGCCCCTGCCAGGAGCCTTGCGAAATCCCTTCAAGTCCCGTATCATTATAGTACGAAGAGGAATACCTTCACCGGAGAATCCAGTGACAATCCGATGATTATGCTCAGCTTCGAGAATCAGCTTCTCCCCCTTCTGTGTCATGCGAAGCGTAATGGAGTGGTTCAAGCTCGGTTCGTGGGGTAGCCTGATGCAGAGTCTCGAGTCTATAAGCCCATCCCTAAAAGCCTTGGAAGATAGACAAGAAACATCACGCTATACCAAAACAGAAAGGAGTGTACAATCATAAGTACACCAACAACCCAGACTCAGCTAGGATGGCCTCTTCAATAATCAATCGCTTCATGTTTTATTTAGTGGATTGATTCGAATGCCATCCTAGCGCTGTCCGGAATTATTTTAGAATTATCGTTAAAAGGAGCCAAGTCCAGCGACTTGGCTCCTTCTCGTTGTTTAAGGTTGAGGAAGGCTTGTCCAATAGGTTTTCATCTTTCCTGCCATAAGTCCCGTACCATCCAGATCCTTGGTGTTTTCCACCATCATGGTGACGATGGAAGGATGCTGAGGATCGCGATTGATCAGGGTGAGCCAGGAGTTTTCCTGGGCGGAGCTTCCGCTGCCCACTTCGCTGGTGCCGGTTTTTCCGGCGAAGGTGTATCCTTCCATCCGGGCAACATATCCTGTGCCTTGGGGATCGGCCACAACCTTTTCCATATAGCCGAGGATCTTCTGGGCGGTAGCCTCGGAGAGAACCTCCTTCTGTTCAACAGGGTTCTTCGTAAACAGCAGCCGCAGAGACTTGAGTTTTCCGCCATCAGCAATGGCCGTGAGCGCCCGGGGCAGCGTCAGGCTGTTAAATAAAACCTGTCCTTGACCATAGCCGCTGTCTGCCAGGAGGATTTCACTGTTCATGGTGTCTGTATTGGCCACTTGGGAAATTTCCAGGGGGTATCCAGGTTGGGCATCCTCCCCGACACCTAGACGCTGTAGCCCTTGGCGGAAGGTCGCCTCCCCCATTTCCAGGGTCATCTGGGCAAAATAAATGTTGTCCGATAGAATCATGGCTTTTTCCAGATCCACGGGGCCTAAGGGGTCAATCTTTCGCGTGATGAAGTAGTTTCCCCAGGCGGCTTCCTTCTGCCATTTCGTGCCGGCAAGTTCCAGGGTGAACTCCGGATCAAAGCCTCCCATGTCCAGGGCGATGGCTGCCGTCAGGGGCTTTATGGTGGAACCCGGGGCATAGCGCCGGGTAAAGCGGTTAAGGAGTGGCTTTCCCGGATCCTTGGACTGGACTTCGTAATAAATGGAGGGGATTCCCAGGATCATGCCATTGGGGTCGTAGGCTGGCACGCTCACCCAGGCTTCAATTTCCCCAGTCTTGTAGTTCACCACGGACCCGGTCCCAGCAGAACCGGCCATGGCCTGATACAGACTAAGCTGCTTGTCGGCATCGATGGTGAGAATCAGGTCCTGTCCCCGGTTCGTCTGAAATCCCGTGAGTATGCGTTTTTCTACGCCGTTTTGGTCTACCAGGACCTTCTCTACGCCCTTTTGACCTCGGAGCACTTCGTCATAGAGAAGCTCCAGACCCGCTCTGCCCACTTTGGCATCCAGCCCAAAGCCCAGGGGCTGAAGTTTGGCATACTCTTCTTTTGTCACCAGACCCACATAACCGGTGAGATGGGCAGCGGAGGAGCCATAGGGATAGACTCTGTCCTGGACCTTTCGGTAGGTGATCCCCCGATGCCGGCGGGTGAGATCATCCAGTTTGCTTTGCTCCTCCAAAGGGACCTTCATGACATCGACGAAGACATTCCCTTTGGCCCAGCTGAGATTGAGTCGTCCCTGAATGTACACCTCACTGATTCCTAAAGCCTGAGCCAGATCTTTCACCGCAGCGGCTTTGTCTTTCCCGAGAAATTCGGGGATCATGCCCACCCACAGGACGTCCGTGTTTCCGGCGAGGACCTTTCCATTACGATCCAGAATCCTTCCTCGTATGGGTCCGGCTTCCCGATCCAGGATCTTATCGCCCTTTTTATAGTCCTGAAAAACCAGATCCGGCGCAAAGGCCACATGGTAATTCGTGTTCCCTTCCTCATCCTTTTCCCGGATGAGCTTCACGTCGGTGCTGTAGGTCAGTTCTTGGCCCTGCACCGTCAAAATCAGGTTCACCGGCACTTTCACCGAATCCTTCCCATAGACTTTCTGCCGAAGATCCAGATCAGCCATGCGGCTTTCCATGCGGGCTGCTGTAATGGGAATCCCCGTATAGAGCTCCATGTAGAGCTTCACATAGTCTTCCCGGGTCTGGGCACCTTGGCTCTCCTTCGCCAAGAGGTCATACATGGCACCAAAATCCATCGCGGTAAAGGCCTCCTGGTAAGCGCTGAAGGTTCCCAGGGGGTCATGCTCCGGCTTCTCGTCACAGGCGGTGAAAAGAAGGAGAAATAGTGTACTGAATAGAATCATGATAACTTTCTTCATGGAACTCCCTCCTTGTTGCAGTGAAGCCTACAGGTGGAGCAACGAAGTTCAGTGTGATTTGTACCAATGGGGAATAAAATCTTCGGATAACGGGTACCAGGAACAGGTTTCCCGGGTTACATTCAACACATAATCAAGGCTTTCCGGGGAATGGAGCTGTGCCCAGCGGACGGATCCTAAGGCATTGGAGAGAACATAGAGCTTCAGCAGCAAAAAGAATTCCTCTGGAGGATTCTCTGGAAAATAACCCCTTAAGAGTCCCTGGGCAAAGGGCAAACTCACCTGACTGCAGGCGGGAAGCCGATTGAATTCCTCATAGGGATCCCCCTTGTCCCAACGGTTAAAGTCGATGATCCCTACAGATTTTTCATGAAGGAGCATATTGCCCGGATGAAAGTCTCCGTGCTGAAGCCTGGTGGGGCGATGCTCCAGAAGATGCCGATGATCCGCGATATAGGGCAGATGCTGTTCCAGTTCCGGAATGACCACTTGGCTGTCATGATAGGCCTGGATCTTCCGATCCAACTTTTTGGAGAAGAAGGTACCAAAGGATCCCTCACGCTTTGCGGGGACTTCATGGATTCGTTGAAGAAGCCTTCCTGCCTGAATCCCCAGCTCCTCCTGGAGATTTTCAGTGAGCTGGGGAAGCGCTTCCCGCAGATCTTCTCCAGGTAAGTAGGTGTAGCGGATGAAGGTCCATTCCTCCGAAAGACTGCCCACCTCCAGGGGATGGATCATCCCCTCCACCGAAGCTAAGGCGCCGACCAAGTCCAATTCTTCCTGCTGAACCTCCAAGGGTTTTCCCGAGACGCGGAGAAGTGTCCGTGAAGTCTCCGAATGAAGGATGTATTTCCGATCTTCTGACCAGCCTTTGTCCAGTATCTCCACCCGACATCCTGGAAAGCGGTGGAGAACTTCTTCAATCATGACATCCCTATTCATGAGTCTTGACTCTTTCCATCAGGGTAACTTTCACCTTATCTCCCGGCTGCTTTCCAATTTTCGCCCGGATTTCTTTTCGTAACCCCAGAATATGATATGGGGTTTTCATGCGGACCAGACTTCCCTCGTAGGGTTCACCGTCAAAGGTGGCGTGAACGGCTACCCTTCCTTTGCCGTAGGTTTCCTTCACATCGAAGGGTATTATAATATAGGCTCCGTCAATATCCGGCACCTTCATCATTTCAGCTTCAAACTCTATTTTATCCATAACGCGGTTCTCCTTACTCAGCATGGGTTTCATATTCTCATTATACCATTTTTATGAAAGGATGATTTTTAACGTTATGTAAGCAGAAGACAAAATCCGGACCTCCCAAAAGGAAGATCCGGACGGATTAAACAGTTATGGGTTAGGCAAAGATCTCTGCCAGGTCCTTCTCCGGGGTGGTGATGGGCTTGATCCCATAGTTCTCCACCAGGAAGTTCAGGACATTGGGGGTGACAAAGGCTGGCAGTGTGGGTCCCAATCTAATGCCCTTCACGTCCACCCAGAGGAGGGCGAGAAGATCAGCCACGGCCTTTTGCTCATACCAGGTGACGATGAGGGATAAGGGCAGATCGTTGACTGTCACGCCTAAGGCTTCAGCCAGGGCTGCTGCGATGCGGATGGCCGAATAGACGTCGTTACACTGTCCCACATCCAAAAGTCTTGGTAGGCCCGCCACTTCGCCGAAGTCCAGCTTGTTGAAGCGATACTTTCCGCAGGCGAGAGTCAGGATAATGGAATCCTTGGGAGTAGCCAGGGCAAACTGGGTATAGTAGTCACGACCGGGTTTTGCTCCGTCGCAACCACCGATGACGAAGAAGTGTTTGATCTCGCCATTTTTCACCGCTTCCAGGATCTTTCCGGCATAACTGAGGGTGGTTTTATGGCCAAAGCCCACAAGGATTTCCTTGACGGGTTCATCCTCAGGGAAGCCACCTAAAGATAAAGCCTGCTCGATGATTTCACTGAAGTCCTTGGTGCCATCGGGTTTCTTAGGGATATGCTTGATACCCTCAAAGCCCACCACGTTGGTGGTGTAGATTCGGTCTGCATAGCTCTTGGCGGGTCTCATGAGACAATTGGTGGTCATGAGGACGCATCCGGGCAGATCGCTGAACTCTTTCTGCTGATTCTGCCAGGCTCCGCCGTAGTTTCCGACAAGGTGAGGATACTTCTTCAGCCCCTCATACCCGTGGGTAGGAATCATTTCGCCATGGGTGTAGATATTGACGCCCTTTCCTTCGGTCTGCTGCAGGAGCATTTCCAGATCCCGAAGATCATGGCCGGAGATGACGATGAACGGTCCTTTCTTCACGTTGACGTTGACCTTGTGGGGAGTGGGTGCCTCGTAGGTTTCATTATTTGCCTTATCCAGGGTCTCCATGACCAGATAAGCATGTTTACCGGTCTCCAGCAGCAACTGGATGTTCTCTCCAAGATTCAGATTGTTATCCGTGAGCTTGTCCAATGCCTTGAAGAAGAAGCGGCTCACGTTAGGATTGACGTAGTTAATGAATCGCGCCTGATGGGCATAGGCCGAGATTCCTTTCAGTCCATACTTGATAGTCTCCCGGACGCTGCGGATATCGGGATCCAGGGTAGCATCGGCGAAAATCCCCGCGCGCACTGCATCTTCCAGAATTTCTTCCTTGGTTTCCCGAAGTTCATAGGCGGCTTCGCCGTTTTCTAGTGCGTAGCCGAGTTTTTCCTTCAGCATTGCTTTGACTTTCGCGGATTCTTTAAGCTGACGCACATGATCCTCAGGATTGAAATTCACGTTGGTGAGGGTCATGAATAAGGAGTCTTCCATGAATTCCACTAACGACTCTTCAGGCTCTTCCCCTTTCTCCATGAGTTTTGCCATGTAGTTGGAGATTCCCTTGAGCTGATAAATCAGAAGATCCTGCATGTTGGCCACATCCGCCGTTTTCCCGCATACGCCCTGGATGGTGCAACCTGTGCCGTGAGCGGTTTGCTCGCATTGGAAACAAAACATTTTGTTCTTCTCTTCCATAACTCTTCCTCCCGTTTTTTAGTGCTTGGAACAACTCCATCATAGCAAAAATTGGCATCATTAAAACAAGAACACCCAAATATTCATAAAATTATAACAATGCCTTTCGAATTTCCAATTTGAATTACATTCAAATGTTATCGGATATTTTCTAGAAATAATTCGTGTTTTCGGACTTTATAAAGTGCAGAACCTAACATAATCCAAAAATAATAAGAGAATGAAATCACACTTGAAGAGAAAAGTGATTGAGTAAAATAGCCAATTAAAATTGCCAGATATAGTACGAAATCGTTATTTGCGCTAACATTCTTGAAAATTCTACGAATAATACTACCAAAACCTGCAAGATAGCAAATAAGGGAAAAAATCCCTGTGGTTACTGCAATCTGTAATAATTCGTTATGAACCCGCTCTGTTGATACCCCTACCGAATCAAGAATTGCTTTTACCTGGGGATGATAGTTCTCGAAGATATACCCAATGTTGCTAATCCCTACTCCTAGGAAAGGACGTCTTGGAAACTCTTTGATCGCCGTACTCCAAAGTAAGATTCGGTACGATCCCCCCTCTGGATCTGGATTATTTGATGTCGTAAGATTAAAGAACTCCATTAGGATAGAGAAAAAACGAAGTACTATCACACCGCCTAGAATCAAATCCAATCCTATTGTAATGAAGATAAATGTTATGATAATCGAGCCGATCTGCTTCCATGCTTTTTTACGCATAAAAAAACTGAATAAAACAACAAGCCCAGTCACAGTGCCAACCCAAGCGCCTCGAGTAAGCGTCATGAGCTGAACAAGATAAAAGAATCCGCTGCCTACAAGATAGAAAATATGACTTGACTTTAGATAGAGATATACAGAAATGCAAATAAATATCGTCATAAGGTTCCCTAAATAATTGGGGTTACCTAATGTCGAATAAGGGCGTAGAAACGAATCATTTATCGGATAGTAAAGGTCATTTAAATTCATTTTACCCAAAAATTGAAAAATACTAATTAAAGATAGGACTGATGCCAACACAAGCAGAAAATCCATTCGTTTCTCTGTCAATTCAAAATACTTTGCTGAAAAAAAGAGTAGCAAAATATAACAGAAAACTACTATTAGACCTTCCCAACGATTTTCATACCCTAAGATTGAGTTTAATGGATCCACGCTAAAAATAGTCGAGACTGCGATAAAAAAGAAATATCCCAAAAACCACCGAACTTCTTTGAAGTAATTGTAAATCCTTTTACTTTTATCTTTAGCATATAGTAGATGTTTTATACTAATCAGCATTGTAATTACGATGATGAATGAGGCTTTAATAAAATAGGTGTCATCAAAAATGCCAGGACTGATTAATATTGGGGAGAATACTAAAATGATGAAAATAAGTCTGCTGATGTTGTTCTCCAGTGTCTTCATAATGCCTCCATTCTAGAAATAAAGGTCAGCAAATGCTGACCTTTGATTTATGTCTATAGTTCATCCCAGCGGACTTTATCCATCCGCTCTTTAATTTTTTCATCCCCAATGAACACATTCATGCTTCCTCCCTGGATGGCGTAGGTACTGCGTACCACGCCTCCGGATTTTCGAACGAAGTTACTGATGTGGTCCTGGGCTTTGGAACTACTGGACTCCTCCGGTGAAGCCATAAAGGTGACGATGATCACTTCTTTCCCCTGAAATTTAGCCTTGGGACTGCTGACAAAGGCATTCATGGCCGGGACGCTATGGCCAGCCCAAATGGGATACATGAGATAAACCAGCTTCGCCTCTTCAATCTCTTTCCAGGGATCATCCTGAAGCTTGGAGCAGCGGCGAAGGAGCGCTTGGATTACATTTCCCTTTTTTACTTCTTTCAGCTCGACGACTTTCACGTTGAGATTGCTTCCCAGAAGCTCCGCTGCGGTGCGAGTATTGTTGGAATGGGAATAGTAGACAATGACAGTGTTCATCTCTTATGCACCCTGACTTCCCTCTGTGTATTGAATGAAGTCCCCTTCTTTTAGTTTTCCGTAAAACGCGTGGCCATTGGCTTCTAAAACATAGCGAGCTCCCCGAACCACAGGGCTAACCGTCCAAGGCTTCATAGCTGGGATGATTTTCAGCACCTGATGCTCCTTCGAAAGAAAAACCACATCGATGGGAATCTTCATGAAGAAGCAGTGAATACTGCTGCAGGGCTCAATTTTCATCGCAGTATGCTCTTTCAGAGACTTTCTGCCCATGAGGCCTTTAAACCGTTTATAGAAGGTATCTGCCTCCTCCACGTGTTCGATGAGAACCTCACCCGTGGCTTTATGGATAATCTTCATGCTACATCCTGCCTTCCAGTATATCTTTTGCATCGGGATCTTTCGCAGGATGAGTGCCTGCACTTTCATACTTAAAGAGATACTCCGCCGAGTTGAAAATCACATCGCCCACCAGTTCCATATTGGTGTAGATGCTTTGATTGACCAGAAGAATTCCAGGCTCCGTGGTGCGAATATAGACGGCTTCGCCAGGTCTCTTTTTTACACTCTTGTAGCCGTCGATGAACTTGAACCGACTCTTCTCATAGCGTTTTTCCAAGATTATATCATAGGAGTACTTGCTTCCTTTGATATAAACATCGGCGACGCTTTCCTTGGCAGGATTCAGGGTAATGACAATGTGGTCTTTCTTGAAATCTTTCAGTTTGAGATCCACTTTTCCGCTAACTAAGTAGTCTTCGGGATTATCCTTATGAACGGTGAACATGAGTTTTCCGGTGACGTAAGTCGCCGGTCTGAAGCGGGAGTTGTAGAATACCAATCCCAAGGCGATGACCCCCGATGCCAGAATTACCAACACACTGAGGAGCTGGACAACGACTGGCAGCCTTCTTACGACGCTGGAGATAAACCGCATGAAGTTCGTGGTGATCTTCACCGGGTAGGCTGAAGCATTGCTGAGCACTGTGGTATAGCTACTTTCCGCTTTAAAGCTCACAGGGATTTCAAAATCCGAAAGGCTGAAATCTGCTGCAGGGGTAAAGTTCACCCTTACTGTTTTGGTTTCCATGGCGTTGATGAGAATTTTCGACACATCAAGTAGTCCATAGGTCTCGGGAATGATCAGCTGAATAACCTCGGGAAAGTTGGATGAACTCTTTAGGGTCAAATCCAGGGGAATCTTCTGGTTCTTCAACGCAAGAATCCGATCCGAGGAAATAGAGACATCCACCTTTCCCGGAGGGAAGACGGAGGATGTTCCGACTTCCTTTTCCAGGATAAAGATTTCATTCTTGTATAAACCACGGGCCTTGAGCGCCAGTTTAATAGCACCTTCCGTGTCAAAGGTAATATTTGTGGAGAATCGTCCATCTTGCGCCTTCACATCACTATTCTCTGGGAGCCCATTATCGAAGAGCGAAAATACTTTCTCCACTCCACCGCTATACGAAGCAACTAGATTAAAGAACTCCAGCTTTAAGTCTGCAGACTCTTTTAAGTTTACTGTTCCCATCTGGAGGGTGCTGGTGACGATTCGACTTTCGCCTAAACGGAATCCCTCATTGACGAAGGAGATATCTGAAGTTAAAGTAGGAAGAACTTTCACATGAACCGTAGAGGATGTGTTGGCAATGATTTGCTCCTCATCCACCACTTGAATAACCACCTGGTAGTTTCCTTCTGTTCCTGTATCCAAAAATTCTCCAATGTATGTATTTTCCCCTTCCTTGGTCATGGTCAAAGGCTTCAAGGCTTGCACACCATTAACAAGGACGATTCCCTCCACCTGCATGTTATCAGACAAGGCTCCCGTTAGCGTGGCCTTCACCACAAGGGGATCATTGATGGGATGCTGAATATTAGTAATGGGGGTATCGATCCAGATTTTCAGAAACATGTCCTTGGCTCCCAAGAGGGCAAGCTCCGTAGTTCCGCTGACGCGGATCTTCCAGGCTCCACTAAGTTCGGTTTCTTCCTGATTCAGGGTAACCAAGGTATAATTGGCACTTCGCTCCACGATCACTTTTCCATTGTCCTGAACACCATCCGGCGGAATAAGACTCAGATCAATGGGGCCGGTGGTGTTGGCAAGAACAAAGGTTGCCTGGGAGACATACTTGTCCATAATAAAATCCAGGTCTCGCGCACCTACCAAGGAAGTGTTCTCATTCAAAAATACGTTGCGATTTTTCAACTGATTGATGATGGTGAAAAACTCCATCGCCACATCCGCAGGTGAAGAAAACACCTTGGACTGTCCCTGGGTTTCCACTGCGATACGATCCAAGACACTCATGTCAATGGATCCGAATGCCACAGAGTAAACGGGGTAACCGTTATTTCCAATGCTCCGAATGGTGTCCCAGAAGCTGTTCATATAAGTATCCATGAACCCAGGCTCTGCGGTTCTTGCAGGATCGGGATCCGGACTTCCATCCGTCACAAAGACGATGACTTTCTTGATATTAGGATCCGTGATGGAGCTTAGCTGCTCATTGGCTTTTTGGAAAGCTTTGAGATAATCCGTATCTCCTCCGCCTTCGAGCTGTCCGGTCAAATTTCCTTTGATCGCAGCCTTCGTGGCCTGGCCCACATTGATCATGGGCTGGACTTCCACCACATCGGTGCTGAAAGAAATAATGCCCAGATTATCCTCCGGGCTTAACAGGTCGATGAAGATATTGGCTGCTGTTTCTCTCATCTTGGCAGGATCGGTATTATTCATACTTCCTGACTTATCGATGATTAGGGATACAGCCAAATTCTCTAAGGTATCGACAGTGTCGCCCTTCACTGGCTTCGCCCCTTGAAAAACAAAACAAGAGGCAAGGAAGAATAACAACATCAACGAAGAAAAAACTTTTCTTTGCCTCATCATTGCACTCTCCTCACCTCAAGTATGATATCTCATGAAATTACTTAGTTTAATTCTATTATATAGCATTTTCTACAAAACTTTACTAAGATTTTCAATAATACTAATCACTGCAGGTCCCAGAATTACAACAAAGAGAGCCGGCATCATGAAAAACACTAACGGAAAAAGCATTTTTATCGGTATTTTCATTGCCGCTTCTTCTGCACGCTGCCTTCTCTTCTGCCGCATCACAGTACTTTGTGTTCTTAACATCGAGGCGATATTAGTTCCCAACATTTCAGATTGAATCACAGCGGTAATAAAAGTATTAAGGTCCTCTACACCAGTTCGATGAACAATACCTCTTAACGCCTCTTGCCTATCTCTTCCCTTATTGATATCATCCAGTGCCTTAAGGATTTCCTCGCTTAAGGGTCCAGGCATCTTCTCTGTGGACTTCTTCAGCGCCATATCAAACCCTAACCCGGCCTCAACACTGATGTACAACAGATCAAGAAGATCGGGTAGTGCCTTCCTTATTTTCACCTGCCGTTGCATGGCACTTGTATGCAATAATGCATAGGGAATGAAGAATACCAAAACGCCAAACAGGAAAATTAAAATAAAAGGAATCTTGGCATTGACCAGTTTAAACAATAGGTATATGCCTCCACTAACAACTAGAGATAACATGACCTGTATTGCGAGAATGCTATTCACTGTCATTGTCCGACTCTTTCCAGATTCCACAATCAGACTCTCATATCTCTTTTTGATTCTGGAAGGAGTAATACTCCCCAGTGCGGTAACAACTTTCTGATACGCTGGATCAATTACCCGTTCGCGAAAAGGTTTTTTCATTTCGTCTTCTTCTTCCGGATAATTGTAGGAACTCTTAATGGAGTCCAGCCGCTGCACGACCATTTGCTTTTTACTGGATACAACCAAACCTATAATCCCAAAGACTAAAGCGAAAAAGATAAACATTAAAGCGTATACTATTAGTTCCATCTTCTCGCCTCCTTATACTTCTAGTTTAACAAGTTTTGACAGTAATAGGATACCGATAAACATCAGTATACTTGCTAAAACCAACATAACTAAACCTAATGCTGTGGTAAAGAGCTTCGAAATGTAGGCCGGGTTCAATAGCGAAAGAATTAGAGCAATTGCGATTGGAAGCATACTGATAATGACAGCTGATAACTTGCTCTGAGCAGTCAGCGTTCGTACTTCACCTTTAATGCGAACTCGTTCACGAATCGTAGTCGAGATTGTATCTAAGATCTCTGCAAGATTTCCGCCAACCTGCCGCTGGATGATCATGGCTGTTACAAACATATCTACATCTTCATCGTCAGTACGTTTACTAAAATCAACTAATGCGTCATCCATGGATTTTCCAAGAGTATTGTCTCGGATGATCTTCTGAAATTCTTCGCGAATTGGACTTTCCAAATCCTTGCCTGCAACACTAACAGCCTGGGAAAAACTTAACCCCGCACGAAGACCATTGGAGATTATGTTTAACGCTTCAGGAAGCTGGTCATTTAATTTTTGCCCTCGTTTTCTTTTTAACCCGCTGATGTAGATTTCCGGATAGATATAACCCAGTACCGCTGCTAATAAGGCGATGGGAACAAGTCTTGTCAGCAAATAGAATAGCAGAAATACACCTAACCCGGATAATAAAGAAATCAGATAGAACTCTTGAGGCTTCATTAAAACGTATGCTTGGGCTAGCTTTTTTTTCTTTTTATCGAAGATATCCTGAAACAAGCTTTTCTTCGGAGGTCGAACATAAGAAAGACCCTTCGAATTTGGGTCCTTGCCCAAATCATCGAAAGTCTTTTCCACGAGATCTCCACCAGTTTTCTGGATTTCCTGGAGTCTAGACTTTGTACGAGACTTATTTTGTGTAATCAGCAAAAACAGCAACGCAAAAACTAAGGTCACAAAAAGGAAAAAGGTGCCGTATGCTAAATACTTCATGGCTTACCTCCTTCCAGTGGGGAACTCTGCTGTAGATTCATTCGGTTTAAAAATGCTAGCAGGTAGTGTTTCACCGTGTGTTCTTAACTTTTCCATGAAGTTGGGTACTATTCCTGTGGCAACATGTTTCCCTACAACACCGCCGCGTTCATCAAATCCATCTTGACGGAAAATGAATATATCCTGCAAGGTGATTGTATCCCCTTCCATGCCCACAATTTCCGTTACTTTCGTCACTTTACGTGTACCATCTGTAAATCTAGCGACCTGAACGATCAGATTGATTGCTGAAGCAACTTGTTCCCGAATTGCTTTTGAGGGGAGCTCCATTCCACTCATCATGACCATTGTCTCTAAACGAGCCAAGGTATCTCGAGGGGTATTCGCATGGATTGTCGTCAAAGAGCCATCATGGCCGGTATTCATGGCCTGGAGCATGTCAAGGGCTTCTCCGCTTCGAACTTCTCCAACGACAATCCGGTCAGGTCTCATACGAAGCGTATTAACCACAAGATCTCTGATGGTTACTTTTCCTTTGCCTTCAATATTCGCTGGTCGGCTTTCCAATGGAAGTACATGCCTTTGCTGGAGCTGAAGCTCTGCTGCATCCTCTACGGTTACGATACGTTCATTTTCAGGAATAAATCCAGAAACCACATTCAGGAATGTGGTTTTACCACTACCGGTTCCACCAGATACCACAATATTGATCCTTCCACGGACACAAGCTCTGAGGACTTTCGCCATATCCATCGTTAAAGTACCAAAGGTGATCAGATCTTCCAGCGTATAAGGATCAACAGCAAACTTACGAATTGTTATCGCTGGTCCTTTGATTGAAAGTGGCGGGATTATGATATTAACACGAGATCCATCAGGAAGTCGTGCATCCACCATTGGTGAGCTTTCATCTACTCTTCTTCCCAAAGGAGAAATGATTTTGTCAATGGTATGGAGCACATGTCGGTCATCTCTAAACTTCTTGTCTGTGGGTTCGATCTTGCCAAAGCGCTCAATATAGATCAAATCCGGACCATTAACCATGACTTCAGTCACTGTAGGGTCTTCCAAAAGGGAAGTTATGGGTCCATATCCAAAAATTTCATCCAAGACCATCTTTTGGACCTTCTGCTTGTCCATTTGGGAAAGATGCTTTCGGTTTTGATTTAAAATTTCATTGAGTTTCTCATTAATCAGATCCATGATCATCTTGCGTTGTGATGCATCATTTTTATCCAGTGAGATACTCACTTCATCAATAATTTTTCCTAAAACCTCTTGTGACAGATCTTCAATATCCTTCTGTCGACGTATGCTCATTTCATCATTTTCTTTGTTGATGACTTGACGCACATCTGGGTCATTGAGGTTAAAATTGCTGAAATTCATTTCTGTCACCTCGCCTTATCGTTTTGCTGTAGGTTCTGGTGCAACCTCCTGCATTTTGTTCGCTAGGTTTCTGAAGCCCTTTGTAATGGAACTTCTTGGATTTTTCATGACATAGGGAACTCCCTGATTCAAAGAAGAAATAACGCCTTTGTAGTCTGCATCGATGACGGAGAACAAACTTTGATTTAGTGTCTTCTCCACATCATGAGCCCGAATTTCTCCTCGATTATCCGCCTTATTTAGAAGGAGCTTAATTTTGGACTTAGGATAATTTAAATCATTAAGCGTTACGAGTGAGGCTTTAATATTCCGGACTGTGGATACCTCAGGCGTTGTGATCATTAGGAGCTTATCTGCAAAAACAAATGCAGGATTAATCGGATCATAAAACCTTCCAGGCATATCCACAATGATGTAGTCATAGGAGTTCTGAAGGTTTCGAAGAATAATCTGAATATGTTCGGCATTGATAAACTCATTCATTGATGGTTCAATATTTGCCGGAAGAATCTTCACTCCAGATTCATGATTGAGGAGGTAACTTTCGATTAGGTCTGGATCGATGTTTCTTATGTCATTAACCACATCTGAAATTGTATATTTGGGTTGAATGTTTAACGCCAATGCAGCACTTCCAAAATCGAGATCCAAATCAACGAGAACTACTCTCTTCTTGGTTTCTTTTGCTAAGGTAACCGCCAAGTTCACGGACACAAATGTCTTACCTACTCCACCCTTTGTGCTGAACACCGTGATAACTTGCCCTAATTCCGCTTTTCGCTTTATCCTTACAGGCCCATCCCGATGAATCTCATTTCGCTTTTTGTTCAGTTCATAGGCTTTATAAATCGAATCGACTAAGCGATTGGGAACAATTGGTCGAAGTACCACATCTTTAGCTCCGGAAAAGAGAGCTTTATGCATGGTCTCTTCCTTAATTTCATCTTCCACGATGATAACTGCCACATTGAGGTGTTCGGTGGTAATACTCTCAGCAACTTTGTATCCATCTTGGAGAAACTTACTTCCAATGATAACCACACCAACATCCTCAATATCGAGGACTCTAGTCGCATCTTCAAAGGTCTCCGCGTCCTGCGTAAAAAGAAGATACTCAATATTGGACAAAATATTTTCGATTTCTAATCGTCGAACTTCATCATTCTCCAGAATCATAACTTTAATTTTATCCATATCGTCTACCTCCCTCTCCATGTCGGAAACTCTGGTGTACTAAACTGAGTTAAGTTGTTGATTGTGTTGTCTACAGGGTTTCTAAGGATCATCTGAACTGCACCGTTAATGTTAGCAAAAGCCATCACTTCAGCTTGAGAAGGAGTCACCAATAACGTAATTGAAGATGTTACTCCTTTGTTCAGTGCTGTCTCCCCTGTCTCTGTAAAAGTTAAGGGACCAATTTCTAAGATCTCAATGTTTTGGAACTGAGTCACCGTAAGAAGACCAGGACTAATAGCTTCATCGTTGTAGGTTACGATAATGTCCACACGGTCTCCCTTATTGAGATATCCACCGACTCCGCTTATCTCATTGGAAGGGATTGTAATCGCCCGCATATTCTCGGGTATTCTGTATGCCAATGCAGCTTGCGTGATATCTGTAGCAATTTTACTCTTCAATACTTGTTCTTCACTATAGATCTCAGTTTTGGTGGTGTAACCTACAATATCTTCAAGTTTTGTGGCAGCGTCTGGATGCACAGCTTCTGTTGGAAGTGATTTAAGAATAACCATTTCCGCTGTAACCTTAACATGTGCAGGGATAGAACTGACAGCCACTACCACATCAGTTAAATCGTCTTCGACGACTGGTGCCTGATTCAAGGTCTCGATGTAATAATAAAGGGTCCCCATGGTCAATAATCCGAGAATTATAGCCAAGATGATGATACTCTTTTTAACCTTCAACTGCTCTCACTCCTCTTTCAACGATTAATCAACTAATGTAGCTTTTCGAATGCTCTGATTTTCGTAAATTGTTCCGGTCCAGTCTCCTGCGAGCATTTGATCAATGGTCAGTGTTTTGCCGGTTTTCATTAGAACTATGGTCTTTTTTGTATCTTCTTTAGGGCCATATAAAGATTTCCAGTTATATGGTGTCGAAACTTTGTTTACATACGCATTTGCACCCGTGTAGATAAATGCATTGGACTCTCCGTCACCCTTTTGATGATCAACATAGTCGATTACCACAACTTCTGCAAAATATGCAATAGGAAAGATCTGCTTTGTATTGCTGTTACCCGCGTAACTATCCAAATATCTTTGTGTGTCCATGACTGGAATGAATCCCGTCATGTAAGCTTTACGCTCTCCTGGATTTGTCGAATGCTTATATGCATTATCAAACCACTGGTAAAAGACATTTTTCACATCTGGATCATTGTTTATTTGCCCTAAACCTGTCTTTCCTGGAATATGTTTGAAATTATTGAGATAGTCTATGAGGGACTGTGGCATAGCGATTCCACGATTTCCAAGATACTCTGTTACACCTGGAATTCCAGATATATTGTCATTAAAGTACATCAACCCAGATGACCAGTTAAGAGTTGTAGTACTCCCATCATCTTTATCAGTAATTGTTACGGTTTTTTCGTGAACAATATCTACTCCACCAGTTGCAAGAGCCTCATAATCGGTATCCAACATAAACAAGGGTATTAAACCTGGATTAAGCGCTTTGTCTGCTCTTGCCACAGCTTTTGCATAGACATCAGAATTTCCAACTCCAAAAACATTGGCAAAAATCAAGTCGGAATTATTTACACTCTCAACGATTACATGGGGGTATGGATACATTGCCGTGGCACTTTTATTCACCGTCACCGTAACTCTGCCTACATCAGCGCCATTCGTTACTGCAACATCTATGGCAATTTGCTTGATTTCATCTGTAGACATTCCGGTATACAATTCACGAGCTCCAGCTAAAGCACCTGCATCGGCTGCAGCCACCATATTTCGACGCTGAAAGAAAAGAATCCCTGCATCAATGACAAGGGCAGCTAATCCAAAAGCTACGACCATAATAAACACTGCTACTATGGGAAGAACCGCGCCCTTTTCTTCCCGGATCAGTTTTACTCTTTTCATCGTTCTTCCCTCCTTAGGGGACCACATATTCCACTCGCATGCTAGCTTCAGCTTTCATGTTCACATTACTGGTAATGATAAAACCAACTAAAGGTTTTATGTTGCCAGAGATTTCAACTTTAGCCATCTTAATACTGTTTTTCCCGTCAGATGTGGGCATTGTTGTTAATGCTTTAGGTGTAATAGTCAGGGAACCTTCAATAATGAGATCTTTTGTTGCATCAGTTACGGCTTTATTGATCAACGTTGTATCATTGCCATGGATGGCATAAACTCTCGCTGCTTCTCGAGCCGCACTAGTCAAGGTAATCTTTGCATTAAACATCCACCCAAACTCAATGATCCCTAATAAAATCAGCATTAGAACAGGAAGAACAAGAGCAAACTCCACTAGACTTTGCCCTTGTTCCCGCTTGAACAGTTTCTTTGTTTTATTCATAAAAACCACCTCTGGTTCTTCATTCAAAAGTTGATGATCCCCTGGAACAATCCTGATACAGCTAACAAGGTTCCAATCGTTATGGGGATGGCATAGGGGATGTACTTTTTGGTAGTACCTTCTTTCGCATTATCGTATTTTGTTTGCCAGGTTAAAAATTTCCGCACCCCTGTAAACCGATAAAGGAACTTTAAGATTGGTACAATAATGATCTGGAAAAGGCCTACACGAGCATCTTTACCACTTTTAGTTAAGATTATATAGCCTAGAGCAATTAACCCACCAGCAATTGCCGCAAACAAGGCAGATAAAATGGTGAGCTTCCACCCAAGTAGTGCCCCTACCGCCATCATGAGCTTAACATCACCTGCACCCATACCTCCAGCAATATATGGAGCTAGAAAAACAAGAAATCCCACTAAGACTCCAACTAGACCAAATGTAAGACCGTCTAGTTTATTTACAACAGTCCAATAAATCACGCCGAAAAGCAAAATTGGTATTGTGATCTTATTAGGGATTTTTCTATACTTTAAATCGAAATATACACAAACAACAAGTAAAATGACTAAAGCAATTACATTCATGGCGCACCTAAGCCGCCTAGGATCTCATTTTTATTTTTTTCATAAAGAGAACCTAGCTGTTGTCCAAAAAGAAATACCGCACCGACCGCTGCTAAAACAACAAGGGATATGATTAGGGAATATTCTACCAATGATTGCCCATCTTCAGATTTGAGAAAGTTGTTCATCATCTGTAACACTTCCTTTTTAGAAAAAAGCCCCCTCTTCCAAGGGGGCTTTAGAATATCAACTCGTCCTAAGAGAGTTTGTCAGTAACCTTCTTAAACAAGCTGTTGAGATTTGTTCCCACTAAAGTAAGTGCGACAATAACAGCTAATGAAACAAGCGCAATAATCAGTCCGTACTCAACCAAGCCCTGTCCTTCTTCATCCGTCCACAGTTTTCTCAGAAATTCCATGATAAATCTCCTTTCGTTTTTGGTTTAATACCTGAAATAAACATTCGACAATATCCTGTATATTTCCTGTTATTTGTAGTTTATATTGAGCAAGGTTAAAAGTCAACATGATTTTTTTGAGTTAAACTTCACTTTTACGTGATATCACCTCGCAATTTGCGTCTAATTTCGACATTTTTTATCATATCATATCTTGGATCAAATTTAATCTTCCCTTAATTCTTGTTCTCTTTAATCTTTGATTAAAGCAATGCTTTGATTTTTGTTTTTTCACGCAATTCTATCCACAGCATTCACCAAATCTGCTGATTTTTCGAAAAAAAGAATAATGGAATATTAAAAACGATGTTTCACAGATAATACAAAAAACCTTATGCTCATCACTTTGATTCACATAAGGTTTACATTTTCCATGGAGAAATATTGAATTTTTCTTGGAATAATCAAGGATTTTTCTACATTTTCGTCAGGGTTTTAATCATATTGATCCCTGCAGGACCCAGAATCACAATGAACAGCGCCGGAAGCATAAAGAAAATCAGCGGGAACAGCATCTTGATCGGGATCTTTTGGGCTTTCTCTTCTGCCCGCTGTCGTCTTCGCTGGCGCATCTCATGGGATTGAACCCTCAGCATATTGGCGATGTTTGTTCCCAGCATCTCACTTTGGATTACTGCGGTGATAAAGGTGTTCACATCATCCACGCCCGTGCGCTGGATAATCCCCCGAAAGGCTTCCTGGCGGCCTTTCCCCTTGGAGATCTCCGAGAGCCCCCGCTTTATTTCCTCACTTAAAGGCCCCTTCATCTTGTCAGTGGACTTCTTCAGCGCCATGTCAAAGCCAAGCCCCGCTTCCACACTGATGTAGAGAAGATCCAGCATATCCGGCAGCTGATTCTGAACCACCAGCCGCCTCTTCTGAGCTTTTGTATTGAAGAAGCTGTAGGGTACCATGAAGGCGATGAGGATGATGAGGGGATAGAGCATGGGACTTAAGGGTTTCCCCATCCCCGAAGCAAGGAGAACCGAAACCCCCACCACAATCAGCGCCATCATGACCTGCATGCTGATGATATTACTGGGCGTCATCTTCCCCAGATAGCCTGACTGCTGAATGAGCTTTTCATATTTCATGCGAATGGATTTGGGCGTAGCTTTGGTGATGGTGGCGATGAACCGCTCATAGCCGGGCGTGAGCACACGCTCCGCAAAGGGCTTCTTCATCTCGTCCAGCTCTTCCTCCTGCTGGCTCTGTCCCAGCTGCAGGAGCCTCCCCTGGAGATGATCCGCATCTTTAAGGAAAATCTCATATCCCGCCATGACGGCCAAAAAAGCACTGAGAAAAAATGCTGCGGTTAACAGATACGCCATGGAAAGATCCTCCTAGACTTGAATTTTGATGATTTTTGACAAGAGATAGGCACCAATGAGCTCCATGGTGACCGCAAGGCCGATCATGAGCTTACCCATGGACTCCGTGAAAAGCACCGTCATATACTCCGGATTCATGGAGTAGATCATGAAGGCGATCCCCACTGGAAGAAGCCCCACCACCAGGGCGGACATCTTTCCCTGGGAAGTCAGGGTACGAACCTCACCCTTGATGCGCATACGCTCCCGGATGGTCCCCGTGATGACATCCAGCACCTCCGCAAGATTGCCTCCCACCTGGCGCTGAATCATCACCGCCGTCACCAGCATATCCATATCTTCGTCATCATTCCGAAGGGACAGATCCATGAGCGCTTCATCCAAGGGTTTCCCTAGGGCATTATCCTTAATGACCCGGGAAAATTCCTCCGCAATGGGCTGTTCCATTTCCTTCACGGCAATGGCCATGGACTGGGTAAAGCTAAGGCCAGAACGCAGACTGTTGGCAATGGCATTGAGGGCGTCAGGAAGCTGTTCATTCACCTTCTGGTTTTTCTTCTTCTTCACCGAAAGGATAAAAAGATCCGGAAGCCGGAAGCCCAGAAACAGGCCCGGTATTCCCAGCAGGACATTTTTAGTTAGCGCATAGAGAAGAAAGAAAAGAAACACCGAAGCCAGGATGGTGAAGAGCAGGAACTCTTCAGCCTTCATGAGAATCGAAGCCTGGATCAGCTGCTTTCGCCGTTTGGCCAAATACTTCTCCAGCCCCGTGGCACTTCGAAAACGCTCCCCCAGTGACTTTTCCCCAACACTCACCTTTTCCTCCGGCAAAATCTCCTCATCCTCTTCTCGCTCCGCACCAGGCAAGGTTTTCAGCGAAGCTAACCGTTCTTTCAAGTGAAGGGATCGGGAAAAGACGACCATGTAGAGGGACAGGAAAAGGAAGAAGGAGCCTGCAAAAATTCCCAGCAGGATTAAGGGCTTCATCGTCTAAACCCCAGATCCGCCACCTGGGGAGGCAGCTTAAAGAGAGACGGCGGTAAAATCTCCCCATGGGTCTTCAGCTTGTCGATGTAGCCCGGCACAATTCCCGTGGCCACATGCTTGCCGCGGACTCTTCCCATCTCATCAAACCCATCCTGACGGAATTCGAAAATATCCTGGAGTGTAATGGTGTCCCCTTCCATCCCTAATACTTCCGTGATCTTGAGCACCTTACGGGAACCATCGGAGAAACGGGAAACCTGAACGATGAGCTGCACCGCCGAAGCGATCTGCTCTCGAATGGCCCGGGATGGAAGCTCCATCCCCGACATCATGACCATGGTCTCCAAACGGGACAGACTGTCCCGGGGAGTGTTGGCATGGACCGTCGTCAGGGAACCGTCATGGCCGGTATTCATGGCCTGGAGCATATCCAGCGCCTCAGCGCTACGCACCTCACCTACCACGATACGGTCTGGACGCATACGCAGAGAGTTGACCACCAGATCACGAATGGCAACCTTCCCCTTTCCCTCCACATTGGCCGGGCGGGTTTCCAGGGTGATGACATGATCCTGCTGAAGCTGAAGCTCCGCTGCATCCTCGATGGTCACAATGCGCTCATCCTCCGGAATAAAGCTGGACATAATGTTCAGGAAGGTGGTTTTACCGGAACCGGTTCCGCCGGACACGATGATGTTGATTCTCCCTTTGACGCTGGCCTTTAAGAACCTCGCCATATCCATGGTCAAGGTACCAAAGGACACCAGGTCTTCCAGGGTGAAAGGATCTGCCGCAAACTTACGGATGGTGATGGTGGGACCTTTCAGCGCCAGGGGCGGAATGATGATGTTCACACGGGAACCATCGGGAAGGCGCGCATCCACCATGGGGGAGCTTTCATCCACCCGACGGCCGATGGGGGCGATGATTTTGTCGATGATGTGCATGCAGTGCTGATCATCCCGGAAAGTTACTTCCGTCCGGGTGAGCTTTCCCTTCCGCTCCACATAGACTTTGTCCGGTCCGTTGACCATGACTTCCGATACGGTATCATCCTCCAAGAGCGGCGTGATGGGGCCAAATCCGAAGATTTCATCCAGCACTGCCTGGACCACAGCCTGCCGTTCGCCATAGGCGATGTGCTTCTTGGAGAGATTCACCACCTCATTGACCTGATTCCCCACCAGGACAGCCACATCCTTCTTTCTTCCCTCTTCCGCGGAAATCCCGGAGAGCGCCATTTCCTCGATGACCTTGTTGAGCACTTCGATGACCACTTCATCCTGCCCTCGTTTTTTCTTCATTTTCAGTTCCCGGTTTAAAGCCTCTTCCTGCTCTCTTCCCGGGATTTCTTTCATGGCAAAACTTCCAAAACTCATGTGACACCCTCCTTCTTACGACTTCTTCGGTGAAACGGTGATATTTTTCTGGATATACTTGCGCAGCGAGCGGCTGATGCCGCTGCGGGTGTACTTCAACACGTAGGGTACTCCCTGATTAAGGGAATAGGGCACTTTCAGGTGATCTTCCTCCACCACCAGATTTATGGTCTGATCCAGGGTCTTCTCGATGTCCTTGACCTTAATGTCATTTCGCCGGTGCTGACGGTTCAGCACCACCTGGATCTTGGACTTGGGATAGTTTAGACTCTCCAAAACTCCCATGGAGGCCTTCACATTGCGGATGGCCGTGATCTCCGGAGTTGCCACCAGGAAGAGCTTATCTGCATACTGGATTCCGGGAGACACAGTATCACTGAACCTAGCCGGCATGTCCACCACGATAAAATCATAGGATCCCTGAAGGGTCTTAATAATCAACTGGATATGCTCTGCATTGATGTAGTTCTCGTTGCGAGGATCCAAAGTCGAAGACAGAAGACGGATTCCGCTCTGGTGGGGAGTCAGGTAACTCTCAATGAATTCCGCGTCGATATTCCGGATGTCATTCACCACATCATTGATGGAAAATCGGGGTTGGAGATTCATGGAGAGTGCTAAGGTTCCAAATTCCAGATCAAAGTCCACCAGGACCACTCGTTTTTTCGTCTCTTCCTGGAGCGCAGCGGCAAAGTTCAAGGCCATAAAGGATTTTCCCACTCCGCCTTTGGTGCTGAAGAACGTGAACACTCGCCCGAGTTTGGCATTGACTGAGGAGGTCTTCGCCTCTTTTTTCCCTTTTCCCTGACGCACAGCGAAGGTATTCACCTTGTAGATGGAATCCAGAAGCTTCCCCGGCTCCACGGGAAGGACCACCACATCCCGGGCTCCCGAGAACATGGCCCGATGCACCGTATCCTCATGGAGTTCCCGGGTGAGGATAATGACGCCTTTTTCCGGATATTCATGGGCCAGCCCTTCACAGATGGCATAGCCATCCCCATCAAAGTCTTCGCTGACCAGGATGACATTGACCCCTTCCGCCTCGATGATGGAAAGGGCGATCTGCAGATTCTTCGGTTCCCGGGCGACGTTGATGTATTCAATATTGGAGAGCATACTCTCCAGCTCTGATTTTTCTTCGGGATTTCCCGCCAGGATCATCACACTGATACGTTCCATGGGCTACCTCGTCTTCCAGGAATCAAAAACACTTCGGTTGAACTTGTCCACCAGGACCTTTTCCGTATCTGACGGATTCCTTAGCGTCAGATGCAGATTTCCGCTTTGCATGGCATAGGCGAGCACTTCCGCCTGGGCTGGCGTTACGAGAAGGGTGAGCGTAGACGAAACCCCTGTGTCCGTTTGTGCTCCGGTCTCTCCCGATGTACTGGCCCCTTTGGCTAATACTTCGAGATTCTGGAACTGGGTAAGCGTAGTTAATCCACTTCCCTCTATATCCGTATAGGTGACGAGTATATCCACCCGGTCGCCCACGGCGATGAACCCCGCCACGGCAGACACTTCCGTGGAGGACAGAGCTGTGGCGCGCATTCCGTCAGGAATGCGGTAGGAGAGCGAAGAGGACGTCAGATCAGAGGCCACGCGGCTGGAGAGCACCTGCTCTCCGGCGACGATATCGCTCTTGGCTAGGTAACCCACAGCCGCCTCCATGCTTTTCAGCGCTTCTCCATGAACGGACTCCAGAGGGACGGATTTCAGCATCACCAGATCCTGCGTGATGAGGGTATTTTCCGGAATGGTGGCGGCAGCCACCAGCACCTCGGTTTTTTGAAAAGCCACGGTTTCCGGCTCTTCCAGCTGCGTCAGATAACTGTAGAAGAGCCCCGCCGTGACCACGGCGAAAAATAGGGCTAAGATGATGACCCGTTTCTTAATTTTCATGTTGTTCCCTTCCTCTACATTAATCCACCAGCTTATGGTAAGTGGCGATGGGCTTATTCGTGTCCGGTTCTGCCTGATCTCCCGCGGAGGCCACGGCAATATAGGGCACCGGTTCCCCCACAAAGCGACCGATGACCGAGCCTTTTTCAAAGGTCATGCCATAGGTCTGCTGATAGTTGATGCCCGCTTTCCCCTGGTCTTCCCGCTGGCTTAGGTAATCCGGATTGAAAGCTTTGGGGGTTCCGACGTTTTCCTCCACCATGTAGTCCAGAATCTCATAGATGCCGAAGTACTTGATGGGAAGAACCAAAGTGCTCCCCTTCTGCTGCACATGCTCCTCGTCGATGATGGGCACCAGTCCCGTCATATAGGTTTTCCGCTCCGCCGGGGAAACCAAGGCGGCGGCATTTTCAAATCGCGTATTAAACTCAGACGAAAAACCTATCTTCTTACCTGTGATATTTCCAATGGTGAGGTTCACCTCCATGGCCATATCCACCGAGTCGCCCATGATGGCTTCCTTCATCTGACTGACATCGAAGATGTCATTGTAGCCCCAGTTTCCATTGAGGTACTCCGAATGCAGCATAAGCTTTCCATCCAGGATGGAGGCATTGGAGGACCCTAAAAAGATATTCTCAAAGACAAAGAGAGGTAAAATATCTCCGCCAGCCACTTTCTGGGTGTACCCCCAGGTTCCCGCCGCATGGGCCGTGACCATGGAGGACGACTGCTGAAAGAGCCGGGCAAAAAACAGCGATTTTTCCGCCCGGACATCCACATCAATGACCTGCCGGATGTCTGCTGTTCCCTTGATGACCACCGCCCGGTTCGTCACCGTCACGGTGGCATCTTCCAGGGCTACGCCGTTTTTTACCACCATGTCCTTGGCGGCCGCAATGGCCCCCGCTGTATTCAGCCCTCGGCTATCCTCCAGCACCATGGCTCCTGCCAGAGCAGCGGCATCCGCTGCCGTAACCAGGGCTCTGCGCTCCACAAAGAGGGAGCCGGCGTCGATAATGAGGGCAGCCACGCCTGCAAACACCGTGGAGATGAGGATGGCGGCCACTAACGTGACGGATCCATCTTCCCTGCGGTAAAAACGTGATCGGAATCTCTTCATCTTCTCCCTCCTACTCCATGCGGAATGTGGCTACGGCAGTGATAATCTGATCCTCCCGCAAAAAGAGGCCCACTAAAGGCTCCACGGTACAGACCATTTCCGCCCGAATATCGTAAACTCCCTGGGCGATGTCCACCACGGGAACGAAGGTCACGACGATGTCTTCAGGTGACAAGGTTCGCGCAGCGGCATTTTTCGCCGCCTGAGCGCCCTGAAGATCAAACTGTGCAGCTTTCACCGGATCAGCGGTGAATCCCAGCACCGCCCGGGTCCTGGCCCCCTCCCGAACGGCTGAGGTGGCTACGATCTTGGCGCTGTAGAGCCATCCGAACTCCAGAACACCCAAAATCAGCATAAGCAAAATAGGCAACACCAAAACAAATTCAATGACGGCTTGCCCTCTCTCACTCTTTTTCAGTTTTCGGATAACATCCATTCCAACCACCTCGGTTGTTCTATTGGGGAAAAAGTCCGGAAAATACTCCTAGAAGGACGGCAACCGTCCCCAGGGCAATGGCCACAGCGTAGGGAAGATACTCGTTTCCCGCTTCCAGCTTCTTTGTGACAAACCACTTTTGTGCTTCCAAAGCTTTCGGCCAGGCCGTGAGACGATATATCCCTTTCAGCAGCGGGAGAAGAAGAATACCCAGTAAATTGATCATCGTCTGACGAAATCGCCCTTTCCAGATCTGCACCACCAGGGCCATGAGCCCTCCAGCCAGGGCTGTGGCTAATGCTGCACGAAGAACAAACTCTGGCCCCTTTAAAGCCCCCACTGCCGCCATGAGCTTCACATCTCCAGCACCCATGCCGCCAAATCCATAGAGAATGAGAAAAATAACCAGCCCCAGAAGGAATCCCAGAGCACTTTGACTTGCACCTTTTCCTCCTTCAGCGAAGAGAAAGAGAAGAAACCCCAGTAAAGCTGCAGGTACTGTGATTTTGTTGGGGATCTTTCGAAGCTTCAGGTCCCAGAAGACCGCTGCGGCCAAGAGTAAAATTAAGATGAGATTCTGCAGGGTCATAACGTCACACTCCACATCAACATTTAGGTGAAATCTAGATTCTCATAATCAATAGTTATTATCCACTATAGTCAATGTAAGTAATTTAACTTCACTATCATTAATTCTAAGAATCAAAACGCCCCCTGCACAGGGGGCATTTTAGTGTCCGTTAAAATTATGGGGTCTGCACCAGGTCATCCTTCACTCCGGTGAAGAGTGTTGCGATCTGCTCGCCCAAAGGTCCTAATGCTACGACAACCACCACAGCGATGAGCGCGATAATCAGTCCGTACTCAACCATTCCCTGGCCTTCTTCGTCATTCCAGAATCTTTTTAACATTTCCATGATGAACCCCCTAAATAATAATATTGAGAAATATATTAATTAAATTCATATATTTCTTTCTACTTTTATTTTAAGTTTCAATATTTTAGAAGTCAACGTAAAAATTCTTCGAAAATTATAGTGAACACTATAATTATAAATATTGTGCGAATTTTCGACATTATTGCTCGAATATTTCCTGATGTTTTCCCCGTCAAAATATTTGATTTTTAAACAAAGGCTAAACCACCCCCTCTGCATTTCTCTCTCCTTCAACACATCCCCCCTCCATTCGACAGGATTTCGAGAACTACCTGAAGTTACTGCCCTTTCAATCCGGAAAATTGTCAATAATTACTTAAATTCTGAAAACTTTTCGACTTTACCCCGAATATGCGTATTTTATACGAAATTTTGGGCAAAATAAAAGGAAAGCTCTATATTTATGCTTTCCTTGCGTTCTTTATTCCTATGTAATACCGAGAATATCCGCGCGTTCACGCATACCGTTGATGCATTCCTGGATAATCTCCTCCACTGAACGATCCAGCATGGTGCATCCAGAGAGGATTACCTCCCGGTTTACCCCTGCTGCGAACTTGGGAGTTTTGAACTTCTTCAGCACGGATTTCATCTCCAGTTCCCGAATACTTTTATCCGGCCGCATATAGACGGTGGCCATGATGAGTCCCGTCAGTTCATCAATGGTATAGAGCACCTTTTCCAAAGGAAGTTCGGGTTTGATGTCTGTGCATAGACCGTAGCCATGGGAAAGGATTGCTCGGATCATCTTCTCGTCGAACCGTCTCTCCTCCAGGATCACCTTGGTCATGCTGCAGTGCTGATCCGGATATTTCTCGTAATCCAGGTCATGGAGCAGACCGATATTTCCCCAATACTCCTCATCTTCGCCAAAGCTTCGGGCAAAATGGCGCATCACCGCTTCCACAGCATAGGCATGGCGGATGAGGGAATCATTGGAATTGTACTCCAGGAGCAAAGCTAATGCTTCTTCACGTTTCATCTTGGGAACCTCCATCTTCACATTTTCATCTATTATATGCTCGGATCCCCGCCTTGACAATGCTCTGATGAAAATGAGCGACTTTTTAGTGTTGATCCCCATGTTCGTCCTCTCTGGGTCTCCTTCTGTCCTGCCGGCCCTTCGCGACAAGGTCATTTTGCTCCAGTCATTCAAAAGAAAGGGTTTTTATGATAGAATTTTACTATTATGATCCAAGGAGGATTCTATGATCGATTTAAAACCCTATCTGGAAAAATACGCCAAACTGGCGGTGCAAGTGGGTATCAACCTGGAGGAGAAGGAAGGACTCGTCATCACCACCTCCACCGAGGGACTTCCCCTTTCCCGACTCATCGCCCAGGAAGCCTATGCGGCAGGCGCCAAGCATGTGGAACTCATGGTCAATGATGATGAGTTTGGACTTACACGATTCAACTACGGCCAAGACTATATCTTTGAAGAGTACCCCACCTGGAAGGTGAACCAGCTGAAGGAAATCTATGAAGACAACTACCATCACTGCTTCGTCATCTCTCCCGATCCGGAACTGCTGAAGAATGTGAATCCGGAGAGAGTGAAGACCAGCCAGAAAACCGCCAGCCTGGCCATGGCTCCCGTTATGAAGTACCGAATGACCGGCATCACCAAATGGGTCATCGTGGCCGTGCCCTCTGTGGGCTGGGCCAAGTCCATTTTCAAAGACGACACCGACGAGGTGGCCGTGGAGAAGCTTTGGCAGTATATCATTAAAGCCAGCCGTCTGGATGCGGAAGATCCCGTAAAGGCCTGGGAAGAGCATGATCGAAACCTCAAGAAGTACCAGGATTACCTCAATGGGGAAAACTTCGAAAAGATGCATCTCAAAGGTCCCGGAACGGATCTGGAAGTGTACCTGGCAGAAGACCATCTCTGGATCGGCGGATCCAATGACAGCAACAAAGGGGTTCCCTATATGGCAAACATCCCCACGGAAGAAGTGTTCACAACCCCCCACGCCTACAAGGTCAAGGGAACGCTCCGTTCCACCAAACCCCTCAGCGTGAACGGAAATCTGGTGGAGAACTTCGGCTTCACCTTTGAAGAGGGAAAGGTCGTGAACTTCTACGCGGAGAAGGGCTATGAGACCCTGGAGAATCTCCTCCTGAATGATGAAGGTGCCGTCCGTCTCGGGGAAATCGCCCTGGTGCAGGATGACTCCCCCATCTCCAACACCGGCATTCTCTTCAACAACACCCTCTTTGATGAGAACGCCTCCTGCCACTTTGCCCTGGGACGTGCCTACGGCTACGCCATCAAGGATGGCAATGCCATGACCCAGGAAGAGCTTGCCGCCAAGGGTGCCAACTTCAGCCTCATCCATGTGGACTTCATGGTGGGCGGTCCAGAACTGGAAATCACCGGCTATCGTAAAGACGGATCCGAAGTGGTACTCTTCCAGAAAGGAAACTGGGTAATTTAAACAACAAAACGCCCCATTTCGGGGCGTTTTTTCATACAAAAATGTTAGCGAAAGTCCTCTAGAGTGGTCACAGACATGAAGTTCGACTTCCGAGACTGCGGGAGCTTCCAGTTGAAGTAGTCCCGAAGGAGAACGGGTTGGTCGATCTCGATCAGAATGAGATACTTTGAAAACGGAAAGGACAAAATGGCGTCTTCCAGCACCACGTGGGTGTCCTTGTAGTCCGCCAAGATTTTTTGAATCTGCCGACGGGTTATGCGCCCAGTCTGAAAGACCCGAGTAACCTGACATCGGTCAGCCTGCCGGGAAGCTTTACCATCGTCCACGATGTAGATGGTGTCTCCCACCGATACCTCACTGCTGGGTCCGGCTTCTGTGATGGAAAACTGAATCAGGATACGCCGCTTCCCCACAATAAACTCGGTGATATTGATTTTCCCTGGTTTCGGAAAAAACACGTGAATCATAACCGGTTACCTCCGCTAGTCCGCCTCACCCGCCGGACTTGGACCTTGTCTTCTAACGTGGGCTTGTAGAATAACTTTATCATAATTTTCTGCCATCGTGTACTGCAAATTGTGAACAATATATAAATATATGTTCGGAAATTGTACGTATTTAAGTATAAAATATCGATAGATATAAATCTTTATGATATCACCAACGAGCAACTTCCCTTGTTGTGCAGAAGAAGAGGCGGATTTCCGAATAAGAAATCCGCCTCTTCTTCTTGCTTGTTTTTACTTGGTCAGCTTATCCATGATCATCATGATTTCGCTGATTTTCTGTCCCTGATCCTCGGAATTGAACGCATCATGCACACAGTGCTGAATATGCTCATGGAGGATCTCACTGTTTACTTTTTTCAGAATGGCCTGGGTAGCCATGAGCTGGTTGGAAATGTCGATACAGTACCGATCCTCTTCCACCATTTTCAAGATGCCATCCAGCTGTCCCCGGGCTGTCCGAAGAAGCTTGGCCACCTTTTCCTTATCTGCCTGCAAGCCAATTCCTCCTTTTAGCCAAAAATGCTCTTTTTCTCGGAGACGGATACCAGTTCCAGATTCGCGTTCTCCAAGGCTTTCTTAAAGACTTCATCGGCAATGTCGCTGTCCATTTCCACCACCGCATTCTTTTTGGCCAGGTCAACCTTGGCTTTTACCCCCAGACCTTCCAGCGCGCGGGTGGCTCTTCCCACACAGCCCATGCAGTGCATTCCTTCTATTTCCAGTACTTTTTTCATTTCATTCTCTCCTTCGATTTTAGTATATATTCTCATTGATCCTAAAAGGACCGTAATGATTACGCGTGAATCGGCTTGAAAAACTTCAGCCGCAGAGCATTGGATACCACGAACACCGAGCTCAGACTCATGGCAGCGGCGGCGATCATGGGATTCAGTTTCAGGCTGAAGGCCAGATAGAATACGCCGGCGGCCACAGGAATCCCCAGAATATTATAGAAGAAGGCCCAGAAGAGGTTCTCCTTGATGTTCCGGATGGTGGCTCGGGATAACTGGATCGCGGTGACCGCATCCAAGAGATCATTCTTGATGAGGACGATGTCCGCCGACTCGATGGCGATGTCTGTGCCTGCGCCAATGGCGATGCCCACATCTGCCCGGGTCAGTGCCGGGGCATCATTGATGCCGTCGCCGATCATGGCGACTTTCTTGCCGGATTCCTGAATCTGCCGGATCTCCTGTTCCTTATCCTGGGGCAATACTTCCGCCACCACACGGTCGATGTTCAGTTCCCGACGAATGGCTTCGGCTGTACGTTTGTTGTCCCCCGTGAGCATAACGACGTCAATGCCCATACTCTTAAAGAGGTCGATGGCCTTTTGACTGTTTTTCTTCACCACATCGGCCACGGCGATGATTCCCAATACCTTTTCCTGATTGGCAAAATACATGGGGGTTTTTCCTTCATTGGCCAGCCGATCGGCTTCTTCCTGGAAGATTCCCAGATCCACTTCTTCCTCTTCCATGAGGGCCAGGTTTCCCGCCATATATCCTTCTCCGTCCACAAAGGCGGCGATGCCCATACCGGAGACCGAGTTGAAGTTGGTGATTTCCTTTAAGGGAAGACCAGCCGTTTTTGCTTTCTCCACAATGGCTTCCGCCAAGGGATGTTCCGAAGGCTTTTCAATGGATGCCCCGATCTGGAGAAGCGCATCTTCACTAAGGGTGCCATCGGTGAGAATATCCGTCACCACGGGTTTTCCTTCCGTAATGGTTCCAGTCTTGTCCAGCACCACCGTATGGATGGAGTGTAGGGTTTCCAGGGCCTCCGCAGACTTCACCAGGATGCCGTTCTGGGCTCCTTTTCCCGTGCCCACCATGATGGCCACCGGGGTGGCCAGACCTAACGCGCAGGGGCAGGAAATCACCAGTACGGTGATACCCATGGAGAGGGCAAACTCAAAGGAGTAACCCAGGGCCAGCCAGGTGCCTGCGGCGATAAGAGCAATAAGGATGACCACAGGAACAAAGACTCCGCTGATCTTATCGGCCAACTTCGCAATGGGCGCCTTGGTGGCACTGGCATCCTGCACCAGCTGAATGATCTGGGCCAAGGTCGTATCATCTCCCACCTTGTCTGCCCGGAACTTGAAGTAGCCGTTCTTGTTGATGGTGGCGCCAATGACCTTGTCACCCACGGTTTTCTCCACGGGAATGCTTTCTCCCGTGAGGGCACTCTGATCCACGGAGGAAGCTCCCTCCAAGATCACCCCGTCCACCGGAATGCTCTGACCGGGTTTCACGATGACCGTATCCCCGATGACCACATCATCCAAAGCGATTTCCTGCTCTTCCCCATTGCGGAGAACCAAAGCGGTTTTCGGGGCCAGGTCCATGAGCTTGCTGATGGCTTCCGAGGTTTTTCCCTTGGACCGGGTTTCCAGGAACTTGCCGAGAGTAATGAGGGCCAAAATGGTTCCTCCGGCCTCAAAGTAAAGGTCCCCGGAAAAACGGTGTACCATGTCCATATCCATATGACCTAAACCGTACCCAATCTTGAAGATGGCGAAGATGCCATAAAGGAAGGCGGCTGATGAACCAATGGCAATGAGGGAGTCCATGTTGGGGGACCGCTTCCACAGGGTCTTGAAGCCCACGATGAAGTATTTGCGGTTCACATAGGCGATGGGCATGGACAGGAGCATCTGCAGGAAAGCATAGCTCATGGCGTTTTCCATGCCGGAGAGCCAGGATGGCAGCGCATAGCCAAACATATGGCTCATGGCCACATAGAGAAGCGGAATCAGGAAGATAAAGGAAACCACGAGGCGGAACTTCATTTCTTTCAGTTCTTCCTCCATGGGATTGGCTTGTTCCACCTGCACCTTGCTTCCAGCCTTCACATGAAGGGATGCCCCATAACCGGCGCTTTTCACCGCGCCAATGACCGCCGATGGCTCCAGGACTTCCCCGTCATAAGCCACAGTCATGGAGTTGGTTAATAAGTTGACACTGACATTTCCAATGCCTTCCAGCTTCCGGACGGATTTTTCCACCGCCGCGGTGCAAGCCGAACAGGTCATGCCCGTGATATCGTATTTCTGTTCCATAAGTACCTCCTACCCCACCCCCTGGGGGGTGTCTTTACAAGATCATAATACCCCTCAGGGGGTGGGGTTGTCAAGGGATCAGAACCATTTCTTTTTCTTGAAAAAATACACCATGCCTGCAGCAATGGCCAGCATAATCACCCACACCACCGGATATCCCCATTCTTTGTAGAGCTCCGGCATGTACTTGAAGTTCATGCCGTACACCCCGGCGATGAAGGTCAGCGGGATGAAAATGGTGGAAATGATGGTGAGGACCTTCATGACCTCATTGAGCCGATAGCTGATGTTGGAGAGATTAATGTCGATGAGTCCGGAAAGAACCTCCCGATAAGTCTCGGTGGTATCGATGACCTGGACCAGCTGACTGTTGATGTCCCGGAAATAGAGCTGGGCGGTGGAGCCGATGATCCCCCCTTCCTCCTTGCTTAGCCAGGCCGTCACTTCCCGCAGGGGCCAGGAATGCTTGTGGATATAGAGAAGGTCTTTCTTGGTATTTCGGATCTCCTTGTGCTCTTCGTTGGAGGTGCTCTTCATGACCCGGTCCTCCAAGAGATCAATGCGCTCTCCCATCTGCTCCAGCACGCGGAAGTACCCTTCCACAATGGAATCCATGAGGCTGTAGAAAAGATAGTCCGAGCCCTCCCGCCGGGCCAGGCTTATGGTTTTGCGGAGCCTGGCGCGGACCGGATCAAAAACATCTCCCCGCTGTTCGCCAAAGGTGATGAGGAAGTTCTTTCCCACGATGAAGCTCACCTGTTCCTGAATGAGCTCCTGCTCCCGATAATATAGCATTTTGGCCACGGTGAAGATGTAGTGTTCGTAGTCTTCCACCTTGGGCCGCTGATTCTTCACCACGATGTCCTCCTGGACCAGGGGATGCACGCCAAAAAGCTGGCAGATGACTTCCACCGCCTGATCTTCAAAATCATCGTCCAGGTTCAGCCACAGGTGGCTTCCCGGTTCTTTGTCCAGCCTCGCCTTCAAGGCAGGCAGTTCTTCCAGGGTCACCTTCTTCTCCAGAAGATTCTGCTCATCATAAAATGCAATACTCATATTGTCTGCCCAGTTTAAGGGAGGGGCAGAAAACTCCTCCATTCTTGTCTCATCCAAGGGAATCACCTCTTTCATGCTTATCTTATCGCGTCCAGGAAACCCTGTCCACAGGCAGAGGATCTACCCCATGGAAAAAGCGTCCGGGTTTATTCGGACGCTTGGTAAAGATGATTAAAATGTCAGGGTATACATGGATCGGAACTTCTCCGGATCCGTCAGGACGTCTTCCAGGATCCCCTGCCGCTTCAGGGCTACAAAATAGGCCGCTGCGCGGGCCTGGCAGGCAAACATGGTGTTCATGTTATACTCAATGTCTGTAAAAATATCATATTTCAACAGTTCTTCATGGAACTCCCTATGCTGCACCATGGCCTGGAGATAGATCCAGTCAAAGAAGTAGCTCCGGGGCACCAGACCAAAGGGCTGATCTTCAAAATTAAATCCCAGGAGCCTTCCGGAACTTTGAATCCGCTCATCCCGCTTGGCTTCCACGGGAGACAGCGCCAGAATGTCCCGGTAGGGACCCCCTTCTTCAAAAACCTTGGAGCTCTGGAAAATATTGAAGACCGGATGGGCATTTCCTCCCCCATCGGTGTAGGTCAAATGGAAGGCCGATAGGGCCTGTCCCAAAGAAGAGGAGGATTTCGTGGACACTTCCAGGATCCGTCCCCCGCTTTCCGCTGCCAAAATGGCATGATGCATGGAATCGATGGATTTTCGCTTCTGCTGAAGATTCTGACCCCGGAAATACTCAAATTCGATGGATTTTTCCAGAATCAGCCCCTGATAGGAGGACTTTGCCAAAAAATAGAGTCGTTTTGCCATGTGCCTTCACCTCACTGTACTTTTCATTATAGCAATGAAAAATGGGCAGATATTTACAATCTGCGAAGGTTCTGTAAACATTGCTTCCAAGGGGTGAGGATGGTGCCGTCAGATGATAGAATGAGGCTACATAACACCCACTGGTGGTGAAAGGAAGCGATCCCCATGAAGGATACCATGTATGCCCAAGTCATCCGAAGCTTTGGCGGTCCGGAGGTCTTTACGCTGGAAAAAGTGCCCCTTCCGCAACCGGATCCGGAGGAAATTCTGGTTCAGACAGTGAGTACCAGCTTTAACCCTGCCGATGCCTTGGCTCGAGCTGGAAAATTCGGCCGTCTGGTCACTCTGGAGGATTATCGGATTTTGGGGCTTGATTTAGCCGGATATGTGGCGGCTGTGGGTTCCGGTGTCACGCAGTTTCGCGTCGGTGATGCCATCTTTGCCTCCCTGGACATTAAACGTCACGGCTCTTATGCCCAATATGTAACCTTAAAGGCCAAGGATGCCTGTATAGCCCCCCGAAACCTTCCCCTGGAAGATGTGGGGACCATCCCCTTAACTGCACTCACCGCGTATCAGGGAATCCTGGATCTGGGCTCCTTGCAGTCCGGCCAGCGGGTACTGATCCATGGGGCTTCTGGGGGAGTAGGTCTTTATGCCGTACAACTGGCTCTCGCCCAGGGGGCCGAGGTCCTGGCCACCACCTCTTTGCGGGGAAAACCCCGTTTAGGGGATTTTCCCGTATCCCAAACCATAGTCTATGATGAGGAGGATCTGGTCAGCGCCGTGGAAAGCCCGGTGGATCTCATCTACAACCTGGCTCCCCTCACCAAAGACGCCCTCCCCCGCCTTCTGGGACTGCTCCGGGACGAGGGGAAGTTTGTCAGCACCACGGGGATCCCGGATCTTCCGGAGAATCATCCCCGGGGATTGGAAATCATTGCGGAAAACGCCAAACGGGGCGGTGAGCGCCTGGCCCTCATCAAGAATCTCCTGGAGGAAAAAAAGCTTCGCCCGGTGATCAGCGCCGTATATCGTCTGGAGGATATCCCGCTCATCCACACTCTCCATGAGGAGCATCGGCTCCAGGGCAAGGTCTGCATTCTGCTGGACTGAAAAAATCATAGGTATAAAAATGGAGGATCCCCAAAAGGATCCTCCATTTTTATGGCTTTCTTAGTTCACTTTCAACACGGGAGTACTCATCTTCAGCGTCCCTTTGGCCAGAAGCTCCATCTTCTGGACCACGTCCATATTGGTCACTACCACGGCGGTGGCGGCGGATTTCGCTTCCTTCTTCACCATGTCCAGATCCATCTGGATAATGGGGGTACCGGGTTTGACTTCGGCGCCGATTTCCGCCAGACGCTGGAATCCTCTTCCACCCATCTTCACCGTATCGATGCCGATGTGGACCAGCACTTCCAGATTTGTGGGGGTGATGAGAGCAAAGGCATGGTTGGTCTCGAAGATGTGGGCGATGGTGCCTTCCACGGGAGAAACCACCAGGCCCTCCGTGGGCTCCACGGCGAAACCTTCACCGATCATCTTTTCCGCAAAGAGCGGATCGGGTACTTGCTCTAAGGTCAGCAGCTCTCCGGCGATGGGGGTGTAGAAGACGGTGGAGGCGGCGATTCTCGCTTCCTTCACAGAGGTTTCTTCCCCTTTGGTTTCCAGGACCGGGGCATCCATGGCGTCGGGATACGTCATGAGCACCTTAATCTCGTCCTTCAGCCGTTCAGCTTCCGTTCCGAAGATAACCTGCACGCCCGTGGCGCCTGCTTCCATGATTCCGGGGGAACCCAGGGCCTTCAGCCGCTCTTTGTTCACCAGCTTCTTGTCCTGCACTTCCAGACGAAGCCGGGTGATGCAGGCGTCAAGAGCCAGGATGTTCTTGCTTCCGCCCAGGGCCATGAGCACTTCTCTGGCCTTCTGGGTGGTGGGAATCTGGACCTGCTCTTCTTCCTGGGTTTCGCGTCCCGGTGTGGCCAGGTTAAGCTTCCCGATGAGATAGTAGAAGGCCAGGAAGTACGCTGCGCCGATGATAAGGCCAATGGGCAAGAGCATGATAGGATTACCCGCATTGCCCGTGGAAATGCTCACGGCATAGTCGATGAGGGAGGAGGTGAAGGTTTCGGTGAGACGAACCCCCGCCAGATTCATGAGGAGTCCGCCGGCAAAGGCCAGGACCACATGGACCACATAGAGGATGGGGGCCACAAACATAAAGGCAAACTCGATGGGTTCCGTAATTCCGGTGATGATGGAAGTGAGGGCTGCGGTGAGCATGACGCCTCCGATGGCCTTCTTCTTTCCCGGCTTCGCCTTCAGGTAGATGGCCAGGGCTGCGGCAGGCAGTCCAAAAATCTTCAGGGGATACTCCGCTGCGGTAATGGCCCCTGCGGTGGGATCTCCGGCAAAGAAGCGGGCAATCTCGCCCACATAGACCTGTCCGTCCGGAGCGGTGAAGGAACCAAACTGGGTGGTAAAGGGGGTCTTGAACACATGATGAAGACCTGTGGGGATCAGCGCCCGGTTACCAAAGGCATAGATGGCACCGCCGAGACGGACATTGCCGATTTTGGCATTGATGGCCATCTGTCCCAGGGCATTGATGCCGTTCTGAATGGGCGGCCAGACGAAGCCCAGAACCACACCCAGGAGGATGGAGACCAGCACCATGAGGATGGGCACGAGACGCTTGCCTTCGAAGAAGCCCAGAACCGGGTGGAGTCGGGTCTTGGAATATCGGGTATAGATCTTGGCAGAAACGATACCGATGAGAATACCGCTAAAGACGCCCATGTTGATGGGATCCTGAAGAAGCTGGACCTCGCTCATGATGGCCAGGACCTTGATGAGCACCACATAGCCTACGGTGGCGGCGAGGCCCGATACAGCCTCTCCTCCGGTGAAACCGATGGCCACGCCGATGGCGAAGATCAGAGGCAGATTTTCAAAGACGATGAGTCCGCCGCTGAAGAGCACCCGGACGAAGACATCTAGGACCGGATTCTGGGCAAGGGCCTCCGCCCCCACAGACTGTTCCAGGATTCGGGAGAAGGCCACCATGAGACCGGCGGCAGGCAGGACGGAGACGGGAAGCATGAGGGATTTTCCGACTTTTTGCAGGGTGGCGAAAAATCCGGGTTTGGATGAACGCATAATAATTTCCTCCTTCATGGATGCACAGAGCGACGGGAAAAATAAAAGGCATGAATTCATACAGCAGAGTTCCTTCCCCTCAGGGAAGAAATCCTTCTGTATAAACTCATGCCTGATCGAATCAGTTACACGCTTTATGACCGAATATGGTTCAGTTTGTATAAGTGAAGGGCTAAGTAGCCGATCTCGTTTTCAGGAACTACTATACCAAGGTTTTTTTCTAAAATCAAGCCTATATTTTCGGAAATTTTATATTCAAAGGGAAAATCCGTGCGCATACGGTCCAGGAGCAGGTTCTCCACCGTTTCCTTTCGGCTGCAGCGCTCGATGAGTCCCCGCAGGTGGGCGATGAGGCGAATACTGTCAAAGTTGTTCTCCTCCAGCTTGAGGCTGAGCTTGTCCTCGATGTAGGGAACAATTTTCGCGATGGTTTTCACCGTCTGAAGAGACGAGGTCTCCCGATGGGAGAGCCTTCCGCCATGGAGATGGAACGTGATAAAGCCCACTTCGCTCTCCGGAATGGTAACGCCCAGCCTGTCGGACAAGAGGGCCACGGCTTTTTCCGCCAGAGCATACTCCTTGGGATACAGCATGCGGGTTTCCAGAAGGAATGGATTCACAATGGCAATGCCTTCCCGAATCCGCTTCAGCGCAAAGTTCACGTGATCCATGAGGCCAAAATGAAGATCCACATGGAGCTTTTCCTGGAGCTCTGCTTCCGCCAAAGCGATGATCTCCTCCACCACCTGGATAATCTGCTCATCCACGCTGGTGAGAAGATGCTCATAGGAAGATTTATTGGAGTCATCCACATGGATAAAGACATTCTCAATGAACTGCGACTCCGGAATCACTTCTCCCTTGACCTTGCCAAAGCCCAGGCCTTTCCCCATGAGGATGTATTCTTTTCCGTCCCGGGTCACCAGCACGGCGTTGCTGTTAAAAGACTTCTTCACCCGATACTGGGCCATGGACTCACCCCCTCATGATTTACTTCTCTGATTTTAGCCGTAGGATCTTTCCTTGTCAACGAAAAATCCTAACGTTTTCAATGACAATTTATGTCAAGTTTAGGTCACTTGAGCTCCCATTTGCATAATTACAAGAAATAAACATTTAAATACCAGTTAGCATTAATCCTCTAAGTAAGACTGTATTCTTTTTCATAGAATCATCTTGACACGTGTAAATTATACGTGTACTATGAATATGAGCTTTAGCAATAATCATTGTCAAGGTCATTACGCCAATAACCTATAGGATGGTGAGATATGACGAAAAGCTCAAGGGAAGTGATAAAGTTGCTTGAGCAAAATGGTTGGACGCTTTCACATGTTAGAGGAAGCCATTATTATTATCGTAAAAGTGGCTTTCAGCCAGTTACGGTTCCTCATCCACGGAAAGATCTCGCCATAGGCACGTATAAAGCAATTTTAAAACATGCAGGTCTATTATAGACCTGCTCCCTTCTCAAGAAAGGAGAATTTATCATGAAAGATAGGTACATTTATCCAGCTGTATTAAAGTACGAAGAGAATCAAATCTTAGTGTCGTACCCCAATCTTGAAGGTTGCTTCACATTTGGTGACACAGAAGAGGAAGCCCTCTATAATGCGAAGGAAGCACTAGAAGGCTATCTTTATCTTCTGGAACGGGATAAAGAAGAAATTCCTCCACCTTCAAGAGTTTGTGATCTATCTATTGGACAGCAGGAAGCCCTCGTCCTCGTGGATGCGTGGATGCCCCTGGTCCGGGATCAGGAAGCGAACCGGTCGGTGAAAAAGACCCTCACCATTCCCAAATGGCTCAATGATCTTGCGGAGATGAACAGGATCAACTTTTCGCACACCTTGCAGTCCGCGCTGAAAAAGCAGCTGGGTCTGGGGGAATAAAGCATTTGTTTGGACAAGGAAACGGAGCAGCTCTATTTTTAGAGCTGCTCCGTATGTTTTTTTTACAAAACCTGGAGATAACGCTTGAGGAAAGCCTGGGTGCGTTCCTCCTTGGGCGCGTTGAAAATCTCTTCCGGGGATCCTTCCTCCACAATGTAGCCGTCATCCATGAAGACCACCCGGTCAGATACCTCCCGGGCAAAGGCCATTTCATGGGTAACCACCATCATGGTGAGGCCGGCTTCGGCCAAGTCCTTCATGACCTTCAGCACCTCACCCACCATTTCTGGATCCAGGGCAGAGGTGGGTTCGTCAAAGAGAAGGACATCGGGTTCCATGGAAAGAGCCCTGGCGATGGCCACACGCTGCTTCTGTCCGCCGGACAGCTGGCGGGGTTTTGCATGGATATACTGATCCATGCCCACGATCTTCAGATACTTCAGTGCCACTTCCTCGGCCTGGGCCCGGGTGCGCTTCAGAACTTTGATCTGGCCCACCACGCAGTTGGACAGAACATTGTGGTTCTCAAAGAGGTTAAACTGCTGGAACACCATGCCGAGCTTCGTCCGGTACTGGGCGATGTTGTGCTTCTCGTCGAGGATGTTCTCCCCTTTGTAGCAGATTTCGCCGTCTGTGGGCGTCTCCAGCAGGTTGATGCAGCGAAGAAGTGTGGACTTTCCGGAACCCGAGGCTCCGATGACACAAACCACTTCCCCCTTATTCACCTGGAAATTCAGATCCTTCAGGATCACCCGGTCACCAAAGGATTTCTTCAAATGGCGGACTTCAATGACATTTTCCATTACAGCGTTCCTCCTTTGGCATTTTTCTTGGCCAGGCGATCTGCAGGCAGCACCTGCATCTGGTTCCCGGTGAGATTGTAGTTCTCCGGGCCTTCCATCTTGCGCTCGAGGAAGCGCAGGATGCGGGTGACGGAGAAGGTCAGAACAAGGTAGATCAGGGCAGCCACGGTGTAGGTTTCCATGTACTTAAAGTTTACGCCGGCCACGGATTTCGTGGCGAAGAACAGCTCCGATACAGAGATCACATTGAGCACCGACGTGTCCTTGATGTTAATGACAAACTCGTTGCCGGTGGCCGGAAGAATATTCCGCATCACCTGGGGCAGAACCACGTTGATCATGGTCTGGAAATGGGTCATGCCGATGGACTGGGCGGCCTCATACTGCCCCTTGTCCACGGAGAGAATTCCCCCTCGGACAATCTCCGACATATAGGCACCGGTGTTGATGGTCACAATGAGAATGGCGGCAAAGGTCTTGTCCATGGCGATGCCATAGTTGTTCGCCACCCCGTAGTAGATGATCATGGCCTGGACAATCATCGGGGTTCCCCGGAATACTTCGATGTAGACGGAAAGGATCCCGCTGATCCCCCGGAGGAGCAGCCGTTTCAGTCCTTTTTTCTCGGGCAGGGGAATGGTTCGGATAATCCCGATGAGAAGTCCCACCAGGGTACCCAAAATGGTGCTGAGGATGGAGACCTGGAGGGTCACCAGCATCCCCCGAAGAAACATCGGCCAGTTGTCCGCCGCGATTTTTAGGATAAGTTGAAAATTCATAGGATCCTCCTCTTTCCGTCAAAAAACCGGATCCTCCAAAAATGGAGGATTTCCGGTTCTGTGGATGTGTTAGTTGGCTGCCGGCTGATTCTTGATCGCCTGGTTCATAATGTTCTGACGCTCCTCTTCCGTGATTCCGGAAAGGGCCTTGTTCACCGCTTCCAGCAGGTCCTTGTTGCCCTTCTTGATGCCTACCGCAATGGCGGTGTCATCATCGGAAGTTTCAAAACCATCGGTGAGTTCCGCGAAGGTGAAGTTGTCGTTGGCGGCAGAAGCACTGATGGCTTCCGGACGCTCGGAGACATAGGCATCGATGACACCGGATTGCAGGGCCACACGCATGGCGGCAAAGTCATCCATGGCGGTGAGCTTGTTCACTCCGGGAATCTGATCGATGACGCCGTAGTGGAAGGTGTTCAGCTGTGCTGTGACCTTGGCTCCGGAAAAATCCGCCAGCGTCTTGGCATTTTCATAGGCTCCACCCTTCTTCACCACCAGGACCAGATCGGACTTGTAGTAGTTGTCGGAGAAGTCAATGGACTCCTTCCGTTCTGCGGTGGGGGACATGCCTGCGATGATAGCATCGATGGTGCCGGATTCCAGTGCAGGCTGCAGACCGTCCCAGATGGTCTTGACAATGACCAGTTCCTTGCCCATGGATTCGGCAATCTTCTTGGCGATCTCCACGTCATAGCCACCGGCATATTCCTGGGTACCCTCGATGAGGACGGCTCCGTTGGAATCATCGCTCTGGGTCCAGTTAAAGGGAGCATAACCCGCTTCCATACCGACCTTGAACACATTTTCGCTGTTTTCGCCAATTTTAGTGCCGCAACCGCCCAGAACCGTCATGGCTCCCAGCACAGCAACCAGTAATAATGCAATCTTCTTTCTCATTTCATACACTCCTTCTTTGAGTGGTGCATATTCTACGTATACGCGATATTGCCCCACAATTCAACGCTACTTGGGTTAACTTTTTCTAAATAAAAACTGCCTGAGTTGAACTCAGGCAGCGCTAAAATACTCCCATAATCCCCCTTCTTTCCCTTGATAAGATAGCGCAACCTGTTGACCTGGGCTGGTCAAAAGGACAGTCCTGCAGCTGTTTGCTGCAGACCCAACATGCACCGGTGAGGCCGGTTCACATTTCGGCGATGTCTCCTTCTCTCTGGGATCTCTACTTCCTCAAGCTCCTCCAAAGACTGTTAGCCACCGCGCCTCTACCTCACCTGTGAAAGATGAGGTCACTATTAAATTGTTGAACCTATCCTACCCCATGTTCTCCTTTCTGTCAATGCCATTGTGGAGAAATTATGAGTTTCACGGGAAATCCTGGGATCTGTTGAAATTGAAAATCTTTTCAGTCCCCTTCCCGTTGGCAGATTGTCAGCGGATTTTTATTACTCCAGTACCCGTCGGGCGTGTTCCCGAACTTCCTCCGGGGTGATGGCTTTGCGGGCCACCCCCGTTTCGATGGCTGCCTGGGCCACGGCATAGGCCACTTCCGGGGCGATGCGCTTATCCAGGGCCTTGGGTAGGATATTCTCCTCCGTGAGCTCCTCCCGGGGGATGAGTCCGGCGATGGCTCTGGCTGCAGCCAGCTTCATCTCCTCATTGATATCGCTGGCCCGGACATCCAGAGCGCCGCGGAAGATCCCCGGAAAGGCCAGGACATTGTTCACCTGGTTCGGGTAATCCGAGCGACCGGTTCCCACCACCCGGGCTCCGCCAGCTTTGGCCACGGGATAGTCGATCTCCGGCACAGGATTGGCCATGGCAAAGACAATGGCATCCTTCTTCATGGACGCCACCATGGCTTCATCCAGAACCCCCGCCGCACTGACCCCGATGAAGAGGTCCGCTTTGGCCATGGCTTCCCGAAGCGTTAGCGTTTCATTCATGGGGTTGGTCAGCAATGCCACCTGTTTCTCCACCCGGTTATATTCGCTGCTGTTTTCCCGGCTCAGGATGCCGTGGACATTGAAGGCATAGATTCTGCCAATGCCCAGATTCGTAATCATCTTGATGATGGAGCTTCCTGCCGCACCGGTACCGGAAACCACCGCCGTGATGTCCGCCGCCTTTTTCCCCACCAGGGTCAGGGCATTGAGAATGCCCGCTGTGACCACAATGGCCGTGCCGTGCTGATCATCATGGAAGACGGGGATGGAGCAGATTTTCTTCAGCTTTTCCTCGATCTCCACACATTCCGGCGAACGGATGTCCTCCAAATTGATGCCGCCAAAGCTGCCTTCCATGAGCTTTACTGTCTCCACAATTTTGTCCGGATCCTTGGTCTCCAGGCAAATGGGGAAGGCATCCACTCCGGCAAAGCGCTTGAAAAGAAGGGCTTTGCCCTCCATGACGGGGAGTCCGGCCGCAGCGCCAATATCCCCCAGCCCCAGAACCGCCGTGCCATTGGTGACCACGGCCACCATATTTCCCTTGGAGGTGTACTCATAGATATCGTCAGGATTTTCCTTGATCTTCAGACAGGGCTCCGCCACTCCCGGCGTGTACGCTAGGGTGAGATCTTCGCTGGTTTCCAGGGGCACCTTGGACACCACCGCCAGTTTCCCCTGATATTTTCTGTGCATGCTCAGTGCTTCTTCTTTGTAGTTCTTCATCTTCTCCTCCTGTTCAAGTTCCTCTTTGGTTCAGTACTTTATCTTAGTTTCATGGTTTGCTTAAAGGGGGCAGTGTCAGACGGACATCATCCTCCCCATCCGTGGACAGGATCCGCTGGGCATACCCTTTCGTCTTCTCGTCGCCCTTCTCCAGAATCAGCTGATATCCAGCCGATGAAAGGAGATCCGCAGGGATGGGATGGGTCCCTCCGGAAAAATATGCCAGATTCAGCGCCCCGAGCACTTCCTCCATGGACTGCAGTTCCCCTTTGGAGAAGGATCCGCTCTCCGTAAGCCTAGCCAGGATCCTCGACACCGAGGCCCGCTGAAAATGTTCCTTGGAGGATTCGGCCAGGGAGACCCTTCGCCACCCTTTCCGGATCTTCACCCCAGTGAGATCCAACGGTTTTGCCTCGTAGGCCATTTCCCCATTTTCTTTTACCTCCAGGTATCCGGAAAGGTGAGGATACACAGAAAAAGCTCCCGTGGCAATTTCGTAGAACGTTCCCTTCTCCAGGTTCTTCTGAATATCCTGGACATGGACATGCCCCGTGAGATTCAGTCGCACACCATACTGCCGGATGCGGTTGAGGAACTCCTCGTCATTGTCCAGCACGTACCCTTCCTTAGCCACGGGACTGTGGCTGAGGCCATTGTGGTGGGATACGGTGATCACCTGAACCCCTTTTGCCTGGGCTTCCTCCAGGACCTTCGTCATCCATTTGATGGTGGCTAAAGACAGGACGCCCCCGGTCTCGGGATAACCCAGAGAAAGGTTCCGGTCATAGCGGTTGTCGTCCAGCATCAGGAACCACAGGCCCTCGGAAACCTTCGTCACATAGCTTAAGGAAGCCTCATCCCGGGAAGCGGCCTCGTCATAGCCAAAGGCCCCATAGATCTTCGCAAACTCTTCCGGGGTCACGGTCTCCGGAAGATACTGCTTCTCTCCCTGAAATCCCCGGGCATGGGGATTCAAAAGATCATGATTTCCCGGAATGACCAGCACCTGGGTCCCGGCCTTTTCCATGCGCTGGAGGTACTGGGTGAGCTCCTCATGGCTGGCTTTTTCGCCGTTGTTGGTGAGATCCCCGCTGATGACGAGGACCTGGGGTACTTCCCGTTCCACCCGCTGGGTTAGGGTTTCCAGAAGAAGAGAGATCTCCAGGAGATTCTTCCCATCCCCGCCCGTGGCATAGCGAAGAAAGCTTCCGCCGTCATCCCGGAGACTTTCCGCCAAATAGTGGAGATCCGATACGACCTGGATGGAAAGGCTGCCTTCAGGCTTTGGGGCTGGAAACAGCACCGCCGGCGAGGGGGTGCAGCCCAGAAGTAAGAGGCCCGTGAGAAGGAATCCGAGTATCACTGGGCGCTTCATCGGCTTTCTCCTTCCCCCCAGACTTCGTCCAGGAGGCGGGCCATTTCTTTCTTCGCCCGTAGATAGGTGTAGAAACCGCTGCTCTTGATCCGCTGATTGAGGGCCTGGCTGCTGATGCCCAGAAGCTCCGCCAGCTCCGTCTGCTTCACCGAAAGATCATGACCGTGGTGGAGGATGGCCTGATCCACCGTGGTTTTCTGGGTTCCCCGCCATCGGCTCTCGATGAAATCACAAAGCCGAGCATTTTCATTGAGGGCTCGCAGAATCTCCTCATGCTCATCGGCTTTGATCAGGACCTTGGACACCCCATAATCGTTGCGGCTTTCCAATACGCGGAGGGCTTCCTCGGCGTTCCAGAGGGCTGGTCCGTCAGCCCTCATCTCGGTCCCGGCATGGGATCGAAGGTCCATGGCGCCAATGCCGATGCCAAACCGGAAAGTCCAGGGTTCCAGGAATATCCGCAGCTGATCTAAAGCTTCCAGCAGTTTTTCCGCGCGGAAAAACACCCCCTGAAAGCGGGTTTCCCCCCAAGGGCTAAAGTTTACCGCCAGCTCTTCCGCGTAGCGAGTATTGATCTTCTCCAGGGTGTGGCTCAATTGGCGACTTTTTTCTCCCTGGAGACTATCCCCTTTTCGTAAAATAACTTCTCCCATCATTGCAAAATACACGGCTGTTTCCTCCGTTTTCTCAACGCATTCATTTTATTATACCACGCTTTTCTCCCCCCACAAGGCAGACCCCTTTCGTCCACAGGCCAAAAAGGGCTCGGTGAAATCTCCTCATGCTCTACCCCTAGCATTTCTCGGACGAAAAAAACACCGGGAAGCGATCAGGGGCTTTGCCTAAATCACTTTCCGATGCTTAAGGGTCATGGAGCGTCCATTAGTTTCGTTTTCCCGGATTGGGCATGCCTCCGCCCGGGCCAGGCATGGCGCCTCCTGGGCCGGTCATCCCGCCCTCCCCTTGGGTGACCAGAACCTCATCCTGGGTGAAGGTGAGAAGCTCTGTCCCAGGAGAAGTGGTTCCCTGGGGGTAGAGAAGATCTTGAAGGGTTCCCGCTGGAGTCCCGCCCGTACTTAAGGTATAGGTTTCCCCCTGCTTTAAAAGACTGGAGGAGTACACCAGGGAAGAAAACGTCTTGGGCGAGGTGAAGGTCACCAGCTCCTCCCCGGAGGAGTTCATCAGGGTTACCACCGTGCCAGGGCTCAGAGCCTCCGTATTCACCATCACCGTGTTTTGGGTGGAGCTGCTTCCTGCAGACTGGGCCATGCCGGAGCTTCCCAGGGCCAGCAGCGTGCCGCCGGTGAGGGTGAAGTCTCCATTGTAATCCAGAGCGCCATTGCCGTTGCTGGTGGGACCGCTGACGAGGAGCGTCCCGCCGCTCATGGCGATGGAACCATTGGAGTCCACCCCATCCCCATCGGCTTCCACATAGAGGTAGCCGTCCGTCATGGTAAAGGAGCTGCCGTCGGAGGCGAACATATTCTGTCCGGGCCGACCGCCCAGGGATGACCCATCGTTTCCGCCGGAAGTGTTGACCCCGTCATCGGAGGCCCCCACGTGGAGGTTTCCGCCATTCACCGTCACGACTCCCCCCTCCAGTCCTTCATAGGATTTTTCAATGGTGATGTCGCCGCCGTTCACCGTGAGGTTCTTGTCCGCATGGATGCCGTCATCGCCGGAGGCGATGGTCACCGTACCCCCGTTGATCACCAGATCCCCGTTGGAGTGGAGGGAATCATCGGAGGAGTCGATATGCAGCGTACCTCCATCCACCTGGAGAAGTACCTTGGCTTTCAGTCCCTTAGCACTGTCGGAGGTTTCCCCCGTTGCCTCTGGGGTTCCCCAGGCTCCCCATCCGGCCTGGGTGCTGGCATTGGCGCTGCCTCCCCCCGAGGTGATGGTCATTTCCCCATTTTTGATGATCAACCCCGTTTCCGCCTGAATCCCGTCCGCGCCGGCGGTGAGATTCAGCACGCCGGACTCCACCACCACAAACCCCTTGGTGCTGTCTTCCTCATTGGAAGAGACCAGGGCATCATCCCCAGCGTTCACCGTGAGCTTTGCTTCCTTGATTCCTACGAGATCCTTGCCCTTGATCCCGTCATGGACCGCGGTGACCTGAAGATCGGTGCCGATGATCTTCAGATCATCCTTGCTGAACACCCCATGGCTACTGCTGCCTTCCACCACGAGTTTTCCTGTGCCGTTAATGGTGAGGTCTGCCTTGGAATAGACGGCGGCATTGGGAGCGTCGCTATCCTCCGCTGCCGTTTCGGTACTTCCCCCATCGCTAAGGGTGTTTGAGGTCCCGTCCAGCACATGGAGAATCACTTTATCGGCGCTCTGAATATTCACCGGCACCCCTTCCGTGTTCTCCAGCGTAAGGTTTTGCAGAAGAAGCACCACATCGTCCTCCTCTCCTGCGGCCACCACCACATGACCTGTGGCAGAGCTGCCCGTGAGGACATAGAGTCCGCCCTGGGTGATATTCACCGTGGCGCCCTCCACTGTGATGCCTTCCCCTTGGGCGGTGACCTGATCCGCCGAGAAGGTCACGAGAACTCCCTCTTCCGGGTCATACTGATCCTCCAGATCTTTTCCCGTATATTCCACCAGGTAAGCCGAAGCCTCCAAAGCAGCTTCTCCCGGGCTTTCCACGAGGCTTTCCCCTGGAGTTTCCACCGGGGTTTCTCCCGTGCCCTGGGGGGAAGTCGCTGGGGTGCAGCCCCCCAGGAGCGCAGCCAACAGGCCCACGGCCACTAATTTTTTTATCTGCTTTCGATTTTTTAACATGTTTCATCGATCCTTTCTTGGTTTCTTAGGCGGCGTATTCGCCGTTATAGCTGACCAGGGTGGCGTTGACTACGCCGCTGATCCCCTGGAGTTCATTGATGAAGGAGGTATCATTGTCTTTTAGACGAAGCTCGTAGATGAGCTCCAGATGACCGCTGGTGACGGTTTTGGACTTGACCTGCAGCTTGGCAAAGTGCTTCTTGAGATAGCTCAGGGACTGCACCTCCGCCGTTTCTCCATCCAGGCTGAGGATGAGAACATAGGGAAGATCTCCGTCCCTTTGGCGGACAAAGCCCAGGAGCACCAGCCCGATGAGGAGGGATCCCACAAGAGCCAGGGGAAGCATTCCCGCTCCCAATACAATACCGCAGCCGATGGCCCAGAAAAGAAACACCAGATCCAATGGATCCTTGATGGCCGTGCGGAAGCGGACGATGGAGAGAGCCCCCACCATCCCTAAGGACAGCACCACATTGGAGGTCACTGCCAGGATGATGAAGGTAGTGAGCATGGTGAGGAGCACTAAAGAGGTGTTAAAGGCCTTGGAGTACATGACCCCGGAAAAGGTCCGCTTGTAGATGGCATGGATGAATAGGCCCAGAAGGAAGGCGGCCAGGAGGGCAATGAAGGCATCGAGGAAGGAAAAGGATGAGAATTTCTCCACATAGCTGGATTTCAGAATATCGTCAAAGGTTATCATTTCTATCGCTCCTTAGGATTCATTTTTTGATCACCCCAGGGCCAGGCGCCCCCGGGCATACTTGGAATGGGCCGTCTGCATGGCCTCTCCCCCCTGGACCAGATCCCGGATAAGATCGGGAAGAAAGTCATCGTACTTTACCTCCAAAAGACTCCCCGGAGACTCTCCCGAAAGATAGCCCAGGTCCTCTTCGAAGAACCTCCACACTTCCCGGCTGCTTCGGATCCCAAAATCCAGGGTCACCCGCACATTGCCCGGGGCATAGAGAAAGGGTTCCCGGTCATAGACAATGATGATTTTCGGCCGAAGGAGCTTCAGGGTCAGATCCGCATAGAACCGCTGAAGGAGAGGATCTTCCTTGTCCCGGAGAAACCCGTAGTCCCTGGCGAGGATCTTTACCACCTCTTCCCGGCAAAGGGGCGCTGATCGTTTAAACCCCTTGTTCATGCGCTTCACCTTTTTCTCCAGTCGGATGAAACGATCATCATCGTTATACATCCGAATTCGGTATTTTTCCCGGCAGTTTGTTCCCAGGAGATTGTCCGCCAGAGCCTCGTCATCCAAGGTATCAAAATAGAGTCTCTTGATCCGGTAGCTCTGTCCCTGAACATGGGGATCCCGGACGAGAATCTGGCCCAGTCTTCGGGAAAGCACTTCCCGAGTGGTCCGGGATATGGGATATTTCAATTCATTGCGGTATGAGGTGTTCTCCATCATTCTTTCCTCCTGCTTTTCATTGTCCATCTTCAGTGTACGCCATGCCCTTCAGGCGATTCCCCGAAAAACGGCGTCAGCTTTGGTGCAAAAGTCACGCAAAAAAGCCTGCAAAGCGTCATGCTTTGCAGGCTTATGGCGTGAAATCAGGGGGTGGGGTCCAAGGGAAAGAACAGGGTGAAAACCGTTCCCAAAGGACCCGATTTTACCTCTACGCGGCCTCCGTAAGCGGAAACCACGGATTTGACAATGGAAAGGCCAATGCCATGACCGCCCTTTTCTCCCTTGTAGAACCGGTCAAAGATCCGGGGAAGATCCTCTTTTTTGATGCCTTCTCCATCATCCGCCACTTGGATCATGATCCGGTTCTCCAGGATTTTGCAGGAAACCTGCACCTGGGTCCGGGCATAGCGCAGGGCGTTGGCGACGAGATTCTGAAAGGCCCGTTCCATGGATTTTTCATCGTAGGCAAATAGCACGGGATCCGGATCAAAGTCATAGGTGATGCCGATGCCCCGGCTGTGGAGAAGCGGTGAGCATCGCTCCACGGTGTAGGAAAGGGTTTCCCGCAAATCATTGGTGGTTCTCACCATGTCGGGGCTACGGGATTCCAGGCGGGAGAGGAAAAGAATATCCTCCACCAGGAGATGGAGATGGTCCGCTTCCTTCTTCATGGTGCCCAAGGCCTTCTCCTGATCCAGGAGCCCATACTCTAATCCTTCCGCGCTGGTCTTCAGGATCTGCAGGGGCGTTCGCAGCTCATGGGAGACATTCTGAAAGAAGGTCCGCTGCTCCCGATCATACTCCTGGAGCTTTTTCGCCGTCTCATTCATGGCAGACTTCAGTTCCGCCACTTCCTGATCTTTCGCTTCCATCTCCAGGGGTTCGTAGTGCCCTTCCCCGATGCTCTGGGCGAACTCGCTGAGTTTTTTCACCGGTTCGGCAATGCGCTGACTGATGAGGGAAATGACCACCAAGGTCACCGCCAGGGCGATGGCCATGATCAGCATGAGCGTATTGGACAGATTCTGCTCAAACCCGTAGAGGTTCGTCATATTGATGTAGAAGACCATGTAGTCTCCCTCAAAGGGCACCGCCGTATAGTAGTAGAGTCTTTCCCCCGTGGTGAGCTTTCCGATGTCTTCCCCCGTGAGGCTGATTTTCTGGGTTTTGGCCGCTTCGGCAAAGGTAAGGTAGCTTTCCTCTCCTTCCACTTCCACGGGGGGCAGGAATTTACTCACCACCTGGTAATTTGTCGTAAGAACCAGATGCTGCGCTTCGCCGGAAGGAATCTTCCGAGGCTTGTCTTTTAGGGCTCCGGGGTCCTGGGGCACCGTGTCATCGCGGATGGTGAACTGCCGGGAAGCCGTCAGCACCTCTTCGGCGCTGCGCTCCATGTAGCTGGTGATGAGGATCTTGAACAGCAGAAGAATCACCAGGAGAACGCCCAGTACCAGGGCTGTGACCTGGAACAGCAGACGATGTTTTAGGCTACGCTTCTTCGCCATGGCTTTCCTCCTTCACCCGAAAGCCAAAACCCCAGATATTCTCGATGCGGACGGCTGTGGCGACGAGTTTCTTTCGCAGTCTTCGCACCGTATCGTCGCAGGCCCTGGTTTCGATGTCCTTCCCATAACCCCAGATCTCATCCAGGAGTTCATCCCGGGAAACGGCCCGATCGGCATTTTCCGTGAGATACAGAAGAAGACTGTATTCCGTGGGGGTGAGTTCAAGCTCCTGGGTTCCCTTGGTGACCTTCATGGTTTTCTTGTTCAGGACAAGATCCCCGAACTGCAGCAGCTCCCCTTCTTTTTTATGAAGATTTTCCTGATCCAGACGCACCCTTCGAAGTATGGCCTTTACCCGCATAACCAGGGACATGGCGCTGAAGGGCTTCGTGAAGTAGTCATCACTGCCCAGGTTGATCCCCGTGGCATAATCCAGATCACTGTCCCGGGCGGTGAGGATGATGATGGGTACACTGCTTATGCTTCGAACTTTTCGTGTAATGTCAAAACCCGAAGATCCCGGCATGAGTACATCCAGGATGATGAGGTCCGGGGCTTCCTGAAGGAACGCCTCAAAGAGGAGATCTCCATTTTCGAAGTCTCTCACCTGATACCCTTCGCTCTCCAAAAACGCCCGCACGGTTTCCCGTATACTGGCTTCATCTTCGGCAATATAGATTCTCTCTCCCATGGCGCACCTCCCTTTGCTCTCAGTATACGGGAAAATTCCAGAAAGATTTACGCAAAACTGCCGCAACTCCATCGGCAGAATAAAAGAATCGCTTGGGTTTTCGGGAATGTTCCCGCACTACACCTGTGCTTCGGACTTCTCCTTCTCCTTCACCGCCAGACGGCTAGCCACATGGCGTTTGAGGAGCGTATAGAGTACGGAGCAAACGGGGACAGACAGGAGGATCCCCACGATGCCGAAAAGACCCGTGGCCAGAAGAATGGCCGCCAGCACCCAGATGCCAGGAAGCCCCACGGAGTTTCCCACCACCCGGGGATACACCAGGTTTCCCTCCACTTGCTGGAGGACCTGGGCCAGGATCACAAACCACAGGGCTTGGAGGGGGTTGGTGATGAGGATGAGGAAAGCACCCACGGCCGTGGCCACAAAGGCCCCAATGAGGGGAATCAGAGCGGTGATGCTGACAAGGACGGAAATGACCATGGCATAGGGGAAGCCCAGTATGGCCATGGAGACAAAGAACATCAGCCCAAGAATCACGGCTTCCGTCAGTTGTCCTGTGACGAACTTGGAAAAGACGTCGGAGGTGAAGGCTAAAGTCTCCATGACCCAGTCCGCCCGTTTCTCCGGCAGGAAGGCATAAATGAGCCGGCGTCCCTGGCGGGACAGATTCTCCTTATCCAGAAGAATGTACGCCGTAAACACAAAGCTGATGAAGACCGTCACCGTGCCGCTGACCAGCCGGCTGATGAGGGTCAGCGTATAGTTGGCGATATTGGTTCCCCCCACCTTCAGGAGGTTTAGAAGATCCTGACTGATGGACTCCAGGGTGATATCCATCTCCTGCAGATACTTCTGGATGGAGGGTAGATTCACCGACAGATTCTCCGCCCAAAGGGTGATCTTCTCCACAAAGCCCGGCAGCATGGAGGCCAGATTTTCAAAGGTCCGTCCAATTTCCGGAAGGACGATGAAAAGAATCAGAACCAGAAGAAGAATCATGCCCAGCAGCGTGATGAGAAGCGCCAGTCCGCGTTTCAGCTTCTTGTTCTTCATTTTCAGCCGCTGCTCCAGGGCGCTCATGGGGATATTCAGGATGAAGGCCACGGCAGAACCCAGGAAAAGGGGGTTCAGCGGGGTCAGGATTCGGAGGATAGTTCCCTCCACAAAGCTCAGATTCTGAAGAATCCAGGCAAACAGGACAGTGCCCAGGGCAATATAGGTGACGCGGCGTAGGGTATCTTTCGTACTCATGGTCCTCACTCCTTGGGGTCCGTTCAAAACCATGCCCAGGGCCTTGGTTTTCCTTATTGGACCGTTCATTTCCCTACATTATACCTTGATTCCCCTTAAAGGAGGATGAAAAAATAGAGATAAACGAAGAAAAACCCCCATTTCAGGGGGTCTGGGCCTAGACTATTCGGTCTTTGGAGGCTGCGTGCTGAATTGCCAATACACTCCAAAGTCATCCTTGATGGAGCCGTAGAGGGGACTCCAAAAGGTTTCCTGAAGATCCATATCAATCTTGCCCCGGGTGCTCATCTTTTCGAAATAGCTCCGGGTCTTGTCCATGTCGGGCGTCACCACCGTGAGACTCATGTTGTTTCCCACAATGAACTCCATGCCGGGCCAGGTGTCGGAGAACATGACGAGATCGCCTTCGATGCGAAGATCCGTGTACATGATCCGGTCTTTCGCCTCTTCTGGCAACGGTTGGGACTGATCCGGATTATCCGAGAAGGTCATGTACTTTGGCGGCTCATGATCAAAGACTGAGGCATAGAATTCCACCGCTTCCCGGCAGTTTCCGTCGAAATTGACAAAAATTTGAACACTCATGGATTCTCCTCCTTAAATCAGATTATTTCCCTTGTATCAAGAAAATGGGGATTTCACATGTCCAATCTGTTTCATTTTTATGAAAATCACAACCCATCATTCTTCCTCTGGAGGAGCAGATCCTTTTTCCTTATCCAGGGTAAGTTTCCATAGGATCCCTTGGGAGAAAAAGGCCATCACCATAATGAGCAGAATAAGCCACCAGCCCGGAGCTTCAAAGATATCTGCAGGAACCGCTAAGGTGTAGCCCATGTAGACAAGAAAGATAAATCTGCGGGTCAGGGCAAAAGCCCGGGAATCCGCTTCCCCTTTTAGCCGAAGAAGACGTTCGTCGCTTTCCTCGATGATGATGGACCGGATCCCTTCCGGATTCTTCTTTAGTCTATGGGCTTTATAGAGCAGCATCCCCCCCACCGTAGCCGGAACGAAGGATAGTCCGGTCAGGGCTTTTCCCAGGGCCCCTTGCCCCTGGCTGCTCAGGAGTATTCCCGTCAAAAGGATCACCGCTGAGAGGATCATCACTCCCCAGCCGTCTCGGTAAGCATTTTTTCGTAAACGTTCAGGATTCATTTTTCTCCCTCCCAAAATAGGTCGTCCAGGGTTTTTCCCAAAACAAGGCAGATTTCCGTGCACAGCTTCAGCGTTGGATTGTAGTTTCCCGATTCCACGAGGCTGATGGTCTGCCGGGTCACCCCCACCAGATTCGCCAGATCCTCCTGGGAAAGATTTTTCGCCACCCGGGCCAGCTTTAGTTTGAGGTTCTTCATCTTCTCTCCCCTCCTTACCGAAAGAGTACATCTTACCCGTCATTTTGTCGACTATATCTTACATAAAGAATGCTATTTCTGACTTTCAAGGCAGTGTCTTACTTTTGGGTTCCATGGGAAAAGGAGGAAGGTTTCCCTTCCTCCTAAAGATTTTATGCATTAGGGTTAGTTCAGCATGGACTTCTTCTTGGTGAGGAGCACCCATCCTCCGGCCATGGTCAGGAGACCAAAGAGGTAGAAGACGGTGGTGCTGGTCTGACCGGTCTTCGGCAGGGTTCCTGTGCCACTGGCCAGGACATAGACCGAGAAGGATTTGCTTTCAAACTCCACCTGGGTTCCCTTGACGGTGAACTTGTAGGCAGCGAGCTTCTGGTCTGCCAGGACATGGAACAGGTAGAGATTGGCGGCATCGAGACTTCCCAGGGGCAGCGATACGGTGACCTTGACCTTGGGCTGTACGCGCACACCATTGACCAGGAAGCTGATGTCGAAGGCGGATGTGGTGAAGTCCTTGATCTTGTACTCCACCTTCGTCACCTTCAGCACAGGCTTTGTGGTGAAAGCACCGGCAGGAACATAGACCTTTACCCCCGTGGCCTCATCCACAAGGACATAGACGGAAGGATCGGCCACAAGTCCGGCAAGGGCGGTTTCCAGGGCAGTCTTGGCGGCATCTACAGCAGCCTGTTCAGCCTTTTCATCCAGGAGAACTTTTTCTGCGGCAGCCATGGCATCAGCGAGAGCCTTGGCAGAGGCGACGGTCATGCCTGCGGTGGACGTGGCTTTCGCCTGATCCAGGAGGCTGGCCAAAGCGGTCTTGTCCGCTCCGGCTTTCACCAGGGTGACTTCTGCGCGGTCACGGACGCGGATGCGGCTTCCCAGAGGATCGATGGAGGAGAGACCGATGGCTTTCACGGTATCGCCTACCTTGATTTCCGGCATGACCACATCGGTACCGATATAACCGTCGATGAAGATGCGGGCAGGAACACCGCTGGCGTCCTGAATCAGGATGGATTCCACAACTCCCAGGTTGCGCTGGATCTCCAGCACCAGACCTTCCACGGACACCAGACGGCCCAGGTTGGCCGGAACATCCTTGGTGAGGACGGGCAGCGGGAGGATGGGATTGATCGTGGCATCCAGAAGTTCGATGGTGTCAATGTTGAGCTGATGCTCGCCCTGATAGGACGAGGTAGTACCGGTGATGCGGACCTTTTGTCCGGCCTGGTAATTTCCGGCGATGGGGAAAATATTGATGCCGCCGGTGGCATCCTGAACATAGGCACTGTCAAAGAAGGCAGTGCTGCGGTCGAAACCGCTGGCATTGGACGTAAGGATGCCTTCGATGGTGAAGGGCAGTCCCTCTTCGGCCTTCTGGACGTCGCTGATGGGCGTGATCACGGGGTCACCCTTGATCTCATCGATGATGTTGTTGACGATCATGAAGTTGGCGTTGCGCACCGATTCCTCAATGAGCATTTCCACCGTGACTTCGAAGTTGGAGAAGAACGTGACACCGGCGGTGACGAGGAAACCTCCGCCCGGAAGAGTCTCTTCCGTGACGACGCTGACTTCGTTCATGGGGACAACGACCTTGTCGGTGTCATAGTTTGGCACATAAGCTGAACCGGTGAAATTCGCGGTGTAGCTGGCTGCCCAGGTGGTGGCATAGCCGCGGACGATGGTGGTGGCCCCGTTGGGGATAACCGGTGCGGCATTGTATGCACTAAAGGTTTTGTTGGTCTTGTCGAGAATGCCTGCGCCAAAGGTGGTGTTGTCATTGAAGTTTTCCGCATCCTTGAAGGACAGGCGATAAGCTTCATTGGACTTCATCACATTGTCCACGACGATGCCGCCGCCGATACGGGCTTTGGCTCCGATGGCCGTGAGGATCTCGTTGGAAATGACATCGGCATTGCCTAAGCCGCCGGGATTTCCGCGGTCAGACTTGGAGGTGAGGATGAGGTTTCCGCCTTTTTCGGCATAGGCCTTAATGACGGCAATTTCCTCGGCAGTATAAGTCTTGGGCATCTTTCCGAAGCCCAGGTAAGGAACGGTGAGGATCAGCAGTTCCACGCCTTCCAGACTCTCTGCAGTGATGGCTGTGGTGATACGCCTTACACGGGCACCCTTCTGACCAGCCACGGTGGTGATATAGGAGTCATTGTTGGCGTAATCGCCGGAGACATAGAAGTTGTCATGGGCGGCATCGATGGCGATGTCCACCACGCTGTTGTTGTCATAGACGTTGAGATCGATGGACTTGGTGAAGGCAAAGGGAGTTCCTCCCATGGTGGCTTCCACATCCATGCGAATGGTCTGCTTGCCGATCTTGGAGGGCACATAGCTGTAGACATAGTCCATTTCTGTGCCGGCTTTCACGGAAGGAAGACCGGTGGTGAGGCTTTCCAGCAGCACGTCGTTGACATAAACACTGACCTTGGTCAGCTGAAGGTCGCTGGCTTCAAAGTTGTAGAGGGAGGCGGAAAGCTTGGTGGTCTCGCCCTTGGTGTCCATGGAGGTGTCCTTGGTGAGTTCGTTGATCCCCACCTGGGTCACTTCTCCGGTCCAGACCGGTGCGCTGACGATGATGTCGCCGTCGCCCTGCTCCACCTTGATGTAGTAGTAGGAATAGTCGTTGCTGAGGGTCACGGCCATTTTTCCGGAATTGGTGTTGATGGTTTCCGTATGGGCCACGATCCCGCCATCGACGATGACGCTGACCTTACCGATGACATCGGCAGCATCCGGGTCATTGAGTTCCACCAGGATATCCAGTTTGTCGGGATCCGTGGTGAAGATGGTGCCCATGGGCATGTTGTTGGCGGTGTAGTAGAGCTCAAAGTTGTTGTCTTCCGTGGCGTAAACCTGGAGGTTGTCCACGGCTTCAAAGAGAGCTTCCTTGGTCAGGGAGTCCGCAATGATAACGGTACGGGAGGTGTTGGCATCTCCCCATTTTCCCTTATGGTTGTCCTGGCCGTTGGTGGGCGCCAGATGCCAGCCCTTGTCCAATGCCTGGGTATAGTACTGATAGCTGGGGAAGTAACCGGATCCGCGGACCGGACCTTCGCCGTTGCCCACTTCGATGAGGTTGATCTTGTTGTCGATGGCCACATCGTAATATCCGAAATCCTGGAAGGTGCCGAAGGTGGCTCCAGGATGATTGAACTGGGAGATGGTGCCCGTCTGGCCCTTCAGCAGCTCGTAGTAAGCCTTGAGGCCGTCGCCGTTTTTAGCGGAGAGCGCCGGGTTATTTCGGCTGACGAATCCGTCGGAGCCGAAGGTATTGATATGGCCGTACTGTCCGCTCCAGGTCATTTCAAAGCCGTAGAGGGCCAGGAAGTCCGAAGTGGTGTATTTTTCGAAAATACTCTTGTAGTAGGCCCATTTGCTCATGGTCGCATCCACCGTGGACGCCGTGCCGGAGTTGGCATTGTCGAAGGTGCCCAGATTGGTGGAAGAGTCAAAGTAGTTGCTGTGGTCCGTCAGGGCCAGGAAGTCGATCTGCTCCACATTCTGGGCATAGGTCAGCGCCTGGTCGGGCGTGCCTGCGCCATCAGAGTAATTGGTATGGGCGTGGAGCTGGCCGAAGTAGTATTTGTACACCGGTTCGCCAATGTAGAAGTTCCAGACATAGGGATCGGAAACCACATTGTCGGTGCGGGTGATGAGGACGGAAGCTTCCACCTTGCCGTCGGCCATGGCCGCTGCTGGCTTGTAGGTGGCGGTGCTGCCGAAAACACTCATGAGAATGGGGGTTCCCCCATTGAGGGTCAGTTCGACTTTGGGGTTGTCGCCGGCATTGGCCAGCTCCACCACGAACTGGGGCATTTTGTCAGCGCCGGTGGCGGTGTTGGCTGCGGGGGCAACGCTGACCACCTGGGGACGATTGTCGATGACGACGGTGCCCGTGGCCTCGCCCTTATTGCCCTTGGCGTCAAGGGCGGTGAACTTCAGGATCATTTCCGAGGCAGAGTGGATCTTGTCCCCGGGAATTGTGGCCTGATATTTTCCGCTGGTCTCATTCTTCACCAGGGTCACAGGAGCGGACTCCACGCTGCCGATGGTGTAGGTCATGGTGACGGATTCCACCCCCACATTGTCCACCACTTCGATGGCGACGCTGTAGTCCGTGAGAACCTTGGCCGGCAGGAAGGTGGGCAGGGTGATGGAGGGGCTGAGGAGATCTTCCGTGATGATGTAGTCGGAAGTCTGGCCCATTCTCAGCTGCAGGGTGGTGTTGTACTTGGACATGACGGCCAGAAGATCCACTTTGGATCCGGCGGTGACGCCCAGGGGGAATGCAGGTCCCCGATAGATGGTCAGGGAACCCGTGGCATCGGTGATGGGGGTTCCTGCTGAGCTGCTGTAAGTGCCCAGGGTCACGTCCTTGATTTTCACAAACTCGGACATGTATTTGTCGGGCGTTGTCGTCAGTTCCAGCAGCGTTACTTCCTGGGGTGCGAAGGGTTCTGCACTTCCTACAACTTCTACGGCGGTGGGTTTGTTCACCTGAAGAACGCCGCCATAGAGGGAAGTGGGTCCCGTGACTTTTACGATGTCCCCGATCTTGTAAGTGCTGAAATTGGTGAAATCATACACCTGAAGACCGATGATTTCGCCGCCGATGATATCCTGCAGGATGATGGTGTTTCCACCGAAGGTATACGCCACCTGTCCAATGGTGGTGACGGTCTTCCCTGCTCCACCAGCCAGAACCTGGTCCAGGGTGGTAAGCCCCGCGGCCATCTCATCGCTGATGGGGTCATTGGAGTACAGCTTCACATCGGTGCCTAATACCACGCGAAGCTGGAAGTTCGTGAAACGGCTAAGTACGGCTGTCACGTCCACCACATCGCCTTCGACGATGCCGGTGAGTGCAGGCATTTTATAGATGTTGAAGCTGGAGGTGCCAGAGGTGATGACGGTGTTTCCTGTGGGAACGATGGCTCCCAAAGTCACCTTTCGGATCACAACCCTTTCAGATTCATAGTCCACAGCTTTCACGGGATCAAGAAGAGTTTCAAGGGTCACGGCCTGCGGAGCAGGCAGGGCCTTCTTCTCGCCCTTGGTGAAAGAGGACACGGCAATCTGCTCCAAAAGCTTGTAAGCGCTTCGGGTTCCCGTGGCGGTGATCTCATCGCCCAGGGCGATGGTGGCATCCGCTGCGGACAGATAAAGATTGATGCCTGCCGTGGCATCCTGAATAACCACATTGCGGCCATCGATGAAGGTCACCACACCCTTGGTGGTCACGGCGCCGGAGGTCATAGCCCTAGCCTCGGCGATGGTCATCATCGTGGGTTCTGGTGGTGGAGGGGGAGGAGGAACTGCACCCAGATAGCTGAGTTCCGGGGTGTGGGAAACATAATCGGTGGCATTGTTACCATCTGTCGCCATACGGATGGCGGAGGTGCTGTTGGAGAGTGCCGATGCGGCAGCAGTGCCCAAATAAGCAGATGCTGTACCGGTACCCAGATAATCCACCAGGTTGGGATACGTGTCGATGATGACACTGGGCATTTGGCTGCTTTCGATCTTTGTTTGATCTTTGGAAAGGGCCAGTTTAAAGTTAGCTGCGCCCATGGTAAGACTTGGCGCTTCGACATCTGCCCTTGGGAGATCAGGCAAGGTCGTATTTGCTCCCGGAGCGCCCTTGATGACATAGTACGCTCCTGGCTCTATGGTCCCAGAGAGTGGGACAACATTACTGAATGGATTTGTAGCGGACGCATACTGGAGTGACCAGGTGCTAAGGTCCACCGCTGCGTTGGAGATATTTTTCAGGACGACGAAGTCATTCTTGTAGATCGCGCCTGTATTCCCTCCTCCGCCATAAGCTTCATAAATGATGACAGGGCCCTTGCCCACATCAGTGATGGCTGCGCGAGCTTTCTGTCCGGGGATCATGGTCAAAAGGAACATGATGGCCAGAAGCCAGGCAGCGATTTTTCGGGTCCGAATTCTCTTCATGGTTTTCCTCCTCGTTGTTCATGATGAAATAATGAGAAGCAGATGAGACAGCGACGGACATCAGGTCCCTTTCCTCTTCCCACGGCTTCTCTTCTCCCTTGTCAGCATACCTTCCCCCGGTTAATTCCAGGTAATGGAAAGGTTAGGTCTTCTAGGGGAAGTTCACTGGGCGAAAAAAAGCCATTTCAAGCGAAATGGACCTCAGAGGATGGCAGATAATTAAGAATTGTAAACGTTATGCTACTCTTATTTTACCCAACCTTCACAATATTTACAAGGTATTGTCGAATCTATGTCGAAGATTCCCGTTCTTTTTTCTTCCGATCTTTCGCCAAAATCCGATACTTTTGAAAAACAGCAAAAAAATCCGGATCCGCCATGACTTTCGCGGATCCGGAACGACTTCCGTCGGGTGTTCAATTCTTTAAAGGATCATTTCAACTGAAACTCTGCTAGCGGAACATAGGTGATCAATCCGTTAATCCGGGTGCTTTCAAAAAGGACCACCCGGTCCACCCCATGGGTGAGCTCCTGGGGATTGATTCGCTCCTGAACCTCCTTCCAGGACTTGTCCTTTGCCGGGATTCCCCGGCGGATCAGGGTGACATGGGACGTGAAGATCTCTTCCGCTGGTTCCCCTTCATCCCCCAAAGCCTGGTCGAGATTCTCCTTCAGCTGGCTTAAGGCCCTTGAGGGCTCTCCGCCCAGCCAGTAAATCCGCTCCCGGCCCTTGGAAAAGTACCCCAAGGTTCCAAGGGTGAGGACGAAGGCGTCCGATTTCTCTGCGGCGACCTGGATCGCCGCCTTCATCTGGGGGATTCTGTCCCTTGGGGTCTCTCCCAGAAATTTCAGCGTCAGATGGAAGTTTCCCGTCCGGGTCACATTCCCCTGGGAGAGCTCCCCCAAAAGCCGCTGCGCCATTTCCGCCAGACGATCCTGGTGTTCCTTCGGCAGTCCAATGCCGATGAAGAGCCTTGCATTCTCAGTGGTCATATTCCCGCCCCCGGGCAAAAGCTCGGAGATTTTCCTCCACAGCTTTTGGCGGCACATTGGCCTTCAGCACTCTCATCCATATTTCTTCAGCGATGGGCAGATGGGCAGACAAGACACCCAGGAGCACCGTATTGGCCGCCTTGGCGTTTCCCGACTCCTTGGCTTCCTTCGCGGCATCCAGCGACGTGACGGCAAATCGCTCGGGAAGACTTTCCACCGCTTCCTCCGGATACGCCTCCTTCTCCAGGAGAACCGGTGTAGGATAGACCCTGCGGGTGTTTAGAATGATCCGTCCGTCTTTTTTCAGCAAATGACTCCAGCGAAGGGCTTCCAGGGGATCCATGCCAAGGAGAAGATCTCCCGTCCCCGGCAGAACGTTGGGGGAATGGACCTGATCCCCAAACTTCACCGAACCCCAGACCGTGCCTCCCCGCTGGGAGAGGCCCACCACATCGTTGGTCTTCACGTCAAAGCCAGCCTGAAACGCCGCTTCCGCGATGATTTTCGTGGCCAGGACCAGGCCCTGACCGCCAACGCCGGCAATGATGATATTCATGGTCTCCATACTACTCTCCTCCCCGTTGGGTGCGTTTGATCGCATTCACCGGACAAACCTGGGCACAGACGCTGCAGCCGACGCACATGTCCGGATCAATGGATGATTTCAGTTTATCGATGCCGGGATACTGCTTCATCCGGATGGGCGGACAGTTGGTTTTGACACAGGTTCGGCATCCGATGCAGATTTTCGGGTCCACATAGAAATTCGGTTCCTTGATTTTGAACTTCAGGGCACAGGGCCGGGTGGCAATGATGACGGAAATGCCTGGTTTTGCCACCTCTTCCTTGAGGATGTCCCGGAAGCGGTTGTAGTCGAACTGATCCGCATACTGGACATTGTCGATCCCCATGGTGTTGAGGAGCGCTTTGATGTCCATGTGCATATCATCGTGAACATCATACTTTCCGGAAGAACCGTTGCTTTGGCCTCCGGTCATGGCTGTGGTGCCGTTTTCCAGAATGATGAAGGTCATATTGTCCCGGGGATCCGTCTGATGGAGAAGATTGGCAAACCCCGTCATCCCCGAATGGAAGAAGGTTCCATCGCCGATGACGGACACCAGCGGTTTCTCGTCTCCGGATAGCCGCATGGCCTTCATCATCCCCTTGGTGATCCCTAAAGTTGCCCCCATGCTGATCATGGTATGGGCCGCCTCAAAGGCGGGGAGCACCGCCATGGAGTAGCAGCCGATATCCCCCATGACCGTGACTTTCATCTTTTTCAGAATGTCGAACACCGGGCGATGGGGGCATCCTGCACAGAACATGGGCGGTCGGGAAACCACAGGTTCCCTCTCCATTTCCGGAAGATCGGGTGAAGTCAGGAGTCCAGCTTCCCGAAGCCCCTTGGCGATGACTTCCGTATGGAGTTCTCCTGTGAAGGAAAACCACTCCTTCCCTTCGCAGTCCACCCCCATGAGCTTCAGCTCATTTTCCAGGAAGGGCTGCATCTCTTCCACCACGAGGATCCGGTCATAGGACTCCTTCAGCTCCATCATGCGCCGTTTGCTCAAGGGGTAAACAAGACCCGGACGGTAAATGCTGTAGGGCAGTGACAGCTCCTGAAGATTATGATAGGCCAGGCCCGTGGCCACCAGAAGCACCCGGGCACCGGGAACTTCCTTAAGCAGATTCATGGGGGCGTCATAGGCATACTCTTCCAAATCCTGGATCCGTTTCTTCATGGCATGCTGCCTTGCATGGGTATAGGGCGGTAGCATGGTGTACTTGGTGTTGTCCGGGGTAAAGCCCTTGGGCCGATGTTCTTCCCGAGCTTTCTCTACCACAATCCCTCGGCCATGGCAAATCCGGGAGGTAATGTCCAGCATCATAGGCGTTTCGAAGGCTTCCGAGAGGTCAAAGGCCAGGCGGGTGTACTCCTTGGCTTCCTCGCTGCTTCCGGGATAGAGAATGCCCATGTGGGCAAATTTACCCAGGATCCGGTTATCCTGCTCGTTCTGGGAGCTGGCCATGCCGGGATCATCGCCGGTCACCAGAAGAAATCCCCCGTTCATGGGGGTCTGGGTGAAGGTCATGAGGGGATCCATGGCCACATTGACCCCCACATGTTTCATGGAGACCATGGCCCGGGCGCCATAGAAGGATGCGCCAATGGCGGTCTCCAGGGCAACTTTTTCATTCACGGAAAATTCCGCGTAAATTTCCGGATATTCTTTCACCGATTCCAAAAGCTCCACCGTGGGGGATCCGGGATAACTGGAGGCCAATAGCCCTCCCGCTTCGTAAAACCCCCGGGCCACGGCCTGATTTCCGGTCAGTACAGTTTTTGTGTTTTCCATGCGTTTCCCTCCTTGCATTTCTTGTCCCTATCTTAACATCAAAACGGAAGATTTAGAATATTATAACGAAGATTGCCCCGGATGGTTTTTCTCATCATTTTTGATTCCACAATAATTAGGGCATCTTCTCCGGGAATTTTCACCAAAAGAAAAGACGGCCCATGGCCGTCAGGCTCCCAAAAGAGGGAGATGGTAGTAAAAGAGGGCTTCATTGATGGCATGGATGTCCGGATTTCCCTGTTCCAGAAAGAACCGGATGAGCACATCGGATTTGCTGGATGGGGAAAGGCGATAGCCAGCCGTCATGAGGAAATCGTCCGCTTCCTCCGGATCCAGCCCCAAGGCAATGGCGAAGGCCAGCGCCGTGGACTTCTTAGGTTTGTAGTGGATATCGGACCGGATCTTGGAAAACAGCTTTCGGTCGATGTTCGCCCGTTTGTAGGCCGTCGTGTCGCTGAGCCCCTTCTCATCAATGAGCCGGAGCAGCGTCTGGGAAAAGGTTTCTTCCAGCTGGTGCAGACGATCTTCCAAGGGCAGAACTAAGGACTCTGCCGCCACGGACTGGCGCAGCCGGTAGGATTCCAGCTGGGCATAAAGCGGAACATCGCTGTCTTCGGTGAAGTGTTTCTTCAGATACGTCTGCAGGGTGTAGACCATGGTGGGTTCCAGGGAGAAGGACTTCCGGTCATAGATGACCAGGGTCACCTGCATCTCCGATTCCTTCAGGAAGTCCCCAATGGCGGTGACGGCCACCAAAAGGGCCTCATCCTTGGGATAGCCATAGATCCCCGAGGAAATCAGGGGGAAAGCCAAAGAAGCGAGCCCTGCCCCTTCCGCCAGCTGCAGGGATGACAGGTATGCCTGACGAAGAAGCTCCTCCTCCTGATGCTTACCGCCCCGCCAGATGGGTCCCACAGCATGGATGACATGCTTTGCCGGAAGCTTAAAGCCCGGGGTCATCACGGCATGCCCCACTTTGCAGGGACCAAGTCCCGCACAGGCAGTCTTCAGCTCCTCCTTTCCTGCTGCAGCGAAGATCGCTCCGCAAACGCCTCCCCCCATGGCCAAATCCTCATTGGCGGCATTGACAATGGCATCCACCTTTAAGGTGGTGATGTCTCCTTGAATGATGTTCAGCGGCATGTTTCTCCTCCTTCTGCCTTTAGCGCGTTTTCTTCATTTTCCAAGAGGGTCAGGTAACCCTGGAATGCCGATGCCACGGAAAAACTCTCCCGGATTTCCTGAAGCGATGCAAAGCGGTAACCGCCCCCCTCTTCCTTCAGTTTCACCTGATACCCTTCCAAATGCCACTCCAGATGAGAAAAGACAATTTTCTGTTCCGGCAGGGCGGTCATGGCCAAGGCGGTCATTCCCTTTTCCGCCAGCATGGCCTGGATCTCCTCTTTACTATAGTATCCGCTGACATTGGGCAGTTCATAGAGGCCATGGAGAATCCCCGGCTCTTCCCGCCGTCTCACGGCATAGCGCCCCGCCTGCTCCAGGATGAGGACCGTGCGCTCTTCCTGGCGGCGCTCCTTGGCCTTCCCCTTCACCGGAATCTCCTCCTGGAGCGTTTCCCGGAAAGCCTCGCAGTGGTCCTTTACAGGACACTGGCCGCACTTGGGGACTCCTTTGGGAATACAGACGGTGGCTCCCAGTTCCATGAGGGCCTGGTTGAAATCCCCCACATGGTGATCCGGAAGAACATTGAGGGTCTCTGCCTTCAGCAGTTTCTGGGTTTTTCCCTGGGCGATATCCTCCCGGCATCCCGTAACCCTGGCCATGACCCGGTAGACATTGCCGTCCACGGCGGGAACCCGCTGGCCAAAGGCCATGGAGGCCACGGCGCCTGCCGTGTATTCCCCGATGCCCTTTAACGTGCGCAGTTCCTCAAAGGTCTGGGGAACTTCCCCCTGAAATCTTTCCAGGATTTCTTGGGCAGCATGGCGAAGATTCCGGGCCCTGGAGTAGTACCCCAGACCTTCCCACTGCTTTAAGAGCTCTTCTTCATCACTTTGGGCCAGGTCCGCCACCGTGGGGTATTTTGCGAGGAATCGCTGAAAATAGGGGATCACCGTCTCCACCCGGGTCTGCTGGAGCATGACCTCGGAGATCCAGATGCGGTAAGGACTGGGCACTTCCCGCCAGGGCATGGTTCGCCGGTTTGCCCAGAACCACTGCAAGAGATGGTCTTGAAAATCGAGTATTGCGTTTCTATCCAAAGTCAGATTTCTCCTTTTTGATCATCCGGGAACTTAAAGGTTGGGCTTTTCCATCCAAAGGTCTCCAGGAGGCTCACGGTTTTATCCGCCACCAAAACCAGAACGCTCTCCCGGTAGCGGGGCAAAGGCAAGTTCATGGGCCACATGTGTTTCTTGATGATATCCCGTTCCACGGGGCTAAGGGCAAAATGGCGCTCCGCATTTTTCAGCGCTGTCTTGGCATGGTGAAAGCCATGGAATCTTTTTCGCTGGAGATCCGGCACATGCCAGTCATAGAGATAGAAGTCATGGAGGAGTGCACCGCGAACGAGACTTACTTCATCGATGCGAAGCCTCAGCCTCCGGGCGAAGGTAAAACTCAGGAACGCCACCTGGACACAGTGTTCATAGGTGGTGACCCGCCCATGCTGGATGTAGTTTTTCATCTGCTGCACGGCCTCATGGGTGAGCGTGGGCTCGGCCATCTCCAGAAACTCTGTCCATAGCTGATTGTTCATCCCGTCTCCCTCCTTTCTTCCCTTTTCTTTATCATACCTTATTCCCTTTCCCTTGCCAAAAACTTTCCGCTGTGAAAAAGGCAGAGAAAAACCTTGCTCTTCCGTTTTCAGAGATGGAAATTTGCGGTAAGATAAGGAATAATCATTGTACAAAAGAGGAGGACTCCCATGATTGCAGTACTGGCAGGCACACCCATTGACACCGCCATGGGTGTAGATTTTATTCAAGGGAAAGGATATGCGGCGAAGGGGTATGCCGTTTCCCGCACCCCTGAGGAGCAGAGTCTCCTCCAGGTGGTATATCCGGAGCGCCTCACCCAGGAGGTGGACACTCTTCTGGGCACCATGAAGAGCGATGGCGCCCACGCGGTCTTTGTTTACTGCAACTCCATCTCCGCTGCTGTGGATATGGATATCCTGGGGAAAAAGCACCAGATCTTTGTGGTGACCCCGCTTCATGTCTATATTGACATGGGCAAAATATTCTCCTGTCTGGGCGTTCTGGCCGCGAACAATCAGAGCACCCACGGCATCGAACGGGCCATCCAGACCCACAGCCCCCATACCCAGGTCATTGGCACGGGGATGCTGAAACTGGTCAACGCCATCGAAAAAAAGAAAGCGCCGGAAGAGATTATCCGGGAAGCTTCCCTGCTTCCGCTCCTCCACTTCTACCGGGAAAACGGATGTGAGGCGGTGATCCTGGGCTGTACCCATTTCTCCTATCTCCACGGAGCCCTCTCCTTGATCAGCCCTCTCCCCTTGGTGGATCCTGCCGAGAAAATGCTCCAGAGACTTCTGGAAAGCGACGAAAAAGACGAGATCGAAGACTAAAACTTCGATCCCGTCTTTTTTCTTCGTGCAGTTATTTCTTGTTTCGGGTCTGAACGTCAAAGACGACAGCCAAGATCAAAATCGCTCCGCGGATGATGTACTGGTAGGATACCCCCACGTTGAGGAGGTTCATGCCACTGGTCAAGGATGCCATGACCAGGGCACCAATGATGGATCCGGTCACGCGGCCCACACCGCCGGCTGCCGATACGCCCCCCACATAGGCGGAGGCGATGGCATCCAGTTCAAATCCGGTGCCGGCAGAAACCGTCGCCGATTGGAGACGGGCCGTGAAGAGAATTCCGGAAAGCGCTGCCAGTGTACTCATGGAAGCAAAGACAAAGAGGGTGACCTTTTTCACGTCAATTCCGCTTAAGGTTGCCGCTTCTCCATTGCCGCCCACGGCATAAATATGACGGCCCAGGACAGTTTTCGTCTGGATGAAGTTATAAAGGCCCACGACGATGAGCACGATGACCACGGTCCAGGACAGTCCATTGTAGTCCGACAGAATCCAGGTCACATAGGCAATGAGCAGGGAGATGAAGACCAGTTTGATGTAGAAGATTTTGATGGGGACCACTTCAAAGTTGTACTTCTTCTTGTTTCGGCGATTTTGGAACTGGAAATAGATAAAGAGCCCAATGGCCAGAGCGCCCAGGATCAGGGTGATCGTATGATACCCCGGAATGAGCTTGATGTCGGGGATGTACCCAATGCCGATGGCGTTGAAGGCATCGTCGGGGACGATGATGGTACCGGTCTTCACTGTCACCTGAAGAAGGGCACCGCGGAAGATCAGCATGCCCGCCAAAGAAACCACGAAGGCCGGAATTTTCAGTTGGGCCACCATGAAGCCGTTAAACAGCCCAATGAGCATACCCAGGACGAGAATGATGGGGATGACGGCATAGACGGGCATTTTGTAGGCTGTCATGAGCATGGCAGCCACAGCGCCGAGGAATCCTGCCACATAACCCACCGACAGGTCGATGTGCTTAATGATGAGGATCAGGGTCATGCCCACGGCCAGCACCGCAATATAGCCCATGGAGTTGATGAGGTTGCTGATGTTACGGGGAGACATGAACACCCCGTCGCTCAAGTAGGAAAATACCAGCATGATGGCAAAAAGTGCGATGAACATGCCGTATTCCCGGATATTCTTCTTAAGCATGGTTTTGAGATCCTTGAAGAGTTCCATATACTTTTCCTCCTTTATGCCCGGTTACTGCGTAGCCAGTTCCATGATTTTGTCCTGGGTGGCATCCTTCACGTCCACCTCTCCGGTGACCCTTCCTTCCGCCACCACATAGATGCGGTCGCTCATGCCGAGAATTTCCGGCAGTTCCGAAGAGATCATGATGATGCTCATACCCTGGGCGATGAGGTCGTTGATGATGGTGTAGATCTCAAATTTCGCCCCCACGTCAATGCCGCGGGTCGGTTCATCCAGGATCAGCACCCGGGGTTTGGTATATAGCCATTTCCCCAGGGAAACCTTTTGCTGATTTCCTCCGCTGAGATTCACTGCCAGCTGTTCCACCGAAGGGGTTTTGATGTTGAGGGAACCCCGGTAATGTTCACCCACATGAATCTCCTCATTCTTGTTGATCACTCCGCCAGCAGCAAGTTCCTTCAGATTCGCCAAGGAGATATTGCTCTTGATATCCTGAAGAAGGATCAATCCATCGCCTTTCCGATCCTCCGTGACATAGGCGATGCCGGCTTTAATGGCATCCTTGGGGTGATGGAAACGAACCAATTGGCCATCGAGCATAATCTGACCCTCCAGGCGGTATCCCCGAGGATTCCCGAAGATGCTGGTCGCCAGTTCCGTCCGACCTGCGCCAATAAGTCCGGCGATCCCCACCACTTCGCCCTTGCGGGCATGGATGTTCACATTCTTCAGGAGGTGTTTGCCCGAGGCTGGGTCCACTGCACTGAGATTTTGAACTTCCAGAACCTTGTCCCCAAACTCTTTCTTTTCCCGCTTGGGAAAAATATCATCAATGGCCCGGCCTACCATGTTTCGGATGAGCACAGGCTCCGTGATTTCACCTTTTTCTGCAGTAAGGGAGCAGATGGTCTTGCCGTCCCGAAGGACTGTCACCGTATCGGCAACCTTGATGACTTCCTTGAGCTTGTGGGAAATCATGATGGAGGTTACCCCTTCCGCTTTGAGTTCAAGAAGAAGGTTCAGCAGATTTTCTGAATCGAGATCATTCAGGGCTGCCGTAGGTTCGTCCAAAATGATGAGATTGGCATTTTTGCTGAAGGCCTTGGCAATTTCGATGAGCTGCTGCTTCCCGACACCCAAGTCCTTTATTTTCGTTTCCGGATTCACGTTGAGTCGAACTTTTTTGAGCATTTCCTGGGACTGCCGGATGGTTTCGTTCCAATCGATGACCCGGCCTTTTTTCAGTTCATGACCCAGATAAATATTTTCGTAAATGGACAGCTCAGGAATCAGTGCCAACTCCTGGTAAATGACGGCGATGCCGCTGCGCTCACTGTCCCGAATGCCATGGAAACGCTGAATTTCGCCGTTGATCAGGATATCGCCTTCGTAGTGTCCCGTGGGATACACGCCCGAAAGCACCTTCATGAGGGTGGATTTTCCCGCTCCGTTCTCCCCCACCAGGCAGTGTATTTCACCTTTTTTGACCTGGAAATTCACATCATCCAGGGCTTTTACCCCGGGGAATTCCTTGGTGATGTTTCGCATCTCCAGAATGTAATCAGTCTTCAGGGCTTTCTCCATGCAAATCATCCCTTTCTCATTGTCGCGTCGTGTTTGATGGGGCGGTGCCCGGATTGTTGCGCTTTCCCGTCATATCACAAATAGTGAAAGCCCGAGGGCTTTCACTATTTGATAAGACACGGATTTCAACTCCGGTTATTTAAGTCCAGTGAAGTCCGATGCGGAATAGTACTTGGAATCGATGAGCGCAGCCTTCACATTGGCCTGATCCACGGTGATAACTTCCGTCTGCTTAGCCGGAACATCAATCTTCTTGTTGTTGTAGGATCCGGTGGTGGCGGGCTTTTCGTTCTTCAGGATGGAAACGGCCATGGCGATGGAATCCTTCACCAGGGTACGAACATCCTTAAATACGGTCATGGACTGCTTTCCATCGATGATGTACTGAACGGAAGCTTTTTCGGCATCCTGTCCGGTAACCACATAGCTGGTCACATCACTGTCGGAAGCAAATACGTCAGCGATGGAACGGGCTGTTCCGTCATTGGGTGCCAGGATGAATACGTCACCTTTGTCAGCCTTGGCAGCTGCGGTGAGGTGAGATTCAGCCTTGTTCTTGGCTTCGGCAAAATCCCAGTTAGTGGTGATCTGTCCGATGATCTTGGACATTTCGTCACGGGTGAGCTTAGCCTTAGCCTGAAGAGCTACAGCTTCAGGGGAGTTCTTGATGACGAAGGTGCCATCAGCCACTTTGGGCTGAAGAACGCTCCATGCGCCTTCAAAGAACAGGAATGCGTTATTGTCGGAAGCAGCTCCGGCATACAGATAAAGGGGATTGCCTTTTCCTGAAGCCTTGTCGATGAGGTACTGTCCCTGGGCTGCGCCCACGGCCACGGAGTCAAAAGTTACATAGTAGTCAACGGCACTTGTTCCCGTGATCAGACGGTCATAGGAAATGACCTTCACGCCTTCTTTTGCAGCAGCTTCTGCGGCTGCAGCGGCAGCATCGCCATCCTGAGGACAGATGATGAGCACTTTAATGCCCTTGGTCAGCAAGGACTCAACATTTTCTTTTTCCTTAGCAGATGTTCCCTGGCTGAAAAGAATTTCCACGGAGTAATCCGTGCCTGCCAGTGCTTCTTTGAAGCGGGCTTCATCCTGAACCCAGCGGGGTTCGTCCTTGGTGGGCAAAACAATACCGATATCAACTTTTCCGTCTCCTGCGGGTTTCGCGGAGCATCCGATGGAGAGCAACATAAGCCCGGCAAGCAACGATGACAGAATCATGAGTCTGCGGTTTTTTTTCATAGTTTCCCCTCGCTTTCTATCCTTACGCAAGCCCTCTCTAGAGTTTTTCCCCCATGATTGAATTTGCGCGTTGGACGATTTGACAACTATATCGAATAGTATGTCACAGCTACATTCTAATCAATTGTGGAAACGTTGTCAACCAAGGGACTCAAAGATTCATATTCTGAAAAAATATATGGACAAAACCAAAGCAAATTCACCATATATTCATAGGGCGGTCATAAAATTATCACATTTGATGATGTTCATTCAAATTCAAGCATGATATAATATTCATATGAACAAAATTCAAGATTTGGAGGCATGTGGCCATGATGACTCTCCCCCCTTCGAAAACCCGTATCGCCCATGCGGCGAAACTTCTTAAAGCCCTCGGCGATGACACGCGGCTGGAGATCCTCTATTGTCTGCACCAGCAGCCCCGGAATGTGGGGGAGCTGGCTCAGGCACTGGCCATGGAGCAGTCCGCCCTTTCCCATCAGCTTCGGGTCCTCAAGGAAGCTCGTCTGATTAAATCCCAAGTGGCGGGTAAGTCCCGGGTATACAGTCTTACGGATGAACATGTTCAGCGGATTCTCACCCAGCTCCTGGAACACGTCCGGGAAATCTGACCTTAAGGAGGTAACCCCATGCGACAATATCAGTTTCAGGGAATCCACTGCGAAAACTGCGGAGAGAGGCTGGAGGCGAAGCTCCGGGCTTTGGAACACGGCGAGGAAGTGGTCGTGGACTATGACGGCGGAGTGCTGTATCTTCCCGACGGCCTGGATCGGGAAAAAGTGCGGAAGATCCTGATTCAGGAATCCGTCACTGCCTTTCAGCTGAAATCAAAACCAACGTTCTCCCACCCTCCCCACAGCGGACATTCCCATGGCGACCAGGCCATGCGCAATATCAGTGTAGTCTTTTTCCTCAATCTTCTTTTCTCACTCGTTGAGGTGATCTTTGGGCTGCTCTTCAACAGCATGGCCATTTTATCCGATGCGGTCCATGATTTCGGCGACTCCCTCTCCGTGGGTCTTTCCTGGTATTTCCAGAAAGTCTCCCAGAAGGAAGCCTCCAGCCGCTACAGTTTTGGCTATGAACGCTTTTCCCTCCTGGGGGCCCTAATCACCGCTGTGATCCTCCTTCTGGGTTCAGGCCTTCTTCTGACCCGCAGCATCCCCCGGCTGTTCCAGCCAGAACCCGTGGATGCCCAGGGAATGTTTCTCCTGGCCCTGGCTGCCATCGCCCTCAACGGTTATGCCACCTGGAGACTCAGCAAGGGAACCTCCATGAATGAGCGAGTGCTGAATCTCCACATGCTGGAAGATGTCCTGGGCTGGGTGGGCGTCCTCCTGGTCAGCATCCTCGTCCGATTCACGGGTTGGATGATTCTGGACCCCCTCCTGTCCGTGGCTCTGTCTCTTTTCATCATGATCCGGACCCTTCCCCTTTTCGTCTCCACATTGCATATTTTCCTGGAGGGCGTGCCGAAAGAGGTGGACTTGTCCCGGGTGGAGGCGGATATTCTCGCCATCCCTCAGGTGCATGCCCTGGGCCATCTCCATGTCTGGTCCATCGATGGAGAAGAAAACGCCATGACCGCGACAGTCTTCACCACCCTGGCCGAACCTCAGGACATCGAAGAGTTGAAGGACAAGATCCGAAAACTGGGCCATGAGCTCCGGGTAAGTCATTCCACCATCGAAGTGGTGACAGACGTCGACAAAGTCATCAAGCCTGCTCCCTAAAGGAAGTAAATCCTCTAGACGAACCATCCCATCCCTCTCCAGATGACTCCCCACGACCATGCGTAAAGGTAAAAAACAGATCCTCCCTGGAGTCCAGATTTTCTGGCACCGGGGAGGATCTCTCTATTTGCGCGTTCGATGGGTTTTACCTTCATCAGAGAGCAGCATTTCTGCACTGCGGCTGAGCCGGGTAATGGAGCCTGCTGGTTTAAACCGCAGGGCAGACCAGTCTTCATCCAGAGCGATCTGTCTCACGGGTTCATAACCCCGCTGGCCTAAGGGCCCCCAGCCAGCGTCCCGATTAAGGTCTGACTTGTAGGCTTTTGAGGATTTTTTCGGATAAGCCATCCAGAGCAGCGTATCCTCCTGAAGGATATCCCCCACTTCCGAAAGAGCTTTTTCCAGCGCGGCCTGATTGATGCAGAAAACCAGGAGAAAGTCCGAAGTTGCCCCTGCTTTCCAAGGTAGCACCGGAAGACTTTCTTCCAGGTCTTTCTGCAAAGGTGCAAACGCTTCGGGAGCTCCCCACAAAAGGAGCCGGCTCTTCCCTTTTCCCTGGAGTTTTTCCAAAAGATTCATGTCCTACCTCCTAAAATCCGCTACACCCCTTCCAGGTCAAAGGGCGGGATGAAGCTGTCGCTTTGGGTCCCTTCTTCCTGAACGAAGGCATTCTTCAGTCCCAGAAGCTGGGCATAACCCACCAGTTCCTCGTATTCCTCCGGGGTTACTTTTCGGTTAATCTCCGGAAAGTTCGCCATGGCGGGCATGGGCGTATACTGGTTCATGATGCTGATGGTGATTTTCCCGCCATAAGTATCCTTCAGATACTCCAGAATATCCTTGGAGTCTCCCAAAGAACCGGGAAGGCTGAGGTGGCGGACGATGGTCCCTCGAAGGAGCATTCCCTCCTCATCGTACTGTGGCGTACCGGTCTGACGAAGCATTTCCGCCAGGGCCTCCTTGGCCACTGCCGCATAGTCCGGAGCCTGGGAATAACGCCGGGCGATGGCTGGATCCCAATACTTGAAGTCCGGGAGGTAAATATCCACCAGGCCTTCCAGGAGAGCCAGGGTTTCCCTTTTCTCATAGCCGCTGCTGTTAAAGACCACCGGAATATTGAGCCCTTGGGCCTTGGCCAGCCGAAGGGCTAAAGCAATGGGGGGCACATAATGGCTGGGGGTCACCAGATTGATGTTATGGGCACCCTTTTCCTGGAGCTCCATAAAAATGGCGGCCAGACGCTCCACGGAGATAATTTTCCCCCGCTCTCCCCGGGCAATGTCATGATTCTGACAGAAAACACAGCCCATGGCGCAGCCGGCAAAAAACACGGTGCCGGACCCTCTCTTGCCGCTAAGGCAGGGTTCTTCCCACATATGGAGGGCTGCCCGGGCCACCAGAAGCTCTGCTCCGGTTCGACAGTACCCTCGCTGCCCTTTATTGCGATTTACCCCGCATTCCCGGGGGCAAAGGGTGCAGTGGTCAAATAAGTTCATCAGTGTCATGATCCGTTTCCTTTCTCGCTTTTCATCTTTTCCCATTATAGGGCAGGAAACGAGTTCCGGTCAAAAATACTTTCCTACTCTCGCACGCGACCAAAGTGCTGCAGATAGCGCAGATTGCGCATAGCCAGTTCACCCTTCCACCAGTTTCTGGACAGGGCAAAGGCTTCCGGATAATCCCCCCAGGACCAGTTGATGTCCCAGATGCCTTCTTCATTGCGGCTGGTGATGACCTGATCCAGATCCAGTCCCACCAGTTCCTTGTGCTCCATATAGAAGGGATGAAGGGGGGAGGTAATGAAATGGGAGGGCCTGGCCACATACTCGGACCATTTTTCCGGGTCCTTTTCAATGACCCGATCCACGGCTTCATTGAGAAACTCTTCATCCAGGTACTCCCGAAGGGTTTCCAGACTGATGAGGTCATGCATGGAGAGGGCGGGATTCTGGAAAAACTCTTTCTTGATCTCTTCCAGCAGATTCAGGGCCAGGAGATAGAGCTCGCTGTCATAGTCCCCGGCATCCAGAATGAACCGCACCAGGGATGCGGTGGGGTTGAACCGGGAAGGCACACCTTCCTCGGGAGCATTCCACCAGGGCGCCTGGGGATACCCGTTGCCGTAAGGTACGGCAAAGAGCCATCGGTTGTCCCGGAAGGCGCTTTTGCTTCCCAGATACCGGAGAATGTCTTTGATCAGGGGATGGTCCTTATCCATGAAGTGAATCTCCCGGAGGATTTCCACCGCATGGTTGGTCTGGATGGGCGTGGAATAAGGACTCCAGGAGTCCGCTTCCAAGGCATGGGCAAATCCCCCATCGGGATTCTGGTAATACCCCAGAATCTTTACCACTTCCTCCCGGCTTCCTCCCTCGAAATGAACCTTCCAGCGGGCCATGGTCAAGGGCCGGGCATTCCGGTAGATCCAGGTCCGGATCTGTTCCACATCCTTCTTCTTTATTTCCATGTTCTTTTCCTCCTCGATGAGCTTAGTAGCGAAGATATTTGATGGAAAACCATTCTTTGTAGTAATATGCCAGACGATTATCCCGTTTCAGGCTCAGCATTCGGAGGATGAGCTCTTCCCAGCTCATGGCCAGAATCATGGGCGAATCTTTCCCCATGCTGACCTCTGCCTGTCTCGCAGCCTGCTGCAGCGCGGTATTCCCCCGGGGGTAAAGCAGGATAATCCGATCTTGGGAATGAAGGGTGCCCCGAAGGGTTTCCCAGACCTTTTCATTCGGGAAGGCCCCAGGGAGAAAATCCTCTTCGGCGTAGCGGCAAAAGATCCAGGCACAGCTTCCGTCGCCCAGGGGAATCTTTACCACCGGCTGTCCGGCATATTCGCCGTCCAGCTCCAGGGATTCCAGATTTTCCGAAAGCCCCGCAGATACCCCCAAAGCTTGGAAGAAACGCTCCAGGGCATGGCGCCGAAGAAGCGGATAGAAGAAGTTCACCGCCATGACCCGGGGAGATTTCAGCGAGGATAGCTCTTCCTGGGTAATATCCATCAGATATGGAGAGCTTTGCAGATCATCCCGAACCTCCATGGAATAGTTGCGAAGCTGGTGTTTTTCCGGAAGCTGACCGGCACTCCCAGGAGCATCAATGCCTAAAATTTTCTTCCGGTATACAGCCAGGCGGGCTTCCACCCGCTGCTGGAAATCCCGAAGATCCAAAAGGGCGGCTTCCGTGGCCCAGGTGAGGCTCTGTCGGGAGAATTCCGTCAGGGGAAAGTCCTCATCCGCCAGAAGTACCAGGGTCGTGTCCCCGTGGAGGAACGCTTTTGCTTCCTCCTCGACCAGTTCCAGGATCCATCGGCATAGGCCGTGAATTTTCTCCCAGGAAGAACTCTCGGAGGACTTTCGAATACCCTCCAGAACCACCAGCTGGGGAAACTTGTCCCGTAAAAGCGGAGGAAGAGCTTTCCTCAGGTCGGTCTCTTCTGCAGAAGCGTAGACATAGGCAAAGCCCCGGCTTTGTCCCAGGAGCATGAGCTGCTCGCGGATTCCTTCCGTATTTCCGCCATGGCGAAGGAAAAGAATTCGCTTTCGCCCTAAATTTCGGAGAAGAAAACTCTCCAGCACCGCCGTGGTATCCCGCGGCATGATCAAGGCTGTCCCGGCCTGATGATTCTCCATGACTCTTCTCCTCCTTCCTCTCTGAAATCCTTTCCAGTCTTTTCTCTATTCTACCTTATTTTCCCCAGGAGCAGTAGCGGGAATTCCAGATATGAAAACGGAAAACCCCTTTGGATTTTCCGTTTCTACGTTTTATTTTTTATGAGACTTTTCCAGCTGAAGTAGATATTCTTTAAACTCCACCCCTCCGGCATACCCGACCATTTTCCCGTTGGCTCCAATGACCCGGTGGCAGGGAACCACGATGCCCAAAGGATTTTTGTTATTTGCACCCCCCACGGCCCGGGTGGCATTGACATTACCCACCAGCTCCGCCACTTCCTTGTAGGTTCGGGTTTCCCCATAGGGGATGCTCAGGAGAGCCTGCCAGACTTTTTTCTGAAACTCTGTACCCTCAGGTTGTAGCGGCAGATCAAACTGAGTCCGAACTCCGTCAAAATACTCCCGAAGCTGCTTTTCCGCTTCCTGAAGCAAAGGACTGGTCCCGGTTTTTGCCTCGCTTTTTTCCGGGATGCCGAACAGGACTTCCACCAGGGCGCCCTCCGACTCCACGACGCTCACCGGCCCTAAGGGGGAGTTAAATGTGCAGATGGTTTTCAACTTCATCGCCTCCTTCTCTCTAGCTCCAACTATACGGGAATAAGAGGAGAAAATCCACGTGGCTAAAAACAAAAAACCTGAATCCTTTCGGATTCAGGTTCAATGGTGGGACGAACAGGACTCGAACCTGCGACTTCCACCTTGTCGAGGTGACACTCTCCCAGCTGAGTTATCATCCCAAATACTCAGCAGTACTGGACTGCTCTATGATTATAGCACACCTGACCCCCGGAATGTAAGGCCCTGGGCGGTTTTTTTCGCAAAAAATGACAAAGTATATGGGTCAGACTAGGCATATTTTTCAGATATTATGTCTCCCTGACCTTTGGCGAACGAAGTCCTGTCTCATCCACGACAGTGCACCCGTTAAAGAGACTGAAACGTTCAGCAGCTTCCCTCATCTTTTCCTCCAGCTCTTTGGTCATGACCACACCCGGTTCCAGCCAGAGATTCCGGAGGCAAAGGGTTTGAGTCTTTCGCTCCACCACGGCTTCCAGACGGCCCATAAACGTCGTGCCCCAAAGCACCGGGATGACATAGTGGCCGTACTTTCGCTGGGCCAATGGGGTATACACTTCCCACTTGTAGTCAAAGCCAAAAAGCGCGGCGATAAGCTTCCGGTCCCAGAGGAGATTATCCAGAGGGGCGAGGAACTCGCAGCGCTGAGGCCGCAAGACTCCCGCCTTCGCTTCTTCCAAGAAAGGAAGATGTTCCCGGACAAGGTACAGGGGATCCTTCACCCCTTCCACGGAGACCGCGCAGATGTCGCCCTCCTGAAGAAGCGACTGAAAAGCCTCCCTTCTCCCCGTCCCCGTGAGATTTCGGATCATGAGGAAGGCATCCGAAGGTCTGCACCAGAGAAGCCCCACGGAGGCAATGCGCCGCTTCACCCGCCACTTCGTATACCCTTCCCCCTGGGGAAAGGGATCCGGCCTCCGAAGAAGTTCTGCCGGGAGCAGATCCTCGGGACAAGCGTAGATCTTGCGCTTTCCATCCTTATGGTGAAGAAGAAGGTCTCCCTGATGATAGAGAGCCTCCAGGACCATGGTGGAAATCTGCGCCCGTCTCCCCCAATCTCCCGTACCGGTTTCTTTGCAGTTCATTTGGGCACTGGAAGCCTGGCCCAGGACTTTCACCCGGGTGAGGTACTCTTCGCCCCGCTCCGCCAAAAGCCTTTGCGTATCCTCCCGCTGATTGAGGCTGGCTCGAAGCCGCGCCAGTTTCGGCCAGTCCTCCCGGGGGTAGATGGCCAGATTCTTGTCAAAATGATCCAGGAGGCTCCGCTCCTCATAGAGAAGTTCCCAGAGCATGGTTTTTTCGAAACCCTCCACCCGGGACTGGAGAACCAGTTCCGGGTTAGTACCGCAGATATCCAGGGGATCCTGCTGTATGCACCCCAGACTCCTCACCACATCAAGGACTCCGGCTTTACCATGAAACCGCTTGGCGCCGTAAAAACCGTGACGAAGGAGGAGAAACCGCCGGGCTTCCTCCAGGGATAATGACACACCGCTATGCATAATTCTCCTCCTGTATGACCATGGGACGGGTTCATCGTGGTCTTCGGTGATCAGACTACCGGGGCGGCACCAAAGTATCTCGGTTCAACCCCTTTTTACGCGAAAGGTGCAAGGATTCCAAGGCCGGTACGAGGAAGGCTGCCACCATCCCTGCGGAAAAGCCGTTATTGTAGAGGTTCATCCCCCCATGGAGATACCCCACATTGGCCACCAGGTTCAGATGGACCATACCGGCTAGGAACCCCGCCAGGGGACCAAAGGTGCCCGCGATGGGGGCTAGGGCGGTTCCAAAGGTGGCGGCGAAGATGACGGCCGTGGTGGTCACATCATAATGACCGATGCGAGCCATGAAGAAGACCCCCAACGTGATCGGCAGGACGTTGGCCACATGCTTTCCATAGGCTCCAAACCCCAGAACGGTGAAGATGGCGCCAAAGGCCGGACCATTGAGTTCTCCCCCCACAAAGAGAATATAGGCCGTCATGAGGGCACCGAGGAAGGCCATGTTCACCAGGGTGAGTCCCAGTCCCGCCAAATCGAGAAAATCAGTTCCCGCTTTCCCGCTCTCCTTGAGCACTCGACCATAACCATCAAGGGTTCCGCCGTTGAGGAGAATCCCCAGACCCAAGAGGAGTCCAAAGAAGACAAAGAGATAGCTTTCCATGGAAAGATTGTTTCCCGCAGCAATAATAGCCTGGGGTTCAAAGGTCACGCCAAAGCCCCGCATGACGGAAACCACCATGGTGCCCACCGCTCCTGCGGTGAATCCGATGTTGTAGAGATTGAATCCCTTGTGAAAAGCCATGGAGCGGACAGCAGCTACGGGAATGATATACCCGATGGTTAAGCCCATGAGGCAGCCCAGGAAAACCCCTCTTCCCAGGGGAAGACCCATGCTGAAGGATATCTCGCTGACTAAAGGGCCCAGGGAGGTGCCGAAAAGCGCGGCAACCAGATGATTCCGAAAAGGCTGCTTCACGCTCTTGGCATAGATCAGCGTTCCCAAGATGATCGGAGTGGAGTTATAGAGATTCTTCCCAAAGAAGGCAAATCCGGCCATGGTGAACACCGCCGCCACCATGACCCCGCTGAGCTTGGCCTTGACCCCTCTGATGAGAAGAAGGGTCAGGAGGGTGATCACCGAAGCATTGAGCATGGCGGAGCCGATGCCCACCAGTTCAAAGTAATCCGTAACCAGTCCCGCCGGGGAGACGAGGATTTTGGTGAAACCACGCCAGAGTTCCCCTGGGGAGGCTAAAAAGAGAGCGGCAAGAAAGAGATATCCACTGGTGAAAAAGAGGAGAAAGGTGAGGATTTCCTCCGCAGTGTATTTGGTCAGTCGCAGAAAAGGTTGCTTTGCTGTAGGCATGGCCATCATTCATCCTCTCAAATTTCTTATTGTGAGATTATAGCACGGGAATCCCAATGGAGACCACAGTTTTCCCTCTTCTTTTCTTTGTGTTTTCTCTGCTTTTTTCGCCGGAACCCGCCCGCGCCTTGGCAAAGGCCAAAATGAGGGCTTATAATGAAAAGGCAGTATTTAGAGAAAACAGCTTTTCCTTGCGGGGAAAGGCCAAGGACAGGTGAACCATGACGGATCCATCCAAACAAAACAAAGCCATTACCATCTTCTTCTTCTTCTTCAAAATCGGTTTCTTCACCTTCGGCGGAGGGTGGAGCATCCTGGCGGAAATGCAGAAGGAATTTGTGGAAAAACGCCAGTGGATTACCAGCGAGGAACTCCTGGACATGACCTCCGTGGGTCGCTCCCTTCCAGGCATCATGATCGCCAACATCTGCTCCATCTTCGGCTACCACATGGGCGGTGTCCTGGGCGCTGTGCTCAGCGTGCTGGGCATCACCCTCCCTTCATTTCTGATCCTTAGCGTCGTCACCCTCTTCTACACCCAGTTCCGGGAGAACCCCTATGTGGCCAAGGTACTGGTGGGCATCCGGGCCTCCGTGGTTCCCATCATCCTCTCCGCGGCGCTGAAGCTCCGAAAGAGTGCCATCCGGGATAAGGCGGGGATCCTCATCGCCTCATCCGCTGTACTTCTCTCTTTAGTCCTGGGCGTCAACAATGTGTTCATTGTTCTTCTCGGCGCCATGGCTGGTCTTCTCCTCATGGGGGTGAATCATGGTTTATCTTGATCTCTTTCTGACCTTCCTCCTCATCGGATTCACCAGCTTTGGCGGGCTGTCCATGATCCCCATCATCAACTCCGAGATGCTCCGTCACGGGTGGATGACCTCCGCTGAGGTTTCGGACATTGTGGCCATTGCGGAAATGACGCCGGGACCTTTAGGGGTAAACAGCGCCACCTTCGCCGGCATGCGCGTGGCGGGAATCCCTGGCGCTCTGGTGGCAACCTTCGGGGTCCTGGTTCCCGCCCTCACCACCACCCTTTTAGCCGCCATGTTTCTCAAGCGGTTTAAAGACAGCCCCCTCATGCAATCGGTGCTCTACGGCATCCGGCCGGTGAGTCTTGGGCTGGTGGCGGCCACCGTGGTGACCCTATCCCAGGCGAACTATTTCACCGAAGGTATGGTTCAGTTTCCCAGCCTTGTAGTGGGAGCGATCATCGCCTTTCTCCTCTTTAAGTTCAAGCTCAGTGTTCCCAAACTTATCCTGATCGCCGCCGTGCTGGGCCTGATTCTCGCATAGCTTACCCAAAAATACCCTCCTGTTCTTTTGAACGGGAGGGTATCCTTTTGCTATTTCTTGGTTTTGAAGCGGTAGCTCCTCTTCTTGCGGGTCTGGACCGGCTGCTGATGCACCGGTGCGGGCTCCTTGCCTTCTCCCTTGAGGGAAACCCACATGGAGGTGCCGTCCTTCCCCTTGACATTGAAGTCGAGGAAGTCAAACTTCTTCAGGAACTTGGACAGCTTCGTGTCGCCGTAGTTGCGCACGTCGAAATCCGGATAGCGCTTCACCAGTCGATTGCCGATCTCCCCCATGTTCATGCTCTGGGAATCCACTTCGTTCATCATCTTCAGCACCGTGGCCTTGATGACCTCCAGATCCGTCATGGTCTTGGTTTCCTCGGGTTTTTCAACTTTTACCGGTTTCTTTCCGATGCCGTTCACCGCAGCTGCGGGATCCTTCTTGGTCTCGGCGGAACTAGGCTGCTCGGTTTTCACTTTGCTTTCCTGGCTCAGCCCCTGGCTCTTCACATCCGTGGCCAGCAGCACATCCAGGTACTTAAACTGGTTACAGGCGGCAATGAAGGGCTTTGGGGTTTTCTTTTCCCCCATGCCCACCACCAGCATCCCCGATTCCCGCAGCCGGGAGGAGAGCTTGGTGAAGTCACTGTCGCTGGACACGATGCAGAACCCTTCGACATTGCCCGAATATAGGATATCCATGGCATCAATGATCATGGCGGAGTCTGTGGCATTCTTGCCCACGGTGTAGCTGTACTGCTGCACGGGCGTCACAGAGTTCTCCAAAAGGATCTCTTTCCAGGAGGCGGTGCCGGGAGATGTCCAGTCTCCATAAATTCGCTTATAGGTGGACACCCCATAATTGGACACTTCATCCAGAATATACTTGATATACTTTGCGGAAACATTATCGGCATCGATGAGTACCGCAAACCGTTTTTCCTCGATCATCTTCTTCCTCCATCCCCATTTAGGGGGCATCTCCGCTTCCTTGGCCCACAGCCTCAGCGGAGGCTTCTCCTGTTATCATAGCATGAAATCCGCGGGAAAATGAACCTTTCTTTTCCTTTCCCCTCCTTTGTTCAGATATTCTTCACGGTTTCTTCGTACAATGAGGGCAAATCCAGCGGAAAAGGCGGTGTCCCATGATCAAACGGCAGCAAAATTTCATTTTTTGGTATGTGGGTCTGGCTCTGGGCCTGGGTCTTCTGGACCTTCTCTTTCCCGACCAAAGCTTTCTTTGGGGGATCCGGTTCTTTCTTATCCTCTCCCTGGGGATATGGGCCACCTTCTTCGCCCTTCAGGGGAGGATGCCCTTCATCGGGGCCGCTGCGTATCTCCTGGCTGCCCTGGGCGATGGCTTTCTTTACCTGCCCCTGGCCCTCCAGCGTCCGGGCTTTCCTTTGGGCGGCGAGCTTTCTTTTCTTCTTTCGTATCTGCTTCTCACCTGGACGCTGATCCAAGTCAAGAGCTTGAGGAAAAGTTTCCCACGGAGCGTCTCCATCCTGCTCCCTTGCGCTGCTCTTCTCCTCCTGGGCTTTTCCCCGTCCCCTGGCCTCCCCCTGGCCTTCTGTACCCTGGGGGCTCTTCTTGTGCTGAACATCTCGGCCTATACCCTCTGGAAGGAAGAGACCCCGAGAAGACCGTTCCTCCAGAGCGCCTTCTCCGCCACCTTCGCCATGCTTCTTTGCGATCTTCTGGTGGGCTTGGGTCTCTATGTTCCCGTTCCCCAGGGTGTCTATGAGACCGGACTCCTCCTCACTTGGATTGTCTATCTTTTTGGCTGGTCTGCCTTTCTTCCCCATCTCCAGAAAACTTTGAACGGTTTTTCTCCATGATGGGACTTCCTCGCTCCGTTCATTTCCTGGATTCTTTCGCGGGAAGTCATTCCATTTTCCCCGAAATCAGGCTATAATAAGGGAATATTTGTAAGATACTCAAAGGTTTCCTCAAGGATACCTTTCCCAATGGATTCCAGGACAACGAAAGGCAAGAACAGCAATGAAACAAAAGGAAATTTATCTCGTCTTCACCCGCACTGGCACATGGCTTTCCCGGGTCATCGGCACCTTCAGCGAAATGGAGTATGTCCATGCTTCGCTAAGCTTTGACCGCTCCCTGTCCCGGATGTACTCCTTCGGACGAACCAATCCCGATAACCCCTTTTCCGGGGGCTTCGTGGAGGAAAACCTGAAAGGCGGAGTCTTTAAGAAGTTCTCCGATGCCAAATGCAGCATCTACAGGATCAAGGTCACCCCTTCCCAGTATACAGCCCTTCAGGCGGAAGTGGAGCGCTTTCAGAAGGAAAAAGAGAAGTACCGGTATAATCTCCTCGGGCTCATCGGCGTCAAGGTGGGCATTCCCATCAAACGTCCCTACCACTACTTCTGCTCCCAATTCGTCTCCGAGCTTCTCATGAACAGCGAGATCTACGACTTTCTCAAGGAGCCGGAACTCATCGGCACCGACGATCTCTACGCTCTGGACAATCTGGAGCATCTCTATGAAGGCTATGCCGCCACCTATGGCCAGTCCTCCTGCAAGGATCAGGCCATGTAAAATCCTCATCAGCAATTATTAGGTTATAAAGCAACGCCTGCGGATTTCACTCCGCAGGCATTTTTCTTGCTCTTTTATTTGCTTACCGGAACGGTCCAGTGGAACAGATCTTCCACGGTTCCCCATTGAATTCCCGTGAGACCGTCATAGAGTCTCCGGGTGACCTCTCCAATTTTTCCTCCACCGATCACGAGGGTTTCGTCCTTGTAAGTCATGGATCCCACGGGAGTAATCACTGCCGCGGTGCCTGTACCCCAGACTTCCTCCAGTTTTCCATCCCGTGCAGCTTCCAGGATTTCCTCCACGCTGATCTGCCGCTCTACCACTTCGTAGCCCCAGGCCCGGAGAAGTTCGATGCTGGATTTTCGGGTGACTCCCGGAAGGACCGAGCCGTTGAGGGCCGGGGTATGGATCTTCCCTTCAATCTTGAACATGATGTTCATGGCTCCCACTTCTTCGATGTACTTGCGTTCTACCCCATCCAGCCAAAGGACCTGGGAAAAGCCCTGACGGGTGGCCTTGACCCCAGCCCGGATGGAAGCGCCATAGTTTCCGCCGCATTTGGCGTAACCGGTGCCGCCCCGCACCGCCCGGACATCCTCGCTTTCGATGAGGATCTTCACGGGATTGATGCCTTCCGGGTAATAGCTGCCCACGGGGCAGGTGATGATGCAGAAGAGATAGCTGTCCGAGGCGTGGACACCCAAGGCCACATCCGTGGCAATCATGAAGGGTCGGATGTAGAGAGAGGTTTCCTTCATCTCCGGGACCCAGGATTCATCCACTCGGATCAGGGTCTTCAGGGCTTCCAGGAACATATCCTCATCCACGGCGGGCATCCCCATGCGGTCAGCCGACTGGGCCATGCGGCGGATATTCTCCTCGGGACGGAAAAGCTGAATCTTTCCGGCAGCCGTCCGATAGGCCTTCAGCCCCTCAAATATCTCCTGTGCGTAATGGAACACCATGGAGGCCATTTCCATGGGAATGGGTCCGTAGGGCACAATCCGCGCGTCATGCCAGCCGTTTTTGCTGTCATAGTTCATGAGGAACATGTGGTCGGAAAAGCTCCGTCCAAATCGCACCGTCGCCATATCCGGCTTCTGCCGTGGCTGGGTCGTCCGTTCAATCCTGATGTCCTGTATCAAAAATCAACACCCCTTTTTCTGAAAACTGTTTGCTGATTTCATTATACCGTAATCCAAAGGGGATAGAAAGACAAGGGCAAGGGGCTAAAGTCAGTGTAAACGACTCCGATTCTTCAAAAATCGTAATATTTTTAAGGCATTGCCAAGGATCCATGAAAAACCCTTGGCACCTTCTTCAATGAAAACCTGTCATTTTGCAAAATTGCCATATCCCCAAAAAAGGAATAAAAAAAAGCGGAGGATCGCTACAATGCGTTGGATCCTCCGCAGTATTTCTGTTTCTTATACTTAATCCTTTTTCTTGGAAAAGAAGAGATAAACCTCCGTCAGGGTAAACAGCACAATGCTGATGAGGGTGGCCATGATGACGGATGGATACCCCTGATCAAACCCCGTGGGGGAGGTGTGCTTGATCTGGATCCCCATGTAAGCCCAGATGAGAACGATGCCGTAAGCCTTGCTGCGAATGCGCAGCATGGTGAGAATCCCGATGAGGGCCCCCACCAGAATCACGACGATGGTCCAAAGGGACTCCGACACTGAAGTTCGGGGCAGGCCGTAATCCACCAGAAACACCGTCACATTGGCAATGGTGGCCACGGTGATCCAGCCAAAGTAGACCTGGAACGGCAGCCGGATAAACACCGCTTCCCGACCCGTGAGGACGGCTTTCACCAGAATGAGGTTAATGGCGATGAGAAGAACCAGAAGAAAAAGCATGAGTCCCAGGGAAATGGGGATCCACCGATAGTGCCAGGCGATGATCCACAGGGCATTGGTCAGGGACGTCAAGGCAAAGAGGACGCCTACTTTGCCCAAAAGCCGGTCCGTGCGCCTCTCTCGGCTTCCCTGGAAAAACCCCCACTGATAGAGGGTGTAAAGCCCCAGCAGAATATAGATCAGACCCCAGATGGCAAAGGTTATCCCTGCCGGAGCAAAGAGATTGGGATAAGAATCCGATACCTCCCCCGTGGTGATGCCATTCAAGGGCACCAGATTCGCCAAGGCATTCATGACCACCATGATCAGATACGTGATGAGGACTAGAACTGGAATAAATCCTTTCTTTTCGCCGTTTTTCATCATTGATCGCCTCTTTTCCACTGTATTTCATCGATATTCTATTCTCAGTATAGCTAAAGAACCCTCCCCTGACCAGAGGCTCACCCAGGAATTCCGTGAATATTCCGTCAATCCTTCGCGAAAGAAAGGAGTCTTTCCTTTCGAAAAGACTCCTGCAGGTTCATGGATTTGGGGTTTTAGACGCTTTCCTTAGCGCTTCAGCACTTTGGCGATGAAGAGATCCACCATATCCGGATCAAACTGAGTGCCCCGCATGCGCTGAAGCTCCTCCACCGCTTCATCCACGGTTTTCTTCATCCGGTAGGAGCGGTCTCCCGTCATGGTTTCAAAGGCATCGGCCACGGCAATGATCCGGGCACCCAGAGGAATCTCTGTGCCCTTGAGACCCCGGGGATAACCCTTGCCGTCCCAGCGCTCGTGATGGCAGAGAATGAGCTCCGAAAGAGCCGAGAAATCATCCACTCCCTTCAGGATCTGGTATCCCGTTTCCGGGTGCTTCCGAATCTCCTTCATCTCCCCAGGAGTCAGCCTGTCGGCTTTCATGAGGATTTCCGAGGGGATCATGACTTTGCCGATATCGTGCATAAGGGCTGCCGTCATGATATCCTCCACATCTTTCTTGCTCAGATTCCGTGCTCGGGCTAACCCTTCCGCATACTCCGCCACAATCCGGTTATGGCTTTCAGATTCGTCATACTTGGCGTTAAGCTTCTTCAGAAGCAGGTCGATGGTACGGCGTCGCATGATCTTGCCGTACTTCACCTTGTTCTTGTACATGCTGGTGTCCGCTTCCTCATAGATCTCCTGAATATTCTGCTCCAGACTGGTCATGACGGAGAACCCGATGGCCAAGGAGATAAACATGATGTCATACTCGGTCTTGCCGGCCTTGGTGACGATTCGGTCCTTCAAGGCCTTGGCCTGGGCCCGGTCCGTGTTGGGCAGGATCAGGACAAACTCATCCCCGCCGGTGCGGCAGATAATGTCGTCGGTGCGGGACACTTCCTTGCAGATCCGGGCCACATTCTTCAGGAGACTGTCGCCCTTGGAATGCCCGAAGGCATCATTGGTGAGCTTCAGCCCGTTGACGTCAATGACCATCACCGTCAGGGGAAGACTCTTCTCCTCACGAAGCCTTTCAAAGGTCTCCTCCATGTAGCGCCGGTTGTAGAGTCCCGTCAGGGGGTCATGGAAACTGAGGAACTCGATGTTTCGCATCTCTTCCCGCCGCTGGGTCACATCCTTGAAGACCACCACAGCGCCGGTGATCTCCTCCTGGGTTCCCTTGATGGGTGCCACACTGCATTCGATATAGATGGGCTCTCCCCCCTTGACCAGGAGACGGTGATTTTTGCTAAATTCCAGGGTTTTTCCGGAGGCCATGGCCGCCAGGGCAGGACTGGCCATACGCTGGCCTGTGGTCTCGTCCACCACGGGAAGCACGTCCTCCAGGGGCTTGTTCAGGGCGTCTTCGTAGGACACTCCCGTGAGCTCCTCGGCAATCTGATTCATGATGATGATCTTCCCCTCCCGGTCCGTGGAGATGAGGCCATCCGCCGCTGCATGGAGGGTATTTTTAAACTGTTCCTTCTCGATGAGGAAGTAGCTTTCCAGCTGCTTTCGCTCCGTGATGTCCCGGCAGAAGCAGACTAAAGTATGTTCCTTGTCCCCCAGCCAGGTGGCGGAAATCTCCACATCCAAAAGGGTACCGTCCTTGCGTACATGGCGGGACTCAAAAATCTCGGAACCCTTGACGATGATGTCCATGATCTTCATCCGCAGTTCCTTCGCCGGCCACTGGCCGTCCAGATCGCTGAACCGCATGCCCAGGAGCTCCTCCTTGGAGTAACCGGACATTCGGCAGTAAGATTCATTGACGTCGATAATGTTTCGATCTCCATCCACGACGAAGAAGCCATCCTGGGTGGTCTCAATGATGGTTCGAAGATACTTTTCCCGTTCCCTCATCTTGGCTTCCGTCACCGTCTCCCGGGTAATATCCCGCTGGGTGCCGAAGGCGCCGATGATGCGGCCTTCTTCATCATAAAGGCACATGTAGTCTGCATCCACAAAGATTTCCTCGCCGCTGGCCTTCAGCTCCTTGGTGATGGCATGGGCATGGCCCTGATCCAGGAGCTCTCGCCAGATTTCCCGGCTTTTATGGGGATTTCCCTTAAAAACATCCAGCGGGGTGGAGCGGAGCATCATTTCCTCCGTCATGCCGTACTGATTCAGCATGGCCTGGTTCACCCGGGTCATGCGCATGTTCTGGAAAATCCTCTCCAGAAGCGCTTCCTTGTCCACGGCATCATCCCAGACCTGGGGCTCATCCAGCATCATGAAATATTTGGCGTTGAGGGATTGGCTGAAATAGATGTTCAGCCATTTCTCGTTGTCCACCAGTTTTTCTTCCGCGATTTTGCGTTCCGTAATATCCCGGCTGATGCCCAGATACCCGAGAAGCTCCCCATCGGGTCCCCGGTAGGGTGTTTTCATGGTTTCGATATAGCTTCTTGTGCCGTCTTCCTGGGTGACCCATTCCTCATTGCGCCGGGGAAGAAGATCCTCCTGGATCATCCGGTCCCGGGTGACAAAGAAGTCCGCCACCTCTTTCGGATAGAGCTCATAGTCCGTCCGACCAAGAATTTTTTCCTTGGGCAGTTTCAAAAGCTGGGCAAAATGCTTGTTGCAGCCCCGATAAACCCCTTCCAGATCCTTGTAGAACACCAGATCATGGATGGAGTCCAAAAACATATTCATGGGGCTGTGGGGATCCTCCAGGGCCTGGAGCATGGAGCCCTGATAGGCGCTTTGCGCTTCAAAAACCCGGGCTGGATACTCCGGAACTTCCTTGGTGGATCCGCGCTGCAGTTCGCCGTCGATGTAGAGGGTCATGGCCAGCAGTTCGCAGGTGCCCATGAGAACCCCTTCCCCATTGAACAGTGGGGTGATGTTCACCTCGGCGACAAAGCGCTGCCGATCCCTGGTCACGTACTGCAGTTCCACCAGTCCGCCTTCTCCTCCATGGAGGAGATCCTGGAGGACTTCTTCATAAGCTGAGCGGGATAAGGGATCCAGCACATCAAACACCGTGAGATGGGAAAGATCCGTGGTCGTATAGCCAAAGGCATCGGCCCAGGTTCCGTTGACATGATGAAATTTTCCTTCAAGATCCACCGATTGGGCGATGATCTTGGCGAGCACCGGATTCGTCCCCCGAAAAGTATCTGTCGTTCGATTTTTTCTTGCTTCCATGGCGACTCTCCCTTGCATTTCATTCCATCCCCCTGGGGGATGTTTGTCCGGATTCTTTTCCTGTTCAAGGATTTATTCCCCATTATAGGGGATAGGACTTAAGGTTACCACAATAAATCGGATTTTCCCCCTAGGGCTGGGGTAAAGTCAGGGTCGATCCTGGGGTGAAGGCACTGAACAAATCCTGAAGGGTTTCCCGACGGCTTAAAGCGTCGCCAAAGCTGTAGCTCTCATAGGTGCGATGGCGTATCTCTGGGCTCAGGCTGTAGTGCCGAAGGGTGAGTCGAAGCTCCAGTTCCCCATTCTCCGCCTGGTTCATCTCTACGCCTTTCAGGGCCAGCTGGACAGGGGTCATCTGGGAAAGATCCTGGAGAAAGGCTTCCGCCTTTTCCGCTGATCCCCTTAAGCGATATTCCACATCCAGGGCAAAGAGCTTCTCCGAATTTTCCTTTGATGAATCCTTGGGGTCATCCCCTGTAGGGATAGCCAGGACATCGCCAAAGGAAATCACTTCCGGGGTCAGCCCATGGTCCAGGGTAAACTGGTAAACATCCAGGGCCAGCTGCGGGGTATCCAGCTCAAGGGGTACCCGCTGCTCAAAGTCTTTCACGTCTTCCTTTAGTTTCACCAAACTGAGTTTCCCCGTTTCCAGCTCCTTCTCTTTAATGAGGAGAAGCTGAGCTTCCTGGAGCTCCCGATCCTGCTGATCGGACAGGGCCCGGGTCTCTGCCAATACGCCCTGGGACAGGGTGAAGATCAGGACCCCGTTGAGGAGAAGAAAGAAAAAGGTGATGAGGAGTTTCCACTGGGTGGTTTTGCTGATTCTTGTCGTCACGATCCATTTCCTCCCTTTCGTCTTTCTTAGTTGGGGGTCTCCGGCGAAAGCCCTTCAGGGGCAGCACCGGCTTTTTGAAGCAGAAGCTGAAGGCTTTCCTGCTGTTCGTTAAGGTAAAGCGTATCCACGCCAATGGGCAGGAACTGCTGGGTTTCGTTAATGGCTGCAATGAGCCTCAGGGCATCCAGGGTGCGGGTACCTGTGGGCGAAAGCTGAAACTGGGCCTGTATGCCTTCCGGCGTAAAGGATGCAGATTCCAGGAATACCCCCTGGGGAAGGGCTTTCTTCAGCGCTTCCAGATCTTCCACCACCGGGAGGCTCTCCCCTTGTATCTTGGTGAGGATCTCGGCCTGGCCCAGCAGAAGAGATTCCTCTTTCTTGAGCTCGGAAAGCTCGCTTTCCACCTGACTCAGCTTTTCTCCTGCGGCACCTGGTGCTGTGACAGAATAAAGCGATCCCAAGTAACCGCGCCAGAACCCAAAGAGAAGCACCAGAACCAGGGTAAAGAGGGTATAACTGAGCGCCATGCGCCGTAAGGTTCCCTGGCGCCGGTTTTTCAGCTGGTCGCCCCGGGAAAGCCCGAAATTCAGTTCCTTTTCCCCATCTCGCTTCATCCCATGGAGCCAGGTTTCTTCCGGCAGGAGGAGGATGCCCAATCCCTTGGTTTCCACGGGGGGCAGCACGATGACCGGGTTTTCATGAATGCGTTGGAGCGCTTCCTTCAGGGGAAGCTCATAACGCTTCTCCACCTGGAGCACCAGAGCTTCGATGACCTCTCCGAAATACTGGCGGGAATAAAAACTCAAATAGTAGCTGATATTTTCCAGGGTACTTTCGCTGATGGCGCCATCCTTCATCTCGAACTCAAAGGCCGTGTGGAGAAAGAGATTCTGATCCCGCTGAATATGGATCCTGGCGGTATTTCCGATGACTCGGAGAAGAGCCACACTCTTGGCGGGAAAACAGCACAGGGCCCGCTGGAGAATATCCGGCATCACGGTAATCTGTTCAATTCCGATCCTATAGTGTTCAAAGAAACTCCGGATTTCCTGAATCTTCGTCTTCTTCTCCGCACTGAGGAGCAAATGCATATCCTTAGTTTTTCGGGATCGAGTGGTCACCCGGTAATCCACCAGATACTCCTGGGGATCCAGCACAAAATACTCGTTGATGTTATTTTTGACGAAGCTTTCCACCTCATCTTCATGCAAATCCGGAATCTGTATTCCCTTGACGACGGTGGACAGGTCTTCAATAACAGCCCGGCCTTTCTTCAGCCGATGCCGCTGGAGAAGCTGCCGGAAGGCTGATTCTTCCCCGACGCGGAGAACTTCCACCACAGCTAAAGATTTGCCCCGTCGCGCCATGACATAGGCATTGGTTGCCTGGGGGGAAAAATGGATGATCAGTTCTTTCATACTCTTCTCCTCACTATCCGATGGTCTGCGACATGGACAAAATGGGTACGGCGATGGCGATGATGATGAAGCCCACGATACCTCCGATGAGGAGGATCAGGGTGGGTTCCAGCCGCGCCACCAGCTTGCCTAGGCCAAAGTCCACTTCCCGGTCGTAGATCTGGGCCAGCTTTTTCAGCATCTCATCAAGGGCTCCAGTCTCCTCCCCCACGCGCATGAGTCCGTAAACCATGGGTTCAAAGAGTCTCTCCTCTTCGAAGGCTTCCGTGAGGGATTTACCGTTCATGATGCTCTTAGTGGCCTTCTCAAACCCCTTTTCCATGGAGCGGCTGTTCAGGATATTCTTGGTGGCCTCCAGGGCCCCCAGGACCGGGACGCCGCTGTGGAGAAAAACCCCCAGACTTCGTGCCATGCGCCCGATGATCACCTGCTTCTTTAATCGACCCACCATGGGAATCTTTAAGAGGATCCGATCTTCCAGGAGGAGAAATTCTTCCTGCTGCCGAAGGAGAACGTAAAGGAGCACCAGGGCAGCCAGGACGCCTCCTATACCTAAGGCGTGGTTTTTCACATAGGCGGAAACGCCCAGGAGAATCCGTGTGGCCAGAGGCAAGCTGGTCATGGTGGAAAACATGTCCTGGAAGGTGGGAATCACAAAGAAGAAGAAAAAGACCAGGGTTCCCAAGGTGGCAAAAACCAGGATCTTGGGATAAACCAAGGCGGTTTTCACTTTACTCTTCATGACCATTTCCTTCTGGTAGTACTCTTCCATGTTGAATAGTACCCCATCCAGCTCTCCGGAGGTTTCCCCCACCTTCACCATGTCGATGAGGAGCTGGGGAAATTCCCCCGTCACTTCCAGGGCCGTGGACAGGGACTCGCCCTTTCCCACATTCTCCAGGATTTTGCGAATGATTTTCCGGATGGCGCCATTGGTGGCCTGATCCTCGAGAATCTCCAGGCTGTGCATAATGTTGACCCCAGCCTTCAGCATAAGCGCCAGATGACCGCAGAAACTCACCAGCTCCTGGTTCTTCATCTTCTTCGCAGAAGTGAGGCGCTCGGGTCTGGATTTCAGCGCTTCGATGGTCACGGGGGTGATCCGTTTCATGCGGATCCGCTCGGCCGCAGTGACCTCATCGGGGGCCAGAATCACATCCCGTACGATTTGCTGTTTCTCGTCCCAGCCCTTGTACTTATAGTTTGGCATGGTAATCCCACCTTACAATATCGTTCGAACAAGCTCTTCCAGAGTGGTCTCTCCCGACAGGACTTTTTCCACACAGGATTCCCGGAGGCTGATCATGCCCTGCTGCCGAGCATAGGTCTCGATGGTCTGATCGGACTCGTCTTCGACGATCATCCGCTGAATTTCCTCATCCATGACCAGGACCTCGTAGATAGCCAGTCTTCCCTTGTAGCCCTTCATGTTGCAGGCTGGGCACCCTGTGGCCTTTTTGATCGTCACGGCTTCCGGGAGACCGAGAATCTTCTGCTCCACGGGACTCGTCTTCTCCTCCACGGCGCAGTGGGGACAAACCTTGCGCACCAGGCGCTGGGCAATGATCCCTCCCAAGGTGGAGGCTAAGAGGAAGGGCTGGATGTTCATGTCTTTCAGTCGGGAGATGGTGGAGACGGCATTGTTGGTATGGAGCGTGGAAAACACTAGGTGACCCGTAAGCGCTGCCCGGATGGCGATCTCCGCCGTTTCCATATCGCGGATCTCGCCCACCAGCACGATGTCCGGATCCTGGCGAAGAATGCTTCGAAGCCCTTCGGCGAAGGTGAAGCCGATCTTATTGTTCACCTGCATCTGATTGACCCCGTCCAGGTTGTACTCCACGGGATCCTCGATGGTGACGATGTTTTTTCGCTCATCGTTGACTTCCTTGATGAAGGAATAAAGGGTGGTGGTTTTTCCGCTGCCTGTGGGGCCGCAAAGAAGAACCATGCCGTAGGGCCGGCGGATGATCTTCTGGATGATCTCCCCATCCCGATCCGAGAAACCCAGTTTCCCCAGATCCAGGAGGGCTTCGTCTTTATTGAGAAGTCGAAGAACGATCTTTTCTCCATTGATGGTCGGCACGATGGATACGCGCATATCCACATCCTTGGCTCCGGTCCGATAAAGGAAGCGCCCGTCCTGGGGAACGCGCTTTTCCGAGATGTTCATGTTGCACATGATCTTAATGATGCTGACCACGGGGTCCATGAGCTGAATATCGGAGCGGAGGACCTCCTCCAGGTATCCGTCGATGCGGTACCGGACGCGGATCTTCTCTTCCTCGGGTTCGATATGAATATCCGAGGCTTTGTAGAGAATGGCATTTTCCAGCACGGTGTTGATGAACTGGATGATGGGCGCATCCTGATTGAGCTCGGTCTCCAATTTTTCCTGCTGATTCCGGGACATGACAACGGAGCGCTGGAAGACTTCTGCCGCTTTTTGCGCTTTTTCCTTGTCATAGTACTTATCGATATGCCGGGACACCTGATCCTGGGCAGCAATGGCTGGTTTTACCACGTAACCCGTGGCCAGACGCAGATCATCGATGGCAAAGTAGTTGGAAGGATCCCCCATGGCCACCAAGAGCTGACCGTTATCCAGACGAACCGGAAGCGCGCTGTACTTTCGTGCCAGCTTCTCCGGCATGAGGCGTATGATTTCCTGCTTGATGTGGATCTCATCCAGGTCCACGAGGGGAATATTCAGCTGACGTTTGATCGCCTGCAGGATTTCCTCATAGGTCACCCAGCCCTGACTCACGAGAATATCGCCCAGCTTTTCTTCGGTTCTTCGCTGAATCTCTAGGGCTTCCTGGGTCTGGGCTGCACTGAGCAGGCCTTCGGATTCCAGGATCTCTCCCAGTCGTTTTCTTGATGCCATGGTTAATTCCCTCCTGCAGTGACATAGATAAAATTGTTTTGATTTTTGCTGATGGTTTTCGTCTTGTCATTTTGGAACTTCACGACAAGGTCATTTTGAGTATCATTGATCACAGCAAAGGTCCAGGGATTGGTTTGTGTTGGTGACATATTGAGAAAATAGAGAAAGGGCTCATTTCCCCCGCTTTGTTGAAAATATAAAGGCATTTCTTCTAATTCCTTTTTAGGTTTGAGGTCGAAAACAATTCGCTTGTAGTATGGAGGATAATGTCCATTGGTAATCGGCAAGGTTTTCCCCTTCATCGACTCAGCATCATAAAAGAAAATATCAATATCATCTTGATTGCCGTTCTTTGCAATGCGAATCCACTTCACAGCTTTGAGATCTACCTGGGTTAGAGCAGAATTCTCCCAATAATAGTATTTTTTAATCAAATTATCATTGAATTTGATCCCCCCAGTAAGGAGGTCGAAATAGATCAGTTCATTTCCGAGTGTTATGGTATCTAAGGTTTCCACAACACTTCTTACCAATGTGCGATTTCGAGAGGAAATCGTAGAACTCTCGGATTTTCCTTGAACTTTAAGCGTGACGGTATATTTCTGGCCATTTGAGGATACCGTAGTCTCGGGGGTAAGGCTAAAAGTCTCCACTTCGCCCGACAGGAAATCCCGTTGGTTTATCCCTTCTTTCCGGGTGACGGTGTCTTTATTCTCATCGTAAGCCCAAATAATTTCCGTTCCCTTCTCGCTTTTCAGTGACCAGCTTTTTCCTCCCTCCAAAGAGGTAAAGACGCTGCTGTACTGGAGGTCCGCCTGGAGAGTCTGCTGAAGAATCCGCTTTTCCACCCGAAGGTCCACATCAGCTGTCGTCGTGCCCACCTGCTGCAACGCGCTTTGCAGCACAGTATAGGCTACAGCCACCACAATGGCGCTCATGGACACCGCCAGAAGAACCTCCACCAGGGTTATTCCCTTCCATCGTTTCTTCATGGTCCAACACTCCTTTGGTAGTCCAGGATTTCGAGTTTTTGCTGCGTGCCGGTCTTGGAAATCCTAACCTGGGCCTGTATCCGGGTTGTCCCCTTGCCATCAGCAACTTCTGCGGTAACCACGTAAAGTTCACCCTTTGTCTTCACAGAATAGGTGACTGGCTTCCCTGAGACTTCAATGGTTTGCGGACCTACTGGCAAGTCTTTTTTTTCTGTCAGGGCCTGATGAAGGCGATAGATGCCCTCTTCCACCCCAGCCTGCGCCAGATAGCGCATCTTTGCGCTGCGCTCCTCCTGGATACGGGTTTGGGTGTCACTGTTGATTTTGGTGTAAATGGTCACTCCTGTGACCATGACGAACATCATGACCAGGAGAACGACTAATAGGGCGTACCCGCCCTGCTTCTTCTCCATCTTCATGGTTCATCCCACCTTTATCGGTTATTTCATGACATAGTACCGGGTCTCTAACTTCAGTACTTCTATCCCTGTTTTCGTCGCAATTACGATCACCTTGTAGAGGTTTCCCACTACTTTGCCCGTGGCTGGATCTTTGAAGGATTTTGTTTGAGCGCCATCCTGATCGAGGGCTACATGGACCGTATAGGTATAGCCTTTTAGCTCCTGCTTTGTCTCCGGCGGTAAAACTTCCCCCAAACCTAGACGGTAGAGGGTATCCTCCATGAGAGACTGGGTTTGCTGCAGGACTTCCCGGGACTTTTCATTCTTGTTACGGGTTGTTATGGAAGAATAGGCAATACTAGAAAACCCCACCACCAGAAGTGAGACGATGACCATGGCCACCAATACCTCAATGAGGCTTGATCCTTTCAGTTTCATCGTTCACTCTCCTTCTTCCATAGATCTCTTTCTTTCAGATTTACAAAAAGACCACTTCGCTAAGTGCTACCTCTCGAAGTGGTCTTAGCCACATTTTCTGTTATTACTTTTTTGGGATTCCGGGGTTGAGTTCAATCTGATAGCCTGCTGTAACGGCATCTCCATCAACAAAACCAGCTTCTTTAAGCAAATCAGTCAACTTTGAATTGTCTACAGTAAAAGACAAGACCCCTTTGGTATACTTGTATTCAACTCCATTAGCTTTAAATGCATTTGTTTTATCAGCCGCTGACTCGAGTTTAATATTCATCTCCAGCTGAGTGTCTGAAGGAAGTTTCGCTTCTGTAGCATAATAGGTCAGCTCTGCAGTCTGGAATGACTTAACATTGGCAACAACAGCCGTAGCCTTACTCTTCTCCAGAGCACCTACAGCAACAGGAGCAATGACTGCTGCCAGAACGGCGATGATGGCGATGACGATGAGCAGTTCAACCAGGGTGAATCCTTTTTGTTTTTTAGCGATTTTAATCATAATTTCGACTCCTTTCATGTTTTGCATACATGCTCTACACTCTTCACTAAAATGTCAATATTCGTAAAATCATGACAATATTACTTCTCAATTTCGAATCTGACTATATTAATGAACAAGAGCAGAAACATCTCTATGAACAAATACCATTATATATTAGCATTATTTGTCGGGATTATCAAGATGACTAATGTTCACTTAACATGAATAAAATATGAACAACGCAATGCAAGCCAAGGAATATTGCGATTCTTCTACTCCTTTAACGTGCATACATCATTCACATTTTATCGTCTTGAATCTATTTATAGAAATATATTCGACTAATCTAAAAAATCAATAAAATAAAACAATTTATGTCGAATTTTGTAATAATTTTTGTCGTTGCTATAATTTTTTTGAAAGCAATTTTGGAACTAAAACAGCAGCTTGCGGTAGATTTCCAGGATGGTTCCGCCAAAACATAGACTGAGCAGAAATCCCCCCACGAGAAATGGCCCAAAAGGGACAGCGTCCGAACCCCTTCGCTTGCCGAGACTCAATACCGCCAGGGCATAAACGCCCCCCAGAACACTGGTGAGGAAGAAGGACAAGGCCGTGAGAGCCGGCCCCAGGAGAAATCCGATGATCCCCAGAATATGGATGTCCCCAGATCCCATACCACCCCGGGAAAGCCGGATAATGAGCATGATGAGCCCCATACCAAGAAACCCGGTGTACATGTAGCCCCAAACAGACTCTCCTGCATAGCCCCGAACCATAATAACGAGAACCGCCAGCACATAACCTGCTGTCAGCATGATCGTGTGAACCTCCAGGGTGTCCAGATCCATCAGCGCAACGGCGAGAAGACAGGATGCCGAAAGCATGAGGAGAATCCCCAGGGCCCCCGTGCCGTAATAGACGGCGATGATCCCGTAGAGCAAGCCGTTGAGAAGCTCCACCATCGGATAGCGCCAGCTGATCCTCTCCCCGCAAAAAGCGCACTTTCCCCGAAGAAAGAGAAAACTCAACACCGGCACCAGATGATGGGGTTTAAGGCGCTGTCCACAGTTGGGGCAATGGCTGGCCGGAAAATTCACCGACATGTCCTGGGGCAGGCGGTACACCAGAACATTGAGAAAGGAGCCCACACAGAGCCCCAGAATCATCGAAAGAAACGTCATCGCCATCCCTCCTTCTCCCCCTGAAGGAGCTGCTTTTCCACCCCTTCAGGATCCATCGCAAACTCCTTCAGGGTTTTTCGGTCGATCCGATTTAGCCGGTAAAGCCGAAGAAGATCCTGATCCATGGTCCTCATTTTGGCGGAGGCACCCATCTGCATCTGGGAGTAGAGCTGATGCGTCTTCCCGTCTCGGATGAGGCTTCGCACCGCTGGCGTTGCCGTCAGCACTTCAAAAGCCGCGATGCGGCCGCTTCCTTCCCGTTTGGGAAGAAGCTTCTGGGTCACGATCCCTTCGAGGACCATGGAAAGCTGAAGGCGGATCTGCTCCTGCTGATGGGGAGGAAACACATCCACCATGCGGTCCACCGTGGAAACTGCCCCCGTGGTGTGCAGGGTAGACAATACCAGATGCCCCGTTTCCGCAGCGGTGATGGCCGTTTGGATGGTTTCCAGATCCCGCATTTCCCCCACCAGGATCACATCGGGATCCTGCCTCAGGGCTGCCCGCAAGGCTTCGGAAAACTCCTTGCTGTCCCGGGGAATCTCCCGCTGCGTCACCAGGGACTGCAAAGACTCATGCCGGTACTCCACGGGATCCTCTAAGGTCAGAATATGCCCCTTTCGGGTTTCATTAATCTCTTGAATCACTGCTGCCAAGGTGGTGGTTTTTCCGCTGCCTGTGGGACCGGTGACCAGGACCAGCCCTTGTTTCAGCTGAGCCCACAATTCCACCGCTTCCGGAAGCCCCAGGTCTTTTCCTCGAGGAATGGATTCCCCAAGTATACGAAAAGCGGCACCTAAGCTTTCTCCCACACGGTACACATTGGCACGGTAGCGGATCCCTTGGTCCTCGAACCCAAAATCCGCCTGTCCCCTCTCCTGAAGAAGCTGGCTTTCTTCGGCGGACAGAAGGGCCCGAAGCATTCCTTGCAGTTCGTTACTCGTTAATGTTTCTTCCGTGAGTCGCGTCATTTGTCCATCAATGCGCACCAAGGGTGGCATGGCCGGGGCCAGATGAATATCGGAGGCGCTTCGCTTTACCGCCTCCTGAAAAATAATCTGAAGTTCCATTCTGCTCATCCTTTCTCCTTCCACGGAAGGATTTATCCCACACACTTGGGGTTAGCCTGAAGTAGAGCCTTTGCTTCCTTTTCTTTCAAGGGACCGCTGAACAGATACCCTTGGAGGATATCGCAGCGGTTCATCCGCAGATACTCCATCTGCCGGGGTTCCTCCACCCCTTCAGCCACCACTGTGAGCCCCAGCTGGTGCGCCATGGCGATGATGTCTTTCGTGATGATCCGGGTTTCAAACTCGTCATGGATGACCCCGATGAAACTACGGTCAATTTTCAAGGTGTCCACCTGGAGCTCCTTCAGCCGATGCAGCGAGGAGTAGCCTGTACCAAAGTCATCCAGGGAAATTCGGATACCCAGTTTTCGAAGGGAACCGAGATTTCGGTTCACCAGGTCATAATTCTCGTAGAGGACCGATTCTGTAATCTCCAACTCCAGCTGGTTTGGAGAAAGCCCCGCCTGGGCCAGAGCCGTGACCACCTGCTGGGGGAACTCTTCCCGAATGAGCTGAAGCACCGAAATGTTGACTGCCATAATGAGGCCTTTTCGTTCATCCGGGGTGAGCCCCCCCAGGAAAGCCAGGGCTTCCCGCAGGACTTTCAGCCCCAAGGGAACGATGAGCTGGGTTTTCTCGGCTAATTGGATGAACTCCTCCGGTGGAACGGTGCCCAGCATGGGTGAACGAAGCCTAGCCAAGGCTTCAAAGCCCATGATTCGGTCTTCCTTCAAGGAATAGAGAGGCTGGTACACGAGATGAAAGTCCATTTCCGGATTTCCCGCAAGAGCCCCTTGAAGGGCTCCCTCCACATCCGCCATGCGCTGGAGCTTTATGGCCATCTCCCGCCCATAAAAGGCAAAACCTGAGGAATCGGTGCCGGATAGACTGTGCAGCGCCACGGCTGCCTCCTGAAGAAGGGTCTCCAAGGACTGCTCCTCGGGCCCCTGCTCCGCAATGCCGATATGGAGATCCAGGGATTTCAGACTGTTCTTCAGCCGATAGGGCTGCGACAGTTCGCCGATGAGGTAATGGGCTTCTTCTTCCAACGCCGTACGGTCTCCGTAATTTTCCGCATAGAGTACAAAGCTGTCTGAGGTGAACCGGTAAGGAATCAGGGTTGCACTCTGGCGCAAAGCAAGCTTTTGCCCCATATCTCTCAGCACCGCTTCCCCAGCATCGTACCCCAGGATCATGTTCACCATCTTCACCTGGGGACTGGTGAGGAGAAGCAGCGCCTTGGGCTTCTCCTTACTTCCTTGAAGCTTTCGGGGAAGCACCTTCCGGAGGGTCTGACTATGGTAAAGCCCCGTTCCCGGATCCCGGCTGATTTGATCCTGCTTGTGTCTTCGCTGCCGATGGATCCTCTGGCTGAAGTACAGGGTCAGCCCGAAGAGAAGAAAGAGCCCCAGGCCCCCCGCTACACGGACTTGTGTCACCTTGTGGAGGATGGGATCCGCAGACAAGCCGACACCCAAGGTCCCCACACGTTGTCCTTCCGCAATAACGGGAATAAACACCTGGAAGAGCTTCGTGCCAAAGCTGTTCCCGATCCCTCCCTGGACAGCCAGAGGATCCTCCGCAATAAATCGGTTGATCACCGGAAGATTTCGCCCCTCCAAAAGCACTGGAGCACTGTTGGTGACTTTTCCATCGCTGGCGGCATAGACCGCCACAGCCAAACCTTCCTCCGTCCTCATCTCCTGAAGAATTTGGCGCAGATCAAAACCTTCAAGGAACTCCTCCATGGTATCCGCCAGGATGCCCACCTGAATCACCCTTCCCTGGGGCAAGCGGAAAAACCCCACCTGCATTCTCATCCCGGAGAGATCGTCCCGAAGGATGTTTGGAAGCTGCTGATCTTCTTCCCCTGCCAAAAATGCCTTCAGCGGATGTTCTGCAGGCACGTTCCAGCCGACGCGGCGGCTGTTATTGGACGCCAGCGAAAGACCCTCATCGCTGAACACATCGATGAGGTAAATATCCCAATTCTTCGCGGTCTCGTCCAGTTCCCCGGCACTGAGGGCTTCCGGGGTATCTCCTAGGCTCCAGGCCACACTGTGCATGCGCTCCTTCAGGAGGGACTCCAGGGCTTCCCGGGCCTCCCCGGATTTTCGAAGGCTATGGGAATACTGCTGCGCGATCCCGGCGTACTGTCGAACAGCTTGTTGAATGACCAGCTTTTCTGCCTGATGAACGAAAAAAACGCTGGCCATAAAAAATCCCAGCGTAATGAGGAAAAGCCGGATCCGGAAATCGGGTAGGGCATCGCGTTTTGTCCTGTAGGCTTCCATGGTGTCTTTTCCTTTCCTGATGGTTTCGGAAGAAAGGCCTCCCTGGCCGCTCCTCATAAATTCATCTTTGTACGAATATTTCAATATTATTATAGTAAGGCCGGCGAAGAATTGCAACGCCTGATCTCCAGGGATTTCATCCTATTAACCGCTATGAAGCGGATTTAGGGAGAGAGTATCCAGCAGGAGGTCCACCAAATAGGGATCCAGCTCTTTTCCCCGGGCGTCAAGAAGCGCCTTCCGGGCTTTCTCCACATCATAATCCGGAACCAGGGCATCCACGTAGGCTTTTGATGCCGAAATAACCCGAGCGAGAAGGGGTATGGCGCTTTGGCTGAGCCCCTTGGGGTAGCCCGACCCATCCCAGTTTTCCCTCTGGGAGAGGACTAGATCGGCCAGCTCCATGGTTTCTTCAAAAGCATGGAGAATTCGGTAACCGATGACCGGATGCTCTTTCCATCCCGTGAGGGAAGACTTTGCTTTTCTTCCTTCTCCTCGGATGGCGATTTTCCCAATGCCGTGGTAAAATGCGGCTTCTTTCAGCCGTAGCTGCTCCTCATGGCTGAGATAAAGCTTTTGGCCTAGGCTTGCGGCCAGATCCGCCACGGCCAAGGCGTGTTCTTCCACGCCCGGCAGCGAGCGATACCACTGCCGGAGAAAGTCCAGCTGGGCTTTGGTGGTCTTCTCCTTGCCCAGAACCTTTTCCTGGTACATGGCTTCATCGGCTCGGCTGAGCACATCGTAGAAGGACTCCGAGATCCTTTCTTTGGTGTCGCTCCCCAGGGAAATGCTTCCCTTCCCGCATTGAAAGGTTTCCCCAGCCATGGCTTGGCGGATGGACTCCATTCGCCGGTGCGCTTCTTCTTCTGATGTGTTTTTCAAAAGCAGATAGAATTCATCCCCGCCGATCCGAAAGAGAAGATCCTGGGGCTTTGCAACCCGCTGAAGGATCTCTGCACATCTTTGCAGGAGGTCATCTCCTGCAGCATGGCCAAAGATATCATTGCTGAGCTTCAAGCCGTTCACATCCCCTACGATGATCGATAAGGGCAAGTTCTCGGGCTGATCCACCTCAGGGAGAATGCTCTCGAAATGGGCCCGGTTATAGAGGCCCGTGAGCACATCGTGACGGCTGAGATAGTTCAGGTTTTCCTCAGCTTTTTTTCGGTCGGTGATGTCCAAAAATGTCACCACCGCTCCGATGATCTTTCCTTCCCGACACTGGGGATGGACGGAGAACTGGGCGGGGAAGAAACTGCCGTCCGCCCGAAGAAATGTGCTTTCCTGGGTGAGTATCACTTCTCCCGTCCGTATGGGACGAAGAAGAGGGCAGTCTTGCGCGGAGAATGCCGACTGATCCGGCCGGGTGTGGTGAATAAGATCATGGACCGACTTTCCGATGAGCGGTTCCGAAGAGGAATATCCGAAAATCTTCAGACAGGATGCATTGACGAAGGTAAATCTCGCCTCTTCATCCATGCCGAAAATTCCTTCGGCCACGGAATCCAGGATCAGCTCCAGCTTCTCCTTGCTCTCTTTCAGTTCCAGCGTCCGTTCTCGACGCATTTTCGCATTCCAGACTCCTGTCATGAGCAGAGAAAACTGATGAACGTCCGCATCATCATAGTCCTTGGGTTTGTTCGCCAGTCCAGCTACCCCAACAATGACCTCATCAATGAGAATGGGGATGGTGAGAAGGCGAAAAACATTGCCGTCAGGGGTTTTGGAAACGACGCCCCCATGGGAAAGCGCATTGATGATCATGGGTTTTTTTGACTGGAGCACCTGACTCCACTGACCCATGCGGTCCCCGCGATAGGTGCGCTTCTGGTCGGCGGAGTTCATCACCGTCTGTCCTTCCCGAATCCAGTTTTCCAGGGTCAGGAGCTTCTTATCCTCGTCATAGAGATAGAGATAGCCATAGGCGCTGCCTGTGATCTCCAGAGCCTGGGTCAGGACATAGTCCAGCTGATCGTGGGAGGAGGCAAAATCCCGGCTGAAGGCTTCGAGAAGGATTTGGTTCCGAAGGATGGCCTTGGCATTCTCGGGATCCTCCGCCTGGTCCAAAATTTCACAGCGTTGGCGTCGGGGATCTTCCCCCTGCCCGTTCCCGGCTTTGATATCCGTCCTAGAGGATCCCCAGAAAATGCGGACAAGAAAAATAAAGCCCAGGCTGCAAAGGCTTAAGATGGCAAGAATCCAGGGAATGGACAGTTCCAGGGTCATTTTTCACTTCCTCCTTTTCGTCGTTTTCTCTTCAAGTTCAGGCATCCATTTTCCATTTTTCCTTCAGCCCGGTTTTATCCAGAAGCGCTAAAGCTTCTGCCTCGGGCAAGGGTCGGCTATAGACATAGCCTTGAAGATAGTCACAGCAGTTTTCCCTTAAGTATTCTTCCTGAAGTGGGGTTTCCACCCCTTCTGCCACCACCACCAGTCCCTGTTTGTGGGCCATGGAGATAAGATCCGCCAAGATGAGGCTGCTCTTCCTTCCATCGGCGATACGGTCGATGAAGGACTTATCGATCTTCAGCGCATCAATGGCCAGCTCCTCCAGCCGGGCGAAGGAGGAATATCCGGTACCGAAGTCATCCAGCTCCACCTGCATTCCCAGCTGGCGGATCTGCGCCAGCTTTTCGTTGATACGGGCATAATTCTCCATGAGGATGGATTCCGTGATTTCCAATTTCAGCCGCCAGCATTCCACGCCATAATCTTTGATCACTTCCAGGGTTTTGCCTAAAAAGTCATCCCGCAGAAGCTGCATGACGGAAACGTTAATCCCCACCCTCACCTCGCCATACCCGGCATCATCCAGGGATTGAATGAACCGGCAGGCCAGAGCGGTCACGGCGTAGCCCAAGTCAATGATCAGCCCTTTTTTCTCAGCGATGGCGATGAACTCCTGGGGTGAAATTGCCCCCAATTTTTCCGATTCCATCCGGGCCAGGGCCTCGAAAGCGATGATGCGTCCAGTGGAAAGCTCCACCTGGGGCTGATAGTGAAGATGAAGCTGTGCCAGCTTATGTCCAAAAAGCGCGTTTCGAATTTCCTTTTCCACCTGGTTTTCTCGCTCCAGCTGCTTCTCCATGGCCTCATCAAAGAAGGCATAAAGCTGGTCGTGATTTCTCTTCGCCTGATCCAGCGCAAGTAGCGCATCCTTTAGCAGATGATCCGCCGATGAGGAATGGCCGGTGAGCTCCACGATCCCCATTTGAAAGGAGAGCTCATGTTCCCAGCTCTTGTCCTGCAGATAGCCTAAGCCCCGCAGCTGAATCTCGAAAAGCTGTGAAAGAAGCTCGTCCTTGTCCCGATAGCCCTCAAGATAGACGATGAACTGGCTGGCGGAGAAGCGGAAAAACCGCAGATTTTCTTTTTCCTGCAATTTGAGATGTGCACCGATGTTCCGGATGATCCGATCCGCTTCTTCCAACCCATAGGTCAGGTTGATCACCTTCATCCCCGTGACAGTAACCATGACCACTGCTTTTTTCCGATTTCGTCCGTGGAGGATTTTCTCCTCCAGGAACTCCAGAAGATAGGCCTGGTTGGGCAGTCCGCTCACGGAGTCAAAATATGCCGTCTGCACAAGGCTGCGGGTTTTTCGGAAAGAAGACAGCATGGAAAATACCACAGACAGGTACACCACCACCATGGCGGCCAGGCTCATGGTGGTGACACCGCCCACGACCTCCGAATTCTTGGTCATGGACTCCATCACCGACAAGAAACCTAACTTTAACCCATCCACATAAACGGGGACAAAAACCTGGAGATAGGATTCCCCTCGAATCTTCTGATACGAATGGTACTCATCCCCGGCTTTCAGTGCCTTTACAGCCTCAGGATCAGTGATCCGAAGGCCCACCTGAGTGTTGTCGGTGCTGCTGCTGACGTGGAGGTCATCCCCGAGAAAAGAAACGATCCGTTTTCCATTCAGAGTATCCAGTTCCAGAAGAATTCGTTCAGTCTCGAAGGAGGTAAGAAACGCCACAACCTTATCCGCCAGGATCCCCACCTGGACAAAGGTTCCGTCGGTGCGGCGAAAATAGGAGAACTTATAGTAGAGATGAGTGATCGTGTTTTTCCGGATCTTTTCTACATGCTTTTCCAGCCCGCTGCGGTTGAACCGATCCACGGGATGGCCCTCGGGGGCCTTCCAACCGATATTTTTGCTGTCGCTGGCACTGAGGAGTGTCCCGGTCTGGTCATAGTAGTAGATGACGTCCACATCCAGCATCCGGGCGAAGCTTTCCAGTTCGAGATTATCCATGACTCTTCCGGTGGAGAGAACCGTTCGCCCGGCCATGAGAAGCTTATCCTCCAGGAGACTGTTGGTCATCTCCTTGGCTTCCACAGCCTTCTGAAGGTTGCTTTTATAGCTTAGGGCCAAGCCCCGGGCATCCTGTACCACATGCTGTTCAAAATAGTTTCGGATGGCCTGGACCGTGAGACTGCTGAGGACGACAAAAGACAGGGTAATGGCCAGGAACGGCACCAGAAAGGTGCTGACGGATATTTCCTTGTATCGGCGTTTTCGCACGGTCTAACCTCCTTTACTCCAGAGATTCATTTGCTCTTTTTATCGGCTGAAATTCCTCATTCTTAACAGGAAAACCCTGGGCTGCCCCCGCTTTTCTTTCTTCTCTCATGAAAACACCCCCGGAAGACTGGGCTTCTGAGGGCGTTTTCGCTAAGGCTGATCCCCGTCATGGGGCTGGAAAATCAGAGTCCTCTTGATCCGTTCCAGGGCCACATCCTCATGGAGCGCCTGGCTGAAGAGATGTCCCTGGAGAACATCGCATCCCTTGTCCCGGATATAGGTATACTGGATCTCGTCTTCCACCCCTTCTGCCACCACCCGGTATCCTAGGCGGTGGGCCATGGAGATAATATCCCCCGTGAGGATTTCCTGCTCATGGGTGTACGTGATCCGCTTGATAAAGTAGCGATCAATTTTCAGGGCATCAATGGGCAGCTCATGGAGCTGATAAAAAGAGGAATATCCGGTGCCAAAGTCATCGATGACAATATGGATTCCCGCCTCCCGGAGAATCTTCAGCTTTCCGGTCAGTTCCCGCAGATTCTCCATGAGGACCGACTCCGTGATTTCCATGGAAAGGCTCTGGGGTTTCACCCCACATTCTCGAAGGATATCCAGAACCGTGCTGACGAAATCTTCCCGGAAAAGCTGCAGCGCGGAGATATTGAAGGACACCCGAAGCTCCGGGAAACCCTCATTCTGGAGTTTCTTGACGAACTGGCAGACCTTTCGAAGGATATGGTAACCCAGGGGAACGATGAGCTGTTTCTTCTCGGCAATGTCGATGAACTCCACGGGGGAAACGGCGCCAAAGTAGTTGGAACTCATCCGCGCCAGGGCCTCAAAGGCCAGAATCCGGCCGGTTTTCACCTGAATCATGGGCATGTATTCCATATAGATCAGGTTTTTCTCCGGGTGCTGGAGATCTTCCCGGATCTCCCGTTCCAGAAGATCTTCCCGGGCGATGCTCTTTTGCATTTCCTCGGTGAAAAAGGCAAAGTTTTCTGCACCAAAGGGATCCACATGACTCAGGGCCAAGGCTGCATTGGTCAAGAGTTCGTCGGAGGTCCAGTCTCTTCCCGAAAGTTCGGCAATGCCGATCTCCGGTTTGATGAACTGGTGCTCCCCATCTTTCTGATCCTCCTGATGGAAACTCTTCGTTACCCGGCGAGCCAGATCCTTCAGCACCTCACTATCATGATATCCATCCACCACGAACACAAACTTATCCGGGGTAAACTGGAAGAGCTCGCCCTTTCCGGAAAGATCTCGGGCCAGTTTCCCAGCCTGATATTTTAGCGCTTCATTGGCATAATCAAATCCGTAGGACAGATTGATCGTCTTCAGATTACTGCAGTTGATGAGAAGTAAAGCGCGCTTTCCGGAGATCCCCGGTGAAGATAAGGCCAGGGTTTCTTTCAGATAGGCCTGGTTGGGAAGGCCCGTGAGGGAATCATAGTAGACCGGCCGCAGCTGTTTTGCATTTCTTCGATAGGTGAAGAAGAGCACGGCCAGAAAGGACATCAGGACCGCTACCAGAGCCACGGCGCCATAGATGCGGGTGTCCCGGTAGATGGCATTGAGGTCCTTCATATCCTGAAGAATCCCCAGGGTTCCGTACTTTTCCCCTTTTACGTAAAGTGGGATATAGGTAAGGTACATGGGCTGATCCCCATATTCCAAAAGCTGGTTGAAGCTTTCATTCTGGTCCATGGCCGCAAGAACGGCCGGATCCTCGATGCGGGCTCCAATGCGATCAGGAACGGTGCTGCCCAGAATCAGCCCCTCCGCATTGAGGAGACTGAACTCATCCTTGGCACCTCCGGCTTTCATCTCTTCGAGGATCTGCTGGAGTTCAAACTCATTGAGCTGATCCCGAACCTTCTCCGCCCGAATCCCCAGCTGAAGAAAGATCCCATCGGGCCGACGGAAATACATGTACTGAAAATATTCCTTGGATTCGGTATCCTGTCGGATCTCCTCCACCATCCGGTCCTGGTCCCCGGTCATGAAGGTATAGACCGGGTGCCCAGGCTTCGCTGTCCAGCCCCGGTAACGCCCGTCACTGGTGTGCTCAATGATCCCTTCTGCGCTGTACTGATAGATGACATCGATGTCCAGAAGATCAGCCAGGCGGCTCAGCCCCTCATCCGTATAGGAAGTCATGGAACCGGCCATTTCTCCCGCTGCCATCATCTTTTCCTCCATGAGGGTCTTCATGGCCTGCTGAGCTTCCAAAGCCTTGGTCACGCTGTAGGAGTAGGTGTTGGCATAGCGCAGGGCATCCTCTTTTCGGTGTTCTTTGTAAGCTCTCACCTGAATATTCGCCAGCACTCCGCCCACCAGGGCCACAATAATCAGGGCCAGAAGGAGAGGAATCAGAAAAATCCTGAGCTCCACGGTTTTAATTCTTTTTCTGGTCATGTACTCACTCCTTCCAATCATTCCTGTTTATTTTACCATACAAGATCCTGCTTTATTTTTCTTCCGGCAACATCTGTTCCGTCTTCGGCGGAATCTATAGTCCTTTCCCCGGAAGATTTGTCCAGATTCAGGAGTTCTGCTATACTGGAAAAATCCGGGGAACCTATCCCCAAAGGAGGTCTCCCATGAAAATTTCATTCCGAAAATGGATCCCTGTGATCCTCTGGATGCTCGTGATCTTTCTCCTCTCCCATCAGGACGCCTCCCGGTCGGGCGCCTTAAGCTCCGGGCTCCTTTCTCGAATCCTCAGTCTTCTGGCACCCTTTCTACCGCCGAAGCTCCCGCTGCCCTTGCTGCACCTCGTCCTTCGCAAAGGGGCTCACTTCACCGCGTACCTCATTCTGTCTCTCCTGGTCCTACGGACCCTAGAAGACATACCAAGAGGTTTCCGGCTGAAAGCCCTGCTGCTGTGCGCTTTCTACGCCGTCACCGATGAATTTCATCAGACCTTTATTCCCGGCCGTGCCGGGCTGGTGACGGATGTGCTGATAGACACTTCCGGAGCCGCCCTGGGGATCCTTCTCCAGTGGGGAGGAACCCGCCTCCGCCACGGCAAACCAAAAAATCGAGCCCTTGAACCCCGAAAAGCATCGTAAGCTTTCCGGGGTTTTTAATCGCCCGCTTTTAGCACCTGCTCCACAAAGACATCGACAATACGCGGATCAAACTGGGTTCCCCGGCAGCGTTTCAGCTCCGCAATGGCTTCCTCCAACGTTTTGGTCTTCTGGTAACTCCGGCTGGCCGTCATGGCTTCAAAGGCATCGGCCACGGTGATGATGCGCGACAAGAGCGGGATCTCCTCCCCTGCCAGATGATCCGGGTAGCCTTTTCCGTCCATGCGCTCATGGTGATGAAGAATCACTTTGGCCAGGGAGGAATATTCGTCCACCCCCCGCAGGATCTGGTAGCCCGTCATGGGGTGCTTGCGCACTTCCTCCCACTCCCGATCCGTGAGCTTTTCCGTCTTGTTCAGGGTTTCTGGGGAGATCATGATCTTTCCGATATCATGGAGGGATCCGCTGATTTTGGCATCCTCCACGTCCTTGGGCGGAAGCCCCAGGGCCAGGGCAATGCGCTCGCAGAACTGGGAAACCCGCTCCGTATGGATCTGCTCATAGTCGTACTTGGAGTTGATGTTTCGGAGCACCGTCTCGATGGTGCGGCTTCGCATGATTCGGCCTTTTTTCAGCTTGTTCTTGTACATGTTGTTGTCCGCCAGCTTCTGGATCTCCGTGAGCTCCTGCTCCGGATCCGTCTTCACCGCATAGCCCATGGCCAAGGAAATCATCACGGATTCCATACTGGACTCCAGGGCCAGGGTCTTGATGCGGCTGCGAAGGCACTCCGCTTCCTCCTCCGTGGTGTGGGGAAGCACCAGCACAAACTCATCGCCCCCCACCCGGCAGACCACATCTTCCTCCCGGACGCAGGAGGTGATGATCTCCGCCACTTTTTTCAGGAGAAGATCCCCCATGTCATGGCCAAAGGCATCATTGGTAAGCTTCAGACCGTTGACATCGATGACCATGAGGGCCAAAGGACGGATCTGCGCCTCATCCATGCGGCGGATGATCATTTCCATGTAGCGGCGGTTATAGAGTCCTGTGAGATGGTCGTGGAAGCTCAAATACTCCACCTGTTTCTGCTTCTCCCGTTTATCGGTGATGTCCCAGAAAACAATGACGGCACCGGTAATTTCTCCGCTGCTGTCCCGTATCGGGGCGGCGCTTTCCTCAATGGGCACCAGGAGCCCGTTTCGGGTGGTGATCAGAAGATCCTGCAGCATGAGGACCCGCTCCTCCTGGATGGCTTCCAGGGCAAGGTTGCCTAAATCTTCCAGGGTTTTGTCCTTCCGCAGGGAAAGGATGAGCTCCAGTTTCCGCCCCATGGCTTCTTTCTGGGTCCACCCGGTGAGCTCCTCCGCCACCTGGTTCATGATCGTTACCCGGCCATGGACATCCGTGGCGATGATCCCGTCCCCCACGGACATGAGGGTGGTCTTGAAGATCTCCTTTTCCAGATGAAGGGACTCTTCCATGAGCTTCTTATCCGTGATTTCCCGGGCGGTTCCGGTGTACCCCACGGTCTCCCCTTTGCTGTTCCAGATGGGGGTAACATTGGTGTCAAACCAATGCCAGTGACCCTGGGTATCCTTCAGCCGAAAATCCGGGCTTTCCTGCCGATCCTGGGTATCCCGGACCTTGACAAAGAAAGCCTCCATCTTTTCCGAGTCATCAGGATGTACCAGCACGCGGAAGGACTTTCCGATATGCTCCTTGGCCGAATACCCCAAAAGACTCTGAAAGGCCGGGGAAATGAAGGAAAAGGCTCCTCCGCGCTCAATGCGGTAAAGGATGTCGTGGCTGTTTTCCACCAGGGTCTGGAAGTTTCGCGCACTCTCCACATAGTCCTTTTCCATCTTCTTCAGCTCGGAAACATCCATCATGACTCCGAAAAGCCGCAGGGGCTTGCCTGCCTCATCGTAGCTCAGCACCTTCCCCCGGTCCATGGTTTCGATCCAGTGCCCTTCCTTGTGACGCATACGGCATTCCAGAATCACCTGCTCCTTCTGCCCGCTGCGCAGCTCATGAAATCGCTCCAGGATCATTTCCCGTTCCTCGGGATGGCTGAAGGAGAGAAGCGGATCCTCGGGAAAGCTTTCCATTTCCTCTTGGGTATACCCGAGAATGGCCGCCCACTGGGCGCTGACCTCCCGGCTCCCCGTGGAAAGATTCATCTCCCAGGTGCCCGCCTTGGATACTTCCACGGCATGGCGGTAACGCAGAATGGACTCCTGCAGCTCCTCCTCGGTTTTTCGCTTATCCAGATAGAGCCCCGCCTGGGCGGTGTAGATCTCAATGATTTCCGGATCCCGGAGGAACCGGCCCTGGGGGAGAAGCACCGTGAACTCCCCCAGAAGTTTTCCTTTGCCCAAAAGGGGCATCCGCCAAAGGGTGAACCTTTTCCCCCGCTCGAGAAGAACATCTTCCGGAAGGTCCACCGACGCCATTTCCTCCACGGGAATATGAAGCAAAGGGCTTTGAAGAAGGGCAGCTTCCAGATGAGGCATCTCTTTTGCCACCGTAAAGCGGCCAACCACTCGGAAGACATCTTCCAGGGGACGCCAAAGGCGCAGCAGCGCAAAAGGAGCATGGAGAAGCTGACCCAGCACCGCCGTCATGCCGGCATAGTCGCAGGGTCCGCTTTCCTGTTCATTCCACTGGCGAATTACCCCCAGGATTTTCATGAGCATCTCCACCCGGTGAGGCAGGGAGGATCGGGGATTGATCCCCGATTCCCCGCTTTTTTCATCGTATATCCAACCTTCCATCCCGACTCCTCCACATCCTCAAACTGGCGCTAAGCGCGATCCCTGAACCGCTTTCCTGGACCAATGTCTCCATTATAAAGACTTTTGCCCATCCTTGACAATTTATTTTCCTTTGATGATCAAATCATTTTCCCGGATAACCTTTTCACCGATTTTCGTCCTCTTTACCAAGGGAAAGCAGGCTCTTCAGGTGATGCCCTGTATAGGATTCCGGACAGGCGGCCACCTTTTCCGGTGTCCCCTCCACCAGGATCCGTCCCCCCTCTTCTCCTCCCCGAGGCCCCAGGTCCACCACCCAGTCCGAGGCGGCGATGACCTGCAGCTGGTGCTCGATGACCACCACGGTGTTTCCCGCATCCACCATCTTCTGGAGAAGCAGGAGGAAGTTCTCCACATCCACGGGGTGGAGCCCCGTGGTGGGCTCATCCAGGAGGTACAGTCCCTTTTTTCCTTTGGAGCCCAGGAGCTCCTTAGCCAGCTTCAGCCGCTGTCCCTCTCCCCCGGAGAGGGTGGTGAGGGTTTGTCCCAATTCCAGATACCCCAGCCCCACATCTTTGAGGAGCCTAAGATCCTTCATGAGGCGCCCATGGCCGTGAAAGAGCTCCAACGCTTCCTCCACACTGCACCTTAGCACCTGGTGGACCGAGTGTCCCTTAAAGGTCACCTGGAGCACCTCCGGACTGAACTGCTGCCCACCACACTGGGGGCAGACCACATCGATATCGGCGAAAAACAGCATATTGCTGGAAATGGTGCCCAGGCCCTCACAGCGCTCACAGCGTCCTCCCGGGGTGTTGAAGGAGAAGTCCCCAGCCTGAAGCCCTGCGGCCTTGGCCTGGGGGAGAGCACTGAAGATCTTCCGGATCTCACGGTAAAGCCCGGAATAGGTGGCTACATTGGAGCGTTTCATCCGGGTCAGGGGAGCCTGCTCCACGGTGACGATGTGGGAAAAGACAGCGCAGCCTTCCACCACATCCTCCCCTTTCCCCGGTGGGGTATCTCCGCCGGAAAGCACATCCAAAACCAACGTGGACTTTCCCGATCCCGATACTCCGGTGATGCTGATGAGCCGTCCCACGGGCAGTTCCAGGGACAGATCCTGAAGATTGTTCCGTCGGGCATGGCGAATGTGAAAGGTTTCTTCGGGCCAGGGCCGCCGGGGCATGGAAGTGGCTCCCTGACGGTTCAGGTATGCCCCGGTGACGGAACGGGGATTTTTCCGGATCTCCTCCAGACTGCCCGCTGCCACCAGTTCCCCGCCGCGCTTTCCCGCTCCGGGTCCCAGATCCAGAATGTGGTCCGCCTGGGCCATGACCTCCGGATCGTGCTCAATGACCAGCACCGTGTTCCCCCCGTCCCGGAGCCCTTGGAGAATGGTCAGAATTCCCTGGGTATCCTCGGGATGCAGTCCCACGGTGGGTTCGTCCAGAATATAGAGGAGCCCTTCCATGGTGGAATCCAGGAGAACGGAGAGGCGAAGCCGCTGGGTTTCGCCCCTGGAAAGGGTCCGCATGGCCCGGTCTGCCGTGAGGTAGGAAAGACCCACGGCCCGGATTCGGCGAATTTTCGTGGCCAGATCCTCCACATAGGGCTTTACGAGCGCAAGACTCTTAGGCGAGAGCTTTTCCTGAAAGTTTAGCAGCCACGCTTGAAGTCCCTGGAAGGATTCCCGGGACAGCTCCGGCAGCCGTTTCCCCTGGACGGTGGCCAGGCGGGGCAAGGCAGAAAGCTTCTCGCCGTGGCACTCCCCACAGGGGGAGGTCTTAAAATAGGCGGAGAGATTTCCCGGATTTCCGCCTTTTTCTTCGAGCCTGCGCCAAAGGGTGGTGAGCAGTCCCTCAAAGCGGCCATCGGTGACCCGTTTGGGCACCTCCTTGCCCGGAAAAAGGGTCTTCACTTCTTCGCTTTCCGCGCCATAAAGAAAGATTTCCCGCTGACCGGGGGTAAAATCCTTCACCGAAGTGCTGCCGGAAGGCGGTTCCCCATAATACTGGAAGGCGGCATCCACACTCCTCACCTGATAGTCCCGGTAGGCGTGATCCCAAAAGTCCACTGCCCCTTCGGCTAAGGAAAGATCGGCCTTCAGCACCGCGGGAAGGTCCACCTCCAGCACCTCGCCCAGGCCATGACAGACTGAACAGGCACCTTCCCGGGTATTGAAGGAAAAATGGGTGCGGGTGAGCTTTTCCATGCGGTGGCCGCAGTGGGAGCAGATCATGAAGACCCGAAAATCCTCGGCGGTCTTCTCCACCTCCTCCCGGCAATCCTCCGCCCCGATGAGCGTTCCGCAGGAGGGGCAGGGCCGCTGGGCGAGCTTTTCAAAAATCATGCGCAGATCCGTGTAGAGGTTCGTCAGGGTCCCCACGGTGGACCGGGGATTTCGCTGGGCTTCTCCGGGAGTGATGCGCACCGCCGGAGAAAGATTTCGGGCTTCGTCGATTTTTGGTTTGGCAATGCCCTGAAAGCCCATGGCTTCCAGATACTGCCGCTGGGCTTCCATGAAGAGCACATCCAGGACCAGGGTGGACTTTCCGGAACCGGAAAGTCCCGTGAGCACCACCAGCTGATTCTTTGGAATGGCCACATCCAGATTTTTTAGATTCCCTTCCCGGGCACCGTAGATCCGCAGGACTTTTTGGACTTCCTTTGCCATGACTCTTCCCTCCCTTTTTCTCCTGTTTCCATTGTGCCACAGCCCTTCTTCCTTGTCAGTCCTTCCGGCAAAAAAACCGGGAGGTTTCCCTCCCGGTCTAAATCCCCTCCTTCAGCAGCTCCATGACTTTGGCTTCGCTGACCGGACGGCTGAAGTAGTATCCTTGGAGGGCATCGCAACCGTTCCTTTGGAGGTACTCTTTCTGAATCTTGTTCTCCACACCCTCCGCAATAACGGTGAGCCCCAGTTTGTGGGCCATGGAGATAATGTCCGTGGTGATGAGGTTACGCTCTCCGCCGTGGACAATCTTCTGGATGAAGTGGCGGTCGATTTTCACAATGTCGATGTTCAGTTCGCCGATGCTGGCCAGGGAAGAAAAGCCCGTGCCGAAGTCATCCATGGAGATTTCAATGCCCATGTTCCGGAGCTTCTGAAGCACAGCGTTGATCATGTCATAGTTTTCCAGAAGGACGGTTTCCGTGATCTCCAGCTCCAGATTTCGGGTATTGATCCCCGTGCGGCTGATGATGTCCGCCACCGTATCGGTGAAATCATCCATGAGGAGCTGGATTCCCGAGACATTCACCGCCATGCGCAGATCCTTATAGCCCATGTCCACCAGACGCCGCGTAAAGATACAGGCCTTTTCCAGGATCATGGTGCCCAGGGGAAGAATCAGCTGCTTTTTCTCCGCGATGTCGATGAACTCCGTGGGCGAGACAATGCCAAGCTTCTTCGAGCTCATGCGGGCCAGGGCCTCAAAGCCTACAATGCGGCTGGTCTTCGCATCCACCTTGGGCTGGTACTCCAGATGGATGATCTCTTCTTTGATATCCTTGTAGGAGCGGATGAGTTCAAACTCAATGACCTCCTCCCGCTCGATCTTGTTACGCATTTCGGCGTTGAAGACCATGTGGTCCATGATGCCCTTGTTCAGGTAGGAAATGGTGATGGAGGCGTCCTTCATGAGATCATCCACATTCTTGTAGCGCTCATCGATTTCCACGATCCCCACTTCCGGCCGGATCTGTTTGCTGCTTCGGACATATTGGAAGGGTTTCGCAAAGGCTTCGGTGATGAGGCCCGACAGATCTTCCAGCTGTGTATTCTTTTCATAGCCTTCCACATAGAAGACGAAGCGGTCCGCATTGAAGCGGAAGAGCATGCCTTTCTGTTTCAGGGCTTCCTCCAGACGATGGGATACATCCTTGATGATCTGATCCCCCACTTCAAAGCCCAGGGCGATGTTGATGGTCCGGAAGTTACGCAGGTTGATGAGGAAAATCGCCCGGTTTCCCGCCTTTTTCTGGCCCAGCTTCCCTGCCAGGAACTCCTTCATGTAGACTTCATTGGGCAGGTTGGTCAGGGTATCGTAGTACCCCAGGCGCAGATGCTTCTCTGTCTTTCGGTAAATGATAAAGACGGCTCCTCCCATGAGGACCAGCACGCTGAGGAGAATCCAGAAACCGTAGGAGACCACAGAGAGCGTGGTGTCCACATAACCTTTGGTGCTATACCCGAGGCTCAGGGTTCCCACATTGGCCCCATTGAGAATCACCGGCACATAGACCTGGTAAAGATCCTTCTCCTCCGGATCCGGCATGACATATTCTTCATGGCGCGCCATGGCCTCCAGGATCTTGGGCTCTTCCACCTTGGTGCCTTTGGCTTTTTCCTGGGTGGAGTCTTCGATGGTGGCGTCGACGCCGATGAAATGGGCATATCGGATGGCTTCATTGGACTCAATGTCCAGAAGAAGCTGGGAAAGACCGAAATCCATGACCAGACTGCTGATGTTGTCCACATTGATGCCAATCTGGTAGAAATCCTCATTCCGAAGCCGCACATAGATAAACTTATAGACCCCCGTGCCTTCGATACCCGGTCGAGGCTGGTCGATGCGGGTTTTTTCTCCGCTGATGTTGAAGTTCCAGGCCGGATCCTCCGGCGTCAGAACGAGTCCCTCATATTTTCCGCTGCTGTCCTCCCGGAGTACGCCCTGGGCATCATAGCGGTAGATGACATCCACCCGAAGGGACTCCGACAAAAAGCGGAGCAGCGAGCTGCCCAGGGCTTCCTGACGGGCTCCCATGGACTGGGCCGCCAGCTGCAGCCGTTCATCCACCTGGGCGTAAATGACGTCATTGGCATGCATGGCCTTGTTGAGATACTGGGCATAAACCCGGGCCACACTCACCGTCTCCTGTCGCATATAGTCGTACTTCCTGTCTGTGAGGCCGACGAGCTTGCCATAGACCAGATAGGAGTAAAGAATGGCGACGACGAAGAACGGGATGATGAAATATTTGACATTGACACTTTTATGCTTGAACTTTCTTTTCACAACCTTCTCCCCTGAGTCTCCCATCCCCTTGGAAAAAATATGGAGGCTCCCTCGTCTTCGTTCGGATGTTCTTTCCTGTTATCGGCGGACTTCTCCTTTTGTTAAGAAGTTTTTCGGGAAAATGTTGATTCCTCCGTGATGCCACCCGGGACTAGGGAAGATATCCCCTCATGCTCAGCCCCAGACGCGACTCCCTCCTTTTTTCAAATCTCTGGCTGAAGGTTCACCGGCTTTTCGTGACAGGAAAAGATGTGAATGCTATAATATTTTGAGTAAACCTTTAGTTCATCTTCTCAGGAAGATTCGTTATGCATATTCTTATGGCTTATCAAATAATTCACTCCAGGAGGTATGATCCATGCCAAAAAACTATATGGAAGTTCTGGTGGACAGCATGCTCCCGCCCCTGGTCCGCAGTCATGAGCATCTCAAGGATTGCCTGCGCTGCCAGGAGGATATCCGGGCCATAGCCCTCAACCAGCTCCAGCCCCTCTACATGGTCAGCGACAAGGGCCGGATCTATGCCAAGTTGAAGGAGTTTGACCACCAGTTTCAGTCCGACATCATCCAGGCGCTGTCCCGCGCCATGGCTGTGGTGGAAGATAATCCCCATCATGAGGAGCCTTCCTTTTAGGCGCCTCTTCCCCGATTTATCAGATTTGGAAACAGAAAAGCTCATGGCAGACTTTGCCATGAGCTTTTGACGTCTGGGAAACCGGGAAGCAAAGATCCGGAAGGAAAACCTTTCGGGACTCCCGGAGGTGGCGAACTAAACCGTAACGCTGTTCTTGGCTTGGATCTCTTTAATCTTTTTCCTTTCATAGTCTTCCTCCAGCATGGCCATAAGGAGAACATCACAGTAAGCGCCATCGATGATCTCGGCATCCCGGAGACATCCCTCCAGCTGAAAGCCGGCTTTCTCATAGGCGCGCTTCGCCCGGGGATTAATGGAAAATACTTCCAGTTCGATGCGGTGGAGATGTAGCTCGGTAAACCCATAGTCCACCGTAAGCGCAGTGGCTTCGGATCCGTAGCCTTTGCCGAAGTCTTTCTCCTGGAAAAAAGCGATGCGGAAATTGGCGCGACGAACCTCTTCGTCAATCTCGTTGAGGACGGCTTCCCCCACGAGTCTTCCCTCTTCATTCCAGAGAAGAAAATCCACGCGATCCTCGGCGTTCACGATTCGTACCACATAGCTTTTCAGCTGTTCCCGGGTGACCCCGGCCTTAGTTCCCGTGAGCCTCAGGACTTCGGGATCCTCCTGCTGAAACCCCGATTCGTAGTAAACATCGAAATCCTTCAAGGTCAGGGGCTTCAGGGTAATATGCTTTCCCCGGATGGGGGCGGGACTCTTTTTCATGACTTCTCTCTCCTTCATGGCAGGGTCTCCCCAAAGAATTCTCCTTACGGGGACCTCGTTTCTCATTTTTCATCCTATAGCAGATTGCCCCGAAAAGAAAGATCTTCTCCCTTTGACCGGGGGAAGATCTCTTTTTTTGGATCCTTCAGTCAAATCTAGGGCGTTCCCAGATACTCCAGGAAGAGATACCCGGTTTTTCCGCCATAGGTGGTCTTTCCCCACTCCCCTTCCTCCTTTTCCAGCTCCACCAGAGTCTGGGCGGGGAGGACGATGAGTACGGGACTAGTCAGGGAAGGCGACTCGCGAAGATTCAGGTTTTGAAGGGTCATGCGGTACTGGGGACCTAATGTGACGGGAGTGAGATACTCTTCCCGGCTGTACCCATACCATCCGGCTGTCTCCACTTGTACCCAGCCGCTGTAGAGCATCCAGATCTTCACTACGGTTCCCGCCGGGATGGTGTAGAGCACTTCCGAAGTCAGATCCGGATTCGTACGAAGATGAAGATTCACCGAGGTCTTTCCGTAGGTCACGGGATCCTTCAGCGTGCCGAATTTCCCGGTGACGTCCTGAACCAGTTTCTCCATACGGGTTCGGAATCGAAGAATGCTCTCGCTGCTGTTCTCCTCATAGGGGGCAGCAAAACCTGCACCGTTCAGTTCGCTGTAATAGCGGGCGAGGATCTTGGCCGATTCCGTCTCCGGATGATTTTTAAGAAAGTCCTCGTAAGCCGTTTGAACCTCTGGACGGATCTTCCCTTCTATAATCACCGGCGTATTGACCAGGCCAACCAGGTAGACCCGGAAATAGTTCTGGAACGTCCGCAGGGCATCGTCCTTCACCGCCGGAAGCAGGTCCGCCGAATGCTCCTGGAGAAGCTTTTCCCCCTGGGCCACCCGTTCACCCAGCTCCTTCACGGGAATCCTTAGCCCGCCGTCAGAAGCCCAGAGCCGGTCGGAATCAAGCTGTTTGAAAGCGCCATAAGCGATCATTCCCGGGGACAAGGCCTCTTTATGCTGATCTACGAAGGAAAAATCGATCTGCGGCATTACCGACCCTTCCACCCGAGCAAAGGTATACCCCATCTTGGCAAAACGGTCATAGAGGTCCTTCAGCTCACCTGCGGGAATCTTCTCCACCTGGAGCACATCGGAACCCTCGGCCTCATTATACATAAAGTAAGGTTCCAACTTATTAAACTGCAGGTACTCATCCTGAACTCCCATGAAGCTGTAGGTGCGAAGATACTGAAGATAGGCCATCATGGCGGCGTCATGGTCTCCCTCGCCCCCTTCCTTCAGCAGTGATTCCAGCTTTGGAAGCAGTTCCAGGGGGTCCTTAGCCGTCACCGTGAGCTTCTGAAAGTCCTCCAGGCTCACTGGAGTCTCCGACGGCGTCTCTGCAGGGGTTTCTACCGGGGTCTCCCCGGGACTTTCCGTGGGGGTTTCCCCCGGCGGTGTATCCTTGGCTGTACAGGCGCTAAAAAGGAGCAGTACGGGGAGCAGCAAAACCAGCAGTCGTTTCATGGCATTCTCCTCCTTTCGAAGTCTTCTTGGCTTCAGTATAACGAAGAGGTTTGAAAATTCTGTATCATTCCCATGACAATTCTTCACAATCCTTGATTTTTATCTTTTTGCAATACTTATTTATTGACAATCGATAAATCTATCGCTATAGTAAAGGCAATAACGATGAAATGAGGGAATACCATGTCTATCCGTTCCACTGGCCTTCTCCGGGCTGCTGTCCTCTTCATGGGACTCTTTGTCCTGCTGCTCAGTTTCCTCGCCCTCCCCGCCATCCTCCGGGATGCCCTGGGCTTCTTTCCCCCGTTGGTGATCTATCCCCTGGGGGCTGGGCTTTACCTGACCACGCTGCCTTTCTTCGGTGCCCTGGGACAGGCCTGGAAACTGCTTCGCCTCATCGACAAGGGAGAAGCTTTTACCAGCGCTTCCGTGAAGGCACTCCGGACCATCCGAAACCTCGCCGCAGTCATCACTGTCCTCTATACCCTCTGTCTTCCCCTGTTCTACCTCATGGCGGAGTATGACGACGCCCCAGGCTTTGTCATCATCGGCCTCCTTCCCACCTTCGCCGCCTTTGTCATCGGTGTATTCGCTGCCGTCCTGGAAAAGCTTCTCCAGGAAGCCCTGCAGATCAAGAACGATCTTGATCTCACCATATGAGGTGGCAAAATGACAATCAAGATTAATTTAGATGTCATGCTGGCGAAGCGGAAGATGAGCGTTACAGAACTGTCGGAAAAGGTGGGCATCACCATGGCCAACATTTCCGTGCTGAAGAACGGTAAAGCCAAAGCCATACGCTTTTCCACCCTGGAAGCCATCTGCAAGGCTCTGGACTGTCAGCCCGGAGACCTTTTGGAATACGAAAAAGAAGCGGAAAATTCTTAAGGAGGTGCTCCATGGTTGATCTGTTCATTGTGGGTGCCGGTCCTGCCGGTGCCAATCTGGCCCGCTTGGCGGGGGAGCGGCATCAGGTGCTCCTCCTGGACCAGCGGGATCTGCGCGGGGAGAATCCCCTGAACCGTAAAACCAAATGCTGCGGGGGGCTTCTCGCCCCCGATGCCCAGAAAATCCTCGGGGAAATGGGATTGGGAATCCCCCGGGATGTCCTGGTGGATCCCCAGCTTTTTGCGGTTCGCACTTTGGATGTTTCCAGCGGAGAAGAAGCCCTCTATCAGCGGCACTACTATAATCTGGACCGGGAAAAGTTTGACCGGTGGCTGGTTTCCCTCCTTCCCCCATCGGTGAAGACCTGCTTCAACGCGGTGTATCTCTCCCATGAGGCTATACCGGGAGGTTTTATCGTCCGCTATCGACAAAAGGGTGAGCTTAAGGAGGTCAAGACCAGGCTTCTCATCGGCGCAGACGGCGCTTTCTCCAAAGTTCGCCGCACCCTGGCCCTTCCCCAAAATCCCTCCTCCTATGTGTGCATCCAGGAGGAGTATCCGGCAGAGGATCTTCCCCCATACTTTACCGCCATCTTTGATCTGGCCGTGACGGACTTCTACGGCTGGATCATTCCCAAGGATAACCATCTTCTTTTGGGACTGGCCGTTCCCCAAGGAAAAGATCCTTGGGAAGCCATGGAAAAACTCCGGTCCAGGCTGGCGCTGAAGGGAATCTTTCTCCAAAAGAAAATCCGCACCGAGGGCGCTCACCTTTTGCGTCCCCAGAAAAACAGCCAATTCTCTCCCGGAAAAGACGGCGTACTCCTGGTGGGAGAAGCCTCCGGGGCCATCAGCCCCAGTTCTGCGGAAGGGATCAGCTATGCCCTGCGCACTTCCCTTCTCCTGGCCAAAGCCCTGGAAGAGGGCATTCCCGGTGTTCTTTCCCGCTATGCCAAGAGCCTTTTCCCCCTTCGCCGAAACCTCCTGGGAAAACGGCTGAAGTCCCCCTTCATGTATCAGCCCCGGCTGCGTAAAGCCGTCATGGCTTCGGGGCTTCTCGCCATGAAACCCTTCCACAGCCCCCTTCTCTGGCCTTGTCCGCGATAAGGGAAGCCTTCAAAACTAATCTTCAAGATCATCGATAAGCCAAAGAGGAGATCCCGCGGGATCTCCTCTTTGAGCTTATTGACTTTACTTTAGCTTCAGTTATTCTTCCCCTCTGAGATTTTCGGAGAGAAGAACCGTTGGTTGATCATCCACAAAATGCCGTAGACGGGGATCATCACCATGAGGATTCCGGAGAGGTCCCGGAGGATGGCATAGGTGGACGAGGAACCGCCCAGGACAAGAACGTGACTGAGAATATAGGCCAGGGGCACCAGAGCCAACCTTCGCAAACCTGGACTTCTACGGCGAACCAGGGCCATCGCCCCCAAAACGAGAAGGAGCCCCACCGCAAGAAGCAGATAATAATTAAGAGCCAATCGAGGCAGGGTAATTCTTCCCTCTTCCCCGGTTAAAGGCTGACCATAGATCAACCGATCCGGGAATCCTGAGGCTGAGGAATAATAGACTGCCTCCACCTTTTCTCCATGGGGATTGAGGAGCACCTCTCCTGCCTGGCGGTGGAGCACCCGCTGGTCCCAGAAGCTGTTCCACAGTGTTAATGTGTATTCTCCCCCAGGACCCTGAGAGAGCTCATAGCCCGTCACCTCTTCGCCCAGCACTGCCATGACTTTCCCATCAGCTTCCACAAATCTTAGCTGACTCGGGGAATACTCAAGATAGCGGGGAGCGGTGAGCCAAAGCATGAGGAGCAAGGCGAAAAGCATGGCAATGGCGGCGTAAAGCAGTCCGGTCTTCATCTTCCCGGCTTGAATCCGCTGCTGAATTTTCTGCAGGGGCACAGTACTTCGGTCTTCCGGTAGTGGCGTCGCCGACTTCAGCGCCTGAAGTTCAGTTTGACATAGGGTGCACTGGTGAAGGTGCTCCTCCACCACCCCCTTGCTCTCGTCGCTCAACAGGTCTTCGGTATAAAGGGGCAAGAGATCTTGAATAATGGCACAAGGGATATTCATTGACTTTCCTCCAATTCTTTCCGGATTTTCTTCCGCGCCCGGTGATAGGTGACACAGGCCCAGTTCTCGCTTTTTCCGAAGTGGTTCCCAATGTCCCGGAAGCTAAGTTCCATATAGTGCCGAAGGAGGAAGACTTCATGGTAGGGTTCCTCCAAGGCTGCCAGCGCTGTGGCCATGGCTTCCTGGAGCTCCGCGTTAAGTATCTCCTCCACGGGATCCTCGGTTCCCGGAAGATCCGGAAGGGTGTCCAGATCCACCAGGGGTTTGCGCCTTCTCAACTGGGAATAGTAGGCATTCTTTCCGATCTGGCAGAGCCATACCCGAATATCCGCTTCTCCCCGATATTGGTCTAAGTACTTCATGGCTTGTAGAAAGGTCTCCGCGGTGAGATCTTCCGCCAGGGTCTGGTTTTTGGTGAGTTGCAGCAGATAAACATACACCGGGCGGAAATATTCCCGGTACAGGGCCTCGATTTCGATCACTTTCTCACCTCCTTACCCATAAGACGCAGCGCAGGAGAAAATCTTACAAAAAAAATAGAGAAAAATAGAAAAGGCCAAGAACTCAGTGTTTGTACACAGCAGTCCTTGGCCGAAAGCTACCTTTAAGGCAGGGCAACGGAGAAGTTCAGCCAGAAATCATAAACCTTGGCCTCAGGAAGCGGAACCAGATATCCGCTGGTGTAGATCTGGTACCCTGTGATTCGGCTGTCGGCAAGGAATCGAATTCCCCCCTTGACAAAATCATAGGGCCCATAGGGAAATTGGGAGATGGCATCCGCCACATTGTCCGGGAGCCGGGAAAAGAGTCCCACGTTTTTCTGGGCACCGGTAAGCGCCAGGGCGGTCATGATATTGAGATTGTCATAAGGTGCCAGCCAGGTATCCTTTCCCTGATAGGCGACTCGCGTGGACACCCCCTTTACCTTCTCCCCTTCCAGGTCAAAGGTAAACTGGGGCATATGTCCTTCCCAGGGATCCAGGATAAATACGCCTTGGATCTCCTCTTTTACCCAGGTTCCGTCATTTTTTAGCACTTGTCCCCCCAGATCCACGTCATAGTACTGGACATAGTAATTAAAGTTCTCCACAAATTCCGGCACCGTGAGATTCCCTCGGTTCGGGGGAATGCGCTGGGAGAGAATCAGGACCAAAATGAGGAAAAAGACAGCCACATTCGCTCCAGCCAGAAGTACGCCCTGGATGATCCTGGGCTCTTTCATGGTGTAGAGAGCCTGATCATCCCATACCTGGGGCTGTTCATCCTTCGCCCGCTGGTAAGCTTTGATCAGGGTGTAGAAGTTGTAGAACGGGATATTCAGCCCCATGCCCTTGTGAAAGACGGTTAGGGTCCGGTCAAAAGCTTCATTGTACGACAGAAGATTTCCTTCCCGATTTCGAAGTCTCATGCCCAGCAGGGCTTTTCCTGGGGTGGTGCCCCATTTCGATAGAAAAAGAGGCTCCAGAAGCAGCATGAACCCTGCTGTGATCAATACATCCAGCACCCTTCGCCCCAGGGTTTGGTTAAGAAGATTCCAATGCAGTCCATAAACGAGGAAAGCATTCCACAGGAGGGAGTAGAGGGAGAGGTCCAACATCCGGGCAAGATATCTTCTCCAGGGGGCATAAAGGGGGGTAAAACTATCCCCCGGTACCCCTCGGTTTCCTTTAGATTGCGGGTCTTTGGCTTTCCAGAAAGTCCCTAGCGCCTCTTCATTCAATACCTCAAAATCTGGATTCTCTTCCTTAAGCTTTTGCAGAAGCCCTACGCTAGATTCATCCTCCTCCGGGAGAGCGTCAAGGAGCGCGGACAGATTTCGAAAGCCCCCCTTATAGGCACGGATTTCCGATAGCGGGATCCCCATTTTCCGGAGGAACACGACTTTCTTCAACACGGTAACCGCTTCGGGGGGATAGTTATTCTGTCCAGGCTTTTCTCCAGCAGCACCCAATATCCCTTCTGCAGCATAGAAACGGATGGTTTCTGCAGGAAGACCAGTAGCAAGTTCGAGTTCGTGCAGATTCATGGCATTCTCCTTTATCTCGTTAATAGCTTAAGTATAGCCGATAACGGAAGAATATTCGATGCATTTCTGCAGATATTTCATTAATGTTCAGATTAATCGCATGATACCCCATCGGATCCAGGAAAAGGGATCCCCATCCCCTTCTGTCCTTAACCCTTTTGGGTCATCCGAACAAAGGTCTTCTTTCCGAGCTTCAGCACATCTCCATCTTCCAGGAGTATTGAGCGGTCCTCTTCCCGGAGTTTCACCCCCTGGAGCTGAACTCCGCCTTGACGAAGGAGCCGAAAAAACTCGCCTTTGCTGGAAATCCACCCTTCGCTTTTCAGCAAAGGAACCAGGCTGTCCAGGGACTGGGGGAGCTCGTCCACAAGAAGCTCCGGAACATCCTGGGGAATGGCTTTGTGGCCAAAGGCTGTATCATAGAACACCATGGCTTTCTCCACCTCTTCTTCCGTATGGTAGAGCCCCGTGATCACCGTCGCCAGCCGGTATTTTACATCCCGGGGATTTACCCCCCGTTCCAGTTCATTTTTTACCCTCTCCAGTTCATCGGGATGAATGTCCGTGGCCAGGGCAAAGTACTTCAAAATCAGGGCATCGGGCACCTCCATGACCTTTTTGAACATGACTTCCGGGGCTTCGCTGATTCCGATGTAGTTCCCCATGCTTTTGCTCATTTTCGCCACCCCGTCCAGCCCTTCCAGAATCGGCATGAAGAGCGCCACCTGGGGTTCTTTGCCCAGGGCTTTCTGCAGGGTTCTCCCCATGAGGATATTGAAGGTCTGATCCGTGCCCCCCAGCTCCAGGTCCGCCTCCAGGACCACCGAATCATAGGCTTGCATGAGGGGGTAAAAGAACTCATGGATGCCGATGGGAACTCCCTGCTGGAAGCGATACTTAAAGTCCTCCCGTTCCATCATCCGAGCCACGGTGGTGGTGGAAGCCAGTCTCAGAATCTCCTCAAAGGTCAATGGTGCCAGCCAGGTGCTGTTAAAGACCATCCGGGTCTTCTGCGGATCCAGAACCTTCAGGATCTGTTCGGTATAGGTCTTGGCATTTTCCCGGACCTCTTCTTCCGAAAGGGCGCTCCGCCCTTTGCTTTTTCCCGTGGGATCCCCGATACGGCCCGTGAAGTCCCCAATGACAATGATGGCTTCATGGCCCAGATCCTGGATCTGGCGGATCTTGCGCAGCACCACCGCATGGCCCAAATGGATGTCCGGTGCCGAGGGGTCCAGTCCCAGCTTGATCTTTAAAGGCTTGCCGGTATCCATCCATCGTTCCAGTTTTGCCCGAAGGGCATCCTCCTCTAGGGGAAACTCCACTCCTTTGCTGATTATTCGGATTTGCTCTTCCACACTCTTCATGTTTTCTCTCCTTCTTCCCTTTCATTTTCAAACGACAAAAAACCCGTCCAATTGTCTCCAAAAGGACGGGCATACTCCCGTGTTACCACCTAAATTCATGGCCAGCTCACACTGTCCACCTCATGAAGTACGGCCTAAGCGATACCCCTGCACCTTGCTCACGGTGTGCAATTTCCGTCGCAGCCTACCAGAGATGTACTCCTTCGGTGCGAAACTCCGAGATGTATTCCCTTTTTCGTTCCGTGAGCCTCTCATCAGCCGGCATCTTTCTGTTCGGATCTTTGAAAAAGGTACTGGTTCTCTTCTTCGTTTTTCTCCTGATGTTCAGCCTCACTGGGTGTATCCCTAGACTGAAGTTTTGTCCATCGTATCACGGTCTTGTCCCTGGGTCAAGCCTGGTTACTCTACAATCGTCGCACTGGTCCCACCGGGACTGGTCAGATAGTCGGTGGGATACTCCCCTTTATTAATGTCAAAGACCTTGGTGGTGGTTAAGAACAGATTCTTGTCCTGTTCATCAAAGGAGTCAAAGGTCACCTGGAGGAGGACCAGATCCTCCAGCGGTACAACATCCTTATTCTTGATGTTATTGTACTTACCGGATTTGATCACGGCACTGGAAAGACTGAAAATGTAGACCGGTTTTTTCTGTCCGTAGATGTATCCGATCTCCTGCTTTACGGTGGCCACAGTTCCTTTGGTCACGGTGATTCCATCGGCAAAATCCACGGTGAAGTAGGTCTTGCTGTGATCATCAAACTTTCCGCCAAAGTACACGTTGTAATCATCTGGCCAGAGACTCTCAAAATCACCGGGTGCAGTTTTTTCCCACGCCACGATCTTGGGATTGGCCAGATAGTCATCATCCAGATTGAGAAAGGGCAGCGCTTCTCCCGCCCACTGGGGATTCTTCTGGGCCACAGCCCGTCCGGAGACATCCGTATCCGTGAACCCCAATATCCGGGCGAAGGAATATTGCACATTGATGGTGCAGATAACTTCGATCTGATTGCTGTTTCCTTGGTAGGGGGCCTTTACCGTTGTCCGAATCAACGATCCCCCATTAAGTTTTGCGACGGTATTGGCCGCGCTGATGGCTTCCGCAGTTTTCGGCAAATCCTGAGCTCCTGCTAACGCCGCCGCTTCGGCCGCTGTCTGCATTCGCCGCTTCGCCACTTGAACTGTGCCCACGTCGATGACTAACGCCGCAAACCCGATGAGCACCACCATGGCAAAGGCAAAGATAATCATTACCTGACCGTCTTCCCGTTTAAATTTACTCCAAAACTTTCTCATTTCTAATCCTCCCCACGAGAGAGCCTTCCCGATCCTGCCATGCAGAAGAAGGAGATCACCACATAAGCCAAAATTCGACACCATTTATTTCTAAAAGAGAATAATTTCATTGTTTTCACCCATTATAATTGAAATTCACATAAAAATATATACTGTATGGAGAACTGTTCTTATTATTAACAATTTATTTGTTCTTCAGCAGGATTATACGGTTTTCTCTTGTCATTTCTTGTCGAATTTAGTCATTTTGATTCGTTCCTTTTGGGGAATTCTATGTAAAAGGCATGCCGAAGCAAAAAAAAAAAAAAAGATTCTCTCTCCGAAAAGAGGGAATCTAGAACAACTATTAGTTTTCTGCTGGTGTTATGGTTCAGGCGGAGTCTCAAAGGTTTCCTGAAAAATCCGCTGAAGCCATGTCATGGGAAGTTCCTCCTTCAGCCCAATCTTCAGCATGCCTTTGGGCGTCAGGGTGTACCCGGTAAGGTCATCCGCGTAATTTCGAATCCTCGCCGCCTCCACATTGAGATGGTCCCGAAAGGGGATGATCCGGACAAAGCGGTTTCCTTTTCGATAGGTGGGAAGATTTGCCCAAAGCAACTCTTCCAAGGGCTCTAGCGAACTCTCCAGAACTAACGTCCGGACAGCTAAAAATATCTCTTGAATTTCAGGAGAATAGGCTCCCAATCGATTTTTTACCTGTTCATTCATCCAACTTCTCCTTTTTCACGGCTTTCGAAGATTTGTAGTAAAAGTTCGGAATCTTTCTCCACCTTTCCCGCAGGGCGTGGGCAGCCATCTTGGGACGACGGTCCCGGGTAAAAATCCCCTTCTTGTTCCCATCCACCCGCATAATTCCTTGGATGGTGGCAAAATCTGCAAAGTTCCAGAGCTGTTCCCCGACAAAACCCGGATACTGATCCACCACCTCATGGACAGCGGCATAGAATTCCACCTGATATTCCTCTGTGAACATGGTGGGGGTGGCTAAATGGAGCCCCGCCACGGTGTCTGCGCCATACTCCGTGAGCATCACGGGTTTCCCCAAAGTACTCCAGTAGTCCAGCTCCATTTTTGAGGCCTGCTTTGCCGCATCAAAGTTTCCGCCATAAAGGTACCAGCCGTAATAGCGATTAAGACAGATGACATCCATGAGTGGGAGGGTCAGATCCTTTTGATATTCATTCTGCACCCCCACAATGGTTACGGGTCTCTTTTCCGGATCCAGCGCTTTGGCCAGGTCGTAGAGGGGCTTGTAGTAAGCCACGGACTTTTCCGGAAAAGTGGTGGTGTCCGACTCATTGGCTAAGGACCATAGGACCACACAAGGGTGGTTCTTGTCCCGGGCGATCATGTCCCGAATTACTTCTTCATGGGGCTCCTTCACCTGGAGCACCGAAAAGGTGTCCTGAGGCGTCCCCGTAGCCATGGCCCCAAAATTCGCATGGACACCCACGGCAGGGGTTTCATCAATGACGACGATCCCCTCCCGGTCGCACAGTTCCATCATTTCTTCCGCATGGGGATAATGGCTGGTGCGGAAGGAGTTGGCCCCCAGCCAGCAAAGAAGGGAAAGATCCTTCACGTGGAGCACTTCATCGATGCCTCGCCCATGGAAGGGCGAATCCTCATGGCGACCAAACCCTTTAAAATAAAAGGGCTTGCCATTGATGAGAAATTCTATTCCCCGAACTTCCACGGTGCGAACCCCAAAGGTCTGCTCGTAGCAGTCCTCCCCAAACTCAACTCGCGCCGTATAAAGGTACCCTGCCAAGGGCTGCCAGAGATGAACCGGAGAAATCACAAACTCCCCCTTGTCCCCCACTGCCTGGGCCACTTCCTTGCCTTCTTCGTCCCGGATCAGGAGGCGAACCTCCCCCTGACCCATTGTGTCCACCCGGTAGCTCACCACTGCACGATTTCCTTCCACCCGGGAAACCAAGGTCACATCTTCGATATAGTCCCTGGGGGTAGTGTAAAGCTTCACCGGCCGAGTGATGCCGGCGTAGTTGAAGAAATCAAAATTCGGATAGTTCTGGGGCGGAAGCTGAATCCCCGGGATTTCCGGCAGAAGCCCGCCAAGCATGTTTCCGCCAGAGTCGCTGCCTACGGGCAAGGTTTTCTGGCTCACCCGGTTGTCCACCGACACAGTGAGGCGATTCTTACCCGGACGCAAGACTTCTGTGATTTCCACTTCGAAGGGCAGGAACCCGCCTTGATGCTGAGCCACCCGATGCCCATTGAGATAGACCTGGGCTCCATGGGTCACTGCACCAAACCGAAGGACCAGTCGCTGCTCCTGAAGCACCTTGGGCACTTCCAGCTCCCTTTGATAGAAAACGAAGCCATAATGATCCCGGAAGTTCACCCCCTCCTGCTGGTCATTATAGGATGCCGGAACCGCAATATTTAGCGGGTGGTCCAGGGGACCTTCCACTCAGCGGTCCTCAAGCGCCGATCCGTCATCCAGCTGAAAAGCCCAGATCCCGGATAAATCGACGACACTTCTTGATTCATTGATTCGAGGATACAGCATAATTCTCCCTCCTTCGGGTTCATCGAGGATAGGGTTATCTACGGGTTTCTGATGGAGCTTCTTATTAAATTTGGGGTAATCCTGGGGATTGAATTTTCTCGGCAATGGGACTACACTGAGCCTAAGAAAAGGAAACCTACTTCGGCGATTTTGAGGCAAAGGTAACCATGGCGAAGTATGCTGCTGAACCTCTTTTGCACGGAAAATGGCCCAGGCCCAGAGGAGCCGATCACTCAAAAAAGGAGGCTGAACATGTTGGATGAAAAACGTCTCAATGCCGCCTATGGATCCAATCTCCATCTTCCGCAAATGGCCGGGCGATGCCCCACGGCTTCGGTGGTGGGCAAAGGACTCCTGAAGGGGTACCGTCTCCGCTTCAAAGGGTTGCCTCGTCACGCCTATCTCACCATCGAGCCGGATGCCCAAAGCGAAATCCCCGTTCTGGTCTGGGCTCTTCTTCCTTCGGATGAAGAAGCCTTGGACCGCTATGAAAACTACCCCAAACTCTACACCAAGAAACAAGTTCTCGTGACCATGGATAGCGGGGAGATCGTGGAAGTCATGGTCTACGTCATGATCGACACCTTAACGGATGCCATCGAGATTAACCTTCCCAGTGCCCGTTATCTGGGGGTGGTGCGAGAAGGCTATGCCCAAGCAGGTTTTGACCCCAAGCCCCTGGAGGATGCACTGGCGTTCAGCCAAAAGATTCTCCACTCCCGTCCCTGATTCGTTCAAAAATACTATCATTATTCATCTCCGGAGGGTAAGGCCTCCGGATTTTTTCACTTGGCGAGGTTTCGATTTCGGATGCTTTTAAGCCTCCTCCACGCTCGCTTCAATCTTTACGACAGCCGTTTCCATGGCCTCAATAATCCCCTGAAGCCGCTGATAGGTCGCACTCTCTACTTCATGCTTTTCCTGTCCTTTACGGCATTTCCGGATGATGGAATAAAGCGGTGGCAGCGCTTCCGTTAGCTCCTCCGGAGATAGCGGTAATGAGGAAACCTCCGACTGCAGAGCCGTTTCTGCCACCAGGAGGGCTTGGATCCGGTTTCGCAAAAGAGAATGCTGGGACGACCCTTCCGGAAACTTACCTACCATCTGCTGGCAGTTCCTTCGGGTGGCTTCCAGGGTCTTCATCGCTCTTTCTTCCTTATGTTGAACTGTTTTCGTCATGGGTTCACTTCCTTTTTGGTCTTCATCGCCTTAACTATCGCCTCTGCGGCCACATTGCCCGTGAGAATGGACAGCGAAAGGCCAGCGGGACTGAACGTCCATTGGCCAACGGACAGCCATGGCGTATCAGGGTGTCGATGGCCTCTTGATTTTCGTGAAGCGGTGCTCTTCCAGGATTTCTCCGTACAAGGCAAACCCTCATGCCAGAAGGTGTTGACCAGCCCTCCGGGTTTCTTTCCTCTCTCCAAAAGGAGGGTCTTTACGCCTACCGGGAGAGATAGACTGCGGCGGTGAGCTCAGCGGCTCCGCCACCTGGGATGATGACCTCATCGTCATTCCCCATGGTGTCCTTCCTCCAGCATACGGATCACGGCTCGAATCTCCACAGCATCTTTTCCTTCCAGCGCCTGGATGCAGTGTTCTTCCATGGCCAAAAGGACAGACTCCTCCGCAGGATGACTCTTCCAAAGCCTTGCTGCACCTTTTAGGTTTCCCACGGCGGTGCGCCGAAGGATCCCGGGAATATCCCAGGCGGTACTGCAGGTGGGTTTCTCGCAGAATCGGCAGCGCATGGCCTTTTGAAGAAGAGGGCGCAGGGTTTCCGGGTACTCTTCGTATAAACGTTTCTTGGTGAAGGGTTTCTCCACCATATGCACCACATTCTTTCGATCCGGATCATGAACAAAGGGATCAAGACCCCGTTTCTTCAGTACCGCATTGGCAGCGGAAACCCCGGATCCCGTCACCGTGGGAGTTCCCGTGCCCATGACGGTGGACTCCCCGCAGCAGAAGAGATTTTCCCAGGTGGTGCGGGTATGGAGGCGTTTGAACATATGCTGACCCAGCATCTGTTTGGGCCCAGCCACAGCTCCGCCATTTTTCAAAGTATATCGTTCAATGGTCCGCGGGGTAGCCAGCTCGGCATGGCGAACCGCTTGGGTGAATCCCGGGAATCGCTTCTCCAGAACCTCCAGGAGCCGCTGGACTTCCGCTTTCTTTTGCTCCTGATACCCCTCCTGATCTGCCCTTTTCCAGTTGATAAAGCTGGGGCCGATGGCAGTCACCGTATGCTCATCTTCTCCACAAAGACTTCGATCATCGATGCTGAGAAGATATACCGTCACTTCGCTTTCATCGAGCTTTTCCGGATTGCCCACCAGCATTTCAATGGGCAGGGTATCTTCGGGGATCACCCTTTTGTCCACGACTGTATAGAGGACGACACTGGGATAGGTGGGCACCTGAGAAAGAATCCGGTCCCGCTCCTTCGGCGTGGTCACCTCCGGATCCAGAAGTTTACCAAAGAGGTTCCAGGAGGTTCCGGAGTAGATGTAGTCTCTGGCCGTGAGCACTTCCCCCGTATGGAGCCGAACCCCGGTAATCTTTTTCCCTTCCGTGAGAAAGGCCGTGACTTCATGTTTCGGAATCATGACGCCCCCATGCTCTTCAATCACTTTCTCCAGCTTCCCGGGAAGAAACAACGTGGAGCCTGCCGGATAATAGCTGCCGCCCACATGGTTGTCCACAAACATCACCGCCGCCAACACCGCCGGGGATTCTTCCACGGTGGCATAGCAGTAGGTGGAGGTCAGCTTGTCAAAGAAACGGAAGATCTCGGGACCCTCAAAATACTGTTCCAGGAGGCTTCGGGCACTCTGATTGAGATACCCTAAAAACCGGGCATAGGACACGGGGTGCTTCATGAGCCCCTTGAACCCCGTCCAGGGGTCCGTCTCATCGGCGGTGGAATAGGTGGGATTATCCACCATGATATGGGTGTAGAGTTTTTCCATGGCTCCGTAAAACCTTTGAATATTGGCTTTTTCCGAGGGGAAAACCCGAGATAACTCCTCCATAAATGCCGGAAGATCACGAAAAAAGCGGACTCTTTGCCCCTCGTAGTTCACGGCATAGAGCTCATCATGGCGGATCATGGCGATGGGCTGTTCCAAACAGTTGAAGACAAATCGGTGCGCATTGAACCCGGCTTCGCCGAACCCATAGAGCATGGCTGCGCCCTGATCAAAAATAACCTCCCTTCGTTTAAATACACCGCAGGATCCCCCGGGATGTTGACTTTTGTCGATGACAGCCACGGAGAGTCCCCGTTTCGCCAAAAGTGCCCCGGCTGTAAGTCCGGAGAGTCCTCCCCCCACAATGATCACCTCATAATCCATATCCGTTCCCCCTCACCCGCCAGCATTCCTAATCAACGGGCCAAAAACTCTGTCGATCAACGCAGCGTGTATTCTTGTCTTCATTCTAACATAGGGACAAAAGACGGAATATGAATTTATCGGAATTTTGCGTAAGTCAACCAAGAGTTACCTTGAAGACAAACGCAAAGAATCCCCCGATTGGACGAGGGATTCTTTGCGGTTTCCGATTCAATTCGAAACAGGCTTACTCCACGATCTTTACAGCTCCCAATCCCCAGTTTTCCACCTTACTCTTCTCCACTTCAGACCAAGTGGTGTCGTAGAGGAAATTGACGGTGATGTTACCGTGAGTATCCACGGACTTGAGATAAATCGCCGCAAATCCTAAAACCTCCTTGGTGTGGGCATCGATTTTTGGAATAAAGACAACCCGTGAGTTCCCATGGGTAGCTTTTGTATAGTCTTCGGAGGTATCTCCTGTACGCTTCATCAATGCATCGATTTCACCTTTCACATTCATATTTCCTGATCCTTCAATTACAAGGTCCCCCAATTGAACTTTCCCTGAGTAACCATCCGCAATATTTTTCTTGTATATATCCGCCGCATTTGGATTTTGGTCTCCATAACCCACGATCCGATATAAGCCTTGAAATCCATCCCCACCTCCATCCTTCAAAACCAGCTCCATACCATAGGTATAATGATAATCTACCCAGGTTTTTATGCCTGCCTGCTCGATGGAATATTGATTTCGAAGAGCCCAGGGTCGCAGACCTACAACCTCCTTTAGATTGCCTTTTTTCTGGGCAACGGTCCGAACCGTGACTTCCGTGTCGGCAAACCCAAAAATCTGAGCGAAGAAATACGGGACTTTGCGTTTGCACACCACTTCAATCTTTGTCACATCACCGTCATAGGGAGTTGTGATTTCAATAGTGTCACCTTCGTTGGTTACTCTATTCTTCTGTACTTTCATTTTGTTCTCTTTTGCAATGATCAGAGCAGATGCCACCGCCTCACTTTCGCTGGGCAGATCCTGGGCTCCCGCCAAGGCTGCCGCATCGGCCACATTTTGCAATTGTTTTTTACTGATCTGAACCCAGCCCAAGTCAATGACCAATGCAGCCATGCCCAGTGCTACCACAAGCATCAGGGCAAAGAGGACCATGACCTGCCCCTCTTCATTTCTCCTGAATGCATTCCAATGTTTTTTCATTCCTACCTCCTTCAATACATCCCAACAGCAACCCGTGAAGTACCCTAAGATTTCTCCATGATCCTATTCTATTCTTTAACTATTGATGTGGAGTGATTCGTAAGTGTTAAATAATTATATGCATTTCGTTAAGATAACTATCATCTACTTTTTGTATTAATTTATTATCTATTATACCTTTAATTTCAAGATAATAAAGTTAAATTTAGTATATTTAGAAAAGCCGATCCTTTCCTTCGCCCCTGGAAAGTTGAGCCAACAAAAAAACCTCTCGGCCAAATCGGCAAAGAGGTTAGTCGGTATGAGCTTACGAACGAATCAACTGAAGTACTTCGGAACAGATGGCATCCGGTGTTTCCTCAGCGGTATTGAAGGTTCGTCGAGAAGGGACCGCATCAAACTGGCCATGCTTACGCTCCAGCATCATGGCCACTGGAGGAGGCAGCTTCCCGCCCATGCGCTGGGCGAAACGATCCTTCAGAACGTCCAGCGGGGCTTGGAAAAGGTATGCCTGATGGTGTTCGGGCAGGAGCTTCAGGTGCTCCGGTTCAGAGATCACGAATAAAACCAGTTGTGGACTGGCTTCATGCTCTGCCAGATACTGTTTGAATTTAACCTCAGCCATTTGAGGATTCTTCTCCCAGCGAAGATAATCCTTCCCGGAAGTAATTTCCACTTGGACTTTTGTTTGAAGAACATCTGCCACCGTGGATTTCCCGGTACAGCTTTCTCCGATGAATGCTAAAACCATGTTGTACTCCTCTTCCATGGGTCTTTCCATGAGCATCGATGCAACAATTACTTAGATAGCATAGCATATCTATCCCATGCTTTGCATCTAAGTTCAGCATATTGCTTCTTTTTCCTCTCATTAAAGCTCTTCCTCATTCCTTCATCCTCCGTTCCAGGTCTCATCCACTGGCGAGGAACCCAGGACAAGTCCCCTCTTTTGAGACTGTCTGTGCCTCAGTTTTCCTTCGGCCGTAAGGAGGAGAACCAGAGCTTCCGTTAGAATAAAGGAAAGCCAGACCCCTTTCATCCCATAGAATCTCCCAAGAAGAAGAATTAGGGGGAGGATGAAGAGGAATCCTCGCAGCAGGGATATCCGAAAGGCCTCCTGGGTGTTTTCCGTGGCACTGGCAAAGGTGGCCTCCAGAATATTGTAGCCTACCAGGAAGAACCCCAAGAAGTAGAGAAGAAGCCCTTCCTCCGCCATCTGCCCCACGACGGCATTTCCCTGACCGTTAAAGGCCTCCACGATACTCTCCCGGTACCCCAAAACTATTCCGAAGAGCACGAATGAGAGGAGAAGCGCACTGGCTACGGCATACCGCTGAAGTTTCCTGATCTCCTCGTTCTGTTTTTTTCCATGGGCACTGCTCACCAAGGGCTGCACTCCCTGGGCCAGCCCTGCAAAGAGCGCCATGCCCACCAAGGCCAGATTGGCCACAATGCCGTAGGCTGCAACTCCAAAATTCCCGGAAATCTTTAAAATCACCCGATTGGTGACCATGAGAACCGCAGCGGAGGAGATCTCCAGGATGAAGGAGGACATCCCCAGATCGAGGAAATCCGGCAGTAACTTCCATTGCGGAGCCAGGTTCAGGGACCCTCGCAGACCCGGACTTCGCCGCAGATGGAGAACCATGACGATGATACTGAGGATGGGAGCCAGTCCCGTGGCGAAGGCCGCCCCAAACATCCCCAGATTCAGCGGAAACATCAGGAGATAATCCAAGAGGATATTGGAGAAACTTCCAAAGAGCATGGCTTTCATGGCCAGGGCGGGATTCCCGTCATTCCGGACAAAGGCAAGGAGAATGTTGTTCAGGATGAAGAATGGCGCAAAGACAAAAATGGTTCGAAGATAGGTAACGGTCAACGGGAGTGTAGAGGCATCCGCTCCCAGGAGTCGAGCCAGGCCTGACGTCCCCAGAAGACCCAGGAGGAGAAATGCCCCTCCGGCAAGGGCTCCGATCTTCACCGTGGTGCCATATCCCCTTCGTCCCATTTCAATATTCTTCTGCGCTGTATGAATCCGATAACGGGTGGCTCCACCCACACCCAGGAGAAGTCCCGCCCCATGGATAAGACTGTAGATGGAGATCGAGAAATTCAGAGCAGCCAAACCGAAAGCGCCCAGGGCTTTGGCCACAAAAAAAGTATCCGCCAGAATATAACAGGAGAGTCCCAGCATCCCCAGGATGTTGAGACTGACATATTGGGCAAAACGGGAAAACAAATGACGGCTTCTCATACTATCCTCCTGTAAAAAGGGTGCTCCGTCCCCATTCCTTCCAAGACCTAACGGAATGGGGCAGAACACCCTGATCCTCCTTACCCGGTGGCAAGGTTCAAGTTCGATTAAATTCTTTTTATCGTACCCGACCTCCCGAATGAAGTCAAGGAGATTTCCCTGAAATTTGACGTTTCTCTTCCCTTTCTCTTCCCTGGCTCTTCCCTTCCTCCAGGATCCTTCAGGGAAGTGGCCGAACCGTGTCCTTTTCTTGTCCATGAAAAAGGAGCGGCAGGTTAATCCTTTCCGCTCCAACGTTTTTCGCTTTACTCCATCTGTCCGTGGGTCATGCAGTCTTGGTCTCCCATGACCCCCAGATCCTCATGGAGGTAGTGCATCACATGGTGCTTGTAGTGGGGATCACTTTTCTCCATGCCCATGAACGTTCCCCCTGGACCCATCTGTTCTGTGACTTGTCGTAAAATATCCCCATTTACCTTAACTCCGCAGTTCTTCAGCATCTCTACGGCGATGGCAGGTGCTGCCTTCTCAGGTGTATTGGGGTTCACCGAAGCCAAAACCGGGGTGGTGGTTAACATCGTGAGGAGTATGGATAGTCCAGCTATTTTCTTGATCATCATTATCTTCCTTTCGTGAGCTCCATGGAGATCACGATGTAAATATACCGGGTAATTGTGGAGATTCCATGGAGAAGATTCCACCCATCAAAACCCATTGGCATACCCTGAGCTTATCCAATCCTCGATGAACCTTGTACCCGGCTCCAAAGCCATCTTCGTTAAGACTTTTCTTTAGCTTGCGATCCTTCTCCCTCCTGCAGGACTACTTTTGACTCCCTATATCCTATACCTGAAGAGTTCCTGTACGTTACGGCGCAGTAACCATAATCTGTCCCATCATGCCATAATCTTCATGCTCAAGAATATGACAGTGGTACATGTACATCCCCTGATGTTTAAACTGGATGAGGATCCGTACTTCTTCCCCCACCCCCACAAAAACCGTATCCTTGTATCCCCGTTCTTCTTCCGGGGGTTCCTTGCCATTTCGAGAGAGCACTCTAAACTGTGTTCCATGAACATGGAAGGGATGACCGCCAGACTGCATCATGCCTCCGAAGGTCGTGGTGAGCGTCCAGATTTCCGTTTTTCCCTGGGGAATAGTTTCATCCATACGGTCGGGATCATAGACTTTCCCGTTGATGGTTCCCTGAATTCCCATCCCTTCCAGCTGGAAGCTTCTTTCCCCCGTGGACAAGGTGGCGTCCGCCTTGGGCAGCACCACCAGCTGTGAAGGAACTTCCGTCGTATCCTTCCCTAGCTGAAGAATCCGAAATTCCAGCCCGGGATAACCCTCCACGAGGAGATAGGTTTTGTCCTCTTTTACCGCAGACAGATCGACGACGACTTCTGCTCTTTCGCCGGGAGAAAGTTCAATCGCCTTCCTCACCACGGATTTTTCCAAAAAACCTCCATCGGAGGCAATCTGCTGGAAATCGAGATTGTCGCTTAAGGTAAAGGTATAGTTATCCGCATTGGAGGCGTTGAGGAGTCGCAGTCTGACCTTCCCCTGATTCACTTCCACATAAGGATTCTCTGTTCCGTTGATCAGCAGGTGATTCCCCGGAACAACGCCCATCATGCTGACCTCATAGGCAAAACTTCCATCGGCCTTGAAGTTCCGATCCTGAACAATAACCGGCAGATCATTGACTCCATACTCCTTGGGGAGATTCAGCCCGTCGGAGACCTCATCCTCGATGTAGATCAGCCCGGCCAGTCCCATGTAGACCTGATTGGCCGTGGTTCCCGCCAGATGCGGATGGAACCACAGCGTCGCCGCCGGCTGGTCCACAGTGAATTGAGGATTCCAGGTATCGCCCGGTTTGATTTTCTGGTGAGGTCCCCCATCCTGTTCCCCGTCAACTTCCAGACCGTGCCAGTGGATGGTCGTATCATCGGTTAAAGCGTTGGAGACCTGGATGCTCACCTGTTCGCCTCTTCGCATTCGCAGCACCGGCCCCAGATAATCGCCGTTATACCCAAAGGTTTTCGTCAGTTTCCCGGGAATAAACTCCTGCTCTCCTTCCCGTGCTTCCAGGGCATACTCCGCCATGTTCGGATCTGGATTTCGGTCCTCCAGAAGCTCTGGAATTCTTAACGGGTTCCTCTCGCTAGACACTACGCCATCCCCTGGTCTTCCCCCATTGCTGGGCAACAGGCTGCAGCTGGAGAAGAGAATTCCGCTGAGGACAAGGCATAGTCCCGCCATGATCTGATGGCGATGACGCCAAGGATTCATTATAGTTTTCATCTTCATTCCTCCCTCCCAAGAAAGGGAACTAATCCACGACAACGAGATTTCCGTTCTGATTTTCTTTAATCTGTTTTCTCCCCATGGGGTTTCCTTCACGCAGGATACCCACTTTGCTTATAGGCTTATTCTACCTCAAAAACATTGACAATTTGTGACGAACTCTATTCTTCCCCCGAGGGCAAGAATTTTCGTCTATAAACTTCCCTCCTCTGGGTTTTCTTCCCAAAACCCGAAGAACACGAAGATTTTGTGTCCTCAAAACCAAAAAACTCTACCAGCTCTTTTTGAGGAGAGCCAGCAGAGTAATTTATTTTGTCCAAGAACTTCCCGGTACGATTTGCGATGGCCTGCCCGGGAGCTGTATTCTTCATTCTCGAACCTAAGAAGCCGTTACTCGCCGTTCTTTTCCCACTAACGGATGAAGTTTGTCACGGCCTTTTTCTCCCGCTCGGGAGCTGGGTACTTCTTCTTTCCTTCTTCCAGTACCTGGAGAAGCCAGGTCATGTTTTTGCCCAGAACCCGAAGAATCTGAAGCCCCTCTTCATCACTATGGATGTCTCCGGGACGGGTTCCGTGGATCACATTCCAGTAGTTGGAGGAGGGCATGATCATCTCCGAATACTGAATGTAGCGGTTCAGGGCATCAAAGGCCGGTACACCGCCAGAGCGCCGGACCACGGCCAGGGATGCTCCCACCTTGTGGCGGAAGAGGCCGGCATTATTGCTGGCCACATAGAAGGCACGGTCCAGGAAAGCCTTCATGGAGGCGCTGATCCCGGAGTAATGGACGGGGGACCCCAGAAGGATGCCATCGGCTTCCTTCATCTTCTGGATCCACAGATTCACGTCATCCTGGTTCAGGATGCACTCTTCATTCTTGTTCCGGGCACACATACCGCAGGCGGTACACTGGCGAAGCTCCTTGGCTCCCACATGGATGATCTCCGTCTCGATTCCGGCTTTCTCCATCTCCGCCAGCACCACCTTCAGCGCCTGGGCGGTATTTCCCTCTTTCTTGGGACTTCCATTAAATGCGATAACTTTCATGATGATCTCCTTTAGTCTTCTTATTTTCGTCTTGATCAGAATTTTGGCCTTCCCGGCTAAGAGAATGCCCCGAAGGATGTCTGGATCGTTTACCCTTAGCTTGCCTCTAGATGAGCTTTCGCTTCTTCAATCCGGAAGTTAGGAACCGCCAAGCGGATTTCCCCGGGGTCAGCCAAACGATGTGGGCGTTATTTCGGCTGTTTTTCAGCATTCGGGGGATAAAAAACGCTGCCACCGTTTCCGGATGATCTGCCAGGGTGTTAAAGATCCGCTGAAAGGCCTTATCCTGTATGACCTCCGAGGGCTCGCCATCGGGGGTTTTCGTGATGAAGTCCGTGAGCATCATCCCCGGCGAAAGCCTTCCTGCAAGGATTCCCGTCCCTTCCAGTTCCTTGGCCAGGCCTTTCATGAAGTAGGTGAGGGCATGTTTCGTGGTGCCGTAAAGAACGGTTTTTCGCTGGATCATATTATTGGAGCCCAGCCCTTCCATGCTGTAGATGGCCCCAAACCCCTGTTTCAGCATCCCCTTTGCCGCTACTTGTGCCCCATAGATCATCCCCAATAGATTGGTCCGAAGAACATTTTCGGTGTAGCACTCCTCCGTTTCCCAAAGCAGGACATGGGGCGTATTCTGCCCGGCATTATTGATCCACAGATCGACTTTTCCCCAGTGGGTCCGGGAATCCTCCCAGAGCTTTTCCAGACTGGCCTTGTCCTGAACATTGCAGGGAATGTAGATCACCCTTTGGGCATAGGGCTTCAGCTTCTCCAGAACCTCCAAAGGCAGGGTGTCTTTTCGGCCCGATAGGGTCACCTGACAGCCGGCTTTCAGAAACTCCATGGCCATGGCCCAGCCGATCCCTCGAGTGCTCCCCGTGATCACCACGCTTTTCATTGTCTCCACTCTCCTTCTTCCTGGAGCCACTGCAGGACAGGCTCCAAATTCTCGGCTTTTACTCCATCGAAGCCCTCCACGATGATCCGAATGGCTTCTTCCGTTTTGGAATCCTGAGGCTCCCGGGTCTTCAGCATCCGTACAAAGGCCGTGAGCATGAGTTTGTCGACGCCCTTTTGCTCCTTCAGGGGGAAACACCCGCCCCGTAAATAGAAAAAGGGAATCTTCGCCAGATCATTTCGGGCGATGACTGTCTCGGGGTCTGGTTCTGCCGTCTCTCCGGTGCCCGATCCGCATACGGCCCTGATCTTCTCCCGCTGGACCTTATTTAGCCCTTGAACCTTCCCCACTTTCATCCAGCCCAGGTAGAGAATGTCTTCCTTCTCCAGCTCGCGGGGGACCTTTGTGGCTGGGTAAGCCAAAAGCCCAGTCTTTTCTGCCAACAGATCCGCATAGCGTTTGGTGAATCCTGTTTTTGACGTATAGACAATGATCATGCGCATTCTCCTTCAGGGGATCCGCCATGGGGCCCCATTTTGATTCTTCCTGACTCTCCAGCCTACTCTGTACCCAGTTCTTCCATCACAATCATTTTTTATGATTCCTAGGTCCAGTCCTTCCAGACTTCGGGCTGGTACCCCACCGTGGCGTCTTTTCCGTTTCGGACGATAGGGGTTTTAAGCACGCTCTGATTTGAGAGTACCTTCTCATCCTTATCGATGTCCCGAAGGTAGGTCACCAGGGCCAGGGCGTCCTGATCCTTGCAGTGGGGATCCAGCAAATTTTCCAGTCCTCCCACGGCTTTTTTCACGCTGAGGTATTCGCCCTTGCTCAGCCCCTTTTCCTTCAGGTCGATGAACTGGAATTTGATCTTTCGCTCCTTGAAGTACCGCTGAGCCTTCTTGGTTTCAAAGCATTTGGTGGTTCCAAAAATCTGGATGTTCATGGGCTCCTCCTTCCGGGGTAAAGTTAACTTTGGATTTTTGAGGCGGTTCCACAAAATTCCTTTATTTTGACTCTACAGCCTCTGGCTTCGACTGTGGGGTCTTGGGCGTCCACCCAAAGATTCCCCCTTGAAAAATCAGGGGTCTTCCCTCTGCATCCTCATGGAAAGCCAGCTCCTCCGTCCCCAGCAGCTGAAAACCCAGGTTTTCCAGAAGTTTTCGGGAAGGGATATTGGCCAGGGCTGTGCCGGCGGTGAAGCCTTTCACCTGGAATCGCTTGGTCAGCTCCGCCATGAGGGCCTGGCAGCCTTCCCGGGCGTAGCCCTTTCCCTGGGCTGTGGAATGAAAGCAGTAGCCCAGATCCATCTGCTGGCCATCTAGGTGAAAGCAAATGTAGCCCATCATCTCCGGATCTCCTTTTCGAAAAACGGCGAAGAAGAGCTGGGACTCCACAAACCGCTGAACCACCCGCAGAAAGGCCTCGTCTTCTTTGGGAAAGGGTTTGTCGTAGATGGTATAGGCGGATTCTTCAAAATCCCGAACGATCCGCTGTAGTCCCGGACTGTCGGAAAGCTGCAGCTCCCGGATAAAAAGTCTTGCGGTTTCCATGAGCTTCTCCTTGGGGATCCCCCAGAGACCAACCTTCCCACGATGGGGTCGTCTAGGGATCCTGAACGTTAAAATCTTACACTCCTTATTATCCGTGAAGACTTCGATCTTGTCCATTTCCCGTAGAAAAATTCCTTCTCCAGCCCCCCGATGAATACTACGGTGAGGGTCATTTCTGCCAATCGGATTTTGAAGCAAAAAAAGAGCCGACTCAGGTCCCGATATGGGATTTCTGAGCCAGCTCCATGGTTTTGGAATGCCACGAGGATCCTTTCTTCCCTTTTCTGGAGGGGGATGCCCTATGCGCAGGACTAATGCTTTGGCTTACTTTTCCATGATGTGGATGGCGAAACCGCCATACTCTCCATCAAGATAGACATTCTTGATGCGTCCGTCTTCGAAGTAGGCTGCGGTGTCCATGTTGAAGGAAAATCCTTTTCCTTTCAGTTCTTCCACGGCTGCCGTGAGGTCGGGGGTCCGCATGGCGATGTGGCCGTTGGCGCCCAGGAAGGGAGCCTTCATGCACTCGAAATAGGGTCCGCCAAATTCCGACTTCTGGCCGTGACGGGGTTCCAGGTTGAACATCAGACTGAGAAGCTGGGCGAGCTTTTCAGCTTCCTCCGCATTGGGGGTATTGATGCCGATATGTTCCAGTTCAAATTTCGTCTTCATCTTCGTACCTCTTTCTCTTTTTTTCAAAGAAATCGCTCATCGTGGATCCGGGGCATGGACAGGATCTTGGGATCTCTTAATCCAATCGCCCAGTTCTGCCCCTTCCACGGGGTATGGGTTAGGATTCAAAAGTCAGGTGGATAACGGATTCAACCCTACATGGGGAACATGAGGAGAGCGCCTGCGGTGAGGGCCAGAAGACGGATGAAGTACATGGGGATGGTGAAACTCCAGAACTCCGTCAGCTTGTAGTTGCCCAGACCCATGATCATGGCGGGCATTCCGTCAATGGGGAGGAAGTGTCCGTTCCATCCGGAAATAACGATGGCCACTGCAGCTGCCGTGGGGTTCAGACCCAGGCTGAGACAGGTGGAGATGGCCAAGGGGGCAAAGACAAACACAGTCCCCAGGGTGGATCCGGTCATGGTGGCCAGGATGCTGGTCAGCATACAGAAGGCAAAGACCAGGAGGAAAGGATTGATGCTGGTACCCAGCATCCCTGCGACGGTTTCGCCCACCAGCTTGGTGAGTCCCGTGTTGCCCAGGGCATCGGCGATACCGATGACACCGGCAGACATGAGGATAATGGGAGAACCGATGCTGTTGCGGATTTCCGTGAAGTCCAGCACGTTGACGGCCAGAAGAGCGGTAACAGCCAGACCAGGCAGGACATAACCGGCATCGCCGATTTTGCTCTGAAGGATCATGCCCACAACAGCCACGGCGAAGGCCACATAGGTTGTGGTTTCTTTCCACTTGGGCATAGCGACAGCTGCTTGACCCTGGGGCTTCGTGGTGTCACTATTCGACGCAATGGGGTGACTGGGCAGTCTCTTGTATGCCAGGAGACACCAGCCGATGAAAGCTGCAGACAGAATAAAGTTCACGATGGAGAACTTCACCAGGGAAATCTTCGCCACCACGGCTCCGGCGCTCTGAAGAACGGCCACCACGATGCCATACTGAAGGGCCACATTCACCGGAATCAGCGGATGATTGGCCGCAAAACCCGAAGATAGAATGATCTTGGATCCAGGAAGTTTCTCATTGAAGGGAATGGTGGAAAGAATACCGAGGGTCAGAACATAGTAAGCCGTGGATCCGGTTCCGAAAAGACTGCTGCCCAGCATGACCACGAGAATCAGCAGCACATAGGCTTTAAAGCCGCCCTTGGTGGCCATGTTGTACATGGCGTTCTTGAAGGAAGCGATGAGGCTGGTCTTCTGGAGTGCGGCCATGATGGCCATGAATGATGCCAGCATAACGATGGTGGAGTTGGAGAATCCGGCGAAAGCCGTCTTGATGTCGGCGACACCGAAGAGAACCAGGAGAAGACAAGCCAGAATTGGGGGTGCACCAAAGGGAAGTTTTTCAGTCATGATTAAGATGATCATTACAAGGGTAATGACTAGGGCAATAATCATTGGGGTCGTCATTTTTTTGAGCTCCTCTCTTCATTTGGATTACTTTCTTGCAGGACTGATCGTTATCATTGCAGTCCCTTGACCGGGGCCAAGGGGTGGGAGAAAATCGCTCCCGAAATTTTAGGCTTCTTTCTTGGCTTTCACCATTTGCAGGGCGTATTCGATGGCATTGACCAGGCTCAGTTCACTGGAGCGGCCAGTACCGGCCAAATCCCATCCTGTGCCGTGGTCCACACTGGCCCGGATGATGGGCAGACCCAGGGTCACATTCACCCCTTCCACGGCTTCCCAATGCTGCTCTGCCCGGTTGTAGACGAAGCCTTTTACCTTCAGGGGGATATGCCCCTGATCATGGTACATGGCGACGACAATGTCATACCATCCGCCCAGGGCTTTGGAGAAGATGGTGTCCGGGGGTGTGGGCTTCTTTTCCGGGATGAGGATCCCTTCGGCGAGGGCTTCATCGATGGCGGGCTGGATTTCCTGAACTTCTTCCCAGCCGAACATGCCGTTTTCTCCGCTATGGGGATTGAGCCCAGCCACCCCGATGCGGGGTTCTTTGATCCCCAGGGCTTTGCAGCCTTCATTGGCGATGCGGATGCAGTCCAGGACACGATCCTTCTTCACCCGGTCGCAGGCTTCCCGAAGGGAGACGTGGGTGGACACATGGACCACCCGCAGGTCATGATGGGCCAGCATCATGGTGTACTTAGGAGTGTGGGTGTAGTCAGCATAGATTTCTGTATGTCCAGAGTAGTGATGCCCCGCCATATTGATGGCTTCCTTGCTGATGGCGTTGGTGACCGTGGCATCGATCTCCCCGTTCATGGCCAGATCAATGACCTTCACCACATACGAAAAGGCGGCTTCTCCTCCCAGGGGGCAGGCGCCCACGCCATAGGCTTTGGGGGCATCCTGATCCAAGGTATCCGGAATTTCTTCGGCAGGTATGAGGTTCAGATCCAGAAGATCCACCGTTCCTGGGGTGTACTTGCCTTCCGCCGGGGTTTTGATGATATTGAGGGAGAGATCCAGTCCCCGGACTTTTTTGGCCACCTTCAGGGCATAGGCCATGGAAGTGGCATCCCCCACCACCAGCGGTCTGCACTGCTCATAGAGCTTTCCATCGGCCAGGGCGTAAGCCGTGAGCTCCGGCCCATTGCCGAAGGGATCGCCCAGGGTGATGCCGATGATGGGCTTTACTGGCGCACTCATTTACTTCATCCCTTTGTCGGCATTGTCCTTCAGCACTTGCTTCAGGGCTTCCACCCCTTCGTCACAGAGATAGTTGAAGGGACGTCGGCAGTCGCCCACGGGATACCCCAGCAGGGACACAGCCTTTTTCACCACAGTGTTGGGATTGCCGTACTTGAAGACCGCGCGGAAGGAGGCAATGGAGTCCTGTGCCACCTTGGCTTCCTCCATCTTTCCTGCCTTGAAGAGCTCGTAGATGGATGCCAGGGTATGGGGATACACATTGGCGCATCCGGCGATGCCGCCGGCTCCACCCGCTTCCAGACAAGGAAGGATGAGGGCGTCGTTTCCGGAAAGAACGCGGAAGTCCTTCTCCAGATCCTTGGTGAGGGTGATGTAGGCCAGAAGGTTCTCCCAGTCGCCGCTGGAGTCCTTCACGCCCATGATGTTGTCCACATCCTGAGCCAGCTTGGCTACAGTTTCCGGCAGAAGCTTGTTTCCCGTACGGGCGGGGATATTGTACAGCACGATGGGAATGTTCACGTGCTTGGCGATCTCGGCATAATGATCATAAAGTTCCTTCTGGGAAGCCAGGGCAAAGCTGGGGGTGATGATGGACAGCACGTCGGCGCCCAGTTCTTCCGCCTTCTTGCTCATGCGGATGGTGTCCGCTGTGGAGATGCATCCGGTGCCGGCATAGACGGGAACCCGTCCCTTGACCTGGTCGATGGTGGCTTCCAGCACCTGGATCTTCTCCGCCTCGCTCAGGATATAGCCTTCTCCGTTGGTTCCGAAGGGAAATACGCCGTGGACTCCGCCTTCCAGCATCCGTTCGATCTGGTTTCGAAGTTCCCCCAGATTGATGGTTTCATCGGGATTCATGGGGGTAAGAATGGGCGGGATAATACCTTTCAGTTCTACAGTTTTCATTCTTCTAATCTCCTTTTATTGATCTCTCTTTCAGCGTTACAGGATTTCCAGGTACAGATTTCGGGCATCTTCCGGGGTGACTTCGCGCATATTGTTCACCAGGAGGCGCTGCACCAGCATCCCCGCTTCCACCAGACCGTCCAGATCTTCCTTCGGCACGCCGAACTCTTTCAAACTGGTGGGGATGTTCAGGTGACGGACGATTTCCTCGATCTTTCCGATGACCCATTCTGCCTTTTCAGAATCACTCTGGCAGCGGTTCTCTGCCTCATGGCAGCAGCGGTCATAGGCTTTGGCGAGACGATCCTCACAGACGGGAGCATTGAACCGCATGACGGGCGCCAAAAGGATGGCATTGGAGACGCCGTGGGCAATGTGGTACTTGCCGCCCAAGGGGTAGCTCAGGGCATGGACAGCGGTGGTGCCGGAGGCGGTGATGGCGATGCCGGCGTAGAAGGCGGCAATCTGCATCCTGTTCTTGGCCTCCATGGCCTCGGGATCATCACAGGCGGGAAGGATATGGTTTAAGATGAGATCCAGGGCTTCCAGGGCAAAGGTGTCCGAGAAGGGATTAGCCTTCTTGCTGGTGTAGCACTCGATGGCGTGGGCCAGGGCATCCACGCCCGTGGCTGCGGCAATGGGCCGGGGAAGATTTTTCACCATGCGGGCATCCAGGATGACATAGTCAGCGATCATGTTTTCATTGACGATGCCGATCTTCAGTTCCTTTTCGGGAACCGCCACAATGGCGTTGGGGGTCACTTCAGCACCAGTTCCTGCGGTGGTGGGGATGAGGATGGTGGGCACGCATTTTTTCGCGCGGCCTGGGGTATCCAGAAGTTCTTTCACCCCATATTCATCGGTGACCAGGACGCTGGCAAGCTTGGCGGCATCCAAGACGCTTCCCCCGCCGACAGCGATGATCATGTCCGCACCGTTTTCCTTGAACTGGTCCACGATCTGCTGTACTGCAGTGTAGGAGGGTTCCGGGGGGATGTCGCTGAGGACATAGTACTCGGCTTCTGCCGCTTTCACGGCCGCTTCCGGCAGTGTAAAAAGTCCGGAGGCCAGGATCCCCCCATCGGTGAAGAGCGCTACGCGCTTCGCCTGATGGTTCTTTAAAATGGCAGTGATGTTGTCCATGGCATTTTCGCCGCCATAGACCGCATGGGGCATCTTTAGATTATAAACTGTCAACACGGATGTTCCCTCCTTCGGGTACGACATGGGTCAGGGTCTTTTTTTCCGTGGCTGGAATTTTCGCCCCTTCTCCGGAGGTCGGGTTATAGATACTGAAGTATTCCCGCTTGGCGCCAATGACATCCTCTTCGGTGAAGCTCACGTACTTGATGCACTTTCGGGTGTAGGCGGCGTAGGTCAGATGAAGCCTGCCGTCTGCGCTCTGCATGAGGTAGGGATACTCGTACTGCTTGTTGTTCACCTTATTCTCGTCGCCCATGAACCCTTCGCCCCGTTCCATCCATCGGATCAGGGGGAAGGTGAGCCCGCCGTCTTCGGAAAGAGCCACGGCTACGGGGCAGCGAAGTCCCGGCCAGGCCGCCTTGCCCTTCATGGGCACGGGGGTAGCTGTGGGATTGTAGGCCACAGCCACTCTGCCGCTTTGGGTGCGGATGGCGCTGACGGAGGAGTTGTTGTTGGGAAGCGGTGTGGGTTTGGGCTCAGACCAGGTCTCGCCCCAGTCCAGGGACTCGCTGCGGTAGACATGATCCGCCTCGCGGCTTCTCATGAAGGCCACCAGGTGACCGTTATCCAGTTCCACCACGGTGGGATGAACTCTTCCCCGGCTATTGGGCATTTCCACCATGCGCCAGGTTTTTCCCTGATCATCGGAGAGCTGGAAGACGCTGGGGTCCCCTGCCAGTCCTTCCACGGAGTCTGTGCAGAGCCAGTTGCCGAAGATCCATCGTCCATTCTGAAGCACCTGAATCTCCTGGCGGCAGAAGCTGCCTTCCCGGGGGAATACGGTCTCATAATCACTCCAGGTCAGGCCGCCGTCGAAGCTCTTCTGGCAGCGGATCTGGGAGGTGTACTGCATATTGTCTTTTCCGGGTACCCGGGCCATCTGCGCGGTGTACATACACCAAACAGCACCATCGGGTCCCAGAAAGAGGGAAGGATTCTGCTCACTCCGCTCCGGGTCACCGGAGATGGAAACGGGCTCAGACCATCGGTGAGCGCCCTTGGGCAGCCTGGCGCAGATAATGTGCACATCGGTTTCTCCTTCGTAGGTGCCGGCGAACCAGCAGCAGAGAAGGTCGCCGTTGGGCAGCTCCACCATGGCCGGAGAGTGGCAGGTGGAATATGGACCGGGGGGGACCATGGCTTCCACAGTTCCCATGTCTTCGTTAATGTAGAGTCGGCCGTCCAGAGTTAAGCCGGGGAGAGTCGGATACATCATATTATTACCTCCAATATGCTTTTGATGAGAGCTGTTTTGCCAGTTCAATGAGGAGATTTTCCTCGCCAATGCCGCCGGATTTCGAGATCATGTGATAGGTGTTCCCGCGATAGTCAAAGGTCGTCGCGACGACACCGGTGGCCATTTCCTCCAGGGGTTTCAGGGCGGTGACCTCCATGGCTTGCATAAGCGCCATGAGGGTGTCTCCCCCCGTGCAAAGAAGCGTAGCCTTCAGTCCGCTGTCCAGGAGTTTCTTCATGAGGGCAGCCAGGTTATTGGAAATCTTAACCCGCAGCTCTTCGCTGGTCAGTTCATGGGCACGGACATAGTCCGCTGTATCTTCTGTCCCTTCCGGATCATTAACATCGAGGATGAAGCGCTGACTTTCCTTAACTTGCACCATCCATTGCCGAATGGCCTCATCGGCAGCTTCGCTGTCCACCCAGGTTCGCTCCAGCTTCTGCACCGGATTTAAGTTCACCCGGGGAAACCCCGCTTTTTCTGCGGTATTCATCTGCAAGATCGTCACAGGGTTGACACTGCCGCAGGCGATGAAGAGCGGTTCAACAAACTTGGGCATCTGGGGAGCCGGTCCTGTTAAATCCAGAAGTTCCGCCAGCACTGTAGCGAATCCGGCACATCCGGCACTGAAACGCAGTCCCTGGGGACCCAGTTCTTTGGAAATATCCTCAAGATCCGCATCGGTTTCCGCGTCGAAAACCTGTATCCCTGGCGGAAGCTTCTTCCCCTTCTCCCTTCTTGAATGAAGGACAATGGGCACGGGCGTCTGCTGGGCAAGGAGCTCAGCCACGGCGGAATAGAGGATCGGTTCAAAGGGATCTTGCCCAAAGACACTCTGGGCCACCGGTATCCCGTCAATGTAGTGGATCCCTTCCTGGGTGATGCGGTTGATTTTGGGAAAGGCGGGGATAAACGGCAGAGTATCCACTTCTGCAGCATCCATGAGGGCGGTGAGTTCACTGCCGATGTTTCCCCGCAGCGCCGAGTCTGTTTTTTTGTAGAGATACCGAACGCCCGCTTCAACGGCTCGCTTAGCGGTGTTGTACACCATCTCGTAGGCCTTACGGGGAGAGAGATGACGGGTTTCGGCCACCATCACCAGAACATCCACCGGATGTTCCTCGGTATGGAAGTCATAGTTCAGATCGGTGACCACCAGGGTTTGGGCCCCTTTGGCTGCAAACTGCACCCCCGTGTCCAGGGCTCCGGTGAAGTCATCCGCGATAATCAATAGTTTTACCATACGTCCACCTTACTCCGTTTCATTATGAAACAGTTTTGGAGGGTTGTTTCCCTCTTCTGCTTATCCTTCGTTTTTGTTATCCTTTTCATTTTCATTTCTTCTCCATTTTGCCAAAGTACTGCCCCATCGTCAAATCATTTTTGCATTAAAAACGTTTAGATTTGAAACGTTATGATTTCTATTGCGAACCTTTACAGTTTTTGCTATGATGTGTTTAAATATGAAACATTGTTGAGGTGCTTATGAAAAATAATATCCGCGTATTGGGTATTGCGCCCTATGAAGGAATGAAAATCCAAATGCTGAATCTGGCTAAGGAGTATCCCCAAATCGATCTGACGGTCTACGTGGGCGATATGGAACAGGGACTGCTTATTGCCCGGAACAACTTCCATGGCGAATACGATGTGGTGATCTCCCGAGGCGCCACTGCCAAGATGCTTCGCCAGCAGCTCACTATCCCTGTCATTGAGATTGAGATATCCATGTATGACATTCTCTTTGCCATCAAGCTGGCAAATGGCCTAAAAAAGAAAATGGCCATGATCTCCTTTGCCGACATCGGAAACCAGATGCTGCCCCTATGCGATCTTCTCGAGTGTGACATCGATATCCACACGGTGGAGACCATCGAGGCGGTGGAGCCGACCCTGCGCCGTCTCCAGGAGCAGCAGTGCGAAACCATTCTCTGCGATGTGATCGTCAACACCACGGCCCAACGGCTGGGAATCAACTCCTTCCTCATCACCTCCGGTATCGACAGCATCCGAAACGCCTTCCATCAGGCCCTTCTCCTTTGTGAAAGCCAGCAGCACCTGCGGGATGAAAACGCCTTTTTCCGGGAGCTTCTTCGGGGACAGCTCAGCCAAACCCTGGTCTTCGACCAGGAGGGAAATCTTGTCTTGTCCACCCTGGAGGAGCTGAAGCCGGAGCTTTTGGAACTTCTTCGCCAGGAGTTCGCCCAGGATCAGCTGGAGGAGAACCAGCGAATCACCCGCTCCTTAAAGGGAATGCGCTACTCCATTCGCATCCGAAGACTAACCAGCGGAGCCGCCCACTACACTGCCTTCTTCATCGATGAGCGTAAACTCCCCGTGGCTTCCAACCAGCTGGGGATCAGCTTCACCGACCGGGCGGAAGCGGAGAAAGCATACTATAACAGTATATTCAGTTTTGTGGGGAATCTTCAGGGTTTTCAGCAGGAAATTGAGCAAATCACCCAAAGCCCCGCGCCCGTGATCTTCACGGGGGAAGATGGCACCGGAAAAGAATCCATCGTCCAGATGATCTATATCAAGGGCCCCCAGCGAAATAATCCCTTGATCTCCATCAACTGCAGTCTCCTGAACGACCGCAGCTGGGCATACCTCATGGAACACCACAACTCCCCCTTGGCCGAGGAAGGCAATACCCTCTACTTTGCCAATGTGGATGTCCTGTCTCTGGAGCGGCAGTATCAGCTCATCGCCGTCTTAACGGAGATGGAGGTCTGCCAGCGTAATCGGGTGATGATTTCCTGCGTGTGCCAGCCCGACGAGTATATCTCCAAAGTAGGTGCCCTCTTCCGGGAAAAGCTTTCTTCCCTCTCACTCTACCTGCCCCCCTTAAGGCAGCTTTCCCATCAGATCCCCACGCTGCTGAACCTTTGTCTCAGCCATATGAACATTAATCTGCCGCGGCAGATCCTGGGGGCAGACCCGGAAGCTCTGTCTCTTCTTCAGAACTATGACTGGCCCCATAATTACACCCAGTTCCAGCGGGTTCTGGGCGAACTTTCGGTGATGGGCACCGGCCAGATCATCACGGCGGACAACGTCCATCAGGTCTTCCTCAAGGAACGTCATGTGGGTGCCTTCACCCCTCAAACGGAAAATGCAGCCGCTCCCCTGGACCTGAACCGTACTTTGGCGGAGATCAGCCAGGATATTGCCCTACGGGTCATTCAGGAAACTGAAGGGAATCAGACGGCAGCGGCCAAGCGTCTGGGTATCAGCCGCACCACCCTATGGCGTCTGGTGCAGAAATAATCGGAGAGATGCAGAAATATATACGGGAAACCGAAAGAGCTAAGATGTCCTTCCCTTCTTCAACCTTGCACAAAAATAGATCCGTAAAGTCAGGCCTTGGCCCAGACTTTACGGATCTTCTCGTTCCCCGTTCTATTCCAGAATTTCAAAGATAAACTTCACCGGATGGAGGATGTTCTCCTTGAGCGGCGAGGTATCCACGGATTTGATCCTCAGCTTGATGCCCAGGGCCTTCTCGTACTCATAGAGCCTTCCGCCCGCACAGCGTTCAAAGTAGGTTTCCACGGAATCGGGAAACTGGAACTTCCCCTTAGGCGCATGCTTGTAATAGCCATGATGACAGGCAAAAGTAACAAGAACCGTGTGGTCATCCAAAAGCTCTGCGGTCCTACCGTAGGTTTGGGTATACAGCGCCAGGCGCTCCGCCATGGCTTTCATGAACTTTCCTTCGCACTCCGCTCCCTTGGTGGTTTGAACAATCTCTTCAAACCGGGGCAGCTTCTCCTCGGGGATTCCATTCTTTGGATTTTGCATCAGCTTCAGCATGGTTTTCATCCGTATTGTTCCCTCGCTTTCCTTCCATTTCTCCACTTCCCCTACGCCATAATCCTTATCCCAGATCATGAAAAGGTTTAAAGCATTATACCATAATTTATGCACTTATCGATAACTGATGATGAACCCTCGCTATTCATGCCATGCCGTTTTTCTTTACATTTTGATCGTTCTGCGGATTGTCATGTCCATCGCATATTCATCTCGGGCAAACGCAAAAAAGTCCTGAACAGACGTCTGTAGATGGACGCTTCTAAAAAGCCCCTGGAAATTGCGGTCATCTGCATTTCCAGGGGCTAACCTTCCACGAAGCTAAAATCGTTCCTCCAGGATCTCTTTATCGATACAGGAAGACGGTATAGTATGCGCCTTGAAGGAGCAGGACAAACTCTCCAAAGATTCCAATACACAAAAACAGGAAATAGTAGCTGGCCTTTGTGACGTCCTTTCCGAACAGTTCTTTAAAAGATTGGATAAACAAGTTTTCGAACTTCACCCAGCTGAGGATCCATCCAATCAGAAGGAATGCAAGGATTGCCATATTCGTTAATCACCTCAATTTTACTTTATGTTACCTCAAACGTCCTGTTCAGCTTCCATCTACCGCGCAGTGAATGCCCTTCTATCTGCAGCAGACGATTTCATTCTTCAGTTGATGATTTCTCCTTTGTTGCTAGCGAGTTTTTCTTTCCATTTCTGAATGTCCTCAGTGGTCTGATGCCGCCAATCCTGAACCTCTCCCACAATTTTCAAGGGCTTTTCGGAGCGGTAAGATCGGGTCAGATTGCCTGGGAATTTCTTATCGGTGACATTGGGGTCATGTTCAACGTCCCCCGTGGGTTCCACCACATAAACCCGTTCACGGCCCTCGCCCTTGGCCAGGGCGGCAGCCAGTCCCGCACCCGGGATAAGAGCGGTGAAATAGACGTGGTTCATTTTGAGCGCAGTCTGATAGTTGGATTCGTTTTTCGGCGTGAGCAGATCCCCGATTTTTAAGTCAGCCTTTGTCCCGTGATAAAAAGGACCCGCGTCTGAAGGGGCTACATTGTAGGCCGCAGACTGCTCCCTGCTCCATTTCGCCTTCTCCTCATCCCCCAGCTCCTCATGGCAATGGGCAATCTTCTCATAGAGCGTAGGGAAAGCACTTTTCACGGCATCATCATCCACATTAAGAGCATGCTTCAACGAGGTTTCCAGCCACGCCAGCCGCTCTTCAACGGTTTTTTGGTGCCTGGCGACAAAATATGCCGCGAGAAAGCGTTCTAAATCATCCTCTGCATTCTTCCAGGCCCCCAGAAACCGAACCTGGGCATCCTCAGGTTTCCCCTGATCTTCCATGGCCATCCCCTGAAGAAGTTCTTGAATAATCCTATTCTTGGGATCAAACTGATTTTTCATTTTTCACCTCATGTCTCATTGAAGCCTGTAGAACCTGGAAATCGATGTCCACCAAGCCTCTTCAGCTTCTTAAAATTTTCGTCAAGGGCCTCCCCTTGGCCAGTTCATCCACCAGTTTGTCCAGCCAGCGGACCTTCTGCATCAAGGGATCTTCAATGTCCTCCACGCGGACTTTACAAACAACGCCGGTGATGAGATGCGTGTTGGGATTCAGGTTTGGTGCTTCCCCGAAAAATGTTTCATAGTCCACATTTTTTTCGAGTTGCTCCTTTAGACCCGCTTCATCATAGCCGGTCAGCCAGCAGATCACTTCGTCGACCTCAGCTTTGGTGCGCCCTTTGCGTTCCGCTTTCTGGACAAGGAGCGGGTACACGCTGGAAAATGCCATCTTGTATACTCGTTCATAATTCACGGTTTATTCCTCTCTTTCTTCGATTTCTTTCGATGTATTCTGAAGCGATCGCCGATATCTTCGATAGCTTCAGGGATTCAGCTTTTTGGTGAAGCAGATTATTCGATTGGCCTCCGTAAAACCTACCGCCAGGTGAAAGGCAAGACTGTCCTCATTGCCCCATTCGCAGTCGCTGGCAAACTCCTGACACCCTTTCTCTTTCGCCCATGCTTCACAAGCATTAAGGAGTGCTTGGGCCACACCGCTGCGCTGAAAAGACGGATCCACGAAGATCCCCTCGAGATAACCCACAGGCGATGAATCTGTCCCTTCAACATAGTCATGCCGCAGCTGGCACTGGGCAAAACCCATGGGTACTCCTTGCTGAAAGGCAAGAAAAACGGCACACTCCTCATTTTCCAGAAGCCCTGCAAATTCTTCGACTAACTCCTCCGGCGTGTGATGGGGCCATAATCTGCTGGCAAGTTTTGCCACATCCTCCTGATCCTCCAGCATTGCTTTTCGGATCCTAAACGTGTCTTTGCCCTGTTGGTCAGAGGTTTCCCCCGGGAGCCGGAACACCTGATTGGGATAGCCAAACTCCTCCGTCAGCTCCTCCGGTTTGAATCCAAACTTGGCATAGAGCGTTCGAGGTGCCTCCCCTTTGGGATCTTCCTCCCTAAAGGTGGATACGGTGGTGTCTTCCCGATGATTCAGTTCCCCCAGAGCCATCTCCAGTAGCTGGGAAGCGACGCCTAGCCTGTGGTATGCGGGATCCACGGCCAGGAAGCAGATCTTCTGATGGGATTTGGAAAATAGGAGAACACCCATAATTTTCTGGTTATCCTCTGCGCAAATTCCAGCTCCCCCCTTAATAAACTTCAGCACAGTCTCCTGATGCTGGGCTAGGGCCTCTTCGGTCTCCAACCCCGGAAACCCGGGACTTACTTTTCGGACCAATTCCATCCACGGTACAAGATCGCTTTCCGTTCCTTTTCGAAAAATCATCCAAAATTCTCCTCTCCACTTTCCGCTAACGGTTCGCTGAACGACTCTTCTTCTTCTTCTTCTTCTTCTTCTTTATCATCCTCTTCCTGATCATCTTCTTCAACGTCTTCTTCGGTCAAGAGAACCGCTGGAATATACTCACATTCGGGAACCATGCTTTTTATGAGCCGAAAGCAATCCGCAAATCTCTCTCCTGGTACCCAGTAAGTTTCCTTAAACTCGGTTTTGTCGGAAAATATGAGATGAAACTCAATACCTCCAATATCGGTACAGTTTTCCAGCTTAGCACTGTCCAAGACGAGTGGAATCATCGCTTCCACAGCATCAAATCTCATTTTGTAAATGGCGCTGTTTGTTTGATACTTCCATTTTCGCACAGGATTAAGCTCTGAGGGGATTTGCGGTTGATAGTGATAGGAAATCGAATCCGCCGTCAACCGGACGATGTCCTGAAAGGCTTCGTCATCGGTACCATAACCAGAATACCCCTTGATCGTGATGCTCCTGATCTTTGCCATACTTACTCTCCTTTTCCCGGTTAGCGCTGGAGTTTCCATTCTTAGCGGTGCAGCTCATCGCCCTTCAGCGGTTTAACGAGAAACCGCGTCCCAGGCTTACCCGATGAGCACTCCCCCAATCTTCTCCCGGACGAGGTTATTCCCCTTCTGCTTATATTTCAGTATAAGATATCTTCACTGGAAATGCACGGCTTTGCCACACTCGTGGAAAACCCCATTTCATCTTATTCTCCCCATTCAAGGCATGAATAAGCCCTTGAGGCTTGTCCGAAGAAACCTCAAGGGCTGAATGGAAAACTCCGGGGTTAACTTCCTTCTCATCGAAGGAAAGATCAAATCCGGCTAATGCAACGTAGATCCTCTCCAAAAGGTCCTCATATCCTTTAGTTGGAACTGGTCACCCAGTCTGAAGGAATATCATCGGGGGAATGATTCTCCAGTTCTCCAGCCCACTCAAAGGCTTTTTGGGCGATGACCACGGCGATGATCTCGTTGATGACCGCAGCAGCGGCGATGGTTCCTTGAACGATGGCCGCTGAACTCGGATCAAAGGTGTTGAGGCCTGACACTCTCTTTTAAAATGAACTAAACGAGGCAATCTTACATCCTCAAAATAAATATACGACCTTAGCAAGAATGAGGGACGAAAAAGACCCTCCCTGACTCATATATGAGCATCAGGAAGAGTCTTTCTAACCCTTGACTACAATTATTGGATAGGAAACCGGTCACGACGTTATGACCGGAGGATGAAGAAGAACTACCGCCCTTTGGGCATAATGAGAGGTCGCTCGATAAGGCATCCGTTCCTTGAGTTTAGTTTAATGGATCTACTACTACGCTTTAAGCATTCTCTTCAAAATTTTTCCGGATCCATTTTTAGGCAGCTCAGGGATAAACTCAATTTTCTTCGGGAGCTTATAACCGGCCAGATTCTCCTTCAAATACGCCAGTAATTCCCTTGATGTGCATTCTTCGCCGGTTTTAAGGACGATGAATGCTTTCACCATCTCTCCGCGGAGGTTATCAGGAACGCCCACGACTGCGGCCTCTTTTACCTTCGGAAACTGATAGATCACTTCTTCCACTTCCCGAGGATAAACATTTAAGCCACCGGTGATGATCAGATCCTTTTTCCGATCCACAATGTAGAGATAACCCTCGTCGTCTTTCTTTGCCAGATCGCCGGTGTGCAGCCAGCCATTCTTTAGTGCTTCTGCTGTTTCGGTCTCCTTCTTGTAGTATCCCCGCATTACGTTGTCCCCCACGGTGATGAGCTCCCCGACCGTTCCTGCTGGAAGCTCCACATCCTTTTCATCGACAATCTTACACGCAATTCCCTGGAGCGGAACACCGATGGAGCCTACTTTCTGCATCCCATGGAGTGGATTGAAACTGACCACGGGTGAGGCTTCGGTCAAGCCGTATCCTTCGACCACGGGGAGTTTCAGTATATCCTTCGCCTGTCTCAGGACTTCCACCGGCATGGCTGCGCCCCCGGAGATGGCTAAGCGAAGCTTCGGGAAGAGGACACTATTCTTGCAGGCTTCCAGCAGGACCACATACATGGTGGGAACCCCCGCAAAGACCGTCACTTCGTCCTGGATAAAGGATTCCACGATTTCCTTGGGATGAAATTTCTCGAGGATCGTCACGGTGGCACCCGTCCATAAAGGATTCAGCACGCTGACGGTGAATCCAAACACATGGAACATGGGAAGAACACACATGAAGTTATCTTCTGCAGTGGTACTGAAGGCCACCCGGCACTGCTCCGCATTGGTCACCAGATTCTTATGGGTCAGCATGGCCGCTTTCGGCTTTCCGGTGGTCCCGGAGGTATAAAGGAAGGTGGATACCGCATTCTCATCGGAAATCGCTTCAACCTCCACCAGGGGAATTTCCAAGAGATCCTGTTTAAATACTTCATCCAGCACGAACACCTGGAGGTTCAAGAGCTCTTCCAGAGATCCTTGGCTTTGGTTCATGGCTTTTAAAATGGCGGGATGAATCAGCATGAACTTTGCTCCGGAGTCGTCCAATAAGTATCGGATTTCCGTCATGGTCAGCTGCAGGTTCATGGGCACAATGACCGCGCCATTCTTCACGACGCTCAGATAAGAGTAGATGAATTCCGGGGAGTTCGGACAGCTCAAGAGTACCCGATCATCCGCTTTCACGCCCAGCTTTGACAATAGGCTGGCGTACTGATTCACCGCGGTATCCAGTTCGTTATAGGTGATGCAGTTTCCCTTGTATTTAATGGCAATCGAGTTGGGATTGAAGTTATTCTTATAAATACTACCTACCATATTGTCCCCCATATGCTCTAAAATTTACTGTGATACTCAAAATAATACAACAAAAACTCTTCTAGCGCTGTAAAAAGGTTGAGAAAAATTCAAATTTTTCTCAACCCTCTAATTTCTAAGCCGGAAACCCCAGTCTAGGGCAATCCGATCAGCGTATTCTAATCCACCATCGGAAAAACGCTTGGATTATTATCATTGCCTTCGTTTAAATCCATCTCATGGAAATGACTTGGAATTTCTTATTTCAACGATTCCATGAACTGCTCCATTCTCATGGTGATTAGTTCATCCTTCTTCATGGAAAGCAATTCATCCTTGCTTACCCACCTAAAGTCCGATGTTTCGCCATCCTGCAATGCGATCTTTTCTTTATCCCCATCGGTGACACAGAAAAACTCCACATAGATGGAGCGCGTTTCATCGCTGACCACTCTTCCCACTTCTCGCAAGTCGGAAGAGATGATCCCCGTCTCTTCGCGCAGCTCCCTTATGGCACACTGGAGCGGCGTTTCTCCCTGCAAAGCGGATCCTCCAGCTGTGGCTTCCCACATACCACCGTAATACTTACGTGCATCTCTTTGCATCAGTAAATAGGTGCCATCGGCATGCTGCACGAGGATATCGCAGACGAGATGATACACGCCTTCGGGAATTTACTGTCCACGATAAAGCTGAAGATTTTCGTTCAGTTTTAGTTCTACGTTATAGGCATCCCAAATTTCCATCATATTCCTCTCCTAATTACAGACCCATCATGTTTTCGCCATGGGTTAATTTAACATCTTGCATAATACACCTCAATTCAAGAAACTTGAATGACGACTTTGGACGAATGAGCAGACAGCTAGTTTCCCCATGGTCTTCGCGTCTTCCTCGTCCACCCGACATTCTGTTCCCAAAAACGTCGGTCTCAACTTATATCCGATCGGATATATCCTTGATACGACCACCACTAACCGAGAAATGAATCCCGCTGCAGTAACCATCGCAAGATCGCCACAACAGACGAACGAGCTTGATGAGGTTTTACAAGCTCTCATTTTCGAAAGCATAACCTCAGCCTTTGAACTCTCCAAGGATTAAGGTTCCTAAATCCAACCTTGTTCTTTCCAGTAAGTAGCATCCTTCGGAGTCCCCAAACCAGCCTTTTGCATTCTCCCCATCATTTTAAAGATCAGCTTTTGCCGTATCCCCCAGTGAACTCTTTCGTGATTCTTCCTTGCCATTTTCGCGATTTTTTCTGCCTTATGTTCGATTTTTACCTTGATTTCTGGTTTCACTTCCTCCCAGTTCGAAGCAGCTACCACCTCATGAAGACGGTATACTTTGGGAACTCCCCACCAAAACAGCTGTTTTGCAACATGCTTTGTGGCTGTACTCGCACCGAGACCCGCCGTTGTCGAAACTGCTATGGCCACTTTATTTTTCATTCCATCCAGGGGACGATGACTAAACCAGCGATACGCCATATGATCAAAAAAGTTTTTGAGTTGTCCGGTCATCCCCATGCAGTAGTTCGGGGTTTCGACAATAATGATATCTGCTTCATCAAGGGAATGAATGATCGGCTGGATTAAATTCCGGTGTGGACATTTTTCTTCATCTTTTAAAATGCAGGTAAAACAGCCAACGCAGTGAGGGATGTCATTGACAAAAAATTCATGACAAACATCATCCTCTGTCATGAGAAAATCCCGCAATAATCGAGTGGAGTTCCATGTACTGCCATGATGTTTCTGCCCGTGTACAACCGTAATTTTCATTCCTTTACCTCCGACCATATATTTTCGAAAACTGACTGACATGCTTCTTTAATGTTTCCATGGTATCGGATTCCTGTGTTTCATCGTAACTTTCGAGCAGCAAAAATATGGGGGCATAAAATTGAATGGCCACGATCTTTGGATCGGCATCGATAAATTCTCCCAGCTCCATAAGCGTTTTAAAAAGATTGGCCTGATACTCCAATGCGCCATGGATGAAGATCTGCCTAAAGGCATCCCCTGCAATAGAATGATGATACTGCTCCGATGAAATCATTTTGCGAAAAGGGGCAGCAAACTCATCCTTTGCAAAGTACTGGAACAGGCCTCCTGCAATCTGCTGCAGATGTTCTTCGGTGATCCCGACATACTGTTTCGCGGCTTCTTCGGAAGATCCACTGGGAATCGGAATCCTGATGACCGTTTGCTCATAACGATGCTGCATTTCCTCAAGGAGGTGGTTGAAAATCTCTTCCTTGCTTGAAAAATGGTTATAGAGAGATGCAGCTTTAATCCCCACTTTTGCGGCTAATTCGCGCATGGAAACTCCCGCATAGCCCCGTTCAGAAAAAAGTTGAAGTGCAGAATACAGTATTCGTTCTTTCGTCGTCATGGAAAAACCTCCTATTCCTACTCTCTTGGTCTTTCATTTCAAAGATTCCGATTCCAGAATATCAACATCCTGTCCATGAAAATCCAATTTCATGCGTTGCAGTAACTAAAGCAAACTATAGCCAAACAGAAGTTTGCTAAAGAAACGTATGTACTAACAGTTGTTAGTATTATATTAACTAACATCTGTTAGTTTTGTCAATATTAAATAAGTCATTATTTGATGCGATTTCTAGATTACTAGACATGAACAATGGGAGTTGTGTTAAAGACGTTTTAAAGCCCAAAACCTGCTAAGCTTGTCTGTCCGTAAATAGACGGATATCATGACCATAACAACATTGGAGGACGGAAAGAAGCCCTCCCTAACTCACATTTCGACACGAGCATCAGGAAGGGCCTCTTACTAAATTGATTAGCATGGTTATTGTATCAAAGTTTGAACTGGAATGGAATAGCTGTAAAGGCGTTTTTTGTCCGGAGTATGGAGAAGAGCTGCTGCCCCTTGTGCCAGGAAGCGTGTAAGGTGATCGGCAGTCGAAAACGGCAGGGGATCCGGGAAGTTTCACCATGAGTTGCCGGATTTTCTTCGTCGTTTAAGTGCCACAAGAGGATGACGACGGTCAAGTTCGGCTTTCATCTCATCAACTATCGCAAAAAGTGCAGCGTATTATTCCGGAATCATCTTACCGCCCAAAGTGCGTCCGTCTATCGGTTTCATTGTATCTGCCGGGATAAGATAAGAACGTACTTCTCTGACGATACCTTTTATCCGCCCCGCCTCGCAAAGTATACGGACACGACGGTCAGATATGCCCCACCGCTCTGATGCCTGTTTTACCGTAATGTATTGCATCCTCTCACCTCCCCTATCGTAAGCAATTTAACGCAGCATCGGAATAATATCAATGATATTTATGTCGAAACGATACGTATTATTCCGATAATTCGAGGCTGAAATTGTTTGCCCCAGCCTTTCAGCGGTCGATGACCGGCTGAGCAGAATGGGATTGCTCTTCTAAGCCCATCATTTCGACCAAGTCTGGCGCGTCACGACAACGACTTTATTAGCAAAGCAATAATTAGAAGTCAAGCAAGGATGAATCATCAAAAAAGATATCATTGGGGATACATACCTTATGCTTCTCACAAAACATCTTTATAAATTCACTTGTTGGCTCATTGTGCTTCCGATATTCTTCTAAAAGTTCCTTTTTCACTTCTTGTCGTTCCGAATCGGCCTTTTCCCTCTCGATATAGATAATTCCAAACATGATGCCAAAGGAAAAGTATATTTCGTGCAATCCTTCAGTTGATGAAAATGAACTCACTTCGATTTTTTCATCATATACTTCACTAATTTCCATATAGGTGTTCTTATAATGTCGGTCATCTTCAGAGAAAAATCCGGTTACATTTTTCCAAGTATTCATAACTACACTCCTAAGTTTAATTCTCTACCTAATTTGACAATGACTTCTATATGAGGCGTGTTGGGGAAAAGGTCCACAATCTTGGTCTTCTCCACCTGGTAACCTTGATCAATCAGGTACTTTAAATCGATGACCAGGGTCTTTGGGTTACAGGAAACATAGATGATCTCCTTGGCCTGGAAGTCTTTGACATACTCCAGGGCCTTGGGATGGACTCCGCTACGGGGTGGGTCCAGGATGATGAGATCCGGCGCTCCTTCCAGGGTCTGGATCACGTCCTTCACATCCCCCGCCAGAAACTGTACATGGCTCAAGCCGTTGATGGCGGCATTTTCATTGGCAGCAACAACAGCCTCCTCGATGATTTCCACCCCGGTGACTTTTTCCGCACAGTCAGCCACAATCTGACCAATGGTACCCGTACCACAGTAGAGGTCAAAGATTTCCTTCTTCTTTTCCCCGATGAGGGCCTTTACCTCCCGGTAGAGCACCTCTGCGCCTTGGGTATTGGTCTGGAAGAAGGAAAAAGGCGAAATCTTGAAAGTCAGTTCCCCCAGCTTCTCCGTGAGGTAATCCTGGCCATGGAGAATGTTCACCTTCTCCGGAATCACCGCATCGGAAAAACTGTCATTTTCCGTATGGAGGAGGGACACCAGTTTCTCTTCCAAGGCAAGGCTGAGGAGGCCATCCCGGTACTCCGCAAGATCAAAATCCAGCTGCGTGGTGGTCACCAGGTTCACCATGAGCTCTCCGGTGTTCATTCCCCTACGGATGATCAGGTTTCGCAGGTAGCCTTCCTTGCGCATGACGCGATAGTAAGGCAGGTTGTTCTTTCGGCAGTACGCAATGGTGTAGTCATGGATTTTTCGAAAATCCTCCGAGACCAGAAGACATCCAGAGGTATTAATCACGGAGTTCTTCATTCCCCGGAAATGCATCCCCAGGTTGAGCTCCCCGTCCTTTACCTCATCCCCAAAGGTGTACTCCATCTTGTTTCGGTAGCCGTACTGCTCCCTCGATCCCGTCATGCCCAGATACTCCCCCAAAGGAACATCATTCTGCTTAAAGAGCTTCTTCACCTCTTCCTCTTTGAACTGCCGCTGCTTCTCTAAGGGGATCTGCTGGCTGATGCAGCCGCCGCAGCGTCCAAAGTGGGGACAGGGGGCCTCCACGGCATACTCTGCTTCCGAGGTCCGTCCCTGGAATCTTCCCTTGGCCCTGTCCTGGCGGATCTCATAGGCTTTGGCGGAAACCGTCTCCCCCACAAAGGCGCCCTTGATCTTTACCCGTTTTCCCTCCAAAAACCCGATGCCTGTGGCAGGAAAACTATGGTCCTCTATTTTCACTTCAATTAATTCATTTCTTTTCAACGTTCATCACTCTCCTTCCTGATGATACCAGAATCCCCGGAAAAACTGAAGAAAATCTCCGTTCTCCCCGGGAGGGATCCCTTTCGCTCCCCATGGATTATGCTATAATTAGCCTTATGAACTTTATTAAAGAAAACGAGGACTGATTATGGATATTCGACTGCTGTTTCTTTGCGCTGCCGGTTTTGTGGGTGCCTTTGTGGACTCCATCGCCGGTGGAGGGGGCCTGGTGACCATCCCCGCCTATCTTCTGGCTGGCGTTCCGCCCCACTTCACCTTAGGCACCAACAAATTTGCCGCCACCATGGGATCTTTTGTTTCCACGGCGGGGTATGCCCGTTCCAGCAAAATTAACTTCCGCCTCTTGCGCACGGCGGTTCCCCTCACGGCCCTGGGAGCAGCTTTAGGGGTTTACTCCGTCCTTCGGGTTCCCCAGGACTTCCTTTACCCTTTGGTGAGCATCGCCATCCTGGCTGTGGGCCTCTATACCTACTTCAAGAAGGATCTGGGGCAGGTCAACGGCTTCACGGAAATTACCACAAAGAAGATCCTCCTGGTGTCCCTGGTGGGCTTTGCTTTAGGTTTCTATGACGGTTTCTTCGGACCGGGCACGGGTTCCTTCCTCATCTTCATCTTCATCCGAGCCTTCAAGTTCGACTTCACCAACGCTTCGGGTAACGCCAAGCTCATTAACTTCACCTCGAACTTTACGTCCCTTCTGATGTTTGCCTTCAACGGGAAGATCGACTATCTCCTGGGGGTTCCCATTGCCCTCTTCATGGTATTGGGCTCCTTCATGGGCACGAAGCTGGCCATTCGCAATGGCGCCAAGTTCATCAAGCCCATCTTTCTCATCATGTCCTTTGCCGTATTCGGAAAGCTCCTCTACGGCATGCTGTTCTAGAAAAAACCTCCAAGCCTGTTCAGGAAGCGGCTCCCCATGGGGTAAGCACATCCTCGGCTTGGAGGTTTATTTTTTTGCTCTTTACTTGTCCTGTTTCGGTTTCTTCTCTCGTTTCAGCTCTGCCATGGCTGAGCTTTGAAGAAACCAGCGAAGCTCTAACGTATCCAGCTCCCCGCTTCGGGAGAGAAACGCCGCTGCGGAGCCTTTGCCGTAAGGCAGGGAAATCCCCGTAAGTTTTCGGGTCCAGTTCCCCAAATGGGGCTCATGACCCACCACAAAGATCCAGGGCTCTGGCTCCTGTGGCAGTTCTTCCACCAGCATCCGGAAGGTTTCCAGATCCCCCGTGGCAATGCAGGGAATCTCTTCCACCTGTCCCGTTCCCAGGACCTCCTGGAGAATCTCCGCGCTTTCCACAGCCCGAACCAAGGGGCTGGACCAAATGAGGGGCCTCTCCCCTTCCGTGAGAAGAGGCAGGATTCCCTTCAGGGCTTTGCGGAGCTTTTTCTTTCCTTTCTCCGTGAGATGCCGGGAAGCGTCCTGGCCGTCGGCCGACACCCCTTCTGCGATGCCGTGCCGGATCAATATCACATGCAGTGCCATAAACTCCCTCCTTCTCAACTTTATGGGGATAGGATCACCAAAAGGTTCATTTCCCTCTACTTCTTCGTGCCTTCCCAGTCCTTCAGGAAACGCTCAATGCCCTGGTCCGTCAGGGGATGCTTCAGGGAATCCATGATGACCTTAAAGGGGATGGTGGCGATATCGGAACCGGCAGTGGCCGCCTGGGCCAAATGGTTGCGGTTTCGGATGCTGGCGGCGATGACTTCTGTTTTGATGCCATAGTTCTTGAAGATGAACATGATCTCCTCAATGAGCTCCATGCCTTCCAGCCCGATGTCGTCCAGTCTGCCTACAAAGGGAGAGACATAGGCAGCGCCGGCTTTGGCGGCAGCCAGGGCTTGGGTGGAGGAGAACACCAGGGTCACGTTGACCTTGATGCCCTTTTTGCTCAGCTGGGAGGTGGCTTTAATGCCTTCCGCAGTCATGGGAACCTTGATCACCACATTGGGGTGGATCTTCACCAGCTCCAGAGCTTCCTTCACCATGCCCTCGGCCTCCAGAGAGACCACTTCAGCGCTGATGGGGCCGTCGACGATCTCGGTGATTTCCTTGATTACTTCTTCAAAGACTCTTCCCTCCTTGGCAATGAGCGAAGGGTTGGTGGTGACGCCATCGATGATGCCCAAGGCCGCAGCCTGGCGGATTTCTTCCACATTGGCGGTGTCGATAAAGTACTTCATAAAATTGACTCCTCCTTAATATACGGTTTTGCTTTTTCCATAATTGTATGACAACTTCATCGTACCATAATCCTACGGGGAACTCGACGAAGTTGTGCTTACAAGTTTTCAGGATTTTCCTTCTTCTCCTGCAAAAGCCTGGCCAGCATGTCCATGAGCTGATCCGTGCTCCGGTAATGGTAGCTTTCCATCCCCAATGCCTTGGCCTCTTCCACATTGGGCAGCGTATCATCCACAAAGAGGCATTCTTCGGGCTTTAGCCCATACCGCTGAAAGAGCGTTTCATAGATCCCTCTGCCCGGTTTCACCTGCTTCACCTCATAGGAGATCACCTGACCGTCAAAGAGGGAGAACCAGTCATACTGGGTAACGGTGTTGAGGTAGCCCCGCTTTGGATAATTGGAAAGGGCGTATAGCTGATACCCCATATCCTTAAACCGCCGAAGGAAAAAGACCGAGGCGCTCATCTCTTCAATGACCGTATATTCCCAGGTGGTGAAGAGGGTTTTAACGTCCTCCTTCCACTGGGGAAGCCTGTTCTCCATCCTTATCAAAGCTTCCTCTTCTGTAATTTTCCCTTCATCCAGGAGTTTCCACTCTTCCGATCGGAAGATCCCCCAGTACAGGGTCTCTGCCACCGTAAAGTCCTCATAGGTTTTCAGAAGATACGCCATGGGATCAAAGCGTAGCAGCACATTGCCCAAGTCAAACACAACATTACGAATCATTTCTTTTCCTGCCTTTCCTATTTTGTCGATTTTCTCATGTACAGCATTCTTTCCGGTAGACCGCCACCAGGTGCTCCACCTCTTCGGCATGGACCGGATGGTTCACATTGCTGCTTCTCACCCCGGTGCCCACATGGAGATCAAAGTGTCCCCCATTGGGATCATCCCCGCTTAAGGCATATTCCAGCTCATTGCGGATGGCACTGAGATTTCCCGCATGGATGCCGCTGGCCACAATGATCCGGAGATCTCCGGAATTCCTGATGAGGTTCTTCAGGACGTCCAGGTGATCCTCCGCTTTCCCCTCACCACCGGAGGTCAGCACATGGGTAATGGCGGATAAACTTTTCAGACGCTCAAGCGATGCCCTAAGGTCTGCACTTTCATCGATGGCCCGATGGAAGGTCACGGTGAGCTGCGTGTCTTTCAGAAGCCTTTCCATGGCTCCCATATCCGGAAGCCCGTCCTCATCGAGGATCCCCAGGACCACGTGTTTCACCCCTAGCTTCTCCATGGTCAGCACATCTTCACGCATGATCTCCAGATCCTCTGGAGAATAGCGAAAATGACGGCTGTGGGGTCGAATCATGACATTCACCGGGATGCTCACCGCACTGAGTACTGCTTTGACGAGGCCTACACTGGGCGTGAGTCCGCCCTCTCCCAGGGACTGGATCAGCTCAATCCGGTTCCCGCCCATTCGTTCAATGGTAAGGGCATCCTCCAGGGACTGCGCGATAATTTCCAGCATGTTTGATTCCCTCCTTCACTTTGAGTTCTAACTTCAGTATAGCCTCTTTTTCCCGCCTGTACCCCACCTTCCTGTTAACTTTCTATGACCGGAACTCATTTCTCCATATTTCACTGAAAACCGGCATATTCTATCGTTATCTTCGCTTTCAAACGGTTATGGTTACCAATCGTTCGTTTTTGTACGTTATCTCCATTTATCCCTTCCTCTTTTGATTGCCTTCTCCCGGAGATGGGATAAAATGAAGGCAAGAGAGGTTCTCTCGAAATCCGATTAGGAGGTGTCTTATGCGAAACCGTATGCTGAAAGGACTGCTTCCCTTCGAAGAGCTCATGCCCAGTCTTGCCTGGGATTATCCCGGGATTGTTCCCCGAAAGATGTTCAAGGTGGACGTGAAAGAAACGGAGAAAGGGTATCTCATCCATGCCGATCTGGCGGGTTACCGAAAAGAGGACATTACCGTGGAGTACAAAGAGAAATATCTCGTCATCACTGCGGTGCGGGAAGATTCCAAGGAGGAGGTCCGGGAAAACTATATCCTTCGGGAACGCTCCAGCGGACAGGTCCAGCGAAGCTTCTATGTGGAGAATGTCGATGAGGAACAGGTGAATGTTTCCTTCCACGATGGCGTGCTCACTGTGGATCTGCCGAGAAAACGTCTGGAGGAAGGCGAAAGCCGAAAGTTTAATATTCGTTGAAGGAACTGCAGTCAGGGAAGGACGGTCCCGTTCTTCCCTTTTCTTCTCGCCAAAGGGTTCTGGGGTAAGGCCTCAGCACCGCATATGAAAAGGAGGACGATTATGGATTTGGGATTGGAGGGAAAAGTTGCCCTCGTCATTGCCTCCAGCCAGGGGCTGGGAAAAGCCTGTGCCCGGGAACTGGTGAAGGAAGGCTGCCACGTGATGCTCACCAGCCGAAATGAAGAAAAACTTGAAGCCGCAGCCAGGGAACTGGCAGAGCTTCACCGGGGACGCGTGTCCCACTGGGTCTGCGACATTACGAAGCCCCAGGCCATTCGGGAGCTGGTGAAGTACACCCATAAGGTCTACGGAAAAATCGACATTCTCATCAACAATTCCGGCGGTCCCCCTACGGGAACCTTCGATGACCTCACCGATGAGGACTGGATGGAATCTTTTCAGCTTAACCTTTTAAGCTACATCCGGATCATCCGGGAAACCCTTCCCTACCTCAAAGCCAAAGGCGGGCGCATTGTGAACCTGGCCTCCATTTCCGTGAAAACACCGCTGCCCGGACTCATCCTCTCCAACACCTTCCGCAGCGGGGTGGTGGGACTCTCGAAAACCCTGGCGGAGGAACTGGCCCCCTACCAGATCCTCGTCAATGTGGTGGCCCCGGGTCAAATTGCCACGGACCGGATCAAGTCCCTCAACGCCGACAAAGCCCGCCGACTGGAACTCCCATTGGAGACTGTGGAGAAGGATGCCCTGGGAAAAATTCCCTTAGGGAGGTACGGCACCCCGGAGGAGTTTGGTAAAGCCGTGGCGTTCCTCGTCTCGGAAGCCAATACCTACATCACGGGAAGCACCCTGCTATTGGATGGCGGCATGGCCAAAGTCCTCTAATTCAGTTATTTACGGAACTAAAAAGGCATGACCCCTTCGGATCACGCCTTCAGAGCCTCGCTTTACCGAGGCTCTTTTCTTTTCTCTTTACTCTTCCATCCGGTGATCTTTGTGCCCAAAAAGCCTTCTGCGCTTCTTGTTGCCCACCTTCACCCAAAGTTTCCGTTCATTTTTTTCCCGATACAGTTTGACCCCAAACATGGAAAGCGGTGTCCAAATCTCACTGAATGAATACCATGGCATAGGAATTCCCCCTGATGTTTTGTATATTCTTTCTTTCTTTAGCACGTATAACATCATGGTGATCAAAGAATGATTATTAATAAATAATATAAATCACAAAATATATCCTGATTGACCTTGATTGATAATTCTTGACTTACACCGTTACTGTACTATCCACACATATGTTATATCATACCACATTTTTCAAAAATCGCCATATTTTTCGACGGCTTTTCGGAAAAATATGAATCTCATGATTTACGCCCCAGAAAAACCGATCTCATTTGTCAAACCGCCCTAGATTTCGACATACAGGATTCCATTTTATAACACCAAAACTAATAAAGTATCATTTAAATTAAAAAGTGATATCAACTAAAAATACCTCCTTTCTCGAAAGAAAGAAGGTGTTCATTTTATTTCCAAAGCTTGGACAGCCAGGACTTATTCTTTTTAACGGGACTGTGCTCTTCCCAGGGAAGATAGTCCAAGATCTCCGGGACTTCCCCATGAATCAGGGAAGGACCTGACTCCAGAAGAAAGGTGTGGAGCTGTGGATTAAGTTTATGAATCCGGTCATAGGCGTAGCGGATACGGGTATTGCGGCTGGTGTCATTGTGGCCGTCGGAACCCACAGCATGGATCAGATTCTTCTCGATGAGCTTTTCCGCAAAAACTCTCGTCTTTTCCCCAAAATGCCCCTGAAGGCTGCCCGCATTGAGCTGGCAGAGCACCCCCAGATCAATGAGGTGGTACACTTTCTCCGGATCATTGCGCAGCATGCGGTTCCGTTCCGGATGGGCCAGAATCACCTGATACCCGAGTTTTCGCAGATCATAGAACAGTTTTTCCGAATAGAGCGGGTAATCCAGGAGATCGAACTCCACCAGGAGGGTTTTGGAACGGTTATAGCCGAAGAGCCTCCCGCTCTGGAGCTTTTCGAGGAGGTGGGGTTCCACCATGATCTCCATGGCTGGGACCAGCTCCATCCGTCCCTCAAAGTGCTGCTTCAGCCGTTCGAACTTCTCCTCATACTCCTTGGGATCCACTTCAAACTGGCCGGGTACATGGTGAGGTGTCAGCGCCATGACGGTTACGCCCTCCCGGAGGGACAGTTCCACCATGCTGACGGACATCTCAAAGCTTTCGCTGCCGTCATCCACGGCATAAAGAATATGGGAATGAAAATCCACCATGGGTTTTCTCTCCTTCCGTTATTAATCTTGAAGAAAAGAAGCTAAAGACGAGTCTTCAGCTTCTTCGATTTCTTACTTGACCTTGCGGGTTCGCTTCTTTTCATCATAGGAATAATAGTAGTAGCTGCTGTCATCCTCAGGGATGCCGTTGAGCACTACGCCAATGATGTTTCCATTGACCTTTTCCAGAAGCTCCTTGGCGCGGGTGATCTCTTCCTTCTTGGTAACCCCATGATAGGAGACAATGATCGTGCCATCGGAGAGGGTGGTCAGCACCTGGGCGTCGGTGACGGCCAGAAGCGGCGGCGCATCCAGGATGATCACATCATAGCGGGTCTTCAGCTCTTCCATGAGCTTCAGATTCTTCTTGCTCCCCAGAAGCTCCGAAGGGTTGGGGGGAATGGCACCGCTGGTGATGATATCGAGACCGGGAACCACATCTTTATGAAGGATCTCCGGTAAAAGGTCAGGATTCATGACCGCATTCACCATGCCCATGGAGTTGGGAAGGCGGAAAACCTTATGGATGGTGGGACGTCTTAAGTCGCAGTCAATGAGGAGCACGCTGTTGCCATTGTCGGCAAAGGTGATGGCCAGGTTTGACGAGACTGTGGACTTCCCCTCTTCCGGTCGGGAGGAGGTCACCGTGATGACCTTCAGTTCCTTATCCAGGGATGAGAACTGGATATTGGTTCTCAAGGTACGATAGGCTTCGGCCGTCACTGACTTCTTATCCGTTATGGTGATCAGGTTATTTTTCATCGGTTCCTCCAATTATTGAACAATTGCCTTGCATTGATTTTCTTCTACTCAATAAAACATTATACCATAAATTTTGCAATTGTGTTGTAATTTCACATATTCAATCATGCTTTTTGGATATATAGATAAATCCGTATAACCATGAATTCCCTCGCCCAGGCTCAGTTCAAAGGCTTAGGACTCCCTTCACCCAATAAATCTAACGTTTTGTCGAGCTTTCTTTGGAGCGAAATTAGGTTAACCATCCTTTCGTCTTCATCATTATCGCCCAGACCGTCATTTTTATTCCCCCCGTGAAAAAGAGCGGATCATCCGTTTTTTTTTGGATCACCCGCTCTTTTCATTCTACTCTTCCCCGTAGAGGAACTCATGGAGAAGAGTCTTATTCTTTTCCAGATCGATGGTCACCACACTGCGGCCATCTTTATTGGCATACTTCCAGGTGTTGTCGAAGGGCACCCGGGCCTGCTGAACGGTATACCCGCCTGCGCCGAGGATTTCCATCCCCAGGGTAAACACTGTATTGGGGGAGATATTCGTATCCACAAACTTCAGGGTTTCCGTGACAAAGGACGCCAGCTTCACCGGATTCAGGGAGGCCTTCATCTTCACCAGGATCGCCAGCATCACATCCCGCTGACGACGGGTTCGGCCGAAATCCCCATCACCGGTCTTCCGGTTTCGGCTGTGGGTGAGCGCCTGGTCTCCGTTAAGGAGCTGCTTGCCTTCCACCAGTTTCAGCGGATTCTTGGGATTGGCCGCATTGATCATCTTGATCTCCTGCAAGGTGAGATTCACTTCCACCCCGCCCAGGCTGTCCACGATGTTTTTCAGCCCTTCGAACTCCACAATGGCATAGTTTTGGATGTCCAGTCCGAAGTTCTCGTTGACGGTGTTCACGGAGAGACCGATTCCCCCATAGGCAAAGGCGGCATTGATGCGGTTCCAGCCCTTGTTGGGAATGGCCACCCAGGTATCTCGCATGAAGGAGGTGATTTTGATGTCATGGGTCTTCCGGTTGTAGGACACCAGCATCATGCTGTCGGAGCGGCCGTTGCCTTCTTCATTGTCCCGGACATCGCTGCCCACCATGAGGATATTGAACACATCCTCATCGATGGTCACCTGCTTGTAGATGGCTTCATTGCCCGGGGTTTCCACATCATAGACATAGTCTTCATCCAGATCCCCCGGTGTCTCCACCACGGGATCCAGCTCCTCCGGTTCCGCCAGAATAATCTGGGGTTTGGCGATGAAGTCTGCCATGGTTTTATTCAGGGAGTGGAGTTTCAGATAAAGCAGTCCAACGGAGATGAGTACGATGGCGACGAGGCCAAGGAGCACTCCCGCGATACTGAATTTTATTCGTTTCTTGTTTTTCTGATCCATGGGTCGTCACCTTACTTTCTCATTGTTGTCTTTATCCTAAACCATCCGAAGGGCAATTTGGCTACGAAGTGATGACAGTCTTTAGAGACTGTCCCCGAAGTCCGCCTTGAACTTTTCCACCAGCTTTTCCTGCCAGTCGCCTAAAGGTTCCAGACGGCCGAAGAAGAAGCGCAGGGTCTTGGGCTCTTCCACGAAGCGAAGGCCGCCGATGAGGTGTCGGTTGGCATGGAGCCACTGGACCCGGTCAATGACGAATTTCACCTGGGATAGGGTGAACACCCGTCGGGGGATGGCCAGCCGGAGAAGTTCCATGGAGGAGAAAACTTCCCGTCCTTCGGCATCCCGCTGCTCGGAAAGGGTTCCCCGCTCCATCCCCCGGATTCCGCCCACCAGGTAGAGGGCCGCGGCTAAAGCTCCTGCGGGGTACTCTGCCTGGGGCACATGGTCGAGGAAGGCCCGGGCATTGAGATGGCAGCCCAGCCCTCCCGCCGGCGTCACCACGGGGACACCGGACTTTTGGAACTCCTTCACCATGAACTCGATGAACTGGGGTCCCTGACCGATGAAATCCTCATCCATGGCGTCATCCAGACCCACGGTGATGGCTTCCATCTCCCGCACGGACATGCCGCCATAGGTAAGGAACCCTTCGTAGAGGGTCACCAGTTCCCGCATGCTCCGGAAGAGATCCTCCCGATGGGTGCAAATGGCACCACCCTTGGCACTGCCCAGTTTTCTGGCGGAGAAGTAGATGATGTCTGAGAGATCGGAAATCTCCCGGGTGATGCGCCGAATACTCCAGTCTCTGCACTCCTCTTCCCGCTCCTTGATGAAGTGGAGGTTGTCCGTGAGAAGACTGGCATCCAGGACCAGGAGGACGCCGTGACGAACGCACAGTCCCTTCACCAGACGAAGATTCTCCAGGGAGAAGGGCTGGCCGCCGATGAGGTTGGTTCCGGCCTCCATGCGGACAAAGGGAATCTTCTCCCGGCCTTTTTCCACCAGAAGAGCCTCCAGGGCCTCCACATCCATATTGCCCTTGAAGGGGAAAGTGCTTTCCACCTGGAGCCCTTCCGGGTGAAGGAGCTCCACCACTTCCCCGCCATTAAGGACAATATGGGCCTTGGTCGTGGTGAAGTGGAAGTTCATGGGAATGATGCTGCCGGGCTTCACAAAGGTCTTGGCCAGGATATTCTCACAGGCTCGTCCCTGATGGGCCGGCAGGAAAAACTCCTTGCCGAAAATCTCTTCAATCTTCCCCGCCATGCGGGTGAAGGTTTCACTGCCGGCGTAGCTGTCATCGGCCCGCATCATGGCAGCCAACTGCAGATCGCTCATGGCGTTGACCCCGCTGTCCGTGAGCATGTCCAGGAACACATCCCGGTTGTTCAGAAGGAACGTGTTGTTCCCCGCTTCCGCCATGCGCTGAAGCCTATCCTCCACGGGGGGCAGCTGCAGCTTTTGCACGATGCGGACCTTATGCATCTCCAGGGGTAGAGTTTCTCCATTCATGAATTTGATTGTCGTCATTGGTATTCTCTCCTTCGATTCTTTTCATTTTGCCATAGTCATGCTTTGAATACAGATAGTCCGAATAATCACTTTCCATGCGGATCCCCCCTTTTTTTCATAAAAAAACGCCCTTTGCACCATGCAAAGGACGGATTGTCTCCGTGTTACCACCTTTTTTCACTGACGCCTCACGACGCCAATCTTATCGGGTACCCATGATACCCTAGCACTGTAACGGGTGCAGAATCCCGGTCCGGTCTACCAGGGAGTCCTCCCCTTCAGCGGACAGCATCGTGGAATGTATTCGGATCTGATCCCCCGCAGCCTCACACCACCCGGCCGCTCTCTGTAGAGTTTCCTCAAATCGTACTTCTTTCCCGTCAAAGCTTTTTCTTGAATTGTTCTCATTATAGGGAATGGTGCGAATTTTGTCAACGAATTTAATTTAAAGATTCCCCTTTTTCTTTCGCGTGCTTCCGCCCGCCAGGGGAGCCCTTTAAAGAGGTTTCCGAAAAGGCCCCTCCTTCCTCCCCGCTGTTATTCTTTTTGAAAAAGTAAGCCCGGAGGAACCCTCAGGGTTCTTCCGGGCAAAGAGTCGGACTTCGCGGTTATTCGGTTTTTCCGCCCACAGCCACAATGTCTTCCGTATGCTCCACAATGGCCTGCACCGCAGCTTCCAGGGCCCGGACGATGTCCGCCGTGGAAAGGGATGGTGCCGGTGCGGGACGACCCACCACCTGCTCCGGGATAAAGGGCACATGGATAAAGCCCGCCCGGATGTTCAGGTGATTTTTCGCAATGTGGTGCAGGGTACCGTACATGATGTGGTTGCAGACGAAAGTTCCTGCGGAGTTGGATAGCGAGGAAGGCAGCTCCACCTCTTTGATCGCTTGCACCATGGCCTTCACCGGCAGCGTGGCAAAATAAGCCGGTGCGCCGTCTTTTGCGATGGGCTGGTCAATGGGCTGGTTTCCCTCATTGTCCTTGATTCGGGCGTCGTCCACATTGATGGCTACCCGTTCCGGGGTAACTTCGAAGCGGCCGCCGGCCTGGCCCACATTGAGGACCACATCGGGGTGCACCTCGTCGATGGTCTTCACCACCAGATCAATGGACTTGTTGAACACCGTGGGGATTTCCAGTTTGACGATTTGTGCCCCGGCAATGGTGTCCTTCATGAGTTTCACCGCCTCCAGGGCGGGGTTGACCTTGTCTCCGCCAAAGGGATCAAAGGCTGTGATGAGTATCTTCATGGATAAACCTCCTTAGGCTTTTGTGCAGTTTTCCCTGTTATCCCGGTTCTAGAAGGCCAGGAAGTACATGAGGAAAATATGGATGAGGAGCATAATCCCGGCCATGGGGGCCTGGGACTTGATAATGGAATACTTGTCCTTGGTCTCCAGAAGAGCCGCGGGCATGATGTTGAAGTTGGCGGCCATGGGGGTCATGAGGGTTCCGCAGTAACCGGCGGTGAGGCCTAAAGCGCCGACGATGACGGGATTGGCTCCCTGGGCGATGACAAAGGGAATGCCGATGCCCACGGTGATGACGGAGAAGGCGGCAAAGCCATTGCCCATGATCATGGTAAAGAGGGCCATGCCCACGCAGTAGGCCACAACGCCGATGAATCTGGAGCCGTCCGGAATGATGGTGGACACGCCGCTGGCGATGACCGTCCCAACGCCGGCTGCGGTGAAGAGAGCGCCCAGAGCGGCCAGGAGCTGAGGCAAAATGCCCACGGGACCCACGTTCATCATGAGTCGGCTGCCGTCAATGGGTGCATATTTCACCGGAGCCTTGGTCACGACAAAGCCGATGACGAGGGCAATGGCGGCGGAGATGCCGATGGCGTGATTGGTGCTGAGCTTCTGGGCCACCAGAATGTAGGCCACCACCACGGCGATGAGAGCCAGGGACAGGGCCGGAATGAAGACCTTGTAGCCGATGCGGTCCGCATTTTTACGGGTGACTTCATCGGAAGGCACATCAATTTTTGACGGTTTCACCTTGTTAAAGGCCGTGAGGAACGCCAGAACCAGGATGCAGACGCCGGTGATCCAGTAGGGAATATGGGGGCCCACCGTAAAGGTGAAAGCCAGAATGAACCAGAAGAGTGCTGTGGGAATCCTGGCCGGATGCTTGTCATCCTTCAAGGCATAGACTCCGCAAAGAACAAAGATCAGGCCGATGATGATGTAGAAAAATTCGCCAATGGCGACATTCAGTTCCATAGAATCAACTCCCCTTCCGCCTACTCGGCTTTCCTTTTCGATTTAGACTCCAGATGCTTGTCCAGGAGATAGTTCTTTCCGATGCCGAGGATCACGGAGATTACGGCCACAGGAATGGACCACATGGCGATGTTCAGTGCCGTGACTTCCTTAAAGCCCTGCTCGGCCATGGTGCTGACGATGAGCAGTGTTCCGGAAGCGCCCATGAATACATTCTGGGCGAAGAAGTTGCCGTAGTTTTCCGAGGCAGCAGCAGCACCCTTAATCTCATCCTGGGTCTTGTCGTCCAGTTCGCCATGCTTGGCAATGGCGGCAGCCTGGGCCATGGGGTTTACCAAAGGCCGGATAAACTGGGGATGTCCGCCCAGTCTCACGGAGAACGCGGCAGCGGCGGCACGGATGGTCTGATAGAGGGAGAGAACCTTACCGGTGGTGGCGCCTTTGATACCTCGGATAAAGTCTACAGACTTGTCCTTGAGGCCATAGCGCTCACAGATGCCAATGACCGGCAGGGTCAGCACAAAGAGAGTCGCCGTGCGCTGGGTGATGAAGGACTTGCCCAGCACTTCCAGAATTTCCATGGGGGTCATCCCGGCCACAAGACCGGTGACGATTCCCGCGACAACGACAGTGGCAATGGTGTCCTTTTTGAAATAGAATCCCAGGATCACCACGAGGACGCCGATGAGTTTCAACGCTTCCATAATAACACTCCCTTACGGATTAATGAGTACAGCACAATTATAGCACTCCGCACAAGTCGCTACAATATTCAGAAAACGTACTCAAAAAAATATATCCTGAGGAACATCATCATTTTCCTCAGGATATCAGTCAAAATAGATTTCCATCTGGTACTCTTCCAGGTGAATCCGATCCTCCTTATCCTGGATCCAGGCTTCGGACCCTTTTGTCCGATCCTTGAGGCAGGCTTTCCCGTAGGCGATTTCCAGACAAAGAACCCGGTACTGCCCTTCCACATAGACCGGGAAGAACACTTCTTCCCGCCCCCAACTGGTCACGGGGATCCGCTGGATGACCCGATGCTCCTGGGCCACCACAATATAGTCCTTCCGAAGATTCCGCCAGACATGGATGCCCCAGAGAAGAAGGAGCAGAAGAAGAACGGTGGTGACCAGGGGCATCACCGGGTATTTCCTTTTCACGATCTTTGCCTCGCCCATGTCATCCCTCCCTGCACCGCGTTTTCCGAGCGTTATTTTTTGCTTCCTTTAGCCTCTTCAAAGAAACTGTCCAGTTCTCCCTGGCGGCCTCGATGTTTCACCGCAGCAGGAATCAGAAAGAGCAGTCCCAAGACGAGAATAATGCCTAAACCGAAATAGAATTCCATGCTTTACACCTTCTTTTGTTTCGTAGATCTTATCTTAAGGGTAACACGTTCCTGTCGAAAGAATATTTCAAACCTGTTACAAAACCCCCAAGGAAATTGTGAAATTGCAAAAAGAAACCCCATCCCCCTGGGGCCAGAGGCCCTTTCGGGGATGGGGAAACCTGGACTTTGGGAAAAATCGCCCCAATGTGGGACAAGTTTTCAACGCTCTTTAACGGAAGGACAGAAGATCCAGATGGCGTCCGATGTGGGCCTTCAGATGCTCCTTGTACTCTTCTTCGTAGATGCGGAAGGCTCGCTCCAGTTTGTGCTTGAAGAGGAAGTTTCCTTCATCGTCCGTATCCCGGAGGATGAACCCAAAGGTGATGAGGAGCAGCTGCCGGACATTATTGTCCTTGAGCTCCCGAGGAAGTTCGCCATCGGGGATCTTGTCCACGTCCTTAATGGCCGTCAGGTCCGTGGTCACATGGTAGGACTTGGTGGCTTCCGGGAAGGCCTGGAGAGCATAGCGCCGAATATCGCGGTAGAGTTTGGGCTCATGCTCCGCCAGCACATGGATAAACTCCAGCCAGCTGGTCCCCGCGGTCTTCACATGGAAGGTCTGGGGAATATTCCGGGCCAGGATGGGGAAAATGCTGAACTTGTCGCTGCCGGAATGGATGCTGAGGCGATAGCCAAAGGCTTCCGAAATGCTCACATGCTTTTTCAGATCCGCTTCGAACACGTCCAGGTCGCCAATATAGTCAATGCCCTTCTGGAACTCGCCCAGGAATCGGGGGGCCATGGTGGAGATAACGACGCCGCGGCGTTTCAGCTCGGCGGCGATGAGATAGTGGGCCTCCACATCCGTGGGGGTCACCGTCTCGTCAATGGACACTTCAAAGTCCACGGGCCGCGGGTAATCCCGAATGATTTCCTCATAGACTTCGGTGATGAAGTCCAAAGCACTATGGTAGATGAGCACATCCCGCAGGAGAGTCTCCTTCGTCAGGGTGAGGGTGAGCCCGGGAATTTCCACAGTCTTGTCCAGATAGAGGTCTTCGTAGGTCTTTTGCACCTCTGGATCCAGGGTCTTGTACTTTTCCTCCTGGGCTTTGGCGCTGAGGCCGGATATGGAGTTGTCGATTTTTTCCGAGGAGTCCAAGGTGATCATGGTGGCCCCCATGGCCAGGGTCTTCACGATGTCCTCCTTGGTTTTCAGATGGTCGCCGTCGGCGCCGTAGCCGGTCTTGTAGCCTTCCTGGAAGACGGCAAAGGCTGCGGCATCCACCACGTCATCATAGGTACGGGCGGTGAAGTTCAGCTCCCGGATGCTCTGCTGGGCAAAGATGGGGAAGACTTCCGCATCGCCCAGGGCGGCGATGTGGCCCGGCGTGGCTTCGCCGAGGCGATCGCCGAGGCCCATGGAGTTCTTCCGGGCAGTGTTGGCCTGGGGTACGGTGTAGGGGAAATGGGCGTTGAGCACCAGACGGTTGCCGTGGGTCAAAGGGGCCAGTTTCCATTCCCCGCCATCTTCCCCTTCCAGTTCTTGGAAGAGGCCGCTGTGGCTCAGGGCCAGCAGCTGTTTCTTTCCATCCTTTCGAACCATGACCAGGGCATCGTCGCCGTCCCGGGAGAGGGATTTCGTATAGACTTTGATGTCCCCGTAGGTTTCCTTCAGGGTATTGTTTTGGATATCTTGCCGAATGAGATCAAACATGGTTTATCCTCCTTCAACGCTGCCGCGAAAGCTTTGGCAGTGGGGGCAAAGAGTTACAGCGTTACGCCGGTTTTGAAGATGGCAATTTCGCGGAAGCCGTTCTTCTCGTTGTTGGCGAGGACCCCGCTAGCCACCCCGATGATGTAGTCGATGAAATCCTTGGTGAGCTCATCGGAGGATTTGCCGTCCAGGAGCTCTCCGGCGTTGAAGTCGATCCAGTGGGGCTTCAGGGCGTGGATGCGGCTGTTGGAGGAGATCTTCACCGTGGGGACGAAGCTGCCAAAGGGCGTTCCCCGACCCGTGGTGAAGAGGACCATATGGCATCCGGAAGCGCCCAGGGCGGTGGAAGCCACCAGGTCATTTCCTGGAGCACTGAGAAGATTCAGCCCCGGCGTCTTGGCGATTTCCCCATATTTCAGCACATCGGTCACTGTGGAGCTTCCGCCCTTCTGGGTGCAGCCCAGGGACTTGTCTTCGAGGGTGGTGATGCCGCCTTCTTTGTTTCCCGGAGACGGGTTTTCGTAGATGGGCTGACGGTTGTCGATGAAGTACTGCTTGAAGTCATTGACCAGGTTCACGATTTTGCCGAAGACTTCCTCGTCCTTGGCCCGATCCATGAGGATGGTTTCGGCTCCGAACATTTCCGGCACTTCCGTGAGGATGGTGGTTCCCCCCTTCTTCACCAGATAGTCGGAGAACCGTCCGAGGAGCGGATTGGCCGTGATGCCGGAGAATCCGTCGGAACCTCCGCACTTGAGGCCGATCTTCAGCTCCGAGACGGGGATATCCTCCCGGGTGTCCTTTTCCATGGCGTGGTAGATTTCCGTGAGGGCCTTAATACCGGCCTCCACTTCATTGCCTACCTGCTGGGTGACGATGAACTTCACCCGATCCTCGTCCACGGGGCCCAGGGCCGCCTTGAACTGATCCATGGTGTTATTTTCGCAGCCAAGGCCCAGCACCAGCACGCCGCCGGCATTGGGATGCTTCACCAGGTCCGCCAGGATGGTCTTGGTGTTTTCATGGTCATCGCCCAGCTGGGAGCAGCCGTAGTTGTGGCTGAAGACTTCCATGGCGTCCAGGCCCTGGGGATTCACGCGCTCCTGGAACTTCTTCAAAATCAGCTGGGCCACCCCGTTGACACAGCCCACGGTGGGAACGATCCACAGTTCGTTGCGGATGCCCACATCCCCGTTCTTTCGGCGGTAGCCGCGGAAGGTATCGGGACCGTCCAAGACGGCAGTTTCCGTGCTGTGGGGCTCATAGCGGTACTCCATGAGGTCATGGAGTCCGGTCTTCACATTGTGGGTGTGGACCCACTGTCCCGGGGCGATGGCTTCCCGGGCCTTGCCGATGGAGAAGCCGTACTTTCGCACGTCTTCGCCCTGGGCGATGGCTTTCAGGGCGACCTTGTGGCCCACGGGGATGTCTTCCGTGAGGGTCACAGAGAGGCCGTCCAGGGTAAGGACTTCCCCTTTAAGCGCAGCCTGCAGGGCCACGGCCACATTGTCCTGGGGGGTGATTTGGTGGAAATTATATGTTGCTGTCATTTCTTTGATCCTTTCCGGTTTAGAGAATGCGAAGGGCTGCGCGGACACCGCCGGTCATAATGTCTTTCAGGTGTTCCAGGACCGCTGCGGAGAGACCGGGAACCTGGGTGAGATCTTGCTGCCAGAGGGAGGTTTCGGAAAGCACGCGGTTCACGAAGACTTCCAGGTCCGTTTCCTTCCAGGCCTTTTCGAAGAACTCCAGGTTAGCCAAATCATCCTTCACGGGATAATGTTCGCCATTTTCCCGAACGCCATAGAATCCGTCTTCGCCCTTCTTCACATCGTAGAATTTCAGGAGGGCAGCCAGGGAGAAGGTCAGGCGCTTGGGCAGTTCATGCTTCAGTTCCCGGTAGTCCAGGAGGCTGGGCAAGACGCGGGCAGTGAACTTGGAGACGGAGTTCAGGGAGATATCCAGGAGGCGGTGCTTGATGAAGGGATTGCCGAAGCGCTCAAAGACGTCATGGGCAAACTGCTTCAGCTCTGCTTCCGGCAGGTCGATGGTGGGAATGACTTCCTCGAAGATCAGGTGACGAAGGAATCCGGAGAAGTCCTCGCTGACGATGAACTCGCCCACCAGATCATAACCGGCGAGATACGCGCCCAGAACGGTGGAAGTGTGTCCGCCGTTAAGGATTCTTACCTTGCGCTTCTTGTAGGGACGCACATCATCGGTCCAGATGACGTTGGCGCGGGTCTTGGCAATGGGCAGAAGATCGGCGTATTTCTTGTCCGCTTCGATGACCCAGAGGTTGAAGACCTCGGAGGTGACCAGAAGTTTATCTTCGTAGCCGAAACGTTCCTCATAGTGGGCAGCCTCTTCCCGGGGATAGCCGGTGACGATACGGTCCACTAAGGTGTTGGCAAAGGTACAGCTCTCATCCAGCCAGGTGAGGAATCCGGCATCCAGCTGCCACTCCTCAGCATAGATCTTCACGATGCGCTTCAGTTCCGGTCCGTTGTTGTCAATGAGCTCCACGGGAAGGAGAAGGATTCCCTTGTCCTTGTCGCCCTGGAAGAACTCATAGCGGTGATGGAGGAAGGCGCAGATCTTGGCGGGGAAAGACTTGGGCAGACGATCCGTGAGCTGGTCCCCGGCGCTGTAGCTGATGCCCGCCTCCGTGGTGTTGGAGACGATGATCTTCAGATCTGCGCTCTCCGCTAGAGCCATATAGCTGTCATAGTCTTCAAAGGGATTGATGGCCCGGGAGACGGAGGTGATGACCTTGGTACGCTCCACCTTCTCTCCGTTTTCCAGTCCCCGCATGATGACGGTATACATGCTGTTCTGGTCATTGATCATCTTCACCATGCCCTGCCCGATGGGCTGGCAGATAACGATGCTTCCGCCAAAGAGTCCGCCGTCGTTGGCTTCATCGATCATCCAATCCACAAACGCGCGCAGAAAGTTTCCTTCCCCAAACTGCAGCACCTTTTCGGGATAGTGGCCATTGTTTTTCTTGTGGGCTTCGTTGATTTTTACCATGATTTTTTTCCTCCGTTTTATCCATTCATCAGGCAGATCCCTCTGCTAAATTTTCTGTTGTATACATCATATGATAACTTTTCCATTTCCCGTTGTCAACTGCCGGAGCCCTCAACATGCCCCTATTTTCAAAGGATTTTAAGAAGTTTTGGACATCCCGGCAAATTTGCCGCTTCGCCATAAAAAAGGACGCATCGGTCATTCTGTTGTATACAACAAAAACCCATGCGTCCAACGCCGTTCTTATTCCTCGCCTTCCCATGAAAAGTGCAGATTCATATCTTCCAGCATCGCTTTATATGCCGCCTCCCGGGATCGCTCCAGATGGAGGATCAGCGCATTGGAGGCTTCCTCGAGATTTTCCTCGATGAGATTCTTCAGGATGATGTTATGCTCATCCGAAGTGTAGGAGTACCGTTCCTTGTTCTTCTTCCCTGTGAGCACCCGAAGCCGCATGTTATGGTCATAGATGGCGCGGATGGAGTTCATAAGGTAGATGTTGTTGGTTTGACTCACAATGTAGAAATGGAGCTCGTCGTCAATCTGGTAGGACTTCTCATGGTCCTTCACTTCCCGAAGCTTCTGCCAGAGTACCTTCAGGTATTCCTTGTCCATCTGCCGACCGTAGTTTCGGAGGGCATAGGGCTCGATGAGAAGCCGGGTCTCATAGATGAGTTTGATGTCATTCAAGGTGATGTCCTTCACCATGATCCCTTTTTTATAGATGACCTTCACCAGGTTGTCCTGCTCCAGGCGGTTCACCGCTTCCCGAACGGGCGTGCGGGAGCTGTCGATTTCCTGGCAGATCATATTTTCGTTGATCATGCTGTTGGGCGGATACTCTCCGCTGATGATCTTATCCTTGATAAACAGATATGCGGCATCGCTGAGATTTGACTTAGCCATGATGTACCTCGTGTTCTTTCATTCAATCGGTGGGGCTACCCAAAATATACGTATTATTTTACCGCTCTCTTGCAGGCTTTGCAAACGTTATTTGCCGGCTTCCTCCGCCAGGGCCTGGTCCACCAGCACCGAGAGTTCTTCCGCCGTGGGATACTGGAGGGTTTCATCCACCTTCTGATCCAGCTCCATGAGGATTTTTACCTGCTGTCGGAACTGTGGGGTGATCTTCACTAACTTTTTCTTCTCCAGCTTCCGGGATTCCTCGGCGTAACCTTTGCTTTCCGGTCCCGTGACGCTGTCCTTGAGTAGGATATAGTGGAGCATGAGGTAGTGCCGTTTTTCCTTGGGGTTTAGGGCCACTAAAAGATCACCGATTTTTTCCTTCTGGGCTTCGCCAAAGGGAAATATCCGCTGGGAATAGAGCTCATAATCCCGCTCTTTTTCGTCTTTGCTGCGGGAATCGAACATTCTGGAGATTAAACTCGCCATATTCTTCACCTCTTCCTTTCGATCCTTCTTGTATTCATCATACCCGATCTCTCGAAATCTGACAAATCTTCCAAAGGTTTGCGATTAAAAAATTCCCCCCTGAAACCAGGGGGGAACTTCAAGTCATAGTTCCAGCTTATTTGCCGGGCTTGATGATGCTCTGAACGTCGTCGTTGTCGATGTTCTTCAGGTCAACAATCAGAACTCCGGTGTCGATGAGCTTGGTGGCTGGCTTCTTGCCCTGGGCAAGTTCTACAGCCTGCTTTACGCCTTCATAGCCCATGAGGTACTGCTTCTGAACCACGGTGGAAACATTGAACTTGCCTTCGCGGATCATGGTTTCGATTTCGGTGGAGAAGTCGAATCCAACCATAACGAGGTCAGTTCTGTTTGCTTCCTTCAGTCCGGTAACGAATCCAACGGTGGAACCGTTGTTGGGTCCGAAGACACCCTTCAGGTTGGGGTATGCAGTCAGGAAGTCCTGAGTGAATCCTACAGCCTTGGAGATATCGCCGTCGTTAACCTTAACGTCATCACGCAGAACAGTCCAGGTCTGGGGAGCATTGGCATCCCAGTACTCGTAGAAGCCCTTCAGTCTGTCGATGATGGTCTGGGAACCTGAAGATCCGATCTGAATGGCAACTTCTGCCACTTCTTCTTTCTTCACACCTTTTTCTTCCAACAGTCTGATCATTTCCTTGGCAGCGTCCTTACCAGCCTGTACGTTGTTGGTCATGAGCGCAGCATCATAGTTTTCCGTGTTGATCATGGTATCCACGATGACGATGGGAATGCCTGAAGCATGGGCATCGTTCACAGGATTAGCCATGGCAGTGGAGTCAACGGGTCCGAGAACAATAGCGTCTGCCTGAGCGGCAACGGCATCCTGCAGCTGCTGAACCTGCTTTTCAACTTCAGCTTCGCTGGCAAGGCCCGTTACAACGAGGTTCTTGATGCCCAGTTCTTTAGCAGCATCCTTAGCACCCTGTTCTACAACAGCCCAGTACTGGTTTCCGAGGATCTTGGTCAGGAAGTAGATGGTCATTTCGCTGGGATCTTTAGCCTCAGCTGGGGTTTCGCTGGGAGTCTCGGATGGGGTTTCGGATGGGGTCTCCGAGGGTGTGCTCTTCCCGCAAGCGGCTACGCTGACGGCCATAGCGGCGATCATAAGCATGGAAATTAACTTCTTTTTCATGATACAACTCCTTTGATGTTTTGATCTATGTTCTGCGGTGATCCGCCTAACAACGAATTAAGGGAAAGGTTCTTAACGGGACTTTCGGTTTCTTCGGACATCCAGGGCGATTACAGCCACCAGAATGATACCGATGATGATCTGCTGCCAGAAAGAGGAAACCTGGCTGATGTTCAGACCGTTACGCAGAACACCCATGATGAGAGCTCCGATGATGGTGTTGACGATGGCACCCTGGCCGCCGCTGTTGGAAACACCACCGATAACGGCTGCTGCAATGGCTTCCAGTTCCAGACCCTGTCCAGCCATGGGCTGTGCAGAGGAGATACGGGAGGTGACGATGATACCGGCGATGGCAGCGGAGAAACCGGATACGCAGTAAGCAAACATACGGGTTCCCACGGCGTTGATGCCAGAGAGCTTAGCAGCCTCCAGGTTGGATCCGCAGGCATAGATCTGTCGTCCGATCTTGGTCTTGGACAGCATGAAGGCCAGGATTATACCGTAAACGACGGTGATGATAACCGAGTAAGGAAGACCACCGGGAAGACGTCCGCCACCAATGATGTAGAATGCTTCCTGAATTCCCTTGTCGGGGATGGTGTTGGTGTAGATGGGCTTACCATCCACCAGAACGTTAGCCAGACCACGGAAGACCCACTGGGTTCCCAGGGTGGCGATGAAGGGCACAACGCCCAGCACTTCAATGGTGAAACCATTGAGGATTCCCATGAAGATACCAAAGAGAAGAGCCAGCACGATACAGAGCCACAGGGGCACGCCGGCGATGAGCAGTGAAGTTACGATAATTCCGGAAAGGGCCATGGAAGCGCCGGCGCTAAGGTCGGTTCCGCCAGACACGAGACAGAAGGTCAGGCCGTAGCCCAGGATGGAGTAGGTGACCACCTGCTGCAGAATGTTGATGAAATTGCTGGATGTCAGGAACTTGCTGGGCTGCATCACGCTGAACATCACGAGAAGCAGGATCAGGGCAATGCCTGAAAAAATTGCCTTACGGGTGCTGGGCCCGAATCTGAGGCTGAAGGCCTCTTTACTCTTTACCATTTTTGTATTTTCACTCAAGGTTTTTCCCTCCTAAATATGCGGTTTAAGGTCACAGCGAACCAGCTTAATTAAGCCTTTTTCTGAAGTTTGTTGTATCCGGCTGCAAGGAAGAGGATATCTTCCTGGGTGGCAGTTTTTGCATCCAGTTCCCCGTTGATGGTGCCTTCATGGACCACCAGAACCCGGTCGCTCATGCCCAGGATCTCCGGAAGCTCCGAAGAGATCATGATGATGGCCACACCCTGGTCGCTGAGCTTGTTGAAGAGTTCGTAAACTTCAAACTTCGCGCCAACGTCAATGCCTCGGGTAGGCTCATCCACGATGAGAATTTTCACGTCATTGCACAGCCACTTGGAAAGAACAACTTTCTGCTGATTTCCGCCGCTGAGGTTCTTCATGGTCTGCCGAAGGCTTGGGGTCTTCGTGCGAAGAAGTTCCTTGTACTTGATGGCGTTGGCCTTGGCAGCTTTGTCATTGACAATGCCAAAGCGGGTGATCTTGGGAAGATGGGCCATGTTCGTGTTGTAGTTCACGTCCAGGTTCAGGGCCAGCCCGTCAAACTTGCGGTCTTCCGTGGCATAACCGATGCCGTGGGCAATGGCCTGACGAACAGAGTTGATCTTCACGTCCTTGCCATTGATTTTGATCTCCATGTGGTCGGCCTTGTCTGCACCGAAGATGCAGCGGGCGATCTCGGTTCTTCCGGAGCCCATGAGGCCGGCGATGCCGAGGATTTCTCCTGCACGTACTTCCAGGTGATCCACATTAACCTTGTTGCCCCGGCGGATGTTCTTGGCTTCGAGAACCACATCGCCGATCTTACGCTCATATTTGGGGTACTTGTCTTCCAGGGAACGACCCACGATCATCTTGACCAGTTCGTCCATGGAAATGTCCTTGTAGTTGCGGGTGCCGATGTACTGGCCGTCTCGGATGACGGTGACACGCTCGCAGATCTGCTCCAGCTCCTCCATACGGTGGGAGATGTACACCATGCCCATGCCCTTCTTCTGAAGGTTGCGCAGGATGACGAAGAGCTGATCGATTTCCTTATCCGTCAGGGCCGCTGAAGGCTCATCGAGGACCAGGATCTTGGAGTTCATGGAAATGGCCTTGGCGATTTCCACCATCTGCTGCTGAGCGACGCTCAGGGTGCTCAGGGTGGCGTAGGTGTTGATCTTGATGCCCAGTTCGTCCAGAACGCGCTTGGCTTCTTTATGCATCTTCTTATCATCGATGAACGGGCCTTTTTTGGGCTGACGTCCCACGAAGATGTTGTCCGCAACGGACAGATGGGGGAGCAGATTCAGCTCCTGAAATATGATGGCAACCCCCAGTTCGTGCGCTTTACTGATGTTGTTGATTTTCACTTCCTGACCTTCAATGAAGATCTTTCCTTCGTCCGCCTGGTAGACGCCCGACATGACCTTCATCAAGGTGGACTTTCCGGCGCCGTTTTCGCCAACCAGTCCGTGTACCTCTCCCTTATTCACCGAGAAGGACACCTTATCCAGTGCCTTAACGCCAGGGAAGCTTTTGGAAATGCCTTCCATGCGGAACAGTCCCTCTGCCATTGACTTCACCTCTTTCATCATTTTCGTGTCTGTGCCTGTTATGGCCCTACGGGCCTTTCTGTTCAGGTATTGGTTGGATTCCTTCAGTCGATGAAGTAATCCGGATGATTCTTACGGATGAGCTCCGCATCCACCTTGTACCGGGTAAGATGCAGGGTCATGCGCTCCACCGCCTCCGTGACATTTCGCTGGGCAATGGCTTCCACGATGACCTTGTGGTCCGTCAACAGCTCGTTGACTTCCCGGCTGGTCTGCAGACGCATCATGCGCACCCGGTCGAAATGGATCATCATGCTGTTCATGAGCTTGTACGACTGCATCTTGTTCGCCATCTCAAAAAGACGGCGGTGGAAGGCGTTGTCTTCCTTGAAGAATTTGTCGTCCATGCCGTGGCCCAGGTAGAACTCCTGCAGAGAAACGCTGTAGCGCAGCGTCTTCAGCTCTTCCTCCGTGGCCGTGTCACAGAGGATCTCCACGATCCCCCGCTCCAGGACAAGTCTCATAAAGCGGGCTTCATCCACCATGGAATAGTCGATCTTGGTGATGTAGCTTCCCTTCTGAGGAAGGACATCCACAATCTGACTTTTGCTGAGTTCTATGAGAGCCTCCCGGGTGGGTGTCCTAGACAGTCCCATTTCCAAAGCCAGATCATTTTCGCTGACCATGCTTCCCGGGGCTAATTTCAACTTGATGATGTTTTCCCTGAGTGTTCGATAGGCATAGTCCCGTGCCGTTTCTTTGCTTAAACGTTCAGTAATTTCCATCAAAGTCCCCTCATTTATGTTCTATTTTTCATTTTATGAATCGCTTCCCAGAGTCCCAGGATGTAGTTGGAGCCGATGGCCCGGTCATAGAGACCATAACCCGGTCTAGCCTTTTCCCCCCAGATCATTCTTCCGTGATCCGGACGGACATAGCCCTGGAAGTCGGTATCCACAAAGGCCTTCACCACTTCGAACATATCCAGGTCTCCACATTCGGAGAGATGGGCGGACTCGTCAAAGTCCTTCTCGTTGAGATGGTGGACATTGCGGATGTGGGCAAAGTGGATTCTCCCCTGTCCCGAGAACTCCCGGATAATTTCCGGCATGTGGTTCGACAGGTCTGCACCAAGGCTTCCGGTGCACAGCGTCAGGCCGTTGTACGGGCTGTCGTTGAGCTTCAGGAAGGTGCGGATATTCTCCTCATTGGTGATGACCTTGGGCAGGCCATAGAGCGGCCACGGCGGATCATCGGGATGGATGGCCATCTTTATGTCGTACTGCTCCGCATAGGGAATCACCTTGTCCAGGAAGTACTTCATGTTTTCCCAATAGGTTTCCTTCGTCATGTTCTGGTAGAACTCGATGTCCCGGGCCATGGCTTCCAGCCTCTCCGGTTCCCATCCGGGAAGGGAGTAGCCTCGGGCTTTCTTCGCCATGGCGTCCGCCATGGTGTTGGGGTTCATCTTCAGTACTTCTTCATGGCGGTAGGAAAGCACCGTACTGCCATCGGGCAGGGTGTGTTCCAGGTCGCTTCTGGCCCAGTCGATGACGGGCATGAAGTTGTAGCAGAGGACTTTTACGCCCACTTTGGAAAGATTCTCCAGGGTCTTGATGTAGTTTTCGATGTACTGGTCTCTTGTGGGGAGACCCTTCTTGATGTCTTCATGGATGTTCACACTCTCAATGACTTCCATTTCGAGTCCGGCATCATTGATTTCCTTCTTCAGTGTCTCCAGGATTTCCAAAGGCCAGATCTCCCCTACAGGGATCTTCGGAAGGCAGGTGGCCACGCCGCTTACTCCGGGAATTTGCCGGATCTGCTGCAAGGTTACGCTGTCGTCTCCATGGGGAAACCACCTTAGAATCATTTTCATTGGAATCACCTCTCTTCTCTTTTGTTTTGATGTCGTTGTAAACCCATTGCACTTTCGCTGGTTTTTTTCTTGACGGACAAAACTGATTTTCAGCTTGCCGTTCAAGGATTTTCGCCATCGACGTGCGTATCGTTTTCATCAACTTCCCTTTAAATATAGCACTAGTATACTAGTGTGTCAATGTGAAAAATTTGTAAAATAAGGGACTTTTTTTTACGCAAACTTCACAGAAATGGAACGAACCTTTAACCGGCAAGGATTATTTCGCTCAAGGCATTCCGAAATTTTTTTCTTCCCGGAATGGAAACTTTAGCGTCCCTTGAGTTTTCAGCCTTGGACGGACTTTTTCCAGGGCTGTCTTCGGTCTTGCGTTCAATTTCAGAGCCATTGCCGATTTTTAACGGGAATAAATCAATTTGATAAAATTCCTTCAATGTCCGGCGCAAAATAGCGTGAAACCCGGAAAATCACCGGGATTTTGGGCGAAAAAAGGACCTGGCTCCATGAACCAGGTCCACAGTCCTTACATGTTGAAATATTCTACGGCGTTCTCAAAGGAGATTTCCTTCACCATGCTGCCCAGAAGCTCCAGATCCATGGGGATCTCCCCTTCTTCGGCCCAGGTGCCCAAGAGGTTGCAGAGGATTCTGCGGAAGTAGTCATGGCGGGGATAGGAGATGAAGCTGCGGGAATCCGTCAGCATGCCCACAAAGCGGCGAAGAAGTCCCAGGTTGGCTAAAGAGACCATCTGTTTCTCCATGCCGTCCTTCTGATCGTTGAACCACCAGCCGGAACCCACCTGGACCTTCATCTTGGCTTCATCGCTCTGGAAAGCGCCGGCTAAGGTGGCCAGCACATCATTGTCTCGGGCGTTGAGGCAGTAGAGAATGGTCTTGGGAAGAGAATCCGTGCTGTCCAAGGCATCCATGAGCCTGGACAGGGGTTCGGCCACCAGACCGTCGTTGATGGAGTCGTAGCCGGTGTCAGCTCCCAGCTTCTTCATCATGCGGGTGTTGTTGTTGCGCATAGCCCCGATGTGGTACTGCTGTACCCAGCCGTAGTCATGGTAGAGCTTGCCTAAGGTCAGGAGCATTGCCGTCTTGTACTGGGTCACTTCGGCGAAGGTCAGGGCGTCGCCCTTCAGAGCCTTCGTCAGAATGGCTTCCAGTTCTTCAGCTGTGGCTTCTTTAAAAGTCACCACATCCAGGGCGTGGTCGGAAAGTCTTGCCCCATGGGCGTGGAAGAACTCCACCCGCTCTGCCACCGCTTTGTTTAAGGCTTCCAGGGTATCCACAGGATAGCCCACCAGGGAGGAAAGGGTTCCCAGATATTCGGCAAAGCCCGGCTTGTCGATGTTCAGGAGCTTGTCGGGACGAAGGGCCGGCAGCACTTTCGTCTTGAAGCTTTCATCGGCCTTGATGGCATCATGGTACTCCAGGGAGTCTGCCAGGTCATCGGTGGTGCAGATGTAGGCCACATTGGACTTTTCAATGAGCTTGCGCACGGAGAAGTCCGGGGAAGCGATGACGGCATTGGCCTTTTCCCAGATTTTTTCCGCATTTTCGCCGTTGATGGTGTCCTCAATGCCGAAGTACATCTTCAGTTCAAGATGGGACCAGTGGTACAGGGGATTGCCGATGGTGTAGGGAATGGTCTCGCAGAAGGCTTTGAATTTTTCAAAGTCCGAAGCGGATCCGGTGATCTTGTCCTCGGGAACGCCATTGGAACGCATGGCGCGCCACTTGTAGTGATCTCCGCCCAGCCAGATCTCCGTAATGTTCTTGAAGCGGGCATCCTCGGCGATGAGCTGGGGATTGAGATGACAGTGGTAGTCATAGATGGGCATGTTCTTGGCGTACTCGTGATAGAGCGTTCTTGCGGTTTCATTCTTCAGCATGAAGTGGTCATTGATGATGCTCATGATTCTCTTCCTTTCCTCTTTTGACGCTTATTGGGCCAGGCCTTTCACCGTGTTCCAGACGGACTCGTCCACGGGAATGCCCTCCGACAGATTTTGCTTGCGGGTGTTTAGGGTACCTTCCCCAGGATAGCGGACGGTGCGTCCTTCCACCACCGGGGTAGAGTTTCGAAGCTGGGCCTTGGTGCTGGCCACAATCGTCTCCATCTCTTCCTCCGTGGCAAAGACCAAGGGGTCGATGGCGATGAAAATCTGGCTGCAGCCTCCGCAGCTGCCCAGGTTCAGCTCATCGATCATGCTGGTGGAGCGGCCGGCAGATAAAATGGCCGCAATGAGGTCCAGAGCGACAGTGAGGCCGGAACCCTTCCAGTAGCCCGTGGGGAGGATTCGCCGGGTGATCTCGATGCTGCCGGGATCCGTGGTGAGATTCCCTTCTTCATCGTAGCCGCCGGGCACGGGAAGCTGATCCCCTTTCAATCGGGTGACCTCCAGCTTGCCGTAGGAGAACTGGGACATGGCCATGTCCAGCACCACCGGGCTATTCTCATGGGGAATGCCCAGGCACAGGGGGTTATTTCCCACGCTGGTGTTGGTTCCGCCCCAGGCGGGCATGCAGGATTCGGTATTCGTCCAGCATAGGCCGATGAAGCCTTCCTTCACCGCATCCCAGGCATACGTGCCGCCTCGCATCCAGTGGGTGGTGTTTCGAAGGGCTACAATGCCGATGCCATGGACCTTGGCCAGCTCCATGGCGCGGTTCATGGAAAACTTGGCATTGAGGATCCCGATGCCCAGGTTTCCGTCATAGTTCTCCATGACGCCCTTCCCTTTCAGAAGCTCCGGCTTACCCTCCACATTTACCCAGCCGTCCTTGACGTACTGGATAAACCGGGGAACCCGGTTGAGGCCATGGGAGTAAACCCCTTCCAGGGAAGACTCCGCATGGACGGAAGATACGGCTTCCGCCTGGTCTTCCGTGAGGCCTGCCTTTAGCATGGCGGCCTTGATTGTGGTTTTCATCTCATCATAGGGAATTCTCATAAACTACTCCTTTATGCGGTTTTGGCCCAGGGCCGAAGATTCAGGATCCAGGTACAGGGTGGCCTGGGGACAGGTCCGAAGGATGCTGGCCGGGCAGATTGTGGCCACGGGACCGAAAAGGGTCCGCTCCACGGCCTTCGCCTTGGTGGGCCCAGGAACCATGACAAAGAGCCGCTCCGCCGAGAGGAGGATGGGGATCGTCAAGGTCAAGGCTTCTTTGGGCACATCCTCCAGGGCGGCAAAACAGCCGTCGTGGACCTGCTGATGCCGGCTGGTTTCTTCCAAGGTGATGATCTTCACCGCCTGGGGATCGGCAAAATCCGCCACAGGCGGATCGTTAAAGGCCAGATGGCCATTTTCCCCGATGCCGAGGAAAACGGCATCCAAGGGGGCTTCCTGCAGAAGCTTGGCATACCGCGCTCCTTCTGCTTGGGGATCGTCATCTCCCCGGAAAAGATGAACCCCGCCCAAGGGGACGTGGCGAAAAATCTCTTCTGTGAGATAGGCGCCGAAGGACTGGGGATGCCCAAAGGGAAGCCCCAGGTACTCGTCCATATGGAAAGCCTGGATTTTCGTCCAGGGAATCGAGGGATCCTCCCGCAGGGTTTTCAAAAACTCCCGCTGGGAAGGGGCTGCGGCAAAAACCACGCGGATCACCGACTGGGTTTCCCCTTTTTTCCGAAGAAACGCCGCGGCTTCTTTAGCGGCCTGAATGCCCAGTTCCTGGCGATTATCCAGGATTTTGACCGTGAGCTGGTCCATGGTGAACTGCAGGATCATCCCCTCCTTTTTCTTCAAGTATACTTGATGTATACTTCAATGGCAATACGTTTTCAACACTCTCTTTCATCATAATCATCGACAAGTGCCCTGTCAATCGTCCAAAAATACAAGCACCGGCTTCCTTGGGGAAAATCCGGTGCTTAGAGGGAATTATCCTCGGAATTTGTCCATTAAATCACGAATTGCTCCAAATAGCGCTTGGAGAGGATCAGGGAGTCCAGAACCCGCTCTGGGGTATCCTCAAAATCCCGGTCCTCGACTTCAATGCAGGCGAAGCCCCGGAACCCAATCTCATTGAGGGTGGACACATAGGCGCCCCAGTCCACATCCCCCAGACCCGGCAGCTTCGGGCTCATGTACTCCAGAGGATAGGCCATGACGCCCACCTCCTGAAGCTTCTCGGGGTAAAGTTTAATGTCCTTGAAGTGGACATGGAAGATCTTGTCCTTGAACTCTTTGAGGGGCAGAAGGTAGTCCATCTGCTGCCAGACAAAGTGGCTGGGATCGAAGTTGATCCCCAGGGCCTTGCTGGGGAGCCGGCGAAAGACTTCCCGCCAGATCTTTGGCGTGGTAAAGAGGTTCTGTCCCCCGGGCCACTGATCGGGACCAAAGAGCATGGGGCAGTTTTCGATGGCAATGCGCACTCCTTTCTCTTCCGCATGGGAAAGGATGGGCGGCCAGAGAGTCTCCAGAAGATCCAGGTTTTCTTCCACGGTCTTATGCTGATCCCGGCCAATGAAGGTGGTGACCAGGTTCACCCCCAGAAGTTGACTGGCGTCGATGACCTTTCGAAGATGCCGAAGGGTAGCTTCCCGGGCTTCCAGGTTCCCGTCCATGGGATTGGGGTAATAGGCCAGGGAGGATATGGTGATGTTTCGCGCCTCTACATAGCGCAAAATCTCCTGGGCCCGTTCCTCTGTGAGGTTCTCCACATCGATGTGGCTGACGCCGGCGTAGCGGCGCTCGGCCTTTCCTTGGGGCCAGCAGGCCACCTCCACACAGGAGAATCCCAGACGGGCGGCGGTATCGATCATAGCTTCAAAGGAATAATCTGCTAAAATGGCACTGACAAATCCTAACTTCATCCTATACACCTCCAAGAGTGATAATGGGGAGCGTCTTTCCCTGACGGGAAGATTCCAGGGCGGTGAAGACCGCCGCCATGGCGCTGAGGGCTTCCTCGGCGTTCAGCACCGAAGGCTCGCCTGAGGAGATTTCCTGGAGAAAGGCCTCGGCTACGCCGGAAGCCGTCTGGTTTTCATTGGTCTGGATGGTTTCCAAGGGATAATCCACCACTTCCCCACTCTTTTTCTGAAGCCGGAGGGATACCTGGGGATCATCGTAGATCCGAATCATCCCTTCTGTACCATAGAGGATGGTACTGTTGTCTTCGGGGCCGTAGAAAGTCCAGCTCACAGTGAGGGTGCCCACGGCGCCTCCAGAGAGGCGGTAGATGCAGAAGGCATTGTCATCCACTGCAATGAGATCTCCTTCCGGTCCCGTCTTGTCCAGGGTATGGAGCTGGGCGGTGACTTCCGTCACCGTTTCCCCTGTGAGATACTGCAGGAGATCGGTTTTATGGATCCCCAGATCCGCCATGACGCCCATGCCGGCATTTTCCGGATCAAAGAACCAGGTGTCTTTTCCGGGACGGATGCTCCACCCTTCCGGGCCCCCATGGCCAAAGGTGGTGCGAAAAGAAAGGACTTTTCCGATGGCCCCTTCTTCCACCAGCGCCCGGGCCTTTCGGTGGGCTGGGGTGAGCCGCTGATTATGGCCGATGAGAAGATGCTTGCCCGTTTCTTTGGCTTTTTCCACCATGGCCCTGCAGTCCTTTAGGGTCAGGGCCATGGGCTTTTCGCAAAGCACATGTTTTCCTGCGGAAAGGGCGGCGAGGGTGTAGGCGGCATGGAGCCGGTTGGCCACACTGATGACCACGGCGTCCACCCCGTCATCGGCCAGGAGTTCTTCCACGGAGCTGTAGACTGCTCCGCCGTATTTTTTTGCCATATCCTTTGCCCGCTCCGGGGTCCGGTTATAGTACCCGGCAATCTCTGCCCCGTCATGGGCGGCAAATTCCGGGATATGGCGCACTTGAGCGATTTTTCCGCAGCCGATGAAGGCTACGCGTATGGGTTTCATAGGACACCTCCTGTTACTTTGGGAAAGCTTCTCTTCCCCAAGATTCTCCAATGACTCTAGATCTTTTCCTTTCGCTGCAGAAGCACTGCGGCCACCACGATGAGGCCCTTGAAGGCTTCCCGAAGGAAAGGCGGAACTCCGAAGAGGTTCAGCAGATTATTCATGACGGCGATGATGAGCATGCCAAAGACCGTACCGATGATGACGCCCTTTCCGCCGCTCATGCTGGTTCCTCCCACCACCGCGGCGGCGATGGCATCCATCTCATTGCCGCTTCCGGCATTGGCAAAGTCCATGGAGCCGATGCGGGAGACTTGGATGATGGAGGCCACGGAGACCAGAAGACCCATGAGGGCATAGACCTTGAGCTTTACTTTGGCCACGGGAACGCCGGAAAGCTTTGCTGCTCGCTCGTTGGAGCCCACGGCGATGACCTGACGGCCGAAGGTGGTCCTTTTGGAGACGATGTAGAGGATCACGGCGATGGCGATCCAGTAGAGGATGGGCATGAGCATGTAGTTTCCAATGCGGAAACTGGAAATCTGCAGGAAATCCTTGGGCACCGTGGGGTTATACCCCTGCATGAAGTGCTGGGTGACGGAGCGGTAGATCTTCATGGCGCCGAGGCTGGCGATGAAGGGCGGGGTTCGCCCTTTGGTCACCAATAGACCAATGAGGCTTCCCAAAATGACGCCCAGAACCATGCTGAGGAGGATGGCCAGCAGAAAGGCGGGAATGCCGGTGATGCCAAAGCCCAGGAGGATCCCCTTAGCTCCCGTGTCCAGGAGCATCATGAGCACCGCTCCCGTGGCCACAAGGGTGGAGCCCACGGCCAGGTCGATTCCGCCGGAGATGATGACCAGGGTCATGCCTAAGGCAATGATGCCGATGCCCGCATTATTGCGGAGGATATTGATCCAGTTGTTGGTCCAGGTGAGAAACCAGCTGCCGAAGGAATCAAAATCGAAACCCAGGGTCAGGGTCTGGAGGATGACCATGAGGATCAGGGCCACCCCGGTACTGAACAGAGGATCGGCAGACCATTTCCGGGTGAACCACGGGAGAAGGCCTGTTTTTTGCTTCGTTTGCTTATCCATGGATTCCATTCTCTCCTTTTTGCGCAATATTCAGCCGACCGCCCGTGGCCAGCTTCATGATGTCGTGTTCATTCATGGTGGGACCGGATACCTCGCCCTGGATGGCTCCATGGTACATGACCAGAGCCCGGCTGCAGACCCGGATGATTTCCTGGGCCTCACTGGAGAGGACCACCACGGCGATATTTTCTTCCGCCAGCTTCAGGATGATATCGTAGATGTCTTCCTTGGCGCCCACATCCACCCCCTGGGTGGGATTGTCCAGAATCAGGACCTTGGGGTTTGCCGTGAGCCATTTGGCCAGGACCACCTTCTGCTGATTGCCCCCGGAGAGGCTGAGGATGGGGTCCGTCTTCTTCCCCATGCGGATGTTCAACTTTTTCACCTGGCTCGCAAACTTCTCTGCCTGGACTGTCCGGTCGATGAAGCCTCTGCGGGCAAACTTCGGCCAGGTGACGATGGAGGCGTTCTCGAAAATATCCATATCTTTAATGATGCCGTTCTCTTTTCGGTTTCGGGGAAGATAGCCGATGCCGCTCTTCAGGGCATGGGGCGTTCCCGGAAGCTGGATTTCCTTGCCCTCCAGGATGATCTTTCCTGCAGCGGGTTTTTCTGCTCCAAAGACCGTGAGGAAGAGCTCACTGCGTCCGTCGCCCAAAAGGCCTGTGACCCCGAGGATCTCTCCCCGATGGACACTTAGGCTGATGTTTCGGAAATGAGGTTCCCGGGTGAGATTTTCCAGCCGGAGCACTTCCTCCCCCTTTTCCCCTTCCCGCTGGAGAGATTCAGTCCGGACGTCATGGCCCACCATGAGCTTCGCCAGGAGATCCGTATCCACGTCCTTCACCTCCCCTTCCGCCACTTTAGCTCCGTCCCGGAGTACCGCATAGCGGTCGCAGATGGTCATGACCTCGCCCAGCTTGTGGGAGATAAAGATGATGCCCACCCCGTGACTCTTCATGGTCTTCATCATCTCGAAGACCCGCTGGATTTCGGGATCCGTCAGGGAGGTGGTGGGCTCGTCCATGATGATTATGGACGCATTCATCATCATGGCCCGGGAAATTTCCACAATCTGCTTGTAGGAGGCATCCAGGTCCCGGACCATGGTCCGGGGGTTCAGGGAGACCCCCATCTTGGTGAAGACAGCGGCGGTCTGACGCTCCATCTCCTCCAGATCCAACAGCCCGGATTTTTTCTTCAGTTCCCGTCCCAGGAACATGTTCTCGTAGATGGGCAGATCATTGATGAGGTTCAGCTCCTGATGGATGAAGGCAATGCCGGCCTCCAGGGAAGCCGAGGGGCTTTCAAATTCCCGCTCTTGGCCGTCCAGGAGGATTTTCCCCTGGTCCTTGGGCAAAACTCCCCCCAAGATATTCATGAGGGTGGATTTTCCCGCGCCATTTTCCCCCAGGAGGGCGCATACCTCTCCGCCCTGGAGGGACAGGGATACGTCCTTGAGCACCTGGTTGCTGCCAAAGGCTTTATGGATGCCCCTAAGTTCAACGTTCATGGCTTCACTTCCTTGTCCGTAGATTTCGTCCTGATGAGGTTCGTCTGATCTTGTTTGAAAGGAAGAGGTTATGGCGAGCCATAACCTCTTTGATTTTTGGGTTATTCCTAACGATCCTAGTAGGGGCTCTTCTCGTCCAGATAGTCCTTGGCATTGTCCCGATCCACGATGGTTGTGGGGATGATGACCACTTCGTCTACTTTCTTGCCTTCCAGAATGTCCAGAGCCATATTGACGGCATCCTTCACCATGGCGGGGCTGTACAGTGCGGACTGGATCCAGATGTCCTTGTTTTCAGGCATCATCTTGAAGTATTCCTGCATTCCGCCGCCACCGGTGACCACCTTGATGTCGGTTCTGCCGGCTTCCTTGATGGCCTGGAGTACGCCGATGGAGGTTTCATCATCCATGGAGTACACGGCGTCGATCTTGGCATTGCTGGTGAGAATGTCGGCAAAGTCCTTCAGTCCGTCTTCGCGGGTGAACTTGGTGGCATAGGTCTTGATGACCATGTCCGGAGCAATCTTGGCCATAGTGTCCACAAAGCCCTTCTTGCGAAGCTCAGAGACGGAGCCGGAGGTGGGCACTTCGAGCATGACGACGGTGCCGGTCTTGCCAATCTTTTCGACGATGTAGTTGGCACCCTGTACGCCCATGTCTTCATTGTCGCCAGATACACGGTATACGCCCTTGGCATCGATGGCGATGTCAAAGTTTACGACGGTAACACCCTTGTCGATGGCTGCCTGAATCGGCACTTCCATTCCTTCCCATTGGGGGAAGGCCACGATGGCTTCTGCTCCCCAGGTGAGGAGGTCATCCAGCTGTGCGGTCATTTCTTCCGCATTGGTGGAGGTCTGGATCTGGTATTCTACTTTATCGGAGAGTTCCTTGGCGCGGTTCTCCGCATGATAGGCCACAGCTGCTACCCAGCCATGGGTGACGGCGGGAGCCAGGATGCCGATCTTGAATTTTTCTTTTTCTGTAGGAGTCTCTGCGGGAGTTTCCGACGGGGTTTCTGCCGGAGTCTCTACAGGAGTCTTGGTGCCGCAGGCCGAGAGTAAAGGAGTGAGCAGCAATGAAAGTGCCAGAACAATACCAACGAGTTTCTTCATGTGAACATCCTCCTAATTTTGATCTTTCCTATGATCATCCGCCTTAAGATTTGGCGGTTAATCGTCCTGTTTGCGTCTTCCTGCAGATTCCCGAATGATGAACTTGTGCTTCAGCACCATTTCATGCTGGGGATCCAGCTGTCCGTTAATCCGGTCGTAGAGCATCCGCATGGCATTCTTCCCCAGCTCGTAGCAGGGCTGCCCCACGGTGGTGATGTAGGGGTGGAACATCATGGTGTCTTCCACGTCGTCAAAGCCGATGACCGTCAGATCCTCCGGCACCCGAATGCCCTTTTCCATGGCGGCGGCAATGGCGCCGAGGGCGATGGTATCGGAGATGCAGAAGATGGCCGTGGGCCGATTCTCCTGGGCGAGTAGTTTTTCCGCGGCTTCTTTTCCGCTGCGGAAGGAGTAATCGAGGCCAGCATAGGCCACCAGGTTCTCCTCCACGGGAAGCCCCTCTTCCCCTAAGGCATCCTTGTAGGCTTTCATGCGAAGGTCCGTGGAAATATAACGGTTCTTGGAACTGATGGTGGCGATGCGTTCATGCCCCAGGGCAAAGAGATAAGCCATAACTTCCCGGACGGCTTTATAGTTGTCGATGGAGACATGGGGAAAAGGAACATCGGGGTCGTACTCGGAGCACTGGACCACGGGGTAGTTTTCCGCATACTCTTCCAGCCACTGGCTTCCCTGATTTCGGGCCAAAAGTATGGCGCCATCCGCCCTTCTCTTTTTCAGCATCTCCATACCTTCCTTCTCCCGTTCCTCGGAGTTGGCGGTGTTGAAGATGAGGGCGCTGTACCCCAGTTCATTGGCGGTGTCGCCAATGCCCGTGAGGATATGGGAGTAATAAGGGTTGGTAATGTTGGGGGCAATGATGAGGATCACCCGACTTTCACTGCGCCGAAAATTTCGCGCGAGAATATTGGGCTCGAATTTGAGCTTCTCGATGGCCGCGTATACGCGGTCCGCCGTCGCCTTCTTCACAGAATCCTGCTTGTTGAGCACTCGGGATACCGTCGCCACGGAGACTTGCGCCTCCCGGGCCACATCGGATATGGTCGCCATGTCCTCACCTCCTAAAAATGTAATGGATTACATTTTACCTCAAAATATTGTTCCCGTCAGCGTAGACATCTTTTCAACGATTCCGGAAACTCCAATTTTCTGAAATGTAATTGATTACATTTCAAGTCTACCGCGACTCTTTGGGGAAGTCAACCCCTGAAAACGATTTTTCTTTGATCAAACAACTAAAAAACCTGGACAACCTCTTTACATGATTGTCCAGGCTTATGATGGGCGGCTTTCTAGAAGGTGATCCGTTCCAAAAGCTTGATGGTGGTGAGGATTTGCTCCTCCAAAACTACCGGTGAGGGAATACCCTCCCGGATGCAGTGGAGGAAATGGGATAGTTCCCGATGGAACATGCCCGTGGGGGGAAGATTGATTCCTGTGGAGACGAGGATCTCTTCTGTAGTGTCGTAGACCATCGGCTCTTTGCCTTTCTGGTAGAGCGTAAGGTTTTGCCCATCCTGAACCAGAAGTCCTTCTTCAAAGTAGACCCGCCAGCGGGCGGTGAAGGGAAAGTCCGCATTGTACCAGGCAGCTTCCGCCGCCATGGTCTTGTCGGGATAAAGATAGACAAAGCGATACTGCTCCGCCATGTCACTCTTCTCCCCTTTACTGAAGGTATAGGACACCTCCATGGGCTCCCCGAAGAGACTGACGATAATATCCAGATCGTGGACATGGAGGTCAAAGGGCAGCACACCGCTTTTTTCCTTGTCAAAGAGCCAGCCTCCCTGGCTCCACTCCGGCCGCCCGGCCAGTCGTTCAAAATACCCGTCCAAAGGTTTTCCCAGGGTGTTCTCCCGAACCAGGGTTCGGAGAATCTCCACTTCTTTGGTGAACTGGAGCACCTGGGCCACAAAGAGAAGCCTACCCTTTTCCCGGGCTTTGGCAAACATTTCCCGGGCATCTGCCTCATGAAGAGCCATGGGCTTTTCCACGATGACGTGCTTTTCCAGTTCCAGAGCCTCCAGGACCAGTTCCTTATGCTTGAAGGTGGGGGTGCAGATATCCACCACATCCACTTCCACCTGGGCCACCAGCTCCGAAAGCGTGCTGTAGCTGGGCAGGTTCATCTCCTTGGCTTTCGCCATGCCGGCTTCCGAATTGTTCACCGTGGCCACCACCTGGCAGCCGGCGATCTTGGTGTAGTTGGCTGCATGGACCTGTCCCATGCCTCCAACTCCCACAATGGCGATCTTCAAGATCGCAGCATCCCGGCTCACAGTTTCAGCCCCAGGGCCTTCAGGGCTTCCGCCGAATCCCGAACCGCCTCATGGACCTCCGCCAGATCCTGGGGCCCGGCTTGGGTAAACTCAATCTCAATGCTCACGGGGCAGGCGTTTTTCGCCTCGTTAAGAAGCTGAAAGATCCGCTTGAAATTCAGGGTGCCCTTCCCGATGGCGGGAAAGTTCCATTCATTCCACTCTCCCCCTTTGTCCTTCAGGTGGATGTGTCCGACTTTCTCGATGCAGGCAGCCAGGTCTTCCTCCACATCCACATGGCCGTAGAACACGGCATTGGCCGTGTCATAGTTGATCATCACCAAGGGGGAGTCCACCAGATCCACAATGTGTTTCAGGTGTTTGCCCGTGGCGTGCTTTCCATGGTTCTCCAGTCCCAGCGTCAGGCCGTATTCCTCCAGATAGGGAAGGAGATCCCGGATCTGCTTGGCCACTTCCTCGTCGGAGGCTTCCGCCTTGTCTTCCAGATGAGCTTCGCCGATGGAGGAGATGATGTAGGTGCAGCCAAAGAAGGCGGCCAGGCGGATGTTGGCGATGAAGTCCGCGATGCGGTCCTTGTCCATGAGGTTTGTGTGTCCGCTGAGTGAAAATGGCTGCAGTCCGTTCTCCAGGAGATCATCCTTAATGGCCCAAAGCTCCCGAAGACTCATGGAGGGGAAAACGTGCTCTGTCCATCCCTTGGTGGCGGTGAGCTCCACATGGTGAAAACCTGCGTCGGCAATGCCCGTCAGGGCATTCTCCAGGGAATAGCCGTGATAAGTATTCGAATTGACGGCGACAATACGATCCATAACCTGCTCCTTTCCGATAACGATTTCGATAACTTCATTATAGGGAACAAACGGTATACGCGCAATATTCAGGAAATTTCACGCAACATTTTTCTACGAATGGCTTTCTACCGTGAAAACACACCGCTCGAGAAGAAGCGGTGTGCCTGTTACTTCAGAAATTCCGGATAGAGGGCAGCGGCCCCTAGAAGTCCTGCCTGATTTCCCAGCTTCGCGGGGAGGATCTTCACCCGGGAAAAACTGGGGAGGATTTTCTCCCGGACTTTCTCCAGAATGGCGCCGTGGGCTTTGGGCTGCTCCAAGATTCCTCCGCCCAGGATCAGGGTGTCGGGATTGAAGATATGGATGAGGGACACCAAGCCCGTGGATACCTCTTCCGCCCACGAATCCAGGACGAGGAGAAGATGCGGATCCCCTTTTTCCACCTTCAAAAAGAAGTCTTTTCCGCTGGTGATGGTGGGATCTATTCTCTGAGCTCCACGAAGCAGCGCCGAGGTGGAGGCATAGGCTTCATAGCATCCCACCTTGCCACAGCTGCATCGTTCCCCCTCGGGATGGAGGATCATGTGTCCGAACTCCCCACCGAGGCCTTCCGCGCCGGCAAAGAGTTTGCCGGAAAAGACCATGGCGCCGCCAACACCTGTCCCGTAAGTCAGCATGAGCATCACCTGGGCATCTTGTCCTGCCCCGAAGGCGCTTTCGCCAAGGGCGGCGCAGTTCACGTCGTTTTCCACCCTAACTTCTACGGCAAAGCGTTCTTCCAGGATCTTTTTCACCGCCATACCCGTATACCCGGGAATGTTGTCATTCATGAAGACAATGGAGCCCGTGGCCCCATCCACCTGTCCGGCCGTGCTGATGGCTAAAGCATCATAACCGGAGTACTCTTCCAACACCCGGATGAGCTTTGCCATGACGTGCTCTCCGCCCAGCTTGCCCTCTGTGGGTACCTCCTGAAAATTAACGATTCTCCCCCCGGTGTCCACCAGGGCAACTTTAATCATGGTTCCGCCTACATCGGCCGTGAGTATTCGCATGGATTCTCCTCCTCGCCTACAAAATAAGTAACAGCTGCTATGCGGATTTCCGTATGGTTTTCACCACTCGCTGGCATTCTTCATGACTAAGCAGTCTTCCCTTCCCGGGATTCTGCAGATAACGAAGCAGTCCCTCCCCCTGATCTCGTTTCAGGGTGAACACGGGAATGGTCCGGGTGGCGATCTGAACATCGGCCTGGGGATGGGTGAAGAATACGGCGCCTTTTACGGGAATACGAAGCTTGGCCTCCTGGAGAATCTCCTCCACCCGGCGCACATGGGTGGAAACTTGTTTGATAGGGTTATAGGAACGAACGATGATAAGCTGTCCCCGTTCATTGCGCTTTTCCTGGGTGATCTCCTGGTCCCCATCTTTGCCGCTGATTCTTCCCTTCATGTTCTTAGTTTCAATGATGAAGACCCCGGCAGGGCCCACTACCACATGATCCAGCTGGGCTTCCCGGCCTTGGGTTTTCACCGTCAGATCGCCCAGGATGGTATACCCGTCCGGAAGCTTTTTCAGGACCCGCCCGGTCTCGTCTTCGCCCCTTGCTCCCCCCTCGAGGATCCGTGCTCGCCGGAGAAAGAACACCGCCAGGGGCAGACTGAGAAAAACTGCTGCCCCGTGATAGAGCATGGGCAGGAACACCAGTCCTGCGTATACTCGATTGCGCCAGACTGCGGTCTTCAGATGATTGATTTTATGTACGGTTTTCGCCATGATGAACTCCTTCTTTGACCTGGTTTTCTATGGGATCGCTTGATCCTCTCCCATTGTACCAAAGTGTGATGAGAAGTGGAAAATCATTCTGTCTGATCTTGGTAATCATAGCGATTTTTAGATCAGTCTAGCCTAGTTAATTAGGGGAGAACATGTTGGTCGAGTGATTTTGCTGATACTCTCAGTTACATTTCATCAAGTTCCTGCAAGCTCATTATTCCTCAAGACAAGTAGTTCACTACCCGGGAATGAAATTTAAAATAACATTTTATCGATTATCTTTAAATTAGATCTTATTAATGTTAATATAATTATCACAAGGGTGAAATGCATCACGGAGGAAAGAGGGGTACAAATGAAAGTATTATCAACACAAAAGCTGGCGGAGTTCGTAAAACAGCTGCGCACGGAAAAAGGATTCACTCAAGAAAGTCTAGGCGAAAAAACTGGAATAAACCGAATAATGATCAGCCGAATTGAACGAGAGGACTTTATTCCCTCCATGCCCCAGCTGGAATCGTTGAGTCAGGTGTTGAACTTTGATTTGTCTGATCTGTTAGTCGAAAAAGAACGAACGAATACATTCGTTGCATTGCGGAGCGAGGCATTAAATGAAGCTGAGAAAGAAGGCGTCGATCGACTGTTCAAGATGATGCTTTCTCTTCGACAGCAAATTTTTATAAGGAGCTCTTACGAAAATGAAACCAATAAAGCTGACTAATGGTCAAATTGAAGAAATCTGCAAGTTAGCACAAGATCAGCGACGCATTTTAGGATTTATGAACGAAGCCCCCATCGCCAATGATCTGTTCACGATTCTCGAAAACTTGAACATCCACTTACTTCAATATCCTATTTCATCGGTGAGTGATCGTCCTGCATTTTCTGCAGTGCTTTTATATTTATGTGAAGAGGGAAAGGAACTTGTTTTTGTGGGTGTGAATACAGCAGATTACTTTGACAAGCAGATTTTCGCCATAGCCCATGAGCTCTATCATTACTTCACCAAGACAGGAACACATCTAAGTCGACTCGATATGGAAGATGACGAGTATAATCTGATTGAATCGAAAGCCAATCGTTTCGCTGCAGAGTTTCTGCTCCCTGAGTCTCAACTGAGAGAGATCATTCAGGCTGAGTTCCGAGATGCTTCTCTTAAGTTGATCTCCATTAAGACAATTCAGCGGTTCATTGCCCGTTTACAATGCACATGGTGGTTACCCTACCGTTCACTGGTAAGGAGACTCCATGAAATTGATGCCATCACTGAATCACAGTATGAAGAGCTGTATGAACTTAGTGAACGAGACCTCCAGAGTGAATATGGAAAAATCGGCTTGGCTATTAATGCAGAAACATTTCGCAAGCTGAATAGAAGAACCGAAGAGGTTGGAACATCCCCTCAAGGGATTGAATACATCATTCGCAATTTCGAAGACCACCTCATCAGTGAAGATACTTTTGCAGAGACTCTTCAACTTTTTAATCGTACTCCCTCCGATTTTGGTTATGAAATTATTGTTGAGGATGAAGATTTGGACGATCCGATGTATTTCCCTCGTCAGGAGGATATGGATGAAGGTTAATCTCTCGATGCCGAATCCAGCGTTGATCAGTATCATAAGAAATCCACATCAAGTGATCACTTTAGATGCAAACTTTTTGATCAAACCCGATCGTACTGTTCGACGAAAAAATGATTTTCTCTTTTCGACATTTCAAGAAATTTGGCTCGATCCGATTTTCAGATCCTTTTCTTCATTAGCCGTTTATGAGTCCGTTTGGGACGAGATTATCCCTGGTCCATCGAAAAACTATATTCGAATGAAGCATGAGAATATACCTTCAGAACTGATCATTCATCGCGATACGGAGTTAAGTCCATCTGAAATGGCTTTGCGAAATACCATTGAAGAAAGAATTTCCCCAAGAACTTTGTATAACTCATTCTTGGATAATGCGGATGATCGAGGCGAGGTTAAAACCCTTTGTTATCTCGCAGTGAAAGGTCTGCTCTACTTTGCAGCTCACGACTCTAATGCCTTACAGCTGATAGAAAAATCTAAAGAGTGGGCTACAGGATTGGATAACATTCAAGCGATCAGGATGTATGAGCTGATGTATTATCTGTTCCACCAGGGTGAAGTTCAGAAAGAAAATATGAAATTCTTGTACAAATACCGATACCATCTCACGGAATATGAGAAGAAAGAGAACCTCCCTTGGAATGATTTTTATCAGGCCATGGATCGAATCTATTCCTCTTACTTTGACTAGCAGTGTCTTTTCTGCTTGTTCTACACTATGTTCATGAATAGAAATATCCCTTGAGAGCAGCTGTTGCAAGTGCTTCTCAAGGGATATTTTTTTGAAGGAGTAGGAGTCATAACTCCAGATTTACATTCCTAAAACCCCCGGGTCTGTCCCGTCCAGGGCTTCGGAAGATTTTCCACATGCTCCCTCACACTGGGTCCTCCCAGGACTTTCAGCTTCCAGATGCCGTAGAGATAGCTGAGAACCAGCACCCCAATGGTGGCGGGTAGTCCCAGGATGGTATTCACCACGGTGAGGTTCGCCACATCATTTCGAAGATAGAAGTAGAGCTGCAGGGATAGCCGAACGGCAAAAAGTACTGTCCAGCTGATGGTCACGTTGGTGTAGGCGGGTTTAACATCCTTTCGCCAGTACCAGCTGGTGGGCCATCCCCGGGTCAGGTGACTGGTCCAGGCGGCCAGGGGCTTTCCGAGGAGGAGCGAAAACAGCGAGACGACTGTGATGACCCCTCCGCTGACGATGCCGGGAAGGTAGAAGTTGGAGGCATTCTGGTTATAGTAGGCCAGGCCCGATGCCAGGGCGATCCCCAGAAAGCCCGTGAAGGCATAGAGGGTTTTCTCCCCTTTCATCCTGCGGTACACCGCCGTTGCCAGGCTCCCTGCCATGGCGGCCAAGGCCGCAGGCAGGATCCCCATTCGGCTCTGCAAAATGGCATAGACCAGAGGGGGCCATAGGGCGTCTTTGGTTTTTCCGGAGAGGACCAGTTTCAGTTCTTCCCGAACTTCCTGTGTTTTTCCCGCCATGATTGTCCCCTCCCTCAACGTCCTTTTTCTCTGTGTTGCTTTCCCATGAAGAAGCGGGCCATGTCTCCTTTAGAAAACACAAGATGCAGGAGCACATACAGGCTTCCGGCAAAGAAGCCCAGAATCATCATGGCAATAATCCAAAGTGCGGCGACCAGCTTATTCTCTTCCCGGTAGGCAATCCAAAGGCTAAAGAGGGTAAAGCCCACATAGAGGTCCACTAAAGAGACAATCCCCCAGGGATTGGCCAGGATTTTGGCCCCATCAGCGGAAAAATTTCCAATGGTAAACCCATAAATCAGAACGGCCGTCATGGCCAGAAGTCCCAGTGCAGAAAAAAGTTTCGCGGTTTTCATCTTTTCTTCCCCTTTTCTTCTTTCAATCTTTCGGGAAAGTGTCTACTTTCCCGACCTTTAATTTCATTTAATCACGAAAAGTGATTTTTGTGGGGTTTTTATGACATTCTGTGTTGTTCAGAACGATTCATCCTTTATGATGGGTCTATTTTTCTCCTACTTCAGTTTCCGAAGGGTTCGGGTATACCCCAAATATGGGAGGAAGGTGAAGACAAAGGGAACAAAGAAGAGGATCAGGATCAAAGGTTCCAGCAACATTGCGTCCAGTACCTGCATGATCCCCAGCCAAAGGAGGAGAAGAATGCCGAAAACTGCAGCCCAGCGTCCCGTGAGCCTTCGGCTTCGGGTGATGACATCCACTTCTGACTCCGTATCGCTGAAGATGGGGGTGGTTCCTGCCTGTGCCCGGAATATCTGATATCCCTCGTGGACGATGACCGGTTCCCAGCCGCTGGCCTTGTAGAAGGACAGCATCTCGGCGTTTACCCGGCTTTCCAGGTTCAGCGCATACTCCAGATCCTGGGGTGTCCCTTCTTCAAACTGGTACCAGATTCCCTTCATGGCCTTGACGTGCCATCCCTTCCCACTCATTTTTCGCAAGAGCCGCATTTCCCGTTCTGGAGTCATGGCGAGTCCGCCGCATACTCGATATTTTGCCATTATCTTTTCCCTCCCATGTAGGTTTCCGCCAGTTTGAGCAGCTGTCTTCGCTGCACAACGTTCTTCTCCAATATCCTTCGACCTTCCAGCGTCAGCTGATACACAATTTTCGCCTCTTCCTCCGCCTGCTCTTCGATCCATGCTGCTTCCTTCAGTTTCCGCAAGGTGGTGTACATGGTGGCTGGACCGATATTTTGTGCTCCTTGGGTCATTTCCTGGATCTTCTGCATGATTTTGTAACCATGGATGGGTTCCATGGTTGCCAATAGAATGAGAAAAATACTGTCTGTGAGCTCCCCCGTTTCATAGGGGCTTGTCTTTGCCATTACGTCCTCCTTATATCCATCATTGATATAATTCAGTGTATCAATGATGGATACATTTGTCAAGAACTAGCTCTAATTAATCTGCAGCGACACTATAGAGTGCCTGGAGCATCGGTACCACCAGGCAAAAGAGCCCCATCCGAAGATGGAGCGCTCTATCATATGGCTTCTTGAACAACAGGCTAGTGCAGTTCATTTAAATTTGCGCCATGGAAAAAAGGAATAATCTGACTATCTGCTGTGGATGGATACGCTGTTTCCTCATGCATGTATTCCACAATTTCGCGGGTATTGAAGTTCTTAAACTTCTCCAAGACAACTTGAAGCACAGCTTCTTCTTCTTTCGAAAAATGAAACCTTTGACGGGCTTTAGCCGGAAGGATTTGATAACAAAGCTCCCAGTTGATCACCTCTTCTTGTACTTTCACGGTGGGTAAATAGATCAGCTCATCATAGCCTACGGGGAGCGCACCAAAGGGTTTGTGCTGATACACCAGTCCCGTTAAAGCTTTACCGTGTCTTTTATAATGGAGAACATCGGTATACCACAATAGCTTCATCAGTTTGACTTTGTGTAGATTTCCAATGCTTTGCGCGTAATACCCCACAATCTCCGAAAGCTTCGACAAGTCTAGGGTTTGAAATCCATTCGCATCACTGGTTTCCGAAAATCTACTGTATCTTGCCTCCAGATTCTGCAGTTTCAAATAGCTCATGCCGGAGCTTTCCAGCTTCCGTAAAATTTGCTCTCTAATCATCTTGTAGCGATCTGACGTAAACTTGCCCTTATGTTTCTCCAAAGACTGGAGAGCGAACAAAGGATTTTCCCACGTCAACCGCAATATTGAATCGTACGTTTCATCTTGGATTAGCTTACTCTCATAGCGAGTCACCGTGATTTCTCCCCACCCCAAGAGATGGGCTAAATCCGTTTGAGTAAGGTCATACTTTTTACGGATTTGCTTGATCTCTTCCGAAGTCAATAATCCTTTCATTTCCCGATAGGCATCTCGTGCATGCAGCAAATTGAGATTGAGTAGTTCACCCGAAACAAACTCATTTTCATCTTCAAGGGCATTCTCGCATCGGTAATACCGTTCTTTATACGCGACAGTTTCACCTTTGACCAGGGCTTCTGTCCATCGCTCACTAACCATAATGAGGTGTTTTTTCTCACAAAGTGGGCAAATCATTTCTTTTGTTTGATGATCAATATTCTTTTTCATATTCCCCTCTTCTTTCATTTCCAACTAATCGTATGGCCGTGGATTCGTGATGGGATACCGCGCAAAATAGAAGGAAATGCAAAACACCTGCTTCTTGCTGAGAACCCGAATTTTAATCTTGATGTAGACTTGCCACTGCTGAATTTCTTTGATACAAACATATAAAGTGGTGATGATGGATTAAGATTATCCTTTAATGACTCCAGATAATCAGAAACCTGTAAAGAAATCAACTGGCGATGAAGGTCATGGAGATCATAATCTAGTTCCAACATGGTGTTCATGGTCGAGTACGGATCCTGCCGAGAAGTTGGATCCTGCTTAATTAAGATGTCTAAATCCGTGAAGATGTTGAACTTTTTATCGAGGAGAATATCTCCAAGTTCCTGCAGAAATTGACTTACCTCTTCTACTGTACTTAAAAGCTATGACTCATGAAACACCTCATCGTATTCAGTATTGACTATCAATTGATAGTTGTCAATGATGCTTTTGAGAATCTACTTCTACGCTTACATGATATGTGATCACCGATCACTATTCTTCACAATCAAAAACTCACCCTTCAATTTTTGAAAGGTGAGTTTTTAATAATTGCATGGTCTCTCTGTGGCATTTAAGAGATTATTTCTTTGGTTTTCGATAAAAGTCCAGGAACGACTCCCCATTTTCTGGAGCAGAAGCCTGGAAATAGTCCAGCACCGTGGCCCCCACATCGGATAAGGACTTTCGGGTGCCCATGACTTGCCCCTCTACACCTTCTTGATAGACCAAAAGCGGAACTCTTTCCCGCGAATGCCGGGAACTTCCGCTGGTGGGATCATTACCATGATCGGCCATGACCACGAGAAGATCATCGCCGTGGAGGTGTTCCATGAGCTCTCCAAGGTACCGGTCTGCAATGGTCAGGATTTCCGCATAGCGATCCACGCTTTCAGCGTGACCGCTGAGGTCCGTTTCCTGAACATTGGTGCAGATGAACCCTTCGTCTAGCTGATCCAGCTCTTCAATGGTACGGGTGAGGACTTCTTTGGTGTCTACGCCGGGGATGCTCTTTCCATAATCATTAAAGACGATGTCCTGCACTTTCCCGATGAGAACGACCTTTGTCCCGGCTTTGCCTAGGATAGTGGGTGCCTGGACTTCCGGATCGATCCCATACCCCAGATGAACACACTGGTAACCCTGTCGGTATACCCCTGATCGAGGAGCGTTGACACCCATATACCCTTCTTCCCGGACTTCGATGGCCTGAAGAAGATCCTCCGATGTCACCCCTTCACCGCCAAAGGTGATGACCCGGGAAACCCGAGAAACACTGCGCACAATTTTCCCGATGGCCACAACCTTTTTAAAGTCCACCACATCCAGGGCCGAGGTCACATTATAGGCTTGCCCAGGATCTGTCTCGATGTTGTCCCCCACCGTCACGGCCTGATCCACAAAAAGAATTTCATCCGAACCCTTTCGAAGGCGTTCCACCTCATATCCAGCCTTTTTGAGAGCCTCTTCAGCCAAGGGCAGAACTCTTTTAAAGGGAGCCTTCTCCGGCATTCGGGGTCTTGTTCCCATAATTTCCTGATGACCATAGAAGGTGTCCGCGCCAAAATGAAGGAGCTCTGCCCGGCCATAATTTGCCTTGGGACTGAATCGCATCTTTCCGATTTCCTCCCCCAAAGCGTTCATCAGACCCAGCTTCTCCAGATGGGGAAGATACAGATCCGGTTTTTGCTGCAAGATATGACGACAGGTGTTGGAGCCGGCATCCTCCGGTCTCACCATGCCCACATCGGGCATTTCTCCGATTCCAAATCCATCCAGCACCACAACAACAAATCTTCCCATAATTTCATCCTTCTTTCTAAATAGCCAGTTCGTCCAGTTTTCTACCCTGGGCATCAAAGATCCCCAGAAGCTTCGGTGTGCCTTGCTGAATTCCGTCCACTACGGCCACATGGCTTCGGGTGACAAAAATCTGTGTCCGAAAGGCCATGACCACCGTATCGGAGACATGATGATTTCCTTCCAAGGCGATATAGTAGTCAATATTATCGGCCCGGGGTGGTATTACATCAGTGATCACGGAATCTTCCAAATTCTTCCCCACCAAGGCCTTCGCCACATGGGACCTCGCATAGGAACCGCCGCCATAGGCGTAGCTCATCCCCTCCAGCTGGTGAGAAACCTCGGAGACATAGACCATGGCCGGGCTTTCTTCACCCTTAGCCTGGCGGTGATAGGGCGTAGTTCCCGTGAGACTGTGTCCCGGTTCGCCATGGGTCCCCCCGGCATTTCGGATGGCTTTCAGCGTAGCGGTGGTGGTCACCGAAGGCAGGTTCACATCCTTGATGGTGAGCCCCAACTCCTCTAGCTGCCGTTTTCCCTCCAGCACCGTCTTCAGGTTAGGGGTACTTTCCACTTTCTTGGACATTTCCGAATAGAGGAAACAGGGAAAGGAGGTAACCCCCGAGATTCGTACATGGGGTAAACTTTTGGCGGTTTCCACTACCTGAGGGAGTTCCTCTAAGGTGAATCCGCCATATTGACCCGGATAGAGGAAATCTTCTTTTCCGATGATGCGGAGGGTGATGTCCTGGACCCGTTCTAAAGCCTTGGCCGCTTCGTCAATTTCCTTCATCTTCTCCAAGGTATAGACTGTGAGGGTATGAGGCTTCGCCTCTAGGATGGCGGGAATCTGCGCTTTGGGAATCTGGACGATATGCCCTACGTTTCCCAGCTGGATACCTGCTTTTCGCAAGGTTTCGGTTTCCCGAAAATCCACAGCGACAGCTCCATCGAATCCCAAATCCTGAAGCATGGTGGCCACGAGGGGGTTTCGGCCAAACTGCTTGGTCATGAAGAAGAGCTTTACCCCGGTTTCCCGGGCTTCCTTCATCATCATTTCCCCATTTCTTCGGATCATATCCATGTCGAGGATGTAGGTGTCAGGGGAAATCAGTCCCCGCTGATGGAGATCGAAAGCACATGCGATGAGCTTTTCATTCTCTTGTCGTGTTTTCTCTAAGAACATGGCTTTCACCTCATTTCAAATTTTCCAGGCTTTCCTTCAGGATCCGGATGATCGTGTCCGGACCGCTGCGCATGGGGTTAATGCGGATCATGCGGTTTTCCAGTTCCGGATCTTCTGCTCGGAAGGTTCCGGAGAGACGGTAGAACATGGGCACCACCTCATACTTGGATTCCGCGCCCACAGGGTTGGGGGCTGCTCCCCGCTTTTCGGCTTCTTTTAAAACATCCGCCGCAATATTTTTCTCAAATTCCACCAGAAGCACTTTGGATTGGGCATTGGCAATGACCGCAGCCTTCACCCCGGGCACTTCCCCGGCGTCCAGACGCCGTTTTGTCTCCAGGATGACCTCATTTTGAATGGCGATCATCACGGGGGCATAAATCATTCCCCGGAGAACCTCCATGGCTTCAAAGCCTTGGACCTGGCTTCCGCCGGAATAGTTTTTCCGGATGACTTCATCGATATAGACTTTCTTTCCCACCAGAACACCAATCCCTTCGGGTCCAAGAAGCTTAAAGGCGGAAAATGCGCTGAGGTCTGCCCCCAGCTCGGAGCCAATTTTTGCCACTTTAAACACGGCATAATTATCGTCGGTGACGATGGGGAGATCCCCGGCCTCTTCCCGGATGATCTGCACCACTTCGCCCAGGGAATACTTATCCTGGGGCTTTTGCCGGGTGTACTGGATGAGGGCGGCGTTGAGCTTTTCTTTCTTCATACAAGCCCGAAGGGCCACCGGATCGTTGAAATCTGCTCGAACCAGCTCCACGCCCATCTGATGAAGGGTGTTTTGCGTGGTGGGATAGACCGGCGCATCATGGACCAGGAGCCTTTCTCCCGGGCGAAGCACCGCCTGAATGCCCTCCCGGAGGGCGCCGGTGCCGGCTCCTCGAAGGAGTACTGCAGCTTCTGCATGGAAGAGATCTTTCAGCACCGCTTCGACTTTCAGCGTGTAGGTGGGCTTATTAAGCCCCGGAACTACACCCAGATCCCCCAGTCCCAGAATTTCTCTTCCAGAGAAGTGACGGGTCACCGTATCCACGATGCGGAACTGAAGCCTTTGTGCTTCTTCAAGGGTTATACTTTTCAACGGATAGGTTTCCATGGTTCTTCACGCCTCCTCAAGGATCCTTATAATATTCTTCTGGGTCATGTTCTGGATGTGCATTTCGGAAATCCCCGCTTCCCGAAGCCGGGGAAGGAAGGTATCCACCAGATAGGCATAGCCGATGCCGCCTTGATGTTTCATATTGGATTTGCGGGTAATATCCAGCGAGAGGAGAATCTTGTGACTATATCCTCCCTCACAAAGGGTCTTTAGCATGTCCACTCGCAGTTCATCGGGTTGATAGTTAGTTTTTCCGATGGTGTCGAAGGCCACATTTACTCCGGTTTTTAGAATTTCTTCGATGTATCCCACATCGCCAGAAAGGTCCACATGGCTGATGATGATTTTATCCAAATCGATGTCCATTTCCCGAAACATCGCAATCTGTTCTAAGGCTAAGGTCGCAAGGGACGTATGGGTAATCAGGGGCTTGTGGGTGATTTTCTGGGCAGCGCCTGCAGCCCGGAAGACTTTAAGCTCAGTTTCTTCGAAGCGGTTCAGGCTGGATCCGATTTCGCCGATGATTCCGGCTTTGATCTTTGTGCCCTCAATGCCGACTTCGATTTCTTCCACCATAATCCGGGTGAGCTCTTCTTCTGACAGCTCAGTCACTTCCGGTGGAAAGAAGGGTTCCTTGTAGTACCCTGTGGAGCAGATGATCTGAATTCCCGTTTCTTGGGAAACCCGCTGAATGGCTTTGATATCTCGGCCCATCCCGCGGTTGGACACTTCCAGGACATTGCGGACGCCTTTGGCGTACAGATCATGAAATTCCTGAATGGTTTCTTCAATACAGTCTAGCTTGGTATCGTCTGTTTTTTTCACGGCAGAAAGGTCCAGGGCAATATGTTCATGGGAATAGGTAATTCCAGGAACCAGCATAGTTGTTGCTCCTCTCTTCTTTTGAAATTGGACGTCTCCTCTTTAAGGAGGGAGACGTCCAATACTCTTGGTTTTACTTTACAACAGGGATCTGGTACAGACCAATGAGATACAAGATGTTCATGATGATGCCTGTGGCGATGGCGCCCACCGGTCCGATGGCCATTTCCACAATGGGCTTCTTGCTGGTCTTGTTGAGGACATAGATGCCAATGACGATGAAGAGACCCATGGCCTGGGCCATGGTGTAGGCAGAGAGCAGTCCTCCCAGAAGAAGAGCCACTTCCAGTACCTTCGTCATGGCTGTACGGATATTGTCTCCAGCCTTGCGGATGCCCGGGAACTTATCCAGTCCCTTGGCGATGACTTCCAGAAGAAGAATTTCCACGGCCATGACGACAGCACCGAGAACCAGAGCCAGGAAGGGGTTCTTCACGAAGAAGCCCACAACAAAGACAAAGGTCATTCCTGCCGGAGCGTATACACCGGTGGTGATGGCTGTGGTAGCCACCAGGGGCACAAAGCCAATGGCACGAGCCAGTGCAGCCAATCCGCCTTCAACCAACTGTCCCTCTTTCATCAGATTCAGGGAAATGGGGTCTCCAGCAACGATGGTCAGACTGGTCGCCATGGAAATAAGTCCACCCATGACTGCCAATACAGGAAGGTTCTTCTTGATCTTTTTTACGCGGTCCGCAAAAATGGAGGTCAAATCGACGCTGACGTCATTCTTGTCCTGCTTTTCTCTCATGGCGTAGATCAGCATGATGATCATACCGGCGAGGAGAGCCATACCTTCAGCATTCAGCGCGATCTTGGCTGTTCCCAGGTTGAACTTGCCGTAGTAGGTGACAATCTGGCGAACCAGGAAGGAAACACCAAAAGTAATGAGTCCGTGCTTATAACCAAACTGATAAGCCACCACCAGCGCCGGGAAAATGGCGAAGGCTGCGGTGACAGGAGTGCTGACCTGGCCGAGGCTGCCCAGGAAGTTTACGGGGAGCTTGGCAAAAAGGTCCACAACAAACTGGAGTCCGGCCACAAGGCCAATGCCGTAAAGGGCACCAACGCCAGCGGAGATGGCCATGCCAACTTTTCCTTTGGGTGCCCAGGTACCGATGATGTCGGTGCCCAGAAGCACACTATGGATGAGGATGATGCTGGCGGCTACGGAAACGGGAATACCAAATCCGATGACCAGACCAAAGCCCATGGCGAAGGAAGTGGCAGCGATGGCTTTCTTGTCCATGCGGCCTTCCAGATATTCGGGCATAATGGGACGAAGACCATCATTGAAGACAGCGACACCGACGTTGGCGAGAACAGCAGCGAGAGCTCCTAAAAGGGCGATTACAACATAATTCATGATTTCACTCCTTATAAATAGTTATTTTTGGATTTCTCGAACAATGATAGGAATGACGGTTTCTGCAGCCTGGGGGGTAAAGCCGAAGGCTTTCTTGCCCTGCTTCACTTCCTGGATAATTTCAGCTTCGCTCTTGATGTTTCCAGGCATGGCTACGGTGGCACACTGGTTCATCCCCAAAATGGCGATGGCCATGGCTAAGGCTCCTCCGCCTCCGGTGTTGCAGGCACCGAAGTAGTAATCCGCAGCTCCGGTCTTGATGGCCATGGAAGCCTGGATATCCGATTGAATGGTGATCTGAGTGTCTGCACTGACATACTTGCGCAGAAGCGCAGCCACATTTTCTTTGTCCATTTGTCCGCCGACGACAATTTTCATAGATCTCTCCTCCTTTCGCTAGTTTGCTGATGTTTTTTCGAACAGGACACACAAATGCATCATGAGGTATCCTTTCTCCTCAGGGGGTATGGTGCTACCCAGGAGCTGTTCCATATGGGTTAAGGTCTCCTTGGACCGGCTATAATACGAATTCTCGCGGATCTCTTGGTAGATCTCCTCTTCCATGCCTGCGATGGCTTCCTTCTGCTCCATGCGGCGCAGGGCGATGCACAGGTGGGTGATGAACATGGCTCCGTTTTCCTCGTTGATCTGAAGAAGATGCTCTTCGTTGAAGTAGTCGATGATCCGAAGAACCTGCTCATAAGTGTTTTCACTGATCTGTCCTGCCATTTTCAGGATGTCCAGTCTTTCATAAATTTCCATGGGGCACCTCAATGTACAATTTTTTGTATATTTGGAGTAAAAAGGATCAGTAGTTGGGCACCATCTGATGCGCGACTACCTGTTCCTGGATCCGGAGCACATCGGCTTTGACGATGTATTTCTCCAGGATTTTCTGAATCTCTTTCTTGTCCCGTTTAACCACAATGACCGCTTCCGTGTTTTCCCCCTGGGGAAGGAGTTCATCCACAATTTTGGTGTTGAAGTTGATGTCTTTCCCCTGGACTTCATCCAAGGTCATAACTCCTGCATCCAGTTCGCCTTCAAAAAGCTTTGCCCGCATGACATTATAGGGCATATCTAAAAGTTCCACTTTCTTTTCTTTGGTGAGCTTCTTCGTGATAATCACATGGTCAATGGAGGTGGAGTCTACCCCTACCCGCATGCCATCTTCAATGGTGTGACTCTTCCCATTGGAGAAGACCAAGGCATGGTTTCCGACGAAGCTGTTTTTCCCAAAACTGAGAATGATCTCCACCGGGTATCCTTCGCCAATATAGTGCTTAGCCGCTAATTTGGAAAGCACGGCAAAGTCGTAGCGGTTCTGGAGCAGTGACTCCAGACGGTTGATGGCACCGCGCATATAGGCCAGGTTCATGGCGAACTTTTTGGCAAACTCGCTGTGGTTAAGTCCTGTGGCCAGGCCTTCATAGCGCTTGGTGTAAGGCAGCGGCATAACACCCACGATGAAGTTGATATCCGTCACTTTCAGGAGCTTCAGGTAATCGATCTTCGTGAGATAGGTGCCCAGATGTCCCCGCTTATCCAGGGAGACCGCGTCCAGATCACAGAGAAATTTCAGCGCCGACTGCACCGTACCACGGCCCAGGTAGTATTTCTCCGCATAGTCCGCCACGGTCATAATTCGGTCGCCTTCATCCTTGGTCATGAATTCTTTTGCCAGGTAATTGATCATTAAAGCATTCTTATTTAGCAGTTTTTCCCGTATTTCCATCTTCATCACCAACGTACAATTTTCTGTACTTTCAAGATAACATACTTTCTAAAGGTTTACAAGACTTCGTTCAAACAAATAATTTACCCTGACTTCAGCCCACCCTATTCTATCCCCTCCAAAACATGGAAAAGGGAGCCGAAGCTCCCTTATAAATCATAGAGTTAGTTCACGTTCTCCAGATACCATTTCTGGTTGTCTCCATTATTGCTGACCCATTGGATCACATTTACCCCTTCGGTCTTTCCGCCACCAAAGACGTCCAGAAGATACCCGGTTCCGCTTTCTTCGGCTAGGCGAGACATTAAGGAGATACTGCCATCGGCATTTTCGAGGATCTTCCACTGCTGGTTGATGCCCCCATGGTAATGATACTGAATGACCCGGTTGCCCATGGTGGTTCCTCCGCCGTAGACATCGATGGAGTACTCCGGATTGAGCACGGAAGTTATTTTGTAGTATCCGTTGTTCAGGGATTCAAACTTCCACTGTTGGTTGGTCATGCCATGGTAGCTGTACTGGATGATGTTCGTGCCTTCGGTGGTGCCTCCACCATAGACGTCCATGACCAGGTTGCTGTTCTTGGAGCGGATGATGTAGGTTCCACTGTAGTCCTTCACCCACTTGGCATAGAGGGTGATGTCCGTCGTGGGGATCCGGTCAGAAGCAAAGTTCCAGCGAAGCGTCAGGGCTTCATCCTTGTACCAGCCGTCAAAGACCATGCCTTCTGTTACCGGAGCTGCAGGCTCAGTGATTAATGATCTTTCGGTTCCAGAGACAGATGTTACTTCCGTTCCGCCATTGCTGTTAAAGTTCACTGTGTGAGAAGCCACGGGCTGCAGGAACCACTTCTGGTTGTCTCCGCCATTGAGAGCCCACTGGATGACATTTACCCCTTCCGTTTTTCCTCCTCCGAAGACATCCAACACAAAGTTGGTTCCATTTTCTTCTGCGAGTCTGGACATCAATGAGATGGAACCATCAGCATTCTTGAGAATCTTCCACTGCTGGTTTGTGCCCCCATGATAGTGGTATTGGATCACGCGGTTCCCCATGGTGTCTCCCCCGCCAAAGACATCAATGGAGTACTCGGGGTTGAGAACTGAGGTAATCTTGTAGTAGCCATTACCCAGGGAATCAAACCTCCACTGCTGGTTCTCCATACCGTGGTAGCTGTACTGAATAATGTTCGTTCCTTCTTTTGTCCCACCATCATACACATCCATGACTAATCCACTGTTTTTGGAGTTAATCGTATAGATACCACTGTAGTCTTGAACATTGACGTCTGTCACATCTGTAAAACTTCCATCTGCCGTATTTACAGTGATCTTCGCTGAGCCATTTCCTACTGCAGTAACCAACCCATCAGAACTTACCGTTGCCACATTCTCATCGCTAGAAGTCCAAACCATCTTCTGATTTAATGCATTCCATGGAGTGATGGTGGCCTGTAAACGCTCGACTTGTCCAATTTTCGTAAATTTAAGTTCACCCTTATTCAGAGCAATCCCCGTCACCGAGACTGCCACGGTAACTGCGCAAGTGGCACTCCTCTCTCCATCGGCCGTCGTAACTTTAATAATCGCTACTCCATTGCCTATTGCAGTGACTGTTCCATCCGCTTTGACCGTAGCTACATCCTCATCGCTGGAAGTCCAGATGACCTGTTGATTCGCTGCATTTCCTGGGATAACGATAGCAACTAACTTCATTGTTTGTGTAAGGGTAGTGAAATTAAGTTCACTTTTGTCCAGGATTACCCCTGTTACGGGGACCTTCACAGTTACTATACACGTTGCAGTTTTGCTCCCATCGACTGTGGTTGCGGAGATCGAGGCTATCCCATTCCCTACTGCTGTAACTACGCCATCTGAACTTACCGTTGCAATAGATGCGTTATCGGTTGTCCAAATCAGTGTCTGATTGGCTGCATTTGATGGCAATATTGTTGCAATCAGTTGACTTGTTTGATTATATGCCGTTAAATGAAGCTCGCTCTGACCAAGCATGATTCCTGTCACCGGCACAGCAACTGTGACCTTGCAGGCAGCACTTTTTTGGCCCTCTGCTGTGGTTGCCATAATCGTCGCTGTCCCGTTTCCTACCGAAGTAACAACTCCATCAGAATTGACTAAAGCGACAGACTCATCACTGGACGTCCAGATGATATTCTGATTAGCCGCATTTAAAGGTAGAATCGTTGCTTCTAATTCACTCACTTGATTAAGCTCCGTGAAGTACAGTTCGTTCCTATCCAGAGTGACGCTGGTAACAGGTACCGCCACGGTAACGATACAAGATGCTGTAAAATTACCTTCCTCCGTGGAAACGGTGATCGTTGCTGTTCCATTAGTCATCGCCGTAACGGTTCCGAACTGATTTACCGTTGCAACAGACTCATCGCTGGAAGTCCAGCATACATTCTGATTGGCCGAATTGAAGGGTATTACAGTCGCGAGTAACCTATTTGTCTGATTAAACTCTGTAAATTTAATGATCGTCTTGTCTAAAATAACATCGGAAACTGAAACTGCCACCGTAACTAAACAAAATGCTCTCCAATCACCATCTTCAGTAGAAACCATAATATACGTAGACCCATTTCCTATTGCGGTGACTGTACCATCAATGCTTACCGTGGCCACAGCTTCATCAAGTGAACTCCATATAAGTTTTTGATTCGCTGCATTAAAGGGCACAATAGTTGCAACCAATATGTCTGATTGAGAAATTTTAGTAAAGTTAAGCTCTTTCTTGTCCAATGAAACTCCGGTAACTGGCACTACCACAGTAACTAAGCAAGCTGCGCTCTTTTGCCCATCTTCTGTTGTCACGAAAACCACTGCCGTTCCGTTCCCAACGGCAGTGACTTTGCCATCTGCGCTTACGATCGCCACAGACTCATTGCTGGATGTCCAGGTGACTTTCTGATTGACTGCATTATTGGGCAAAATAGAAGCGCTCAAGTAGTCGGTTTGGTTAATTGCCCAGAAATAAAGCTCTTGCTTATCCAATCTGACATCAGTAACCGCCATTGCCACATTGACTGTAGCAGATGCACGATAATTACCATCTACTGTTGTTACCGTAATTACTGCTGTTCCATTATCTACTGCAGTTACGGTTCCATACTGATTGACCAGAGCTACAGCCTCATCACTGGACATCCAAATCAAATCTTGATTGGCTGCATTGCCCGGAAATACTGTAGCCTTTAACATACTTGTTTGTTTCAACTCAGTAAAGTAAATTTCGGTTTTATCCAAAGCGACTCCGGTTACCGGTAAAGCCACAGTAACTAAGCATGTTGCACTTTTCTTCCCTTCTTCCGTAGTCACGGTAATTATAGTTGTTCCATTGGCCACGGCTGTAACTAGTCCATCCTTACTGACTGTTGCCACAGACTCATTGCTGGAAGTCCATGATACATTTTGATTGCCAGCATTGGATGGTAAAACTTTAGCTAAGAATTGATAGCTTTGACTTAACTTTGTAAAAAGCAACTCATTCTTATCTAAAATAACTCCATCTACAGGTATTGCCACAATGACAGTGCAGGATGCTGCAAACTGCCCTTCATCTGATGTTGCAGTTATTATTGCAGTTCCAATCCCAATAGATGTAACTACTCCATCATAACTCACTTTTGCTACTAACTCATTACTGGATGTCCACGTAATTTTCTGGTTCAATGCATTGGATGGCTCAATATATGCGATCAGCCTCCGGAATTGACTTAAATCATTAAAATGAATTTCACTCTGATCAAGGGTGATTCCCTTTAGCCTTATAGCTACGGTGACAGTACAAGTTGCAACCTTCTGCCCATCTTCTGTCGTGGCACTGATACGTGCAGTTCCATTGTTTATGGCTGTAACCTTGCCAAATGCATCTACCGTAGCTACCCGCTCATCATTGGATGACCAAACCAGATTCTGGTTAGCTGCATTTGAGGGCATAATGGTTGCCATCAGCTGAATCATCTGCATTGATTCTGCGAAATCCAAACTATACTTATCTAAGACCACTCCAGTCACTGGGACCGCAACACGGACATAACAAGATGCACTCTTTTCACCATCTTCCGTGGTGACAGTGATCACTGTCAATCCATTTCCTTCAGAAGTAACTCTTCCGTCGTTACTCACGGTTGCCACCGTCTCATCGCTAGATACCCAAATTAAATTCTGATTTGCTGCATTAGAAGGTAAAATTGAGGCAACCAACTGGCTGGTCTGTTGAAAATCCGAAAAAAATAATTCACTCTTATCCAAAGAAACTCCAATGACGGTTACAGTAACGGTTACTACACAGGATGCACTAAAATTACCATCCTCAGTTGAGACAGTGATCACTGTAGTACCATTTCCCAAAGCTGTAACAGTTCCAAAGTCATTTACCGACGCCACCGTCTCATCACTGGAAGTCCAAGTCAGGTTCATATTCGCTGCATTTATCGGCATTATTGTTGGTATCAGCATACTTGTCTGATTAAACTCAGAGAAAAACAATTCAGTCTTATCCAAAGTTATTGCTTTCACCGGAACAGCCACGGTAACCTTGCAGGCTGTATTCTTTTGTCCATCTGCTGTGGTGACAACAATCATAGCTGCTCCATTTCCCACGGCTGTTACGACACCGTCTACACTCACGGTAGCTACAGACTCACTGCTGGATGTCCAGATCAGGTCCTGAGCAGGTGCATGTATTGGAAGAATTTTAGCAGCTAATGGATATGATTGATTAAATTCTGTAAAGAGCAGTTCACTTTTATCAAGTTCAACCCCAGTGATGGGTACAATAACTGTCACTACACAAGTTGCATTTTTCGCCCCATCAGATGTAGTAGCACGAATCGTCGCAGTTCCGCTACTCATCCCCATAACCATTCCCTCAGAATCGACTTTTGCCACTGTCTCATCACTTGTCGTCCATACAATACTCTTACTTTCAGTGGTATTAAAAGGATCAAAAATTACGTTTAAATCAACACTTTCACCATAAACCAAATCAAGTAATGAATAATTTAGTGAAATAGACCTTAAGGGAATTTCAGTAACAATTACCGTACATTTTGCGGCATAGTTTCCAACTGTTGCGGTTATCGTCGCTATTCCCTTCGATACAAAGGATACAAGGCCGTTGTTATCAACTGAAGCAATAGCTGGATTACTCGAACTCCATGTGATGGTCTTATCATCAGTTGTATCGAGTGGACTAAAATTAACAACTAATAGTTCACTCGCATTTTTCGAACCGCTTATTGTTGTTTTATTTAGGGTAATACTTTCTAATACTGATGTTACTTTTATCTTGACGTCCTTCTTCGTGTTTCCGTTTGATACTGTCACTGTTGTTTCCCCGGGAGAAATTCCAGTAACATAACCATTTTCATTAACCGTAGCTATGTTGCTATTACTAGACAAATATGTCGTAGTTTTCAAATCGGTGGCATCATAAGGATAGTAAAATAGTTGAATTTTTGAAGTTTCATTTTTATTAATCATGATATCATCTGCGCTAATCGCAAGTAGCGGTGCCTTAACCGAAACGAGCAGACTATCACTAAATCCATTGATCGTTCCTGTAATTGTCGCCGTCCCTGGCGATATTGCCGTAACGACACCATTACTAATTTCAGCTACAGCAGAATTTGAAGATGTCCAAACAATCTTGCGTTCAGTGGTTGTTATCGGTGTTATTTCAAATGGAATGACACCACTAATTCCTTTGTTCATCTCCAAATTGCTCTCTGAAATGCTGATTCCTGACGCCTTAGTTACATCATTCGATACAGATACATAGATCGTAAAAGAAGATGTTAATCCTCCATATGTGGCATTCACCACACAACTTCCTTCACCTATCCCTGCAAGCATTCCATCCGCAATCATTGCAACAGAATTGTCAGAAGCTGATAGTGTTATATTTCCGAAACTGATATCTTTAGATACATTGAGAAAATATCTAAGATTTAAAATATCATACTGTTTAATGTATACGATTTTGTCATGAAAGCTTACGTATGGAGCTGAGAAATATCCAGTACTTGGATCGACTAAAAAGGAGTACATAAACCCATTCTGCACAGCAAAATTGTAGGCAATAGAATCAGGCATAACATTAAAAGTCAATAAACTTCGATCACACCCATTGAAAGATGAAGAGTCAATAGTAGTGATTCTATCGGATAGTGAAATACTTTTTAAACTTCGACAATCAGAAAAAACCATATATCCTAAGGATGATACTTTACTTGGTATATTGATACTTCTCAAATTTAAGCAATTGGAAAAGGCTTGGTTCTCAATTTGAAGTATACTCTCCGGTAAAATGATTTCAACCAAACTGCTGCAATCATTAAATGTGGCGTATCGAATTCTTGTTATACTATCTGGTAAATTGATACTCGTAATACTTCGGCAACTACTAAAAGCCGATTCTCCTAAGTTAACCAAACCTTCTGGCAATAATATGTTTGTTAAGCTTATGCAACTATCGAATGCATTTGCGTCAATCGTGGTTATACTTTCTGGTAAATCGACCCTCGATAGACTAAGACAGCTGATAAATGCGTACTTTCCGATGCTTAATAACCCATCTGGCAAATCAATACTCAATAAGCTACTGCAAAAGGCAAAAGTGTATGCCGGAATGGCAGAAATATTAGACGGTAGAATTACATTCTTTAGATTTGTGCAATCATAAAAAATACTAGTCCCAAAGTTTACAATACTGTCAGATAACTGTATATCCTTCAAACTTTTGCATTCCCGAAAGGCGAAAAATCCTATTGTAGTTAACCCACTGGGAATCTCGATATTAACAAGATTTGTGCACTTCCAAAAGGCACCATTTCCGATTGTTATTACACTTAAGGGTAAAAAAACACTGGTAATACTAGTACACTCCTTGAATGCTTGATCGCCAACACTGGTTACCCCATTATCAATAATAACTTCTCGAACTGAATCTCTAAGATCATAAAATGGAGATACCTCATTACTGTAATTGAACATGCTCCCAGACCCACTTATAACAAGTACTCCATTTGCATCCAATGACCACGTTAAGTTATCCCCACATATTCCTGTGGTCAAACCAATACTTTCAGCTAACACCACTGCTGATTTCGCTGACGCTATCGTTATGTTTAAAATCATGCATACAAGAATTGCAATTGCTACTAATTTATTTCTCATCATTTCTCCTAATCCCAATTACTCATTTAATTAATCCCACGTTATTGCTTTCGATCACTCTCATCAGAAATATCTCTATTCTTCTTTCTGCTCTTCCACAGGGATCGGATCTTTGCCCATAATGATATGGAATATTCGCATTGGCGGAGAACCGAAAAGAAGAAACAAACGTAGAAATATCCGTATTAATTTCTACGTTTGTTCTAGCTAAATTAGCAAATCAGCTATCATGTATCAGTTTACGATTTCCAGATACCATTTCTGGTTGTCTCCATTGTTGCTGACCCATTGAATCACATTGACCCCTTCGGTCTTTCCGCCGCCATAGACATCCAGGAGATACCCGGTTTTGCTCTCTTCGGCAAGACGAGACATTAAGGAGATACTGCCATCAGCATTTTCGAGGATCTTCCACTGCTGGTTGATGCCCCCATGGTAGTGATACTGGATCACCCGGTTGCCCATGGTGGTTCCTCCGCCGTAGACATCGATGGAGTACTCCGGATTGAGCACGGACGTAATCTTGTAGTATCCGTTGTTTAGGGATTCAAACTTCCACTGCTGGTTGGTCATGCCATGGTAGCTGTACTGGATGATGTTGGTGCCTTCCGTGGTTCCTCCACCATAGACATCCATGACCAGGTTGCTGTTCTTGGAGCGAATGATGTAGGTTCCGCTGTAGTCCTTCATCCACTTGGCATAGAGGGTGATGTCCGTCGTGGGGATCCGGTCAGAAGCAAAGTTCCAGCGAAGGGTCAGGGCTTCATCCTTGTACCAGCCTCCAAAGACTTTGCCTTCCAGCACAGACGCTGCTGGCTCCTTGACCAGAGCCCTTTCAGTTCCAGAGTAGGATGCTACTTCCGTTCCGCCATTGCTGTTAAAAGCTACAGTATGAGAAGCCACCGACTGCAGGAACCATTTCTGGTTGTCTCCGCCATTCTTGGGCCATTGAATTACATTAACCCCTTCAGTCCTTCCCCCATCATAAACGTCGAGAAGATAGCGTGTTCCATTCTCCTCAGCCAGCCTGGACATGAGGGAGACGGAGCCATCGGCATTCTCCAGAATCTTCCACTGCTGGTTGGTGCCGCCATGATAGTGATACTGGATCACGCGGTTTCCCATGGTGTCTCCCCCGCCATAGACATCGATGGAGTACTCGGGATTGAGAACTGAGGTAATCTTGTAGTAGCCATTGTTCAGGGACTCAAACTTCCACTGCTGGTTCTCCATGCCATGGAAGCTGTATTGGATGATGTTCGTGCCTTCTGTAGTTCCACCGCCAAATACATCCATGACCATTCCACTATTCTTCGACTTGATGGTGTAGATTCCAGAAAAATCGCGTTGAGGAACAACATTGACTGTGCAACTGGCTTGATACCATCCGTCCTGAGAATATGCTGTAATAGTGGTTTCGCCATATCCCTTCGAAATGACATTTCCAAACCCATCAACGGTAGCCACTGAAGTGTTGCTGGATGACCAGGAAACAGACTTGTTCGTCGCATCACTGGGCATCACATTTGCCGTAATCTGCTCCATTGCTCCAAGACCGCTTATGGTCATCTGATTTGGCGTAACGGAAATTCCGGACACCGGAACGAACTGGTTCTCAAACGTAAGAAGAGCGGCATACATTTCTCCCGTATAAAGGTCTGTATAAATCGAATTCTCGATAACAGCCACATAATAGGTGCCTGGTGTTAAGGTTACCGATAAATACTGGAAGGTCGCCCCTACTTCATCCTCAACTAAGAAAGAGGTCGCCACTACATTCTCATAGGCATCAAAAATTCCCATGAGGAGATCATCTTCCCAATTTAAGTTCTGGTAGTCCCCCATCCACGCTCCGACAACCGTCACATCCCCTGTCTTGTTAAGGGTAAACCGGTACAGATCCCCATCATAGGTATAATCGATCAGCCCCATCAGCATATAGTCCGTACTGCTCGTCAGATCATTTGTCACAAAGTCTGCTTCATACAAGTAATCATTGGGTTCTGTCTCCGTAACATATACGGTATTTTCACCGCTGTACACTTCATCCAATGTGGAAATGGAGATCCCCCGGGTTAGCTTCGGAACCGATACCGGATCATTTGCTACATTTCCCATAATCTCATGGACAGATTCCTGGCTCTTTTCTTCCACAGGTACAAGATTTCCCCTAGGTTTTGCCAAAACCGAAAATGATGTGCCGGTGAGCGAAAACGCGAGGATCATACAAACGACGACAAAATTGCGAAAACTATTGGATCTTCTTTTCATTTCTACCCCCAAAGAACTAATACAGATGCAACCCCCAACTCAACGGGCTCTCCATAAGAAAGCCTCCACTACATCTTTTCCCGATCGTTCACGCTCCTTGTTTCCGTTGTACATTTCACTAAACGCGTTGCTTAGCCCTATTAGACGTTCAGCGTCAATTTGTTTCATAATTCAAACTACTCTAATTATAGCGGATTTTTTCTATAGATTAAAGCTATTGAGAAGAAGATACAGAATTAAATTTGGTTACTCAAGTTATTTCATTACGTTTAATAGTATAACTACATCAATATACATGTTTCGAAATAAAGGTGATTTCACCACCCTTTCGTGAAGTAGGAACTTTGTTCCCAATCCCTGTTGCCTTTCTCCTTAAGATCCTCTTGACAATAAAACGGCAATCCTGAGAAGAGCCTTGTCTCTTCAGGATTGCCGTTAATGTAATGATTTTTTGATTCTTGTATTCACCAGCCTAAATCGACTGGCGAGCCAGGAGTTACTTTGTCTCCTGCTCTTTCGAAGCCTTCTCTCGGAACACGAAGTAACGCTGTCCCAGATAGTTGAATCCGGTGAAGAGCACGAGACCCACGCCCATGGAGAGATTGTCCTGGAGTTTCGTGCTCTGTCCGCTGAGAATGAAGCCCACAAAAGGTTTCGCGATACCATAGGCAAGGATATAGCAGATGACGATGTTCACGATGAATCGGGGAAGAGTGGTCTTCGCCTTCTCCTGATTCTGGAAGGTCCAGGTCTTGTTGAGGAGATAACTAACCAAACTTCCGACAACGTAGTTGCTGGCCGAAGACAGCCAGTAACTCACGTGGAAGACATTGTATAGGGTAAACATGATGCCGGATCCCACTAAGGTGTTCACCAGACCCACCAAAATGAACTTGAAGGTTTTAATATCAATGAGTTTCTCGTTCTTCTTCATCAACCGATCACTTCCTCAGGAAGGATTCCACGATGAAGCGCGGACGTTTTTTCGTTTCCTCGTAGATCTTTCCGATGTACTCACCCACGAAACCAATGCTGATGAGCTGCAGCCCGCCGATCATCCAGATGGAGACCATGAGGGAGGTCCAACCCGCCACCGTGTTTCCGCTGGCCTTGTCCACCAGGGACCAGATCATCATGGCGATGCTGACGAGGAACATGATAACGCCCAGATTTAGAATCATCCGGATGGGCTTGATGCTGAAGGAAGTAATGCCATCAAAGGCAAACTTCAACATCTTCTTCAAAGGGTACTTGGATTCCCCCGCAAAGCGCTCATGGCGCTCATACTCCACCGTGGTGGAAGGATAGCCGATGAGGGGAATAATGCCCCGAAGGAACAGGTTTCGTTCCTCAAATTCCTCCAGGCCATCCAACGCTCTTTTGCTCATGAGGCGATAATCCGCATGATTGAAGACGATGTTAACGCCCAGGGCCTTCATGAGCTTGTAGTAGCTCTCTGCCGTGAAGCGCTTGAAGAAGGTGTCCGTCTTTCGGGAGCTGCGAACGCCATAGACTACATCGTAGCCATTCTGGAATTCATCGATGAACTTCTCGATGACACCCACATCATCCTGAAGGTCCGCATCCAGGGAGATGACGGCATCGGCATAATCCTTCGTCGTGAGAAGTCCTGCCAGCAGCGCATTCTGATGTCCCCGGTTCTTGCTGAGGTTGATCCCCGCAAAGAGCTGATCCTCTTCGTGGAGCTTCTGGATGATGGACCAGGTTTTGTCCTTGGATCCGTCATTGACGAAAACAATTCGGCATTCCTCGGAGATCTTCCCTTTCTGAATCATACCATTCATGATTTCCTTTAGCTGCCTGGAAGTTTCCCCCAAGACTTCTTCTTCGTTATAACACGGGATCACTAACCAAATCTTTTTCATTGTCTCCTCCTGTAACATTCCTGCTTATTCTATATTTTTCTAGGCTGAGTCCCCCTGACTCAGCTCTTTTGATTCTTGGATTACTTTTCTTTCCCCTCGGAAACATCTTTGTCTGAGGTTCCCGGTAACTGTCCCTCGCCGGATTTATGGAGTTTGGGAAACTTTGCCCAAAGCATCTTCAGCCCCATGGTCCCCAAAGTGATGTAGATGGGGGCATAGATGAAGAGATACCGGGCCCGGGATTCAAAGATGGTTTCAAAGAGCGTCAGTCCGATGAGAGCCAGCATAAGGACATAGATGTTCGAATCAATCTTCTTGGGATCCAGGAACACCAGCCCCAGCATGCTGAAGATCAGGGTCACCCACAGTCCATTTTGCACCGTGGAGGTGATGCCATAGTTTTCCCCATCGGTGTAGAAGTAGCTTCTTAGCCAGGGGGAAATGTGGGGATCCTCATTTTCGAAGATCTCCCAGAAGAAGTTTCCTTCCACGCCCCAGGCAAAGGTGCCATCGCCGTAATTTACTAATGTCTTTCGGGCGAGGAACAGGAGGTATCTTCCTGGCCCCATCTCCTTCAGTCGAGCCTTGATCTCCTCTAGGTTTGCTGCCTGACGCTCTTCTTTGGTCTTAAAACTCTGGGAGAACTGTACGTCTTCGTCGCTGTACACCCCATCCCGGTCTTCATTAAGGCCCATCATGGCAAAGTGCGACCAGCCAAATACTTCATCCTCGTTCATGATCAGTCCTGTACGACCAAGAACTGCCTGGTTTGCACCCTTCGCCAGCAGGAAGGCCAGGATCACCGCGCCCAGCTTGATCAGAAACTTTCGTTTCTCTTTTCCCGAATCAAAGAGCATCTTCCACCCTTCGATGATGAGGATGGCAATGAGCATAATAAGGGTCTGGGGACGGATGTAGTAGCCTAAAAAGCTCAGAAGTCCGATGAGAAGCCACTTTAGTGCTGCCCATTTCTCATGCCACTCCTGGGTATAGACGAGGAAAATCAAAACGGGAAGGAACAGTGCCAGGGAATCGGAATAGGTAATGACAAACCATGGGGAAAGTCCCACCAAGAGCACATAGATCCCCCAGGAAAACACCGCCCAGGAACTGCCGAGAAGCTTCTTCACGGCCTTATAGGTGAGGAATCCCGTCAGGGATGAAATGAGGCAGTTGAGGACAATGATCAGGGACAGATCATTGAATCGGGCCAGCCAGGGGATGATATCCTTCAGTCTCATGATCAGGGAAAAGAGCCAGACCATGAGGATATTGTTGGGATATCGGGCAAAGTAGAAGTTCATGGATGCCACAGACTCCCCCGAGGCAATCATCCGGGCGGTGGGCAGGACATAGCCACCCGCATCCCAGCCCGTGGCAAAGTAAATGTGGTAGCTAATAAAGAGCTGCACGAAAAGGAGCACGACACTTCCTACCAGAACGACGTGGTCTGGATTCATCCCCCAGATTTTCCAGTTCTTTCTCCGAAGAACCAGACTCAGCCGGTAAACACCGTAAAAGAGGAGGAGCGTCAGGGGCAAAAGGACCACATTGGGCAGCAGGAAGGTCTTCTTCACCACATAGTTCAGCCAAGGATGGGCGAAAAAGAGGAGTTCCGTAACAAACAAAAAGATGGCGAAGAAAAGGACTTTCACCACTCGATATAGTATTGTGCTTATCTGGGAATAATTCTTCATCATCAGTTTCTCCAAAATATGATAATTTCTCTATGCAATATCTTAACACATTTCCCTTCGTAATTCCCCCTTCTTCTTCCTGCTCCTTGATACTTCTACTGTTTTTCCCCGAATGTTCCTACCTCTCAGTGGTTTCATCGCCTCCTCAGCTTCTTTCTCTGTACACAGAATTCCTAATTGGCCTATGCAGATCGATGACAACTTCACTTCTCTTCTGTTCCTGGCGGCCTGAAGTATGCCCAGAAATACTATGGGTTTCCTTTGGCCGCAGGGATAAAAAATGCACCCAGGATGCTGGACAGTGATTTATTCACCATCGCTCATCCCGGGAGCATTTCACTCTCTACATCATTCTTTTCTTGCGGTTAGCCTTTCTTTGAAAATAGATAGGCTCCGTACTCCGGTGGAGCCTTTGGCTCCACCAGTTGAAGATTTTCGGCTAAATGAGCCTTCAACGGTTTGAGGATCCAGTGTCCCGCCTGGAAGACCCCGCCATAGACGGCCAGGGGCACCGGTTTCTCGATCCCCTTCACCAACGTGTTGGCTAATGCCGCCAGCTCCTTCGCAGCTTCCTCATAGATGAGTAGGGCCATCGGATCCCCTAAAGCGGCCGCTTCTCCCGCCAGGACGGCCAGCCTTGCCACCTGGTTTCGGTCATTTTGCATATCCTTCATCACATAGGTAATGAGATCGGCTCCCTGGGAAAGGTTCAGCCGTTCCAGGAGCAGACCGTGGAGCGCCGTTTTTTCCAGCCGTCCGTCATCTTCCTTGGCGAAGACTTCCAGAAGCTTTTTCGCAATCCAGTAGGCGCTGCCCTCGTCGCCAAAGGCATAACCCCAGCCGCCGCATCGCTTCACCTCATCCCCCTGCTTTAGAAAGGCGATGGAGCCGGTTCCCGCGATGAGCATGAGCCCGTCTCCGCCCAGGAAGGCTCCTTCCAGGGCTGTCTCCACATCATTGTGGAGGATGAGCTTCGTCTCGGGAAAAGCTGCCTTCAGGGCTTCCTCCAGCATCCGTCTCACCTTCTCCTCCCGGCCGTAGCCGGCGAGGCCTAAGGACAGGACGATGTCCCGGGGGCTGATCCCCTGCTTCTGGCAAAGGGTGTTCACCCCTTCCTTCAGGATCCTCCCCATGCCGCTGGCCCCCACCCGCATGTAGTGGCAGCTTTCCATCACCGTTTCATTCAGTTTGTTCCCGTCTTGATCATAGAGGGCCAGGAGGGTTTTAGTCCCTCCGGCATCCACACCGATGATGTACATCTTCATCCCTACTTTTCGCTGAAATTGAACTTCTGCCAGGGCTTTAAGGCATCCAGAAGGAAGATCTCCTCCTCGGCCACCCGGCCCACCACATTGCTCTTGCCTGAGTTTTTCATGTCCGTCATGGCGATCTGGAGCTCCCCGGCATAATGGCCGTAGAGGCTGGATTCCACGATGACATCGCCTCGCTTTAGGATCTCCGGGGCATGGAACAGAGGGAACTCCTGACCCTTGAACTTTACCCGGCTCTGGGTGGAGCGGATGTAGTTTCCGGAGACATCACCCCGGTGGAAGTGCATCTCCTCCAGAACGATTTTACGCATGATCTCCGGAATATCCTCCCGAAGGGTCACGTTTAAGGTTACCATATCCAGCCGCATCTTCCCCACGGCTTCCAGCTCTTCATCGCTGGGATAGCAGTTGGAAATGATAAGATCATCAATGCCGCCCAGGGCGATGAGGTGCTTCATCTGAGCCGCCAAGGTCTTATCCCGGTGCATTTCTAAAGTGGGCAGCCCATCTGTCACGGGCCAGGGACCAAAGGAGCCTTCCACCTGGGAAGTGACGAAAGCTGCAGTGCGCAGTCCATATTTACGGAAACGTTCCGTACACTTCTGAAAATGGTCCAAGGCGAGTCCGGAATAGATATGGGGATAGAAATTGTGACAGCCAATCACATTGTAGCGATTGGGCTCATAATCCATGATGGTATCGATGGTATGGGTATTCTGGCTCATGTTGATCTCGATCTTCAGGTTGTAGGGATTGAAGGTCATGAGGGACTCCTCCAGGCCCGTGAAGCCCTGATCGAGGCGAATGCCATCGGCTTCGATGTCATGGAAGAAGCTCAGGTCCTGATAGCTGATCCCCAGTTCCTTGAACACCCGGGGAGAAACGTCCACGATGACCTCGTAGCCCAGGGCATGGGCAGCACGGTTCACCTCCAGGAATTCGGCCTTGATCTCCTCCGGAGCCTTGGTCACGGACAGGAGGCAGGAGAAAATTCGGCTGAAGCCGTACTTTGCGGCCTTTTCCAGGTAGGTGACAATCTCTTCTTTGGTGGATTTTTCAGGGTAGATGGATAATCCTAATTTACGCATGGCTCTCTCCTTTAAACTGGGGCAGATAGGCCTTATGAGCCTCGTAGAGTTCATCAAAAACCTGGACCGCCAGAGCGCCCGAAGGAACCAGGGGGTTCAGGGTCAGGGCTGCGATGGCCAAGTCCCGGTTTCCCGTGACGGCGGCTTCCACCGTCATGCGCTCAAAGCTCTTGATCGTATGGATGGTTCCCTTTAACGCCTCAGGAATGGCGCCCACGGGGATGGGCACGGGACCGTCTTTCGTGATCTTCGCCGCCACCTCGATGATGGTATCCTCGGGGAAGTCCGTGAGGGCTCCCGCGTTCCTCGTATTGACATACTGAATATCACCCTTGTCGTTGTAGATGGAGGTGATGAGACTGCAGGCCGCATCGCTGTAATGGGCCCCGCCTCGCTGCTCCAGCTGCTTGGGCTTTTCATGGAGTTCTTCCTGGGCATAGAGGGCAAAGAGTTCATCCTCCACGCCCTTCACAAACTCCGCCCGGACGCTATGGGTGGCAAAGAGTTCCAGCTGATGCTGAAGCTGTTCCTGGGGGTAGAAGTAGTAGGAAAGATAGGGACAGGGGATGGCCGCTAAGGCCCGGACGAGTTCTTTGGTCCAGGGGATGGTCATGATGTTCTTCATGCTCACCTCATCTTCCGGCGTCAGCTTCTCGTAGCCTTCCAGGATCTCCTTCATGCGGCTTTGGCCTTTTTCGAAGACATCGGTCATAAAGAAGTGGTGGTTTAACCCCACAATCTCCATGGCAATGTCCTCTTCCTGGGCTTTTAGCTGCTTGGCCATGCTCTTCTTCATCCCTACAGGAACGTTGCAGAGCCCCACCACCTTGGAGAAGTTTCCGTAGCGCTGCACCGCTTCTGTCACCATTCCTGCGGGGTTGGTGAAGTTGATGAGCCAGGCATCGGGACAGAGGACCTTCATGTCCTCCACGATCTCCATTATAACAGGAATGGTGCGCAGCGCCTTGAACATTCCCCCGGCCCCATTGGTTTCCTGCCCCAGGATGCCGTGGGTCAGGGGGATCCGCTCATCGAGGATCCGGGCGCTGAGCTGTCCCACCCGAAGTTGGGTGGTGACAAAGTCCGCATCCTTGAGGGCTTCCTTCCGATCCAGGGAAAGAATGACCTTTAAGGGAAGCCCCGCCGCTTCCACCATGCGCTGGGCCAGGCGACCCACGATGTCCAGCTTTTCTCTCCCCTCTTCAATGTCCACAAGCCAGAGCTCCGTGACGGGAAGTTCCGCGTAACGTTTGATGAACCCTTCCACCAGCTCCGGGGTGTAGCTGGAGCCTCCGCCGATGGTGACGATCTTTAACTTCTTCATATTTTCCCTCCCAAGGTTTCCTTCAGTCAAAACCTTTGGAAACCACCGATTTGTCTAAGAAAGAAGGGCTCTACAATCCTGTAGAACCCCCTGTGTCTAGAATTTATGCGATTTCGTTCTTCACTTCTTCAGACTCTTCAGCCTTCAGCTTGTTGTCATAGATGGTGAAGAAGGGCAGGTAGATGGCTACGGATAAAGCGATGAGGATGACGCTGAGTGCAGCGCCTCTCCAGTCTCCACCGGTGGCCAGGTATGCGCCGATGGGTCCAGGCAGCGTCCAGGGTGCCAGGGCAACCACACGTCCGACCAGGCCAAGGCTTGTGGCAATCCAGGCGATGGTGGCGGAGATCATCGGGGTGATGATGAACGGAATCATCAGGATGGGGTTCAGGACGATGGGAGCACCGAAGATCATGGGCTCATTGATGTTGAAGATGGCCGGAATGAACGCGGTCTTTCCTAAAGCCTTGCCATAGGCAGACTTGGACTTCACCAGGAAGAGGATGGCCAGACCGATGGTCGTACCGGATCCGCCGATCATGATGAACCACTGGTAGAAGGGCTCTGCTCCGATGTGGGGAATAGCTTCTCCTGCAGCGTAAGCGGCAGTGTTGGTTTCCAGAAGGGTCAGCCACAGCGGTCTGGCGATGGTTCCCACAATGGACCAGCCGTGAATACCGAAGGTCCAGAAGAACATGCCCAGGAAGATGATGAGAAGGACAGAAGGCAGAGTATCGGTGGCGGTGACCAGAGGGGCCACCAGCTTGTTCATGATGCCATGGACATCGACGCCAGCCCACATGGTGATGGCGGAGACCACGAAGAGAATAATGGCAGTGGGGGTCAGGGCCTCAAAGGAACGGGCAACGGATGCCGGAACCTGGGGAGGCATGGAGATCTTGAAGTTCTTGGTTTCGGTGAAACGGTAAACTTCCACAGCGAAGATCGCCGCGAGAATTCCGATGAACATGCCCGCAGAGCCCAGCTGACCCATGGGGATGTGGAATCCTGAAGGAACGCTCTTCATCCATCCGGCCAGATCCGGATTGGTTTCGGCCAGGGTCTTCACCGCAGCGGTGGCTGCAGGGATGGACTTGGGGATGATGGTGAGGAGGTACGCCAGCTCAGCCATGATACCGCCGGAAAGTCCGTCCAGCTTATAGGAACGGGCTAAAGAGTAACCGATGCCGAACACCGCATACAGGGTCATGATGTACATGGACATTCTGTAAGGGAGAAGAATCTTGAACTGATTCTTGGCGATGAACTGGGTGAGTGCCCATTCCTTTGGCAGCTGGTTCGGAAGGAACGCAATTACCATGAACATGGAGCTTACGATGATGAGGGGAAGAGTTGCAATGATACCGTCACGAATGGCTCTCAGATGTCTCTGCTCAGCGAGCTTCGCCATGGGGGTAGAGAGCTTTTCGTCCATGAATTGGGAAATTTTCTCGAACATAGTCGTCTCCTTTATGTGTTGATTGATTTAGCTATTTTTTGAGACCCAAGACTTGCTTGAGTAGACGGGGTCCGCCCAGGGGGCTGTAACCCATGGGTTCGATGAGGGCGCAGGGTACGCCGGCATCCTTGGCAAACTGTTCCAGATAGCTGAACCGGTGACGGATCTGCGGGGCCACCATGGCCACGTCCCATCCTTCGGTCACGGCAGTTTCGAATTCCTGGGTGCTGACCGCATGGACTTCCATGGCCACCCCATTCTTCTTGGCTTCTTTGAGAAGGGCGTCAACGGCAATCTGACTGGACATGCCGAGAGAACAAACGAATAATACTTTCATGGTTTTCTCCTTTCTCCTTCGATAATTTGATTATAGGGGTAAACGCTTACTTTTGCAATATTATTTTAGAAATTTCATTTCAATATTGTATTTTTATTTTAGTTAAAAAAGAACGCCCATGGTATAGAGGAAAAAGAACAGCCCGGTCATGAAGAGGGCAAGAACGAGGGCCAGAACATGGAACTTCCGGTCCGCCTTCTTCTTCCGCTCGATGTAGTACTGGGCAAAGGCGATGGCATAACCCACCAGGAGGCCGGAAAGGAGGCTGGCGGGAATTCGGAAGTCCTCAAAGAGGAGTCCCGTGAGGGCTGGCGCCGTGAATACGGTGGTGAAGACCACCACCAGGATAAAGAGGGCGCTGCGGTATCCCAGCATGGGGATGTTGTAGTCCGTTCTTCCCTGGGCGGGATTGTACTCCCTTTTCTCTTCGTTCTTTACTTTCCAGGTTCGGGCCATGCTCCGTACACCTTCCTTCCAAATGCTGTGGGACAGGGGGTGATCTGTCCCAGAATCACGCCTTCGCCGGCGCCGGTGGCGCCGGGCACATTGCCAAAGCTGCCGTGCCAGGTTTCATTGCCCAGGATGACAAAGGCGATGGCTTCCTTGGCATCGCTGGAGAGGCCCAGATCCTCCTGGGTGAGGACTTCCACCTGGGGCAGAAGCTTTCGGAGTCCAGAAAGGATCGCCTCATTGTGGGCTCCCCCGCCGCCCAGCACCACCCGATCCAAGGGGTACTGGGGCAGGATGTACCGGGTATAGGCGTCAGCCATGGTGGAGGCGGTGAACTGGGTCACCGTGGCAATGAAGTCCTCGGGGGCCACATGGGCATAGCGGGTGAGAAGATCTCGGGTAAAGGCTTCGCCGAAGTCTTCCCGGCCGGTGGATTTAGGGAGCGGCAGATCCAGATAGGGGTGCTGGAGGAGCTCCGAAAGGAGCGGTTCTGCAATTTTCCCGGACAAGGCCACCTGGCCATTTTCGTCGTAGCTTTTTCCGTAGAGGATCCGCATGGCTTCGTCGATGACCATGTTTCCCGGTCCTGTATCGAAGGCAAAGACTTCCGCTTCGTTTAAGGTTCCGGGGAGCAGGGTGACGTTGCCGATGCCGCCCAGGTTTTGGAGGGCGATGTTCTTCCCCGCTTCTCCATAGAGGATGATCTCACTCAAGGGAACCAAGGGTGCTCCCTCCCCTCCCGCTGCCACATCCATGACGCGGAAGTTGGAGATGACGGGTGCCCCCACCTCATAGGCGATGACGGCGCTCTCCCCCATCTGCAGTGTACTGCGGACCAAGGTTCCGTTAGGTTTGGGGATATGGTAGAGGGTCTGGCCGTGGGAAGCCACAAAGGCCAGGTCCTTTCCCGTCATGTGGTTCTTCGTGAGAAGCCGGTTCACAGCCTGGGCAAAGACCTTCCCCAGCTTGAAGTTGAGGGAGGTGAGCACGTCGATCTGGGGAACGGTATTTCCCATGACCAGGCGGATTTCCGCCTTGACGTCCTCGGGGATGGGGGTGGTGTCAAAGGATAGGAGTTCGATTTTTGTATTCCGTCCAGAGCCTTCCACCTGGCAAAGGGCCGCATCGACACCATCCAGGGATGTTCCGGACATGAGGCCGACGGCGTACATTACTTGGCCGTGTCGAACTTCTGATATATGCGGATCAGATGCTCGATGAGGGTGCGGGACTCCATGGAGGTCATGAGCTGATCCTGGGCATGGACGAAGAGCACGGAAACCTCCGGCTTTTCTCCCCGGGCTTCGGCCTGGATGATGGAGGTCTGAACCTTGTGGGCTTCCAGGAGGTTAGCGTCGGCTTCCTTCAGAAGCTCCTGGGCTTTGTCGTAGTTTCCTGCTTCTGCCTCGGTTAAGGCCTCATAGGCCAGTCCCTTGGCCATGCCGGCATAGTTGATGATGTTGAAGATGATCATTTCCATTTCTTGACTCATACTCTTCTCCTTTAACTCGTGAGGGCCCGGGCAATCCGTCCCTGGTGCTTTTCCAGCAGTGCTTCCGCCTCCCGGCGGCTGGTCTTTTTCTTCGCCATGACGATGGCGGTTTTCACCGAATGTCCGCTCTCTTCAAAGAGAAGTTTGGCTTCTTCTTTGCCGAGGCCGGTGGTGGTGGTGATGATCCGCTCCGCCCGGACAATGAGCTTGGCGTTGGTGGCCTGAACGTCCACCATGAGGTTGCCGTAGACTTTTCCGGCCTGGATCATGAGGGTGGTGGAGATCATATTGAGGATCATTTTCTGGGCGGTGCCCGCTTTCATCCTCGTGGATCCCGTGACCACCTCCGGGCCCACCACGGCTTCGATGGGATACTGAGCCACCTGGGATACTTCGGCATCCTTGACGCAGCTGACGGAGACCGTCACGGCGCCCAGGGCCTTGGCGTAAGCCAGGGCAGCCAGGACATAGGGGGTTCGTCCGGAGGCCGCTAAGCCGACGAGGGCATCCTTGGGGGTGAACCGAATGGCTTCCAGGTCTTTTACGGCCTGTTCTCCATCGTCCTCTGCCCCTTCAATGGCATAGCGGAGGGCTTTTTCGCCGCCGGCGATGAGGCCCACCACGAGGCCCGGTTCCACCCCATAGGTGGGGGGACACTCGGAGGCGTCCAGGACGCCGAGTCTTCCGGAGGTTCCGGCGCCCACATAGATGAGGCGCCCTCCTACCTGGATTTTGGGACAAATGGCTTCCACGGCGCGGGTGATGGCCGGAAGCTCTTCTTCGATGACCTGGGCCACCTTCTTATCTTCTTCGTTGATGGTCTTCAGGACATCGGCGATGTTCATGGAGTCTATATTGAGGGAGTTTTCGTTGATACCTTCCGTGTCCAGAAGCTCAAGATCAATCACAGCTTCACGCTCCTTCTTTTGATTTGACTCCATTATAAAACATCTAAAATAAAATTTCAATAAACTTACGATTTGAATAGAAATTTTATTGCAAATGAAAAAGAGCATCCGAAAATGCTCTACTTCAACTCTGCGATGAGGCTTCTGGTGTTTTTGAGCTTGTCCTTGTATCCGGCAATATCGGCTTTGGTGATTCCGTAATAGAGCAGATCCGTGAGAATCAGGGAGGAGTTTCGGGACTGGATGGCCCCGAGACGGAGCTCCTTTTCCTCGGAGGGCACATGGAGCTGAAGGTCACAGATCTTGTTCATTTTGGATTTGGTCAGCTGGGTGATCCCCAGTGTCAGGGCTCCCTTGGAAGAAGCGTGCTCGAGGGCCACATTGACTTCCTTGGTGTTGCCGCTGTAGCTGATGCCCAGGGCCACATCCTTGTCGCTGATGTGGGCGGCGGCTTCCAGCTGAATATGGGGATCCTTGTTGAATACGGAACGCTTACCGATACGGACGAGCTTGTTGTGGAAGTCTTCACAGACGATGCCGGAACCTCCTACCCCAAAGAGATAGATGGTATCGGCGGCAATGAGCCTGTCGATGAACTCCTGGAGGGTTTTCTCGTTGATGAGCTTGTAGGTCTGCTCCAGAGTCCGAAGGTTCAGGGTCTGGGCTTTTCGCACCAGGACCTTCACGGTGTCCTCTTCCTTGATGATGTCGTCAAAGCCGGTTTCCTCGCCGGTGTGATCGCTGGCCAGGTCCACCTTTAGGGCGGTCCATCCCTTGTAACCCAGCTTCTTGGCAAAGCGAACCACGGCTGCAGCCGAGGTGTTCACCTTCTCCCCCAGCACCTGGGCACTGAAATTGATGACGTCATCTTTATGCTCCAGGATGTGTTCGGCTAATCGCTTTTCTGTTTCCGTATATGTGGAGAAACCTTCTTTGATTCGAAACACGCTGCTCATGAGTACAACCCGCCTTAAAATAAAATTTCATAATTCTAGAATACCTGATTTCATCATAAAAAACAAGAAAACCAGGGGTGTAGATCAAACTAAACCTTATCCGGTCTTGATCATTATGTTTTATCCTCTATGATAAATAGTAAGGAAGCTTGGTTTCCTTACTATTCGAAATGAAGGAGGTTGTATGATGTCTTCTGCAAAATCAAATCCTACTAAAATTCCCTTCGAGACAAAAAGAATCCAGATCTCAAGCAAACGCCAAATTACAATCCCCGCAAAATTTTTCAATGCTCTTGGCTTCGATAAGGAAATTGAGTGCATTTTCTCCGGAGATATGTTAATTATCAAGCCTGTGAAACAAGAGGATTCCTATTTTGCTGAGCAGATTCTAAATGACCTGATTCGACTAGGATACACAGGGGATCAATTACTGGTAGAGTTTAAGAAGATGAATCGTAAGGTTAAACCTGCAGTGGAAAAGCTCATTGAAGAAGCCGATCGAGTAGCTAAGCTTGCTTCCATGGACTCCAAGAACCTCACTAATAACATTTTCAATGACGACGATCTAGATGAGTAGCAATCCTCTGCCTGGATGATCGTTGTGGATGTATTGATTTTGAAAGTGGAAACCGTTACTGTTTCATCTTTCAACCACCATTCGATGAAGCGATAAAGTAAGCAGAAGCCCTGGAAGACATAGTTTTCTTCCAGGGCACTTTTTTGCTCTTCTCCAACTCTCTACTCATCATAAAACTCAGGTTTAGAATAATTCGGACTTGGATAGAACATAAAATGAGCATGACGGAATAATCATCATGCTCATTTTTTGTTCTCTAGTAGGATCAGCTCTCCATGATGTGGTTCCCGATGCTTCCCATATCTTCTGCTCTACTTTAGTTTTCCCAGTCTTGAATTGATTTCATCCTTTGGCAATCTTACTAACTGTCCGTTATGTTTTTGAAGTTCGAGCAAACAAAGCTCATATTCTTTCCCGTCAATGTACGATCCCTCATAAAGCTGATCCAGCACTCCAAGTGTTCCGAGGATGCTCACCCCTTCTTTTAGGGCCGCATTTCGCAATGCTTTGTCACCTGAGAGTAGGACGATTTTTCTCTCCCTTGCAATTGCTAATGCAATACGATCATAGTTGGATAGTTTTGGATACTGCTGTCCAAACTGATCTGCTAACTCGAATTCCTCAATGGTAATTTCCACACCAATTAGCCCACATCGTTTCAGATCATCCTTTAACCCCTTGGGGGACAAAAACTCATCCTCTATCGCATCATGATTCATAATAAACACGTAAGGTAAGCGAAAAGGCAAACGAAGGCGATCAATTACAAAAAAATCAATCCACACATTTGTATCACTGCTTACATACTCCATAGTTCATCCTCGTTCTTACAGCAGCGAGAAGTGACCTCATCAAAGGGCATTTTAAGAAGCTCAGCCCCCTTTTGGACACTGATTTCATTCTCATTAATCGCACGGAAAACTAGCTGCTCGAAAAAAGTAGGTAATTCTTTTGCAATACGAACAGGCTCTTTTTTCCGCCAACCCGCTTGGGAGGCTGCGACATAAAAATCTTTAGCCACATGATCTGAAATAATCCCCAGGACTTGTGCACGCTTCACCAGTAGCAACATGGATACTCCATATTCCTTTGCCACATAGACCATATCCTTCGAAACCTTGGTCCGGTGTATCCCCAGTTCTCGTTCTGCATCACTTTTGGGTAGTAAGAATGCTCCACTGATGGCCGTAGCCCGATCTTCAATGTCTTTATCATTCATTTCTTCCGGCCAGATAAACATCAAATGGGCAAGTTCATGGGCAATCGTAGACCGGTTTCGTTCAGGACTCATCTCCATGTTAAGGGCGATGTAGGGGCGATCATTGACAAATCCATTCATTCCCGAGAATTTATCATTTTCAATTTTGAACACAAAAATCAGGATTCCTTTATTCTCAAGGATCTCCACGAGATTATCCAGTGGACCATCGGAAGCGATATACAAATGCTTTCGGAGCATCATCGCATCCTTCTCCACATCATCCGAAAGGGATATCCCATGGCAATGTGGAGCATCCGGCAAAATATCTCCACCTAATATTTCCACAATCGTCATATATCGATTGAAATATTCTTCTACAGATTCCCGAACATAGTCTTGCTGAGCAATGGTCAGTGCTGCATTTTTCCGAAACTCACCATGACGAAATACTAAATTTTCGTTTCGAATGGCCAAGAAATCCGAGACTCGAATCCCCAGTTCCTTCGACATCTTCTGAAGGATATCCATATTGGGTTTTCGCGTTCCATTCTCATAGTTCGTAATTGCCATGGGACTGACATGAATTCTTTCTGCCAGCTGTTTCTTCGATAACGCTTTCTTTAACCGATAATACTTCAAGTTCTTGCTAAACATTATTACCACCCCCTTATGTTTATATTTTACTTCAAATCTAGTAAAAATAAACACCCTTCATGAAAGTTAATTTTTACTTATCTAATCGATTAAGTCATCAGGTTCTTCTGTTGGAATCAATTGTTACAGAAGTCTTTATTGTTAAAGACGCCTTTTATGCTAATCTTGTCTATCCGCAAATGGACGGATAAAATGACCATAACAACATGGGAGGACGGAAAGAGGCCCTCCCTGACTCATTTTGGACGAGTGATCAGGAAGGACCTCTTACTAAATTGATTAGCATCGTTATTGTATCAAAGTTTGAACTGGAATGGAATAGCTGTAAAGGCGTTTTTTGTCCGTTTTTTGTCCGTTTTTTGTCCGGAGTATGGAGAAGAGCTGCTGCCCCTTGTGCCAGGAAGCATGTAAGATAATCAGCAGTCGAAAACGGCAATGGATCCGGGAAGATGGAGAACCCAAAGTCCCCTCCGTTCAAAAGGAGTATAAACACAATTACAAATGATCTCCACGGCTAGATTTTAAACAGAATCGGAATAACGAGCATGGGTATACAGATGACGAATTTTTTATCGGAGACTATTCGTGAAAAAATCGAACAAGACCTTAAAAAGTAATACTTCAACTTTTTGATCCGTACTCGAACTGCATACCTGAAGAACCATTGATCCTTACGAAACACTAGGATAATAGAGAATTAGTTGAAACAAGATCAACATTAGCACATTGTTGTAAGGCCTTTCCATTTCTGCTAAGCATGGGATTACTATTCGCTCCGCATGAGCTCTCCAATTATTTCGTTCGCTAATACTTCGTCTTTCACCCGAATGACTGTATCACCTTCAAATGTAGTCGCCAGTAAATCCAATCCTCCATACCAAACCAAATGACGGTCTATAAGGGCTGCCTTCAGATGATGGTCAGGATGATGAATGACCTCGAATCCTAATAGACTCAATTCCTGAACTATATTAAACATATTTCCTCTGTACTTTTCTGGATACTCATGAAATTCTTTCAAGACTAGGGTGACTCGAACACCCGATTGAAACTTTTCGATTAAGATGTCCTTTATCATTTCATACTTCTTCCGGGTGATAAATGTGCTGGAGATAAGAATATTCCTTTGGGCATTTTGAAGATCAGTGATTAAAGGCTCAAGGTAGGTGTTATCATCATAGATCCCACTACTCTCATCAACGCTTCCATAATCCTTTAGGGAATAGCCCACGGCCTTATAGGCAGATAATCGCTTGTGATACATCCTTTCCAGTACTGGAATGTTGATATCCACATAATCATAGATGTGAACTTCTTCTTTTCCTTCAAACTCTCGATGCAACCGACCGGAATACTGGGTAATCGTTCCTTTCCACGCAATAGGCATGGCGAGAAAAAGAGTGTCTAGACGAGGTAAGTCAAATCCCTCACCCACGAGTCTGCCCGTTGCAATTAGGGCCGTTTCGCCTCCTTCCCTAATTTTTGCAATGCTCTCCCCGGCTTCTCTTCTTTCACTCCGTTTAAGTTTCCCGGTGAGAACGATATATTTCACGCCTTGATTTTCCATTTCCTGACATAGCGCTGAGACATGTTCTGTGCGTTCAGTCAGAATAAGTGGAGTTCTGCCCTCCATCAAAGCCTTTGACACATCCTGAATAATCATTTTGTTTCGTGTTTCACTTGTGCTTAGGTGTTTATAGACTTCGGTGATATGCCATTCTTTTGACTCCTTCTCAAATGGCATACGAAGACTGGTAAAACGAGGAATCAAGTAATGATCAAATGTTCGCTTTTGGGCTTCCGCCTTTGCATCCACTGTATAACGAATCGGTCCACAGAACATAAAAATGCTGGGATGATGTCCATCCTTTCGGATGGGGGTTGCTGTAAGCCCATAGACATAGCGGGCATCTGCCTCACTGAGTATTCGTCTAAAATTTTGGGCTGAGACATGGTGACACTCGTCAACAATGATCATCCCATATTGATGTATTAACGACTTGACTGTTTTATCCGTTTCAAACAGGGATTGCATAATCGCAATATCCACTACACCTTTTAAGGTCTGCTTTCCGCCACCCAGTTCTCCAATGAACGTCTTCTTACGCTTACCTTGATTTGGGAGTTCTTCAAGTGAAATGGAAACATCCAAAAATTGTTCCAATCGTTCTTTCCACTGTTTTGCTAACTCTTTTGTATGGACGAGGATGAGTGTCGCGCAGGATTTTTCGGCGATGAGTCTTGCTCCCACTACTGTCTTGCCAAACCCTGTAGCTGCGGACAAAACCCCATCATCTTTCTTCGAAAGCGCCTGAAATGCTTCTTCTTGTTGATGGGAAAGCGTCCCCTGGAAGTTCATCAAATATGTATGGCCTGCTACGCGATTCTCATAGAACTGATAGGGAACATGAAATTTCTCTAACTCTTCCTTAAGCCTAGTTTCTAAGCCTCGCGGTAAGATCAACAGCGTGGCATTTTCTTCATAGACAATGGCCATACGAGGGGTTCCGAAGGTTGTTTGCCGAATAGCCTGCTTTGCAAAAAATTCGGGATTTGGATAAGATCCCATCTTCCGCAATAAAAGAAGCGCTCTAGGGGTTAACCCCGCCTTTGATAGACATAACCCTTGACCTTTTTCGATTTTCACCACATGGGGAAAGTCATTTGTGTTCACGGTTGAACTTTCGCTGAATTTTACTTGTGTATTAAGAACATTAACCTCCTCATCCTCGTGTAAGGTTTCAATGATTCCGCTTACAGTTTCGGCTGAGATCCTTCTAATCTCAGATAGGAAGGCCCATTGATCCTCAACTGCTTGAAAATCCAAATCCACAAATACTGTATTTCCTTGTTCTCGCGGTTCTTTTTGAAGAGGTAATGCAATGAGATTCCCAAAACCGTCTTTTTGAAGAAAATCCTGACTTGGAAAAAGTCGATCAAAAGAGCTGAAATGAATGTTTTCGCATGTTCTCATGGCCTCTGAGAGTAGGCTTATTCCAAACTTTCTCGCCACTGAGGCTTTCATCTCTTCCTGAAAAAAGAACCATAGATGACAGCCATTCCCCGATCTTGACCGTTCTGCATATACAGGTATCTGAAACTGTCGGCATACCTCTTGAACAGCTCGCACTTCTTCTTTCCATGTGGATTCATCAAAATCCATGACCAGTAAATAACAGGTATCATCTTGGGTCATGGGGTAAAGACCAAGGACATATTTCCCAAGCAAATGTCCTTCGATTCTCTCTTCATCCAAGGGAGCAAAACTTTTATATCTGCAGTCCACACACTTTACTTTTGGCTTTTGGCAAATTCCTTCCTGGAAATCATGAAAACAATAGGGTGAATACCCTGGTTTACTCCGCCATCTTTTCGCGCAAACATCATCCCGGCCTCGAAAGAGAGACTGAAATAACGCAATCTTTTCTGCTTTCGAACTATTACGAGTCACACTTTTCTTCGGGAAATTTTCGAGTTCGAGAATAGGGAGCTGCGTTTGAATCGGAATTTCGTGCACCTCCTGAAAATCGGGATTATTGATTTTCTTTAACCGAAGTAACTCCGACTTTAACCTAAAGTTTTCTTCTCGAAGTTCTCTGATTATCTCTAAGAGTTGATGCTCATCCATGGCTTTTCTCCTCTAGTTTTAAACGATCATACGTAAGAATACCTCGAGATCAGCACTATGCGAAAAACTCCTCCTTGAAGGCACGTTTTCTAGGGTATTTCTTGATGTAATACTCAATGGTTTTTGTTCTGCCATTCGGGGATCCTTTCGATTGTATAAGCTCTCCATAATTCTCGATGAGTAGTGCAGCTTTATGATAACTACGCCGAAATCCTCCACCGACAACAGCTTCCACTCGATTTGAAACCATCTCATTCAGCCACTCTAGATACTTTTTCTCTTCTTCCGGTTTGATCTTGATCAGTTGCTTCCATCGAAGAAACCCCTCAAGCATCATCTCCTCATCGTTAATATCGATGGCTAGCTTGTAACATACATCCTGCCATAATTTTCCCCCAGACACGGTAAGTTCGCCTTGTGTATTAAGGGTGAGAATAAATAGCGGAATAAGGACCCCTTCGACAGAAGTGCTCCAACCTAAAAATTCTTTGGATCTCTGATATCTTTGATAAGATTTTTCTAAATCACCGCTAAAAAACTCAATAATTATCTTATGCTCGGCGGACATGGTACTGGTAGCGAGCTCATCACCCTGCTTGGCGTAAAATACTGCTCCTTGCTCCGGAAGCATACGGCTGTATCTTGTCGCCTTCTTCACGATGTCCTCATAATCTGAAAGCCTGAATAACTGCAGAAACCGTGGAATTGTCGAGTCACTGTAAAAGGCTTCCACAATAGAATTTCGCTCCACTTTATCGTGACCCAGAAGTTCTGCCGCCTTCCGAACCCAGTCACAGATTTTTGCGCGCAGAATCAAGTTCCTCGGAAGTAAGTTTATCCATTGAACACCTAAGGTTTCACATTCCTGATTTCTCTGTTCAGCGAAAAGCATCTCGCATGCGTGTACACAGATGAAGGGGTGTTTATCTCCTGCTCTTTCAGCGACGATAACGACTTGATCTGTCCCCCCAAGATAAGCCGAAGCCTCATAAAGCAAAGTCCCCGCAACAGACTGAGGACGATCTTCAAGGTAGAAAATCCATTTCTCCAGATACTCTTCGATTCCCAAGAGTTTCTCCGGTCCAAAGGCGAAGATCCGGTCGAGGGAAATAGCAGAACCGAGTCTAGAGGAGAGGATTTCATAGAACTCCTCCAGGATTACCGGCAGCTCTTTCGTTTGATAAACCACGTATAACCAGCGAATCAGGATCTCTGGATAATTTGCATTCATCAGATCTTCTTCGATTAAATTGGCTAAGCAAAACAGCTCTGACTCATCAAGCTCTTCTGAGAATACTGTATAGCTGCAGTTTAGCAGTAACTCATAGATTTTCGCTGCCTCATGATAGTCTTTTAGCTGAATAAGAGAATCGGCCACTTGCAGTGCACGAGATATCTTCGCACTAATCCCGAGAGAATCCTCATAGATCAAGACTTCATCCGGTTCTCCATACCTTGCATCAGGATCCCACTCATAGCGATATCTATAGGAAATGGAACCTTGTTGAACCTGAACTATCCATTTTTCAAAATCTGTAATCTCTTGTGTGAAGTCTACCTTTACTTCCTCGTTCTTCAGCTTTTTTAGAAAAATATCCCTTTGAGTTTCTTTCAATATTCTAGCCTGATGCAAAATAAACTCATTTTTGTCCTTCTCTGTCATATTCATTAAACACTCTTCTACTTCTTTTAAAAATTCTTTCAGATTCAACTAATTCCTCCAAACTTCGAACTTGCTATGAGCGTCCAAATCCCATACCGAGTTCCCTCTTCTACAACTTCTTGCCTGCTATTATCATACCATTACAAAGAATGGATAAACACTTAGGAGAATTCTGTTTCCACTAGTGTCCAGTCCGGTTATCAAACTGAAGTTATCATCCCTTTTTAAATCTTTGTCACTAAAGGAGTAACTATACTTATGGTTGATCCAGCTTCACAAGTGTTTTTTATAGAAGCCCATCCTCATCCTCCTTGTTTTCCTCATCAACGAGAAGTGTGGAAAAATCAATAAAAGGAAGTGCTCCATAGTTTCCCTTAAAATAATTGATTAAGTAATTATGGTCATTTCTTACTTCTTCAGAGCCAAAGTCTGCCAGAGAATAGAGGATGCTCTCATAGGTGTCTGTGTCTTTTTCTACAAAACGAATCTGATCTCTTCTGAAGATTTGATTGTTGAGATAAATAGGATTATGAGTGGTGAAGATGAGCTGTGCTCCGGCCTGATTTAGTTCACGATCGTTAAAAAGCGCAAGAATGCCCTTAATCATTTCCGGATGAATCGCTGCATCAAATTCATCGAGAATAAACACGCCTCCAGCCTTGAAGAGACCGTTAAATGGAAGGGCAAAATCCAATAACTTCAGGGTGCCACGCGACTCCATTAGTTCTGCAGGAATCATGACATGTTTATCTTTGTAATGGTATACGGAGATCAGTTCCATCGATGTATCATTGCTCTCTGTTTTGTTTGGTCGAAACGCGATATCCTGGGGTCCAAAGTCAGCTCGCTTCACAAAACCCTCGAGCACATCATTCCAAGCCAGGAAATCCTTCTGCGGTTTATCCTGCATCGAGAAAATCAGATTGGCTTTCTTCAAAGTAAAATCACTGACCACAACAAGCTCATCTTTGAAAAAGTCCAAGACGATATCCGCCAGCTCGCTGCTAATCGTACTTTTAAAAGCCCGAGCTAAAAACAATTCTGAGTCATCGACATTCTCATTGATTTTCCGCTCAAAGGACCTCAGAAGCTTGAGATCAAATCCAATAATCGCTAAAGCTTTTTTAGCATGATTAATTTGAACTCTGTTTCCTTCCCTCTGATAAATGTTTGTCTTCTGACTTGATCGATCGATTAATGTTAAGGATTCAGAGACTATGCGACGGTTCTCTTTTTTGAAGGAACTGACCATGATCTCAAATTCGTACTCCATGCGCTGTTCCTTAGAAAGAAAGTCAATGGTGAACTTCATGGGCATATCAGCCTCTAGATAAGCAAAAGGATACAGTTCCAAATTTTTTAAGCTTGGAAGATCAGCCTCTAGGGACCCCGATAACACGATGTCCTTCATCACAGCCAAGGACATGATGATATTCGATTTTCCACTGGCATTGGCACCATAAAGCACTGCAGATGGGAGAATGCGTAAGTTATAATCCCGAATCAAATTTTGACTTAAGGAGGTTTGCCGCCCCGCATTCATATTGAGACTAGTAAGCTCTTTAAACGATCTAAAGTTTGAAATCTGTAATCAATCAGCATCAGAGGCACCTCCTATGATCTAGACCTTATTTTACCCAAAAACAAGAAAAATACACACATTTTTGAGATTTTCCCTCAAATTGACGCTATTTTTTTGAATGAAAGATTCATTAATGGATAAATAACGTTCAAGCTATCGATATCCGTTGTATCAATAGCTACCTATTTTGATGTTATTGATCACCAGAATCAGCAGGGTAATCGATGAAAAAATCTTCAAGATTAAGATAAACTACTTCAATCTTGCTGAAAATAAGTGAAATGAACTCAATTTAAGTGAAAAGAAGTGAAATGGATGGAATGATTCCCATCCATTTTTATGAATTATTCAAAGAAAATCGTCCTAATTTTGCTCATTGTATAGTAACGAACTTCTGGTTTTTACTTCTCGGTTTATCCTGAATTGTTCTTTGAATCAAACCTTGATCAATCAAAGGATCTACATAGGTTTTAATGAAATAGGGTATCGATGAAAAATTAAATCTTTCCGCTAACTCTTCACGACTTCGTGGTGTTTTGCAAAACTCAAGTAATTGAAATGTCAGAGTACTCTCATGAATACTTTCTTTTATTCCTTTATAAAAAGCAACCTTGAAAACACCTCGATGGTTATAGAATACCGGTTCAGGCATGCCTGCTTTTTTTAGCTCCGCCCGAATCGTTGGGATTCCCGAAAATCGATTTTCCGTATCCATCATGACCTCTAGTGCTCCAGCTAGATATGGATTTCTTGTATCCGCAGCTACTCTTCCAAGACTATCCAACGTAAGTCGCCCATATAGTCCTCCAGGATTTTCTAGTTCAAGACGATCTTCATAGATGACTAGTCTTATCGGAGAACTTTCTGTGTGAACACTGTAATCCCGGTGAATCAACGCATTTAAAAGAATTTCGCGTACTGCTTTCACAGGGTACTCTGTTTTATCCTGTCTAAATCCTCGTTCAGAAATAATCGTGCTCGTCTTCATGTTTCGACGTACAAAGTTGAGGCTTCCTTCAAGCATTTGCGAGATAGTACCTTCAATACGCTGATTATCTGTAAATCGCTCCCCTTCATCACCAAGATCACCATACTCTTTTCCTTGCACTACAACCGCTGTGATGCTTAGCTGAGGAAAAAATTCTTGAGGATACTCCCCAAACAAAAATAATCCTGTCAGTGTTGGCTGTCCATTCTTAATGATCCCTTGAGTTTCCAAAATACGATCGTCTTCCATATGAATGAGATTGGGCTTTAGTCTTCGTACTTTCAGTAAATATTCAGTGATATTATCCTTTTTTAAGTGGTTCCTGGTGCTACGCTCGACAATACGCTGTTCATCATGTATTCTCCGCTTAAATGCTTCAAAACTGTAAATCTCATATTCTGTCATTAGCTGGTCACCATCACCCACGCGTATGTATGATCCTTTCCACTTCCCAGATCCCTTATAATAACAAGGTTTATTGAAGATATCACATTCTGCAATCTCTGCACTCACAACGATTTTTCCTTGAATCTCAGCAATGGTAAAAAGCGGTCGAACAATCGGTTCCATCTGCTCAGCTTGTTCACAAATCTTTTTCTGTAAATCTTGTGGATCATAAACCCCAACAACTTCATAGTCAGCACTCTCATCAATTCCAAACACAATAGTTCCACCACCAGATTGGTTGGAGAAACTTGATAATGTATCATAGAGTTTTTGTGGTGTTCCTCCATAAGCTTTCTTCAATTCTAGTGATGGTTTTTCACATTTTTCTTTTTGGATTTTCTCAACGAGTTGAATGAGCTCAATTTCCAACATAATATCACCTCTTATCGTTATTTTACTCTAAACTCCAGTCATTTACATTAAAATTAGTGAAAAATGTCAAATTTTAATTAAAAATAACTTTAATTAAGTTAAAATCATGCAAATTTAGTTGAATTTAGTCTAGTTTAGGTGAATTAACTAAAATGGTTTAATCTTTTTTGATCCATCTTTACCTTATAAAACTCCACCTTCTCCAAGCTAAACGCATTGAAGAAGGTGGAGTCTTCATGTTTTCTTTACTTTTTTACTTCACTAACCTGAGACTTTAACCTTCATGACATACTTCTCCACCGAGGTCTTCTCTCCCAGGGTGGCATTGCCCAAGTGGGCATCTTCCGGAAAGTAGAGGGCAAACATGCCTTCGCCAAGATAGGCATCGGTATAGGCTTCTCCTTCATAGTCCCCCAGATAGAAGTCGTTCTTCTCGTCGTACACCGTGGCATTCACCAGGTTCTCCCGGGGGGTGCTGCGGATGAGGTTTAGGCCTTTCACCGTGAAGTGGATGTCCACATACTGATGGTGAACTTCATAGCGAAGAGTATCCAGGGGCTCCTGGACTTTCTCCTGGTAGAGGAGGAAGATTTCCTCGCCTTTGATGTCATAGCGGCGTTTCTCCAGCTCGTTCCAGGGATGGGAAGCCAGGAATGCCAAGGCCTCGTTGAGGTTTTTATTGTCAAAATGGTATTTGGTGATCTGACTTAAATTATCGGTAATCATCTTTTTCTCCTTTCAAATCACCGGGATCATCCTCCCGGTAGTGGGAACCTAAAGAATGGGGTCTTTGGGCCATGGCCTTGAGTACATGGCGGGCCGAAACCATGAGGTTCACGAGGCGAAGACTCTCTGCCGCTTCGCTCACCGTGAGATTTGGCTCCTCCATTGTCTCCCCTTCCCAGGTTTTCAGGGTTTCCTCCAAGGTATTCAGTGCTTTTTCCTCTCGAAGAAGAAAAGCATCCTCACTCATTTTTTCCTGGATGACTCTTCTTCGTTCTTGGGCCTGGGGTATCCTCAGTCCCGGAAGTTCGGGACTGAGGGTTTTTCCCCAATTTCGTCCCCTCTTCGCTGCCTCTTCCCCGGCAATCTTCCCAAAAACCAAGGCACTAGCCGTGGCCAGGCCGCCGATGCGGTCTGCCCCATGCATCCCGCCGGTACACTCCCCGGCGGCATAGAGGCCAGGAACTCCCGTATAGGCTTTTTCATCGATGGCGATGCCGCCGTTGGAGGCATGCATATAGAGCCGCACCTGGATTTCTTCCTCTGGGCTGACGCCTTTTTCCTTCTTCAGCCAGTCGAAGTAGACCTTCGTGAACTCCTGGTGCTCCAGTTTTTCGAGATCATACTGCAGGTGGACGGCCTGTTCCGGGGATTTCATCGAAGCACGAAAGAGGGCGAGATCCACATACTTCCCTAAACGGCTCGCTGTGAAGGGGCCATGCTGGCTTCGGGCATGGAGGACCTCTCCTTCCATAATCCCTTCGGGAAGAAGCATCGGGATGACCCGCTCCCCTTCCCCATTGCGAAATACTGCAGCTTCGTAGGTCTTCTCATTGAAGATGGTTTTGGGCGCTGGCCGGGAAAAGCCCAGCATGATCTGCATGAATTCTGTATTAATCCCTCGGGCTCCATGGCGAAGGGCCAGACCTAAACCTGTGCCCAGGACATCCGAGGTGGTGAGCTTGTGGCGGTAGAGCCCGCCCAGGCCGCCCGTGGCCAGGATGACCGAGGACGCCGAAAAGTAAAGGAGCTCGTTATTTAGCGTCCTTCCAAAGGCTCCGGTGATTCGACCGTCGTTCTCCGAAAGCTCCAGGATCTCCGTGTCTTCCAGGGTCTCAATCTTATTTCTTTCAAACTCCCTCTGAAAGAAGGCTTTCACCTTCTCCTTGGTGAGTCCCCGCCAGCGCCGATGCTTTCGGTCGAAGCAGGGAATATAGGTGGAGTCCTTCTCATGGCCTGGGGTGGGTTTCAGGAGCTCTAACCCCCGGGATTCCAGTTCATCCACTGTGGGGTTGATGGCTTCCACAAAGGCCTGAACCAAGTTTCTGTCGGGAATGTTCTTCCCCACATCGAGGATAGTCTCCACAAAGTTTCCCACATCTTCTTCATCCTCCGGTCCCACGAGGCCAAAGCCCCAGGTGCCGGGATAGAAGGAGGATCCGGAGAAGGTCTTCCCTTGGGAGACGACCAGCACCCGGATCCCTTTTTCTGCAGCGGCCAAGGCCGCCCGGGAACCGGCCAAGCCGGATCCCACAATGAGACAGTCGGTTTCCACGACTCTTGCCGTTTTCATGACTACTCCGCCTTGGCGATGACGGAACGAGCCGTCTTTTCGCGGTTTGCCTTGGCTTCCTTCTCATTCTCCTGGACATAGCCTGTCACTAGGCAGTCAATGGCATAGAGCTGAGAGATCTTGGCAATGAGGGAGCCGCCGGTGAGGAGACTTTCCTTCCCTGCTGTCTGGACAATGCAGTCCGCATGCTTGGACAGAAGAGACAGCGGGGAGTTGGTGAGGGCAATGACCCGGCAGCCGTTCTTTCGGGCCAGTTTTACCGTTTCAATAATGTCCGTGGTGGAGCCGGAAAGACTGATGGCCACCAGGGCATCATCGGGCTTCGCCGTGGCGGCGTTCATCATCTGGAAGTGCGGATCCGTCACCGCATGGACATAGAGTCCAATGCGGAGGAACCGGTTCTGGGCTTCCAGGGCTGCGATGCCGGAGGCACCCACGCCGATGAAGGTTATCCGCTGACTGGCCTTGAGAATCCCCACGGCTTCGGCGATGGCTTCCGGCTTCAGGGTAATGGCAGTATTTTCCACCACACTGATGATGTTCTCCCGAACCGTGCTGACAATGGAATTCTCCGCAGCATGGGTGATCTCCATGGTGCTTTTCGAGATTTCGAACTTTAAGTGCTGGAAACCCTCGTAGCCCAGCTTATGGCAGAAGCGTACGATGGTGGCCTCCCCCACACCGATGCCCTCGGAGAGTTCGGACAGGGTCATGTAGATAAACTTATCGGAATAGCTCATGAGATAGTCCGCAATCTTTTGTTCCGATTTCGTGAGCCCGTCGTAGTTGAGCTCGATTTTTTCTCGGTATTCCATGGAAATCCCCCTTTCCTCATTCTATTGTGCTGCCTCCCTTAAGGATTTTCAACAGGCCGCACCATATTTTTTCTTTGGATGTCTTGATAGTACACATTGACGCTTCGTCCCTCGTAGAGAAGACCCAAATTGCCGTACTTCTTCGCCACCAGGCAGCTGTAGCCGAACTCTCCAGGTTCTAAAAGCTGTACCGGGGTCCAGTGGAGACCATCCAGGCTCTCATAGAGGGTGCCCTGGAGGCGGTAGGTGCTGTGGGAAGGCGTGGACAGGTAATATTTTCCACCGCAGGCGGTGACGCTGATCTGGCAGTAAGGGTTTTTCACCCCCACGGACTGGAGGTGTTGAAAGGTCACGCCTCCGTCGTGACTTTCCACCGTGAGAATCTCCTTTAGCGGGGAGGTGTTACGGGCATAGAGTCTGAGGGTTCCGTCCTCCATCTCCAGGAGCTGACACTCCGTGAGTTCCACCTCCCCGCTTTCAATCCCTTCGCTGATCCGCCAGGTTTTCCCCTGGTCATCGCTGTAGATCACCCGGGCCCGCTGCTTCTTTTCAGGATCCAGGGCATAGACGGGGAACACCAGCCGTCCGGCATAGGGCTCCTTTTTTAGACAGAGCCCCACTCCGGGGCCAGCCCCGAGGAAGCTCATGGACTCGTCCTTTACCATCGGGTTGAGGTGTATGGGATTGGACCAGGTCTTTCCTAGGTCCGGGCTCTTCACCGCCATAAGGTACGTGGTAGGATGCTGATAGAGGGGGCCTTCGCCGGACCCTAAAGTTCCCACGAGCTTCCCTTCCTGGAAAATTCTGCCTAAGGCATCCACGGTCATATCTGTGACACGGCCCGTTTCTTCCTCCACCACCCTCTGGTTAGTCAAAAGCAGAAATCGCTTCCCTTCGCTGTCCCTGAGGATCATCTCCCCGGTGGGCGTAAAGCCCGTTCCCGGCTCTGCGTTAAAGGCTCCAACCTTTGCCCCGCTGTGGGTATAGAGGAGCCACAGGGTTTGTGTCTCCTCCTCGTAGAGGAGGCTGCCGTCGATGGCGGCTGCCCCGGAGGATCGGCCGTAGCCGCCGTAGTCCAGGAAAAACTCCGGCTCTTCCCAGGTGACCCCTTCGTCAAAGCTTCGCCGAAGGGCTCTCACGATGTGGTTGGGATTGTCTCCGGGAACTTCCATCCGGGCATCGCAGGAGGCCAGAAGCTGTCCTTGAGCGTAGAGGATGGAAGGAATCCGGTAGTTCTCCACCCCGGAAAGGCCCTGGAAGAAGACTTTCTGGGTTTCAATTCGCTTTAGGGCGAGAGGGTCTCTTTCCTGGGGGAGAAAGGGGGTGGTGGAAAAGGAAAGCTCCTCCAGTTCCCCCTCAAAATACTCCCTGAACTGGGAGTGCTGAACACTGCGTCCCACACAGGCAAAGCCCACATAGCCAAAGCAGCACCAGCGGCGAAGGCCGCTCCCTCCAGCCTTTTCCTCCCCGTCGAGGATCATCTGCCAGTCTCCTTTGTCGTAGTTTAAGAGAAGCTCATGGCGCTCCCCGTCATTTATGGCCTCATCCAGTCGCAGCACCTGGTAGCTTCCCGGGGACTCTTTGCGGGTGATCTGGGGATACCCCTGATAGAGGGTGAAGGCAAAATCCGGGCCTGCACTGTCCTTGTAGAAGATAGAAAAAATAGCCATGGCCTCTGCGGAAGTGGTGCGAAACACCGCTTTCAGGGAAACGGCCTCTTCTTGAAGAAAGGTCTCCAGATGCTCGTCCAGGTTCAGGAAGCGATTCCCAGAGAAGGACTCGTTCTTTAGGGTCAGGAAGGGTCCCGTCTGGCTCGTGCTTTTTCTCATGCTTCCGCTCCTTCCGAAGGAAGATGCAGGGAGGCGGCTCCCATGAGGCCGGCGTGGTTGCCTAAGGCCGCTTTTTGAAGGACAACCCCCTGGAAGCTGGCCATGAGGTTTTCCCGGACCTTCTTTTCAATGTCCTCCAATAGCCCCGGGCGGTCAAGAACTCCGCCGCCGAGGATCAGGGCTTCGGGGTTGAAGATATGGATGAGGCTGGAGAGCCCCAGGGCAACATCCACCAGCCAAGACTCCAGGACTTCCTTAAGTCTTGGGTTTCCGTTTTCGATTCGCCGAAAGAGGTCTCGGCCGCTGCTGATGGAAGGGTCCACTCCTTGGGCAACCTGGACCAGGGCTTTAGTGGAGGCATACTGCTCATAGCAGCCTAGGCGTCCACAGCCGCAGCGATTCCCCCGGGGATACAGCGTAAGATGTCCCAGTTCTCCCGCAATGCCGTCGGCGCCCTTGTAGAGCTCGTGGCCGATGAAGATGCCTCCGCCCACACCGGTGCCGAGAGTCACACAGAGAAAATCCCTGTAGTTTTTACCGGCCCCGAACCGGGCTTCGCCTAATGCGGCGGCGTTGACGTCATTTTCCACTTTGACGGGAACATGGTAGCGCTCCTCCAGGATTTCCCGAATCTTCATCCCCGTGTACCCGGGGATGTTCTCATTGGCGTAGCGGATCATCCCTTTTTCGCTGTCCACCTGTCCGGCGGAGCTGATCCCTATGGCCTCATAGCCCTCATAGGTGTCCAGGGCAGCCTTAAGATTTTTCATGACCTGGGGGCCTCCCCTTTTGCCTTCCGAGGGGACTTCTTGGGTGCGGGTGATGTTTCCTTGTTCATCCACCAAGGCGATCTTGATGGAGGTTCCTCCGATATCTGCGGCCAGGATGTTCATGATCTTCCTCCTTGAAAAATGGCGTAAGGGTACCCCTTACGCCATACTTTTGCTGCTTCTTAATCCAGGGCATTGAGGACTTTGATGTCGGTGGCCTGGTAACGGTCGCGGATTTCCCGGTAGCTGGCCTTCACGGCTTCTTCCTGCTCGGCGGTGAGGTTTCTGAAGGGCCGTCTCACATAGCCGGCATCCATGCCCATCCACTTCATGGCCACCTTGATGACGGCGTAGTAGTCGAACTTCAGGGAGGCTTCGATGATGTCCACGGCGATCTTCTGGAGCCGCTGGGCTTCCTTGAACTCTTCCTTCTTTACATGGTCGTAGATGTTCACGAAGACATCGGGAAGCATGGAGTAGAAGGATCCAATGATGCCGTCGGCTTCGTTGAGGATGCCGCTGACGGCCATTTCGTCGGCGCCGGAGTAGACCATGAAGTCTTTGCCGATCTGAGCCTTGGCCTTATGGATGTCCTGATGGGTGTAGGCGGTGTACTTCACCCCATGGACATGGGGGATTCCGGATAGACGCTTGATGAAGTCAAAGCCGAAGAGTCCGGCTAAGGGCACATTGTAGATGATCATGGGAAGACTGGTGGCCGTGGCCAGGTCCTCATAGTACTGGAAGATGGCATCGTCGCTGAATCTCCAGTAGAAGGGCGGCACGGAGGACACGGCGTCGGCGCCGGCCTTTTCCGCATGCTTCGCCAAATCGATGGAGATCTTGGTGCCGATGGCGCCCACATGGACAATGACGGGAACTCTCCCCTTCACTTCGTCCACTACGACCTCCACCACGACCTTTCGCTCTTCCGGGGTCATGAGGAAGCCTTCCCCCGTGGATCCTGTGAGGTAGAAGCCATGAACCCCTTCCTCCAGAAGCCAGTTTACGGTTTTGCGCATGCGCATCTCATCAAAATTTTCCTCGTGGTCAAAGGGAGTAATGAGGGCGGGAATGACGCCCTTGATCTCCTCGTAGCTAAATTTTGCCATGATCATCGTCTCCTTAAATCTTAATACCGGGCCCGGATGAGATCCAGTTCCCCTTCAAATGCATAGAGTTTTGCCCCCTGGAAGCGTATTTCCAGAATGAGGGTCTTGCTTTCTTGTTCCCACAGGCTGTGATTCTCGTAGGAGATGTCGTACCACCCGTTATTTTCGGTGAGGCGCATATCCCCATGGTCAAAGCCCGGCATGGTCTCTCCCCTGGGGGTCTTGAGGGCCACGGTGACATGGCCGCCTTCCTCCAGATCCGCCAGGATCCTAAAGGTATCCCCATAGAAGTTCACCATGCGGGTGGTGAGGAGGGCCTCTTCCCCGCTTCTTTTAGCGGCGTAGTAGGCCAGCTTGTCCTTGGGCACATAACCCCGGCCTAAAGAGGTTTCCCGGAAGTTCGTGTGCTGGCCGTTGCCGCCCAGGTAGTAGAACCAGAGCTTTCCATCCTCTTCCACGGGGATGGAGGCGTAAATGCAGCCGTTGTCAAATTCGCCGTCGCCGTACTTTCCTTCACCCCGGGGGATGAAGTACTCGTCGCCGATCTTTTCCCAGGCGTCTAACGTCGTGGAGGCCATGAGCTGAACATCCACCCGGTCAAAGTTCTCGGCTCCCTGGTCTCCTTCGTGGTAGATGGAGGCCAGACCCAGATAGAGCTTCTCATACTGGAATACGGGCATGCTGTAGATTTCATTCTCGAAGCCCCATCCCCGGGCGATTTCCACGGGGGCGCTCCAGTTGATAAAGTCCTCGCTTTCGCACTTGGCCACAATGCGCAGACTGTTCTTCCAGATCCGGGTGATGAGGATGAATTTTCCTGTGCGCTCATCCCGGAAGGCGAAGTTATGGGTGTCCGCCTGGGGGTTGTGCTCCGGCCATTCGTGGAACTCGGAGAAATGGATGCCGTCGGCGGAGAAGGCCGTGACCATGAAGTGTCGGTCATGGGAGTAATCCACTTTCGTGATGAGCTTGTAGCGCTTAGCGGGATCCTTCTCCAGTTTATCATAGAAGACGCCGGTGCCGTGGGCCCTTCGGAACAGGATGTTGTTTTCCTTGGTGCCCAGATACTCCACCAGGCCTAGGTTTGGCTTCACCCAGTGGATACCGTCTTTACTCTCGGCATAGCAGCAGCCCGTGACCCGACCGCTGGCGGGGTGATAGGTGCTGGTTTTACGCTCTTCCAGGGAAGTATTGGCCGAATGGTCATCCCGAAGAAACAGGGTATAGTAGCAGCGGTAGATTTTTTCTTCCGGATCATAGATCACATTGGGATAGCCGTTGTCATAGCGCACTTCCCACGGCTTCGCCGGGGTTTTAAAGAACTCTTCGGTGAAGAGGACGCCGTTTTCCTTGTCTTTGATCACCGGGTGGGCATGGAGTTTGGCATTGCTCATCAAAAATCCGTTGAACACGCCGTGGTCAAGAAACAGAAACTTATGCATGTCGATCTCCTTTCGTGGGGTCATAGAGGTGGCAGGCCACCTGATGGCCGTTCTCCTTTTTCAGGAGTACTGGCTCTTCTTTTGCACAGATGTCCATGGCATAGCGGCAGCGGTTTCTAAAGGGGCAGCCGCTGGGCTTGTTGATGGGGCTGGGCACATCCCCTTCCAGGATAATCCGCTGCATCTTGCCGCCCACTTCGGGGACGGGGACTGCAGATAAAAGGGCACTGGTGTAGGGGTGCAGGCTGTTCATGACCAGCTCATTGGACTCGGCAATTTCCACGATCTTCCCCAGGTACATGACGATGATTCGATCGGACATGTACTGCACCACGGACAGGTCATGGGCGATGAAGACGTAGGTGAGGTTCAGCTCCTTCTGGAGTTCCCGCACCAGGTTCAGTACCTGGGCCTGGATGGACACGTCCAAGGCGGACACCGGCTCATCGAAGATGATGAGCTCGGGACTCAGCTGAAGGACTCGGGCGATGCAGAGCCTTTGGCGCTGGCCCCCGGAGAACTCATGGGGATAGCGGTAGAGATATTCGGGCAGAAGGTTCACCATCTGGACTACTTTTTGCATGATGGTTTCCCGTTCGGCTTTGGTCTTGTAGCCATGGACCTTCAGGGGTTCCTCGAAGGCCTCGTAGATGTTCTTTAAAGGGTTTAAGGAACTGTAGGGGTCCTGGAAGACCATCTGGACCTTTTTGCGGAAGTTAAAGAGCTCTTCCTTGCTCACCTTGGTGAGGTCCTTCTCTTGGCCATCCACATGGTAGATCAGTTCCCCTTCCGTGGGCTTCTGGAGCATCATGAGGGTCTTGCCCAAGGTGGTCTTGCCGCAGCCGGATTCGCCTACGATGCCTAGGGTCTCGCCCCGGTAGATCTCTAAAGAGACATTGTCCACGGCCTTCACATGGCCGGTAACCTTGTTGAAGAAGCCTTCTTTAATGGGAAAATGGGTTTTGAGGTTCTTCACTTCATAGAGAATTTCTTTTTGGTTTTCCATGTTATCGAACCTCCTGGTGGTCATTGAAGAGTATGCACCGGACGTGGTGTCCGGGGGTGATTTCAAAATTGGGGATGTCCTTACCGCGGCACTCCTCTTTGGCATGGGGGCACCGGTCGGCGAACTCGCAGCCGGGCTTGAGGCCCACGGGGCTGGGGGTGGAACCGGGGATGGTCACCAGTTCCTGGCTCTTGTCCATGCCGAGGACCGGTACAGACTTTAAGAGGGCTGAGGTATAGGGGTGAGAGGGGTTTTCAAAGATATCGTTGATCTTCCCGTATTCCACCACGCGGCCCATGTACATGACGGCCACCTGATCGGCCATTTCTGCCACCAGACCCATGTTGTGGGTGATGAGGATGATGGACTTGTTGTCGTTCACCTGGAGGCTCTTCATGAGTTCCATGATCTGGGCCTGGATGGTGACGTCCAGGGCGGTGGTGGGTTCGTCGGCGATGATGATGTCGGGGTTACAGATCATGGCGATGGCGATGACCACGCGCTGCTTCATGCCTCCGGAGAACTGGTGGGGATAATCATTGATCCGCTTCTCCGGATCGGGAATGCCCAGCTTTTTCAGCATCTCCAGGGCCATCTTCATGGCCTCGGCTTTGCTTAACTTCCGGTGCTGACGAAGGCTTTCGATGATCTGGCTACCCACGGTGTACACCGGGTTCAGGGAACTCATGGGGTCCTGGAACACCATGCCGATCTTGGCGCCGCGGATGCTGCGCATGGCTTTGCCGTTCTTCTTGTGGGCACTGATGGTTTCCTTGCCCTTTCCGTCATAGTAGTTTACCTCGCCGCCTTTGATGTAGCCATTGGCGGGAAGGAGCTGCATGATGGAGTGGACGGTGACGCTTTTTCCGCATCCGGACTCCCCCACCACCGCCAGGGTTTCCCCCCGGTGGAGGTTGAAGGACACGTCCTTGACGATATTGATTTCTCCTTTGCCGGTCTTAAAACTGGTGTGGAGGTTTTTGACTTCCAAAATTAATTCTTTTTCCATTTGTTCCTCCTACAGCTGTTTGGGATCCAGAACATCCCGGAGTCCGTCGCCCAGAAAGTTGATGGCCAGGACGAAGAAGGACAGGATGAGTCCCGGCAGGAGCCAGAGCCACCAGTTGTTCACGATGATGTCGATGGTCTTGGCGGCGTTGAGGATGTTGCCCCAGGTGGGTACCGATGAGGGGACGCCCAGACCGATGTAGGAGAGTCCTGCTTCAGCCAGGATGAATCCCGCGATGTTGATGGTGGTGGCCACGATGATGGGGGAAAAGGTGTTGGGCAGGATCTGCCGGAACATGATGGACACATCGCTGATGCCGAAGGCCTTGGACACTTCCACGAAGGTTTCTTCCCTAAGGGTGAGGAACTCATTGCGGATCATGCGGAAGGTGGTCATCCAGCCCGTGATGGAGAAGATGAAGATGAGGTTTCCCACACCCTGGCCCAGGATGCTCACCATGATGAGGATGAGGATCATCTGGGGGAAGGTCTGGAAGATCTCGGAGATGCGGATGAGGAGGGAATCGATCTTCCCGCCGAAGTAGCCGGCGATGCAGCCCAGGACCATGCCGATGAGGGAGCCCATGATGGAGCCGATGAAGCCCACCAGGATGGAGATCCGTCCGCCGTAGAGGACGCGGCTGAAGACGTCGCGGCCCAGCTTGTCGGTGCCGAAGAGATGGGCCGAGGACGGGGCTTTTCCGATGCTCGTCATGTCGATCTTCACCGGGTCATACTTCGTGATGAGGGGGGCGAAGACGGCGGTGAGGACGATGAGTCCCACCATGAGGAGGCCAAACATGGCCAGCCGGTTTCGGACGAACTTTTCGAGATTCTGTTTTAGAATGCTTGATTTAATCTGTTTTGTATTCTCCATGGGTTCTCCTTTCCTAATCCAGCCGCACGCGGGGATCCAGTGCTGCCGTGATGACGTCCACCAGGAAGCTGGCTGCCAAGATGGAGGCGGCGATGAGCATGGTGGTGATCATGATCACGGGGTAGTCTCCTGCGGATACGGCGCCCAGGATGGTAGAACCGATGCCGGGCCAGGAGAAGACGGACTCGATGACCACGGAGCCGCCGATGAGCATGGGCAGACGGAAAGCCAGGATGACCAAGGTGGGCCGAAGGGCGTTCCGGAAGGCGTGCTTGAGGTAAACCTTCCACTCAGGGATGCCCTTGCTGCGGGCGGTCTTGATGTAGTCCTTATTCATGACATCCAGCATGGAATTTCGGGTGTACCGAAGGAGCGTGGCGGTCATGGATATGGCCATGGTGAACATGGGGAGGATGAGATTGGGGATTCTTGAGACGAAGCCCGTACTTCCGGGGGGGATTCTCCCCCCGATGGGGAGAAGATCCAGCCGTACGGCGAAGATCATGAGGACCACGATGCCGAAGAAGAACTGGGGTACGGAGACGCCGATGACACCGACGATGCGGGCCAGGTAGTCCACGATGCTGTTCTGCTTGATGGCGGCCAGGAGGCCGAGGCCAATGCCTAAGATGGTGGAGAGGATGAGGGACCCGAAGGCCAGCTCAAAGGTGGCGGGCAGACGGCTCTTTAGGATGTCCAGGATGGACTGGCCGTTGATGATGCTGTAGCCGAATTTTCCCTGGAGGATGTCGCCCAGCCAGCGGAAGTAGCGGATGAACGCGGGATCGTTGAGGCCTAGGCTTTCGCGCAGGGCTTCAATGTTGGCGGCGTTGGCGGCCATGTCCGGCGATACCATATAGTTGATGGGATCGGTACCCGTAAGCTCCATTCCGAAAAACACCAGGGCGCTGATCACGATGAGCATCGGGATCATAAACAGCAGTTTCTTGATGATAAATTTCAGCATCTTATTCCCTTCCTTTTCTTTCCTCATTCAGCGTGTCATTAGTCTGGGTACAGCCCTGGGGCGATCCCCTATATCCAGACGAATGACAGTGAAAAACGGTATGGGGGTACATACCGTTATTCACTTCATTCCATTTACTTGTGGAGAATGGCCGCCTTGATTACTTCACGGTCCAGTTCTCAAACTGCATGTCGTAGTTGTACCAGGGGTTTCCGAATTCCACGCCTGCAGGGATGACCACCTTGTCATTGTTGACGTAGATCATCTGCTTCAGGTTGAAGAACGGAACCTTGAACAGGTTCTCCTGCTCCAGCTTCTGGAGGTCCTGGAGAATGGAAGCTCTTTCTGCGGGATCGGCCGTGGCCACCAGCTTGTTGATCAGTGCATCAAAGGTGGTGTCTCCGCCCAGGATGTTCTTGAAGTTGGCCTGGGTGGACTTGTACTCGCCGTACCACTCTTCGTAACCGAAGGCGGAGAGTCCCTTCAGGGCAAAGTCATAATCCTTGGTCTTGTAGAGCTCGGTGGTGGCGTCGTTCTGGAAGGCCATGACGTCAGTCTTGATGCCGACTTCGTTCAGGTAGAAGGCCACAGCATCCATGAAGTCGATGGAGGTCTGGTCATTATAGTAGTAACGGATCTTCAGGGTCTGGTTGAAGTCGAAGCCGGCTTCCTTCAGGAGTTCCTTGGCTTTTTCCGGGTTGTAGGCATAGTCTTCTGCACCCTTCAGGTAGGTGCCCAGGCCAGAGGGTACGCCGGTGTTGGAGAGAGCAGCCAGTTCTGGGTAGAGGGATTCGGCCAGGGTCTTGCGGTCTACGGCGTAGAGGATGGCTTCGCGGACACGCTTGTCGGAAATCTTCTCGTTGACCTTACCTTCGGTGTCCTTGATGTTGGCCACCAGGTAGCGGTAGAAGAGAATGTCTACGGGATACTGCTTGAAGCTCTTAATCTTATTATATTCGGAGATCTGTCCGGAGACGTTGGTGGTGATGAAGTCGCTCTTTCCAGCCTGGGCGGCGGCGACAAGATCGTTGATAAAGTTCACCTGGATCTTCTGGATCTTGGGGGCAGTGCCTTCATAGTTTTCGCTGGGTACTAAGGTGTAGTAGTTGTTTTCCACCACTTCGCCCACTTTATACATACCACTGGTTACAGGGCTCTTCCAGAAAGCATCGTTGTGGATTTCCAGGGGATTGGCGTTTTCCAACTTATGCTTGGGCAGGATAACGAACTGGCCGAGAACGTTCACCAGGTTTCCGGTGACGGCGTCCAGGGTGATGGTGATGGTCTTTCCGTCGACCTTCACACCTTCCAGGTCTGCGGCTCCTTCTTTCCAGGCCTTGGCTCCCTTGATGTTGGAGAAGGCGTTGGTGTAGATGCCGCTGGACTGGGATGCTTTCAGGTTGGTGGCGATGCTGAACTTTACGTCCTCTGCGGTGAGGGCTTCGCCGTCGGACCACTTGAGTCCGTCCTTCATGACCACGGTGAGGGTGAGGCCGTCATCGGAGAGTTTGAAGGACTCGGCCAGATCCGGTTCCACTTTGGTCAGGGTGGGATCTGCCAGGAACAGGGAGCGGTACATCATGAGGTTCACGATACCGCCGCGGTTAACCCACACATAGGGGAATCGGCCGGAGTTTTCAGCGGTCTGGGCTTCTGCCAGGAGCAGGGTTCCGTCGGAGACTTCTCCAGGGGTTTCTGCTGGGGTCTCGGCGGGAGTTTCAGCGGGGGTCGCAGCCTTTTGACAGCCGGCGAAGATCCCCAGGGACAGGATGGAAACGGCGATGAGAGCAATGATTTTCTTCAATGATTGTTCCTCCTTAATCGTTTCGATGATTTATTTTATTGATGAATCTTTCAGCAATCTCCTGGGGCCGGGTAATGGCTCCGCCCACTACTACGCAGTGAGCGCCCAGTTCCAGGGCTTTGGCGGCATCCTCCGGGGTATGGATTCTGCCTTCGGCAATGACAGGAATTGTCAGGTTTTGGGCAAGCCTTTCGATGAGTTCGAAGTCTGGTCCGTCCTTCTTGGGGCTGTAGTCCGTGTACCCGCTTAAGGTAGTTCCCACAAAGTCTACTCCGGCTTTCTCCGCTTCCACCCCTTCTTCGAAGGTGGAGATGTCGGCCATGAGAAGCTGCTCCGGATACTTGGCTTTGATCTCCTGGATGAACTCTCCGGCGGTCTTGCCGTCGGGCCGTTCCTGCTTGGTGCAGTCCAGGGCGATGATGTCGGCTCCTGCAGCGACCAAAGCGTCCACTTCCGCCATGGTGACGGTGATGTAGAGCTTGGTGGGGGGATAATCCTTCTTGAGGATTCCGATGACCGGCAGGTCTACGGTTTCTTTGATCTGAAGGATGTCGATCACCCCGTTGGCCCGGATGCCGGAGGCTCCTGCCCTTTGGGCGGCCAAGGCCATGAGTTTCATGATTCCGCCTTCTTCGCGGTAGAGAGGTTCTCCCTTCAGCGCCTGGCAAGAGACGATGATCTTCTTTCTCAGGGCGTCCAATAACGCTGTCTTATCCATGTGTCACTCCTTTTTGGAGCATATCTACTCCAGAATTTTAAATTTATGAATTTCGCTCCATGAGTGAAGTGTATCACAGGGTTATCTTTTTGTAAACATATACACTGAGGAAAATTTGTGAGAAAAACCGTATACATCGTATTGAATCCGTTTTCCCTTGTGGCTCAATGAAAACCTTATCGATGAACTTAAGCGGATGCATTGAAGTATACCTTAACTTCTTGTTCTCATTTGGTCCAGCTCTTTCGGAGTGTGCTCCAGAATGATGAGAATAGATGCCTTCCCCTGCTCCAATACTCCACTTTTCTGCAGTTTCCACTCCAGAAGTTTGACCAACTCGGTCGTTACCATTTATTAGTTTGTTACGGTATTCTTGAAACCCCCTAACGTTTTGGTTTGTCTCTATCTTATTCTCGAACTCCTCTTTTCACGACGAGTATTGAGGGACTTCACCACAGTCAGGCGAAAGATTCACCACAATATAAAACCCTCCTCATTCGAAGATGAGGAGGGCGATTAAAGCTATTGGATTTTCTAGTTTAACCTAATCGTTCTTCAGCTTGGGCTGACGCTTCCGCGTCAGGGATGCTCCAAGGAACATGAGGAAGACGGTTCCCCAAAGGAGCCAGGGCACGAAGTTCGACATCCAGGGATCGAAGAAGCTCAGGGCTGTGGGCACAAGGCACACGGCATAAGCGGCGATGCTGAAGGGTCCCTTATAGCGGTTGTAGTAGGTCTCCACCAGTCCGAAGGCAAAGCTCCAGAGGAGGGTGAAGAGGAAGACTCCTGCGGTTCCAAAATCCATATATGCCATGGAGATGAGGTTAAAGGTCGTCAGGTGATGGAGCACCCGGTAATCCTCCAGTTTCTCATCCTGGACTTCCAGCTCTTCATCGATGAAACTGGAACGAAGCACCACGTTGAAGGGCTTGATCTGGTAGAGTCCATAGGTGCTTTCGGTTTTCTGTTCCACTAGGGAGTTGAAGTTATCATGACTCACCGTAAGGTAGGAATAGAGGAAAGAAAGCTTCGGGGAAATCTGGAAGTTAATCCCCGGATTTGCGGTGATTTCTTCATCATCAGGGCTTGGCTCAGCATCTTTTGTAGGGAAAAACGCTGCCAGCTGGGCATCGGAGTAGCCTCGCAGGGATGATCCAGCCAAATAGCCAGAGACAATGAAGATTCCACAGATGATGAGCACCCAGAACTTCTTGCTACTCATGGCGTAGATGGATGCTGTGAGGACGATGGAAGCAATGATGTAGGCTCCCCGCTGGACTAGCAAGGTCGGAATGACCAGGACCAGGATGAACATATAGACAGCCAAGGTTACTTTCTTCCATTTAGCCAGGGTACAGTTGATCAGACAATAGAAGGATACTCCCACACTGGCAAGGCTGGCCACAAAGAACACATGGACTCGGCTATAGAAGTCCACATAGGCATTCTGATTGGTATTAATGACGAAGAACGGAATGTAACCCTTGATCATCACATTGGCAACGAAAGCCAGGATTCCGATAATGCTGGAGACCGTGGCCACCAGGAAGAGCTTCTCATCGGTGCTTCCAATTTGGAACTTTCTTTGCGCTTTGGATTTCACCTTACCGTTTAAGAAGTTTTCGATGGAAGGAAAGAGTGTGGCACTCAGATTAATCCCCGCCACAAATGTCACATGGGCAAGGCCCATATTAAGCCAGGTGGTGGAACTCCAGGGTTCCTGATAGCTGAGGAACTGGAATTGGGCGATGCCCGTGGTGAAGAGCCATACACCGGAGAAGACCGCTTTCAGCTTCAGGAAAGAGCGTTCTCCGTGGAAGGAATAGTAGAAATATAAAACGATGGCGGAGGCAACCAGCCCCAACGCTGCGAGAATAGTCAAGGTTGTGGAGAGCAGATAACCGATGAGGTATATTACCGCGATGATCAGGGATTCCCAGAGGACCTGATTCCACCCCGTAATTGTCTTTTGTCCTTTCTTTAACTCCATAATTCGTCCTTTCGATCGAGGATCATTTTTACTCATATTGATTAATTGTACAATTTTTTATTCTCTATTACAAACATTAACACTGTCTTAAAATTGTCTTATCTCAGGCTGATTTCCCCCTTCGTGTGCCTTGATTCTTTGGTATTTATTATTTAGTCGAGCTCTTCCTTAAGAAATTGGTTAAACAAGAGAAAGTAATAACGAAAAGCGTCCGCAACATGCGTGACGCTTTTTAAGGACCCTCAAAGTTGTTTTAGAGGATTTCAGAAAATCACTAATCCTCCGATGTATTTAGGACGGTTCTCCCAGGAAATCATCATCTTCATCGTCTGTCCTTTCCGGAATACTGAAAAGCTGACGTATTTCCTTGAGGGATTTTCCTCTTCCCTCCTCGAATGAATTGAACTTTTGGAGCCGTTGATGAATGTCCTGTGCCTGACTCTGACTAGCTTGAATTACCTGTTGTATCTTTTCTTCCACAGCCTCATTCAGACTCTCCACTTCTCGCAGGTAAGAATTGCGGTTCGCTTCAAATAAGGATTCAATCTGACTCATCTTAAATCCATGACGCACATCAAAGAGATCAGCCTTTTGCAGAACAACCTGTGTAAGGTTCATACAGACGATAGAGGTAAGGATCTGCAAGGGTTTGATCATCCAACTGGGGAGAACCATTGTAGGCTGAGCTTCCAGATAAGTAAACAGAGTATCCACTGCCAAGTTGGTGAGAGTTACCGCATAAAGACTTGTGACGGCATCGGCTTTTTCTGCTCTGGTGGCTGTTTTATCCCCCAGGATCCGAAGAGCATCGATGGAAGCCAGAAACACGGATTTCGCAGCCTTGACCATGCGAGCCACGGTATCTTTCACGAGGGAGATTAATATATCCATGAACGTCTTGACCCATTTTTTTACCGCATTAAATGCCGTATTCTTAAAGATGGACTTCATCTTGGCCAACATATATTTACCAATACGTTTCCCTGCAATTCCTATCTTTTCGAGAATCTCGTCCAGATTTCGAGGTTTTGCCTGAAGAATGATTTTCACCTCATGGATCAGTGGGGGGGCGCCAAAGTAAAGGATCTGTCCGGCGATGATTTTCCCGATGGCGTTTGCTGTTTCTTTTCCAGCATCAGCTGCCACTTGACCGTATTCGGTATACTTCAAGATCACCTTGCTTTCCCCGTTTTGTGAAGTCTTGATCCTTTCTTCCAGCTTGCGACGAATGCTTGCCGGGACTTTTCCTTCTTCGTTAAGATACCCCTTGTCCTGAAGATTCCTGATCTTCTCTCCGCCATTGTCCTTCTCCCACTGGTTACAGATGGCATCTGCCAGCTGCGCTGGGGACGCTTTATGGGTAATATCCTGTCCTGCTGCATCGAAAACTCGCACATCCCCTTTGGATGCATTGGCAGACTTATCCATCAGCGCAAAGTTATCTTGGGAGTTGTAGAACTCCCTCAGCTTCTCTCGTCCCACTTCATTGACATACCGACCATTGACCGAAGCGGCATTCAGAGCTTGGACATGGTCCACCTCTAACCGCCTTCGGCGATTTCCTTGGTCATCCACGACATATTCGCCTTCATTCCCTGTATATGAATCTATAATGGTTCCATTCTCTAGGTTTTTTTCATCGACATAAGCTTTTTTCTCCCGGGTGATCCTCGCCTGATCTTCATAACGCCGATGAGTCTTTCCGTCGCTTCCCTCAGAACTGATTTTATCGAAGAGTTTTGTCCGATGGATTTTGTCCGTTTGTTCAATCTGCTTCAATGTACCTGAATCCTGATCTGTATAGTTGTAGACTGATTTTCGAAGATCCTCCGTTTTCGAAAGGGGGTCAAAATCATCATCATAATCGAAGGTAAAAATGCGTTTTACCAGCTGATCCACGGTGATGTGGTAATCAGAGGTGTCGAAGTAGTTTCTGACCACCTCTCCAGCGAGATCCCTTCCACAACTGTGAAGAAACTGGGTCCCAAAGTTGTCGGTGAGTATGTCTTTCATATCTCGGTTCAGCTTTTCTGCCCAAGCGCTGTATACTCGTTCCTCCTCTTCCATGGCAGCTTGTTGAAGAAGAATGGCTTCCTGCAAGGTCATCCTTTTGCTTCACTTCCTTCAGCTTTTTCTAAATTGGTAAAATCATAACACATTTTCTGGATCTCCTGGAACTTATGCTTCAGCTGCTCCCCCTCCTGAACTTCTATTCCTTGCAGCAGCTCCGTGAGGACTGGATGAAGATAGACGTCCAGAATCAAGTGATAAAGCTCATTGGTGTCATGAACAAAGGCATAATAAGAACTATATTCGTTATCTTTGTATTTTCCGATGGGCTGAAAATCAATTTTTGTGATAGGAATCCCCTGGCTTCGCTGAATACGGACATCCTCCGCCAGCAAAAATGCTTGGATGCGTCCAAACTGAGGGTAAAAGACTTCTTCAAAGGCTTCTCCAATAATTTCCATAGTATAGAGATACAGATGGGCCAGTTCGCATGCATTTTCCATGGTCTTCAGCATGGAACGTCTTGCCTGGAGATCCGGCTCGCACTGTAGCTTGAATTCAAGAAGCCTAGCTTGTGCTTCTTCTTCGGCTTTTTTTCCATTCCAAAGCAATTTTAGTGCATTGAACTGCGCATATCCCACCATCGCAGGAATGGCGATAGGAGCCATTCCGACAGCCATAATCCCTACCCAAGGCATAGCTTTTTTAAGTAAGCGATCATTCTCAGCCCCCAGAGAGATACCCCCTTGAAGCCCGGCTTCCTCCACGAGAACTTCTTGTCGAAGATCCAGTTGTGACTTTTCATTCACATAGGCGAAGGGATTGAGTTCTCTTGGTTTTTTTCCGAGACTGACTAAAAAGTCATCCAGTTTTTTCATCTGGGGTTTAAAGACAAAACGGCGGTGGACATTGATCAGAGGCGTCATGTCATTATAATCCCGAGTCTTTTCCCGAATTGCTTCGTTGATCTTCTCAGCTTCTTTCAAGTAGACTTCATACTCCGATTCCAAAAGCTTTTCCGCTACTTCATTGAGATCTTCAACTACTTCTGGAACTTCTTCAACTGTTTCAATTCCAGACAAGGACACCTCTTTTTTAGACTTCCTTGACGCAAAGAACTTCATTGCTGCACCTCATTTCTCTTACTTTGCACATCATCCAAGGTTGTCTCCCACATTTTCCCCTCTTTTACCTGAAAAGCATAAGTACCATATTCATTCTTTACCACCATTCGGTATGAATCCGTCTCCCCTTCCACCAAAACATAACCCTCCGATGTGGGTATGATTTGTGTTTTTTCACTTTTCCCCTCGATTTTAGCAACCTTTTTCCCGGAGACAGCGATGAATAACGCCAGAATACTTATCCCTAAAGCCAACCACTCCATAAATGTCCTCCAAATCATATTTCTTAAAGTGTAACATAGAAACATTTCTATAGACTATCCATACTTAAAATGTTTTACATATTGAATAATTGTGTCTTCGTTTCGTCGCTATCCTTCGTGCTCAATGTTTCCCGACAACATCCTATGTTATCTGTACAAAGGGAAGACCTCTTCTATGTCTCCATAGAAGAGGTCTGACAGAATATTATTACTCGCTTCCTATTGCAGCCCTAGATAATGTGAGTATTTAGTTCCTTGAATCGATGAACTGATGGACTTCATCAGCTGATGGGATGGAGTTTTGTGCGCCTCTGCGTGTTACCGATAGGGCTGCAGCGTGCTTCGCCCAGTGGATCGCCGCTTCCAGGGATTCACCCTCGGCGAGATAACTGGCCAACGCTCCATTAAATGTGTCTCCTGCGGCTGTGGAATCAACTTCCTGAACCGCTACAGGCGCAAATGCCCACGTCTTATGCCTTTCCAGTAGATATCCCCCTTTTCCTCCCAGCGTCACGATGCATTGTTTAGGGCCTCTTTCCAGAAGGTCCTTCACTTCAGCACTCAACTCCGAACCTTCCACACTGAAGGCTTTCCCTGTCAGGTATTGGAGTTCCGTTTCATTGGGCGTAAGTATATCCACATTCTTCAAATCTTCAAAGGTCAGAGATGCATGATAAGGAGCTGGATCTAAAATCACTTTTGTATTTTGACCTTTATGGCTCAGTACATACTTCACACTGTCCAGCGGAATCTCCAGCTGAAGAAGGATGATGTCGGCTTGTTGGATCACTTCTTCATGTTGTCTCAAATAGTCCACGGTGCAATCAAGGTTAGCCCCGGGCATGACAACAATCATATTTTCTCCCTGCTCCGTGACTAAGATAAATGCACTTCCCGTGGGTTTGGGGGAAATGTACACCTGGTCCACATGAACACCGACAGATCGCAAATTTACCAACGACATTTGGCCGTCGCCATCGTTTCCCACAGCCCCTAGGAGGGTGACATCTGCTCCTAGTTTTGCTGCGGCATAGGCCTGGTTAGCCCCTTTCCCTCCACAGGACTCCGTTGCATCATCTCCGAGGATGGTTTCCCCGCTTTGGGGAAGATGGTGGAGGACTGTGGTTTTGTCCACATTGACACTTCCGATTACAACAACCTTAGACATGAGATTACTCTCCTTTAAGCGCAGTATAGGCGGTAAACGTATCTTCAGCAATCTTTCGGATCGTGGTCTTCTCATAACCACGATAAAGGCTTTCAAACTCATCGTTGAAGGGCTCCAGCCACTTGTCATGGATACCCGCAAATCCGTGAATCACGCCGTAGATGGTTCCAATCATTCCCGCATTGCAGTCCACATCCTGTCCGCACATGGCAATGATATGCATGCATTCGTCGAAATCCTCTTCCCCATAATACAGTGCGACAACTTCAGCTGCTGCATTGGGATAGGTATGGATCCAGTTGTATCTTCGATATTTTTCTTCACAGGCTCGCCATGCTGGTTCCCAGCTGTCATGCTGCAGACATTGTTCATGGGCAAACTTGACAACGGAGTAATATTCGCTGTCGTGGGGAATTAGATCGATGGTTTGCTCCAGAATCGTCCGCACATGAGAGTTAGTCCAGGACAGTGCAGTAAGAACGGCATTGAACACTTCACCCATAATTCCGTTGTTTACATGGGAGATGGATCCATCCATCCAGGCCAGCCGAGCTGCAAGCTCAGGATTTCCTGGCGCAACCAGACCAAAGATCGAACCTCTCATTTGTGCCCCAATCCATTCATTCCAGGGGTTATTAACCTTTGCGCTTTCTGGGGGGAAGATCCCTCGCTTAAGATTTTGCAGGGCAACTTCTTCAGCAGACCACGTATAGGTGATATTGGCAATCCACTCCAAGGCAATATCCTCAGCCGTGACTTCTTTTCCCTTCTTGTTGATGGCATCGATGATGGCCAGCTCAAACAGGTTATCGTCATTGTGCGTGGAAGGTTTGCGAAGATATCCCCGCACTTCCCCAAACTTCTTGCGAATATTGTCTGTGGTATAGCCTTCGATGATGGTTCCGAGTGCTCCTCCGGCGATCTGCGCACACCATGCTGCATGGATCTTTTCGATGATCTCATCATCTGTTAGGTTGATTTCCTGAGCTTCGGGGAAGCTTACCTTTTCCAGATACTGCTCGAAAGACTCATACTGAGGATAGTTCCAATAAGGATCCTCCAGATTTTTTGGAGCTTCAGAAAGACACTTGAAAATTAATGCAATGTTCTTCAGGAGTGTGCCATGATCCCCTGTTTCATAGGCGATCTGCGTGGGGACGATCAGCTTCTCCGCTTCGCGGACATCATAGCCTTTATTTTGCTGGGCTTGAATCGCTCCAATGAGCACATGGTCTGGGGCCATGGATCCAGGCACTTCCGAGAACCATCGTTTACGATAATGCTCAACTTCCAGAGCTCCGCGATCCACGTAGTTTTGTGTCCAGGAAGCCTCCTCTTCAGTCTGCAGCCTCGGTTCAGTGGAATTGATCATATCAATGGCGATTTGTCTTGCAGTCTTGCCTTCATAAAATTCTACTTTTTTTATACTCACAACATCTACTCCTTCATTTTGCGTTTTTTCTTCTCTTGGTCAATATAAGAGTATACGGTAATCACAATAATGGTGATGACATACGGGATTGCCTGAACCAGCCGCGCAGGAAGGTTCATTCCTTGGAGACGGATGGCTAGGGAGTCCACGGCTCCGAAGAGAAGTGAGGACAAGAGAACCCCTAAGGGATTTCCTCTTCCCATTCCCTCAGCCGCCATACCGATAAACCCGCGTCCAGCGACCATATCTCGAGTAAAGTTGGAGATATAGGACATGGACATGAAAACACCACCTAAGCCTGCCAGGGCCCCTGCAATTCCTGCAGATAAATAACGGGTTTTCACCACATTGATCCCTACAGAACTTGCAGCACCAGGATTTTTTCCCACGGCCCGGATTCGAAGTCCCATGGGTGTTCGATACAAGAAGTAGTAGGTCACCACAACCATGGCAAATCCGAGATAGGTCAGTAAGCTGTGCCCAGAAAGCACTTCTCCAAGGATGGGGATGTCTTTCAAAATGGGAATATCCCAATTGGGCACTGTGGGACTGGGAAGGTTTTGGGATGATCCCTTTTCTCCAGCCAGAATATAGAGCAGGAAGACCGTGAAGCCGCTGGAAAAGGTGTTGATGGATATTCCTGCCAGGATATCATTGGCTCGCATCTTATTGGTCATATACACATAGACGATACTTAAGAAGGCTCCGCAGAGCATCCCAAAAAGGATTCCGCCGAGAAAACTACGGGTGTAATGCGCTCCAAGAACACCAATCAGTGCCGAGCTGAGCATCATTCCTTCAGTTCCGATGGCATCGACGCCACCCTTATAGAACATCATACAGGCGAGAGATGCAAACAAGATGGGGGTCATGACCCGGAGGACCGTGAAGAAGTAATCTGCATTGAAAATTACATCGATGAAGTTACTCAAGGTTTGCTGCCTCCTTCTCCATTTTACTGACTTCCTGCATCATGACTTTCTTCTTATATCCGCTTAAGAGTGCCTGTGCGGATATAAAGATAATCATCACCGCTTGAATGATTTGGACAATTTCAAAAGGTACATTGCTTTCTCTTGCCATGATATCTGCACCAATCTTTAGATAGCTGATGAAGAGAGCAGCAAAGGGGAGATTTTTAGGATTGTGGCGGGCGATGATGGCGATGGGAATGCCATCCCAGCCATACCCTGTGAGTCCGCCGAACTGAAAGCGGTTATACATGCCTAATAGTTCTACAGATCCGCCCATTCCGGCGACAAATCCACCTAACAGCTGAGTTAACAGGATAATCGAGGTACTCCCAATCCCTACATACTCAGCCATTTTCCGATTGGCACCCACAAGCTTGCTTCGGAAGCCAAAGGCGGATCGGTGGAGCATCAGCCAGGCCATGCCAATGACGACCAGGGCAATGATAAGTCCCAGATGAACTCGCGTCCCGGAGATGAGCTTTGGAAGCCCCACCCCTGGATCAAACTTATAGGAATACGGGGAATTGACTTGAGGATCAAGGAAGTATCCATGGATGAAGTAGAGCCCCACATTGAGACAGACAAAGTTCAGCATGAGGGATGTCACAATCTCATTGGCATTGAATTTAACTTTCAAAAAGCCTGGGATAAACGTGACGAAGGATCCGGCAAGGCCTGCTGCAAGAACGGCCAGGATCATCCGAAGAACCGGCGCGACATCCAAGCTAAGAATAACAATTGTGGCGACCACAGCTCCGGAAAAAATCGCGCCTTCTCCCGACAGGTTGAAAAGACCTGTGCGAAAGAGAAAAATAATCGCCAATCCTGAAAACATAAGCGGAATCATCAGTTCAACGATATTCCCCATTCGTCGGATGGATTTTAAGGGCCCCAGTAGAAAACTGGATATGGCGCCCATGGGATCATCACTGACGAAGAAGATGATCACAAAGACAATGAGCAGCGAGAGAGCAATGGCCGTGAGCATTTTGAGAAGCTCCACCCGGTTGACTTTACGATTCATAGTGCTCACCTTCTTTCCCTTGCGTTTTAACGCCTAACATATACAGCCCTACTTCGTCTTCCGAGATCTTTTGTGTGTTATCCAGCTGTGCTACAACTTTTCCTTTATGCATGACAAGGACGATATCGCTTAGCTCCAGCAGCTCATTAAGATCTGCAGAAATCAGAATAACTCCTTTTCCGGAATCTCGGAACTTTACGAGCTCCTGCCAGATAAATTCCTGCGCCCCCACATCGATGCCCCGAGTGGGCTGATTAGCCAAGAGCACCTCAGGATTTGCGGACAGTTCCCGGGCAACTACCACTTTCTGCATGTTTCCTCCAGAAAGCATATCAAGAGTCTGCTCTTGATTCATGGAGACAATATTGAAGAGCTTGATCAAGTCACTGGCTGCATTCTTCATTTCGCGAAGATTGATGAGTCCTAACTTGCCTTTTTTCTTCTCTTCAATCTTATCGGCAAACAAGTTCTCCCAAATGGAAAGACTGGTCGCACTTCCTGTTACAATACGGTCTTCCGGGATATAAGCCAGCCCCTTATTTCGTCGAGACCCGATAGTTTCACGGGTCAGATTCTCGCCTTTGAGATCCACGGTTCCCGAAGAAACCGTCATGATTCCAAAAATTGCATCCGCCAGTTCTGACTGTCCATTGCCTTCCACACCGGCGATGCCAATAATCTGGTTTCGCTTTAAGGATAAACTGACCTTGTCCACGACGCGTACTCCGCTTTCGTTATACACGGTGATGTCCTTCACTTTCAGCAAATGCTCACCAGGAACTTTCGGCTCTTTCTCAACGCGAAGCAGGACATCACGACCGACCATCAATTTGGAAATGCCTTCCGCTGTAGCCCCCTTCACAGGAAGAGTTTCAACGGTCTTTCCTTTTTTCAGCACGGTGATCTGATCACAGATGGCGAGAACTTCCTGGATTTTATGGGTAATGAAAACAATGGTGTATCCGCTTTCTTTTAGCAGCGTCAGCTGCTGAAAGAGTTCATCGGTTTCCTGAGGGGTAAGTACTGCGGTGGGCTCGTCCAGAATGATCAGTTCTGATCCCCGTGTAAGCACCTTTAAGAGTTCAATTTTCTGTTTCTGGCTGACGGATAGATTTTCTACGATATCGGTGGGAGTGATGCGGAGATTGAATTTCTCCGCATACTCTTCCACTAATTTGATGGCCTGAGTCCGATTGATAAAAACTCCGGATCGAGGCTCCATGCCCAAGATGACATTCTCGTAAACGGATAGATTATCCACCAGCATGAAATGCTGATTGACCATACCGATCCCTTTCTGAATCGCTTGCGCGGGATTGGAAACTTGGAGCCGGTCCCCTTTAAAATAGATTTCTCCTTCATCGGGCTGTTCCAGACCAAAGAGGATTTTCATGAGCGTGCTTTTTCCTGCACCGTTCTCACCCATCAAGGCATGGATTTCACCCTTATTGACTCGGAGATTCACATCTTTATTGGCCACAACACCGTTGGGATAAACCTTTCGGATGTTTTCCATTCTCAATAGTTCTGACATAGTTCCTCCTGATCTCCCTGACGAAGGGAATCTGCTTACGGTTTTACAGAATTGACGATCCCGTCGACGATGCTCTGTTCCACGCCTAAGGCTGTGGAGACCTTGATCTTGCCTGCCACAATGTCTGCACGGGCAGCAGTGACCTGATCACGGATGTCCTGGGGTACATTCTTCAGATAGTATTCATTCTCTACGATGTCGGTGGTTTTCTCTTTTACGCCCAGCACATCGGTGGTACCATACTTGTCTGCACCCTTGCCGACGTTATCCGCGTAGATGTAAAGGGACTCTCCCACTTCCTTGATGACGGAGGTCAGGATCACATTGGCTTTCTTTTCATCGGTTTCGCCTAACAGGGCTGCCTGATCGGAGTCTACACCGATGATATACTTGTTCTGTTCTGCTGCGGCTTCGATGACGCCTAAACCTGCAGTCATGGCTGCGGGGAAGATAATGTCAACGCCCTGGTTAAACTGTGCGTTGGCCAGTTCCTTTGCTTTTGCCGTATCTGTCCAGCTTCCCACATAGGACACATAAACTTTGACATTGGGGTTAACGGATTTTGCGCCTTCAATGTAGCCCACGAGGAAGTCACTGATGATGGGACCTGCATCTCCACCGATGAAGCCGATCTTGTCGTCGCTGTTGGCGTATTCCATGGAGGATTTCGTCACCAGGCCAGCTACAACACCGCCGAGGTAAGAGCCTTCATTTTGCTTGTAGGAGATGGCGTAAATGTTCTCGGATGAGCCTTCTTCGACGGCTGCATCAAAGAGAACATACTTCTGATCGGGGAAATCGGGAGCGATACGTTCTACGATTTCCTGGATTCCTGATCCATTGAGGAAAATTGCGGTATATTCTCCACTCTCGGAGAGATCCAGGATTGTGGGTTCCCATTTTGTCTGGTCCCGGCCGATTTCTACAATCTTGGTTTCATAGCCGAGTTCTTTGGTGATTTTCTGTGTCCCGGCTGCTGCGGAGTCATTGAATGACTTATCGCCGAGCTGATCGGTCACAACGAAGACGAAAGAGGGTTTGTTTTCCGCTGGGGTTTCACTGGGCGTTTCTGTTGGTGTTTTTGCGGGAGCGCCACAGGCAGTGAGGGTAAGGACGGATACAGCGAGAATGGCTAACAGATGCTTTGCTTTTTTCATCGAAATCTCTCCTCTTATTTTCGAATGTGGTGATATATGGTTAAACGTTTTATCACCCTTCTAAAATTTATAATATCGTTTACAACCTGTAAAGTCAAGTTATAATGAAAGAAGAAATGATCTCCTGACTACGATATCATTCGACAATTATTTAGAGATAGGAGTGACAATATGAGCATAAAACTAAAAGATATTGCAAAAATACATGGCGTATCCATTGCCACCGTGTCCTTGGTCCTGAACGACAAACCCATTCGGATCTCAGAAGAAAAGAGGCTGCAGATCCTTGAGACGGCGAAGGAAATGAACTATCGGGCCAACCTGGCAGCACGGACACTGGTGACGAAGAAATCGCATATTCTGGGGCTCATCGTTCCCGATATCGAGAACGTGTTTTTTTCTAAATTAGCTAAAAATTTGGAAGAAATTTGTTTGAACAACCACTACATCCTTCTTATTTTAATCAGCAATGATCATCTGAACTCTGATCTCATGCTTTTGGATCTTCTCATCAGCCGCCAGGTGGATGGTATTTTTCTCTGTCCAAGTAATGAAGCATTCAACTCGGATTTGCTGACGGAAAAACTAAAAGGAATCACGACACCCGTTATCCTTGTGGACCGAGTGTTTCGTGATTCCCCTCTTAATAAGGTCTATTTTGATCATCAGGCTGGCGCCTACGAGGCGGTTACGCATCTCATTGCTAAAGGTCATCAGAAGATCGCCATCATCGCTCCACCCGTGGAAACGAAGCTGAAGAATCCTCGTCTGGCCGGTTATCTCCACGCCCTGGAGGATCACCATCTTCCAGTGGACGAAAACCTGATCTACCATGGTGACTATAAGTTTAAAAGCGGGTATCAGATTGCCCAAAAGATTCTCCAGACTGATGTCACCGCCGTTTTCTCCTGCAATGACATGATGACTTTGGGTTTCTTAAAAGCAGCACAAGAAAAAGGGAAGCAGATTCCTCGAGATATTTCATTAGTCAGCTATGATAATATCCTGGATGATTTCACCTTCGGGGTTGAAGTCACTTCCGTTGTTCAGGATACTGCTTTGCTCGCACAAGAGTCCTTCAAGGTATATCAAAAATACATCAAGACAAAAAAGTCAAAAGAGATGATCCTCAAGACGGAAATGATTAACCGAGGTAGTGTTTTGAATATCTAGGTGAGTATGACGCTCTGAAAGAGCACAGATACATTTTTTGAGAGCCACAACATCGGTATTCGAGAGTCATGATTTCGCATCTGAGGGCCAACTCGCGGTAACCCCTTCCTTATGCCTAGTCATTCATTGCATGCCGTTCTCTCATGGAGAGGTTCTGTCAATCACCAAGTGTAGCTATTATGGATTACACGGTCAAGAATGGCATCCGAGATCGTTCCATCCATACTACCTCCCTTGGCGTACTGCGAGCAGAAGATGGTGGAACATCCCTCTTCACGGGCTTCAATGATCTCGAGGAGATCCCGCGAAGCTGTTTCCCTAAGAGTGGATGCCCTGAGTCCCATGGCGCTCATCCTCGTGGGCCAAACCGAGTTCTGGGACAAGCTCCAGATGCAGTCCTACACCGCCATCCGCCAACGCATGGACATCCAGTGCAAAATGCCGGTCTTGGACCACGCCCAAGTAAAAGCTTATGTGAAGCGGCACCTGACCTACGCCGGCACCGACCACGAGCTTATCTCCGATGAAGCCCTGGAAATGATTTACCGCTACTCCGGCGGCTCCGCCCGCCTGGTCAACAAAGTCTGCACTAGCACGCTGATTTATGGTTGCCAGAATGGCAAACTGTTAAAGACGTCATTTAAAGCCCAAAACCTCTTAGTGTAGAATTTTTGTTGGACGAAAAAAGAGAATAGCTCTAACCGTGTTATGATTAAAGTTGCAACCAATAACACTTCACGGAAGGAGCTATCCTCATGAACATTATAACGGACATCATCGAAAAAATCATTACCCTTATGAACTCATTAGAAGATAAAATCCAGGAGGCGTAGGATTGACGGGGTTGGTGGATTGCACCAAGGCTGTCACCGACGACATCGGCAGACTCCTCCTGGCAGAGAACGTGAGGACGATCGAGCAGTCCATGCAAAACAGCGAAGAGCGAAAGGCGGAATGGGTTGTTCAGGCCCGAGGGCGGGAAAAGACTATTTCCACCCTGCTTGGGGATCTGCAGTATGAGCGGACCTACTATAGGCACCGGGTCACCGGTGAGTTCAAGTATCTGACGGATGAGTTGCTGGGACTGGAACCTCATCAGCAGATCGATACCGGGCTTCAAGCCGATATGCTGACCAAAGCCAAGGAAATGTCCTATGAGCAAGTGGTGCAAAGCTATG
>NZ_JAGSCS010000019.1 GCF_018128025.1 Proteiniclasticum sediminis | reverse complement strand
TTTTCAATGAGCCTCTCCCGGTCTCTGCGGTCCTTCGCTTCTCGCGAAGCGGACCAGGTGATCACCATCTGGTCTTCAAGGTTCACCTTACGTCCCTCATAGTTCACTGAGGTAGAGAAGTTGCAGACTTTCCACTTGAATTCCTTGGAGACGGTATGATAGGTCTCTCCGCTCAGCACCATCTCTTTGATCTCCTTGCTGCTTGACCGGATCTTGTAGGCCATCACGTATTCATAGCCCACGGACTTGAGAAAAGCCAGATTCTGCTTGGAATTGAGCCCGCGGTCCGCGGTGATGATGACCTTCTTGATGCCGTAATCCGCTTTGAGCTTTCGCATCACGGGTTCAAGGGTCTTGAAATCATTGGTGTTTCCAGGGAACAGCTCGTAGCTGATCGGGATGCCGTTGCTGTCGATGAGCAGACCCATGACAACCTGAACCTGATTGACCTTGTTGTCCTTTGAATAGCCGAATCGCTTCAGGTCGTCCGCACGGACGGATTCGAAGTAATAGGTGGTCACATCGTAGAATGCGACACTCAGATCTCTGTCCATTCGCGCAGACAGCTGCTTGTTCAGGTGCTTTTCCAGATTCTCTTTCTGATTCGCCAGAAAAGGAAGGGTCCGATATATCTTTTCCAGGTCTGCGTCGACCTCTTCCGGTGCAAACCAGTGGCGGTTTTCAAAGGTTCGCTTCTTTGAACCCGGATTGAGCAGTCTGGAGTAGACCAGAAGGGAAACCATGTCCTTCACCTTGAACTGGATTCTGGAGTGCTGCTTCTGTCTGTAGTCGAAGAAATAGTCCAGCTTCAGCTCATTCCAGAGCTTTTCATAGACCTCCACTCCGTAGTTGACGAGCGGGAATCCTGCTGTCGCTGTACTCTCTTGCGACTGAAGCAGCGACCGGATCTCTTCCACAAAATACTCCTGCTTTACCGCGGCGTCCGCCGCGCGAGAAGCGTTATGCTCGCGTTTGAGCCTTTCAACGATTCCCGGCTCCTTCGCTTCCAGCTTATCCTCCCGGCCCAGATTCTTCAGAACCCTGATTTTGGGGTTTTTGTGACCGGGAACCCGATAAGATTCGATGATTCGGACATATTTATGACCGTTGCTCGTATACACCTGAATGCTGCTCATGAGAACACCTCCTCCATGTTGAATACATTGTATCATAAATACTTTATAAATACAATAAGGAACAACAAAAAACTTCTGCAAACATTCATTTACCTATGTCTGCAGAAGTTTTGCGGCCTATTAAGTGTAAAACTCAGGAGGTCTACCAGACCTACAACCAGTTCTACAAGAACGCTGATGCCCACAATGGATTCATCTACACCGTCCATGTGCGCCGCTCCGACTACGCCAAGGCGCGGAAAGCCGTTTACGGCATGGCGTAAGCGAATGAACAGGCAAATACCAGGCCGGGCCTCCTTCCTCAGGATCCCCGGCCTGGTATTTTTTTAGGTTAGGCTTCCAGCATTTTTTTGAGATATTGTCCGGTGTAGGAACCGTCAAAGGCGGCCACCTCTTCCGGGGTACCGGTGATCAGCACCTGACCGCCCTTGTCGCCCCCTTCGGGGCCCAGGTCGATGATGTGGTCGGCACACTTGATGATGTCCAGGTTATGCTCGATAACCACCACACTGTTTCCCGCATCCACCAGCCGCTGGAGAATCTCCACCAGGCGCTTCACGTCATCGGTGTGGAGGCCCGTGGTGGGTTCGTCCAGGATATAGAGGGTCTGGCCCGTGCCCACCTTGGACAGCTCATAGGCCAGCTTGATGCGCTGGGCTTCGCCACCGGAGAGCTGGGTGGAGGGCTGGCCCATCTTGATGTAGCCCATGCCCACGTCCATGAGGGTGACGATTTTGCGGTGAATACGGCCCTGGTTCTCAAAGAAGTGGGTCGCCTCCTCCACGGTCATGTCCAGGACATCGGCAATGCTCTTTCCCTTGTATTTCACTTCCAGGGTCTCCCGGTTATAGCGCTTACCCTTGCAGACTTCACAGGGAACATAGACATCAGAGAGGAACTGCATCTCGATCTTGATGATGCCGTCGCCGGAGCAGGCTTCACAGCGTCCGCCCTTGACGTTGAAGGAAAAGCGTCCGGGTTTATAGCCCCTGGCCTTGGCATCGGGGGTATTGGAATAGAGATCCCGAATCATGTCAAAGACGCCGGTGTAGGTGGCGGGGTTTGACCGGGGGGTCCGTCCGATGGGGCTTTGGTCGATGTCGATGATCTTGTCGATATTTTCAATGCCCTCAACGCTGTCATGGCGTCCCGGCAAGACCTTAGCCTTGTTGATCTTCCGGTGCAGGGCCTTGTAGAGAATCTCGTTGACCAGGGTGGACTTGCCGGAACCGGAAACGCCGGTCACCGCCACAAACCTGCGCAGCGGAATCTCCACGTCGATGTTCTTCAGATTGTTCTCCCGAGCTCCCCGGACCGTGAGGGCCGTGCCGTCGCCGGATCTTCGGGAAGAAGGCACTTCGATCTTCATTTCCCCGGTGAGATACTTGGCCGTGATGCTCCGTTTGGATTTCATCACCTGCTTCAGGGTTCCCCGGGCCACCACCTCGCCGCCGTGTTCCCCGGCGCCGGGGCCGATGTCCACGATGTAGTCGGCGTTGCGGATGGTATCCTCGTCATGTTCCACCACCACCAGGGTGTTGCCGTTGTCTCGAAGACGCTTTAAGGTCTCGATGAGCCGGTCGTTGTCCCGCTGATGGAGTCCAATGCTGGGCTCATCCAGGATGTAGAGGACCCCCATGAGGCTGGATCCGATCTGGGTGGCCAGGCGGATTCGCTGAGATTCCCCGCCGGAGAGGGTACCGGAGCTTCGGGCCAGATCCAGATAGTCCAGACCCACGTTGACCAGGAAGCTCAGCCGGGCATGGACCTCCCGAAGAATCTGCTCTCCGATGGCGGCATTCTTTGGAGTGAGCTTCAGGGACTCGATGAAGTCCAGCTCATTGTGAATGCTCATGGTGGTGAACTCGAATATATTCTTCCCCCCCACGGTGACGGAGAGCACTTCGGGTTTTAGTCGGGCGCCGTTGCAGGTAGGGCAGGGATTGTTGCTCATGAACTGCTCGATCTCCCCCTTGATGTAGTCGGAGCTGCTTTCCAAGTAGCGGCGCTTCAGGTTATTGACCTCGCCCTCATAGGCATAGTTATAGACGCCCTGGGTGAAGTTCTTCGTATAGGAGACCTTCAGCTTCTCCCCCTTGGTGCCGTAAAGCAGAATGTTGACGATCTCCTCCGGGAGATCTTGGATGGGGGTGTTCAGATCAAAGTGGAACCGCTTGGACAGGGCCTGCAGAATCCCGTAGGTCCAGGAATCCTCCTTGAGGCGGCCGTCGCCCCAGGAGGCGATGGCTCCTTCCAGAATGCTCTTGCTTCGGTCGGGAATGACGAGATTCTCGTCGATTTCCAGAAGCGTACCCAGCCCGTCGCAGTGTCCGCATTTGCCGTAGGGCGCGTTGAAGGAGAAAAGCCGGGGTTCCAGCTCCTCAATGCCCACATTGTGCTCCGGACAGGCGAACTTCTCGGAAAAGATCAGGTCTTCCCCATCGATGATATTCACGATGATGGTGCCCTCCGCCAGGCGAAGGCCCTGCTCCAGGGACTCTGTCAGTCTTCCCCGGATATCCTCCCGGATAACCAGACGGTCAATGACCGCTTCAATATCATGCTTCAGGGTTTTCTTCAGGGTCACCTCTTCCTCGGAGATGTCGATGACCGTACCGTCGATGCGCGCCCGGACATAGCCGGCCTTTTTGATGGTCTCCAGGACCTTCTCATGCTCGCCCTTTCGGCCCTTGATCATGGGGGCCAGGATCTGGATCCTGGTGCGCTCCGGCAGCTCCATGATCTTGTCCACCATCTGATCCACGCTCTGGGAAGCGATTTCCCGATTGCAGATGGGGCAGTGGGGCACGCCGATGCGGGCAAAAAGAAGACGCAGATAATCATAGATCTCCGTCACCGTACCCACGGTGGACCGGGGATTCTTGGACGTGGTCTTCTGATCGATGGAAATGGAGGGACTCAGCCCCTCGATGGATTCCACATCGGGCTTGTCCATCTGACCCAGGAACATCCGGGCGTAGGAGGACAGGGACTCCACATAGCGCCGCTGTCCTTCGGCGTAGAGGGTGTCAAAGGCCAGGGAGGACTTGCCCGATCCGGACAGCCCCGTGAATACCACGAGCTTGTCCCGGGGAATCTCCAGGCTCACGTTTTTCAGATTATTGACTTTGGCTCCTTTAATGACGATGTTCTTCATATTCTCTCCATTTCCTGATCCGCAGTGTTGAGGATTAATTCTTGTTCCGAATAAGGGCTTTCTTCAGCTTTACGATCTCATCCCGGAGATAAGCCGCTTTTTCAAACTCCAGCTCCTTGGAGGCCTGGTACATTTCCTTCTCCAGCTTGCTGATGGTTTTCTCCAGATTTTCCCGGGTGTACTTCTGGACTTCCTCCAGGGAGTTGAACTCCTCCAGGGCCTCCGGAATCTTGGTGATTTCGATGACGCTGCGCACATCCTTGATGATGGTGGTGGGGGTGATGTTATTCTTGGCATTGTATTCCATCTGGATCTTCCGGCGGCGCTCCGTCTCCTCCATGGCCTTGGCCATGGACCGGGTCACCGTATCCGCATAGAGAATGACCTTGCTTTCGCTGTTACGGGCGGCTCGGCCGATGGTCTGGATGAGGGAGGTCTCCGACCGGAGGAATCCCTCCTTATCTGCATCGAGGATGGCCACCAGGGCCACCTCAGGAATGTCAAGTCCTTCTCGAAGAAGGTTGATGCCCACGAGCACATCCACATCCCCCAGCCGCAAATCGCGGATGATCTTCATGCGCTCCATGGTGTCGATGTCCGAGTGCATATAGGTAACCTTCACCCGGAGCTCCTTGAAATACTTCGTCAGATCCTCGGCCATGCGCTTGGTGAGGGTGGTGATGAGGACCCGGAAGCCCTTTTCCACGGTCCGGTTGATCTCGCCGTAGAGATCATCGATCTGTCCGGTGATGGGCCGGATGATCACTTCGGGATCCAGAAGCCCTGTGGGCCGGATGACCTGCTGGGCCACCACGGCGGAGTGCTGCCGCTCATACTCTGATGGTGTAGCGGAGACAAAGAGCACCTGCTTGACCTTTTCCTCAAACTCCTCAAACTTCAGCGGTCGGTTGTCGAAGGCAGAAGGCAGGCGGAACCCGTAGTCCACCAGATTCTGCTTTCGGGAACGGTCGCCCGAATACATGGCCCGCAGCTGGGGCAGGGTCACATGGCTCTCGTCGATGAACACGAGGAAATCCTCGGGGAAGTAGTCGATGAGCGTCTTGGGGGGTGTCCCCGGATCCCGGCCGTCCAGGATGCGGGAATAGTTCTCGATGCCGGAGCAGTAGCCCATTTCCATCATCATCTCAATGTCGAAGTTCGTTCGCTGACGAAGACGCTGAGCTTCCAGAAGCTTATCCTGGGCGTTGAGCTCCTTCACCCGGGCCTCCAGTTCCGATTCAATGACCGCGATGGCCCGCTGAAGATTTTCCGGCGCTGTGGCAAAGTGAGAAGCCGGGAAAATGATCGTATGCTGAATATCCGCAAGTATTTCCCCAGTGAGGACGTCAAACTCCCGGATCCGTTCAATCTCGTCCCCGAAGAACTCCACCCGGATGCCCCGGGCGGTCTCATTGGCGGGAACCACGTCCAGCACATCGCCCCGTACCCGGAAGGTGCCGCGGGAAAAATCGATGTCGTTGCGCTCGTACTGAATCTCGATGAGCTTTCGGATGATCTCGTCCCGGTCCTTGATCATGCCGGGCCGAAGGGAGATGGACAGGTCCCGGTACTCATCCGGGTTACCCAGACCATAGATGCAGGATACGGAGGCTACGATGATAACGTCCCGGCGCTCAAAGAGCGCCGCGGTGGCCGAGTGGCGCAGCTTGTCGATCTCATCGTTCACGGAGGAATCCTTCTCGATGTAGGTATCCGTCTGGGCCACGTAGGCTTCGGGCTGATAGTAGTCGTAATAGGATACAAAATATTCCACGGCGCTGTCCGGGAAGAACTCCCGAAACTCCGAGCAGAGCTGCGCCGCCAGGGTTTTATTGTGGGCCAGGACCAGGGTAGGCCGCTGCACCCGTTCGATGATATTCGCCATGGTGAAGGTCTTGCCGGAGCCGGTGACCCCCAGAAGGGTCTGACCGCGGTTGCCGGCGTTAATGGAGTCCACCAGCTGGCTGATGGCCTCCGGCTGATCCCCCGTGGGCTTGAACCGCGATGCAATCTTGAATGTTCCTTCCATCTGATCCACCTCTCTTTTTTTCCCTTCTTATTATATACCTCTAGGGAAAATAAGTACATATGTTCATTTTTTGTTCATCAACTCAGGAGTCCTTTTCCGCCGTGGCCAGATACTCCGCCGGCGGCACCACCAGGATTCCCGTCCCCGCTTCCGGCAGGATGGTGAAGGTGATCTCCATCTCCCCTTTCCGGGGATCCTTCACCCCCAGGGTCAGGGTCCGGGTATGGGCAGCCCGCTGCAGGTAGGACACCAGGGTACTGTACCGGGGTTCCTGGCCATTGATGGACACAATGACCTGTCCCGTGCGAAGGCCGGCCTCATGGGCTGGGGTTTTTCCCCGGACGTCCAGCACCGAGAGGCTGGTCTTGTCGGAGATGAAGGGGAAGGACCGGTGGTTTTCCCAAAGGCGGAAGAGGCGGCTTTCCAGAAGCGGAAGCCCGGCCCCTGCCAGGGGCACCACATACACCAAGGGAGAGAAGATCCCCGACAGGAGAAGCAGCACCAGAAGACTAAACCCCGAAGCCATTCGAAAGCCGCCGAGGATGGATGATGCTTCCTTCGGTTTGAAGGTCATGACCGACTCCTTCAGGGTAAACACCTGGAGGGTGGCTAAATAGAACAGGGAGACCCCCAGGATGCTGCCGGAGGCCGCTCCATAGGCGAAGACGGCCGGCAGGGCATAGGTTTTCGCCAGGCGAAATCCCCCATGGATTTCCTTGCCCCGGCGAAAGAGCACCGGGAGGTAGCCCCGAAAGGGATCCGTCACCAGGAGCGCTCCCTGAACCACAAACGTCAGGGCCACCAAGAGATAGAGACGGCCCAGATCCTCCAGCACCCGGCCGGCGGGATCCAGAAGAAACGCCAGAGCTGGCACAAAGAGGGCGAAGATGCCCACATGGGCCTGGACGAAATAGGGGGTCAGGGAGAAGAGCGTGAAAAGAAAGATCACCTGGATGGGGCCATAGGCCTGAAAGGTGATCCCAAAATAGGCTGCCAGCCCCGAAAGAGCCAGCCCGCCCGCCAAACTGAAAAACAACTGGGATAACGTGAAAGCTAGGGGAGAGTCTTCGCTTTCCCCTAGCAATAATTGACGTATTCGGGTCTCCCGGATGTTCTGCAGAAAGAGCAGCAGGAAAACCGCCAGAAGGATCAGGGCGGACGGAGAAACAAACATCATGAAATAGCCCTCCAGGACCTTCATTGTTTTCCTCCTTTGATCCGCAGGATCAGTTCATTTTTGTCCGAAGAACCTCCACAGCCTTTTGCAGCTGGGTATCATTCTCCAGCGTCAGGGGGGCCTGGACATCCTCGGGCAGCTTCACTTCCACATCGGGGTGGATGCCTTCGCCATGGATGTTGATCCCCTTGGGGGAATAGTAGGAGGAGACGGTGACTTTTACGCCTTCCGTATCGCCCACATTATAAACCATCTGAACGATGCCCTTGCCGAAGGTCTTCTGCCCGACCAGCGTGGCGGCACCGTAGTCCTTCAGGGCGCCGGCCACAACTTCCGAAGCGGAAGCGGAGCCTTCGTCGATGAGGAGCACCAGGGGCATGCCGATGTAATCGCCCCCTGCAGAGTAATATTCTTTCTTCTGATTCCCCTTGTCCAGGGTGTAGAGGATGGTCTTGCCCTTGTCGATGAAGAGGGAGCCTAGACCCACGGCTTCATCGAGGAATCCGCCGGGATTTCCCCGCAGATCCAGAATGATGCCCTTGGCCCCTTGGGCTTTCAAGGTTCCCACCGCTTCTCTCACCTGGGCGGCTATGCCTTCGGTGAACTGCAGGAGGGTCACATGGCCGATGTTCCCTTCCAGCATTTCCGACTGGACGTTAACCAGGGTAATGCTGGCACGGACGATGGTTACCTCTTCTTCGGTGCCGTTGCGCAGAATGGTGAGCCGCACGGGCTTTCCTTCTTCGCCGCGGATGATGTTCACGGCTTTGTCCAGTTCTGAGCCCTTATAGGGGACCCCTTCCACCTGGGTGATGATGTCGCCGGAACGAAGTCCCGCATTGTACGCGGGAGATCCTTCAAAAGGCGTGATGACGACGATGGCGTCGTCTTTGATGCCTACGATGACGCCGATACCTACATAGTTGCCGGCTCCGTCATCGGTGAAATCCTTGTATTCCTCGGCATTGAAGAACACCGTGTAGGGATCCCCTACGGCATTCACCATACCCTTGATGGCCCCCTCCAGAAGAGCGGCCTCATCAATATCTTTGTAATAGGTGGCGTTCAGGATCTCCTTCACCTCAAAGAGCTTGTCGAAGGAGTCATCCTCCACCGAAGGCTGTTCACCGGGATTCAGGACCTTCTCACTGTTGAGGGAACCATAAATGGAACCCCCGAAGAAGGCGCCTACGCCAACAATGAGGACCAGGAGCGCCGTGATGATCTTACTGGAAGAATTTCGCTTCGGTTCATAATACACGATCCATCCACCTCCGTCCTATACATCCAGGAAACGCTTCAGGGCGATGAAACTTCCCATGGCTCCGATGAAGAGCCCGGTCAAGCCAAATTGCCACGTGAAGTTGTTCAGGATGTACGCGGGGGAAATGAGCTCGGCATAGAACATGGTCTTCGTCACATCCACATAGATGAGGTTGTAGGCGAAGTACACCACCGCCACGGCGATGAAGCCGCCCACGAGGCCCATGATCATGCCTTCGATGAGGAAGGGCCAGCGAATGAACCAGTCCGTGGCACCCACGAACTTCATGATGCCGATTTCCCTTCTTCGCGAGTACACGGTGAGCTTGATGGTATTGGAGATGAGGAAGAGGGAAACCAGGACGAGGATGATGAAGATCACCACGCCAATGGTCCGGATGAGGCGAGCCAGGGTAATGATTTTTTCCACGGTCTCCCGCTCATTGCCCACGTCTTCCACACCGCGGACATCCTTCAGCGCTTCTTCCACGCGGATGGCCGCCTCTGGCTCCTTCAGGGTAATGACATAGGAATTGGGCAGCGGATTGCGGTCTTCGGAGAACCCGGTGAGAATGGCATTGTTTTCGCCCAGTCTCTCCTTGAACTTCTCAAAGGCTTCTTCCTTGGTTTCATAGGTCACTTCTTTGACCCCGTCAACGCCCATGATGATGTTATAGACATTATCCTTTTCCGCTGAGGTGATCTCGTCCAGGAGATATGCCTTGATCTCCACTTTGGACTCCACGGACTGGACCCCCAGGTTGATCGTCTGGGCCACCAGGAGGAAGACCCCGAAGATGAAGAGGGTGGCGGAAACGGTGATGATACTGGCCAAGGTAATGGTTTTATTGCGCTTTAAACTCTTCAGCGCATCCATGAGGAACATCTTAATCTTCTGCATTCAATTCGTACCTGCCCTTCTTTTCGTCCCGGACAATTTTTCCCTTTTCCAGGGCGATAACTCTCCGCTTGCTGGCGTCCACGATGTCCTTGGCATGGGTAGCCATGAGAACGGTGGTGCCGGCTTTATTGATATCCATAATGAGCCGCATGATGTCCTTGGCCGTTTCCGGATCCAGGTTTCCTGTGGGCTCGTCGGCGATGAGGAGCGTCGGATTGTTTGCAATGGCCCGGGCTAAGGATACCCGCTGCTGCTCTCCGCCGGAGAGCTCATTGGGGAAGCTTTTGGACCGGTCGGAAAGTCCCACCAGCGCCAGCACCATGGGAACCCGCCTTCGGATTTCCTTGGGCGTGGCATCGATGACGCGCATGGCGAAGGCCACGTTCTCAAAGACGTTGAGGGTGGGAATCAGGCGGTAATCCTGGAACACCATGCCGATTTTACGACGGTAAAAGGGCACGTCTTTTTTGGTGACGGACTTGAGGTTCCGGTTGTTCACCAAAACATCGCCGCTGGTAGGATCGATCTCCTTTAGCAGCATTTTGACGAAGGTGGATTTTCCGGCGCCGCTGGCGCCCACCAGGAAAACAAATTCTCCTGATTCAATCTTGACGTTGATGTCATCCAGCGCCACGACCTGATTATCGTATTTCTTAATCACATTTTTAAATTCGATCATTTCACATCTCCCGGTATTTGATTGATGAAGTTCCCTGTTTTTGCCGATGCCGCACGAAAAGTGCGCCGGCCTGGGCCGGGCGGTCCGTTTCCCCATGGACCCACTGCTCCACGAGTATTCATTATGCCACAGGCATGTAAAGATTTTATGAAGAAATCTTTCTTTCCTTTGGGATATCAAGACAGTTACAGCTTGATATCTTTAAAGCCCTCGCCCAAGACCTCATGGACCTCATTGACGGAAATAAAGGCCCGGGGGTCGATTTCCCGGATGAAATTTCGCAGCCGAATGTAGTCCCGGCGGTAGAGCACCGCATAAAGCACCTGAATATCCTCGCTGGTGTAGCCGCCGTAACCGTTGAGTACGGTGCAGGAGCGGTCCAGCTCGTGGATGATGAAGTCGATGATCTCCCCTTCTTTCCGGCTGATGATCATGAGCTCCTTGGCGGTGTTGAAGCCGTCAATGAAGCGGTCGATGAGGGCGCCGTTGAAGATGATGCAAAGAAGAGCATAGAGTCCGGCCGTGATGCCGAAGGTCAGCACGCCGCCCAAACCGATGAAGAAATCCACCAGAAGCAGCGACTTGCCGATGTCAAAATGGAAATACTTGCTGAGGATCTTCGCCAGGATGTCCGTCCCTCCTGTGGAGGCCCCAAAGTTGAAGACCAGGGACATGCCGATGCCGATGATGATCGTCCCCACGGCAGCATTGATGAAGAGATCCTCCGTGAGAATCACCGGGGGATAAAACCGCTCCACCACCCACATGAAGAGGGACATGCCAAAGGAGGCGTAGAGGGTTTTTGCCCCAAAGCCCCCTCCCAGGGTGAGAAACGCCACGAGGAAAAGTACCAGGTTCAGGGTGAGGATGATGGCCCCCACGGGCACCTGAGGGAGAAAACTGTTGATGATGATGGCCAGGCCCGACACCCCGCCGGCGGCGATGTTGTGGGGGATATGGAAATATTCCAGCCCCAGGGCCACCAGGATGATCCCGATGGTGATCATGGTGTAGTCCTTGAAGGCATTGAGAAGTTTCGGATTCATGAGGAACCCCCTTTCGCGCTTACTGCTTATCCTTGGGCCGCTTCGGCAGACTGAAGCCCTGGCCCAGCACCTCCGTGGTGCTGCTGACGGTGATGAAAGCTTCGGGAACATTTTCCCGAAGGAAGGTTTTCAGGCGTACAAACTCCTTGGTGGAGAGGACGCTGTAGATGACATAGTTGGATTCCCCGGAAAATGCGCCTTCTCCGGTGAAAATGGTAGCCCCCCGCTCGATCTCATGGACGATGAAGGCCCGAATTTTCTCCTTTTCCGAGGAGATGATGAAGACCTGTTTCTTTTCATTGAAACCCCCCACCACCCGGTTGATGACCACACCGTTGAGGAAGGTGGCAAGCCCTGCATAGAGTCCCCGCTCCAGCCCAAACATGAGGGCCACCAGAAGGACCACCAGGAGGTCGATGAGGGTCATGGAAAGACCCATGGAGAGGTGAAAATACTTCTGGAGGATCTTCGCTACAATATCCGTGCCGCCCGTGGAGGCGTCCTGGTTGAAGACGAGCCCCAGTCCCGTGCCCAACAGGAGAATCCCCACTAATGACGCCAGCATGAGATCCTCGGTGATGTTCGCCGGCCGGATGACATTCTCCAGAATCCACATGAAGATGGACAGGGAGAAGCTGGCATAGAGCGTCTTAAATCCGAAGCCGCCGCCCAGAATGCGAAAAGCGACGATGAAGAGGAGGATATTCAGCCCCAGGACATAGGTGGAGACGGAAACCGCCGGGATCAGCCGGTTCAAAATGAGGCCGATTCCCGATACGCCCCCGGGGGCAATCTGATTGGGGATGAAGAAGAGCTGAATGGCCATGGCCACCAGCATCGCGCCCAGGGTGATGAAGAAATAGGATCGGTATGCTTTCATGTTTCACCTACACATAGCTTTTTCGGTTCACTTCTTGGCCATTTTTCACATAGATCCGCGGTACCCGCTTGGAGACGGCGCAGACGATCTCATAGGGAATGGTTCCCAGAATCTCGGCCATGTTCTCCGCATTGAAGACGACGCCCTGATCCTCGCCCAGTAAGACCACTTCGTCCAGGGCAGCCACTCCCGGTACGTCCGTCACATCCACCATGATGTGGTCCATGCAGACGGACCCCACCTGGGGACAGGGAATGCCGTGGACCAGCACCTGGGCTTTTCCCGAAAGACCGCGGAAATACCCGTCGGCATAGCCCACGGGGATCGTGGCGATGAGGGTTTCCTCCCGGGTGGTGACAAATCGGTGGCCATAGCTGATTCCCGTGCCCTTGGGCACGGACTTCAGCTGGATGATGAGTCCCTTCAGGGTCATGACGGGCTTCAGTTCCAGCTTCTCCTTCATGACTTCCGGCGACGGGTAATACCCGTAGAGGAGAATGCCAGGACGGACGCTGTCAAAGTAGGTCTCTTCCAGATCCACCACCGCTCCGCTGTTGGCCGCATGGTAGTGGTTGAAGTAGACGCCCAGTTCCCGGAGCCGTTCCACAGCGGCTTTGTATTTGTCCAGCTGCAGGTGGGAAAGGGTCTTGTCCGCCGCATCGGAGGAGGCAAAATGGGTATAGATGCCCTCCATCTCCAGATGGGGAAGCTGCGCGATGCGCTGAATTTCCCTCAGGCTCTCTTCGTCTGGAGAGAAGCCCAGCCGGCCGATACCTGTATCGATGGAAATGAGAACCTTGGCGATTTTTTGGACCTTGGCCGCCGCCTCGTTCATTTTCACCGCATAGGCATAATCCAGGCAGTTGAGGATGATGTTCTTTTCCACCGCCTCGGGAAGAAAATCCTCCGGAGTGTAGCTGAGCACCATGAGGGGGGCCGTCAAGCCCCGGTCCCGAAGCTGGAGAGCCTCGGTAATCACGGCCACGCCAAAGGCTTCAGCTCCGGCTTCCTTCATGGTTTCCACCACTTCCGGCGCGCCGTGGCCGTAGGCATCGGCTTTCACAATGGCGATGATCTGCGCATCGCCGACTTTTTCTTTAATCTTTCGGACATTGAAGGCCAAGTGGTCCAGATTGATTTCCGCCCAAAGGGGCCTGATCTTTTTGTACATTGCGTTTCACGGGTTTCCCCTTCGCTCCTTTTCTCTCATCTTGGACATCTGTCCGCTTCTTATCTTATCATATTCCCCAAGCTGTTTTCCACCGGATCTCCCCGACGAACTACCTGGCCCATGACCTTCGGCAGTGCGGCAATGATTTCCGAGGGTTTTACGCTGTAGCGCTCTTTGGCCAGAAGATCGCCGATGTGGCCATGGAGATACACCCCAGCGACGGCGGCATCCCAGGGGGAAATCCCCTGGCCGGCGAAGGAGGCGATGATTCCCGTAAGGGCATCGCCCATGCCCCCCTGGGCCATGGCGGAGGATCCCGTGGGATTGATCTGTACGCGGATCCCGTCGGTGATCACCGTACGGTGCCCTTTCAGCACCACGATGACGCCATGCTCCCGGGCAAAGGCCCGGGCTATTCCCACACGGTCATCGTGGATCTCCGCCCGGGTTTTCCCCGTGAGTCTGGCCATTTCCCCTGGGTGGGGGGTAATGATCACGGGACAAATGATGTCCTTCAAAAGATCGGTTCTTCCCTGGAGCACGTTGAGACCATCCGCATCAAGGACCAGGGTCGTTCCCGTTTTTCCTTCTTCCAGCAGGGTCTTCAGCACCTGGAGAAGGAGGTTAAAAGTCGCCGGGGAATTTCCCAGGCCGGGACCCAAGGCGATGACATCGGCCTTTTTTGTTCCCTGCTCTAGGTTTTCGGGATATAGGCTCATAACTTCCGTAAGACGAGGAACAAGAAGATCCAGGGCTTCCTCATGGGCACAGAGCGTCACGAGACCTGATCCGGCGGCCACGGCCGCTTCGGCGCAAAGAAGAGCAGCCCCCGTATACCCGGGAGACCCGGCCACCACCAGACAGTGGCCGTAACAGTTCTTATACCCGCTTCGATCCCGCAGGGGGATGATTCGCTGCAGGTCCTCCGGCTCCGTCACCCAGTAGGGCGGAAGAACTTCTTCCTTTAGGGATGCGGGAATCCCAATGGGTTCCACCACCACCTGCCCGAGATATCTTTGGGCCTCTTCCTGGAAAAATCCGGTCTTTAGGCATTCAAAGGTGACGGTTTTTGCCGCGTGGACAGCTTCCGGCAGGGGTTTTCCCGTATCGGCCTGGAGCCCTGAGGGCACATCCACGGCGATGATTTTTGGGGAAAAGTCATTCATGAGCCGGATGATTTTCTGGACAAAATCGGGGAGCGGCCGGGTGAGGCCCGTTCCCCACAGGGCATCCACCAGGACGTCCGCATCCTTCAGAGCTTCGCTGAAGGACCACAGGGACTCTTCCGGCGACAGCACCTGATGGGAGATCCCGGCTTTCACCAGAATTTCGCCATAGACTCCCGCTTCCCTGGGGTAACTCAGGGGCGGCCGCAGGGAAAAAACATCTACTTCCTTGCCCAAGGCTTTTAACAGGCGCGCCAAGGCTAACCCGTCGCCGCCGTTGTTCCCGGGTCCGCAGACCACCACAAAATACGTTTTCTCCAGGTTTAGATGTTTCAGCAGAGCCCGGGCTGCTCCTTCCATGAGCAAAATTCCGGGGATGCCGTAATCGGTCTGGCACCGCTCATCCAGCAGGCGCATGGTCGCACTGTCTGCGATTCTCATGGTTCTCCCTCCTCAATGATGACCATGGCCACGGCCCGTTCCCGGTCGTGGGAAATGGTGAGATGGACGACAAAGGCCGTGGAGCCCAGCTTGGCTAAAAGAAGCGGAGCCAGGTGTTCGGGATCAAAGTAGGGTTTTCCTGCCGTGTCCTTTCGTACTTCGATATCCCGGAATCCAAAACCGGAAATCCCCGTGCCCAGGGCCTTGGCCAGAGCTTCCTTGGCCGCAAAGAAACCCGCCATGCGGGAGGGATTCCCCTCTCCCAGCAGCTGAAGCTCCTTTTCCGTAAAGACCCTCGCCCGCTTCTTCGGCGTGTCAAAGGCTTCCTGAATGCGCTGAATTTCGATCATATCGATTCCTGTTCCCCGGATCATCTCTTCACACTCCTTCAACGATCAAACCTGCATTTCACGTAAGTTAAACATTTCAATCTTCCATTGATGTAAGTTTCTTCAAATCTAGTTCGTTTACTCTTCTGCCGATGGATCGTCTTCCTTCAGGGCTTCCTCCAGACTTTTCCGAAGCTCCCCGAACTTGTCTGGGGGAGCTTCCTGGGGAACTTCTGCCTTTTGCTTCCGCTGGATGATCCGATCCCGGACTCCCCGCACATAGGGGTTGCCGATTTTTCTTAAGGTGATGAGATAGGCATTGAGGCTGGCCCCCAGAATCATGATGATGGAGGTGAGGGAAAGCCATAAGAGTAGGGCAATGACCGCACCCATGGCGCCATAGAACCGGGAATAGTTGGCAAAGTTCGAGACATAGTACGAAAAGGCCAAGGTGACGGTGATCCAGGCCCCCGTGGCGAAAAGAGCTCCGGGGAAGGCATGGCGAAAGCGTATGCTCTTCACCGGGATGAACATGTAGGTGAGGGTGAGGATCAGAAAGAGCAGCGTCACCGGCACCAGGATCCGGAGAACCTCCAGGAGGCCCTTCACCGGAAAATGCGGGAAATAGGCCACGAGCAGATCCAGGATCTGGCGGCCAAAGACGATACCCACCAGGCCCAGGAGAATGGTCAGCGCCAAAAGGAGCACCCATAGGATGGAGACCGCATAGCGATAGAGAATATTCCGCCGGTCCCGATAGCCCATGGCGGTGTTAATCCCGGTCATGTAAGCCCGAAAACCTCCGGAGGAGGTATAAATGGCCAGAAAAACCGACAGGGACAAAAGGCCCGTGCGCTGCACCTCCACCAGGTCCACCACGGTGCCGGAAATAAGCTTGTAGATATCCTGGGGCAGATTTTCCTGCAGCAGCTGGAGAATATAGGTGGCGTCCAGTCCCAGATAGGCGATGAGGGTAAAGAGGAAGATCAGAAAAGGAAAAATCGCCAAAAGAAGCCCATAAGTCAGCTCATAGGCATAGGCGATGCTGTGGTCGTTGTCCAGTTTCTTTAAAAACCCTGCCAGAAACTGCCAGCTCTTCTTGACGAGGGACTTGGCCATGCTTTTTCCTCTCCTTTCTGTCCGTTTCCTTCATTATACACCAGGATTCCCGCTCGTCAGTAGTCACCTTCGGTTGTTGCGTACATCACAATAAAAAACACCTCTTTATTAAAGAGATGTTTTTACAGGTTATATGAGATGATCATCCTTATGCTTTAGCATATACAATCTGTCCATCAAAAATTGTCCACTGTATTTGTGCCTCGCGGATCTGATCCCAAGGCTCCGCAGAGAGATCCCGGTCGAAAATTGCTACATCGGCACTATACCCTTCCTTCAGCCGTCCTCTCCTTTCCTCTTCTTCAAACAAAACTTTCGCCCCTCCTGTGGTCCAGGCGGTGATCACGTCTGTTCGCGTAATCCCATTTTCCGGCTGAAATGGACCCTGTCCCTGGGAAAACCATCCTCCACAGGCATGATAAAGCGATTCCGGCAGATTGGGAAAAAGAAGCGGAAGATCCGTGGCACAGGACACCACAACTCCAGCTTCCACCAGAGCTTTCCGATTCCAAATTTTGCTGATGTCATCACCCACGGCTCCCCGAATGAGGGCAATTTTCGCGTTCATATCTTCATAAATACTCTGGATTTGGGGATAGATCTCTGCAGCCACACCAAATCTGGCCATACGCTGAAAATCTTCTGCTTGTCCAAATTCCAAATCAGTCATGGAATGCCGGACTTTCAGCTTTCCCGATGGATCCTTCTCCAGAGTCTCCATAATATCAAGGGTTTCTTTCACTGCTCGATCACCCTGGGCATGGAGGGAGAAACGAAGTCCCCGTTCATCGGCTGCCTTCACTCGCTTTTGGATTTTCTGATAATCAGGGCAGGTTCTCACAGTGTACGATTTCCCCAGGTAATTATCTGCCAGGTGTGCCTCCTCTTGGGACATGGATCCATCCACCATCATATTAAAACCGACAAAGGAAAGGTTGGGCTGGTCATAACTCCACCGAAGCTCTTCTCCCTGATTCACCGAGAAAGGTTTTCCCACAGGCTGGCTAACGACTTTCACCCTTAGGGGTGCACCATTTTTCCGAAAGTCTTCGGATAATGCCGGGAGATACCCATAGGAATCATCAAAGACCACTTCTTTAATGGCAGTTACCCCTTGTCTTTGAAGCTTCTGGGCATGATCCCGAAAAGCCTTGGAAAAGGCCCTGCGGTCGGTCATTACATCTTCCATCAGTTTCCAGCAATCTTCCAGTGTGCAGGTTCCCGGCTGCAAGCCGTACCGGGCTTGGGCAGAATGATTGGTAAGCACCTGTTCCCCACTGTCATCAAAAAGTACCACGGGGAAATCTTCGGGAATCTCGCCATGGTGCAAAGATTCCCATACCGCTGGATCTACATGCCGGCCCATATAATAGGTCTTCGGTTCCATGGAGTGCAGATGCGACAGAATTCGCTCAGCACTCCAACCGCTCAAATTTTCCCCTGTTTGAAGAAAGTACTGCCCCATAAAAAAGCAGTGAGTATCAACAATTCCGGGGATCACGGATCCCTCCCCCGCATCGAGAACGAGGGATCCGACGCTCACTTCTTCGCTTAACTCGCCTTCCTCCACCTGGACAATCCGATCTTCATGAATTTTCAGCCAACCCTTGATCCATTGGCCTTCCACAAATAAATTCTTGGATTTTACGATAATACTCTTCACCATTCCTCCTACCAGGCTCCCGTATAGCCCAGGGTTACACTACTGTTCTCTGCTCCCTTTTTCATGCACTCTTCAATCGTCTGCCCTTCCAGCAGCGCTTTAAGAAATCCTGCAATGTAGCTGTCTCCAGCTCCCATGGAGTCCACAACTTCACAAGGAACGATGCCAAACCGATGAAACTGTCCATCATAGGCAATGCTCCCTTGCTCACCGAGGGTCACAATCACCATTTTGGGGCCTTTTCGCTGTTCAATTTCCATGAAGTTTCGCAGTTCCGGGGTATCTTCATCGGCAGCGAAGAACGCATAATCCACATGGGGGATGGCCACTTCCTTCACAGGATCTTCGAGTTTCGTGGCGAAATCAAAGGCTATCCTACATCCTCGACTTTTCAAATCCACCATGCGATCTTCTACTTTTCCCCAAATCCCACTGACCACCAAATCATGGCTAGCTAAAAACTCCAGATCCTCCTCTGTGAGCTTAAAATCCTTCAGGACTCCTTCGTCATAATCCCCGAAGACACGCTCACCATCTACAAGCTCTACCTGGGTGACCGCTGTCTTTCCCTCTTTTTCATAAAGATGAGTCAGGTCAACACCTTTACTGGCCAAGGCTTCTTTGAGGATCTTTCCATAGCGGTCATTTCCAATGACCCCCACATAGGATGAGGAAACCCCGAGTCTTTTAAGATAAACCGCCACGTTCACTGGGTTTCCACCTGGAAATCCTTGGTCAAGATTCTGATAGTAGTCAATGCAATTATCCCCAACAGTCGCTATCCTCATATTTATTCTCCCATCAATGTTATACTGACCTGCCGAACCGCAGGTCCGTCAAATTCGCAGAAATAGATTTCTTGTGCCTCGCCTCGGATGATCCGACCCTCGATCACCGGAAAGCAGCAGTGATTCCCGGTGATGTGACTTTTCAGGTGACCGCTGGGGTTTCCCGCGGTGGAGCCGTAGCTCCTTAGCATCCGGGCATGGGCATAAGGATGATTCTCCGGAGCAAGCCGGTTCAGGAGATCCTGGAGGTCGCTTTCCAGACATTCCAGGGCCTCATTTACTGTAATGCCCGTGGTAGTGTGCTTCGTGATCACATAAATGACTCCATTTTTGACGGATGAATTTTGAAGCATCTCCTCTACGGAATCTGTGATTCGGATCCATTGGTTGTATTCATTGGTGACAAGATTCAAAATCTTATGCTCTACCATGAAGTCACCGCCTTCATTCCAAAAAATTCCAGGGCGTTCTGCGCCTGAATCAGCTCCAATGTGCTCTCCCGAAGTCCGAGACTCTTCAGTGCCCTGGCCATTCGGATCTGTTCGAATCTGGGATTAGCGCTTCCAAACATCACCTGATGCCGCAAACTGCGATCCAGCCATGTCATGGGCAACTCCCGAGTGAAAACCTCAGTGTAAAACTCCTGGGCACTATCGAAGTAAAGAAGTGCGGTATCCGTATAAGCCTGGGGATATTTAAGGAGCAGCATGGCAGTCTCCTTCACCCAAGGCCACCCCACCTGCGTAAGGCAGACTCTCAGTTTATCAAAGCGCATCAAAAGGGGTTCGTACTGAAGCGGATGTGTATAGGAAGCGATAGCCTCTTTTTCCATCGTCATCCCGCACTGAAAAAATATCGGCCGATTGTGGCGAAGGCATATGTCATACAGATCGATGAGCCGGTCATCCAGCGGGTCCATTTGAAGCCGTCCCAAATGAAGTGCCAGCCCCTTCAGTTCCAGCTTAGCATAGGCATACTCAAGTTTCTCTGCCGCGTGGGGATCCCGGGGATCAACACTGGCAATACCCCAAAACTGATCCGGGTGATTGGAAGCCAGAAGTGCCACTTCTTCATTGGATACCAAGGGTGCTTTGGTCCCTTCAGAATAATCCTGCGCCCAGAGGCACATCCGGTCAAGTCCCGCACAATGCATCTGATTCCGAAGATGCTGGTGCGATGCAAATCCATTCTTAAAGATTCCCAAAGATTCATGACGCAGCTCCTGATGGGATTTGCTTTGCTGAATCTCCTCATAGAAGTCAGGGTGTACATGAACATCTATAAACATCGTTACTCCTCCATGAGCCTTCGAAGATTCTCCACAGCTCGGCGAGCATGAAGTCTCGGTTCCTGAATATAGTTCGTTACGAGTTCAATGGTGGCTGTGCCCTCATACCCCGTGGTTTTGATTTCCGCCAGCAGTTCCTTCAGCGGCAGGATTCCGTCCCCGGGAACATAGTGGGTATCTTCGCCCGGTCGAGCATCCACGAGATGAAGATGCCGCATCTTCTCCCCAAGTAGCGAGAAGTACGGCATGATGCTTTCTCCTTGGACCGATGGCGGCACGACATCACACATGGCTGCCAAATAAGGCGTCTCAACTTCCTTCATGAGTCTTGACAGTTCCTGGGGAGATTTAATCACGTTGGTTTCAAAGGGTGTCAGGGCTTCCACAATGAGGGTATGCTGCAGATGGTCTGCATAATCGGCAAGCTCCTGCACTGTACGGACTAATCGTCCCCACATTTCCTCATGGGTAGTGTAGTATCCTCCATGGGCAGGACTGATCATGGTAAACTCCGCTCCCAGGGCTTTCCCCATGTCCATACAGGTTTTTAGGTATGATACACAGTCTACACGCATGGATTCTGAGCCTAACATAAAATTGTAGGGATAGGCATTATGCTCCGGGGTATATCCTCGCACCGGCATTTCATACCTCTGGATGAGACGCTTCACCACATCCAGATCTCCGGCTTTCAGATCCGGAGCAAATCCATGGGGGCGGCCCCCCCAAAGCTCCACATAGTCATAGCCGAACCGTTTGGCATCTTCAAAGGCGTGCTCCAAAGGATTCCGCTGATACCCGCTGGTAAACAGTCCAATTTTCATCTGTACAATTCTCCTTCCCCCCAGGGCTCAAAGACAGCCACTACCTGTGCTGCCACCTTAGCCCCCAGTTTCTGACATTCATGGATGGGCCAGTTCTGCAGTAAGCCATATAAGTAGCCCGCGATATAGCTGTCGCCCGCTCCCACCGTATTCACCACTTTTGCCGGGAAAATCCCAAACTCATGGTAATGCTCCCCATCATAAACCAAACTTCCGGACTTTCCGAAGGTGGCTATGGCTTGGCGCATGCCTTTCTCCACCCTTTGCTTTAAGAACGCTTCTATCCAGGAATCCCTTTGTCCCTTGTAAGAAAAAAAGCCGTAATCTACGATTCCTTCCATAGCTTCCACCAGAGGATGGTCCAACCGGTCTGCAAAGTCAAAGCTGATGGGGATTGAGCTTTGCTTGCGGATTTCGCAAAGTGCTTGGTCCGCTTTTCCCCATAAGGCACTATGAATAAGATCATGATCCAGGGCAAAGCGCTGATCCTCCAGATCAAACTGCATTTTGCCCAGGACTCCTTCATCATATTCTCCGTGGATCCGGTCATTGTCCTCCATGTCCATGTAAGTCACGGCGGTTTTTCCTTCCAGGACTTTCAGGTGAGAGAGATCCAGATCTAATTTCCCCAGCGTTTCCCGCATCATCTGACCACGAAAATCTGAACCCGTAGCACTAAGAATGGAGACCTCCACGCCCAGCTTTCTGAGATTCACCCCCGTATCGACAACATTTCCAGTGGGATAAGCCCGTCCTAGCCGTTCGTACACATCGAAGCAATTGTCCCCCATCATGGCTGCCCTCATTTTTCTTCCCCCCAGTATCCTAGTAGTTCAGTCGACGATAATATCGGCGAATCTCCACCGGATGACAGTTGATCTTTTCCAAATGAGCATCGATTCTGCGTGTCACAGCCATCATTACCAAGTGGGAAATATGACCTCTGAATTTTTCGCTGATCCCCTTTAGCTCATAATCCTTTGTGTCAATGAACGATGCATTTCCGCAAATTCGGGGAAGGAAAGCTGCCACTCGCTCCGCCAGCGGTCTCTGGCTGTCTTCACCTAAAAACACGGTAACGTTGGTATCCCGATCGACAATTTCCAGCATCCCATGGAAGAACTCCGCTGCATGAATGGATTTCGTTCGAATCCAGTGCTGTTCTTCCCAATAACACATGGCATAGGAGTATGTAGCCCCCATCTGATTTCCCGCCCCCACGAAGTAATGCATGGTATCCAGATGATGCTTTTCTGCAAATGCCTGTCCAAAAGCATCTGCTGATTTTTCGACTTCTACTAGCGCTGACGGCAGATACTGGTCTAGTTCATGATAGAGTTCATCGTAGTCAGGAAAATCTCCACGGTTCTGCATGAAGCGATCCGCCAGCATGAAAAACTTCAGCTGTTCATTCATGGGATAAATCACGGTGTAATCCGCCAACGAACCCATGGGGGTGTTGTCTTTGTCAATAAAGCCAATGACCGTGGCTCCAACTTCATTTTTGATCTTAGTCAGCGCCGCGAGGACTTCCTCTGTGGTTCCACTGACGGAAGAGAACACCACCACGGAGTTGGAGGTCAGTGCCTTGTTTCCCGTGGTAAGATACTCGGCAGCGTGCTCCACAAATGCCGGCATAGCACTAAACTCCTTGATGTGTTGAACCACTTGCATACTTGATGCATAGGTTCCGCCAATGCCGATGAAGAAAATATTGTCAAACCCCTTTTCCCATACCTGATCCACAATCTTCTCGATTTCTGATCTTTTCTTTAAAGCTCCCTCAAAACTCGCATACTGTTTCTGTTCATCAAATTTAAGCATAATCTCCTCCTGATTTAAATATACATGTTTAAACGTTTTTATACCATTACAAGGAAATGGTATCACACCCTGCGAATCAGGTCAACAAGTTTATTTAATTTTGTACCAATATTCCGGATGCCCCCGCTACCTAGACCCTCTGGGGCAAAAAAAGAAGACACCGGTGATGTCTTCTGGTTTACCTCCTGATTTGTCTCAAAGGGTGAAGTTAACGCTATAGTCGCTCTTTCCTCCGCGAGTATAGCTTCGGGAAAATTCGATGACGCGATCGCGGTCATCATAGCTGATACACTCGAAAAGAAGGACCGGTGCATCACATTCCTCATCCAGGATCTTGGCATCCCGCTGATTGAGCCTGGCGATATCCAGGGTCTGTACGGCTTTCACCAGATTGATCTGGTAAAAAGCATAAATTTCGTAGATGGAAAAAACGGTGAGATCAATCCCCTTGAACTTGGGGACAAGATATGCCGGGATGAAGAGCTCTTCGATGGAAACCGGCTCCTTGTTATCATAACAGGTTCTTTTAATGTAGTAGATCGGGTCCTCCGGATTGATGCCAAAGAGCCTGGCAAAGAGCTTTCCCGCTTCCCGTTCATTGTTCTGGAGGATCTTGAATTTAGGTTCGGAATTTTTGGAGCGCATAATCTGGGTAAACCCCTCGAGGATATCCAAGTTTCGCTCATGTTTTTTCCCCACGACGAAGACGCCTTTTCCTTGAACCGACAGCAGCATTCCTTCGCGAATGAGCGTATCGATGGCGCTTCGCACCGTCATCCTGTTAATCCCATAAGTTTCAGCCAGTTCGTTTTCTGAAGGGATCGCCATTCCCGGCTGATACTCCCCATCTTCAATTTTCGTACGGATGACTTCCCGAAGCTGAAGATACATGGGCGAGTTATAGGTGATTTCCTGTGATTCCATAAGTCTCCCCCTCCTTTTCCCTTGTCTCCTTCACCAGTATGCTGGAGAACTTGATCTTATCCGGCCGTACCACAGATCGGAAATATTCCACCGGGCGTCCTTCTGCATCTTCAGCGATACCGCTAATGAAAAAGATCGGATCCCCAGGCTGAACCTGCAGTTGCACCGCTTCTTCTTCTGTGGCAAAAGTAAGGGCTAGCTTCTCTGTACCCTTGCTAATGTGTATACCAAATCCTTCTTCCAGGGTCTGGTACAACGATTCATGTTCGAAGTCTATCTTTTCAATCCCGGGAAAGCGCGCGTACTCCATCATGCTGGTTTCCACAGTGAAGGGAACATCTCCGATGAATCGCAGTCGAGATAACTGGAATATTTTCGTCCCCAGGGGAACTTTCAGCTTCTGCATGATCTGTTTATTGCTTTCCACAACGGTAGCACTGAGGACCTGATTTCGCAGTTCTTTCCCATTTTGTTCGATGAGCTTGGTTAGGGAATCCATCGTCTTCAGATTTCGCACAATCTTGGGCTCTGCCACGTAATTTCCCGATCCCTCCCCTTTATAAAGCTTTCCTTCATCCACCATCCGCTGAATGGCCATACGCAGCGTAGACCGGTTCATTTCAAAGTATTCACTGAGCTCCCGCTCAGACGGCAGTTTATCGTGGGGCTTTAACCCCTGAGCTTCGATATAATACTCCAGCTCTTCCTGGGCCTCATTTCTGGATTTGCTTCTTTTCTTTTCTTCCATCGCTTTATCCATCCTTGTTCTATCATATCAAAAGTATACCACAAGAAATCCCTTCGGTCTTATCAGTTCCCCTATTTTTGAACCATAAAAGTAAACATGGCAGAGGAACTGATCCTCTGCCATGTCAAACGAGCTTTTATGCGGCGATTTTTGGGTTTTGGGACTTTTTCTCCCAGTAGTAGTATACAGGAAGTCCTGTAACAATAATCACGACCGCTGCGATGAGTCCCTGCAGCGGAGCCCAAAGGAATGTGGAAACAATGAGGGTTCCTGTGGTAAACATTGCCAAGATGGCCATAAGTCTCCATGCCGGCATTTTCCATAGCGGATTATATTGTGGCTTTTTTCGATGAACAAAGACTGTACCAAAGGTCATGAAGTTCTTTACTAAGGCAACCAGCGTAAAGTACCCCAAAAGCTCTGTAATATTTGACGCGAAAATCAGCAAGATACCCATGGCACATTGAACCAAGATAGAGAAATATGGAGTTTCCCACTGAGGATGGACCTTCGCGAAGGACTTAAAGAAAAGTCCGTCTTTGGCCATGGCATACTCCATTCTCGGTTGGAACATGATACAGCTGGAGAGTGATCCGATGATGACGATGATCGCCATGGCAGCAACAATATTACTTGCTGCACTTCCAATGCCAGGAATTCGGGATACTGCAAGAGCAACAGGAGCATCAGAGCTCGCCAGATCCGCAATGGGGGTTAATCCCGTGATGACTGTGGAAAGGGCGGTATAGAGGACGATGATGAGAAGAACGGATATAATCAGCGCCTTCGGCATCGTTTTCTTCGGCTCTTTGATTTCACCAGTCATATAACATACCGCACCCATACCATCATATGACCAGGTGGTGGCTGAAATTGCTGCCAGCAAGGCTAAGATTCCCGTTGGTGCGCCAGTTACTGCGGGGGAAGTAATCAGATCACCCTTGATGAAGAATAGGCCAAGACCGATTAAGATGGCAAAGGGAAGGATTTTGAAGGCGGTAATAAAGGTCTGGAATCGGCCTCCACCTTCCACAGATCTCAGGTGAATCATCATAAACACGAGGACGAGAACCGTGGCTGTGATCTTGATCATCAGACCGGAAATTCCAAAGAAGTATGCAAGATAATTGGCAATAGCCAGAGCCATAATGGAGATGGAAGGGGGATCGGTAGCCCAGAAGCTGATCCATCCCACAAGAAAGGCCATGGGTTTTGAACCGGCTTCCCGGAAGTAGACATACTGCCCGCCATTCTCGGGATAAGCTGTGGCCAGCTCTGCGTAGACCAGATTTGAAGGAATATTGATCAAACCACCAATTAAGAAAGCTAGAATCGTAATGATCGCGGAACCTGCTGCTCCTGAAACCTCACCTACGGACGAAAAGATGCCTGAACCGACTGTTGTGCCGACACTGATCGCAACCGCCGCACTCAATCCGAGTTTTCGTTTGAGTTCGGTATTGTATGCTTTATCCATTTCTTGTTGCATGTTGAACCTCCTGTTAATTGATCTCTGACATCATGGTTGTGTCGGCCTCCGGATAGCCTTCACCACTTCCCTAGAGCAGTTCCCTGGAAAACTTATCGCAATTAAAGTCAAAACTATACGTTGTATATCTTTGCAGAAAGTCTTCCACCTCAAACCCGTTACATTTCAATGCTTTAAGGATTATGCTGAAATATTATACAGGTTTGCTTAAATTTGAACCATTTTTAATATAGCATGCCTGAAATCGTTCGTCAACACTCTTCCCGGAAATGTTTACACATAAATATTCGAGCAAAATCATTCTTCAGTTTGTGATGGAGCAGCGTTGTCCTCCTTACTCAAGAATCATGAGAGCCTGGTAATTCAAAAAAGGCCCCCCCTGAAAGGGGAGGCCTTCTTCGTGGGCTTATGCGAGGAGGAGATCCTCTTCCCGGTTGATGGATGCGCCAAAGACGCTATCCAGCTCCTTCACCCCTTCGAAGAAGAGATTCTTCGTCAGGATGGTGTCCATGAGGTCCTGGACCTCGGTCTCGGTGATGTCCGTACGGACTTTCTGAACTCTCAGGCTGTACTTCTTTCCTTCCTTATTCAGGAAGGTCATGGTTAGTGTGTTCATGCGTTTCTACCTCCTACCGGCTACAGAGTGATAAGGGAACTGACATCCTGGATCCGGATGTCCCCGCCGTCCTGCTCGCTGAGCGTGACGATCTTCTGGGCCACCTGGTGCACATCCTCGGGCAGAGCGTTGACCTTGAGGTTTCGAACCCTTCGGGTCTCGTAAACCACCTTTCCGTCCTTGATCTCCCTCACGAAGGTCATGATGAGATCCTTTGAGCTTTGTACTACTGATACTGCCATTTGATCAACTCCTTTCACTACTGAATTATGGGAATTTGGCCCAATGAGCAAAAGAAAAGGAAAAATATCCGAAATTCTTTCCAAAAAGTGCTATATTATCCTTATCAAACCCCTGAAAGGAAGGAACTGCCATGGTGCATCTGAAGAATGAACATCTGACTGTGGACATCGGTGAAGCCGCTGCGGAAATGACCAGCCTGAAAGACCGGGAGGAACGAGAATACCTGCTCCGGGATACCCGGTACTGGGGCTACTCCTCTCCTGTGCTCTTTCCGGTGGTGGGTTCTTTGGCGGGGGGTGTTCTCCGGCACGAGGGAAACACCTTTCCCCTGAAGCGCCACGGCTTCGCTCGAAACCACACCTTCACCGTGGTCTCCGCCACGGAGGATACCGCAAGGCTACGCCTCACCTCCACCCCCGAGACCCTGACGACGTTTCCCTTCCCCTTCCAGCTGGATGTCCTCTACACCCTAAAAGGTCAGGAAGTCCTCATCACCTATGAGGTGACCAACCCGGGAAAGAGCCCCCTGCCCTACTCCATCGGCGCCCATCCGGCCTTTTGGACCACCTTCGCCCCGGAAGGCTTTTCCGCCTACACCCTGGAGTTTGAGCAGCCGGAGAGGCTCTCGACCTTAAAGCTCAATCTGGAAAACGGCCTCCTTCTGGAGAAGGAAGATTCCCTGGGGGAGAACACCCGGTTCCTGAAGCTGGAAAAAGCCATCTTCCAGGAGGACGCCCTGGTGTTCCGTCACCTGAAATCTCGCCATGTGACCCTCACCTCGCCCCAGGATCCCCGCAGGGTCCGGGTCCATATCGAAGGGTTCCCCTTCCTGGGCATCTGGACCACCCCCGGCGATGCTCCCTTCATTTGTGTGGAACCCTGGTTTGGTCACGCCGACTTTGAAGGATTCACCGGCGATTTTCTAAATAAGCCCGACAATGAAATCCTTCTCCCCGGAGAAACCCGCACCTACACCCACCGTATCGAAATTCTCTAGAACGAAACACCGCCCAGGAGTCATGCTACCCTGCATTTCTCCTGGGCGGTGTTTCGTTATTCTTCGTTTATCCTTACTTTTTCTCTCGGTTCTTTTCCTGCTGCCAGGACAGGAAAACCCGGGCTAAGCGGGAGTAGTCCTCATAGAGCCCATCATAAACTTTGCGATTTCGGGAGGGCCGCAGAATTTTCGGCTTCAGATCCAAAGCCTTGGAACTGCCCGCTTTCTCTCCCAAGAGAATGGCCCCCAGGCAGCTGCTTTCCTTGGCATCGGCCACCTCCAGTTCCCGTCCCAGCACATCGGCCAGGAGCTGGGCCATCTGGGGATTCTCCAAAAAGCCCCCCGTGAGGGTAATCCGGGTGGCAGGTCCTGCCACCTCCTGAAGAAGCTCCAGCACCTGACGGAGATTAAAGAGTACCCCCTCCAAAGCTGCCCGAAGAAGTTCTTCCGGCCCGTGCTGGGGCCGAAGTCCCACAAAGGAGGCGGAAAGCCCGCCATCCCAGTAAGGCGCCCGCTCCCCATGGAGCCAGGGCAAAAAGACGAGTCCGCTCGCTCCCGGTAAAACCTCGCTTAGGCATGGGGGAATCCGGGAGAAGAGCTCCTCCCGGGATAGCCCCAGAAGATCCGCCAGCCAGGGGAGGATGTTTCCTCCATTGTTCACCGCTCCCCCCACCACGTAGCGGCCCGGGGAGAGATAGTAGCAGAAAGTTCGGCCCAAAGGATCCAAAAAAGGCTGGTCCACCGTCATGCGCACCGCTCCGCTGGTACCCACGGTGATGGTGGCTTCTCCCGATCCCAAGGCTCCCGATCCTAAATTCGCCAGAGCCCCGTCGCTGGCTCCGGGATAAAGAAGCAGATGCTCCGGGAAACCCCATCGCTGAAGAAAGGCGCGGTTTGTCACCGGCAGCCCCCTACTTCCTTCCACGGCCAAGGGAAGTTTATCCCCCGTGATTCCTGCCCTTTCCATGGCCCAGGGATCCCAGGCTAACGTATGGAGGTTAAAGAGCCCCGTGGCGGAAGCCACGGAGTAATCCATGACCCACTGGTTAAGGAGCGGGTAAAGGAGGTACCCCTTAATGTCCGCAGCCATGGCGGTTTTCCCCTGAAGATCCGTATTCGCCCAAAACCAGCGCAGCTTGAAGAAAGGACTCATGGGGTGGACGGGGGTTCCCGTACGTTCATAGAGCCCCAGGGCTTCTCCCTGGGCTTTGAATTCCTCCACCTGGGGCAAGGCCCGGTTGTCCGACCAGAGGATGCTGGGGGTCAAGGCCCGGCCTTCTCCATCCAGGAGGATCAGGGAGTGCATGGCGCCCGAAAAGGACAGGCTTTCCACCCGGGAAGGGTCAAATGTGGCCAGAAGCTCCCCAAGAACATCGTCAAAGGCTTTCCGGATCCCTTCGGGATCCTGCTCGGAAAACCCCTCCTGGGGATGTTCCGTGGCATAGGGCACTTCCGCTTTGCCCAGGATGCGCCGAGCCTCATCAAAAAGCACCGCTTTCAGACTGGTGGTGCCGATATCTATTCCGATTCGGTAGGTCATGGTTCCTCCTTCTGGGGAACGGTGTGGCCACCAAAGGCGTTTCGCAGGGAGGCCACGACTTTTTCCCCGTATTTTTCCCGGTCCTCCGATGCATAGCGCACCATGACCGACTGAGTGATCACCGGCAGCGGCACCTGGAGCTTCAGAGCCTCCTCCACCGTCCACCGCCCTTCGCCCGAAGAGGGAATGACCCCTTCCACCGCCTCCAGATTCACGGAGCCTCGGAGGACCCCTTCCGTGAGCTCCATGAGCCAGCTCCTAATCACCGATCCGTGATTGAAGACCCGGGCCACGTCTTCCAGGGCATAGGGATAGGGACTGTGGTGGAGAAGGTTAAACCCCTCACCAATGGCCTGCATCATGCCGTATTCTATTCCATTATGAACCATCTTGAGAAAATGTCCACTGCCCGCAGCACCGCAGTGAAGATAGCCCTCCTCTACACAAAGGGCCTGAAAAAGCGGCTCCAGACGAAGGAAGGCTTCTGTGTCTCCCCCCACCATCATGCAGGCCCCATGGCGGGCACCCTCCATGCCGCCGGAGGTTCCCACATCCAGATAGCTAAGGCCCCTATCCTTCGCTGCCTGAGCCCGACGGAGGGAATCCTCATAATGGGCATTCCCCCCATCCAGCACCGCATCGCCCTCCGAAAGGAGCGGGAGAAGCGCCTGATACACGCTTTCGGTAATTTCCCCCGCCGGGAGCATGAGCCAGAGGGTCCGGGGTTTCTCTAGGGCTCCCACGAGGCTTTCCAGCGTCTCATGGAAGAACCCGCCCAGCTTTTCCACCTCCCCTTGCAGCGCAAGGTTCTTATCCAGCGCCTCCACCAAAAATCCTTTTTCCCGCATTTGGGCCAGGAGCATAATGCCCATTTTTCCCAGTCCGATCAATCCGATTTTCATCTTCCTCTTCCTTTCATGAAGCAGGGCAAACGGTTCGTCCGTTTGCCCTGCGATTTTCTTTGGTTACGTCAGCTCGGGCCAGTAGCCCCGATTGGCTTCAATGAGATCATCCAGAATCGCCTTGGCCACTTTCGCACTGGGAATGGTTCGGGACAGGGTCAACGCCTGCCAGAGTTTCTGGTAGCTGCCTTCCTGATAGGCCTCCACCACCATTTTCTCCACCATGAGCTGCTGATACATCAGCGTCTGCTCAAAGACCGGAATCTTTCCCTGGGCCAGGGGCTCCACCCCATGGGATCCCACGATGCAGGGCACCTCCACCATGGCATCATCGGGGAAATTGGCAATGGCCCCCTGATTCTCCACGATCATAAGCATGCGCTCATGGGTGTTGTAGGCAATGGCCCGGGCCAGATCCACGATGAAGGAGGCATGGGCATCAATGTGGAATTCTCCGCCTTTAGCGGTTCCCTGGGCCACTATGGCCTTGGCCGCATCAAAGACCGTCTTTTCCCGGCCATCCATGACCTCATTGGCCCGGGTGTAAGCCGCATTGGCATGGGCCACCACATCATCGGGATACAGATAGTACTTCAGGTAGGTGTTGGGGAGATAGCGGGGGTTCACCGCCAGGAGATCCTTGGCCTTGCGGTGGGTATCCTGCCAGCTGGGGTCCGTGTGCTGGGTGTCCACTTCAATCTGGGTGAGGTACCCATGCTCCGCCACATAGGCTTTAATATCCTCCAGGTACTCCTTCCCTTCCTTGTCCTTGACGCTGGTCCACCACCCGAAGTGGTTAAGCCCAAAGTAGCGGACTTCCAGATCCTTGGGGGTTTTTCCGATGATCTGGGACATGCGCCGCAGGGTTCCCACGGGCATGTCGCAGATGTTCAGCACCTTGGCCTTGGGCCGCATGACGCGGCAGGCTTCGGCCACAATGGAGGCCGGATTGGAGTAATTCAGCATCCAGCACTGGGGGGAGTACTTCTCCATATGGTCAATGATCTCCATCATGCCGGTAATGCTGCGAAGGCCATAGGCGATGCCGCCGGGGCCGCAAGTCTCCTGACCGACGACGCCGTACTTCAGGGGGATTTTCTCATCCTGTTCCCGCATGGCGTATTTTCCCACTCGGATATGGGCCATACAAAAGTCCGTATCCGTGAAGGCTTCTTCCGGGTCCGTGGTGAAACTGAATTCGATATCCGGGGCATTCTCCTTCAGGAGGATGGCCAGGGCTTCCCCCAGGATTCTTTGTCTTTCTTCGTCATTGTCATAGAGCTTCAGCTTTCGCAGGGGGAACCGGTCCTGGTTGTCCAGGAGCATCATGACGATGCCCGGGGTAAAGGTGCTTCCGCCTCCGGCAATGACCACTGAAAATTTCTTCATCTGTTTACTTCCTTTCTTCCGTAAGGGAAACTAGACGGTTTCGCCCAGTCCCAGGTACTGATCCACCGACTTGCGAACGTTGGTCACCTGGAGTCCATAGACCACCTGGATATTGTCGCCTTTGCGGACAACGCCTGTGGCACCGGTTTTATTCTTCAGCACATCTTCCTGGACCAGGGCTGCATTTTTTACCGTGACCCGCAGACGGGTGAAGCAGTTTTCCACGGAGGTGATGTTGTCCCTGCCGCCCAGGGCTTCCACGATGAGATCCGCCTGGACGCCCAGAGCTTCCACCTTGTCGCCGGCTTCCTTCATTTCCTTGTACTCTTTCTTGCTGTAGAGCTTAACTTCGCCGCCTTCATCTTCCCGGCCGATGGTCTTCAGGTTCCACAGCTTGATGAGGGTGCGGAAAATGATGTAGTAGAGGGCGAAAAAGACGAGACCCACGAGAATATAGGCTGGCCAGCCGGTTTTCTCAATGCCCAGGGGCAGATTGTAGAGGAGAAAATCGATGAAGCCGTTGGGGCCGATGGCCCGCACTCCAAAGAGGTTCAAGACCACCATGGAGAGTCCGCTGAGGATGGAGTGGATGAGGAAGAGAATCGGAGAAACAAACATGAAGGAAAATTCGATGGGTTCCGTCACGCCGGCAATGAAGGACGTCACCGCTGCAGGGATCAGAATAGCTCTGGCCTTGGCCTTGTTCTCCGGCTTGGCCATCTGGTACATGGCCAGGCAGGCCCCGATGAGACCGAACATCTTGGAAATGCCCCGGGCATCCCAAATGACGCTCTGGGAAAGAACCTTCACGGTATTGTCGGCCATTTCCGCAAAGTAGATGTTTCGGGAACCTTCCAGGAGCACGCCGCCCACTTCCTGAACTCCACCCAGGGAGGTGTAGAGGAAGGGGGTATAGACAAGATGATGAAGGCCCGTGGGAATGAGGAGCCGTTCCAGCATTCCATAGAGGAAGAGACCGAAGTTGCCGCTGCTCTGGATGAGCGTTCCCAGACCGTTGATGCCGTTCTGGAAAATCGGCCAGACATAGGTCAGGGCGATGGCCAGAAGGACCAGTACCGGGATGAGGACGATGAAGACGAACCGCGCGCCGCCGTAGATCTGGAAGGCGCTGTTAAATTCCTTGTCGATGAACTTGTTGTGGACCAGGGCGGTGATAATTCCTAAAATGATTCCTAAAAATACACCCATGTCCAGAATCTGCACACCCATGACCATGGTCTGGCCGGTGCCGCGAAGGGAATCGCCCTTAAAGAGCACGCCGGTTAAGGTCATGAACTTGTTCATGGCGTTGATGAAGACGAGGAAACCTAATAGTGCCGTGAAGCCTGCTTCGGCTTTCTTCTTCTCGGCCAGTCCCACGGCGATGCCGACGCAGAAAATGACGCCGAGATTGGTGAGGATGGACACCAGGGAACCGGACAGGATGGTGCCAAAGCCCTTGGTCACGGGATTGTTGAGGAAGGCCACCCGTTCCAATAGGCGGGCATTGGTGAAGAGATTGCCTATGGCAATGAGAATACCCGCAATGGGCAGGATCAGGACGGGAATGAACATCGCTTTTGCGAACTTCTGCATTCCACTCATCAGTTTTTCTTTCATGATTCAACCTCCAATTCGTTGGTAGTTCCAGTGTACGATCCCCGGGACCATCTGGAAAGGGTTTCAGGGCATAAGGAAACACGTCCCGCCAATGTGGAACGTGTTCTCAAAATCAGTCTTCTTTTTCGCTGGAGGAGGTCAGAAGATACTCCATGAGCATGATGGTTTCGGCGAAGAAGAGGTTGAAGGCCATATTCCGGTCGTCGAGCTTCTGGGGATCTCGCACCCGGAAAGTGATGTCCGCCATGCGCGAGGCGCTGCAGTCCATCTCCTGGGTGAAGGTCACCACGGGAATGCCCTTCTCCTTGCAGACCGCCATCTTCTCGATGACAGAGCGGGTCTCCCCGGACTTGGTTACGGTGACAAACATGCTGATCTCCTCCAGGTTGCTCTCCAGAATGGCGATGGAATCAGACCCGGAAGCATAGATCACCTTGTGGCCCTTGACCAGAAGCTTTTTGGAAAAGTACTCCGCACAGATGCCGGAAAAGCCCGTGGCATAGAGAAAGACATACTTTCCCGGACTTTTCAGGAGGGCTCGGAACGTCTCCATGCTCTTCTTTCCGTTGAGCGAAAGAATGGAGGCCAGGGGCCCCTCCAGGGCTTGGGATTCTCCTCTTCCGCTTTCTTCCCCCTTCACCATGGGCTGGAGCTGATAGACCATGTCCACAAAGCCTCCATAGCCCAGCTTCTTGCTGAGCCGCATGATGGAGGACGGGGAGGTGAAGGTTTCCCGGGCGATCTGGCGGACGCCCTTTTCCAGGAGGCCCTCCACATGATCCACCATATACCGGAGGATCTCCATCTCCCCAGGGGTAAGGTGTTTCCCATCCACAATTTTTTTCAGATCCAGCATGGTCATTCTCCGCCTTTTCAATCAGATTTCCGCTTTTAATTCTACACGGGTTTACGTGGGATGCCTAGAAAAACAAAAAAAGAAACCCGGAAGACCATCGCAGGGAAAGTCTTCCGGGACAAGGTCAATTCATGCCAAAATAGGCTTTGATCTGCTTGGCCATTTCCTTGGCCATGCTGCGCTGGAACTCATCGCTGGTGATCTTGGCCAGGTCCTGGGTATTGGACATATAGCCGATCTCCGCCAGGATGGATCGGGTTTGGCTCTGCCGAAGCACCGCCAAGGTATGGCCGGAGATGCTGGCATCGGTGCCGTTTCTTCGATCCTTGAACCCCTGATTGAGGAAAGCCTTCTTGAGATACGTGGCCGCTTCGATGCTCTCCGAAATGGTGGACTCGGAGATGCTGGACACCTTGTAGGACGGATAGATGACGAAAGCGCCCTGGGAGGCCGGATCGGGGCTATAGTCGTGATGGATGCTGAAGAAGAGATCAGCATAATTGTCGTTGGCAATCTTTGCCCGGTCCGTGAGCTCCACAAAGGTATCATCGGTACGGGTCATGACCGTCTTGAAGCCTGCTGCCTGGAGCTCCTGATTGAGATAGGTGGCAAACTTCAGGACGAAGGTCTTCTCATAGACATAAGCGCCGTTGTAGTAGCCTCGGGCTCCGCTGTCCTTGCCGCCGTGGCCCGCATCAATGACGATGACGGGGATTTTCTCCACGTTGATCACCTTGTTGAACACCAGGGTTTCGCCGCCGTTGCCGGTGACCTCCACCCTGATGATGTTCTGGCCGGGGAAAAGATTGTTTCGGCGAATGGTGTAGGCATAGCCCGTGAGGGCTCCCTGGTCATCGGTTCTGGCGAGGCCATAGGCCGCCGTGCCCATGGGTCGGCCGTTGAGAAGCACCCGGACATTTTTCACCCCGGTGTCGATTTTCGCATAGCCTGTGACCTTGATGTCTTCATTGCCGTAGTTCACCACATCCATGCTGTCCAGAACGCCGCTGGCGTTGAAGTGGGGACGGTTGTAGGTGACGGTGGCCGACGCGCTGATGGTGGTGCCGTCTGCCAGGAGGGCCTCTGCCACGACGGCATTGGTTCCGCGGTAGAGCCGGTCCTTGTCGAGGATGAGCTCAAAGCCCGCCGTAGCCGCATTGGCATAAGATCCCTGGGACAGGGCCAGATCCGGTCGGGCGACGCCCAGGCGGGCGGTTCCCACGGCGGTGCCGTTGACCTTCACGGTGATACTCTTAATGGTTTTCTCCGTGAGGAGGTAGCCCTTCACGGGGATATTTCCGTATTCCAAGGTTCCCTGGGGGCTTTCCAGCGCCATGAGGGATTCCTTCACCGGGGTTTCCGCTGGCGGTGGGGTTACGGTTCCCGCCTTTTCCAGGTAGTCTGCCGCCACATAGCCTTTGCGGCCAGCGTAGGTCACCTGGGCCCAGCCGCCTTCCTGGGCTTCCACCGTGAGCTGGGTGCCCTTGGGGATGGTGAGGAGAATGGCAAAGTTCGTGCCTGCTCCGCTGCGCAGATTGAGATTATAGAGGGTCGTTCGGACATCCGCCGCCGGAAGTTCCGGTGCGGGGACAGGGGCTGCCACTTTCACCATATAGTCCGTGGAAGCATACCCGGTTTTTCCATTATAGGTCACTTGAGCCCATTTCCCCGTGAGGGAAAGCACCGTCACCTGGGTGCCCTTGGGAATGGTGGCCAGGATGGCGGTGGTCTGGTCCGGACCGCTGCGAAGGTTCAGGTTTCCCGTCACCTGACGAAAGTCCGCTTCGGGTACCGGCACCGTAGGTGGCGGTGTAGGCTCCGGCACGGGTTCCGGTTCGGGTAAGGGTGTTGGCGGAGTCACAGAAGGGGTGGCGGTTTTCAGGTAGGCGGTATTCACATAGCCCACTTTCCCCTGATAGGTCACCTTTCCCCAGGCTCCGCTGACGGATTCCACCGTGACGGTGGTGCCCGAAGGGATGGTGGCTAAGATCGAGTAGGTCACGCCCATGCCGCTGCGAAGGTTGAGATTCGCTGTGGTTTCCCGAAGATCCGGCGCGGGAGCCGGGGTCTCCGCGGGAGGTTCCACAGGGGGCACCGGTGTGGTCCCACTGACGCTTTTCAGGTATTTTATCATCGCATAGCCGGTCTTTCCCCCATAGATCACCTTGGCCCAGTCCCCACTGACGGACTGCACTTTTACGGTGGTGCCGGAGGGGATGGTGGCTAAAATGGCTGTGGTGGTGCTCATGCCGCTGCGCAAATTCAAATTGGCGGTGGTTTGGCGATAGTCCTCCACGGGCGCCGACGTTTCCGGTACCGTCTCCGGAGGGGTTGGTGTCGGAGCCGGTGTCACGGCGGTCAGATAAGTTGTGGCCACATAGCCCGTTTTTCCCCCGTAGCTCACCTTGGCCCAGGTTCCGCTGACGGACTGTACCGTCAGGGTCGTTCCCGAAGGGATGGTCAGGAGGATGCTGTAGGTGGTGCCCATACCGCTGCGCAGATTCAGGTTTCCGGTGGTTTTCCGAAGGTCTTCGCCTGTAGAAGGCACTTCCGGGGTCGGGGCCGTGACGGTGCCCGAGACGCTCTTTAGATAAGCGGTGGAGACATAGCCCGTGTAGCCCTTATAGGACACCTTAGCCCAGGTTCCGCTGACGGACTGTACCGTGAGGGTGGTTCCCGACGGAATCGTCACCAGGATGGCCGTGGAAGTGCTCATGCCGCTGCGCAGATTCAGATTCCCCGTAGTCTGCCGAAGATCGCCTGCGGGAACCGTGGGGGCTGGGGCTGGGGCGGGCGCGGCGCTCTTGGGGACAAAGGAGACATAGGTGGGGCTGGCCGTGATATAGTACCCATTGCTGAGTTTGTACATCTCCCGTCCATCGACGGTATGCTTCTCCACCACATCCAGGACTTTTCCCTTGCTGTAGGTGAGGACCTTGCTGGTCCAGTCCGGTGCACGATATGCCCACAAGGAATAAGCCGTCACCGTCAGGGTTCCCGGCTGGGTGTTTACCACGGCCGCCTGGACGACCAGGGGCTCAGAGAGTTTTGCCGGCACGGCCACGGCCGATGTCCCCACGGCGAGGGCCACACCTGCCTGAAGCAGCGCTTTCTTCGTTCGATGGCTTAACATACCCTACTCCTTTCCACAGTGTTTTTAATATCAATTATACTTTATGTTATAATCTTTTGATAATGAATGTCAACCAATGCGGTGAAAGTTCTGGAAATTCACATCTTTATCGGCTCTTCCAGTCGAGTAGCGGAAGCCAGTCCGGGGGAAGGAGGTTCCGGAACTGAGGCCAGCTGTAGCGAAGATCCATGAGAAGCACTCGCCCCTTATCGGTTTCCGAACGGATCACCCGCCCGGCGGCCTGGAGCACCCGATTAATCCCCGGATAGATGTAGGCGTACTCAAAACCCAGGTTTTCCCGGGCATAATAATCCCGGATGAGATCCCGCTCATAGGATACCTGGGGATAGCCCACCCCGATGATGGCCGCACCGATGAGGGATTCACCCACCAGGTCGATGCCCTCGGCAAAAATCCCGCCCATGACCATGAAGGCCAGATAACTTCTCTCCCGGGGAACTTCGAAGCTTTGCAGCACAGCCACCCGATCCGTCTCCTGGAGATTGGGCTCCTGAAGATAAAGATCAAACTCCTCCGGAGCCATCTCCACAAATCGGGCATACACATCCCGCATATACTTATAGGAGGGGAAGAAGGCCATATAGTTTCCGGTTTTCCCCCGAAGAAGGGTGATGAGATTTTCCGCGATGTGATCAAAGCTGTCCTCCCGCTTGGTGTAGCGGGTGTCCACGGTTCGGTCGAGATACACATCCAGATTCTCCTTGGGAAAAGGTGAACCCAGGGTCTTTCGGAAATCTTCCTCGCTGCCGCCCAAAATATCGAAATAGTAGTTCATGGGCGACAGGGTGGCGGAGAATAGAATGGACGCCTTGGCCCGCTTGAACACATCCATGAGCACTTCCCGGGGATTGATGCAGAAAAGCTTGATCCGGTAATCGGAGCCATTGGCCTCTTCATAGGTCTCGTAACCGTCATTGTACAGTTCACTGATGTTGAGGAAGCTGTTCACGGCAAAAAAGAGATCCACGATCTTTTCCCGTCCCTCAAAATCCTCCCGGCTGTCCTTCTGAAAGATTTCGAAGGCGGTGAGAAAGTCCTTGAGCTGGAACAGAAAGTCATCGGAAATACCGAAATAGGCTTTTTTCCCGCCCTCCTCTTCCAGGGCTTTGCGCAGTTCGATGAACGCTTTGTTGAGCTTTGTCAGAGTCCGCTTCATCCGGGGAAAGTTTTCCGCCGCTTTTTTTGCTTCCATGACCATGTCCTTGGTCAGCTCCGCCGAATACATATCCCGGGAACGGTCCACCAGATTATGAGCTTCATCCACAAGAAAAATATAGTTTTCCCGGACATCCAGGAAAAAGCGGCGAAGATAGACCCGAGGGTCAAAGACATAGTTATAATCCCCGATGATGAGATCGGAGAAATAAGAAAGATCCAGGGCCAGTTCAAAGGGACAGACCTGATGAGCCTTGGCGTAGTCCAGGATCATTTCCTTGGAGTAGCTCGTTTCCTTCTCCAGGATCTCCAGCACACAACCGTTGATCCGATCATAGTGTCCCTTGGCATAGGGGCACTTGTCGGGATTGCAGTTCACCTCGTCGTTGAGGCAAATCTTTTCCTTGCTGGTGAGGGTAAGAAACTTCACCTTGCCGCCCTTTTTCCGGATGATGTCCACGGCTTCCTCGGCCACGGTCTTCAGGGTTCCCTTAGAGGTGAGGTAGAAGATCTTGTCCGCCTCCCCTTCACCCACGGCCTTCACCGCAGGAAAGAGCGTGGAGATGGTCTTTCCGATGCCCGTGGGAGCTTTGGCAAAGAGCTTGCCGCCCTGCCGGATGGCCCGGTAGGTATCCACGGCCAGATCCCGCTGCCCCAGACGGTAATTGAGGAAGGGAAAGGGCAGATCCCGGAGGGAATGATCCCGCTCCTTTTTCCAGGCGGCATCCAGCCGCACAAATTTCAGGTACTCCGTGATGGTCTCCTCCACGAAGGTTTTCAGCTCACCGTAGGAATAGAGGCGGTCAAAGGATTTATCCACCTCCGTATCCAGATTGACATAGGTGAGGCGCAGGAGAATCTCCTCCCCTTTCGTTTCTTCCAGATGCATGAATCCGTAAAACAGCACCTGGGCCCAGTAAAGACGGTTGAAGTCCTCGTCCACCGTGTCCAGGGGCGCATAGGTGGATTTGATCTCTTCGATGTATTTTCCCCGCACCATGCCATCGGCCCGGCCATCCACAATGAAGAGCACATCCTCCAGTTCCACCTGGTATTTCAGGTACTGCTCCTTCTCATAGGCAGAGTCCTCCTGCTGTCGGATCTTCTGGATCCGGATATGGGCCCGGGTCCCTTCCTCCAGCCGGCCCGGACCGGCGCCCAGGGCGCTGGACACAATGTCGCCGTAGCGGTGGACAAACTCAATGAGATTTCTTACGGATATCTTGATTTCAGTCATGGTTTCCTGCCTCTTTAACATTTCATTATTCCGATTATACCATTATCCCGGTGCCCATGGCGGCGAAGGCATCCAAAAGGACAAATCCCCCAAAGAAAAAAAGCCCCGGAGGGCTTTTTTACGCAGATTCCTATATGCTCCTAGGACACTTTTTCCAGAGCACTGCTGAGCTTGTTGATGCTGACGGTCAGATTCTCCATCTTTCCCTCAATGCGGGTCAAAAGATAAATTGACACCACCATGAGAAATCCGACATTGGCCGCCGCTTCAAACGGTCCCCGAGTTTCGAGACAAATAATAGCACTTTAGCCCCGTAATCCATTTATTATCCATGGTTTACGGGGTTGATTTATCATGAAATAGTGCAATAATTTTAGGTGCTAAATTATCAGTTTTTTTCGGATATCGAACCGATACTGTTTGAGCTCAGATAACGTTGGAAGTCGAAGATCTTTTTCAATGCCTAATGCTCGTGTTATTGTCTTTAAGTCTTCGGTTACCCGTGTAGTTAAGAAATATCCTTGCGGAATTTCTATAGCACTGTATTCTTTCAGCGCTGCCTGTACTCTTTTCGCGCTGAGACCAGCTTCCCAGTCAAATGCACTTTTTGTTGATGCCCCTGTTGAATCTACGACCGTATTCTGTATGAGCCTCATCATCACTAGTGCAATGAAACAGATTAAGAAGTGGGCAACGATAATAATCTTTTTGAGATTATATTGATCGATGGTCTTCTTCATTGCGGGCCTTAAAGTAGCTTGATCAAATGTATTGCCAGGGAATAGATGATAGGAGACCGGAATCCCGTGAGCATCCAAAAACATCCCCATTTGTACTATGGGCGTCTTACGGTTGTGTTTACACACGCCCTTCTTGCGAAGGCCTTTCTTTAGGAGGATCCCGTGCTCGTCGAAGATATCTTCATCATTTTGCTCAATCTCAAAGAAATAATTCGTCACATCGTAATAGGTTATTTCCCCTCGTTTCCCAGTTTCTTTCGTGAGTTTCTGATTCATTCTTTTTTGGATGGCTTCAGATTTCTTGTCCAGCTCATCAAGGCATTTGTAGATCTCATGCCAATTGCTGGAATCCGCCAGGGACATAAGATAATTGTCTTTGTTTTCATAAGTAGAAATTTTGGATGCAGGAGAGCGCATTCTTCCAATCACAAGTAGTTTCGTCAATCCCACAAGATCGTAAGGGATCTTATTTCTTGACTTATGGAGCGTTAGCACGCTACCGATATCCAATGCATCAAAAAGGGCGTCCAACAGAAAGTATCCCATATTCTTGGGATCGGCAGTAGACTCTTTTTCTGAAGATCTTTCAAACTCCACCGAGACGGTGTCGCGTGTCTTTTGGACATAGGGTTTTAGTTCTGGAATGAGAGGGGTACCTTGTCTAAATGATTCCCTCAGTCGTTCCAGATAGTTCGGGTCCCCGTCATCGTACCGATGTAGGGGCCAATATGATAGAGGGATCTCTTTTTTTACTTAGACACACCATTTTCCATCACGGTATAACTTTCTGCAAGTCTGAGATAAACTGTTCCATTTAACCTAAACTTCTCAATTTGCATAGAACCCTCCCAATTTTACCATTTAAGTATGTTAATGTTATATTATAAAATAAGTGTTTTGAAAAGCCTCTAACTACTGAAATTAGAGGCTTTTCGCTATATTTTTTCATTTATTTTTCTTGAAACTCGGGAGGGCCTTACCACATCCTGAAAGTAACCTCTGGCATCCATCACACCATGGGTGGACTGAAGATTGATACCACGACCCATGTGAGTTGACTAAAGAAGAGCAGATTCTCCCTAAAATCTGCTTGATAGAATTCCGTGCGAAAACCCTGTGGAGTATCAAACTCTGCGGGGTTTTTCTGCGCATCTTCATGTGAAACTTCTAGGAAGAGAAAAGTAAAGCAAATGAAAGTATCAGCAAGATATTTGCATTAGAACACCTTATTCTGGAAGAGAACGGGAGAGATGGGGAAAGGGTCTGTTGGAAAAAGAGTAGAGCCTGTGCTATAAAATAATTGAAGTTAGCACTCGGAAGATTCGAGTGCTAACGGATACTAAAACATCATAATTGTAAAGGAGTTGTTTGTTATGGCAGGACTGATTCCATTCAACAGAAAGAAGAAAGATCTTCTACGCAGTGACTTTGGAGATTTTAGTAGCATGCTGGATGACTTTTTTACCGATCCTTTCCCATTCAGAAGAAGCCTGGAGGCGGATACCTTTAAGGTGGACGTGGAAGATGGCGAGAAAGAATATATTGTCCATGCAGAGCTACCCGGTGTGAAAAAAGAGGAAGTTGCTCTTTCTTTAGAAGACGGCAGGCTGAGAATTTCAGTGCAGCGCAATGAGGAGAAGGAGGAAAAGGATAAAAACTATATCCACCGGGAGCGAAGAATCTGCTCCATGGAAAGAAATATTTTCCTGGCAGAAGCCGGGGAGGAGAACATCAAAGCGAAACTGGAGCATGGTGTTCTGAGCATTGAGATCCCAAAGAAACCTCATGTGGACACCTCCAGAAGAATTGAAATTGACTAGGTCAAAGCAAGAAAGAGAAGATCTGAAGAAGTGGAGTTGATCCCGATTCTTCAGGTCTTCTCTATTTTTTCTTGAAACTCGGGTTATACCATTATCCCGGTGCCCATGGCGGCGAAGGCATCCGAAAGGACAAATCCCCCAAAGAAAAAAAGCCCCGGAGGGCTTTTTTACGCAGATTCCTAGATGCTCCTAGGACACTTTTTCCAGGGCACTGCTGAGCTTGTTGATGCTGACGGTCAGATTCTCCATCTTTCCCTCAATGCGGGTCAAGAGATAAATTGACACCACCATGGGAAATCCGACATTGGCCGCCGCTTCAAACAGTCCTTCCATATTTCTCACCCCGGTATGAACTAGGCAAAAACTGAAGACAATGGCCTATTTGCCCTTCAGGAGTTCCTTGGCTGTGCTCTTGATAAAGCTGGCTTTGGCAATGAGGGCCAGCACCGTGATGAAGGTGTGGATCCGCTCCTTGTCTTCCTGTTTGATCTTCAGGCTCTCCACTATGCTGCGCAGCCGTTCCTCATCGAGAATGATGTTGGGGGTGTTCTTCATCTGGGACGTCTGAATCTCATAGAAGAGATCATAGGCTGTTTCCCAGGGGATGATATCATCCTCTCGGTTATTGATCTCATTGAAGGCCAGCTGGAAAACCTTCTTGATCTCCTCCGTGCTGAGCACGGGCCGCATGTAACTGACAAAGACCAGCTGGATGAGGTGAAGCTTGGTGTACCCCTTCTTCTTTCCCTGGTAGGGCTTGGAGATCACTTCGCTCTTAATGTAGTTTTGGATGATATTCACCGTATAGGATTCATCCTGAAAGAGATCTTCGATGAACTCGATGACCTGGGACAGGAATAGATCATATTTGGGAAATTCCTCCAGGGGAATAATGGCACTGCGGGCCTTGATCTGCATGGTGTCTTCCACCCCGTGCAGACCGGTTTCCTTGATTTCACCCATGATTTCACCGCCTTCGATGGATTGTTCTATACTTTATTATAAGTTATTCAATACCATATCACAAGAATTTTTAGTGTCTTAATCCAGGAGAAGGCTTTCCTTATAGACCTCTTTCTTGGGGATTCCCCGAAGCTCTGCCACGATTTTCACGGCGTCCTTTTTAGAGAGGCCCTGGCTCATGACTTCCTGCAGGTGCTGGAGAATGGTGAGCTCCGCAAAGCTTTCCTCCTTTTCCTTCTGGATCTCCTCCGATGATTTACCGGAGACCACCAGGACAAACTCTCCCTTGGGGGTCCGGTCCTGGAAGGCACGGCGAACCTCCTCCACGGTGCCCCGCAGATGCTCTTCGTGGAGCTTGGTCAGTTCCCGGGAAAGGGCAATGCGGCGATTGCCGTAAACTTCCGCCACGGCATCCAGGGTGTCCAGGATCCGGTGAGGAGCTTCATAGAAGATCAGGGTTTCCTCCCGGTCCCGATACTGGGCCAGCTCATCCCGCTTCTTTTTCCGGGCTTTATCGAGAAAGCCCACAAAGGTGAACCTTCCCGTATCGAGACCCGACGCCACCAGGGCATTGATGAGGGCCGAGGGACCGGGCAGTACCACCACGTCCACGCCCCGCTCCACGGCTTTTTTCACGATGGTTTCTCCGGGATCCGAAATTCCGGGCATTCCCGCATCGGTGACCAGGGCGATGGTTTCTCCCGCTTCCACCTTATCCAGAATGAAGGTCGAGGCTTCCTGCTCATTGTGTTCCCGGTAACTCAAAAGAGGTTTCTTGATCTCATAGCGGTTTAACAGCTTGGCGGTGACCCGGGTGTCCTCGCAGGCAATGCGGTCCGCCTCCTGGAGCACTTCCAGCACGCGGAAGGAAATATCCTTCAGGTTGCCGATGGGGGTGGGCACAAGATAGAGTTTACTCATCGTCGATCATCTCCATAAATTCTTCGGATTTCGTCGGAATAGCTGCCGTCCTCGTCATAGACGAATAAAGGGGGCAAAACCTTGAGGAAGGCGCCGCCGTCCCGCTGACCTTCCACCAGGACCATGGAAGGCGCTTTCTTCGCATGGGGATAGACCATGCGAAGGCTCTTGGGTTCCATGCGATACTGCCGCATGAGAGTGAGAAGGTCCGCCAGGCGCTCCGGCCGGTGAATGAGGTAGAGCCGGCCGTTGTCTTTCAGGCAAATCCGGGCAGCCCGGATCACATCCTCCAGGGTCAGAGCCACTTCATGGCGGGCCAGGGTCAGGGCATCTTCTTCGTTGATGATGCCGCTGGCGGCTTTCTTATAGGGCGGGTTCACCGTCACCACATCCACCTTCGGCAGGGACTTTAATAGCGCTTCGTCGCAAAGATCCCCCTCCAGAATCACCACCCGGTTTTCCAGCTTGTTCATCAATACGCTCCGGCGGGCCATGTCCACAAACTCGTGCTGGATCTCCAGCCCGGTGATGGCGGGGCTTTCGGTCTTGGCGGACAGCAGGAGGGGAATGATCCCCGTACCGGTGCAAAGATCCAGTACCCGATCTTTTTTCCGCACTTTCGCAAAATCCGACAAAAGAACGGCATCCACACCAAAGCGGAAGCCCTTTTTCTTCTGGATAATCGTTAATCCGTTCCGGTTCAGGTCTTCCAGGGTCTCCCCTGGGTTTACATATTCCATCATGAACTTTCTCCGTTTCTATTCTCTTCTTCCATTGTACAGACACCCCTGGCTTTCCACAAGGGAAGCTCCCCGCAGGCCACTTTATCGCCCTGACCCCCAGGGATTATTTTCGTTAACTTCCCGTAAAAACTTCTTCAGGGTTCCCCACCAGGGGAAAAATACGGTATAATCCCGACTTTGACAGTTCAAAAATTGATAAACAGCTGGAACCCTTCAAAATAGGGGGTTCCAGCTGTTCTTTCTTGTTTTGAGCATGTTGTACACACACTATTTCCCATACGATCGGAGCACTTCCAACGGGACATATTGACGAGTCCAATTTTTTCCCAGCAAGCGGTTGATCTGCAAAAAGTCCTCATTGCCAAACACTTCCCAGTAGCCTTTCTCCAAGGGGCGACACTGTGCGCTGAGAAGTGCGTTTTGGATTTTTTCCGGACTATACGCTCTCTGGAGCCGGTGTTCCAACACGCGCATTACGGTTAAAGCGATGAAACAGACCAGAAAGTGTGCGTGGATGTGGGACTTTGTCCAAACGTAGACCGGTCGGGCATCAAAGGTGGTTTTCATCACCTTGAAGCAGTCTTCAATGCGGCTCAGGGAACGATAGCTGGCCAACATTTCTTCATCACTCATCGTAATCTCGCTGGTGATCAGAACGTTGAAGCCATCATAGAGTTCATCCAGGGCGATTTGTTCTTCATCGATGGAAATATGTGGCGTAAGCCTCCGGAGTTCACCGGTCTCTTCATCCAGCTGCTCGACTTCCAAATAGCGCTTGCCGCCTTTTTTCATGGTCAGCCGGAATCGCTCGCTGGCCGTCAGTTTTTCTGCGTACTCAATCGATTTCTGGCGGCGGACTTTTTCCCGAAAATCATATTTTTGATTCCACGTCACCAGCACTTTTTCGGTGACTTCTTTCTTGTTCAG
>NZ_JAGSCS010000018.1 GCF_018128025.1 Proteiniclasticum sediminis | reverse complement strand
AATCTTCCTTTCGAAAGGCTATCCCCCACTTTGAGGCAGGTTACCCACGTGTTACTCACCCGTCCGCCGCTAAGGATCCGCGATGTAAACATCTTGAATCCTCCGCTCGACTTGCATGTGTTAGGCACGCCGCCAGCGTTCGTCCTGAGCCAGGATCAAACTCTCAAATTAAAAGTTTGAACTAGCTGTTGATTACACTAGCTTTTGTTTCCGTCTTGCGACAGAAACGATTGTTTTTGATTTCTCAAAAGAATTACTTTGGTTTTTTACCTATATTCTGTTTAATTTTCAAAGAGCTTTGGTTTGTTTGGTTTGCCGCTCTCGTCAAGCGACTTCTATATAATATCATTTTGGTTTTTTAGTGTCAACAGGTTTTTCGGAAAAAATGAGGAAAAATCGCCTCAATTCTGTCCAAAATCCGCATAATCCTTGAGGTTCTTCAGAAAAAAAACGCTGCAATACTTTTGTGGAATAATCAGCCCCATAAGCCTCCATCAGCGGTTTCCAGCCTCTCATGGGCACTGAATCCTCTTCATTGGCAGAGACTTTCCTCTTCCTCTCCTCTCCGTTTCCGGTAATCAGTATTATACTCCAGTTTCTCCCCAAAGATTCAACAAAGAAGACCACGAAGTGGAATATTTCCAGTTTATTTACAATGTGGCACCCCCGAAACAGCCCGTTCTCTCCTATAATGAAAGTACTACTTTAAGTAATTGGAGGTAACCATGAGCATCGTAACAAAAACCGGAGACAAGGGCACCACAGGAACTCTGGGCGGCCAGCGTCTTCTTAAATCCTCCCCGCTGATCGAACTGAACGGTCAAATCGATGAGGTCAACGCCTCTTTAGGCTATCTGAACTCCCTCCTGGACGAAGCCAAGGATTTCCCCGCCAAAGGCGAGATCATGGATTTTCTTCGCTTCATTCAAAACGGTCTTTACAATCTGGGGACGGAAATCTCCTCTGGATTCGCCATTACCCGTTTCCAGGAAAAACATGTGCTTCTATTAGAAGAGAAAATCGAAACCATGACGAATCTCATGCCCCCGCAGACGAAATTCATCCTTTTCTCCGGCGCCAAGGAAGCCACCTACACCCATGTGGTCCGATCCGTTTCCCGCCGCTGCGAGCGACAGTTTGTCCGATTTCTGCTGGAAGAAAACATTGATCCCTTCCCGGAATGCTACAAGTTCCTCAACCGCCTTTCCGACTACCTCTTTACCCTGGCCCGATTCCTGAACCAGGAACTGGGCGGCACGGAACTGGAAACCAGCCCCTGGAAAGAATAGCCCTGCCGTTCAAAAGGCTCGCTTCAAAAAAAGAAGCGGGCCTTTTTTGGCTCCGCTATCTTCGCAATCTGTCACTTCCTAGGCATCCATATCCGAGACTCTGCCGTCCAGCGGACTGAAGAGCTCTTCCTTATCTCCCTCCGGATGCTTTTGCCAGAGATACTCCAGGGCAATTCTCGCCCCCCGGTCCATTCCCTGAGAACCGGCCAAAAGGACCACATCCCCCGGCTGGACCTGATCCAAAGCATAATGTATGGCTTCAGTCAGGGAATCAATAAGGGTGACTTTCAGATCGGAATCCCGAAGCTCTTCGGTGAACACCGCCAGTTCCTCTTCCCTCACCCGGTCTTTGTCCCCCACGAATTCCACACTGGAAGTGCCGATGATTTCATCCATGGGCAGTTGTTCCCGCCATTTCAGCAGCGTTTCGATATTCTCGCCGTTGACGGTGACCCCGCGGTTTCCCCGAATGGCATATACCAGATGGAGTTTTCGGTAGGAAAGCTTCACGAGGCTCTCCAGACTCATGTTGATGTTGCTCGTATTGGCAAAATGATCATCGATGATGATGAACTCCCGGTCATAAATATACTGGAACCGCCGTTCCACCCCGCCAAAGGTTTCCAGGGCGGCAATGGCCTCCTGGATGCCCACGCCGTCGATGATGGCCATGGAGAGCGAAGACAGGGCATTGACCACAGAATGGAATCCGGGAACGCGCAGCGAAACGGGATATTCCCCCTTCTCCACAACGCCGTCCAAGCCCACGATATCCTTTCGAATCTTCAAGAGGAACCTTCCTCGTCCCGAGGAAAGATCCAGATCGCTGCAGTAGACATCCGCCTGATCATCCTTGGTGGAAAAAGCCACCACCTGCGCCTTAGTCTCTGCCCGGAGACGGTAGGTCATGTCATCATCCCGATTCAGCACCGCAAAGGAACCTGACTTGGCTTTTCGGATGAGGGACGATTTGGCTTCATAATATTTCTCCAGGCTTCCGTGCTGATCGATATGCTCCCGGCTGAAGTTATTGAAGGCTACGATATCAAAATCCACATCATGGACCCGATACAGTTCCAGGGCCGAGGAGGAAACCTCCATAATCGCCCGGGAGACCTTCGCCTGAACCATCCGATCAAAAATCAGCTGCAGATCGCTGCTTTCCGGAGTGGTCAGTTCCGAATGGACAAACTCCTCCCCCACTTTGATGACCACGCTGCCCACCAGGCCCGTTTTTACCCCCAGCCGGCGGTAAATATGATCGAGCATATAGCTGGTGGTCGTTTTTCCATTGGTGGCCGTAATGCCCATGACCCGAAGCTTTCTGGATGGATGGTGAAGAAGCTCCGCCGACAAACGGGAAAGGGATTCCCGGGCATTCTCCACTCGAATCTGCGGCAAGGAAGACTCCTCCCGAAACTCCGTGACTACGGCAGCCAATGCGCCCATTTCCTGAGCTTTGGCCAAATAGGCATGGCCGTCCTGAAGATAACCCTTCACCGCTACAAAGAGTCCGCCCTCGCGAATCTTCCGGGAGTCATTGGACACATTTAGAATCTCCAGATCCGCCCAATCTTTCCCGCGAACCTCCAAAACCGGGATTGCCCCAGCCAACTGACTCAGCTTCATTTCTTCACCTCTCGCTCCTTCAGGGATCCTAGTCCGGATTCCCTTAGGGCCTCTGCCCTTACTCTAATGAACTTATTTTACACCAACACCCCCGCATTTCCTAGTCATGGCTTCTCAAGCCCAGGCATTTGCGAAAATCATCCGTATAATAAGAAAAAAATAGAAAGCTGAAGGATTTTCCGAAAAGTCCGGAAAATCCTGCAGCTGAATTGCTTTATGCTTTCTTTCGGCTCAGCAGGGAGAAGAAGCTGTTGAGAATGATTCCTGCAAGAGCAGCCAGGCTGAGTCCGCTGAGGGACAGGGACTCCGTGAGGCGGATGCTGAAGATGGAAGCCAGTTCGGCAGGCAGGTAGGTGGGAGCCAGGCCGATGATCAGGATGGCCGCCATGGTGATGACGGTCTTGGCTTCTACTTTGATTTCCTTGGCGCTGAAAGCGGTCTTCAGGGTCTTGACCCCGATGAAGGAGATCATGGAGAAGAGGATGATGCTGATTCCGCCCATGACCGGGGTGGGGATGCTCTGGAGCACGCCTCCCAGTTTTCCGACGAAGGCCAGGATCACGGCGAAGGCTGCCGCCAGTCTCAGAAGCTGAGGATTGTAGTTCTTGGTGATGGCCAGAACACCAGTGTTTTCGCCGTAGGTGGTGTTTGCGGGTCCACCCACCAGGGCGGCGAAGGAGGTGGCTAAACCGTCACCCAGAAGGGTTCTGTGGAGTCCGGGATTCTTGATGAAGTCTTTGCCCACCACCTGTCCATTGGTGGTGATGTCGCCCACATGTTCCATGAATACCGCCAGGACAACGGGCGCGATGGTCATGATGCCGTTCAGGTTGAACTTGGGCAGGGTGAAGGCCGGCATCTGGAGGAGCGGAGCTCCGGAGATGATGGTCGTATCCACCTGGTTCAGCACAAAGGCTGCCAGGTAGCCCACGGTAACCGCAATGATGATGGACATCTGCTTGGGCAGGCCTTTTCCGAAAATGTTGATGAGAAGAGCGGTACCCAGGGTAATTCCGGCCAGAACCAGATTTCCCTTGGCCATGCCAAAGGCGGTGGGCACCAGGGTAAGGCCAATGACGATGATCATGGGACCAACCACATAGGAGGGCATGAACTTCTTGATCGTCTCGTATTTTACTTTTCTTACCAATGCAGAGGCGAGGACATAGAGCATACCAGCGACAAAAATGCCGCCCTGGGCATAGGCCAGGTCTCCCCCGTTGGCTTCTTTGACAATATTAATGACGGCGATGAAGGCGAAGGATGATCCTAAGAATACAGGCACGGTTCCTCCCGTGACCAGATGGAAGATCAGCGTTCCGGCGCCGGCGGAAAACAGAGCTACGGATGGATTCATTCCGGTGAGCATGGGCACGAGAACCGTTGCGCCGAACATGGCGATGAGGTGCTGCAGAGCCAGAATGATGTCCTTTCCTGAGGTGATGGATAGAAACTTGCTTTCCTCCACCATTTTGCTTTTTGCTGTAACTGCTACCATAAATAGCCTCCTTATGCGGTATCGCTGTACCGGTTTAATAAAAAATCCTCTTGTCCGAAAGGACAAGAGGATACATCTGCGCACTTAAGCTAAACATCTGAATCTTCTCAGTCTCTCTGGACCGGGTTAAAGATTTTCTTCTCTAGTACTATAGCATAGGCTTCCCCCTTAGAGCAAGCAAAACTTCCCGAAAAATACCCGGGATTTTTCCCTAAGCTCCGTTTTTTACCGGGCAATGCCCTCCAGATCCTTGAAAAATTCCGGATAGGACTTATTCACTGCCTCATAGCCGTCGATGATCACGGGACCCTGGCAGCGAAGAGCCGCAATAGCCGTGGCCATGACCACACGGTGATCGCTCTGGGCATTGACCCGTCCGCCCTGAAGCTCCGGCTTGCCTTGGATCACAATGGTATTTCCCTCCTCCCGGGCATCGCCGCCCAGGCTGTTGATGAGGGAAACGGTGGACTTGATCCGATCCGATTCCTTGTAGCGGAGGCGATCGCCCCTAAGGAGTCTTCCCGTACCTTCCGAAAGGCTGAGAAGAACGCCCAGAATGGGAGCCAGATCCGGAATGTCCGAGATATCGATATCCAAAGCCTTCAGCGGATGACGCTTCACCCGGTAGCCATTTTCGATCTTTTCCGGTGCAGCACCCATCTTTTGCAGAAGATCCACAATTTCCCGGTCTCCCTGGACGGAATGCAGATTCAATCCTGTCACCGACACATCGCCGGCTAGAGCTCCCGCCGCCAGGAAGTAGGCGGCCTGGGTATAGTCCCCTTCCACCGCGTAATCTCGCACCGTATACTTCTGGTTTCCCGCCACAAAGAAGGTGTTCCCCTCCCGGTGACCCACAATGCCGAAATCCTGCATGACCTGCAGCGTCATGTTTACATATCCCTGGGACTGGAAGTCCCCCGTCACCGTGAGGGTGCTGTCTCCATCGAGGAGCGGCAGGACCATGAGCATGCCGGAAATAAATTGAGAGCTCACATCTCCGCGCATCCGGAAATCTCCGCTTTCCAGCTTCCCCTTCACTACAAGGCTTTCCAGACTGTCCTTGTACATCATGATGTCCAGATCATGGAAGAGTTCCTCGTACACACTGATGGGCCTCTTCAGAAGGCCGGTTTTGCACCGGAACTCATACACTTCATCAAAGAGCAGGGTGATGGGAATAAAAAACCGCAGCGTGGAGCCGGATTCCTCAGGTTTCAGGACCCGATCCCGACGCTGACCAAAACTTGTGGCATCGATGAGGATATCCTTTTCCCGGATGAAAAAATCCACCCCCAGATCTTCCAGACACTTGAGGGTCGCCATGATATCCATGGAAAGATCCACATGGCGAATCACGCCCTTCCCCCTGGACAGGGACAAGGCAATGAGGGCGCGGTGGGCATAGGATTTGGAGGCGGGCGCCTCCACCGTGCCCTGGGCGCTGTGAAAATTCAGTTCCTTGATCATTGTATGCACCTCCTCAGGTTGTATCCGCCTGGGATCTCCCCCTTAGCGGCCCGCTTCAAACTTCTCTAGAACCTCCGGAAGGAAATGTCCGTTCTCATGGAACAGCTCGCCGTCCCCGTAAATCTTGCCGCCCTTGCGCAGCTCGCCAATCATGTCCCAATGGATCACGCTGCGGTTCTTGCCCCCAGCTTCAGGGAAGGAATCGCCAATGGCCATATGGAAGGTTCCGCCGATTTTTTCGTCAAAGAGGATATTCTTGGTGATTTTCTGAATGCCGTAGTTTGTTCCGATGGCCAGCTCGCCAAAGGTTCTTGCCCCCTCATCCGTATCCAGAATGGTGAGAAGAAGATCCTCGCCCTTTTCTGCGGAAGCTTCCGTGATGCGCCCCTTCTCAATCTTCAGCCGGATCCCCTGAATCTCCTTGCCGGAGTAGATTAGTGGGAACTCGAAGTACACATGGCCATCCACACCATCCTCCACAGGGGAGGTATAGATTTCCCCATCGGGGAAGTTGAGTTTCCCATCGCAGTTCACCCAGGTGCGGCCTTCCACATTGGCCACCACTTCCGAATCCGCCGTGACAATACGGATGGACTTCTTGGTATTGAGATAGGCCACCCAGCGGTCCTGCTCCTTGGAAATGCGTCTCCATTCCGCTGCAGGATCCTCCTCATTCAGTAGCCCTGCGCCGTAGACAAAGTCCTCATATTCTTCCAGGCTCATTCCGGCTTCCTGGGCATCCCCCATGGCCGGGAACTGGGTTCCGCACCAGCGGAGGGACCCGTCGCCCATTCTTTCCGAGTAAAATTTACGCCAGCCCTTGGCGCCGATGGAGGCATCCTTCACCTTCTGGGCATCGATATTGCTGCCGTACTTGGGATTGCGGGAGCCCCAGGCGGTGAGCCAGACATCGGCCCGGGCAAGTAAGGTTTCGTTGATCAGGCTTCCCTCATGGAGCTGATCCGCCGTGGACTCTTTCAGGATCACTTCGTTGATCTCTTCAGAGGTGAGGACCACTTCCACATGCCCTCCAGCCTTCACCGCTTCCCGAACCACAGCTTTCGCCCATGGGGTAGCCACTTCATCGGCACGGACATAGACAAAATCCCCGGGTTTTACCTCCGTGGAATAATTTACCAGGATCCGGGCCAGCTTCTCCAGTCGTTCATCGCGCATTGTGTCTTCTCCTTTAGCTCTTTTTTTATTCCATTATAGCATCCAAGGTCGGGAAACGCCCGGTGGAGAAGCCCTTCGCGGGAATTTTCATGAAAATTTCATACAATAAAGAAAAACAGGCTTCTCCCCGGGATTATCCACTAAACCCTTCTCTCCCCTGGTTTTAAGGATAAAAAAAGAGGGATCACTCCCTCGAGAATCCGATATTCCGATGTCATCCCCAGCATGGCTCCGCCCCTGGGCAATATCATCCTTTAGTCCTTCAGCACGAAGATCAGCCTCAGCAGTCCCGCCAGGAGCGCAACGATGACGGCGATGCCCCAGACGTTCTCTTTCTTTCGGTGACTTCCCTGAATGGAAATACCTCCCTCGAAATTCTGCGAGTGTTCCTTGGCGGCATCGAAGGACTCAAACTTTCCCTGTTCATTGAAATTGTACATTGAACTGACTCCTTTCCCCTTGAAGTTAGATCCATTATACCATATTCAGAATTATTCGTCTATTAATTCAATCTTTTCCTCGATGGGGCTCGGTGGAGGAGATTCGGCTTAGCCTCCTGAACTCTCCACGTGACTCCTTCATTCTGAAGCACTCAATCCACTTTGAATGAACAACCTCATTGCCCAGTGTCCTTTGACCGCCTAAGCGGCACTTCGAAAAAAAGATAAAAAAAACATCCGGTTTTAAAACCGGATGCTGTGGTGGTCGATCAGGGGTTCGAACCCTGGGCCCTACGATTAAGAGTCGCATGCTCTACCAGCTGAGCTAATCAACCAAAGTCACAAAAAGTATTATACGGAGAAGGAGGGGGGATTGTCAACCCTAAAATCAAAAATTCCCCTTCGGATTTTGAGCCCCTCCAGCCCCTGTTCCAAACCCGCAACAAGATGCCCGAAAAGGCGAAGAAAAGCGGGTTTTTCGAAAAGTCTTAAGATTTCGTTCAAACTTATTGCGTATAATAAAAAGGGATAAAAAAACATCCGGTTTGAAAACCGGATGCTGTGGTGGTCGATCAGGGGTTCGAACCCTGGGCCCTACGATTAAGAGTCGCATGCTCTACCAGCTGAGCTAATCAACCACGTTACTGACATAAATTATTATACGTAGGGGAAGGATCATTGTCAACCCCAATTTTTACCCCGAAACCTATGCTTTACCCCCTGAAAACCCTGACCCCTTGATGCTGAAGAAAACTCGCAGAGGAGGATTTTTAAATTGTACAAGTTCACGTACGGTATGCCCACCACCCTCATCGTCGGAAGCAACTGTCTGGTGGAGAACAGTGATGTGTTCCGAAAGTATGGCCATCATGCCCTCATTGTCACCGGGACCCATTCATCCAAGCTCAACGGTTCCCTGGAGGACAGCATTTTAGCCCTGGAAAATGAGAACATCCGCTATACGATCTTTGACAAGGTGGAGGAAGACCCCACCCTGGAAACCGTGGAGCGCGCCTATGTGGAGAACCGGGACAAGGACATCGACTTCATCCTGGCCGTGGGCGGAGGCTCCGCCATCGACGCGGCAAAGGCCATTGCCATCCTTTTCCGAAACGGCATTTCCGCCAAGGAAATCCTGTCGCTTCGAAATCTCACGGGCATTCCCCTGGTGGCAGTGCCCACCACGGCAGGCACCGGTTCGGAAACAACCCCCTATGCCATTTTGACCCTCCATGAGGAAAAAACCAAGCGAAACATCGGCCAGTCGATTTTTCCCGACGTGGCTTTCCTGGATGCCCGCTATACCCTGAATATGCCCTTTTCCATCACCGCCTCCACGGCGGTGGATGCCTTCACCCACCTGGCGGAAGGGTATCTTAATACCCGGGCGAACCTTCTCAGCGACACTTTAGCCGAAAAAGGGCTGAAGCTCTTTGGCGAGTGCGTTCCGGCACTGAAAAGCCGGGAATGCGACATCGACATCCGGGAAAAGCTTCTGCTCACCTCCAGCATCGCCGGCATGGTCATCGCCCAGACGGGCACCAGCCTTCCCCATGGCATGGGCTACGCCCTAACCTATGAGAAGGGAGTTCCCCACGGCACGGCCAACGGCATCCTCTATCCCGGCTATCTTCGGATCTTCAAGAAAACGGAGAAGCTCACCCGTCTCCTGTCCCTCATTCGCATGGACTCCATTGATGCCCTCTCCGCCTTCTTCAAGGACATTCTGGACTTCGAGGTGCAGCTCAGCGATGAGGAGATCCGCCGGTATGTGGAAGGGCTTCTCTCCAATGAGAAAAAGCTCCGCAATCATCCGGAGCGGGTTTCCCGGGACGAGCTCATCTCCATCTACAAAAATATGCTGAAAAAATAAGGAGGTTTCCTCATGTGCGGTCGTTACCAGCTGGAAATCAGCCTGGATGAGATCCTGAATTTCATCGATGTCCTGGGGGAAGTCAAGGACCGGTATCAGGCGGAGGAGCTCCAGGCCATGACCCATCCCAAAAAAGATATTTTCCCCGGCGCCCGGGCTCTGGTCCTGACCCGGGAAGGGCTGAAAGAGCCCGTCTGGGGATTCCCTTTGGAGAAAAAACTTGTCTTCAACGCCCGGGCGGAGAGCCTCTATGAGAAACCCTTCTTCCGCCAGGCAGCCAAGGAGCGGCGCTGCCTGGTCCCCGCCAATCTCTTCTACGAGTGGCAGGGGCCGGAGAAAATCAAGCATGAAGTGAGCCAAGCTTCCCCCCTCTTCTATCTGGGCGGCCTCTACAGCCGTTTTCCCAATGCCCAGGGGGAACCCGAGGAGCACTTCTCCATCATCACCACGGCCTCCCAGGGCCCCATGCTGAACCTTCATCCCCGGACACCCCTCATCGTAAGCCCCCCCGATCTTCGGGTCTATCTGGATCCCCTGGCCTCGGAAACCCAGGTCCGCAGGATCCTGGAAACCCCGCCCCAGGGCCTCATCATTCGCCAAACAGGCCCTTCCCAGCTTTCCTTTTTCTGATCTTCGCCCGCCATTTCACTCAAATATCTTGAAGAGGAGTACAAACTTATGTGGACACGTTCTGAACTGAAAACCCGGGCTAAGGCCGCCCTTCGGCGAACCTTCGTCATCAGCGCCCTCATCGTCTTTCTCTATCTTCTCCTCACCGGGGGAAAAAGCAGCAACATCACCTTCAACTTCGGCCAGGAAGCCACCACGCAGATTCCCGGTTATCCCGAGAACATCACCGCCGATCCGCAAAGGTTTAATGTTTTTGACCGCATCGTCACCTATCCCTTTAGCCTCCTCACCGCTCTTTTCGGGGCTTCGGCCTTTCTTCTCTCCATTCTCTGGAGCATCTTCATCGCCGGACCTTTGGAGATGGGCCTTTCCCGCTACTTTTCCCTCAACCGGGAGGACGCCCGGGAAAACGGCATCTCCAGCCTCTTCTATGCCTTTAAAAGCGAGCATTACCTGAACAATGTCACCGTGGCCTTCATGCGGAATCTCTTCCAGTTCCTCTGGGCCCTTCTTCTCATCATCCCCGGCATCATTAAAAGTTTTGCCTACTTCTTCACTCCCTGGATCATGGCGGAATATCCCGATACCAAGTATCAGGAAGCCCTGGCCCTCAGCACAAGAATGACCGACGGCCACAAATGGGACATCTTCGTCCTGGAGCTCTCCTTCATCGGTTGGTATCTCCTGGCCATTCCCACCCTGGGGGTGGCGACGCCCTTCGTCTCCGCCTATCGCCACGCGACCATGGCCGAGCTCTATGATGTGCTGAAACAGGGCGTTCTCTAGCCTTACGCAAAATCTGCAAAAAAAAAGGAAATCCCCTGAAGTGGAGCGAAATGATCGCTCATCTTCAGGGGATAATTTATTGCTTAAAAATCAGTTTTTCGGGATTCCGTGCGGAAATAGTTCAGTACATGGGCTGCTTCCGTTTTCAGGTCTTCCAGCGTACCATCATTGTTCACGATGAGATCCGCCTTCTCCACCAGGAGGGCCACTTCCTTTTCCGTATTGTGGTTGGGGTTGCTGTTTTTCGCCACTTCTTCCCCATCCCGAAGGACCAGCCGTTTGAAGCGGTTTTCCTTGGAAGCGCTGATGCCCACAATGAGGAATCCGGCCTTCTTCCAGAAATCAAAATCATCCTTGGTCCGTCCGCCCACGATCATGGGGAGGATGTTTTCGTTGACCCGGCGCAGATTTTCATAGAGATCTTCCCATTTTTTCTCCTGGGTAATTTCCTGAAGCTCGGCGTTTTCCGTGATCATCCGGGACAAGGCATACTTATTGAGAATGTTCATGTCGATTTCCCGAAGCTTGTCGGCCACCAGCTGGAAGAAACCGCGTTCATTGCCCTTCCACTCCGGAGACACCTGAACAATGGGCTTCATGCCGCGGATGACATCCCCGAGGCCGTACTTCTTGGTCTTGGGCTCTAAGCGGATGATCTCATCGGCTAGGGCATCCTTGCCTGAACCCATCTCACCAAAAATAATAATACCGTTATAATTCATCTTTACCTCCATATTGCTGCAATCCTTTCCTGCCCCAGGGGCCCACAGGATCCGCAGTCTTGTCTCGTTCGCGTTTTTTCGGACCAGGATCATACTATCTTAAATAGTATAGTGAGAACTTCCCCGAAATTCAAGAGAATCCTTCATCACGACAAGTCCAGGTTCACGTGCTTTTCATCCTTGACCTTCAGGAAGAAAAAGGCGCCGAGGATAAAGAGGATGATGAGACTGAGGATCCCGTAGCGGGTCTCCCCCGTGAGACTGGCCACCACGCCCATGAGCAGAGGCCCAAAGATGGAGGACACTTTGCCGAAAATATTAAAGATGCTGAAATACTCCGCCGACTTGTTCTTGGGAATGATCTTCCCGAAATAGGAACGGGAGAGGGCCTGAATACCGCCCTGGGCGCTGGCCACCAGCATGGCAAGGACCCAGAAGTCCAGCTCCGTCTTCAGGAAGAAACCGTAGATGGAGATGACGACGTAGGTGAGAATGCCCGCCATGATCATGTTTCGGGCCCCAAAGCGCTTGGCCAGTTTCCCATAAAGGATGGCAAAGGGGAAGGCCACAATCTGGATGGCCACCAGGATGATGAGGAGGCGATTGGAATCCACGCCCACATCCACCCCATAGGCAGTGGCCATGGTGATCACCGTGTGTACCCCGTCAATGTAGAAGAAGTAGGCCACCATGAAGTAGAAGACGATCTTGTTCCCGAGGATCTCTTTCGCCGTGGCGGCCAGGGTCTGGAAACTTTCCCGGATTTTGGAGGGCTTCCCTTCAATAAAATATTTCTGCTTCACATTCCGTAGCATGGGGAGGGTGAAGATCAGCCACCAGACGGCGGTGATGACAAAGGCCAGCTGGGTGGCAAAGGTGCCCGTGAGCCCCAGTTTGTCGGCGCTTAAGATGATGCCGAGAGAAATGATGAAGGGAATGGTTCCCCCCAGATAGCCAAAGCCGAAGCCCTTGGCGGAAATGTCATCCATGCGGTCATCGGTGGTCACATCGGTGAGGAAGGCATCGTAGTAGATGCTGGATCCATTGAAGGCCACTGCCGTGATGATGTAGATGATGAGGGCATAAACCCACTGGCCCTCTCCCACCGTAGCCAGGAGGGCGGAAGAAAGGATGGCCACCAGGGTGAAGGTGGTGAACAGCTTTTTCTTCACCCCTTTAAAATCCGCGATGGTTCCCAAAAGGGGCGCCAAGAGGGCGATGAGCAGGGTGGAGATGGAATTGGCATACCCCCAGTACGCCGTGGATGTGGCATCGGAAAGATTCGCTGCGGCGACCCCTTTAAAAAACAGGGGTAAAATTGCGGTGGTGATGGTGATGGAGTAGGCAGAGTTGCCGAAATCCTGTAAAATCCAGCTTCGTTCTTCTTTGGTCATGGTACGCCTCCTGCAGTGTCATTGGGGATGATTTGCGCTGATCAGCCGCTCTACGCGGAGCCTTCGTTATTCCAGAATGAGGGAGAAGGTGTAGTGATCCTGCCATTGTCCGTTGATGTAGAGGTATTTCTCATTGAGTCCCACCAGCTTGAACCCCAGCTTTTTCAGGGTGTTCTGGGACCTGGCATTTTCCAGGAGCGTGGAGGCTTCAATCCGGTGCAGGCGAAGCTCCTCGCCCGCATAGGCCAGGACCGCCTTCAAGGCATCCTGCATGAGGCCTTTGCCCTCATAGTCCCGATGGAGGCTGTAGCCGAGATTGGCGCTGCGAAAACCCCCATACACCAGGTTGGACAGCTGGGCCTTCCCGATGAGGGTGGTCCCGCTGTAAATGCCAAAATTAATGGCCAGGCCGTTGAGGTAGTTCCGGTAGGACTCCTCCAGGGCTTTGCGCTGTCCCTCCACGGTGTAGAACTCCTTGTCCCGGAGAGGCTCAAAGCGTCTCAGATATTCCCGGTTCCAGGTGTAATACTGGGCAAAGGCCTCGGCATCCTCCGGAGAGGCCAGCTTCAGCGTGGTGCGTTCTCCTTCCAGGGCCAGGAGCTTGAACTCCCGAAACTGGTCAAAGCGGGTGTTGTCCGTGCCGAAGAGATACTCGTTGGTGATCTCGGCGTGGGAATAGCTGTTGTTCACCAGGATGCCTTCCAGGGTGAAGCCCAGCTCGGTGAAGGGGGTGGTGCTGATCTCGTCGGTGACGATGATGTTGATTTTGAAGAAGGCCCCTTCCCGGAGAAATCCCCGGACCAGAACCCGAAGAGCCTCTTTAAGGAGTCCCTTCTCCGTGGCGATGTAGAACCGGAGCCGAAGGAGGACACTCTTCTGGGCCTCATTTTTCTCGATGATGGTGAACCGGCCCACGGTGATGCGGTCCGCATCCCGGATGATGTATTCTTTGCCTTCCGACTCCCGGATTTCCTCCATGTGCACTCTTTTCTTTTCCATTAGGCTTCCTCCCCTTTCTTCCCTCTAGGGGTCAGGCTTTTCCGCTTTTCGGCCTCTTTCCGGATGTACACCACCAGGAGGATGGAAAGCACCAGGGACAGGGGCAGCATATAGATGGACTTGGCCTCCCCCAGAAGATCCGTAAGAATGCCCATGAGAAGGGTCATGAGGTTATTCACCAGGGCGATGAGGGTGATGACCATGCCCGTGGCGTAGCCCGGCCGCTCCCGGAAAATCCCCGTCACCAGGGACAGCAGAGACGGATAGACCACGGCAAAGAAGAGACCGGAAATGCTGATGACGATGACGTAAGTCTCGCCCAGGATGATCCCCGCCGTGAGGGTGAGAAGGGCCAAGATCTGGGAGACGAGTACCGAGCGGAGAACCCCGGTCTTCTGGACCAGAAATCCGCCAAAGAAGCGGCCCAGGGCAAAGACCAGGAAGAAGATTCCAATATAGCGGGCCCCCAGGCTTTCCTTAAAGCCAAAGGCCACCTTGAGATAATTGGTCAGCCACAGGGAAAGGCCCTGCTCCGCAAAGACATAGAATCCCAGGGCAAAGCCAAAGGCATAGAGCAGGGGGCTCTTGAGAAGATTGGGGCCTTTTTCTGCCCCTTCCACCTTGGGCGCATCGCTGATGTGGGTGAAGCGGAACACCAGGAGGATCAAAAGATAAAGGACGGCGATGTACACATAGATGCTGCGCCAGGTGACGTTCCGCTCCAGAAGAAAGCCAATGGCATTCTGGGAGACGGTGGAGCCGGCGCCGTACATGAAGTGGAAAAGATTCATGGCCAGGGTGGAGGTGCCGGCAAAGAGGATGGGCACCAGGGTGTTGGCCGCCACGTTGTAAAGGTTAATTCCCGCGATGATGGGAATGAAGCCCAGGAAGAACCAGAAGAAGGTGGGCGCCTGGGACTGAATGAGGATGCCGCCAAGAAGCAGCAAAATCCCCAGAAAAATCGTCTTTCGCTGGCCGATCCTTTCCGTAATGGCTCCGCCCAAAAACGTCACCCCCATGCCCAAAAGGGACACGCCGGTGATCATGCCGGAAATCAGGGTGTTGGAAACGGAAAACTCCTCCTTGAAAATGGGGATAAAAATTCCCCGGGTGTTTTCAATAAAAGGAGACAGGAACATGAGGAGAAAGATGACGACAACGCCAAACTGCGTTCTTTTGTTTTTCTGCATGGGACTCTCCATTTCTTTATTTTGCGGCGGGGCCCAAGGACTCCACCTCAATAATCTATACATAATTATAAGCCATTGAGATATAATATAAATAGAAGCAAAGCTCAAATTAAATTGCCGGGAAGCCCCCAGGGCTCCTCCCGGATCCGGCAGGCGGCCAAGGGGTGAACCTCTTTACGGAAAATGCTGTCTGCGGAGAAAGGATCGGATCTGATGAATAAAACATCCCTGGATAAACTGCGTCTCTTCTTCCTGGGCCTGGAGAGCCGCTATGCGGACAATGAGGCCATCTTCCTCTCCTTCGAGGTCCGCTTCAAAGCCGGACTCAAGACCTTTAAAGGACAGGCCCTCCCCAATGGCGAAGGCACCCTCTCCTACAACTTCGGCGGGGTCACCCGGCTTCTCCCCTGGAAAGAAGTCCTGGCGGATGTGCTCACGGAAGCTTCCCGGTATGAGGAGCTCACCGCCACCTACAAGGAGCGGGGCTCTGCCCTCATCATCACCGCCACGCCGAAAAACGTGGGCATGACCACCCAGGCGCTGAAAACGGAAATCGGCGAGGAAGCCAAGGAAACCTCCACCCTCCTCAACCGGAACTACTGGATCAAAGCCACGGAGGCACCGGAGCTCCTCAAGGCCATCGGCATCATGAGCCCCGACGGCAAAATCCGCAACGACAAAATCCGAAAATACAACCAGATCGACCACTATGTGGAGCTTCTGGAAAAGAACTTCGAAGCCCTGAAGCGCCAGAGCACCGTGACCATTGTGGATGTGGGCTGCGGCAAGAGCTACCTTTCCTTTGTCCTTAACTACTACCTGACGGAAGTGAAGCGCATGAAGTGCCACTTCATCGGCATCGATATCTCCGAAGGGGTCATCGCGGCTTCCCGGGCCATCCAGCAGCAGCTGGGCTACCGGAATATGGAGTTCCATGCCATGGACGTGAAGGACTTCCAGTCGGATCGGAAGATCAATGTGGTGCTCTCTCTCCACGCCTGCGATACAGCCACGGACATGGCCCTGGCCTTCGGCGTGGCCAAGGAGGCGGACTTCATCGTGGCGGTGCCCTGCTGCCACAAGGAGATGCTCCGCACCTACCACTATGCCCCCTTTGAGGGCATCCTGAAGCACGGCATCCTGAAGGCCCGCATGGCGGATACCCTCACGGACGGACTCCGGGGACTGCTCCTGGAGGAGCATGGCTATGAGGTGTCCATCGTGGAATACATTTCTCCCCTGGAAACGCCGAAAAACCTCATGATCCGAGCCCTCCGCACGGGAAAGCCCAATGAGGCCTCCAGGAAGGAAGCGGAAGACCTGATCCGCGCCTTAGGCATTTACCCTGCCTTCCGCTACCACCTGGATCAGTACACCTACGGAAATCTTCATGATCTGGACGTGCTTCCATGACGGCCTACGTGCTGGGTCTCTTCCTCACCCTTGTGGTGGTGGTCTTCTGGTCCACCCTGCACCTGGGCTCCAAGATGACCTATAAACTCAACCGAATCTGGCGGAAGGAGCAAAACGGCATGCGCCTCTTCAACCGCTTTTCCCTGGCCTGGATCCTGCCCTGGCTCTTTCTCCCCTTCATCGGATCCACGTATTTTCGCACGTACTATGTCATCTACATTCTGCTCTTTATCCTGGCCATGGAGGATGTGCTCTACCTCATCGCCCTGACCACGGGGAAAAATGAGGAGAAAGTATGGATCATGCTTCTCTTCAACCTCCTGGGGGCACTTCTTCTCTATTCCATTTATCTCACCTTCCTCCCCATTCCTGCCCTGTAGCACCATCGCAAAGGAGGTCTTCATGAACAGACAAACCCTCATTGACCAGTCCCCGGAACTTCCCAAATTGAAAGCCATGAAGCTCCTACAGGAGGGCCACGTGAAAAAAAGGCTCTTCAGCGGGGGCGTCCTCAGCGCCGTGATCAGCGACGGAAAAGACTACCGGCAGAAGATCCAGCTGGAGGGGGAGGAGATTCTCCACTATTCCTGCACCTGTCATGCGGAAACCCTCTGTCCCCATGTTCTGGCCCTTCTCCTGCAAAAGGACCTCCCCGGGAAGGAAGTCCCTTTGCCCAAGACCCCCAAGGCCTCCCTGAAGAGCAGCAAAAGCAGCCTTAAGGAAATCCTGGAAGGGGCGGAGAAGGAGGAGCTCATCGCCTTCATCCTTTCTCTTCGCAGCTACTATAAGGATATTCCCGTGATCATCCGCAAGAGCTTCATCAGCACCACCGATGAGGAGCATCTCCAGAATACCCGGGATGAGCTCCTTTCCGCCTATTCGGCGCTGAAAACCCGCTCCCCCCGGGAATCCTTCGTGAAGTATTTCAATCTCCTCCTCTCAACGCATGAGGACGCCCGCCAGGCGGTGAAGGAACGGAACTACCTCCGGGGCGTTCTCCTCTACCTTCTGCTTTTTGAAATGGTGAGCCTTCCTCACAAGGGCTATGACCAGCTGCTCTTCAATGCCCATTACCTGAAAATCTATGAAGAAGCCCTGATCCCCTTGGCGGAGAAGAAGTACACTGCCCGGGAAAGCCAGCTCCTCTTCCGGGAGCTTCGGCGGATCTGCCAGAACCTGAAGGACCTCAGCGAAGTGACCACGCTTCTTCGGATCATGAAGAGCTACATCACCACGGAAACGGATTTTGACCACTTCTACGAGACCCTGCTTCTCGTCTACGAGGAGGAAGGTCTTCTTCCCCACGACCGAAACAATCTCCTCTTCTTAGAATATGAGCTCCTCATGATGATCGGCAAGGCCGAAGAAGCCCTGGAGCTTCGCCGGGAAAACCCCCAGGTCACCGACTTCCGCTTCATGGAAGCGGAGTCCCTCCTGGGCCGGGGAAAGCTTCACGAAGCCCTTCTCATCGTCCGGGAAGGGGTGGAAAGGTCGGGCAAGAACTGGGATGAACTCATCCGCTGGCTGACCCTCGAGGCGGGAATCCGCAAGCTCCTCCAGGATCAGGAAAGCTATATCGCCGCCTCCCGCAGGCTCCTGCAGCTGGGGGAGTACAAAGCCTATGCCGACCTCAAGCGATCCATCAGTCCCCACGACTGGCCCGGGGTCTATGAACGCCTCATCATGGATGAGGAACTGCAAAAGAACACCAAAGGCATCTACAAGCGGATCCTCCTGGAGGAAAAGGACAAGCGCAGGCTCCTGGAGTTCCTGGAAGACAACCCAGAGCTCATTGTGGAGCATTACGCCTTCCTCAATCCCGAATACGGCCAGGAAGCGGCAAAGCTCCTGTCGGCCCACATTGAAAGCCGGGCTCAGCACCTCACCGGCCGCAAGGACTACGAGCACATCGCCGATCTCGTGGAAAAGCTCTACGTCTACGGCCAGGAAAAGTTAGCCAATGAACTGATCCTCACCCTGGTCATGCGCAACAAGAGCAAAAAGCTCCTCCACAGCGCCCTTCTTCAGCTGAAGGACCGCTATGCCCAAAGTAGCACCTACATTCCCGAATAGTGCCCGCACTCCTCTGTCCACCGTCTTTAGGGAGGCGCCCCATGAACATCATCGAAATCAACGGCCTGACCAAATACTACGGCAAACACCGCGGCGTGGAAGATCTCAGCTTCTCCGTGAAGGAAGGGGAGATTTTCGGCTTCATCGGTCCCAACGGGGCCGGTAAATCCACCACCATCCGGACCATGCTGAACCTCATCGCCCCCACAAAAGGCTCCATTGAAATCTTCGGGAAAGATTCCCGAAAGGATGCTGCCCTCATTGCCGAGGACATCGGGTATCTTCCCTCGGAGGTGTACTACTATGAGGAGATGAAGGTGGGCGAGCTTCTGGCCTACTCCGCCTCCTTCTACAAGAAGGACTGCAAAAAGCGCATCGCGGAGCTGTCGGAGCTTTTGGAGCTGGATCTTAGCCGAAAGATCGAAGACCTCTCCTACGGCAACCGGAAGAAAGTGGGCATCGTCCAGGGCCTTCTCCACGACCCGCGGCTCATCATCCTGGATGAACCCACCAGCGGTCTGGATCCCCTCATGCAGCAGAAGTTTTTCCACCTCCTGAAGGAAGAGAATGAGCGGGGGAAAACCATCTTCTTCTCCTCCCACATCCTCAGTGAAGTCCAGAAGCTTTGCCACCGGGTGGCGATCCTTCGGGAGGGTCATCTGGTGAAGCTGGACGAGATCAATAATCTCCGGGATGAGTCCTACCGGCGCTTTACTCTGGAGACCAAAGAAGGGTCCCTGGAGGAGCTTCTGGCGGTGGAAGGCATCACCCATGTGACCCGGGAAAACCACACGGTGAGCTTCATCTACAAGGGGGACATGAGCCGCATCCTGCCCTTTTTAGCCCAGGCTCCCCTTCGGGACATGCTCATTGAGGAGCCCAGTCTGGAGGAGGTCTTCCTCCACTACTACGAGAAGGAGGACCAAAAATGAATATTTTCTGGCATGAGCTCCGGAAGAACCGGCGCGCAGCGCTCCTCTGGATCCTCTCCCTTTGCGGCACCCTCTTTCTCTTTCTCCTCATGTATCCGGCCATGGCCAAGGAAGGGGATGCTTACCTGAAGATTCTGGAGGGGTATCCCCCGGAGCTTTTGGCGGCCTTATCGATCAATGCCAAGCTTCTCCTCACCTTTGAGGGGTTCCTGTCCTATGTGGATCTTTATCTGTTTCTCGCCTTGGCGGTTCTGGCCATGAATCTGGGCCTTCGTCTCCTGGGGAAGGAGATCAGCGGAAAAACCGCAGACTTTCTCCTGACGAAACCCCGGCGGCGTTTTGCCCTTTTCACCCCAAAGCTCCTCAGTGGATTGTCCATCCTCCTGGTCACCAATCTCTTCCTTCTCCTCACGGCAACCCTGGCGGAAGCCCTGCTGAAGGAAGGCCCCCGGGATCTTCGGCTCCTCCTTCTTCTGCAGCTGGCAGGGTTTCTCTTAAGTCTTCTCTTCTATGCCTTTGGCGCATTTTTGGGGGTGCTCCTTCGAAAAATTCGGTTCACGGTCTCCTTAGCCCTGTCCACAGTATTTGGCTTCTTCGCCCTGGCCATGGTGAGCCAGATCCTGGACAAGGCCTACCTCACCTGGTTCACCCCCTTTCGGTATTTTGAACTGATGCCGATTTTGGAGAATCGCCATCTGGACGGACCGCACCTTCTCCTGTCCCTCCTCCTCACGGTCTTCTTCACCGGCGCTGCCTATGCCCTGCTGGAAAGGAGGGAGATCCATGCCTAAGTCTCCACGAACGTTTAGCACCAGTCTTTTTCTCCGGGAACTTCGGGTGGAAGCCAAGGGCCTCCTCCTGTGGACCCTCTCCCTCGGCGCCCTGATCTTCTGGGGCATGAGCGAATACTCCTTCATGGGCACCGATATGGGGGACCTCTCCAGTTTCATGGAGGCTATGCCCCGGGTGCTCCTGGCGGTCTTCGGATTCTCGGATCTGGATCTTTCCACCGCCCAGGGCTATCACGGCATCCTCATGAACTATGTGGTCCTGGGGGGCGTCATCTATGCCGCCATGCTGGGCTCTCGCTTGGTGGCCAAGGAGGAGCTGGGCAAAACCTCCGAGTTTCTTCTGGTGAAACCGAGGTCCCGCAAAAACCTCCTGGCCACAAAGCTTCTGGCCGGGATGCTTCTTCTTCTCCTCCTCTCCCTGATCCTTTACGGCATCAGCCGCTATACCCTCTGGTTCTATGTGCCTGAGGCCCAGGTCACGAGGATCCTGAGCATAGAATCCCTGGGGCTTTTCCTCCTCATGCTCCTCTACCTGGCCCTGGGAATCTTTTCGGCCAGCGCCCTGAAAAAACCACGGCAGGCCCAGGGGCTGACTTTAGGCGCGGTATTTTTCGCCTACGCCCTCTCCGTCTTCACAGACCTTCTGGAAGAACCGGGACTTCTTCGGCTCCTCACCCCTCTTCGCTATTTCCCCATGGCAGAGGTGGTGGACACGGCAAAGCTTCCCCTGCTCTATGCCCTCCTGACCCTCATCTTCGCCGGAGCCCTTCTCGCCCTGGCTTTTAAGACGTATACCCAGCGGGACATGAGCATTTAGTAAAAAACCTAGGAAATCCAATGTGCCCGAGATAAAGCCTTGGCTTTTTCTCGGGCACATTTCTTAATCCTGACTTTTCTGGCTTGTTTTCCTTCTTCCTTCACCGGTAATCGGACAGCTTCAAAAATCGGGTGGTTTGATAGTGGTGAATATCCACGGAATAATCAAAGATTTCCCCATTTTTGAGAAATCCCCGGTTGGTGGAGATGAGGGCCGGATCCCCAGCCTGGAGGCCCAGAAGACGGGCATCCTCCTCCCCCAGCTTGGCGGCGCTGATCTCCCGGTCCAGATAGCCGATTTCCTTGCCCAGCTCCTCCCGGATGTAGCGGAAGATGGAACCGGCGGCGATCTTCTCATCCAGGTAGGGGATGTGCTCCTGGTTGTGGTAGGCATACTCCACCACGTAGGGAACGCCATCGATGCGGCGCATGCGCTTCACGAAGTAGATGGGGGCCCCCAGCCGACAGCCCATGGCCAAGGAGAGCTTTTCATCGGCCCGGATGAGCTTCAGCTCCAGCACCTCGGAGGTGACCTCCTGGCCAGAGAAACTTTCCGTGAGGCCGTTGAAGTCCTCCAGATTCAGTGCTCCCTGGGGCGTGGCATGGCGAAGAAAGACCCCGCTGCCCTGGATGGAAATGATGAGTCCTTTGCGGACGAGGATCTCCAGTGCCTTTCGGATGGTGTTCCGGGAAACCCCATGGCGGGCGGCGAGCTTTTCCTCCGTGGGCAGCTTGTCCCCCTTATCGTAGATCCCCTGGAGGATTTCTTCCTCCAGCCGATTGCTGATATCCTTGTACTTGATGCTCACAGCTTCCCCTCCCCGGCGAGTTTCTGATGGATTTCCACCATTTCCCGGGCCATGAAGCGGAAGGTCTCCGCATTCATGAGCTGATCCTCCGCATGGACCAGAAGCAGGTCCACCACAGCGCGCTCCGGGGTCCCTTCCCGGGCAAGGATTTTTCCGTGGACGATATGGCCGGCGAGAAGAGCCTCTTCGCCTTCTTTGAGGAGCTTTTCCGCGGCCTCAAAGTCTCCGCTCTTGGCTGCCCGCACGGCCTCCTGGTAGGCTGACCGGGCTTCTCCCGTATGGGCGATGATGGCAAAACTTTCTTTCTCCAATTCCTTCATGGTGTTCCCCTTCAGACCGGACCCTCGGGGTCCCGTCTTATGCCGTTCTTAGTCAAATCATACAAGATGATGAACGCCGGGGCAAGGCAGGAAAAAAAAAGAAGGCTCCCCTTAAGGGAAAGCCTTGTCTTGGACTGGGGAGATGATGGACATCAGCGCAGTTTTCGCAGGAGAAAGCCCAGAAGAAGGAGCCAGAGGAGAACCACCGGCAGGGCGTAGTACCATTTTTTCGGTTTCCCCGAAACCCAGAGGGTGACCGCTTCTTCCCGGCACCCCTTCATGACTTCTTTCGGAATGAGGCGGATGGTGAAGGCCACCATGAGCGGCAGAATCAGGAGATCATCCAAATATCCCAGTACCGGGATTAAATCCGGGATCAGGTCTAAGGGAGAGAGGGCATAACCCACGGTCAAAAAGGCTATGACTTTGGCATACCAGGGGGTTTCTCTCTTCTTCAGCGCGAGAAACACTGCGGGAATATCCCGCTTTAGCCCCTTGGCTTTTTCCTTCAGGTTCATTTTCCATCCTCCTTGATCCATTATTTGGGGGAAGTCCCATCCCGGGTAGAGATTTTTTTTGCGGGAAGCCCCTTCCTTTGGGGCATAACAGGCTTCAACGCCAAAAGCACCGGGAGACCTTTCTCCGCAGTGCTTTTGGGTGTTAAAGATTTCCTATAGGGGGACCCTCGGAATCCATAACCTCATCCTTCTTGATGGTCCCTGGTCTATTTCACCGCCAGGACATCATAGCCCAGGGCGGTGACGGTGCTTTTCAGCGAGTCGGTGCTCTGACGGCTTTCGTCGTACTGGACTTTCACTTTGCTGGCGTTAAAGAGGACATCGACGCTTTCCACGCCGTCCAGGCGCTTCAGGGCTGATTCGATCTTCAGTACGCAGCTGGGGCAGGTAAGGGTATCCAGTTGCAGGGTATTCTTTTTCATGGGGTTCACTCCTCTTCGTTTTCTTCAGTATAGCCTGAGGAAGACAGGGATTCCTTGACTTTGGTCAAGATTCAAAAGATTCTCCGGCTTTTTTCCGTTCCTTTTCCATGCTCTGGGCGTAGAAGATGTTTCGGCTGAAAACGCCGGCCACCACCACAAGACCTCCCAGAAGGGAGAGCAGCGTGGGTTTTTCCCCGTTGAAGAGAAAGACCCACACGGGATTGAGGAGCGGCTCGATGACGGTGATGAGCACCGCTTCCAGTGCGCTGAGGTGCTTAATGGCTAATCCATACAGGATATAGGAGATGCCCAGCTGAACGACGCCCAGGGCCAGGATGGCCAGGAGTCCCTGGGTGGAGGGAAGGCCGCCGCCCATGAAGGGAATGGCCACCAGGAAGGTGAGGAAATTGCCCAGCAGCATGGTTTCCACGGGGGACCCGTCCTTCTGGAACCGAAGGGCGATGGTGACGCAGGCCAGCATGAAGCCGCTGATCACAGCCAGCGCATTTCCCGCTGCGCTTCCCTGGCCCACGGAATCGGTGAAGAAGAGGATCATGCCTCCGAAGACACAGAGAATGGAGAGCAGATCATACCAGCGGACCTTTTCCTTCAGGAGCCACGCCCCCAAAACCGCCACAAAGGCCGGAGCGGTGTATTGGAGAAGGATGGCGTTGGCCGCCGTGGTCATCTTGTTCGCCATGACGAAGAGGATCACCGTGGAGGCATAGGCCAGGGCGCCGATGCCCTGGGCCTTGGAGAGGGTGATTTTGGGCCGCTTCAGGTAGAAGAGAATCACCAGGCCCGAAATAAGGCTTCGGGAGCCGGCGATGGCCACGGGATTCCAGTCGATGAGCTTGATGAGGATGCCTCCGGTGCTCCAGAGAATGGAGGCGATGATGAGCTGTAGGATGGCTTTCTTTCTTGCGGACATGGTTGTCCTCCTTATCTTTTGTGTTGAAAAGGGCTCTCCCAAAAAAGGAGAGCCGATGAGCTATTTTCTGGCCCAGTTCACATTGAATCCCCGCTTGTAGGCGAAGAGAGGGGAAACATGACCATGGCCTTCCTTGATGATGACAAAGGGGTCCCGAAGGAGGACGCGGCCCAGGGCCACCAGGTCCGCCCGGTCATTCTGGAGGATTTCCTCCACATGGGCAATCTCCGTGATGAGTCCCACGGCGATGGTGGGAATCTGGCAGATTTTCCGGATTTCCTCGGAGAACCGCACCTGATATCCGGGATAGAGGGTGATTTCCTGCCGGACATCCAGTCCGCCGGAGCTCACATGGATCATGTGGAAGTCCTCCTTCACCAGCTGGATGATTTCCACCATTTCCGTAAGATCGATCCCCCCCTCCACATAGTCGGAAGCGGAGACCCGAAGGATCAGGGGGAAGTTTTCCGGGAGCACGGCCTTCACGGCAGCGGTGACTTCTTTCAGGAGCCGCACCCGGTTTTCCCGGGAACCGCCATAGGCGTCGGTGCGCTGATTGGACAGCGGGCTTAAGAACTGGTGGAGGAGATACCCGTGGGCTCCATGGAGCTCGATGAGCTCATACCCGGCTTTCAAGGCTCGCACTGCTGCATCCTGAAAGGCCTGGACAATGTCTTTCAGCTCCGGCTCCGTCAGGGCATGGGGCAGGAAATAGTCTTCGCTGAAGGCTAAGGGTGAAGGCGCCACGATGGTTTCGCCCTCGATGAGGCATTTGCGGCCGGCATGGCCCAGCTGAACTCCGATATGGGAACCGTACTTTTTGGCCAGCTCCACAATCTTCTGATGGCCGGGAATCTGATCATCCCGGTACAGACCCAGATCCCGGTCCTTGATTCGCCCGCCGGAGGTAACGCCGGTGGCTTCCACGATGATGAGTCCCACTTCCCCCAGGGCGGCATTGCCGTAATGGATATAGTGGAAATCCGTGGCCATGCCGTCATGGGCCATATTCATACACATGGGCGGCATAACCACGCGGTTTTTCAGCACCAGGTTGCCTACGGTGTACTCGTCGAATGTCTTCATGCTCATCGCCCGCTCGTTCCCCGCAAGAGTCAGGCTTTTCAACTCCTCTTTCTTGAATTTTCATAACACTTCCTTTCAATTTTACCGTCAATTGAAAAGAATGTCCATAAGCCCCAAGGGTTCCCCCCGGGGCCTCACGGACATTTCTTGGATAGTGTATGTCACAATACATACAAAAATCGACAATAAATTAACGATATTCGAACAAAAATCAAACTCTTGTTAATAATTCCCTAAAGTCCAAGGCAATCCTCTATAATTATGATAGAGAACAAATTCAAACTGAAGGAGCGATCGTCATGACCAACGACACCCTGCTGAACAATGAAACCGTCCGGGAGATGGATCCGTTTATCCTGCTCAGCCTCGTGAACACGAAACTCCGGGATGAGTTCCATTCGCTGCCGGCGCTGTGCGACAACTACATGCTGGATCAGTCCCATCTGGTGAACAAACTGGGCGAATACGGCTATGAGTACATCGGCGAAATCAATCAGTTCCGTATGCCCTAATCCAAGTCTGAACCCAAGAGATCTCGAATCACCGCACCCGCCAGGAGAAATCCGGCCGTGGGCGGTACAAAAGAAGTGCTCCCCGGAGCGCTTCTTTTTTTCATCTGGCTCACGGGGCCTTCCTCCGCCACGGGTTCCAGCACGTGGGGGACCCGGGGTTTTTCCGTGGAGGCCACCACCTTCACCGAGGTAATGCCCCGCTTTCGCAGTTCATGGCGCATGACCTTGGCTAAGGGGCACATGGTGGTTTTCGCCAGATCCGTCACCTGGAGCTGTCCCGGATCCAGCTTGTTGCCTGTTCCCATGGAGCTAATGACGGGGATGTTCTTTTCCTTGCAGTAGGTGATGACCTGGAGCTTGGCGGTGACGGTATCGATGGCGTCGATGACATAATCCGTATCCTCGGCGATGAGCTCCGCCAGATTTTCACCGTTGATGAAGGCTTCCATGCCCACCACCGTGCAGTAGCGGTTGATGGCCTTTCCCCGCGCAAGGGCTGCGAACACCTTGGACTGCCCCAGATTGTCATAGGTGGCCAGAAGCTGCCGGTTGAGGTTGGACACGGTGAAGATATCATTGTCCACCACGGTGAGGTGTCCCACACCGCCCCGGACCAGGGCTTCAAAGGCTGCCCCGCCGACGCCGCCCAGCCCCAGAAGGACGACCTTCGCCTGGTGGAGCTTCTCCAGATTTTCTGCTCCCAGGAGCATCTCCGTTCTTCTTAATTCATGCTGCATCATTTTCCATCCTTTTCTTCTCTTCAAGATCGGTATCGCCAAGTCCCTGCTCCTCCTTTCAAAGAGGTGCCCGAAGCGAAAAACCTTCTGTTTTGCTTCCGCTGGAAGGATCAACCCCTGGGTGCATTTTTTTCAAACTCCCCTTTTTCGGTATCTTCCTCAAATATACTGTTCTTATTATACGCATCCCGCACGCTTTTTCAAATTCATTCTTTAGGTCATTCTACCTCTTCTTTTAGGGGATGCATCGATTGGCAATATCAGCAATAACTGCGCATACGTCATCAAAAGAAACCCCCCTGGCGTAATCGAAATCCTGTTGGTAACTGCTCCATCGCTGTTTCATGATCATACTGTCTCGAATAACTGGAAGGATACTTTGATGATCGCGAATAACAGAAAATGAACTTCTATTCTCCGCTGTTGCCCTGATCGCATCTCTTAATGCATTGGCTTCAAATTGATGATGATAAAACTGATGCAAAATGTAGACATCATAAAAATCCCTAGGCCTTGTATTTTGATCGGCCCGAGTGAGAATCGTCTCTATTTTTTCCGCGATGATCGACTCGAGATTGTATGCAAGAACTTGAATGTTCCGATCTTCAAGTAATAACTTAAAATCAAAGGTAATCTCATGAGGTGTTATTGGATCCCCCGTAGTAATATCCATTTTAAAGGGTACTGCCAGAGGAGGAAGGTTCGCTGTTAGGGAGACACGATACCCCTGATACTCATCACCTGCACGAATTTCATGAATATTCATGATGGTAAAAGAAATATCATCCTGAAGCTTAATCTGACAAATATCTTCAAGCATCGTCTTTATGCTTTGCTCGGTTACGCTGATTCTTTTCATCGTGACATCGAGATCCATCGTTGCCCGGGTATCTAGCCCCACCATGGCTGCAATCAAGAGCCCGCCTTTGATAATAATGTTCCTCTGGTAATCGGAAACAGCAATTCTTTCCAAGAATCTTTCCATCATATAGTTTTGAAGAACCAGCTGAGCAGAGATATTGCTTTCCGTTGCGATACGCTTGATCACCGCTTTGAGTTGCATAGCATTTATCACAATAACACCTCCAGATACGCGCGCAGTCTCCCCTCAACGCGAAGTTTTTTCCCGTACTCCGAAAGCAAGGGGATATTTTTATCTTTTCTTTCAACATACCGTTTGAAAGCCTCTGAAACGACTTGAATATCCACATCATTCTGTTTTCGTAAAATATCGCACAGTGTCCGTTCAACGGAATATGCCCGAACCCGATTACCCGCTGGTGTTTTAACCACCACAACTCCCATCTCATAAAGTTTGGGAATGACTCTGTTGCCCTTAACCTTATTGTGCTTCACATTCGTTAGATTATAACTGCTGGGAAAGGTCATTTGATATTGCATCGGAGTTCTATCGGTTAAATCGTGCAGGAACAATGCAGTCTCCCCAGAAAAAATCCCTTTTTTATAACGAACCTGAAGATGATACATCTCATCATCCCAAACATTCTTCGTTTGATAAACTCCTCGAGCTGCTCTTTCTATTCGTCCCGTATCAACAAGATGCTTCAGACTTCCTCGTGAAATTCCAGCATTAGTCACTTCCGATGAGGTAATGATTCCATTGTTTTTCTCCATGATTTCCATGATCTTTTTTGAGTTTGTCATGATGCACCGCCTTTACTAGACATTTATACTCATAATTCTTGCATTATTGAGCATAAATGTCAAATCATCATGTCTGATTATATTTCTCTTTTCTCCTCTATTTTGATTATTCTCATGATCTATCTCCGTAATCATAAGGTCCTTCTAAAATCCTGTTTCATCATTTGGAGTGAAAAAATTTGACTTTTAAACTCATTTTCAATAATTTGTTGTGCATGAAAGTCAACATTTTCTTCTTCTTCTGCAGCTGCTGCTGTTGCTTCTTCTTCCTTTTCAAAAGCAACCATCAGAGTTCTAACCTGCCTTGTCAGTCCTAAATCCAACCTCGCCTTTTTAAACGAACCCGCTCATTATCCAATCTCTTTTGACAAGGCCTGCAGTCTTTGCCTTTTGGAATTGAGGCTTTGTCCTCAAAATCCCTAGCTCCAATTATCTTGCCCAAAAAAGCACCACGGGAAGGAATGTCTTTTATGCCGGAATATACTACAATAGAATAAAGAAGAAATGATCGGGTTTTCCTGGAGAAAAACCCAAGAAGGAGTTTACGATGAAAAAGATATTCGGCATCATCTGTGCCATGGAAGAAGAACTGGCCCCCATCCGGGAGCTCTTAACCCTGTCCCGGCAGAAAACCAAAGCACGCATGGAGTTTTACGAAGGAACTCTCCGGGATGTCCATGTGGTCATGGTGGTCTCGGGCATCGGCAAGGTGAACGCCGCAGTCTGCGCCCAGATCCTCGTGGATGATTTCCACATCACCCACTTGGTCAATGTAGGGGTCGCCGGGGGCATCGGCGAAGCCATCGTTCCTCTGGACGTGGTGGTAGCCACCTCCCTCATTCAGCATGATATGGATGTGACGGCCTTTGGACTGAAGCGCGGGGAAATTCCCCGCTTCGAAACCTCAACGTTTGCGACGGATCCCTTCCTCACGGAAGCGGCCTATGCCTACTCCCGGAAAAACACCGCCTACAGCACCCACAAGGGGATCATCGTCAGCGGTGATGAATTCATCAGCAGCAAGGAGCGGATTCAGGATCTGGCCACCACCTTCGGAGCCAGCGCCTGCGAAATGGAAGGAGCAGCCATCGCCCAGACGGCTTACCTGAACAACATCCCCTTCGCCGTCATCCGGGCCATTTCCGACAACGCCAGCACCGGCGCTAGCATGGACTACGAAAAGTTCAAGGATCTGGCGGTGGAGAACACCGTGGAGCTGATCCTCCATCTGGTGGAAGCCCTGCGCAGCTAACGTGTCATCCAATTGATCCCAAGGGAAAGTCCGGGGAAAAGCAGATTTGCTTTTCCCCGGACTTTAGCGTTATTAGAACTCGTAGATTTTGCTGTACTTTTCCTTGAGGTACTGGAGGAAGTACTGGGCATTGAGCTTTTCCCCGGTGATCTTCTCGATGAGGACCTGGGGCTCATAGGTGGCGCCATACTGGTGGACATTCTCCGCCAGCCAGGCCGTGATCTTGTCCAGCTGACCGGTGCGGATGAGCTCTTGGTAGTCGGGCAGATCCCGAAGGATTCCCTTGTAGAGGAGCTGTGCGCCATTAAGATTGCCCAGGGCATAGCTGGGGAAGTAGCCGATCATGCCGCCGGCCCAGTGGACATCCTGAAGGACGCCGTTGGCATAGGTGTCCGGGGTTACGCCCAGATACTCCGTGTACTTGTCTGCCCAGAGCTGGGGCAGCTCGTCGAAGTTCACCTCGCCATTGATGAGCATTTTTTCCAGCTCATAGCGGATGATGATGTGGAGGCTGTAGGTCAGTTCGTCCGCATCGATGCGGATGAGGGAAGGCTCCACCTTGTTGATGGCTCGATACACGTCATCGACACTGTAGGCTTTCAGCCCCGCAAAGGCTTCTGCCATATTGGGGAACTCCGCTTCCAGGAACTCCCGGCTGCGGCCGAGAATATTTTCGTAGAATCGGGACTGGGACTCATGGATTCCCATGGAGACTCCCCGGCCGATGTTGGTATAGGTGAGATCGTCGGGGATATTCTGCTCATAGATGGCATGGCCCGTCTCATGGATGGTGGAGTACATGGCCGTCACCGGATCCTCTTTGCTGTAGGCGGTGGTGATGCGGACATCGGAGTTTCCAAAATTCGTGGAGAAGGGATGGGCGCTTTCTGCGATGGCTCCCCGGTCAAAGTCATAGCCCAGGCGCTGGGCCAGTGCCCGATTGTACTCCTTTTGGGGCTCTACGGCATAGTTTCCCTGGAGAATGGAGGCATCGATGGTCACCGGGCTTTGGTTGATCTTCTGGATCAGCTCCACCAGACCGTCCCGCAGCTCCTGGAAGACCTTGTCCAGGCTCTTCACCGTGGCGCCGGGCTCATAGAGATCCAGCAGCGCATCGTAGGGCGTGTCTTCATAACCGATGTATTCCGCGATTTTCTTGTTAAAGCCCACGATTTTTTCCAGGATGGGCCGAAATGCGGCGTAGTCATTCTTGGCTCGGGCATCGGCCCAGTAGGTTTCGGCGGAAGCCACCAGCTTGCTGTACTCCAGGTACTCGCTTTCCGGAATCTTGCGCATGAAGTCCAGGCTCTTTTTGGCATCCTTGATCATGGCCTTTTCCCGGTCGTCCATATCGTCCAGATGGGTATAGAGCTCATCCACGAGGGCGCCGTACTTCGGATCGGTCTCAATCTTGAAGACCTGGGCGGAGAGGTAGCTGATGACCTCGGATCTTCGCTCTACACCTTTGGGCGGCATGATGGTGGACATATCCCAATAGAGGACTCCCTGGGCATCCCGAAGATTGGAGAGTTCGCGCTGAACCTTCTGAAACTGTGCAATGCCGTCTTTGTAATTTTCCAATACCTTCACTCCATTCTATTCCATATTTTTTAGCTTGTAGTACCGTTCAATCATCATTTCCCGTTCGCTGTCCAAAGGGGTGGCCAGCTCCAGCACCGACTCCGTCTCCCGGCAGTACTTCACGATGATGCACTGCCCCAGGTTTCGGGGACAGCGGAAGCAGATGCAGGAGGGTTCGTTTCCCTCGCAGGTTTCCCCGTATTCGGGACAGTGTTTGCAGTTTTCGGCGAGTATTCCTTGATTCATGGCATCTGCCCCCGATATTTGTCCATGAGCGCCTTCATGATCAATGTGTTGGAGGGCGGCGTCCAGGTGATGGCGTTGGCCCCGGCTTCGATGGTTTCCAGAATGCTCTCTTCTGTGGGCCCTCCCGTGGCGATAATGGGAAACTCCGGATAGGCTTCCCGGATTTTCCGGACGATTTTGGCGGTGTCCTTGGCTCCGGAGACGTTGAAAATCGTGGCTCCCGCTTCAATGCGGGCTTCCAGATCCTCATGCTCCGAGATCACCGTGATGACGATGGGAATGTCGATCATATCCCGCACCCGGCACAGCAGGTCATTCTTGATGGGACTATTCAGCACCACGCCGATGGCGCCTTTAAACTCCGCATCCAGCGCCAGGTTCACCACACGCTTGCCGTTGGTGGTGCCGCCCCCTACCCCGCAAAACACGGGGACATCGGAGGCTGCAATGAGGCTCTGGGTGATGATGGGCTGGGGGGTAAAGGGATAGACGCTCATGACGGCGTCGGCATTGGTATTCTTAATGACCGCCACATCCGTGGAGAACAGGAGGGATTTGATGCGCTTGCCCAGGATGACGATTCCTGTGGCCTTCCGGATGACCTCCGGAACTTCGATCATATGTCCCCGAAGGTTCGTGGTGATCACCGGTACATGACGTTTTTCAGTATTCATGGTGATGCTCCTTTCAAGGCGGGGAGTAACAGGCTTCAAATCGGGCCGGAGCGTTCTTCCGGCCGCATTGCTTTCATTATACCACAGGCGCCTAGCCCCGGAAATGCACCGGCACTTCCTCCTGAAGATCCAGGGAACTTTCCGTCACCCTGCAGCCGTAGGCGAAAATCTCCACCCCCTGGGCATGGGCCTTTTCCAGGGTTTCCGAAAAGTAGGGATCCAGGGCATAGGCCGGGGTGAACCCCTTCATGTTCTCCATCTGGAGCACAAAGAGAATGCCGGCCCCATGGCCTTCGGCCTTGGCCTCCATGAGCTCCCCCACGTGCTTGGCGCCTCGCTCGGTTTTCGCATCGGGGAAGCTGGCTAAGCCTTCGTGCTCCAGGGTCACGCCCTTCACTTCCAGATAGTATTTCTTTCCCTCATCGTTCTCCAGGAGAAAATCGAAGCGGCTGTTCCCATAGAACTTTTCCCGATGGACGCGGCGATAGCCTTTCAGTGCTTCCACCCTTCCCTCCAGGAGGGCCTCCTCCACCACTTTATTGGGAATCTGGGAGTCGATGTTGATGAGCGCTTCCCCTTTGTAGGCTGCGATGAGGCTGTAGGGGGTTTTTCGCAGGGGATTGGCTTCCTCCCGAAGGATCACCGTGGAGCCCGGGAGAAGAATTTCCCGGATTCTCCCAGTATTGGGCACATGGACTTCCAGGGTTTCCCCCTCCAGTTCCACCAGGGCTTTGAACCGGTTGGGCCGGGACAGGAAGGTGGCTCGCCGTGTATTTTTTGTGAATTTCATAATTATTTCTCCTTGCTTTCCTCATAGTTTTGTGCAGAATCCACCGGGAAAAGTTATCCCCAATCTGTGTATGACTTATCCCCGCTTCTGTGGATAATGTTCAGCCCCCCCGAAAACATAACAGAATCAATGGGAGAATTATCCACAAAATCCCCGACTTATCCCCATTCGCTGTGGATAAGTTTTTTCTGCTCAAAATTCGTTTGTTATTTCTTAACATGGGATTAACATATTTATAACTTGTTTCGTATTTCTGAATTATGAATCAATTCCACCGCACCATGGGATTCTTCCTTCAACGTACCCGATGAACCTTACCTTAACCTTTAATGAAGATCCCTCCTGGGGATTGTTCATGCAATATTCACAGCCCTTTTGTGTCTTCTCTTGCGGCTGAGAAGGTTTCCCCGAAAAAAATGCTATAATTGGGTTAGAACCCCCTTATCACCACCGGGACCGGCAAGGTCCGATGAAGAGGAGTGATTGTGATGAAATGGAAAAACCGAAGAGCCAGCTCCAATGTGGAGGATCGACGCGGATCAGGATCCGGCATGGGTGGCATCGGCACAAAAGGCATGTTCGGCGGAGGACTGGGGATAATCCTCATCCTCATTTTTGCCCTCATGGGCGGCGATCTGGGCTCCATTCTCAGCCCAGGCATTACCCCCCAGGATCCAGGTGGGGTCTACCAGGGAACTCCAGAAGAGCAGGAATTGGCGGACTTTGTCTCCGTGGTCCTGGCCGATACGGAGGATGCCTGGACGCAAATATTCCGGGAGTATAACCTCAAGCCCTATGAAAAACCTACTTTAGTGCTCTTCAGCGGCAGCGTCCAGTCGGCCTGCGGCACTGCCGGCAGCTCCACAGGTCCCTTCTACTGTCCGGGAGACCGGAAGGTCTACATCGACCTGAGCTTTTTTCAGGAGCTGAGCCAGCGCTTCGGCGCCCCGGGAGATTTCGCCATGGCCTATGTGGTAGCCCATGAAGTGGGACACCATGTGCAGACGCTTCTGGGCACCTCCCAGCAGGTTCAGGATCTGCGCGGACAGCTGAGTCCGACCGAGTTCAATAAGTATTTGGTGATGTTAGAGCTCCAAGCCGACTACTACGCCGGGGTCTGGGCCAAGTATGCCGCCAGCCAGGGCTACCTGGAGGCTGGCGATGTGGAGGAGGCCCTCAATGCCGCCAACGCCATCGGCGACGATCGTCTCCAGAAGAATGCCCAGGGCTATGCCGTCCCCGATTCCTTCACCCATGGCACTTCGGCCCAGCGGATGAAGTGGTTCAAGCTGGGCTTCCAGTACGGCGATTTTGAGCACGGCGACACCTTCAACACCAATGATCTCTAACCCTGAAAATGCAGAGCCCCGGAACCTTTCGTCAGGAAGGGTTCCGGGGCTCTTTCCTATTCCTTGTCTTCCGGTTTTTTCAGGCCGTCATCGAAGGGATTGCCGCTGCAGCATCCGCCGTGGTAGAGATTGTTCCCTTGGGAATCCTTCGTGGTGAAGATCCCTTTTCCTCGGCCTTTTAGTAAATAGTAGACGAGGGCCAGGAGAACCAGTCCCCCGAACCAATTGTCTTTAATAAACTCCATGATCTGTGCTCCTTTTTCTCTAGACGTCTTACTCCGCCGTCACCGCCGTCTCGGGACGGACAATCTGGATGAAGGTTTTTCCCGGTGTCAGGGGAAGCTCCTGTCCATTCTCATCATAGTAGATGGTGAAGGATTTTGCATCTTTTCTTTCCCAGGTGCCTTTGCGCATCATCCCCTGGGAAAAATACTCCGCCGTACCGCTGCCGATGAGGTCGATGTTCGTATAGGGCAGATTGGGGACCTTGTGGTGGCCCGCATGCTGAATGATGATGTTCGTCACAGCAATCTGCTGATCATTCTCCTTGTCCATCATGGGCTTCCCGTTGATGGCCCGGAGGTAGGTTTTGGTGGCGGCATCATAGGTATAGGTGATGTTGTTGTCCGATCGGTAGGACAGGGACACCTTGGTAGCTGGGGTTCCCGTCATGTCGGCGGCACCGTCATAGTAGAGGGAGCGGTCCACCGGGGTGAAGTCGTAGAGATTGTCCATGATGTAGGTGAGATTGGTGTAGGCGTTATGGGGCGCTACGCGGTCCGTGGACCGGGAGAAGGACTTGGCTCCCTTGGTGCCGTCCAGATAGCGGCTGGTGATCCCCAGCTCCCTGATCCAGTCGTAGATATTCTGACCTTCCGGCTGGGATCCGCCGTAGAAAGCATAGAGGTAACGCCACTCGCTCCAGAGGAAAATATGCTGTTTCCGGGCGCTGCGCACGGGACCGGCTTTCTGCGGATAGCTGCTGAGGAAGAAGGTGGTGAGCCGGGTGATGGTGCTTTCCACTTCCATCTCATAGATGAGGTCTGCCTGGGATAAGCCGCTGTGGGGTCTTGCCGCTGCGGTGTTCTCCATCTGGACCATGATCACTTTGCCGTCTCCCGTATAGGGAAGACCTGTCAGAGGGGAGATGCCGTCGGGAACCTGACCGTACCGGGCCACGGGTACCTCAGCAGGGGTCTCTACGGGAGTCTCTGCGGGGGTTTCCCCCGGAGTCTCGGCTGGAGTTTCAATGGGGGTTTCCGCGGGGGTCTCAGCGGGGGTTTCCCCCGGCGAGACGGAGGGTTTGCTGCAGCCTGCAGCCAGGATCGTACAGCTTAAAACGGCCAGGATCATCCATTTTCTCATGTTTTGCCTCCCGATTGGCGATGGACCTGGGGTCCACCTCAATAATTCTGATTATTCCTTCCCTTATCTTACCACATCTGCTGGGAAATTTTGGCTGAAAAATCAGATTTTCACCCTTTCTTCCAGTCTCTCCTCCCTTTATAATGAAGGCATCAATGTTTGGAGGAACTGTCCATGAATGACCGGAAAACCGTCTCCTTCTACCCCAGCAGCGACGGAAAAACCCCCATCGCCTGTTATGTCTATGAACCGCTCACCCCGCCCCGGGCCATCCTGCAGATTTCCCACGGCATGTGCGAGTATGTGGAGCGTTATGAGCCCTTCATCGCTGCCATGGAAAAAGAGGGCATCCTCGTCTGCGGCCACGATCACCTGGGCCATGGAAAAAGCCTTCCAAAAGAAGGGGGCTTAGGTTATTTTTCCGCCCAGGACGCCCCCCTTCACCTGGTGGAGGATCTGCGGACCCTGCGGCTGAAAATGGCCAAAGACTATCCGGAGCTTCCCCACTTCATTCTGGGGCACAGCATGGGCTCCTTCATTCTCCGAAAGTATCTCACCCTCTACGGTGAGGATCTCTCCGGAGCCGTCATCAGCGGCACCAGCGGGAAAAATCCGCTGAGCCTGCCGGGCCTTTGGCTCAGCCAGGGGTTAGGGATGCTCAAAGGGGAAGATTACCGCAGTCCTCTTTTTAACCAGATCTTCTTTGGCAGTTTCCAGAAGCCCTTTAAAGCAGAAGGTTCTCCCTTCGCCTGGCTCTCCCGGGATAAGGGCGTGGTCGAAGCTTACGCCAAGGATCCCCTCTGCAACTTTATTTTTACCCTCAACGGTTTTCAGCACCTCCTCCAGATCATGAATGAGGTCACCCAGCCCCAATGGGCTCAGGGGGTGCCCACTTCTCTTCCCCTTCTCCTCCTCTCCGGGGAAAAGGACCCCGTGGGAGCCTTTGGCAAGGGTGTGCGGGAAACCTATGAGCATCTGGCCAAAACCCAGCGCCCGGACCTCACCCTGAAGCTTTATCCCGAAGGCCGCCATGAGATGCTGAACGAGGTGAATCGGGAAGAGGTCTATGGGGATCTTCTTTCCTGGCTGAACCGAAGGATACCTTAATCAAGCAGAACTAAAGATCGTGGAGAGGATCAATACGCCAAGGACCTGGCTCATGGGGGAAGACCGAGGATGCCGGGTCTTCTCTTTTCCTCGGAATTTGGTGCAAAAAAAGGACAGCTTTCGCTGTCCTCACTTTGTTCTAACCTATGGAGCTACGATGGATTAGTTTGCGGGGGTTTCCGTGGGAAGAAGGAAATTCAGCATTTCATTGTCCCCGCTCATGTACTTGGGTAGTTCGCCGTTCCATTTTTCCAGGAAGAGCTTGAACTTCACGTTCTGGTCATAGGACTGGCTCATGATGCGGTTGGTTTCTGCCTGAATCTTGGCAGCTTCCTGTTCCTGCATGGCGGTGAGCACCTTCTGCTCGGCGACCTTCTTGGCCTCGACAGCAGCCTCATAGCTGTCGCTGAAGTCGTGGTCGGTGATCTGCATGCTGACGATGGTGATGCCATAGGGGGACAACAGCGCCTTAGCGTTGTCCGTCATCTTGTTGGCCAGTTCAACACGCTGGCTGACCAGCTCTTCAATGGTGAGTTCGGAGACTCCGTCCTGCACCACGCTGGCGATGATGGGCATGATGATGCTAGCTTCATGGTTTCCCAGGAAGGAGGTATAGAGCTCCTTGGCCTTGGAAACATCTACGACATACTGAGTGGTGACAAACTCGGTGGTGGTCTGCATATCCTTGGTGGAGGTGGAGTAGGTTCCGTCAATCTTCTGCTGATTTACGGGAATACGCACAATGCGGGTAACCAAGGGTAGCTGCCAGGAAACCCCGGAGTTCTCCACGGAGACTACTTTACCGAAGCGAACGACGACGCCCACCTCACCTGGCTTAATGGTTCGAAAGCCTAAGGCGACGATGGCGAAAACGAAGAATGCGGCAATACCGATGATGATCTTTTTCATGTTATCCTCCTGTATAGCCTGATTTCATTCAGGTTGATGCGGGATCTTCCGGAAGAAATCCACAGACTTTGTTTCTTCTTTAACAGAATCCCAATACAGTTAAATATACTGGATATAGCCTCATTATTCAAGCTGTATTTCATTAAACTTTCGCACAATTTCCGATGGCCGCCTTGCCTTTCTTTTGCTACACCGTAATCTCGATACGATTCCCTTCGGGATCCAGAATGCAGCTTTCATAGTAGCCGTCCCCGGTGGTTCGGGGTTCACTGACGACTTCATGGCCCGCCTGGCGAATTTTCTCCGTCAGTTCCCGCACCTTCTCTTCGCTGCCCACGGAAAATGCCAGATGGGCAAGCCCAATTTGCACATAGTGCTCATCCATGACCCCTTCCCGCATGTTCTGACTGCGCATGAGCTCCAGCCTTGCCCCGGAGGAAAATCGCAGGAAATACGACTCAAAGCCTTTAGCCGGATTCTCATATTTCGGTCCGGCCTCCCCCTCAAAGAACATGGTATAAAAGTCGCGCATCTCTTCCAGGAGTTCTGTCCACATGGCCACATGTTCAATTTTCATGGTATTCCCTTCTTTCTTTGATGCCCAAGGAAAATTTACTCTTCCTCCTTGGGTCTTTTCTTCATTATAAGCTTTTTCAGACCTATTCCTCAACCGTTTAGGGTATCTGACTCCCCCATGAGTTTGCGCAGAAAAGAGTGCTGAACAAAAAGAAACACCCATGAAGAAATCCGTTTCCGGTTTCCTTCATGGGTGTTTCGTCTACTGGTGACCCCTAGGGGAATCGAACCCCTGATTCCAGCGTGAGAGGCTAGCGTCTTGACCGCTTGACCAAGGGGCCACATTCATGACTTTTAAATAATATCATCAATTCTGAGGCAAGTCAAGAATTTTCCCTGGAATTTTCTGGGTAATCTCCCTGCTGAAAGACCCTGCATCTGGTGTTTTGTAAGCTTCTTCATTTCAGGGAGGACTCAGGAGAAAACTCCATGAATTTCTTGGGAAAATCCATGGAGTTAGCCTGATCTTTAGTTTAGTGAGTCTTTGCCCACAGGGTGTTCCATTTTTCGATCATGCTGGCTTTATTGGTGGCCAGATAGTCGAAGTCCAGCTCCACCATGTTCAGGGTGTCTTCCTTCGGCAGGTCCACAAGAATGCTCTTGCCGTTGGAGCCGCGTCCTGAGGATTCCTTTGCCCGCATATCCTGGAACTCGGTGGAGGCCAGAAGGTCCATCATGGCCTGGGCTGCGGTGAGGTTCGGGGCGTTCTTTACGATGGCTGCGCCACCGGCCATGGCAGTGTTTCCTTCTTCAATGTAGATGTTCTCTACAGGTGCGCCATCCTTGATCAGGGCAGCCACGGTGGATTCATAGGACAGACCCACCACATACTCGCCGTTGATGACGAGGTTGTAGACATCCTTGGAGGAAGTGGTGCTGAAGGCATTCTTCATGAGCTTCTCCACATAGGACCAGCCCTTTTCATCGTCAAACTTGTCCCCCATGACAGCCAGCATGGTCTGGAGCTGTCTCCAGCCTGAAGAAGAAGCATCGGGAGCGGCCAGAATGATCTTGCCTTCCAGCTTGGGATTAAGTAGATCTTCGTATCCGTTGATCTCAATGCCCAGTTCTTTGCGAAGTTCCGGATTAACCACGAGGCTCATGACCTGAACATCATAGTAGGTGTAGTAGCCGGACTTGTCATGGTACAGCTGCTCTTTGTCATTCACCGCCGTGTAGGGCTGGAGAATGTCATGGTAGGTGGTGCCGTCGGCGGCAAAGAGGCCTCCGATGACCACATCGGCATCGCTGGACTCATCCCCGCGGATCCGGGTAGCCAGGGTTCCCACAGAGTCTGCCTGGATTTCGATCTGGGAGTTGGGGTAGTACTTGTTCCAGATGGTCTTCAGGGCTTCCTGCTGAGTCTCTTCCATGGTGGTGTATACGGTAATCTTCCCCGTGACCTCATCTTCTCCCCGCACATAGCTGGGGCGTTCTGCGGAAGTTTCCACCGGGGTTTCTGCCGGCGTTTCCGGGCCAGCAGGGGTTTTGGCGCCGCAGGCAGCCAAAGGAAGCATCATGAGAGCCATAAGGGTGATTAGAAGTTTTTTCATGTTTCGTTGCTCCTTCATTTTTATTATATCAATCGGCGAAGCCGACTCATATTTTGAGTGGACTAGAGTCGCACATCCTCCATCTTGGTGAGCTTCAGATAAAGCCCGAGACAGATGACGGTGAAGAGGGTGGTGATGGTGGCAAACACCGCCGCCACCCCATAGGTTCCGTTGTTGATGGCAGCATAGGTGCTGAGGGTCAGGGTGATGGTCCGGTTATTGTAGAGGATAACCCCCGAGGACATTTCCGTGATGACGGAAACCCAGCTTAAAACCGCGCCGGAGATGATCCCGCTGGACATCATGGGGATGGTGATCCGCACAAAGGTCTTGAGCTTGGAGGCTCCCAGACTGATAGACGCCTCCTCGATGCTTTCAGAAATCTTCATCATGGCCGCCGTGGCGGACCGGCTGGTGAAGGGCATGCGGCGGATGGCCAAGGCGATGACCATGATGAGCAGCGTACCCGTGAGAGAGAAGGGCTTGCTGCTGAAGGTGATGATGAGGGCGATGCCAATGACGCCGCCGGGCATGATGTAGGGCATCATGGAGATCACATCGATGGCGTTATTGAGGAGATTGTTCCTTCGAACCACCAGATAGGCAATGAGCACCGCAATGAGGATGATGATGGCCAGGGTGATGAAGCTGATGAGGAGCGTATTGCTCACGGACCGGAAGAGATTCTTCTCCAGGGCCTTCTGGTAGTTCACCAGGGAGTAGCCCGACCGCAGGATGCTGTTGTTGTAGTTTCGGAAAGACATGTTGATGACATAGAGCTGGGGCAGCATGGCAATGGCCACGAGAAAGTAGCAGTAGGCGTGCATCCCTAGACTCTGGATCCCCTTGGTGATCTTCGGGGCGATGGGGTGCAGGGCGCTGATGGTGAACTTAAACTTATTCGTGGTCACCTTCTGGAGGATGAAGATGGCAGCGGTGACCAGGACCGCGATGACGCTGATGGCCGCGGCAAAATGATAATCCGCGCCGTTTTCCCCCAGGTACTGGTTGTAGATGAGCACGGGGAAGGTGGAGTAGCCACGGCCGATGAGCACCGGGGTGCCAAAGTCCGCAAAGGACCGCATGAAGACCAGGAGGGCTGCCGCCAAAATCGTGGGCATGGTGAGACTCATGATCACGCGTTTGAACCGGTCAAACCCAGTACAGTTCATGCTCTCCGCCGCTTCCAGGAGGGAATTGTCAATGTCCCGGAAGGCGCCGTTCATGTAGATGACCACTAAAGGGAAGAGCTTCAGGGACTGCACCAGGACGATTCCGCCAAAGCCGTAAATGGAAAATCCGCGGATCCCGAAGGATTTCAGGAAGGTGGTGATGAGGCCGGAGTTTCCCATGAGAAGGATCCAGGAATAGGCGCCGATGAAGGGAGCGGACATGGTGGACAACAGCACCAGGACAAAGAGGAGCTTCTTCCCCTTTAACTGATAGAAGGAATAAAAGTAGGCAAAGGGGATGCCCAGGAGGAGACTCACCACGGTCACCGTGAGAGCCACCTTGGCGCTGTTGAAGATAGAAGTGTAGTAGTAGGACTTGCTGAAGAACTTCTGGAAAGCCCTCAGGGTGAATTCTCCTCCGCTGTACACCGATTCCTTCAACAGATTGAGAAGGGGGTACACCAGAAAGAGGAGGAAAAGGCAGAGGAGCCCCAGGGACACCAGGGTCCAGAGATCATATTTTTTTCGGGTCACACTATTCACCCTCCCTCGTGGCATCGCTTCTGGGGATCTGGGTGCTGTTCATGATGCCGGTCATGAGGCTAACTTCGGTTTCCGCGTCGAAGATGTTAATCTTTTTTAGGTTCAGGGTCAGATACACCGTGGTGCCTGGAGCGATGAGGGCGTTAATCTCCGATTCCTGGATGATTTCCGCTTCCTCGCCGGATTCCAGCTTTACAAAATAATGGGTGTTGTAGCCCAGGAACACGCTGTCCTTGATGACGGCCACCATGCCCTTTGACACCTCCCCTTCCGGCCGCACGTTGACCAGAAGCTCTTCCGGCCGGGCGGACACGAGAACCTTTCGGTTTTGGCATTCCTCGGGCCGGAGGTTTTGGGCTTCCACCCGGTAGCCGCTTTCAAATTCCACGAAGGTGCGCTCCCCCTCGTTTACCAGCTGAGCCCGGAGAAGATTGGACTTGCCGATGAAGGTAGCCACAAAGATGTCCGCGGGCCGCTGGTAGATATTCTGGGGGCTGCTGCAGTGGCGGATGACGCCGTCCTTCATCACCGCGATGCGGTCGGAGATGGCCATGGCCTCCTCCTGGTCATGGGTGACATAGACGGTGGTGATCCCCACTTCCTTCTGGATGTCCTTGATGACGGTGCGCATTTCCACCCGAAGCTTGGCATCGAGATTGGACAGGGGTTCGTCCATGAGAAGCACATCGGGCTTGATGACCAGGGCCCGGGCCAGGGCCACCCGCTGCTGCTGTCCGCCGGACAGCTTGTCCGGCATGCGGTCCGCATACTGGTCCACATGGACGAGTTTTAGAAATTTATCCGTTTCCGCAGCGATTTCCGCCTTGGGCAAAGCCCGCTGCTTGAGGCCAAACTCGACATTTTTCCGCACGGACATGTTGGGGAAGATGGCATAGTTCTGAAACACCATGCCGATATTTCGCTTACCCGGATCCAGATCATTGATTCGCTTGCCGTTGAAGAGAAAATCGCCCCCCTCAATGCTGTTGAAGCCGGCGATCATCCGAAGAAGGGTGGTTTTTCCGCAGCCCGAAGGGCCCAGCAGGGTAAACAGCTCCCCGTTTCGGATGTCCACGGACAGATCCGGAATAATTGTGGCCTGACCGTAGCGTTTTGTGGCGTTTTTCACCGTGATATTTACGCTCATGGTAACCTCCTCTGTTCTTTTGTACTCTCCTACCTAGCTTAACAAGAGGGTGAAACCGTTTAAACCGAATATCCCAAACAAAAAGAGAAAAAACCAAACAAAAAATGCTTGTTTGGTTTTCCCCCTATTGGATCTTGGCCACATACTCCTTGGGGCTGCAGCCCACATACTTCTTGAAGACGGACCCGAAATACTTGTAGTCGCTGATGCCACATTTCCAGGCGATCTCCTGGATGCTCATGTCCTTTTCCGTCATGAGCAGCACAATGGCTTTCTGGATCCGGTATCGGTTGAGATACTCATTGAAGGTGGTGCCCACGGTTTCCTTGAACTTCCGGTTGAGGAAGGTTTCACTGTAGTTGAGCTTCTGCACCACATCCCGCATGACGATCTTCTTGTCGAAGTCCTTGAAGATCATCTGCAGCATCTGATCCACCACGGCATTGTCATAGTGGGCGTTGTACATGTCCCGGAAGAGGTTGATTTCCTTCAGCTCGTTTTTGCTCATCCGGTTCTGCTGCACGAGCTTTTTCAGCTCAATATCCTTTTTAGCCTTGGAGATCACTGTCTTTAGCTCCTCCAGGTCCAGGGGCTTGGAGAGATAGCCCAGGACGCCCAGCTCAATGGCCTTTTGGGCGTATTCAAAGCTGGAGTAGCCGGAAAGGATAATGGCGGAATAGTCATGGTCCTCATGGGTTTCTTTGAGCATCTCCAGCCCGGCCATGATGGGCATGTTGATGTCGGCAATGACGATGTCCGGGGAATGTCTGCGGATGGCCTCCACCCCTTCCACGCCATTTTGGGCCTCCGCCACCACGACGCAGCCGTAGTCTTCCCAGCGGATGCTGTAGACCAGGCCCTTGCGGATGATTTCTTCATCCTCGGCGATGACAATCTTATACATGTTCTTCCTCCTCAAAGCGGATCCTTTGCAGGACTCCGGGCTCTTCAGGCTGCTGCAGGATGTTCAGGGTGATGGTGAGCCCCCGCAGAGGGCGGGCAGTGATCTCCATGCCGCTTTTCTCCGTATATTTCAGCTTCAGCCGGCGCATAATGTTGTACAGCCCGTTGGCGCGGGTTTCATTCACGTCCTTACTCAGCATATCTTTTAGCTCCTCCAGGTCCTTCTCGCCCATCCCTGGACCATTGTCCTCCACCTGGAGGATCAGGTACCCGTCCTTGAGGTAACCTTTAATCCGAATGGAGAGTTCCATCTGATCCTGGAAACCGTACTTGATGCTGTTCTCGATGAGGGGTTGCAACACCAGCTTCGGCACAACGCAGCTGTAGCAGTTTTCGTCGATATCCATGGTGCACTGGAGCCGCTCCCCGAAACGGGTCTTCTGAATGGAGAGGTAGTCATGGATGAACTGCAGATCCTCCTCCAGGGTCACATCCCGTTTGCTGTTGTTGATGCTGTAGCGCAAAACCTTCGTGAGCTTCACGATGAGCTTTCCCGCCTGGTCGGCGTCAAAGATCAGCAGGTTTCGGATGATCTCCAGGGTGTTGTAGAGAAAATGGGGATTGATCTGGGCGGTGAGATGGTTGATCTCAATGAGATTGTTGAGCTTTAAAAGCTCCGTGTTCTTTTCATGGAGATGGGTGATGGTGTTCAGCATTTGGTTGATGTGGTGGGCCACATCCTCAAACTCGTCCTTGGAATCCATCTGGATCCGGTGGGTCTGGTCAAACTTCCGGATGATCCGGATCTCGCTGACCAGCTTATTGATGGACTGGGCATTCTTTTCCGCCATGGTCTCGGAAATCCGGCTGGCCAGATTGAACCACAGGATTCCGATGATGATGACCATGATGAGACCGATGATGATTTCCGGATTCCCCGGATACAGGACCAGGGAATAGATCTGGATACCGTAGACGGGAAGGGCGGCATGCTTCAGCCAGTACCGTTCTCCGCTGATGTAGGTGATTTTCGACTTCTTGATGTCAAACTTGTAGCTGTTTTCCATGAGGCTGGGCTTATTGTAGAAAATCACATTGTTTCGGGTATCGGTGATGACGCCGTTGTCACTGAAGTGGGACATGTAGTAGCTCCAGTCGTCCCCGGACAGGAAGAGGGAAATGTAGCCTATAATATCCTCCCCCTGGCGCAGAGGCTTCACCATCATATAGTCGCTGTACCCCGTACTGTTGTTGTATACCGCCGTATACACTTCATTCTCCCCGATTTTTCGGGCATTGTTGCTGATGGCATTGTTGTAGCTGTAATGATAGGCCGAAATCTCCTCATTGCTGAAGGAGGAATACTTGATGTTAAACTGGCTGTCCATGACGATGGCCTTGGACCGGATTTTCTGATTGAGATTATGGCGGTAGAGAAGGTTCTGGAAGCTTGCCGCCTCTTCTTCCCCCGCCAGCAGTTCCCGGCAAAGCGCCTGGGTGCTCTCCTCCAGGAGAAAGGTCTTGTGGCTGTCGAAGGCTTCCACAAAGGCCGTCTCCAGATGCTTCATGCTTTTGTCCGCCGCCAGCTCATTCTTGACGAAGGTAGCGGAAAGGAGCGCGAAGATAAAGAGGGCGGAAACCTTCACCAAGAGCGAGATAATTTCCTTTAGTACGGATTTTTTCATTTCTTTTTGAAACTGTCCGGTATTGTCCATCTTCCGCCTCCATTCTTCGATTTCCCTTGGAGGGCAAGCCTCCAGGGAAAAACGTTCCCCTCAGTCTTTCACTGAAATCGTCCTCACACTCTTTTAACTTTACAAACATCAGGGGCAAAAAGCAAGGGCACCCTGGCGCTCTCCGCGTTCGGGAAGAGATCCTCCATGACAAGAGAAAAACCTTCCCTTCCGCCCAGGCGATGCCCCGAAGGCCTTTTTAAGAAGGTATTCAGCGCACTAAAACATGTCTAAATTTTTAATTGTACTAGTTAGTACAAAATTCACCACCAAGACACATTTTCCTAATAAATTGTACACAATTGGATGGTATAACTTAATTATTCCAATAAATAAAAAAACATGTCATTGCGACAAATGAAAGGACGAAGAATTCATGAATAAAGTGAAACTAGCCATTATATACTACAGCGCCACCGGAGGGAACTACCAGATGGTCCAGTGGGCCAAGGAAGCTGCCGAGGCTGCCGGTGCCGAGGTGAAGGTCTTCAAGGTACAGGAGCTGGCTCCCGATAGCGCCATCGACTCCAACCCCCTGTGGAGAAAGCATGTGGATGCCACCAAGGACATTCCCGTGGCCACCCCCCAGGACTTCGTGGATGCCGATGCCGTCATCTTCACCACCCCCACCCGTTACGGCAACGTCTCTTCCCAGATGAAGCAGTACATTGATACCCTCGGACCGGTTTGGGCCCAGGGACTCCTGGTCAACAAGGTCTTCTCCGCCATGACCTCCGCCATGAACACCAATGGCGGTGTAGAAGCCACCCTCCAGTCCCTCTACACCTCTGCCATGCACTTCGGCGCCATCATCGTCACCCCCGGCTACACGGATCCTGTGATCTACGCCTCCGGTGGAAACCCCTACGGCACCTCCGCCCGAATCCTCGATGGCGTCATCCAGAACGATGCTGAGGCAGCGGTAAAGCACCAGGCCAAGCGTGTGGTGGAAGTCACCTCCAAGTTCCTCAACTAATCTTTCCCCTTTCCCCTTTCGCCCCTTTTCGGAGATCCCGAAAAGGGGTTTTTCTCGGGGAAAAATGAAAAAAGCATCTGTGCGATGTCTCCGAACCCTCCGGTTCACTTTAAATTTTACACAATACTATTTGACAATAGATAATTTTTGATTTATGCTGAATGTAAAGAAATTCTAAACTTTATGAGGTGTTTTTATGAATGCTTATGAATTCAAAGCCCGGGACATTGACGGTGTGGAACAGGACCTTCAGCAGTATGCCGGAAAAGTTACCCTCATCGTGAATACGGCCAGCAAGTGCGGCTTCACCCCCCAGTACAAGAGCCTGGAAAAACTCTATGAGAAGCTCAGCGGCGAGCCCTTTGAAATTCTGGGTTTCCCCTGCAATCAGTTCAACAGTCAGGAACCCGGTGACGCAGAGGACATCAAGAACTTCTGCGAGATCAACTATGGCGTGACCTTTCCCCTCTTCGAAAAAATCGACGTCAATGGCGAGAATGCCCATGAACTCTTCCGTTACCTGCGGAAGGAAACCAAAGGACTCCTGGGTGACAGCGTGAAGTGGAACTTCACCAAGTTCCTCGTGGACAAGGACGGCAAGGTCATCCGCCGCTATGCCCCCACCGTGGATCCTCTGGACATTGAAAAGGATATTCGTCAGCTCATCTAGTCTTTACAGGAGTATGTTCTATGCGAAACCCCCTGCGCCTTTTGGCCCCTCTTTTCCTCTTCCTTTTCCTGCTGACCGGCTGCGGTCCCCAGGAAAAGTATCTGCCCAAAGAAGAAGCCCTGTCCCAGGGCTTTGTCGTCATGGACGGTCTTCGTACGGAAAACAGCGAACGCTTTGAAGTCTTCCTGGAAAATATCGGGGCCAAGCGTGCCGATACCCTGGATATAGTGATCTTTGACCTCACGGGCAGCCAGTATGTGGTCCATGTGGAGTATGACGGAACCCAGTTCCTCGCCACCAGCTACTTCATGACCCCCAAATCGGAAAAATCCCATGAAGTCCGGGAGCGCCGATACTCCGATATCATCATGACCAGCGCGAAAAACTACTTCCTGGTGAACCAGGAAAAAACCGAACCGGATCTCTGGATTTTTCAGGGAAATTGAGATTTATTTTCTTCAGCTACTAGGATATTTTCTTTTCCTTTGGTATACTGAAGTTGGAAGTTCAGTATTTCTCACTGTGATTTCCACCAATACACGGACAAAAGGAATCCCGAGGGTAACCTCAAATTGCTTTGCAAAAAGACATGACTTCTGCAGCAGTGCAGAAGTCTTTATTTTCGGCCAAATTTACATATTTTCCCTTTGCAGCGGCTCTCCGGTGGCTAACGCTTCCAGCACGGCCTGGGTCCGAAGGGCGGAAAGTCCTGTATCCTCCAGATGGTCCGTTCCCTGCAGAGTGTTTGTGATGCGCTGCACCAGGGGCTGATGAACATGGGGAAGATCCAAAAAGGAGAGCTCCTGGGTTCCCTTTGCCGTGGTCACCGTCACGGGGGCATTGTCCATGAGGGATAGCCGTAGGCTTCCTTGGCTTCCGAAGATGAGGAGCTGATCCTGGTCCTCGCGGCCGTTGAAGGTGAGCTGAAGAGTTCCCTGGACCCCGCCTTCAAAACGGAGCACCCCGGAGACCACATCCTCCACTTCCAGCGCCTTGGACTGGTTGGCCGATAATCCGTGGACCATGTCCACTTCACCCAGGAGAAACCGGAGAGTGTCCACCATATGGGAGCCAATGTCGAAGAGCTTTCCGCCGCCGGCAATATCCTTGTCATAGAGCCAGGCCCGATGGGCAGGAACCTGGGGCACGGGGGAAACATAGAGATAGGCAAAGGAGCGCACCTCTCCAATGTCGCCGCGCTCCAGGAGCGCTTTCACCGTCTTGAACTTTTCATGCTCCCGGCGGTAATAGGCCACAAAGAGGGGAACCCCCTGGGCCTGGCAGACGCTGCGCATGGTGCGGCACTGGGCCACGGTCATGCCCATGGGCTTTTCCACATAAACCGCCTTCTTGGCCCGGGCAGCCTCTAAGGTATAAAATTCATGCCACTTGGGCGGAGTGGCGATATAGACCACGTCCACCTCTTCATCCTGAAGCAGTGCTTTGTAATCCGTAGTGTACCGGTCTACCCCATGGCGCCGGGCATAGCTTTCCAGTTTTTCTTTGTCTCTGCGCATGACGACCATGAGCTCTGACCCTTCTGCTTTTTGAAAGGCAGGGCCGCTTTTGACTTCCGTCACATCGCCACAGCCTAAGATCCCATATCGTACCATGTTCATTCCTTTTCCTCCTTCGTTCTTCTCTTTCTCCCATTATAGCCTTCTCCCGCAGAAGTGGAACCCAAGGGGGGAGGAAAATATGCTAAAATGAAGTCATTGAAACTTTGGAGGAACATCCCATGAAATACGAAATTATCCCCATTCAGCTCCAGGAAGGCGGAAAGATCCCCGTTTACGCCAACTACAATGACGCCGGTGCCGATGTCTTTGCCGCAGAGGATCTGGTCCTTCGGCCCATGGAAAAGCTGGTGGTCCCCCTGAACTTTTCCGTGGCGCTGCCGGATCATCTGGAAATGCAGGTGCGGCCCCGCAGCGGCCTTTCCCTGAAAACCACCCTGGCTATCCCCAACAGTCCGGGAACGGTGGATGCCGGCTACCGGGACCCCGTGGGCGTTATCGTGGAGAACACCTATAATATCGCGCAGCTTCCCTATGCCCTCCTCTATGATGAAGAGCTCCGCACAAAGGTTCAGAAGGAAGGAAAGATCCTGAAGCCTGACGAGGCCAAGGCGATTTTCAGCACCTACAGCGGGTCTTCCCTGGAAACACCGGAAACCCTGGCCCTTTTCCCCTTCCTGGTGCTGGATGCCCAAGGTAACCCCTGGGGTACCCTCTACCTGGAAAAGGGCATGAAGATTGCCCAGGTGGTGTTCCTGGAAGTGGTTCACGCCAAGTTTGAGGTCGTTCCCGATGTCCGGGCCTTCGGCGAAGACCGGGGCGGCGGATATGGAAGCACCGGGCTGAAATAAGAAAAAACAAGGTGGAAACTGGTTAATCAGTTTCCACCTTTCTTTTTCTTACTAGGCCTTGATGCGGTTCAGTTTATTTGTGTTTTCGAAGGAGCTCTTCGAAATATTCCTTGGGCCGGACGCCGATGACGCCGTCCACGGGCTTTCCATCCTTGAAGAGGATGAGGGTAGGGATGCTGGATACGCGAAACTGCTGGGCCAGGCGGCCTTCATTGTCCACATTCACTTTGCGGATGGCCACATCCGCGCCATGATCCTTCTCCAGCTCTTCCAGGACCGGGGCCACCATGCGGCAGGGTCCGCACCAGGGTGCCCAAAAGTCCACCAGGACCAACCCGCGCTTCTTCAGCACATCATTTTCAAAGGACATTTCCGTTGTATTCATCATGATTCTTCACTACTCCGTTAACTGATAAAATTTAATTTTATACAATTAATTATAGCGCAGAATTCTCTTTTGTGCAATCTATTTTTTCAATTTAAGGAAAGCTGTTCTCCCGTATGATGTAAAGTTATTTACCATCAAATATCGCAATAAAATTGATAAATGCACTTTAGATTACGCAATAATTCAATTTTATATCAAAATTGATAGAGGAAATAAAGAGATCAACTCTGATATTTAGTGTTCTAATTTGTTCAAGCCGTACACATTTATTTCAGCTTCCGAGGCTTTGCGAGATATAGGAAAACTTTTTATTTCTTCAATCTTCCCATCATGAATTTTATAATAAGCTAAATATATGTAAGAATTGTCAAATATATCTTCGTAAGATATCAAATAAGCCAACTGATAAATTTTATCTGTTTGAAATCTACAATATTCATCAATCGATTGGAACATTCTCTTGTTCTCAAAAACTCTTAACTGACGAATTTCATCTTTACCAATAATTCCGAAGTTTATTTTATCTTGCACTATCGCATTTTCTTTAAAGGTTCCACCAAAATCTTGAATTTTCCACCATAACTTAACGTTCAGAGCATGACCACTTCCGATGTTCTGAATTCGCAAAAGTTCTTGAAGGTTTTCGAATTTTTAGCAAGAAAAATTTGCCTGATTAACGGGCGATATTGCAACTCTTTTTGGTCGATTACTTCTTTCATTGTTTTACGTGAGTACGCTATACTATAGGCTATGCTTATAATCGCAGTCAATGCTATTATTGTATCAAGAAATACACTTATAAACTCCAACTTATACTTCCTCCATTATTAATTTAATACTTATGATGCGACTAATCTAAAACGAGTTTTTATTAATAGTATAGGATACTATTATAAGAATAATCAAACAAAAAATGATAAATAACATTTTGTCTTTATTAAATTTGAAATTCGTAAACACCGATGAATATAAATATATGTTTTTCCCTGATAATCCCCGTAATAAAAGAAGGTTTGCTCCTCTTTAGCGAGAAAAGCAGACCTTCTTTGAGCTTTTACGGGGTTTCCTCTGACTTTAAACTGCTGAGCTCCTCCCGAAGGCGGACCTGGGTTTCGTGGACCTTGGCCCGATTCAGGGTGACCAGCTCAATGACCTCGGACAGTCCCAGCACCATGATGATGCGGAAGGTTCCTTCCATAATGACACTGAAGAAAATCGTCCAGCTGAAGGTGCCCATGCTGTAGAAATCTTGCATGTAGTAATTGGTCATGGATGAGGCAAAGGCCAGAATGAAATAGATGCAGGCCATGACGATGGCCACATAACGCAGAATTTTCGACCAGGTGTTCGTCAGTTCAAACATTCAAATTCCCCTCGATATTCTTTATTTTTTACTTTTCTTCCCCATTCTCATAAGCAAAGGACAGGGTGTATTCCATGTCCGCCACTTTCGCCAGCGTCTGATAGACGGAGCAGTACTCCGTGGCCAGCTGCATGGCCTGATCCAGTCCCTTTTCCTTGGTGGGGTTCACCACCACCACTTCAACTTTGACGGTTTTCAGTGTCGTGGGGATCTCCGTGCGCTTCTCGCCGGAAACCTTCATGCGCACCTTATCGTAGGTGATGCGCTTCTTCACCGCAATATCCAGGAACGTGGAGTACAGGCAAGAGCCCAAGGCTCCGAAGACCATGTCATAGGGCTCGATGGTTCCCTCTTCCACGCCGATGACCACATCGCCGCGCTTGGCATGCATGACCCCGCGGAACTCATTCTCAAAATCTATATTGACCCATTTCATTTTAATTCCCTCCATATGGTTTGTCTTGAATCCCATGCTTTTGCGTGGGATCAATTCCATTGTATCATATCTTTCTCCAAAGGTCTTCCCCCCTCCTCGATTTCCCTTAGGGCTCCGGACCTTTCTTTCTTTTCCACCGCTACTCTTTTCCGAGCGGATGCCCAGGATTTTGTAGAAGCCTTCCGGCTCGTTCTCTCCCTTGGCATTTCCCCCTCTTCGCCCACTGTATTTTCGCTGTTTTTCTCTGGGATGGCTCTGACCGTTCCCCTCTCTATCCCTTATAATGATTGAAAACGATATTGTTTTTGGAATAAGCCTCATTTTTTGATGGCTTTGTATGAGAGGAGTGAAGAGCGTGAAACTGAACCATCCATCCATGGCGGGAACCCTGGAATCCAGCGATATCCAAATCCTGCTTTCTCCCGCAGATCAGGGGATTGAACTGAACCTGGAAAGCAGTGTCCTTAGCCAGTACGGTCTCCAGATTCGCCAGACCATTCTGGATGTCCTGGAAAAACTGGAGGTCACCGATGCCAAAGTCGTGGCCATCGACAAGGGGGCCTTGGACTGCACCATCCGTTCCCGCGTCCAGACCGCCGTATTCCGCGCTGTGGATCAGACGGAAAATCTGCCTTGGGGGGTAAGCATGTGATGCAGGATAAAAAGAAACGGCTTCGCCGCACCATGATGTTCCTCAATGCCCATCGGGCCAGTCTGGTGAAAGACCCTTATGTGTACCGTCCCGATTCCATCATCTTCGATCTGGAGGATGCGGTGTCCGAAAACCAGAAGGACTCCGCCCGAATCCAGCTCTATAACACCCTGAAGTATGCCGACTATAAGGGTGTGGAGCGCATTGTCCGCATCAACGGCCAGGATACGCCCCACTGGAAGGAAGACATCCGGGCCGCCGTGGCCGGCGGATGCGACGGCATCCGAATTCCCAAGTGCGAATCCAAGGAAGATGTGCTTCGAGTGGAGGAATGGGTGCTGAAGGCGGAGAAGGAATTTGGCCGCCCCGAAGGCTCTACCCTTCTCATGGCCGCCATTGAAACGCCCCTGGGGGTCATCCGAGCATTAGAACTGGCCCAGAGCTCTCCCCGGATTTTCGGCATCTCCATCGGTGCCGGAGACTTCATGCGGACCATGCATGCCCGAAGAACCCCGGATGGCTATGAGATGCTGGCCGCCAGAAGCCAGTTGGTCCTGGCCGCTCGGGCTGCCGATGTCCAGTGCTTTGACACCGTCCATACGGACGTGGACGATCTGGAGGGACTTCTTCGGGATACCGAGCTCATCCGCAACATGGGCTTTGACGGCAAATCCGTCATCAGTCCCAAGCAGATTGCGCCCATTCATTCGGTCTTCACCCCCACCCTTCGAGAAATCGAGATGGCGGAAAAGACCATCTACGGCGTGGAGGAACTGGCAAAGGATGGCGTAGGAGTCTTTGTGGTGGACGGTCAGATGATCGACATCGCCATGGTGGAGGGCGCCCGCCGGGTCATCGACCTGGCCAAGGCCTCCGGAGTGTACAGGGGGGATTTGTAATGCGTAATGCAGTGGGAAGAGACATTCCCGAAGTTTATCTCAAGGACGGGGTGGAGGTCTATCAGGGCATCTACCACCGGGATCAGTATGAATACCAAAAAGCCGCACAGAAGGTGAAGGCCTATGTGAAGCCCAGCGCCAACAAGGTGGTGGCGGATCTGGCCGAGGCGGTGCGCCTCTGTGGCCTGAAGGACGGCATGACCGTTTCCTTCCATCACCACTTCCGGGATGGAGACTACGTGGTGAACATGGTCATGGACGTCATCCATGACTTGGGCATCCGGGACATCACCATCTGTGCCAGTTCTTTGGGTACCGCCCATGCCCCCATTGTGAAGTACATTGAGGATGGCACCGTCACGGGACTTTCCTCCAGCGGCGTTCGGGGCGAGATTGGCGACGCCATCTCCCAGGGCAAGCTGAAGAACCCGGCCTTTATCCGCAGCCACGGCGGCCGGGTCCGCGCCATCGAATCCGGCGACATCCACATCGATGTGGCCTTCATCGGCGCTCCCACCTCCGACTTTGCCGGCAATGCCCGGGGAAAAGGCGGAAAATCCGACTGCGGCGTCCTGTCCTATGCCATGGTGGATGCCCGCTATGCGGACAAGGTCGTCGTCGTCACGGACACCTTGGTGCCCTTCCCCAACTTCCCGCCCAGCATCGAGCAGGTGGACGTGGACTATGTGGTGGTGGTGCCGGAGATCGGAAATCCCAAGAAGATTGCCAATGCCCTTCTTCGCTTCACCACGGATCCCCGGGAACTGCTCATCGCGGAATATGCCACCAAGGCCCTGGTGAACACGCCCTATTTTCAGGACGGCTTCTCCTTCCAGACCGGTGGCGGCGGTCCTTCCTTAGCCGTGACCCGTTTCCTGAAACCCTATATGATGGAGAAGAACATCAAGATGGGCTTTGCCATCGGCGGGATTACAAAACCCATGATCGATCTACTGGAGGAGGGGCTCATCGGCACTATCGTGGATGCCCAGGACTTTGACCTTACCTCCATCGCTTCCGTGAACACCCATCCCCGTCATTTTGAAATTTCCACCTCCCAGTACGCCAACCCCATGAACAAGGGCGCCTTCGTCAATCAGCTGGACTTTGTCATTCTGGGGGCCCTGGAAGTGGATCTGGACTATAACGTCAATGTCATCACCGGTTCCGACGGTGTGGTTCGAGGAGCCCCAGGCGGCCATGTGGATACGGCAGCCGGATCCAAGTGTTCCATTATCGTGGCGCCGCTGGTGCGCAGCCGCATCCCCACCATCAAGGACTCCGTCATCACCGTGACCACCCCCGGCGAGAGCGTGGACATCATCGTCACGGAAGTGGGCGTAGCCGTGAACCCTCGGCGTCAGGATCTTCTGGATTCCCTGAAGAACTCTGGTCTTCCCCTCATGACCATCGAAGAGCTCCGGGATGAAGCCTACAAACTAGCCGGCAAACCCCAGGACATCGAGTTTGAGGATCGGGTGGTGGCTCTGGTGGAGTACCGGGACGGTACCCTCATCGACGTCATTCGAAAACCCAAAGCTGTAGTTCTGCCCTAAACTATCGGAAAGCCAAATGAAAACGCAGGCGCGATGCCTGCGTTTTTTTCATGGACTTTCGCGTAACCTCAAGGGAAGACAAATGGTCAGCGCCAGACTTCCTCAGGGATCGCCATGGGAGCGGGCGCTACCTTCTGGCTCACGGAGGAGATCTCAAAGGCCTTGGAAGGAACCGCTTCATCAAACCGGTGCCGAAGATCAATTCTCGCCCAGTCATCCGGCGCAATCATGACATGCCACTCCAGATGCAGCTCCCATTCCTCGGAAAAGAACAGATAGTGGGAGACCACCAGCCACTGGGGACTCACCATGGTCCCCGTCCACACCGTATCCTCTTTGATCTTCAGCTCCGGCTGCTTTTCACGAAGGTACGGAAGGAACATCTTCAGGAGTTCCTCTGCATAGGCTTTCCGGTCATCTTCCCCCTCAATCACCTCAAAGGTCAGGGTCTTTTTTTCCGTCACGGCGCCCCGGGTGCCTTGAATCTCCACCGAAATGCTCTTCCCTACACTTTCTTTATTCGGAACGACGACTACCTCCGCCACCTGCCCCGCAGTAATCTTCCCCTGGAACACCTCCACTTGGGCTCCAGCGGTGGACGCGGTGATTTGCACCGGATCCGCTGTATTTTCTTCGCCCAGGGTGACCAGATAGTGGATCCGCTGCCCGGCAATGGCAAATCCCTTTAGCTCCTCGGGCACCACCTGGAGGGTGAACGCGGCATCTCCGGACTTTCCTGTACAGCCTAGAGCAAGTAAAAGAGAGAGAACCATAAAAGCGGCAACCCATCTTCTCCTTTTCATCGTTACTCCTTTCAGGCACGGGATATGCCTTGGCGAGCTCCTTGTCTTCCCGAAGATCAAATCCGTAAAGGTAAAGGCAGTTCTCTATCCATGTTCATCATAGCTGATTTTGTTGAACAAACTGTTTCCCCATGATGAAAGGATTGATATGGATATCACAAAAAATTGAACGGGAAGCTGAGTGCTGAACGGAGTCTTTTTACGGAGCAATATCTTCAATAGCTTTATGATATATAACAAATGTGTTATGATTAGCGCATCACTTCATTTTCGTCAAAGGAGGAGGAAGGTCACCATGGTGGAGTACAACGTGTTTAAGTGGCGATTTGACCGCAGCAGTGCAGAAGAACTGGAGGAAACCTTGAATGGGCATGCCCGGGAAGGGTGGAAAATCTCCAGCATCATCCCCCATATCCAGGGGGGTGGAGGAAGCCTTATGGGCGCTGTGGATGGTCATGAGGCCACCTTTATTCTGGAAAGAACCTTAACCCGATAAATGATCCCTTGAATGCGAAACTCCCTCCAGAAAAACTTTCTGGAGGGAGTATTTGTTTTACAGAATCACCGTGACGGTCTGTTCCTGGATGTCGTAGAAGGGATTCTTCCGCTTCTTCAGGAAAGGCAGAGCCAGGGTGGGGAAAAGCGCGTACATGAGGACATCCTCGGTGGACTCGGCCAGATCGCCCAGTTCCGCTTTGAAGTTCTCCATCTCGGGCTTCAGAAGATCCGCCGGACGCATGGTTAAGACTTCCTCGTCGCCGATGATCTTTTCCTTCATCTCCTGGGAGATTTCTCCTGGAGGCGTGCCGTAGAGACCCTTGACGTAGTCCTTGATTTCCTTGGGGACCATCTTGTAGCGTTCTCCGCTTAAGACATTCATCACCGCCTGGGTGCCCACCATCTGAGAAAGGGGGGTAACCAGCGGCGGATAGCCGAGCTCTGCCCGAACCTTGGGGACTTCCCGGAGAACTTCCTCATAGAGGTGTTCCTTCTTGGCGTCCTTCAGCTGGGAGAGAAGGTTTGACAGCATGCCGCCCGGCACCTGGTACACCAGGGTGTCCGGCTCCACGTCCATGACCTTGGGGTTCAGGAGGCCGTCTTTTCGGAGCTGCTCCTTGATGGGCTTGTAGTGTTCAGCCACGATCTTGATCTTGTCAAAATGCAGGCCCGTATGGTAACCCAGTTCCTCCAGGGCGATGCCCAGGGATTCCGT
>NZ_JAGSCS010000017.1 GCF_018128025.1 Proteiniclasticum sediminis | reverse complement strand
TGTTATGGTCATTATATCCGTCTATTTACGGACAGGCAAGCTTGGCAGGTTTTGGGCTTTAAAAGACGTCTTTAACAAGCGGTCTTTAATCGGATGGGTGTATCCATCGAGGGAAGTATGGGATAATTTTGGAGAGAGAAAACAGAAGGCGACCTCACGGTCGCCGGTATGACTGTTATACTGAACATTCTTTCCGGACCTGTGGATTCCAGGGCAGGAGTTGTTCGATGCCTTCGGATCTTTGTTGTTATGGTCATAATATCCGTCTATTTGCGGACAGGCAAGCTTAGCAGGTTTTGGGCTTTAAAAGGCGTCTTTAACAGTAGAGGCTCTTGAAAAACCTACGCTATGCTATGTACAACGTCATATTCATTGTTTTATTTATACACAAAAAAAGGTATAATAGAATTAATTACGTACGTAAAAAGGTGGTTTTTCTATGCATTACTTTTACAGCTTTCCAGCAATAAGAGGTTATCAAGCGAAAAGTGCATTTTTTTCTATAATGTGCCCTTTAGGGCTACTTAGTAAGTTGTTTACATTTTATAATAATGAAATCCCAGAAGAATATCGTGCACAACGTATTGTAAATGAGAAAAGAATCCCTGAAATTAGAGATTACGTGCTAAATAACCCTAATGATTATGTCTTTTCAGCAATTACAGCTTCTATGGATGGAAAGTATGAGTTTATCTCAAGTACAGAAAATGAGAACATAGGTATATTGAAAGTAGACATGGACTGTAATCTACTAATAAATGATGGACAGCATAGAAAAGCAGCGATAGATGAAGCGATTGTAATAAATCCAAAGCTAAAAGACGAATCAATATCGGTAGTATTATTTTTGGATAAGGGTTTGGTACGTAGCCAACAAATGTTTTCAGATCTTAATCATCATGCAGTTAATGTGTCAAGCTCATTAAGCATATTGTATAATCATAGAGACCCTAAGATTGAGTTGACAAAAAAATATTTAGAGCATAATACTAATTTAAAACAGTTTATTGATATGAGTAGTAATTCATTAGCTCAAAAGTCTAATAAGTTATTTATCTTAAGTATATTTCATAACTCATTTATGAATACTATAGGTAATGCTGAATTGTTTGATGGGGAATTAGTGGACTTTGCATTTGGTTATTGGGATGAATTATGTTTAGACTTTAACGAATGGAGTAGCATCTTAAAAAGAGAAGTATCACCGTTTCACTCTCGTCAATCACGTATTTCTACATATGGTGTGGTTTTAGAATCACTAGGTCTACTTGGCTATAGTCTCTACGAAACTAATTTGAATAATTGGAAGAAATATGTTCATCGACTTAATAATATTAATTGGGATAAAAGCAATCGAAACGATTGGCTAAATAGATGTATCCAATCAAATGGGAAAATTACTAAATCCAACAGACAAGTAAAGCTAACCTACAATAGAATAAAAATGTTAGTAGGCTTAAGTTTATCATCATCTGAGATTAAGCTTGAACAGGATTTTGTGAAGGAGAAATAAATGGCGATAAATTACATTTCAGAGTATGGAAAAGAGACAGTTCTTGAGCAAATTTATACGGAAATTCAGTTAGTTTACTTAAATGATTCACGACCGTGGGTTATTGGTTACAGTGGCGGTAAAGATAGCACTCTTACAACAATGCTAGTTATTGAAGCAATATCACGGCTGCCTATAGAGAAAAAACAAAAGAAAATATATATATTATCTACAGACACCATGGTCGAAAATCCGTTAATTAAAAATTATATCCTACGAAACATAGATTTAATAAATAAATATGCGAAAGCAAAAAAGATAAATTTATCAGCAACAATTCTTCAACCCAAAATGACAGAGACATTTTGGACATTACTTTTAGGTAAAGGATATCCATCCCCAAGGCAGAAATTTAGATGGTGTACTCATCGAATGAAGATAAAGCCTATGGATGAATTTGTTGATAAAATCGTAAAAGAGTATGATACGAGTGCAATAGTTGTGCTTGGTGTTAGAAGTGCAGAAAGTAATTCACGTAGGCAATCCATAGAAAATCATTCAGTAGATGGTAAAATTTTAAAAAAACATACCACTAATAATAATGCTTACGTATATGCACCAATTGAAATTCTTTCGAATGATGATGTATGGGCTTGCTTATTGAATTCTACAAGTCCATGGGGTTTCGATAATAACCTACTTTTATCATTATATAGAGATGCATCTGATGAGTCTGAGTGTCCTATCCAACAAGATGTAAATGCTCCATCTTGTGGTCAGAGTAGATTTGGCTGTTGGGTTTGCACAGTTGTTTCAAAAGATAAATCATTGTCGGGATTTATACAAAACGAGTATGATGAACTGAGACCACTTTTAAAATTCAGAAACCATCTAACAGATATAAGAGATAGGGCAGAGTATCGTCAAAACTATCGAATGAACGGATCGATTTATTTTTTAGGTGACGCAAAAGATAGGCGGGGGTTAGGACCTTTTAGCGTTCAAGGCAGGAAGAAATTGTTCCGTGAATTGTTGGAGACTGAAGTAAACTTCAACAAAGCAATTAAAGAATCGGAAGACAAAAGATTTTCTTTAAGCAAAGATGATTACCAACACTTAATCACATATGAAGAAATGGAGATTATTAGAGCCCAATGGATTGAAGAAGGCGACTGGAATGATACGCTCCCTACAATATATGAGGAGGTGACAAAAAAACCATATTTTGAAGGATATGTTAATCAACCTTTTATTAGCAAAGATGATCAAGAGCTTTTGGAATCACTTTGCGAAGAAAATGAGGTGAATGAAGATATTCTTAAGTCCCTCATTGCTCTAGAAAATAAGCATGTAGGATTAAAACATCGACCTGGAATAATTGCATCTATTGATAAAATTCTAAGTCGAGATATTGTGCATGAAGAGTTGGCAGTAATCTACCAAGGAGGACATAATGAGAATAACGAAGGTGACAATTGAAAACTTCGGGATATATAAAGACTTATGCGAATTTCAGTTTAATTATGACCAGAAAAAGAAAGTAACACTATTTAAAGGGAAAAACGGTTCCGGTAAAACTACACTCTTAAACTCAATAAAAACTGCGTTGTACGGATCGATGATCTACGGTAGTAGGAAGAGTGAGAATGCCAAATATGTAAATTTCATAAGCAATGTCTTGAACAAAGATGCACTAAAGAATCCATCTTCAAGGTATTTTGTTGAAATTGCACTTACAGCAAATTTGCAAAAATTTAGCGGAACAATGATTATCAACCGTTCCTGGAAATGGAACAATAGTAAAGTTGTAGAAGAGACTAGTATGTTATGCAACGGTCAAAGGTTATCAATGATTGAAATTGATGAGTTTTTTGATATTTTGTACAGGCTGTATCCACTGGAATTATTTGAACTTTTTTATCTAGACGGGGAAAAAATCGATCAACTAAGTTTTTTTAGTACAGATCTATACTCCTTGATAGAATCATCAATGAATATCGACTTGTTCAAAACATTAAAGAATGATTTAGAAACTTATGCAGTGAAAAAACATAACAATAAAAAATTGGATGATTTGAAGAATGAAAAAAATTATTGCATTGAATTACTTGAAAACATTAAGAGCACAAAATCGTCACTTAATAATGAAGTAGGGAAATTGACTGAAGACGAACACTTAATGAAAGATCAAATAAATAGTATTTCAAAAGAAATTACCGAATCAGATGAAAATTTACCTCAACAAATACAACAGAAGAATTATGAACTGCGTGATCTTAAGAAAAAAATCAACAAGAACATTACGGAAATCTTACCCTTAATATTACTAGAAAAAGAAATTGATCAACTATCGAATCAACTCTCGAAAGAGGAAGAAAATAACATTTCAAGGATAATAAAAAGCACATTTGATGATAATCTTAAAAAATACATTTCAGAAAGCAATAAGTTAAACTTAGATATTATACAATTAGATATTTTATTTAATATTGTTCACGAAAGATTTTCTGGAAATACAAAAATAATACATGAATTAAATCCGAAAGATCTAAGAGATCTACAAATTCTTTTTGCTAGACTTTCGGCTGAATCAAAAGAAGAAATCAAGGTGGATTTTGAGAATTATATTGCATTACAAAAAGATCAAAAATCTTTAAATGAAAGTTTTTTAAGTTATGATGCAGGAAAAATAGAAAAACTTGTGAAAGAACTTCTTGAATCGAAGAGCAAACTATCAAATATACAGAACAATATAAAACTCCACAATGATAAACTATTTAGTATTGATAAGCAGATTGTGACATTGAGTTCGAAAATCGCTGTCTTAGATGCAGAAATTTGGAAAGCCATTAAATCAGAAAATGTACACAATGTTGTTGGGAACATGAAATATGTACTTGATAAGTACATTGAAACAGTAAAGCAACGAAAAATAGTCGGCATCGAAAAATATGCAAAAGAAATGTTTGAAACCTTAATTAGGAAAAAAGGATTCATTCAAGATATCAAAATAAATTCAGAAGGGGTCTTCCTAGTTACAGGGGATGGAAACAAAATGTTAGTTTCAAACCTTTCTTCAGGTGAAAAGCAGCTATTTGTTTTATCTATCATTTATGCATTATTCAAGGTTTCAGAGAGAAGCACACCCATGATATTTGACACACTATTTGGTCGGTTGGATAAGAATCATCAACAAGAAGTTATGTCAAAATTTATTGCTAGCTGTCCGGACCAAGTTATCATTCTAGCAACAGATTCTGAACTTGAAAACATAAAATCAGAAACCTTAAATGATTTAATTAACACAATTTATTCAATCGATTTAAGTAAAGACTATAATAGAATTGAGATGATATCATGAAGTACAAAATGAATTTGTCAAAAGATGCAGAAGTTTTATTGAGAGGAATTTCTAATAACTTTGGTTTGACGCCCAACATTATTTGTAGGTATGCCTTGATATTTTCTTTGAAAGATGATGGCCCTCTTGATTTTGAAATGGATAATAAGGGTATTGAATTTCAACGCTATACATTAACCGGTGAGTATGATGTATTGTTTCGAGAATTAATTAAAAGCAGAGAAAATAGGCAAATCAACGATGATGACTACTTCAGCTTATACTTAAAAGCACACATAGAGAAAGGATTGCGAATTTTAGAAAACGAAATAAAACTAGTGGGTAGTTTTGATAAATTGCTTTATGAAATGGTGGCTAGGGGAGGAACGATTTAATGTATTATCTGGACCATGCTGCAACTACACCACTTCATCCGGAAGTAATCAGTGTCATGATAAAATATTTGCAAACGGATTATGGGAATCCGTCAAGTAAATATTATCCTCAAGCTATGTCGGCCTCTAGCGCATTAAAGGAATCAAGAAAGTGTGTTGCTGATTTACTGAACTGCGATCCTGAATTTATTCTATTCACTAGTGGTTCAACTGAAAGCAATAATTTCGTACTTAAGGGTGTAGTAGAAAAATATCGAAACAAGGGTAATCATATTATCACTTCAAAAATTGAACATAAGTCAATCATTGAAACATGTAGACATTTAGAGAGATTAGGAACTAAAGTCTCTTACTTAAGTGTGAACTCTGAAGGACATATAGACCTGAATGAGTTAATTAGCTTGATCAATGAAAGCACTTTAATGGTGTCCTTGATGTGGGGAAATAATGAAATAGGTGTAGTAAACGACGTAGAGCAAATTTCTCGTATTTGTCATGAACGTGGTGTTTTATTTCATACAGATGCGACTCAAGTTGTGGGTAAAATTGAGATAGACTTGAAGAAAACTAGCCTTGATTTCTTATCTATATCGGCACATAAAATTGGCGGCCCCAAAGGGGTGGGAGCTGTGTTCGTAGGTCCAGACGATCTAGGATTACGTCGAAGAATTCCTTCATTAATGGATGGAGGGGATCAAGAGTATAAAATGCGATCTGGAACTCAAGGTATGCATAATATAGTCGGGTTTGCTAAGGCTTGTGAAATGGCTAAGGCAAACTTAAAGGAAAATAATATGAGATTACTCCAGCTTGAAAAAAAGTTTAAAGAAATTCTAGTTAGCAAATGTCCTGGCGTCAAATTTAACGGAGATCAGATAAATAAAATACCTGGTTTACTGAGCATATCAATACCAGGTATTAATAATGAGTTGCTGTGCAAGCAAATTTCAAATCAAATAGCTATTAGTACTGGAAGTGCTTGTAGTATCGGTGAAAAAAGTCATGTATTGGAAGCGTTAGATTTAGCTGATAGTACTTCAACGATTCGAGTCTCTTTGCCTGCGGATTTGGATAATGTTGAAGAAGTAGCAAGTATACTACTTCCTTATATTTCTTTATCGTAGGGAAGTTCTTCAGGAATTTCTTGATTATCCCCCGACGCTGCGGTACACTAAAGACAACTAAATTGGGGTTATTTGCACAAAATCGCCGGGGGGACATTTTGGTTCTCTTGGCGTTTTTTCTTTTTCCCCAAATCCGTTCATGCGGGTTTACGGGTTTGTGTTATAATAGGGAATGAAAAATGCAGTGAAAATACAACGGGATTTGGGGGGGAAAGTTAAACCCATTCCGGCTCAAGGTGATCCGTTGGGAAGCAAGCACGGACGGCAAATTATGCCGCATTTTTGCGCGTCCGAATACCGTATTTTTCGTCATCTAAAGGTCATCCGTTCCGTGAGTTCTTTTGAGAATTTTGGGAAGGGATCACCCAGAAACATCCAAGCTTCCACCGGGGGGAAGGAAGCCCAGGCAGTACTTGTTCGTCGAGATGTCAAACCGATCGCAGGACTGAACTTTGGTAAATTCGCTCAGCGAGGTTTACCGAGCGCTGTCCCGAAAGAAAGCAAGGAGAAGGGATCATTTGGAAAATCAGAGAACGAAGGAAAACCCCCTCATCATGGGGAACTTGAACACGACGAGAACACAGAAGTCGGAACTCTTTGAAGAGCTGATGAAGTACCGGGTAAAGAAGTGTGAGACCATCATCCGTCTGCACCGGACCTTTCAGCAGCCCGTGATCACACTCCGGGTCAATTACCCCGGAATGAACAAAAGCAATGCCATCACCCGTTCGGTCATTGCCGAAGTCGCAGAGGCCTTTGAAGCCATCATGAAAAACAAGGTCGTCAAGAAAGAACCTTGTGAAACCCCGGAAGGCCCCACCATTTTCTACGTGGTGAAGGGGGATGCTCCCACCCTGAAGGAAAACACGATCTACCTGGAACAGCACCATGACCTGGGACGGTTTGCGGACATCGATGTCTTCGATGTGGATGAGGAATACCCCATCAGCCGCATGGAGCTCTCCTATGAGCCCCGCACCTGTTTTCTCTGTAAAGAGCCTGCATCGGTCTGTACCCGGGAAAAGCGGCACACCCAAGAAGAACTTATTGCCTTTATTGAGGAGCACGTCACCGGCTATCTGGAGAAGAAAATCCAGCCCTAGGACGGCCGTGAACTGCCTTGAATCAGACAGCAATTTAAATTTGGAGGGAAAAAATGAAAATCGGAATACCAGCATCAAGAGGTTATGCCATCGGACAAGCGTACATCAAGAAACATGTGGAGCTCCACATCACTTCTGACACGCCAAAGGATCTCCTGGCGGAAAAGGAACTGCTGCACAAAGCTGCAGAGCAGTCCAAAAAGCAGCTGGAAAAAGTGAGGAAAAAAGCGCTGGAATCCATGGGTGAAGAAAAAGCCATGGTCTTTGACGCCCACCTCATGCTCTTTGATGATCCGGAATTCATTGGGGCCATTGCCAGCGAGATCGAAGGCGGAAAGAACGCACTGAAGGCCACTCAGGATATCATGGACAGCTACGTGGCGATCTTCGAGTCCATGGATGATGAGTACATGCGCGAACGTGCCGCAGACATCAAGGACGTGGCCAAGCGTCTCATGAACAATCTGGCTGGCATTGACGACAGCTTCAACATTGAAGACACCAACACCATCGTCATCGCCCATGATCTGACCCCTTCCGACACCGCACAGCTGGATCGCTCCAAAGTTATCGCCTTCCTGACGAATATCGGCGGAAGAACCTCCCACAGCGCCATCATGGCCAGAACCCTGGAGATTCCTGCCGTGGTGGGTCTGGGCGACATCACCGAGACTGTCTCCAATGGGGACATCCTCATCGTGGACGGCATTGAAGGCAAGGTCATCGTGGATCCCGATCATGAGACTGTGACCAAGTATGTCCTGCTTCAGGAAGCCTACAACAAGGAAAAAGAGGAGCTGAAGAAGCTCGTGGATACCGAAGCCCGTACCAAGTCCGGCAAGCGCATCGACGTGGCTGGAAATATCGGCAAGCCTGAAGATGTCCACAAGGTGATTGAAAACGGAGCCGACGGCATCGGACTCTTCCGTACCGAGTTCCTCTACATGGACCGGGAAGAGATGCCTACAGAAGACGAGCAGTTCGAATCCTACAAATACGTCCTGGACAAGATGGAAGGCAAGCCTGTGGTCATCCGTACCCTGGATATCGGTGGCGACAAGCAGCTGCCCTATCTGGTCATGCCCAACGAGATGAATCCCTTCCTGGGCTATCGGGCCATCCGTCTCTGCCTGGACCGCACCGACCTCTTCAAGATCCAGTTGAGAGCGCTGCTAAGAGCCTCCGTATACGGAAACCTCAAGGTCATGTTCCCCATGGTATCCTCCCTGGACGAGTTCCTGAAGTCCAAGGAACTGGTGGAGGAATGCACCCAGGAGCTTTTGGCTGAGGGCCATAAGGTCAGTGAATCCATTGAATGGGGCATCATGGTGGAGATTCCCTCCGCCGCCGTCATGGCCGATGAACTGGCCAAGTATGTGGACTTCTTCTCCATCGGCACCAATGACCTCATCCAGTACACCCTGGCGGCAGACCGCATGAGCGAGAAGGTATCCTACCTCTACAACCCCATGCACCCCGCTGTGCTGCGTCTCATCAAGATGACCATCGACGGCGCCCACTCCCAGGGAAAATGGTGTGGAATGTGCGGCGAAATGGCCGGTGACGAAACCGCCATTGCCACCCTGGTGGCCTATGGACTGGATGAATTCTCCATGTCCGCGTCCTCCATTCTTCGGGCAAAGCAGATCATCCTCGAACAGGAATAACCAAGCTTAATTAGAGAGCGGATGCCGGTGCATCCGCTCTTTTTCGACGATGTAGGCCCCTTTGGCAAGGGTAGACTCTCCCTGGGAGGCAGGGACTTTTGAAGATTTTAGGGATGAATGGTATAATGGACGGGGAAACGGATGAAAGGAGAATGCACATGGCAGAAAAGAAACTTCCCAATCTCACCCAGGCACTGGAGATCAAACGGGTGGCCACGAGCTATTACGGCGATCCCCGGGGCTTCGAGGAAATTCTCTTCCGGACCCGGAACAACCGTTATGTCCTGGTACAACGCGGCGGATCCGAAAGTCCCTATCCGGTGGAGAACATCCAGCAGATCCTCAAGGTTCAGGCCGACGAGTGGCTGCAAAGAAACGCCTGATTCCAGGCGGGAACCTGCGGGTTCCTCCGGGGATGATGTAAACGTTTAGAGTGAGATTTCGGGGAAATGGAGCCCTTGGCCATAAATTTTGTGATACCTCTTTGGGGTATGTGGAATTTACAAAGGCACCCTACAAAATCTGTCGAGATTGTGTATAATGAGAACTATAACGTTGTGAGGAGGAAGATAGATGATTAAGGAAGTAACCGGACTGACCTTTGAAGAAGAGGTGCTTTCCGCAAGTGAACTGGTATTGGTGGATTTCTGGGCTCCCTGGTGCGGACCCTGCAAAATGCTGGCTCCCCTCTTTGAGGAACTGGCTTCGGAAATGCCCGAGGTAAAGTTTGTGAAGCTCAATGTGGACAACAATCCCCAGCAGGCTGCCAAGTACCGCGTAGCCAGCATCCCGACGCTCCTGGCGTTCAAGCAGGGCGTTCCCGTGGGACAGCTGGTGGGTTTCAGACCCAAAGAAGAGCTGAGACAGTTCATCGAAAAGAACAAGTAGACACAAGAATCCGCAGGAACTATCCTGGGGATTCTTTTTATGGGCATTTTGGCAAGAATCCCGGGAAATTCCGCAAATTTTTGGACAAAGAACGGCGGATATACTGTATAATTTAGAATATGCAAGACAATTTACAGCGGGGAGGTGATCGTCGTGGAAACGCTCAATACCATTATGAATACGGTGAAGAACATCAATGTGTCGTCGGTGGTCGACATCCTCATTGTGGCGTACCTGATTTATCGGACCTACAAGCTGATCATCGAGACCCGGGCCGAGCTTCTTCTTCGCGGCATCATCCTCATTCTGCTCCTCATTCCCGTGAGCTATATTTTCAACCTGACCATGGTCTACACCATCATCTCCAAAACCATCACCATCGGCGTCTTGTCTATGATCATCATCTTCCAGCCGGAAATCCGGCGGATGCTGGAGCATATTGGACGCTCCGCCTTCAGTGATCGGCGGGTCCTCCGGGACACGGATCTTTTGGGAAAAGTGGTGGGTGAAATCGTCACGGCGGTGGATAACCTCAGCCAGACGAAGACCGGTGCCCTCATCGCCATTGAGCAGGATACGGGACTGGGCGATATCAGTGAAACGGGCACCCGCATCGATGCCCTGGTATCCACGGCTATTTTGGAAAATATCTTTGTGCCCAACACCCCGCTCCATGACGGAGCGACCATCATCCGGGGCGACCGGATCCTGTCTTCGGGATGCGTGCTTCCCCTCACCGCCAACAAGGACATCAGCAAGAAGCTGGGCACCCGCCATCGGGCCGCTCTAGGCCTCAGCGAAGTCTCCGATGCCCTGGTGCTCATCGTATCGGAAGAGACCGGGACCATCTCCCTGGCCCTTAATGGGAAGCTGGTAAGAAACTATGACAAAGACCGTCTGCAGAAAATCCTCATCAAGATTCTCAGCAGCAAAATTGAAAAGAAACTGACCTGGAAGGAGAGGATCGAAGCATGGCTAAAGAGAAGCGATCGGACATCCTCCTGAAGGTGTTCAGTCTTATCCTGTCCTTTGCCCTTTGGGTCTACATCATCAATGTGGAAAATCCCACCAAGACCATGAAGGTGTATAATGTCCCTGTGCGGCTGGAAAACCTGGAGAATATCTCCGAGCAGAATCTGGCGCTCTTGCCCAATCAGGAGGTCATGGTGACCCTGACGGTGAAAGGACCAGCATCGGAGGTTTACCGCACCGTGGCCAGCAATTTCCGGGTGGTGGCCAATCTGGATGAGCTCGCCCTGAAAAAAGGGGAAAACGAGATTCCCATTGAAATCACCTCCTACCCGTCGGGCCTCGACATCACGCCCAGCAGCAGCGTCAAGGCCAAAATCTACCTGGACAACTATCTGGAACGGGAAGTCAAGATCGTGTCGGAGTATGCCGCATCGCCAGGAACCGGCCATTTTGTCGCCGGCGTCACCATCAATCCCACGGCAGCTACCGTGAAGGGACCAGCGGAGTACGTCAATAAGGTCACCAGCCTGGTGGCTCGGGGAACCAAGGAAAATCTTCAGGAAAACTATAAGGAGATTGTGGCGCTAACCCCCGTGGATGAAAACGGCAATACGGTGAGCAATGTTGTCATCAGCCCCCTCTATGTGGAAGTCAATGTCCTCGTCTACAGGACAAAGACCGTTCCCCTCAATGTGGTCACGGAAGGCACCGTCAATGAAGGGCTCGAACTGAAGAGCCTCACGGTGACCCCCCAGGAGATCGTCATTGCGGGTCCGGATAACCTCCTGGACCAGATCACCAAGATCGATACGGAAAAGATTCTCCTTCGCACCATCACGGAGACCAAGGCGCTTCTTCAGAGCATCATTCTGCCTGACGGCATCACCGCCGTCAACGGGGTGAGCAATGTGACGGTGAATGCAGAAGTGGAGGTCTTTGGCTCCAAGACCGTGTCCAAGAAAATCACTACCCTTGGGCTGGGCGAAGGGCTGGAAGTGGTCCTCAGCACCAGTTCCATCAACATCGTCCTCAGCGGTCCCGAGTCCAAACTCCTGGAGGTGACGGAAGATGTCCTCACCGCGGAGCTGGATCTTTCCAATCTTGCGCCGGGCCAGTACGAGCTCAGCCCCAGGATCGTTCTTCCCGTGGGTCTCGTTCTGGATTCCTATTCGCCCCAGGTCATCTCCATCACCATCCAGGTGAAGACGACGCCCCCTGAACCTTAGCGACAGCATGGAAGCCCTCCGGGGCTTCCTTTTATGGAGTAAATTATGATAAGAATTAATAAAGTGGAACTGCAGCTGGAGGAAAGCCGGACCCAGCTTCCGGAAAAAATAGCCCAGCTGCTTCGGATCAAACCATCGGATCTTCGCTCCTGGAAAATCCTCAAGGAGTCGGTGGATGCCCGAAAGGATGACGTGAAGTTCGTCCTCAGCATCGCCGTGGAAACGGAGAAGGAGGAGCTCATCCTCCGAAAGAACAAAAACCCCCAGATCCTCCGAGAGGAGGAAACCCTCCGGACCCTACCCGTACCGGGTATAGAGGATCTTCCCCACCGTCCCGTGGTGGTGGGCCTGGGGCCTGCGGGGCTCTTTGCCGCCCTCACCCTGGCCCGGGCAGGATATGCTCCCCTCGTCCTGGAACGGGGACAAGATGTGGATGCCCGGGACCGGGCTGTGGATGAATTCATGGCCTTGGGCAAGCTCAATCCCGAGTCGAACATTCAGTTCGGGGAAGGGGGAGCCGGGGCCTATTCCGACGGCAAGCTTACCACGCGGATCAAGGATCCTCGGGTAAAGGAGATTCTGGAGGCCCTAGTGGAGGCCGGTGCTCCGGAGGAAATCCGCTACCTCAACAAGCCCCATGTGGGCACGGATCTTCTGAAAGGGGTGGTGAAGAACATCCGCCATGAAATCATCGCCCTGGGCGGGGAAGTGCGCTTTTCGACCAAGGTCACGGATGTTCAGGTAAAAGCCGGAAAGGTGGTCTCCGTCACCGCCGGCGGTGAGGTCATTCCCTGCAGCGTTCTTCTTCTGGCCCTGGGCCACAGCGCCCGGGACACCTATGCCATGCTCTTTGACCGGGGATTTGACATGATCGCCAAATCCATGGCCGTGGGCGTGCGCATTGAAAATGCCCAGCAGCACATCAATGAAAGCCAGTATGGCCGGTTCGCCGGACATCCGGCCCTCCGGGCGGCGGAATATACCCTCACGGCGAAAGCCGCCGATGGCCGGGGCGTCTACAGCTTCTGCATGTGCCCCGGCGGGATTGTGGTCCCGGCAGCCAGCGAAGAGGGGCTTCTTGCGGTCAACGGCATGAGTTACCATGCCCGTGACGGGAAAAACGCCAATTCGGCCCTGGTGGTGGCGGTGAACCCTGCTGACTACGGGGATCACCCCTTAGATGGGATTCGCTTCCAGCGGGATCTGGAGCGAAGAGCCTACCAGGCGGGAGAAAGCCCCTACTTTGCCCCCTGCCAGAAGGCGGAGGATTTCCTGGAAAGAAAGGCCTCGAAAACTTTGGGTGAGGTCCTTCCCACCTACACTCCCGGCATCACCCTGACGGACCTTCACGGGATTCTTCCCCCGGTGGTCGCCCAGGGACTGCGGGACGGCCTGCTGCAGTTCGACCGCAAGATTCAGGGCTTTGCCCACCGAGGCGCCATCCTCACCGGCGTGGAAACCCGAACCTCCGCTCCGGTACGGATTCTTCGGACCCCGGAGCTGGAGAGTACCTCCATACGTGGGGTCTATCCCACGGGCGAGGGCGCCGGCTATGCCGGAGGAATCATCTCTTCCGCCGTGGATGGCATGAAAGTGGCAGAAGCCGTCATTGCCACGTATAGGCCCTGGCACCGATAAAGATCAGAGGATGGAGTTTCCATCCTTTTTTTCATGGCCGTATTTCCATGGCGTACAGTCCTCCGCAGGGTGAAAACGTTTAAAAGGGGTGTTTTCAACCTCCCCGGGTTTCTGCTATGATGAAAGTGACAGAATTATGGAGGAGGGAACTGCTTTGAAATATGTCCTTGTGATTAATCCTGGATCTACATCCACAAAAGTCGCCATTTACAGCACGGCCTCGGTGGAGATTCACACCACCATGGTGGAGCATCCCAGTGAGGAAATTAAAGGCTTTGACCGGATACTTGATCAGGCGCCCCTGCGAAAGAATGCCATCGTCCAGGCCCTTCGGGACCGGGGCATCCGGAAGGAAGACATTGCCGCAGTGGCTGGACGGGGAGGACTTCTTCGGCCCATCCGGGGCGGCACCTATCTCGTGACGGAATCGATGCTGGATGATCTGCGGGAGGCGGTTCAGGGCGAACATGCGGCCAACCTGGGGGCTATCCTGGCCAAGGAAATTGCCGATGATGCCGGCGTGAATGCCTACATCGTGGACCCGGTGTCCTGTGACGAACTGGGGGATTTGGCCCGGTTCACCGGCCTCAAGGGGGAGGAGCGGGGATCCCTTGCCCATTACCTGAACATGAAGGGCGTGGTGCGGAAAATCTGCCGAGAACAGAACTTTGACTTCATGCAGGATAACTTTATTGTGGCCCATCTGGGGGGAGGCTTCTCCATCGGGCCTGTGGAAAAGGGAAGGCTCATCGATGTGAATAATGCCAACCACGGCGGTCCTTTTAGCCCCGAGCGAGCCGGGACGCTCCCCCACGGCATCCTCTTAAAGTATGCCTATTCCGGGGAATACGACCTGCGGGCGCTTCTGAAGCTCCTGCAGCGCAATGGGGGCCTCGTGTCCCATCTGGGGACCAGCGATGCCCGAGTGGTGGAGCGGCGAATCCATGATGGGGACGAGTATGCCCAGAAGGTCTATGAGGCCATGGCCTACCAGATCGCCAAGGAAATCGGCGCCAGCGCTGCTGTCCTCAAGGGGAAGGTGAAAGCCATCCTCATCACGGGAGGCTTGGCCTACTCCACCATGATGACCGGAATGATCCGGGAGTATGTGGAATTTATCGCCCCGGTCTTTGTGGTCCCGGGGGAATATGAGATGAAAGCCCTCTATGAGGGGGTGCGCCGTGTCCTCAGCGGAGAAGAGGAGGCGCTAAGCTATGAGGAGGAAGTATTGAAATGAAGAGTTTTGAGGAAATCTACCAGCAGGTGACCCTCCTGGGGGAAAAGAAGATTCTGGCCGTGGCGGCAGCAGAGGACGAGCCGGTCCTCCACGCCGTGTTGAAGGCCAAGGAGCTGGGCCTCTGCGAGGCCATTCTCGTGGGGGATCCGGAGAAGATTGAAGCCCTGCTGGAAGTCCTGGGCCAGGCGAAGGCCTTTCCCATCGTAGCGGAAAAGGATCCCGCCGAGGCAGCCAAGGTGGCTGCGGAACTGGTGCGAAACCACAAAGCCGATATCCTTATGAAGGGCATGGTGGACACCAAGTCCCTGTTAAAAGCCGTGCTGGACAAGGAACGGGGATTGCCCTCGGGCAGCCTCATCAGCCATGTGGCGGCCTTTGAGCTGCCGGACTATGACCGTCTCCTCTTTGTCACCGATGCAGCCATGAATACCTATCCGGCGCTGAAGGAAAAGCAGGGGATCCTCAGCAATGCCGTGGCCTTTGTCCAGAGCCTGGACATTCCCGTGCCCAAAGTGGCGGTGATCTGCGCCGTGGAAGTGGTGAATGACGCCATGCCCGCCACCATCGATGCTGCCATGCTGGCGAAGATGAATGACCGGGGACAGATCAAGGGCTGCCTGGTGGACGGGCCCTTAGCCCTGGACAACGCCCTCAGTGTGGAAGCAGCAGAACATAAGGGAATTAAGAGCCCCGTGGCCGGCTATGCGGACATTCTCCTCATGCCCAATATCGAGGCGGGCAATGTGCTCTACAAAGCCCTCACCTATACCACCGCCAGCAAGTCCGGCGGGGTCCTCCTGGGCGCCAAGGCGCCGGTGGTGGTCACCTCCCGGGCAGACCATTTTGAAAGCAAGGTCAATTCCATCGCCATGGCGGTGCTTCATGCCGCGAAGAACCAGAAGGAGGCAAAATGAGCAGATTACTCATCATCAATCCCGGATCCACATCCACAAAAATCGGTGTCTACGAGGATGCCCTGGAGGTGAAGTCCTTCACCCTGCGCCATGAGGCGGAGCTTCTTGGTGCCTACGAGAAGGTCATCGATCAGCTGGCCTGGCGTACCGAGGAAATCAAACGAATCCTCCGGGAAAATGGCATGCCCCTGGAGGCCTTCGACGCCTATGTGGGCCGCGGGGGACTTCTTCGTCCCATGGAAAGCGGCACCTATCGGGTCAATGAAGCCATGCTGAAAGACCTGCAGGAAAGTGCCCGGGGCGAGCATGCCTCAAACCTGGGCGCCCTCATCGCCCATGCCCTGGGGGAGGAGTATGGCAAGGAGGCCTTCATCGCCGATCCCGTGGTGGTGGATGAGCTGGAGGACATCGCCCGGATCTCCGGACTGAAAGAACTGGAGAAGATCAGCATTTTCCATGCCCTGAACCAGAAGGCCGTGGCCAAGCGCTACGCCAAGGAAAAGGGGGAAAACTACCAGAACCTCAACCTCATCGTGGTCCATCTGGGGGGCGGCATCAGCATCGGTGTCCATGCAAAGGGCCGCGTGGTGGATGTGAATAACGCGCTGAACGGGGAAGGCCCCTTCTCCCCGGAGCGCTCCGGCTCGCTCCCCGTGAGACCCTTGGTGGAGCTTTGCTTCAGCGGCAAATACACCAAGGGGGAGATCCTCAAGATGATCACAGGCAAAGGCGGATTCGTCTCCTACTTAGGCACCAATGATGCCCGGGTGGTGGAAGAGCGCATGAATCGGGGGGATGCGGAAGCCAAGCTCATTTATGAGGCCATGGCCTACCAGATCGCCAAGGAAATCGGCGGGGCGGCCACGGTGCTGAAGGGCAAGATCGATGCCATCCTCATTACCGGCGGCATCGCCTATTCTCCCGTCATGGTGGGACTTCTTAAAGAAAGGGTGGCCTTCCTGGCGCCCGTCGTGATCTACCCCGGCGAAGATGAGCTTCTGGCCCTGGCCGAAGCGGCCAGCCGTGTGCTCCACGGGGAGGAAGAAGCCCGGGTCTACGGCAGTGCAAAATAATTGCCAAATCCGAAAAATTCTTGAATTGTAAAGGTATTCAGCATTTATTCGCAGTAAAACCCCAGATGGATTGACAAATTTCTGCACAGAAATCCAACAATTCATTAAACTTCGGTGAGAAGCCGGATTTTGTCATGAATCTGGAAATTCGATTCCTGGCGGGTTTTCGACTAGAATAGAAGTAAGACCATAAAGTCAGGAGGTATGCCCTTGGAACGGATCACCATCATCACCGGCCATTTCGGCAGCGGAAAGTCGGAGATCACGATCAATTTGGCCCGAAAGCTTCGGCAGGAGGGGAAAAAGGTCGGCATCGTGGACATCGACATTGTCAATCCCTACTTCTGTATCCGGGATCTGAAGGAAGATCTGGCCAGAGAGAACATTGAGGTCATCTCGGCAAAGCCGGAATGGTCCAATGCGGAGCTCATGGTGGTGCCGGGAGAAGTCAGCAGCATCTTTGTGCGGCATGACACGAATTTTCTTCTGGACATCGGCGGCGACGACCAGGGAGCCCTGGTCCTGGGGCAGTACCGGGCGGATTTCCAAAAGACACCCTACAGTCTCTACTTTGTGGTGAATACCGCAAGGCCGCTGACGCCTGATGAAAAGGGCATCCGGGAGTACATCTTGAGCATTGAGCGTTCGGCCCGGCTGAAGGTGACCCATCTCATCGCCAATACCAATCTTTCCGACGAAACCACAGTGGAGGACGTCCTGAAAGGGGATGCCGTCGTTCACAGCCTGGCCCAGGAGCTGGGCCTGGTTCACCGTTATACGGTGGCTCGGCGGGATCTGGCGGAGGATCTTCAGGGAAAAACCCTGGGAGAGCTTCTGCCCATCGACATTTTCATGAAGAAGCCATGGAGCTAAAAGAAGGGGGAAAACACATGCCAAAAGTTGTATTCAGGGAAGAACGGTGCAAAAGCTGTGGCCAGTGCGTCATTGCCTGTCCGGTGAAGATCATCAGCTTCACGGACCGGATCAATGAAAAAGGGTATCGCCCAGCAGGGATTCCGACAGAGCTCATGGACAAGTGCATTGGCTGCACCTCCTGCGGCAGGATGTGTCCGGATCTCGTCATCACCGTGTATAAATAAGGGGGAGAAAAGATGAGCGAAAAGGTACTTATGAAAGGCAACGAAGCCATCGGCGAGGCGGCCATCCGGGCCAACTGCCAGTGTTTCTTCGGCTATCCCATCACGCCACAGACCGAAGTGGCGGCCTATATGGCCAAGAAAATGCCCCTGCTGAACCGTGTTTTTCTGCAGGCGGAAAGCGAAATTGCGGCCATCAACATGGTGTACGGCGCCGCCGGCACCGGTGTCCGCTGCATGACCAGTTCCTCTTCTCCAGGACTCAGCCTGAAGGCTGAGGGAATCTCCTACATCGCTGGAGCGGAACTGCCCTGTCTCATCATCAATATCGTCCGCGGAGGCCCAGGCCTTGGCGGAATTCAGCCTGCCCAGTCCGACTACTTCCAGGCGACGAAGGCACCGGGTCATGGAGATTTCAACATGCCCGTCTATGCACCTTCCTCCATCCAGGAGATGGTGGACCTCATTCAGGAAGCCTTCGACGTGGCCGATCAGTACCGCACGCCGGTCATGGTCATGGGCGACGGTATGCTGGGTCAGATGATGGAACCGGTGGAATTCAAGGAAAGAAGCGGCAGAGCCCTGCCGGAGAAAACCTGGGCAGCCAATGGAAGAAATGGCCGAGCCCAGCATAATGTCATCAACTCCCTTTTCCTGAAGAGCGATGCCCTGGAAGGACATAACCGCAAGCTCCAGGAAAAGTTCAGGGAGATCAAGAAGAACGAAGTTCGCTATGAACTGATGAACACCGAGGACGCAGAACTGATCCTGGTGGCCTATGGCACCACGGCCAGAATCTGCAAGAACGTCATTAAGCTGGCCAAGGCCAAGGGCGTGAACCTGGGTCTCATCCGTCCCATCACCCTCTGGCCCTATCCGGACCAGGCCTTTGAGGAAACCCTGGACAAAACGAAACTAGGGTACCTGGTGGTGGAAATGAGCGAAGGACAAATGGTGCAGGATGCGAAGCTGGCAGTGAACGGTAGAAAGCCTGTGCATTTCTACGGCCGCTCCGGCGGCATGGTGCCGTCACCCGAGGAAATTCTGAATAAAGTCATGGAAATCAGGGGAGGGAATCAGTAATGGAACAGCAGGAACGAACAATTCTCTTCCAGCCCACCAAGGGGCTGCTGGATGTCCCCACCCATTATTGTCCGGGATGCACCCATGGCATCATTCACCGGCTCATCGGCGAGGTGCTGGAGGAACTGAACATCGTGGACAAGACCATCGGAGTGGCCCCTGTGGGCTGCTCGGTGCTGGCTTATGAATACTTTGCCTGCGATATGTTTGAAGCTGCCCACGGCCGGGCTCCGGCAGTGGCCACGGGCATCAAGCGGGCCAATCCCGACAAGATCGTCTTCACCTACCAGGGCGACGGCGACCTGGCCGCCATCGGCACTGCGGAAGCGGTCCATGTGGCTGCCCGCGGGGAAAAGATCGTGACGATCTTCGTGAACAACTGCATCTACGGCATGACTGGCGGCCAGATGGCCCCCACCACCCTGCCGGGACAGAAGACGGAAACCTCACCCTACGGTCGCGATGTCAATATCCAGGGCTACCCCATCCGCTTCTCGGAAATGGTCGCCCAGCTGGATGGCTCCTACTATATTGAGCGTGTCTCCGTGGATAAGGTGGCTGCCGTGGCCAAGGCCAAGAAAGCCATCAAGAAGGCCTTCCAGAATGCCGTGGACGGCAAGGGCTTCAACCTGGTGGAAGTGCTCTCCATCTGTCCCACCAACTGGGGACTGAGCACGGAGGAAAGCCTCCAGTGGCTTCGGGATAATATGATTCCTTATTACCCCCTGGGCGTAAAGAAGGATCTCAGCGTAGAGGAGGCGAAATGATGACACACGAAATCATCTTTGCAGGCTTCGGCGGACAGGGCATCCTGTCCATGGGCAAGTTTCTGGCCTTTGGCGGCATGGTGGAGAACCTCAATGTCTCCTGGTGCCCCAGCTATGGTCCGGAAATGCGCGGAGGAACGGCCAACTGCTCCGTGATTCTCTCCGATGAGGAAATTGGTGCCCCCATTGTGACAGCACCGGATACCCTGGTGGTCATGAACCGTCCTTCTTTGGACAAGTTTGAGACCACTGTGAAAAGCGGAGGAACCATCATTCTGGATTCCAACCTGGTAAACCGGGAAGTCACCCGTACCGACGTCACCGTCATCCGAATTCCCGCCCAGGACGAAGCAGAGGCCATTGGATTCAAGACCATTGCCAACATGATTCTTCTTGGAGCTTTGGTGGACAAGACCGGGGTCATCCCCATGGCTTCGCTTCTCCAGGCCCTGAAGGAACATGGCAAGGAAAAGTTCTTTGACATGAACAAGCTGGCCATCGACAAGGGCATCGAGTATGCCCGAGATAGCGTAAATTCCGAGGTTATGGCATAGTCCGACCTCTATGGTTTCAGAGAGAGCGTGAAGACGCTCTCTTTTTTTACGGGGAGGTTTGTTTCGCGATGATCCCAAGGAAGGGGATACAGGAAGAAAATCCACAGGGTTGTTATGCGCCGGGCAAAATCTTCAAGGCATTGATAAATTCTTAATAATCGCGAAACAGGGCTATATTTCGGGAGAAAAGTGAAGCAGAAGTTACAAAACATCCCTAAACAATTCATCATAACCCTCTTTACAGCGTAACAATGTTATGTTACACTAACGGCGAAGGGGTGAGAAATATGGATGAACTGATTTCCAAGAAGGATTTGCTCGTGGAAGCCAATATCTCCTATGGACAGCTCTACCGCTGGAAGCGGAAGAAGCTGATTCCAGAGGACTGGTTCATGAAGAAGTCCACATTTACGGGTCATGAGACCTTTTTCCCAAAAGAAAAAATCAAGGAGCGAATCCAGCAGATTCTGGAAATGAAGGACGATGTATCCCTGGATGATTTGGCCGATAAGTTCTCCTCGGATATTCCGGAGAAGATGGCCTTTTCCCGGGAGAATCTCCTGAAGCTCCAAGTGCTCAGCAAGGAAATCGTTCTTCTGTATGAAGAGATTTTTCGAGACAAGACGGAGTACAGCTTTGAGGATATTCTCTACATGTACATCTCGGAGGATCTCCTGGCCAAAGGAAATCTCAGCATCGAAGATCTTTCCCGAATTCTCCGGATGCTTTCGGAAAACTATGACCGGATCAAAGACAAGGATCCCAGTCTCAGCGTCTACCGGAAGCTGGGGGTGAGTATCGCCATCCTGCATCGGGATGGGGAGATTTTCCAGTCGGACCAACCTCCGCTGGTGAAAAACTATAGCATTCGCAACGCTGTGGAAAGCTTAAAGCTGAAGCTAACCTGATGGAGGGAAGGAACATGGAAAAGAAGGATCTTAATCTGTCCGGGGCTGGAAAGATGACCGGCGGGGAATATCGGAATGTAAAAGTCTCGGGAGCCGGGAAAATTACGTCGGATGTGGTGTGCGAAAGCATGACCATCTCCGGTGCTGTGGATGTGGATGGCAGTGTCAAAGCCGACTGCTGTAAAGTATCCGGGGCCTGTCAGATCCGCGGGGATGTGAAGGCCAGGGAGCTGAAAATTTCTGGGGGCTCCTCCGTGGGGGGAAATCTGGAAGGGGACAAGATCAGCATGTCCGGCGGAATTAAAGTGGGTGGCGATCTGAAGGCCAATGAACTGCGGCTGTCCGGGGACATCCGGGTGGGCAGCGTGGAATGCGAAGAGCTGAAGATGAGCGGAGCCATGCGAGCCAAGGGCGTCGTGAACTGCGAACGCTGTGAAATGGAACTGGCGGGAAAGTCGGAGATGGAAGAACTGGTGGGCAGCACCATCCGCGTCACTGCTGATTTAAACAACGCCCGGGGAATCCTGGGTAACCTGTTGGGATTTGACCGGGGCTCACTGAAGGTGGAAGTGGTGGAGGGAGACGATATCTTCCTGGAAAACACCACCTGCGCCATGGTACGGGGAGCTCAAGTGCGGATCGGAGCCGGATGCCGGATCGGATCCGTGGAGTATACTGACCGCCTTGATGTCCACATGGATGCCCAAGTGGAGCATCAGGTCCAAATATAAGGAGAAAAAACCATGAAAAAGACCATAATGGATCAGGTATATACCGACGAGAGCAGGAACATCCTGAACGCCGGAAGAGTGTTTGACACCAGCAGCATGACTTGGCTGGGCAAACTCTTAAGCCAAAAGGAAAGCAAAGACGATGTCCAGGTTCATGGGAATCTGGCCTTGGAGCGGGAACTCTATCTGGAAAGGACGCTGAACTTCCGTTAATCAAGCACAAGGGGGAAAAGAATGAAGCTTCAGGATGTAAAATCAGCTGGTGACGTGGAGATCTTCGACGGGGAATATGGAAAGATCTCCAGCGCCGGGGATATGGCGATCCGCGGGAAAATCCGTACAGAGACATTGAAATCCATGGGCGATCTCCATGCCGCGGAGGATGTCATCGCCGGGAAGATCCAAATCTATGGGGATGCCGACTTTAAAGGCACCCTCACCGCGGAGGAGACCCAGATCTACGGGGACGCCCGATTCCATAAGGGCGTGAAAATCCAGGACCTGAAGGTCTTTGGCAATCTCCGAGCCCAAATCATTGACGCCGACACCTTCCAGGTCCATGGGGAGCTGGAGGAAGCGGAGGCCCTCAATGCCGAGAAAGCGCTCTTCAATGGGGAGTTCCATGTGAAGCAGAGCATGAATCTGGGCAAAGGGGAGATGAACCTGGCGGGAAAATCCACCGTGAAAGAGATCTTCTGTGAGTCCCTTCGGGTATCCAGCCGGGAATCCGGCTACCAGGGCATATTCGCGGGCCTTGTTTCCCGGGGAAAGGGCGGCACCTTAACGGTGGAGCTCATCGAAGGGGATGAGCTGGATCTGGAAAATACCCACTGCGACACGGTGCGGGGAAGAAACATCCGCATCGGGAAAGGATCAAAGATCCGCCGGGTGGAGTACCAGGAGTCCCTGAAGATTTTTGAGGACGGCGAAGTGCTGGAGAAAGAAGAATTTTAGATTGCATTTTATGGGAGCCCTGGGGCTCCCTTTTCCTTGGGCCTGATGGCAAGGGAATGATTTTGCGGTATAATGGGAATAATCAGTCAACGGATTGGAAATTTAAGAAGGCGGTGACATGGATTGAAGACCAACGTCAATATGAACAACACCTTGACCAAACTCAGCGAAATGAAAGGGACCTCCACGTTCCAGATCCTGGAGTATGAGGACCTCCGGGGAGGAAAGGATGTCCGTACGGCATTCATGCTGTCCTATATGCGCGATGCCAACATCAAGCTGCGCCAGCTGCGCATTGTGCTGAATGGAGGCGGCGTATATACGGAGTCCCGGGCGCTCAGCTTCATGCGGGGGCAGATTGAAGTGTCGGCCAATACGGGAGGGCTTCTTTCTCTTTCCAAGAAGTTTCTCACCTCGAAGATCTCGGGGGAACCGGTGATCAAGCCCCACTTCCAGGGCTCAGGAGAGCTTCTTCTGGAGCCGTCCTTTGGCCACTACGCCATGCTGGAGCTGGAAAATGAGGAGATCATCATCGATGATTCCTTATTCTTTGCCGCTGAGGATCAGGTGGAGATCGGCGTGGTCACCATGAAGACCGTGAGCAGTGCCCTCTTTGGTACCGAGGGCTTCTTCCAGACGCGCCTGAAGGGAAAAGGAATCGTCGTGCTGGAGATCCCAGTACCGGAGACGGAGATCTTCAAGTATGCCCTGGTGGATGACACCCTGAAGGTGGATGGAAACTTCTCGATTCTGCGCACCGGAGGAATCGCCTTCACCGTGGAAAAGACCACGAAGACCCTCATCGGGTCGGGGGTCACGGGGGAGGGTCTTCTCAATGTCTTTAAGGGAACGGGAGAGGTCTGGCTCATGCCCACCAAGGTGGTCTACGAGAATCTTCTTCAGGATGGTCTGCCCATGGGTGTGGGAGGTTTGGATAACACCGTGCGGGAACCCTTTCCCCATGACTCCAAGGATAAGCCCGGAGAGAAGGAAAAGTAGTCTCAACTGACGGATATGAAAGATATAAGAATGGTCAAATTCCGGATAGTATAATATAATAGAAGGGCTGAAAAGATTTTTAAGCAGTTTGAATTGAGGAAGGTATAAAATGGGAAGAATGTTTGGTACGGACGGCGTCCGTGGAATTGCAAATTCGGAACTGACTGCAGAGCTGGCATTCCAGCTGGGAAAGGCTGGCGCAGTAGTGCTGACCAAGGGCACCCATAAGCCCAAGATTTTGGTGGCGAAGGATACCCGGATTTCCGGAGATCTTCTGGAAAGCGCCATGATCGCGGGAATTCTCAGCGTTGGCGCAGAAGCAGTCTCTTTAGGTGTGGTTCCCACACCGGCGGTGGCGTATCTGGTTCGTAAGTATGGAGCCGATGCCGGGGTGATGATCTCGGCCTCCCACAATCCCGTGGAATTTAATGGGATCAAGTTCTTTGATGGGGAAGGCTTTAAGCTCAGCGATGCCCTGGAGGATGAAATCCAGAAGCTCATCGAAGACGGCTTTGTGGGCGTGCCTGTCCCCACAGGCGCTAACATCGGTCATATGTCGAGAAACCTCAGGGCCACCCAGGACTATGTGGACTTTGCCGTGAGCACCCTCCAGGGAGACCTGAAGGGGATGAAGATTGCCCTGGACTGCGCCAACGGCGCCAGCTACCGGGCAGCGGTGGAGGCCTTTGAGCGCCTGGGCGCTGAAGTGCTGGTCATTCATAATGATCCCAACGGCATCAACATCAATGAAAAGTGCGGATCCACCCATCCCGAGGATCTCATGGCCTATGTGGTGAAGAATAGCTGTGACCTGGGCCTGGCCTTTGACGGCGATTCTGACCGCTGTCTGGCCGTGGATGAGAAGGGAAATCTCGTCAATGGAGACTTCATCATCCTCATGGCAGGACTTTATCTGAAGGAACAGGGAAAGCTCAAGGATGACACCATCGTGGTCACCGTCATGAGCAATCTGGGTCTGATGCTAGCGGCAAAGGACTTGGGCATCAATGTGGCCATCACGGCCGTGGGCGACCGCTACGTGCTGGAGAATATTCTGGAGAATAACTACACCATCGGAGGCGAGCAGTCCGGTCACGTGATTTTCAAGGACTTCAACACCACCGGAGACGGCGTGGTTACGGCCATTCAGCTGGCGGGCATTGTCAAAGCCAAGGGCAAGACGCTCAGCGAGCTGGCGTCCATCATGAAGGAACTGCCCCAGGTATTGGTCAACGTGAAAGTTCCCAATGAACTGAAGAACATCCACAATACCGATGAAGAGATCAAGGCTGCCATTGCCGAGGTGGAAGCCAAGCTTCAGGGCCGCGGCAGAGTCCTCATTCGTCCTTCGGGCACGGAGCCTCTGGTGCGCATCATGCTGGAAGGCGAAAACCAGGAAGAGATCAATGCCGATGCCCACCGCATCGCGGACCTCATCCGCAGCAGGATGTAATCGAAACGAAAAGCTGATGAAATAACAGATTGACACCGATCTGTTATTTTTTCGCAATCTTTATATTCCATACCTATGGTTTAATGGAATTGAAAAGAGGTGGATGCCATGAAAAAACTCCTGATTATTTTAGCCATGCTTCTCCTAACGGCATGCGCCAGTTTTCCGGAAACCGCTGCTGCACCGGAAATGAAGGGGAATACTCCTCCAGAAGTCAGTTTGGATAAGTCACTCGCCCTGGATGCGGTGCTGAATTTCCGAACTTCAGATTCCATGGAGATGAAAAGTGAGAATCTGATTATCAAAACCTATGCGGAATTCGAGGCTTATTTAGCCGAGTATGCCGTTTTAGACAATCCGTTCTTCATCGATGAGAAGAGCTTAAGCGCCCTGAAGAAAATCGATGAGGCGACCTTTGAGAAGGACGGACTCATTGTGGTCATCCTAGTGGAAAGCTCCGGTTCCAATTCAGTTCTGGGCGAGAACCTCGTCATCAAGGGGAATGTGGCCGAGGCCTTCATTAACCGCAGGGAAGCCCAGATCGGTACTGCCGACATTGCCACAAGGCATGTGGTCTATGTGGTCAGTCAGGAAGAGCTAAAGGATGTCACGGAAGTCAAAGTAACCCTTAGCCTGAAGTAAAGTTACAACAAGATTGACAAGGAGCAGTTCCATAGGGGCTGCTCCTTTCTTTTGACAGAAAGCACTGCCGAAATTCGCCACTTTTATGTTGTAAACCCGCGGTATAAAAGGTATACTATTTTTGTTCGGAAAAAAGTTTCCGGGAATATCATGGAGAAGTACCCAAGTGGTTGAAGGGTCCGCTCTCGAAAGCGTCGTATCTTTGTGTTAACATAGAAGCCTATACCATTGATTTGACTTGTTTTCTCAAGACAAGTCCGAAAATTTAATACCGTTGTTCTCTTCATCAGTTCTCTCCTTTTTCCGAGGGATATCTGAGACCTGATGTTGAAGATAAATATTGGAGGGTTGTCCGAGAGGTCGAAGGTGCGAAACTCGAAATTTCGTGTCGGTGATGAGCCGACCTAGGGTTCGAATCCCTAACCCTCCGCCAGAAAACCCGCGGTTTTCCTCAGTTTCTGAGGGAAGCCGCTTTTTTATGTGTGTGCAGAAGTGTTTGGATTATTCTCTCCTCCCGATCGATCTGGAATCAGAGCGAACTCGTCCTTTTGGATTTCCAGCTTTGGTTCGATGACAAAATTAAGTCCATCAACCATGGCTTGTGCTGATACCAGTTTTGAGTTGAAGTCCAAATGAGCGTAAATATTTGCGGTGGTTGCAAAATCACTGTGACCTAACCAATCCTGGATCTGCTTCATCGGCACATTATTTGCCAGCAAAAGACTGGCACAGCTGTGCCTTAGGTCATGGAAACGAATCTTTCTTAAACCATGCTCCTCCAGCAGCTTGGGAAACGCTGTTGTAACATAGTTTGGGCGAATTCTTACTCCCAACTCGTTGACACAGATATAATCAAGAAATTCCTTGCTATAGGATCTGCCGCAAAGCTTGCGGTTGCTTTCTTGTTGTGCTTTGGCAGCCAGAAGTTTCTCCTTAAAAGCTGGCACCAATGGCAAAGTTCTCATACTGGATTTGTTCTTGGTTGAATCCGATGCATAGATCATCTCTTTACCATCAATGCTGAAGGATGTAACGGTGTGCCTGACAATGAGTGTGTTGTTATTAAAATCAATGGCACTCCATTTCAGACCGACCGCTTCGCTTCTTCTCAGTCCATAGAAAGCCCCAAGCAGTATAGGAATCTCAAGTTTCGTTCCTCTGGCCACTTCAAATAACTGATTCACTTCGTTTTTATCATAGAAGCTGCCAATGAATCGTTCCTGTCTTGGACGCTCGATCTTGCTGGCCGGATTAACGGGAATCACATCGATCTTCACAGCATATTTCAAAGACCTATGGATAATGGTGTGATAATGAATCACGGTGCTGGCCTTCACTCGTTTCAACTGGAGGGTATAGAAATCCTGAATATCCTTGGGTTTGAGATCAATCAGCTTGATCTTCTTGTCTTTGAAGTATGGAACAATCGGTGATTTGCACATGCTGGCATAGCTTGCGTAGGTAGTAAGCTGAATCGTGTTTTTTGCTATCTCAAGCCAATGCCCTAAAAATTCATGGAAAAGCATGTCCTCCATTGAAACCGGAATATCCGGTTCGAAGGTCTTCCGCGCTTCCCGAAGCATTTCCTGTGCCCGTTTCTTATTTCCTTTTACGGGTAACTTCGTAGAAATCCATTTGCTCTTGCGCTTTCCTTCATGGTCTCTATAGGTGAGTACCATGTAGAAATAGCCTTTCTTTTCTTGCAGGTGTCCTGCTACCATTGATAAAACCTCCTTTTTGCAGCTCCGATTACCTGCCGTTGACACTATGAGCGTAACATGGGCAGATTTATACTTGCAATGTTGTGGTGGTCATCGGACATTATTCTCATCTCTGATGAGCAGGTACGAAATCAAATATTCCTTGGGAACGAAGAGATTACGACCGATTTTTAAGGAATCGATCCTTCCTTCCCTGACGAGCTTATAACCCGTCTTGCTGCTTACATCGCATGCCTTGCTCATTTGGGGAATGCTCATTACATCAGGATACTTTTTCAGCATGCGCTCGTAGAATGCTTTTGACTTTTTTCTGTACATTTTTTTATCCTCCAATCATTTGTTCAACATCTGCCATCGCAAATGCGATTGGCTTCGAAAGACTGCCGCTGACATCTTGACCGTATCATGGGCAAGTTGCTTCGTGCAATGTTGTGGAGGTTCAAATGGACGGCTGTTCATTTCCGACTCTGAGATACGATATGATGTGTGCTTTTGGGATTCTATAGTTACGCCCAATTTTGATAAAGGTCACGTCACCGTTTTTCAGGAGCTTATAACCCGTCTTGGTGCTGACACCAAGGATTTCACACATTTGATCAATATTCATGACGTCGGGATAATCTTTGAGCATGAGGCTATAGGCGTCTTTACTGGATAAATTTGTGCTCATGCAAAAACCTCCCTTCATTTAATAAGAAACAGCCGCACCTGAATCAATGGTTCCGCTCATGTGGCGGGATTACCAGGTGCGGCTGCTGTATTTGATTCTGGTTCTTTGGATGGACCGGACAAGCGCTGGCATACGCTCTCATAGGACTTTCACCTCCCTCCATTCTGATGGCGGGCCGTACTCATTGCCTGCGACGGTTTGATCACGCTCGGACTGTGACTATACGGAAGTATAATTATCTGATGCACAAGGTCATGGCCAGTCGATCTGCCAAGATCGACCTGCAGCAATGGTATTTGTCGCTCTCTTCGTGAAACGAAGGTCATTGCGTACATGCTGCCTGGCTTGTCCTTCCGGCTCATGCACCAAAGGTATCCGGTTCTCCTATATGAAGTTGTCAAAGATCGATTTTATGAGAAGATAAAAGTCCCTCTCATAAGCCATGAGATTTGAAGGTCATTTTTAAACCCTATTCCTCAAAATTTTTCAATTCTTTTTCTAAAGTCTTCAGTCCTTGGCTAATGGACTTGCAGACAGCCATAACACTGACGCCTTCTGCCTGAGCAATCTCAGTCTTGGTCATCTCCAGAAAGTAGTAAGCATAGATTCGCTTGGCCTGAATATCGGGAAGCTTGGCGATGGCTGCATACAGCTCCTGCTTCGTCATCTTCCGCTCATAGATCTCATAGGGTGACATGGAGACAAAAATTGCTTCATGCTCGATCCCGTCATCCCGATCCAGTGAATAATGTGCCTTGTTCCAATAGACTTTTCTCTGGTAATTCTGCTCTTTGCGTTTGGATTCTTCGAAGATCTCGGCGACCTCATCATCGACCATGACAAAACAATCATTCTCATAGAACGGGTATACGTCCCGCAGATTAATCTTTTTCATTTTTATTCTCCTTCTCGTTGTTGGCTTGTTAGCAGCGAACAAGAAGGAGGCGGTGGGCTGCGGCATCTCGGTGAGACGAGACAGCCAGCTTTATTCATTTGGCTGTAAACAAACATGACAGGCTCCTTTTGGCGGGGAGCCTGTCATTGGTGGTGCACTGCCAAAAAGCTGATTACTGAATAAAAAAGGCCGGATGATCCTCTCAATTGAGTAATCATCCGGCGGTGGTAGCTCAGTGAATCGGCTCCGGTGCTCGGTATCGATTGATATTCAGTTGTTCATTACCTGCTCGTGCGGTGGTCGCTACTTCGAAAAGTGCGCCGGTGCTCCATAATCAGATAATGAGTTTATCCCTGGTCTGCGATGACCGGAATGGTTGCGACTTTTCCACACATCTCACATTTGATGGTGACAATGCCTACGCTGTCAGTAGTGACATCGAAAAGTCGCTTCCCACAATGGGGACAGTTGATGGCTTTGTAGAATTCGTCAAAGGCTTCCTTTTCTGCTCCAAGGACGATCTCTGTGGTCCTCAGACAGTCTGACTTGTAGGGGCAGACCTTTGTATTGCTGCACTTGATCAGAATCTTCAGTTTTGAGCCTTCTATGGTGTCAAAGAGTCTTCTTTCTCGATTGCATTTGATCTGGACGGTTCTCATAGGGTATCCCTCCTGTACTAGGCGTACATGATGCCGGGCATGATGACCTCATGACTGCTGTCTCCAGATGTTTTCATAGTGCCTAACAGGGAGGCTGAATAGATGGACCATTTCCCAAAGCGACCACGTATGATCTCGATGGTATCATCCAGTTTTTCCAGCCTGGCCCGTCTGGCAGCATCATCAAAGAGCATCAGCTGCTGTGGCATGAATTTGGGTTCGAGGTTGATGGCGCGAACAGTTACTGCCCGTACAAATGTATGCCAGTCGTAGTTATTTTCAAACAGATGCCGTGCCGCTGAGGCGATCTCCATGGGGCTTTGGGTCGCCATGGGCAGCTGCGTCTGATATTGACGATAGGATAGGGTGTTGTCCTTCACTGTGATTTGGATGCCATTGGCTTTCATGTCATGGACTCGAAGCCGATGGCTGATGTCCTGGGTCAGGTGGAGCATGACTTTCCACACCTCATCATTGGTTTCCAGGTCTGAGATGCAGGTCGTGCCATGACCGATGGATTTTACCGGTGATTGAAAGTCGTTTGGCATGACTCGGGATAAATCCTCGCCATTGGCAAAGAACCAAAGCATTTCACCGTTCTTTCCGAGGGTACTCTTTAGAAAATCCCTGGGTGCTCTGGCCAGCTCTCCAATGGTCCGGATGCCGTAGCGGGCAAGTTTCTTGTCCGTTGCTCGTCCTACATAGAAGAGATCAGAAACCGGCAGCGGCCAGACCTTCTCTTGATAGTCACAGCGATTGATGACAGTGATGGCGTCCGGCTTCTTCATGTCGCTGCCAAGCTTAGCGAAGATCTTGTTGTAGGACACGCCGATGCTGACGGTAAGACCTAACTCCTCTCGAGTGGTGCGCCGGATATCCTCCGCAATGGAGAGAGCGCTTCCGCAGATACCTAGACTGCCGGTCACGTCCAGCCAGCATTCATCCATGCCATAGGGCTCAACCTGATCCGTATAGCGCTGATAGATCTCCCGGGTAAGCTTTGAGTATTTCAGATACTGCTCATATTGCGGTGGAACCATGATGAGACCTGGGCATTTCTGTCTGGCTTCCCAGTTGACCATGCCTGTCTTGATCCCGGCTTTCTTGGCTTTTTCGGATTTGGCCAAGACGATGCCATGGCGGTCCTCGGTTGATCCGCAGACTGCAATTGCTTTATCTCGAAGTGTTGGATTCAGCATGATTTCTACGGATGCATAGAAGCTGTTCAAGTCACTATGCAGAATTGCGCGGTCCTTACTCATAAAAAGCCACTCCTTCCAAGGGTTTCTATAACTTCTTCGTTGACAGATGAAGTTTGCGAAGGTATAATGAAGATAACTTCATCTTGTAGCTCAATATTAACAGGCTAATGAAGAATAGTCAATACAAAAATGAAGTTAACGAAGTTATATTCATTACGGGAGGCAAGGAAATGAAAACTTTCTCAGAGAAGATCAAAGAAGCTCGAGAGGAATTGAAGCTCAATCAGCAGCAACTGGGTGAGCTTGTCGGCGTTTCAAAACGTTCCATTGCTGCATACGAAACAACGGACACCAAGCCTCGTGGAAATATCGCCAGAAAGCTGGCTGCGGCTCTTCAGGTATCCGTAGACTTTCTGCTCAATGATGAGATCATAGATCCGAAATACGGTATAGAAAAAGCTCCCTATATTGAGGAAGCTCGGGAACGGCTGGGGCCAAAGGCAGCCAAGGAAATGGATGTTCTCCTGGAGCAGAATGTGGCCTTGTTTGCTGGCGGAGCCCTGGATCAGGAAGCCAAGGATGCTTTTTTTGAAGCTGTCATGAAGGCGTATTTGAAGTGTAAGGAAGAAGCCCGGAAAACTTATGGCCGAAAAAAAGAAACGGATTAATATTTCCTCGTTCTTTGTTTTCAACCAGTTGACCATTTTATCGTTCACTGTCCGTATTTTTGTACTGACACTTTGATTTAATGATAGTGAAGGATCGTTAGCGGGATGAGTATTTGATTTTATATCATTTGAAGGTGATTACATGTCGATAGAGATAATTTGCCGGGAAGTATCCCGCATAATGCGAAAATTTGATGAGCAAGATCCATGGAAACTGGCTGAAGCTATGGGAATCATCGTTCAAGTAATGCCGCTTGGCAGTACAGAGAAATCGTGTAAAGGGTTCTTTCTGCGACAATCAAGAAAAAAGCACATCACCATCAACAGCGACCTGCCGGAGCCGATCCAACGGATTATCCTGGCCCATGAAATCGGTCATGCTGTCCTTCATCATGAAGCAACAAAGATGAGGGCTTTCCATGATTTTGCATTGTATGATACATCATCTCAGATGGAGTATGAAGCGAATCTGTTCGCTGCTGAATACCTGCTGGAGGATGACGAGGTAACAGAACTACTCAGTGAGGACACCTTCTTCTTCTCTGTTGCCAAGGAACTGGAAGTGTCTCCTGAACTGCTTGACTTCAAATTTCGGATTCTCAAGCGTAAAGGCTGGCTGATCGAATCTCCAATCCAGTCCAATAGCAATTTTCTTAAACACCTTTCGGATCGGGGTGAGAACACGTGACTCCACAGGCTAAAGTCTATGTAGCCGTCATAGCTTCCTTCTCTGAAGACGGGAATCTTTTCCCAAAGCGCCTCCGCTGGGAAGATGGCCGCGAATATTCCATCGAAAAGGTCCTGGATGTCCGCCCAGCAGCTGCGTTGAAGGCTGGCGGCCAAGGTGACCGATATACCGTCCAAATCAATGGTCATCAGAGTTATCTTTTCTTTGAGCGAAGTCCAAATATCAGCGGAACAAACCTTGGAAAATGGTTTGTGGAACGAAAATAAGCAATTTCATCATAATTGATATCGCCGACAGACCAACAGCTGATCGGCTTTTTTATTGTAAAAATACTTCTTACCATACTATTATTACGATTTCGCAAACTTATTATTGCTATGTCAAAGAGGGTTGGTTATAATTAACATATGTATGAATTTGTGATATCAATCCTAATAGAGGTGAAGGGCAATGATTATAAGCTATAAAAAACTTTGGAAGCTCCTAATCGACCGTGACTTGAAGAAAAAAGACCTTAGAGAGATGGCAGGTATTAGCCCTTCAACAATTGCGAAACTTGGGCGAAATGAGAATATCAACACGGAGGTCATTATCAAAATTTGTCAGGCTTTGAAATGCGATATTTGCGACATGATGGAGATTATTGATAATAAATCATCAGATGTAGAATCCAACGAAGATGAATACAAGTCTTCATCTTAAACAAATATATTGGTAATTACGAAATAGCAACAATGTCTTGATGATTACTCATGGATATATTTGGCAAAATTGCTTCAACTAATATCGATTAATTTTGAGAGGATGAAAACGATGCGTACAATCAATGAAATGCTAAAACCAAGAGAAAATGTATTTTCTGACACTGCCAGGGAGGATGTGCTGAACCTCACCGATCTTGCAGAAAACAGAATTGATGCGAATAAATTCTTCGGAGAAAACTTCCAAACCCAAGGAATGACAGTGTTATTTGATACTGCATTTGCTCGCTTTAAAGGCGAATCTGACACCGGTGTTATTAAGTTGACACAGGCTATGGGCGGCGGTAAAACTCATAGCATGTTAGCTCTTGCTCTGTTGGCTCAGAATCCTGAGATAAGAGAAAATCTCCTCGGACCTACTTATGCAGGAATCGGTGATATCCGAGTTGTTTCATTCTCTGGCAGAGAAAATGCTGATTTCGGGATTTGGGGTAGCGTCGCGGAGCAACTCGGAAAGAAGGAGTTCTTTAAGGACTATTATTCCCCTCTCAAGGCACCCGGTGAAAAGTCATGGGTTGAACTGCTTAAGGGCCAAAAGACTTTAATCTTGCTGGATGAGTTACCTCCGTATTTGGAAAATGCCAAGTCAATTATGGTTGGCAACTCTGACCTTAGCAAAGTCACCATGACTGCGCTCTCAAATCTCTTCACAGCATTGGGTAAGGAACAGTTGGCGAATGTATGCCTGGTTTTCTCTGACCTTAAAGCAGCGTATGAGTCAGGCAGCGAATTATTGCAGTCAAGCTTCCGTGAACTTGAAGCCGAAGCGAACCGAATAGCAATCGAAGTAACGCCTGTGGCTCTTAACAGCGATGAGATATACCACATTTTGCAGAAACGTCTATTTGAAGATGCAAGTGGCTTCGAATACTCACTGAATATCAATGATGTTGCCATTGCTTACAAAACAAGCGTGGAAAAAAGCAAGAAACTCGGGTTCACAAACTACACTCCAGAAACGGTTTTTAAAGGCATCAAGGACTCCTATCCATTCCATCCATCAATCAAAGATCTTTATGCCCGGTTCAAGGAAAACCAAAATTTCCAACAAACACGAGGCCTGATTAAATTGATGCGCCAGATTGTCCGCCAATTCTATGAAAGCGGTATGGCAAAAGAGAATTATTTGATCAACGTTTTTGACTTTGATTTGAATGAACAAAAAATGCTTAGTCATATCCGGCAGATCAAGCCCTCTCTAGAAGAAGCAATCAATCATGACATTGCACAGGATGGTAAGTCCATTGCAGAAGTAATCGATATAGAGAAGCCTGAGAATAAAGGTGTTACACAGAATATTGCAAAGCTCCTCCTCGTGTCTTCTTTATCCACAGCAAATCATGGATTACTCGGCCTCACCGAATCAGAAATATTCGGTTACTTAAGTGCGCCTAATACAGATATTAACGAGATCAAATCCAGTCTGGAAGAATTGAAGACTCTTTGCTGGTATATGAAACAAGACAATCGTGGCAGGCTGTATTTCCAAAACACAAAGAATATGGTTGCCGAGATGAACACCCTTGTTGACAGTTACACTAATGAGAACGCTAAAAAGGAACTTAAGCGCATACTGGAACAGAACTTCAGTCCCAAACTAAAAGTTTGCTATGAAATGCTGTATGTACTCCCTGCAATCGATGAAATTGATCTGGATCAGAATAAGATTTCTCTGGTCATTTATGAGCCATATCCCGGCAGTGATCTGCATCCTGAGCTGAAGAAGTTCCATGACAATATTTCACTGAAGAATAGAGTCATGTTCCTTTCCGGACAGCGCAACATGATGGAAAAGCTTTATGGCAATTCAAAGAAACTCAAAGCTATCCAGCAAATCGTTGACAACATGGCAAACGAAGGCGTTCCCGCTTCTGATCAGCAATATAAAGAAGCTGAAGCTCAACTGGATAAAGCCATTCAAGCATTATTCTCAACGATCAGGGAGACGTTTGTTGCGCTTTATTATCCAACCAAGAATGGAATTGAGCTTGCAGAATTTAAACTTGAATTCAAAGAAAATAAATTTAACGGCGAAGAACAGATCATAAGCTGCTTGACTGATAGTTCTAAATACGAGGCCTTCTCAAAGGATGACCAGTTCTTGGAGAACCTTCGCAAGAAGTGCGAAGCTAGACTGTTTACCATCAAAGAACTGCCCTTCTCTCAAATAAAAGAGAGAGCTGCAACGACAGTGGCTTGGCAATGGTATCATCCGGATCAGCTTGAAAGCCTGAGACTGGATTGCATCAAAAAAGATAAATGGAGAGAAATCAATGGTTATCTTGTAAAGGGACCGTTTGAGAAGGACCCTACTTCTGTTGTTGTAGAGCAGATATCATATGATGAAAAGACCCAGGAATTTACCTTGAAAATCCGAGGCATCGGCGGCAAGGTCTATTACGACATCGGCAGTGATCCAACTTCCGCATCTAAAGAAGTAATGGATCAGGTTTTAGTGACCGCAGAACCAGCTATTCGCTTCGTCTGTATTGATCCAACAGGGGAAAGAAAAACCGGTGATGTCGTTGAGTTCACAGGTAGTGTTCCAATTAAATATGGGCAAAGGAATACACCGAATGGCGATGTAATGACGCTGGTCACTAATCCAAAGTATGTTGTGAAATATACAACTGACGGTAGCGAACCTAAAGAAAATGGTGGCATCTATAACGATGAATTTGTGCTTCCTCAAGACAGCAAATACGTAAGAGTCGCTGTTTATTACAAGGATAGATTGCTTGAGGAAAAGAGTATCTACGTCACAAAAGGCGGCGGTGCTAAACCAGCAAAAACGATTGATAAGAGCAAGGCGCTCGCCTACCGCTATCATAATAAAAAACAAATGGGAGATACTGAAGCGAGTTATAAAGAGCTGGCTCTTCTCTCGAAACTTGATGGAGTCCTTATCAAAGGGGCTACAGCAGAAATTTATAATAAAACAAATACGGATCATTATATTGAGTTCAATGCAAGTGTTCCATATTGGGCAGGAGATCTTCAATCGCTGATAGATCTTGTTCGAGATACCAGCTTTAAGGAAACTGAAGTTATTGTTGACTTTGGTTATAAAGAGCTGATGTTCTTGACTGGAGAATTATTCACGCAATGGCTTGATATGAACAAATTTGATTTGAACAATCTCATAAAGAGTGGGGAAATCATACAATGAGCAACACATATTATGGGTTTGGATATGATCCAAAGGAAAGCGAAAATCACTTCTACGTGGTTGTTCCCAAAGAGGCAACTGCAGAAGTTGAGATTTACGAGCGTTTTCATTGGGACATAGACGAACAAAAAATAAACAGTAAGGACATCCTGAAACTCAGGATGTCACGATATAAATGGTCAAAGCTTTCAAACGATGTTGCAGCTGAGTTCAATGCAAGGCTGAAGGCTGACAAAAAGCCAACTGGCAGATTTATAGTTGGAGAAACACCTGTAGAGAAGTTGTTTGGGAAAGAATTAATGGTCCTGCTTTGGGGTGTTGAAAACAATGATCCAGCTGGAATACCAACTGCCATTCGAAACTGGAAGGGCCTCCAGCCTGAAGAACGCTGGTGGCTGTATACTATGACAAATGCAAGCACTGGAAAAATCAATGATAAACGCGGATGGCGCATGGCTTTGCGTTATGCGCTTTGTGAAAATCCAGTAGATGAATCAAATCAGATTTCATTATTTACTGATTTGATGGGAGGAGAATAACATTGGACAATCAGATGTCATTTATTGAAAAGCAGTTTCCTGTGAGTAAAGTAAGCAAAGAAAGCTACAAAGAGAGAAAAGCTAATAATGGTCAAACTTTAACCGGCCTTGGAAAGTGGTGGGGACGAAAGCCCCTAATTCTAGTCAGAGCTGCAATTTTAGGTTGTCTTATGCCCTGCAGTGATAATCCTAAGGCTGATATGGATATTTTTCTTAAAATATTATCGATGGATAATGACGGACTAATAGATCGAAAACAAAAATCGTTGTCTGCAAAAGAACTTTACGAGATCGCCCAGGGCAACAAGCATTTTAGACAGTTTCTAAATGAATGGTTTGAAGTAGATGGAGCAAAAGTCAAAATTCGCAATGGGCAAGACAAAAATGACATTGAAATGCGGTTATTCAAAACGCTGGGTTATGATGACAAGCTGAAGTATTGCGTGCGTCCTGAACAACTTGAGACGCTTCGGAAGGACAGTTGGAATGCAATCAATCATCACCTCGGAACAAGCGCCAAATCATTAAATGAACTTGTCGAACAACTTTCAATGCAAAGGTATGGCCGGTTAATTACTGTTGGTGACTGTTTTTCTGGAGGCGGAAGCATTCCTTTTGAAGCTGCCAGAATTGGTGCAAAGGCTTATGGAAGTGATTTAAATCCAATTGCGGGTCTACTTACCTGGGCAAACATACACATTCTTGGCTCAAATGATGATGAAGTAATAGAGATGAAGTCATTTCAAGAAAAGATATTTAATTCAGTTAATGCCGAGATGTCAAAATTAGGTATTGAACATAATGAAAATGGAGACAGAGCCCTTAGCTATCTGTATTGTGTTGAAGCAAAATGCCCGGAATGCGGAATTAAAGTACCCCTAGCTCCTTCGTGGTTAATCGGGAAAGGAACAAAGACGGTAGCTATTCTTTCGAAAAATGGGAATAGATATGACATTAGTATAAAAATGGCAGCCTCATCGAAAGAAATGCAAATTGCTTCAGAGGGCACAATAACAAGCAAAGGTCTAGTATGCCCAAACTGTAGTATGACTACTCCTATTTCTATCTTGCGTGGAGATCGAGTTGATCAAAACAGCAATACAGTATCTGGTTTACGACAATGGGAGAAATCCGACTTTGATTTTCTAGAGGATGATATATACAATGAACGACTGTATGCCATTAAGTACGAAACAAAAGATGGACAGAGATATTATCGTGCTCCTAATGAACGAGATTTGGCAAATGAATTAAATGTGAAACAAATTGTTTCAGAGAATATTGTAAGTTGGCAGGAACAAGGGCTTGTCCCAAGTATGGCAATAGAAAGCGGATATAATACTGATCAGGTTATCAGAGAACGAGGTTGGACACACTGGAATCATCTATTTAATGCGCGACAACTTTTGATTGGGAAAACTTTATTATCTGCAGTTGAAAAAGAAAAAAATACAAAAAACAAAGTTGTGGGGCTACTTGGTATCAACAAATGTGTTGATTGGAATTCAAAACTTTGTATTTGGAACGCCGGTATTGGCAATGAGAAACTGCAGAACACCTTCACGACTCAAGCTCTTAACACACTGTTTAATTATGGTTGTAGAAGTTCAGCAGCAATTGATACAACTTGGTTCTATGCAATTAACCAAAATCAAACTTATAAAAATTCTCTAGTCGAAATAACAGATGCACGTGACGTTAATACCATATCAGATTTTTGGATTACAGATCCGCCATATGCAGATGCTGTGAATTACCATGAATTATCGGAGTATTTTTTAGCATGGGATAAACGTCTATTGCAAGAGATTTTCCCACAATGGTATACCGATTCTAAGCGCATCTTAGCGGTGAAAGGTGATAACCATTTCTCCCATACAATGATCGATATTTATTCGAACCTAACAAACCATATGCCAGATGATGGAATGCAAGTCGTTATGTTTACACATAGTGATCCAGCAGTATGGGCGCAGCTTGCTTTAATAATGTGGAAATCGGGTCTGAGAGTTACTGCTGCTTGGAACATCGCTACTGAAACCGAAAGTGGTGGTTTGAAAGATGGAAACTATGTAAAGGGGACCGTACTTCTCGTTCTACGAAAGCAAACTGGCGATGACATGGCATTTTTAGATGAAATAAATGCCGACATTCGAGCCGAAGTTAGAAGACAAATTGCTAGCATGTTAGAACTTGAAAATAAAGAGGAACCTAATTTTACCGATCCAGATTTTGTACTGGCAGCCTATGCAGCATCACTTAAGGTATTGACATCATATAAAACTATCGAAGACCTTGACCTTGATTACGAATTAAATTTGGCCATAAATAATCCTGCTCAAAGCAGCATTGTAAAAATAATCGAGGCAGCTAAAAAAATTGCTTATGATTGTGTCATACCTTTAGAATTTGAAAGCTATCTGTGGAAAGACCTATCAAATGCTGAGAAGTTTTATATTAAAGGTCTCGAAAGCGAAAAACACGGTAATTATCAGATTAGCACTTATCAAGAGTTTGCAAGAGGCTTCAACATAGGTGGATATGGTCAAATGATGGCTAGCGAAAAGGCCAATACTGCAAGACTTAAAACTCCAGTTGAGATGGCTGGTAGAACCATTAGTGAAGTACCTGATTTCGAAAACTCACTGCTTCGGACAGTATTTATGGGAATTTATACAGGAATCAAGGAAGATGAAAATCCATCAAGAGCGCTCGGCTATATAAAAAATGAGTTGCCGAATTATTGGGATAAACGAGACATGATCAAACAGCTACTTAGCTTCATCAAAGATACCAAGGACATTGATAATATGACTCCGCACTGGGAGCAAAGCGCAACAATGGCTGATTTGTTACATTCACTTGTTACCAACGACAGCATTTAAAGGGGGAATAGTCTATGAATCGCTATTCTTCAAGGAGACATAAGTTAGATCAGCAATTTTTGAATGAAAAACTGAAGAATGCAGTATCTTACGACAGGATCGCCGGTTATTTTTGCTCCTCCATTCTTGAAGTTGCTGGAGAAAGCATTGAAAACGTGGAAGGCAAAGTCCGTGTTATTTGTAATTCCGGACTTCTGCCGGAAGATATTGCAGTGGCTAACTATGCCCAAAAAATGAAACAGGAATGGTGCGAATTCTCTCCAGAAGAAAAATATACTTCACCTGAAAGCAGTATCCGTCTTTCTTCTCTTTATCGTTTGCTGAGCAATGGAAAGCTTGAAATCCGAGTGATTCCTGACCAAGTTTTTGGTCTTATGCACGGAAAGGCTGGAGTAATCACTTATAAAGATGGCTCTAAAACCTCTTTTCTCGGGAGTATCAATGAAACTAAGAGCGCCTATACACTAAATTACGAAATGCTGTGGGAAGATGATTCAGAGGAATCTGTAAAATGGGTTCAAGATGAATTTGATTATTTCTGGAATAGTCAATATGCAGTGAACCTGGCTGATTTTATTGTCAACGACCTCAACAGAATTTCAAAGCGTATTGTCATCGGTCTGAAAGACTGGAGAGAAAATTCCGATGAAGTGGTCCCTTCAGCTGCAGTCGAGGAACCGGTTTATCGAAAAGAATTTGGTCTTTGGGAACACCAAAAATATTTTGTCGAGCTTGCTTTCAGAGAGCACAAAAAGGATGGTGGTGCTCGGTATCTTCTCGCTGACCAGGTTGGGCTGGGAAAGACTCTGCAGCTTGCAATGTCTGCAAAATTAATGGCTCTCTATGGTGATAAGCCAGTTTTGATTATTGTGCCCAAAACTCTTGTATGGCAGTGGCAGGACGAAATGAAGACACTGCTAGATATGCCAAGTGCTGTTTGGACCGGTTCAGGTTGGCAAGATGAAAATGGTTATTTCTATCAAGCCGATAGTGTTAGATCCATACTTAAATGCCCGAGACGAGTAGGCATCATCTCACAAGGCCTTGTGTCAAGAAGAACAGAAGCCGCTGAATTGCTTGCTCAGAAAGAATTTGAATGTGTCATTCTCGATGAAGCGCACCGCGCACGACGTCGAAATCCAACTAAAGATCCTAACAAGCACAAGGCAGATCCAAATTATCTATTACAATTTCTTAATGCGATTACTTTTAAGACCAAGAGTCTTCTCTTGGCAACAGCTACTCCGGTGCAGATTCATCCTATTGAAGCATTTGATCTGATAAATGCTTTAAGTCTCCCGACCTTCAAGGTTATGGGTGACATGTATAGTGAATGGCATAAAAAGCCCCAATTGATGCTTGATATGGTTTGTGGGAAAGAGCCTTATCCAGAGAGCGAAATCACAATGTGGGACATCATTCGAAATCCCCTACCAACCAAAACTCCGTCAGCACAAGATAGAGTAAACCGCATTCGGGACAGGCTTGATATTTCCGATAAAACCTATGTCTTGCCTGCTGATTATTACGCATCCCTTTCGGGCTCAAAGAAGGATAGCATCCGGACTTTATATACCACGGACGAATTTATAGCAAACTACAATCCGTTTATTCGCCATATCGTGAGGCGAACAAGGGATTTTCTTGAGAATACAATCAATCCAGCGAGCGGTGAGACCTACCTTAAAAGAATTCTGGTCGAACTATACGGCGAGGGCGACGATGGCGCAATCCCCCTCGAGGGATATTTGAGGCAAGCCTACTCAAAGGCACAGGAATTTTGCACCTTGCTTTCATCCCGCGTCAAGGCGGGCGGCTTTATGTCAACTCTTATATTGAAGCGTATTGGGAGCACGATCATCGCTGGTGATAATACAGCGAAGAAAATGCTTGCCTGGACAGAGGCTGGAAAAGAAATATTGCAGGATGAATTTGATGTAATTTTTGAGGAAGACGATGATTTTGAAGAAAGTGTCAGCGAGGTAAAGAATCTAACGGATGCTGAAACCGAATGTCTTCGCGAACTCGTAAAAATGCTTTCCCTTAATCATGATAACGATCCTAAGTATATCAAGGTCCTCGATATTCTAAGAAATGGTATTGATGAAAGTGATAAGCCCTGGAAGGATAGCGGCTGTATTATATTCTCTCAATACTATGATAGCGCTTATTTCGTGGCTGAAAAACTTTCGAAAGATCTATCCGATGATGTGATTGGACTCTATGCAGGCGGAGATAAATCCGGATATTTTCTCAACGGTACTTTTCGCAAAGACTCAAAAGACAGTATCAAGGCCAAAGTAAAAAACCATGAAGTTAAGATCCTCGTCGGGACTGATGCAGCCAGCGAAGGTCTTAACCTCCAGACGCTCAGTACACTGATTAATCTTGACTTGCCTTGGAATCCGACAAGGCTAGAGCAGAGAAAAGGTCGTATCCAGCGGATAGGCCAAGTCGCTCCCAAAGTAAAAATTTTCAACATGCGATATAAAGACTCTGTTGAAGATAAGGTCCACACAGTATTATCTGCCAGACTAAAAAACATCAAAGATATGTTCGGACAAATCCCGGATACATTAGAGGATGTTTGGATTGACGTTGCCTTGAATAACATTGAAGAGGCAAAAGAGCGCATCGACAAAGTTCCGGACCAAAATCCATTTACAATCAAATACGAGACAAAAATACCTGCAACAGAAGATTGGGAAGCAAGTACATTTGTCTTGGATCATGATGAAAAGCTAAAGCAGTTGTTGATTGGATGGTAGGAAAATCCCTCTCAAAACTTGAAACTTGACTTGTTTCGGAAATGAGAACCGTATTAGAGGACTAAGAATATCTCAACAAGATCTTAAATTGGAGGTGTCGGTTTGATTCTGTCAGATAATGAAACAAGAATTGATATGCTAAATAATCACGCTATTGCAAAAACAGTTGCTGAACTCATTAAAGAGTGTGACGACCGTCCAATCTCTATAGGGATTCACGGGGATTGGGGTGCCGGTAAATCAAGCATCTTGGCGATGGTTGAGGATGAGCTTTCAGAAAAGAAAGACGGCATTGAGTGCATACGCTTCAACGGTTGGAAACATCAGGGTTTCGAGGATGCCAAAATCGCTTTGATGAGCGCGGTTGTATCCGAATTGGCGGAAAAGCGGAAACCGACCGAAAAGGCTAAGGACATATTAAAAAAGCTATGGAAAAACATAAACTGGCTTAGTGTCGCCAAAGCGGCGGGTAGTGTTGCTTTTTCCGCCTCTACTGGCTTTCCCCCTGTTGGCTTATTAAGCAACATCTTAGATTACCTCAAGGGCTCGGTATCCGATAAAGAAAAAGTAACGACTGCCATTGATAGTGTTGGGCAATATCTTATGGACGCCAAAGTGTTTGAGGATAATTCCCTGGCAAAGGAATTTTCTGAATTCCAAAAGTCTTTTGATGAGTTGCTGGAAGAATCAAAGATTAAAAAGCTCGTGGTACTCATTGATGATTTGGACAGATGTCTGCCCAAGGTCACAATCGAGACACTGGAGGCTGTCCGCCTGTTTATGTTCTCAAAGTCTACGGCCTTCGTTATAGCGGCGGATGAAGCTATGATTGAGTATGCGGTTCGCAATCACTTCCCTGACCTACCCGAAGACGACAACATTCGGACAGGATTCGAATACTCGAAGCGATACCTTGAAAAGCTGATTCAAGTGCCGTTTCGTATCCCTGCATTGGGTGAAATCGAGTCCGGAATGTACATAACCTTGCTTTTGATAGGATCTTGTTTAAAAGAGGATAGCCCGGAGTTCGATAAGCTATTAGCGGTCGCGATCGACAAGATGAAAAAGCCGTGGGAGAACTTAGGCTTTACGAATGAACAAATTAAGGTGGCTCTTGGCGAGACTTTTACATCTGTAACAAATGAGATAACTGTATCAAACCAAATAGCAGATATATTGGCTAAAAACACTCAAGGTAATCCACGAAAAATCAAGCGTTTTATAAACATGTTATTGTTGCGAGATAAAATCGCTACAGCAAGGGGATTTGGAGATTCCATTCAAATCCCTATACTGGCAAAGATGATGCTCGCGGAATACTTCTTTGTAGACGAATATAAAAAAATAGCCGCGTTAACGGATGACAATGGGAAGTGTTCTCTGCTTCGTACCTATGAGCTTCAAGTCACCGAACCTTTTAAGGAAGAAACGCCATTGGATGAGGGCGCTGAAATATCAAAGGCAGATAAGCCAAAAACAACTACATTAATATCCAAGCCCGAAAGAAACAAAGACTTGGAATCGTGGGAGAACAACGCTGATTTTACCGCATGGGTATCAATCGAACCTCACCTGGGTGAAATCGACTTGCGTCCATATTTTTTCGCCAGTAAAGAAAAAGAAGACTTTTTCTTCGCACAAGTCAAATCCGAACAACTCCGGAACCTTATCAGTAAGCTGATGGGCAATGAAATGAATGTAGCAAGCGCAAATGATGATATTAAGGCATTATCCACATCAGACGCTAAAATAGTCTTTGAGATTCTATGTGCAAAAATCTCCCGGAATGGCGGCATCGCTAATAAGCCTGCTGGAATCGAGGGTGCTAAGGCGCTTGTTACCCTTCATGGTGAATTAGAACCATCTCTGATAAGTCTGATAGAGACTTTTGATCGCAAGAGCGTTGGAGCATGGATTTGTACCGGTTGGGATAAATGCGTGACTTCAGAAAAAGCAAAAGCAAGTTTGAATGCATATTTTGAAAACCTGTCTAAAGAAGGAACCGATTTTGTTAAGGCTGCGTTGAAAACTCTGAGGAAGTGAGGCACATGAAATGGGAACATCGACAAGTAACCGAGGCCAAAGCGGAAATACGCCGCTGGTTCCGTCTTGGCTGAGCGATAATGATGATGATCAAAATCCAGAACAATCTCAACCAAACCAATCACAGCCAGCGCAACCGCAGCCGGCTGACACTAAACGCTTTTCGGCGCCTCGCGGTAGCTTTACGCGCTATGTGAATAGCGGTGGAAACGGGAGCGGACATTTGCATCGGGCCGCGTCTAATTACGTGAGGCACTCATTGGGAGGTTCGCAAAACGCGACCACTCGGTTGGGTTCAGCCCGAAACAGCACCACTCGTCTACTTTCTGTATTTAACAGTTTCGCGAATCGTGGCGTAGAGGCTACAAGCAGAGATTACAAACTTGGAGATATTATCGGGAAAAGCGCGTCTGACGTTCTGGTACAAATAATGGACTTTGTCTGTCCCGACGGAGGGAGCACTGATGAAGGAATTGCCAGAAACTCGTATATTGAAGCGCTTTACACTTTACCCGATTGGGAGAACAAACCTTTTGAAGACCTTACTCCGCCTGAATTCCTCGTCTTTGCGGAAATTTATATGGCTAATGTCATAGAGGGGCGGCTCGTAAATGATATCGGAAACAAGCTATTTGCCTTGCCTAAAGATGTCGCACAAGTCGAAAGCATCCAAGAGCAAATCAAGGAATTCATTAAGGGCGCAGTTTCAGACGCTGTTTCCAAACTTAATATAGATATTAAGGCTATAGATACATCGCTAACAAAAACCATTGTTGATACTATATATCACACAGCATATGATATTTTGTCAGAACTGGAGGAATAGCGCATGAATAGATACTTTCTAATTGGTGATTATACTTCCAAAGAAGTCATCCTGACGAACAAAGAAGATTACGTGGAAGTTGCCATACCTTTCAGGGATAACGATAACGCCTTTCGTTATGGAATAGATCACTCTTTGAAAATCCTTAGGGATAATGGCATTTATCCAACCGAAGATGGCATTGATATTCTCTGCCTCGCGGGTTTAGTTTATCTGGCCGATACACGAATTTCACGTGGGCTCCACTCGCAAGATAGTTGGACAAGAGAAATCGCCATTGCAATACCTGTTTATAATTTTGAAAAGTGGAAGCCGCTTGAAGAATTGTTTATAAGGATGCTTAATTTTCTTACGGGAGACAGATGGTCAATATCATTCATCAAAAGAGATGAGAAACTTTCGGCAAAATCAGAGGATGAAACTCCACCGCCGAAATTTGACGCCGTTACCCTTTTTTCAGGCGGAATGGACAGCTTGATTGGGACTATCAATCACTTGGAAAACATGAATAAAACTGCGCTTATAAGTCATGCGGGTGACTCTCACACAAAGAACGCCCAAAGTAAGTTGTTATCTCATTTAAAAGATAAATATCCCGATCTTAATCCACTATATCTCGATTTATGGATGGTCTTTGAGAAAAACCTAATTCCTGGCGGAGGAAATGAAAACACAACGAGAAGCCGGTCTTTTTTGTTTATAGCATTTGGTGTCTTTGCCATGAGTGGGATGAAAGGTGTATCTACCCTGGAAGTTCCCGAAAATGGCCTGATAGCTTTAAATATACCGTTGGATGAACTGCGCACCGGATCGCACAGCACTCGGACAACACATCCATTCTATTTGGATTCATGGAATCAGGTGCTTCAGGGCTTAGAAATTGAATTCTCCGTTCATAATCCATATTGGAATAAGACAAAAGGAGAAATGGCTGATGAGTGTTTGGACAAGGAATTTCTCATGCAAGTGATTCAAGATTCCATTTCCTGTTCTTCCCCGCAGAAAGCCCGCTGGAGCGGTGCTACTCCTCAACATTGCGGGTATTGTGTTCCTTGTATCATTCGTAGAGCGGCAATGAACAAGGCATTTAGGGTTGAAAGAGATAACACTCCTTACTTAATTGGCAGCGTTTCCGAAATTACCGCCAACCACGCAAAAGGCAAAGGAGTACAACTTCGGTCTTTTCAAATCGCGATAAAAAAAATCAAAGAACAGCCTCAACTGGCTAAAATATTAATTCACAAGAGTGGCCCCCTTTCTGGCGATAGCGCTTATTTGCGAAAGCTGTCGGAAGTATATCGTAGAGGGCTTTTGGAAGTCGATGCATGGATAATTAAAAATTCCGATAATGGTGAGTAGAAGCAAGCGGGGGTATAAATCAGGCGTAAGGGTGGTGACTGGTTATGGACATTTATGATATGCACTGCCACGTTGATCTGATGCAATCCATGGACAACTTCAGCAAAGCGGCTCTGGAGGAACGAATCAATTTATTGGCTATGACAACAACGCCAAAGGCGTATGAGATTGAGAAAAAAAAACTCACTGTTTTCCCTAATGTCCAAGTCGCGTTAGGCTTACATCCGCAGCTTGTTTCTGAAAGAATTCATGAGCTTGCCTTGGTTGAAAAATACATACACACAACCAGATTTGTTGGCGAAGTTGGCTTGGATTTCAATAAACAATTCTATCGTTCAAAAGAACAACAAATTGAGGTGTTTTCACAAATCATTGGGTGGTGCCAGAGCTCACCAATGATGAAGATTATATCGATCCATTCCGTTCGCTCAGATAAAAATGTGCTGGATATTTTAGAAAAATACGATTGCACTAAGCATAATAATTGTATCTTGCATTGGTATTCAGGGTCGTTAAAACAACTCGATAGGGCCATTGAGCTCGGCTGCTTTTTCTCGGTTAATGAGTATATGCTTAATTCTCCAAATGGCCGGTCGATAATACAGAAAGTCCCTGTCGACCGATTATTATTGGAATCTGATGCTCCGTTCATATCAGATATAAAGACTGCTGAACAGCTTAAGCAAGTACTGAATCGTTGCATTAGTGAGCTAACCATAATGAAGGGGAAAGATACATCGTTAATAATTGCAGAAACAAGTCGTCGACTACTGAAGGAAGTTTGATGATAATGATATTGGCAAGCAATGCAAGTGTTAATACACTTGCGAAAATCACATTTGATTTTTCATCCTGGGAGAATCCCAGACCCATTACTACAAGCTGAATAAATCATTCATCAAGTAACAATTTAGTGCCTTTGAGTAAAATTAATATATATCTATTTGAAAAATTCTAAAGAAAGGAGCTGAACTCATAATGATAAAGATTGTTGATAATCAAGAACTCAAATTGGAATATAAGAAAGGATTTGGAGCGTGGACATACCACCTTAGAATTCCAGGTACTGCAGATATTGAGGGGAAATGGGGTTTTCTAAAGGTGTCCGGGACAATTGTTGGTTATGAAATAAAAAGCATTAATTTGGCTCCAAGAAAAAATGAAGACAAGATCATCTCGATCAATAGAAAGATCAGAGATGCAATCGGTAAAAGCGGCGGAGATACAGTTAATGTGACTTTGTTTTTGCACGATTGGAATGCTTGAAACATCTCAGGGCAAAATCCAAAATCTTTCAAGGAATTTACTAAAGATGACATCGATTCCTTTATTCAGTAGCAAAGTGATTACATCGAGGGCGAATGAAGGATCTGTAAATAAAGGAATAGTGCTGCTGGTCAGAATATTTCGGTAGCTCGTTTGAGCAATATCATCAAAGTTGAATTGTACCGTCAAGCAGACTTTTATTGATGAAAGGAGGAAAGGTGTATGTCAGAAGGTACACATAGGACATTTAAAATAGACAACCGACGCCTGTCTATTATCGTCTTTTCTCTTTTTTTCTCTTGGCTTCTTGCCTTTCCGTTTGAAGGGAAAATATTATACGCACTCGCGGATTACCATCACATTTCAGCCCGTTCTTTTGTGTTCGGCACAATGGCTGCACATTTTGCCGGACTGCTTGCCTGCGGTTTATTTGTAAAAAATATACGCACAGCCAAAAAGCTGATCCTTATATCCATTGCATTTTGCATTCTGGCATCCAGTGCATTTTTCCAACCGCCTTCAATTCTATGGACAGTAGCCCTGAACTCGGCAGCATTTCTAGTCGGTTGTTGCGTGGCGGCATGGGGGTTTTATTTCAAACACTACACGCCTAAAAATGAGCGCATTAAAACAATGGCTGACGGACTTATTTTCTCAAATATCCTTATGATCTTGCTTAATCTGACAACTATTTATATTTCCCCACAAGCAGGACTTGGGATGTCAATTCTTGTGCTGGGGACATCGTTTCTTTTTGCTATTAAACTCCCCGTAGGGGAAGCATTGGAAGTTCCAATGGTCCCAAGTGATGGCGAAACAAGAATAAGCAAAGCAGGCCCACTTGGATTTTTATGTCTGTTCATAGTAGCGATCAGCATTAATGCGGGCTTAATGTATCAGGTTCAGGCTCCTGCCTTCGCGCATCTGGAATGGCTTACTAGCTGGTATGGAGCCGCGCCTTACATTATAGCGCTGGTCATCATGCGTAATCTTCCCCGGAAAACAAATCGATCCTATATCCTTTACGTGGCTATTGCTATGATCGGGTTTTCGTTCATCGCCTTCCTGCTGATGGGGCGTTCATGGGCGGAATATATTGTAATCAACACACTTATGCTGGGGGCCTTTGGTGTATACGACCTGTTTTGGTGGAGCATCCTGGGCGAAATGTTGGAACTGGATAAGAATCCGGCCCGAATTATGGGCATTGGCCTCTCCGCCAACGTCCTCGGCGTGTTGCTCGGTGGGCTTATCGGAAACGCGACTGCTGGCGCAAGCGCCCAAAGTCAAAACCCCACACTATTAGCGCTTGGGGTCGTGTGTTTTACACTTGTCCTTCTCCCTCCCTTACATTCTCGGCTGATCAGTCTACTTAAAAACCATGTCTATTTGACCACAATTATTGAAATGCCAACCCAAGACCAAACTATGCTCATACAAAAATTTAACACATATGAGAAGCTGACTGAGCGCGAGGGCGAAATTGCTGCACTGCTCATTCAAGGCAAGACGTATAAAATGATTTCTGTTGAGCTGCATGTAAGTGAAAACACAATAAAAACTCATGTAAAGAACATCTATTCGAAAGCAGGCGTTCAGAGCAGGACTGAGCTGATGAATCTTCTTCTGGATATAAAAAACCCGTACGCAGATCCAATTAACACTGAAAAATGAAGATAATTAGACCCCTCACCCGAAATGGTGAGGGGTTTTTAAGTTAAAATCACCCACCCTGGCGATGCGCACATCGCTCTTAAAACATAATATGAAGATAAGCCATAACGAGCGAGGGGGGGATTAATTTGAATAAAATGTCGTGGTACGCACAGTGTATTCTGGCAGCCTCACTTTTTTGTGCTGCCTTATTAGTAACGTTGATTATCCTTCAGCCTCCGCATTGGAATTTCTACGCTATCCTTGCATTAACAGCAGGACTTATTGGTATGGTCATATTTTTTACTTTGAGCAAAAAAATGAAAGATGCACAACTAATCATCGAAAATCAAATTCTCCATATTCAGCCTGCTGTCCTTCGAGATCCAAGGAAAAAGGAAATAAATGGAGCGCAGCCATTCGAAACCATCGAAATGTTTATTTCCGGGTTTGGCATTTTACTTGGATTCAAGGTCGTGAAATTCAACCAAGACGGTATCAAATTAAAGGCAGTTGAAATTGGAAGGGACTTCATTTCTATCGACTACGGTACGGATGAGGAGGTCCGGAATATCCGGCTTATGCACCAAAGACCGGATCGAGATGTTCTCGTCAGCATTATTGAGAAATTTAGATATGAAACCGGAATCACCCCAATCGTCACAGAATAGCTTGATGATTGTTATAAAAACAGACGAAGGACTCACGAAAATCAAACGGGCAGGAGGAATAATCATGTATTGTGAACATTGTGGAACTGCTATTTTGGATAAAGCCCGATTTTGCGAAGGATGCGGAGCACAGATTAGTACTTCTATAGACACTACACCTACTGTGAATCTTGGGAGTATTGGTTACTCAAAGCGAATTCACGACCCAGCATTTGCCGGATATCTCAAAAACACCAATCGTTGGTCAGCCATTTTCTCCATCTTTCTGGCCGCTGCAGCAGTCCTCGGTTTTTATATATACGGGGAAACAAGCAATGAAATGGAGAACCCGCAGGCTTTATACATCGGTCTGGGAATCGGTGGCATGTTCTTGATTATCTCCCTCTATACCATCATAGCCAGGAAGAGAAGTAAAACCTGGGATGGCGTTGTGGTTGATAAAACCAGTAAGAAGAAAAATCGTCGACAGAGTACCGGAAACGGCAATAATGACTATGAAATCCACTACTATACTGAGTACGCAGTGCTAGTGCGGGATGTACATGGCAAAACGCATAGGATCACTGCTGAGGATGACACGACACTCTATGATTATTTTCGGGTAGGCGACCAGGTACGTCATCACGCAGGATTAAATTCTTATGAAAAGTACGACAAATCAAATGACAGTATCATCTTTTGCAGCGCCTGCGCGACTTTATGCGACATAAGCGACGATGTGTGTTGGCGTTGTAAATGCCCACTGCTAAAGTAAGGAGGATTCGATTATGGAAAAATACTGCACAAACTGTGGCACACAGTTGAGTCCAAATGCCAAATTCTGTCCCTCCTGTGGCATTGAGGTATACAGATCGCCTGATAAGGTGCAAACCCATACCCCCACACCACCACCAGCTACTGCTAAAAAGCGTAAATCTCCTCATGCAAAACTCATTATTTCAGTGGTTGCTGTGGTGCTGGCCATCGCTCTGCTGGTGACACAATTCCCAGGACTAATGGATTTACTGCCCATAGGATCTGATGTACATATCAAAGAAATAGGCGGACAGCCTTATGCGAACAGGGCCATCACCATTAGTGGAGAGGGCTTTGGCTATTATGATTCAGAAAATTGTCGGGCTGCTATAGACGGCAAGGATACACCCATCATCGATTGGGAAGAAAAAACAATCACATTGCTAGTTCCACAAGATATTTCTGCGGGGAAAAAAGAGATTCTACTAGCTAATCCGCCTTTTTTCAAAAAAAAGACCGTAAAACACGTATTTTTGGAAAATGCTAAGACCGAGCTTAAAAGGGTTATGCTGACCCCGGCGAAGGAGAGTATCGTCGAGGGAGAGGGCTTTGTCTTCATTGCACCCGCAGGAAGTGTAACGCAGGATCAGGAAATAGTGATATATAAATACAGTGCCCCCTCGTTCGACGATAGTCCATACTGGACTGTAGCTGACGAGTTTGAAATCACCGGCCCTGACGGTGGTCATTTATTTTTTCAAAAACCCGTATATTTCGGCATTGACGCGACAGACGCCGAGGAGGCGAATCACTCGGCCTTCCAGATCTACAATGAGTTCTCAGGTCTTTGGGTTTCAGCCGAAACCTGGTACGACGAGGGGCAAGCCCGCGTCTATCTTTCTACTACTCATTTCAGCAGTTTCAGGCGCTTTGTCAGTGATATGCGAACAGGCTTCGGTAGGCTGGCTCAAAATACAGTTGATGAAGCCAGTAAGAAAATTGATTATGCCACTGAAAAGCTTGGGAATGCCAGAGACGAAGTCGTTGAGCTCAGCCAGAACCTCTGGGTCAATGTTAAAGATGCGACGACAGAAAAATTTTTGAGAGTAACGGATAATAATGAACGGGTAATCGTGTATTTCAGGGAGTCTGACGCGAAAAACGACCCCTCCATCACTGATAAGGCCTACCTCATGGCGGCAGCTTTTTCTACCGCTTATCAGGAATATGAAGACCTGTTCGGAGCGGACAAAGTCACTACATTTTCAAAGAAAAGGCTTGTGTCAGGCTCTCCTGGAAAAAACCCCGTTACTGAGGCTGTTCCTGATCCCATCAATGTCTACATTGATCCACGCTACAACAATACCGGGGCCCAGGCTAAAAGTGCCACAACCGGTAATATCATCATGCCTTCAGAATATCCAGAAGATGATCTTGTATCTACCTGCGCTCACGAGCTGTTCCACACTGTGCAATACCGTACGCTTGGTCTCAAGCAACTATACATGTCAACTACCGGACTTAAAGATCTTCTTGACAACCGTTTTACTGGAAATACCACTGAGGTTTACCGTTTCTTTGCAAATAATGCCTGGTTTATGGAGGCAACAGCAGAGTATGCTGGGCGATTTATCGGTTCAAATATAGGAATTGGTGCGCCGATCCATGCATCTATTGAGGCAAATCGACCCTACTATGCAAGTAACGGCAGCCATGATTACGGAGTATCATCTTTCTTGGATTATATTCTGGCTACACGGCAGCCAAGTAGTTCGGAGCGGAAAGATGCCTTTAAGGAGATGTGGAATACTGTCACCGCGAATTACAGCATGGTTTCAAGCATTAATGTCGTGTTTGACAAATATGTACAGGATAAGCTGAATGAATCAGCTGAAACAGCCTATCTGAACTTCTGGAGGGAAGCTTTCTCTCGCAACTTCATGCCTGAAGTGACAGTCATTGCTGGTGGACTTCTTGATACCAAGGCGATACCCCGGGAAAAGGTCAGCTCAACGATGGATATACGGGAAAATGGCGTGGGGATTTTCCGGTATAGTTTGACGCCCGAATATATGTGGAAGGACGAAACCGCCCTGACGCGCTCATTCTGGTTTGAAAGCACCCCCACCTCCATGCGTGGTGACGTATATCGTCTCGACGGACTTGAAATGTCTGACCGCGAATCCTTTGAGCCTCACGTTGGCATCATAAACTCGGCGGATGAAGGTCTGAAAAATGCACTGATCCCCTATACCTTGGGTGAATCTCTCGGGCTTGTCGCTGTTTATCAAAACATGGTCAACGCTGATGAAACCGTAAAGTCGGTACTATCGTCGACCACAGTAAAATGGGACAATCAAAAGGATATCGAGAAAAAAGTGGGCAATACAACACTGAAAAGCAGCGATAAGTTGAAGTTCACCCCGACATTGCCAAAGCAAACTCCAGGCGATGAACCTTTTACCGCCCTGGTAACTCTCAATGACAACATAGATTATCAGACTGAAATCGAACGAGTGGAAAACGGTAAAGCCTTTCAGGTGGACGCTCCTATGAAAGACCAACCGCCTGACAATGTGTCGGTTAACATCAAAATATTCAGGGGCGAGAAACTCGTTCACGAATACCAGTCAGCGGAGATAAAAGCTGATGCAAAGGTCGAAATTTCAGGTCCGGCGACTGTTCGTTATGAACTGGACAAAAATAGCAGTCAGGTGAAGCATTCCTTCACAGGCAAGGCATCACCTGCAGGAGATTATGATTTTGAATGGAATTTTGGTGAAGGTTCATCACTACAGCGGACTGCTGGTGGCAGTTCTTCCGAGATTTCCCATACCTATGAGGGAGTCGGTGAATACACTGTCAAGTTGACACTGTATGACAAGCAGGGAAAGACACTTTCCTCCGATAGCGTGCGGATCATATTGGAGGAAAAAGACCTGGCAATCCCTACAGTTCCACCAGTAAGCTCCGAACCCATTCCAACACATTCCGAAACCAAACAGACGTATGCCTGGGTGCTGGTGGAGACTAATAACGAAAACTATCAGGCAAATATCGACAACACAAACAAGGGTGGGATTTATGAAGTAAGCGCATCGGCCTCGCCGGGGAGCTATACATCTACATGGAAATATATCGGTGATACTGATACCTATCCTGACCCTGATCAGATCAACGGAGAAAGCTTTGCTACCCAACTTACATTCTCAGTCCCACCTACGGTGATCAAGGGCGGCGAAACTGTTAGTTTAAGCTTTAATCTTGCTTTTACTGATGACAACCTTTCGTATTTTGACGGCCATGGAAGTGCACGTGCCGATTGGGGAAACATAAAGTTTAGCAATGTGGCAAAAAAGAGTCACTTTGAAATTTACTCTTCGGTCAAATACAGCAGTAAAAATGTGAAGTCGATCGGCGATACCATCTCAGCCATTATCCCCGCTGGTTACTCAGAAGGAGATCGGGAAGAGCTGTGGATAGGCGGCACCGGTTATGGCACATATTTCGTTTATGAGTGGAAGCAGATTCCTTGATTCAATACAGCTTTGCAGAGGAGGTTAAGGCTTTGTACTGCGAAAAATGCGGAAAACATAACCAGGAGGGGCAACGCTTTTGCTTCTCCTGTGGCGAGAAAATTCTAATGGCCAATGAGAAAGATCAGGATATGTCAAACACCGGTTTAGGTTTCCAGCATAAGAAGAAACTGAAAACAATAGTCACACCTATTCTCCTATCACTGCTGCTAGCCGCTTTTGCCATAAGCCAGATGACGCTTGGCATCATCGGGGAGAGAACGACGGGTGAAGTAACCGACTATTAACAGAGAATCTTTGTGGGTCCGGGGCAGGACGATAGTAATACCCGTGATGCCACGCGGTATGAAGTATTTTACAGGTTTACAGCCTCTAACGGAAAAGAGTATTCCGGATCGGTGACGAAGAGCTTTCCTCATGGAATAAAGGGCACGATCAGCGGTCCACCGCAGATTGTTGAAGTGCGTTATCTCACGTTTATGCCTCATATCAACATGTCTGATGGACAGACGAACATACTACCCGGCTTGCTCTTGCTGGTTCTTGCCTCATTATTGTTTCTTATCGGGATAAAGGGCAGCGTGACCATCGGTTCGATTCATGGTCGACGGAGCCATCATGATCGCATTAGATGAAATTGAAAGCGGCTTTTATCAATTCGCTTAGGAATGGAGAGTGATGAGTAGTATGCAAGATGTGCTCCAATGGGAAATTAAGGTATCCATATTTAAAAATTCTGTCATTTTGAAACAACTGGGGCTTGCCATTGGCATCCCTTTCGGGTTGATCGCACTAATAATTGCACTTAGTTCGAAGGGAAGCCGAGACACCATATATGCTCTCGGGCTCATCGCCTTACTGCTTATACTGACATGGCTGCTGATTATGTTAGTTTATCGAGGAAAATATGAAGTGGAGTTTGCATTAGACAATAATGGCGTGCTCTGCAGGACTAAAGCAAGACAGGCAAAAAGAAATCGCGTAATCAACTCGCTTACAGTCATTCTTGGTCTCCTTACCGGCAAGCCCACAGTCGCAGGCGCGGGATTACTGGCGCAGTCACGTCAAGAGGTTTTTATTCGGTGGAGCCAAGTTACAAAGGTAAAATACAAACCGCAGAGTCACACGGTTTTGCTTCGCAGTGGTTGGACAGGAAATATCGTCCTGTTTTGCACGCCGGACAACTATATTTTGGTGGAGCGACTAATCCGTCAGAAAACAGCTCAGACAGTTCCGGTGAGTCATCAATGAAGAGTAAACGGATGCCTCGAATGCTCATTTCTTTGCTCGGTGTCGTGTTTATCCTATGGGGAACAATGAGTGTCGCACTGGGTGTTTTTGGCGAAGAAACAACAGCATATGTCACGGATATCCGCAGAGAAGGCGGCGAGCGCTCGGACGGTAAGCCAGGTCGTTATACCTATATTACCAGTTATACTTTTACTTCACTGAACGGAAAAAAGATCGACGGATTTGCCAGAAATATCAGGGATGGAGCTTATGTGAAAGCAGACGGCACGTCAACTGTTCGAATAAGATATTTTAATAGCTTTCCCTATTTTAACGCAATGGAAAATGACACTGGTCTGAGAGGTGGTCCTCTTATCCTAATTTTGGTTGGAGGGGTTTTGATTTTATTGATGGCTCCAAAGCACGGCACTGGACCATGAGAATTTGGCAAATAAGTGAAGTGACTATAACAGGCGTTTACGGGGAATATGCTGTCATTGAGTGGGACGGCACGTCGTTCAAACAAATAAAATAAGTGGAGTGATTTATCTAATGGAAAAGAATAAGAAGCTTCTGGTCTCAATTGGTTTGGGTATAGTACTCTTGATTTGCGTACTTTTGTTTTTATCTTTTTGTTCAAAGCAACCTGATCAAAATCCAACTTCAAATAACAATGGCAGCACCCCTACCAATACCCCAACGAATACTAATACTCCAGCATCATCCGAGTTTAAAGTCGTAAACAAACCTGCCTTGGTGGAGGGTATGAAAGCCATTAAATGGGAAAACAACGATTGGGTTGAAGTGAATGATCCCGACAAAGACACATCTTGGTATGACTACAAGAAAAAACCGGAAGCCGGATCAGGAGAATGGGCAAATGCTAAGACCAGCGATGGATCATACTGGGTTTGGATACCTAGATTTGCTTACAAGATTAGTAATGAAAAAGTGGAAATAGTATTCTTGCAAAACAACTCCAACAAGGATGAAAACTCAAAAGAAATACCAGGTGAATTTACAGTTCACCCCGCATTTACAAATAAAGTTAGTGAAGGTGGCTGGGACACGGAGATATCTGGATTCTGGGTGTCAAAGTTTGAAGCGGCAAAGGACGATAACGGTCTAGTTTTTAAGCCTAATGTGTATTCGTACAATAATATCACCATCGGAGATGCTTTTGCCCTCAGTAAGGAATTGCCTTATGAAAACTCCTTTCCTCACTTGATCAAAAATAGTGAATGGGGCGCAGTCGCCTACTTGGCAGTGAGTCAGTATGGGAGGAATGGTATTGAAGTGTCACCTAATCTCACAAAGGCTACGCTTTCTGATGGGAAAACAACTTCTGTAACAGCAGGTGGGAACGGGGTCGATGGATTGGCTGCCTCTGAGCAAGAAGCTCTCGTTAAAAACGCTAGCCAAAGTACAACGGGAAATGTGTATGGTGTGTATGACATGGCTGGCGGATTATGGGAGAGAGTCGCTGCGTACATTAATAATGGCAATGACAACCTGCTTTTGAATGGCAAAGCCATTATGGAAGATGGCGATCCAAACGGCAGCAATAAATATAAAACCGTTTATCCGTATAATAAATCAGACGACACCAACGAAGCCAATTACAACCTGAACAAAGCAATCAAAGGGGACGCAATGTTCGAAACCTCCAGTGGAGTTGGATATAAATCATGGTTTGGTGATGAATCGAGTTTTATGTTTGGCAATGCTGTGTTTTTGCATAGAGGTGGATCTACGGTCAATAATCCAGGTGTAGGCATCTTTACGTTCAGCAATACGCCAGGGATGGCAGGCAATCCTTTGGGCTTCAGGTGCGCAATCATTGTAAAGTAAAGGGCAGAGTACAAATAATTGCACGCATCGGATATTTAGGAATGAGTAGTAATTGATTACATTCCAGAACGTGGTTTTAGTGACTAGAATTGAAAAGCAGCTTAGGTACACGCAGACAAAATATCAAGTACCTGCCTAACGCTGCTTTTCTTTTCTGTTTTCGGTGTTTTGTGATAATAAATGATCAATATTTGACTTAACGGTTAATGATTCTTTCAATTGTTTCTTTGAGATTGAATATTCCTTGAACGTGGATTTTTTCAATTCCCAGCATGTTTTCAGTTCCTGTTGAAGGTCTCTCATTGAAGGGATCTTGCTTGATGAAATCGAGTCAAAACCTTGCTTGGCGGATTGGTGAAGCAGAATGTTTTCGGTGTTCGACTCAAAATATTTAGCTGAAAATCCGGATTCTCGATATGCGGTATATATCTCCTTCGTTTTCGCATAGTTGATAATATGCTTCTTCAAATCAGTAAATTCAGTCATCCGTTTTTCTATTTCCTTGATCTGCTGTGACAGCTCGTGATAACGATCCGTCGCAGCTTTTGTTTTTTCAACCAGGGTTTCATAGTCGGTGATGTTATTCTCCGTCAGAAAATTGATGGTCTGGGCCATCTGTTTCAAATTGAAAACCTTCGCCCAGCGCTCGTAACCAGGACCTTTTCCTGCTTGCAGCTTGGCCTGAATGTCTACCAGAAGGTTGATCTTGTCCGGATTTTTACGATAAGGTCTTTTGGCTTTTGGCGTGTGGACAGTTTTTCCGAATATCGCAGATCTTATCTCTTCTTCAGAATATCCTTCACCCAAGGATCGCAATCTGGTGAATTTTTGCTGACCGCCGGCTTTGAAAGCCAGATACTGCCCCTGTTTCACTTCATATCCGGACTCCACCATCAGCTTGAGGAAAGTATCAAAATCTGCTGGCTTTTGCGCCGTGACAGTATCGATGGTTTGTCTCAGCTTTTCCTGCCAGGACAGCGGTTTCTTGTCACCCAGCCACTTGCCGTAATGAGACGGTCCCTGCTTTGGAGCTTCGATAATCGAGAGTCCGTTCTCAAGGCAAAGCTTGTCGCTGATTTTCCGGATTGCTTCGCTTGAGCCAAGGAAATTTCTGAATTTCTGTGTATGATCAATGGATGTGGAGTTAAAAATGATGTGATTGTGGATATGGGCATGATCGGTGTGAGTGGCGACGACAAATTGATACTTGCCTTTGGCAAAACTCATGGCCAGCTCATAGCCGATCTCCTGTGCCTTCTCCGGGGTGATCTCTCCTGGCTTAAAGGACTGCCGGATCTGATAGAGAACAATGTCGCTCTTCTTCTCTTCACTGCGTCCAATGTAGGTCTCGTATTCTTTCTTGCAAAGCAGCATCTCTCCGGCAGCGGTTTCCGGTTCGCAGCCATAGGCCTTGACGAGCTGTCCGTTGTTGGTTTTATCAGGATTGATGGCATAGGAAAGGCGTTCATGTACCGTGTGGGCCACGGTCTGACCTTTGATGACGTGCATGGGGATTAATCTCGTGGTTGCCACAGCGGACACCTCCTTCCAAAATAAAAAGGCGTAGCAGATTGCTCTACCGCGCCGTCACAGGATTATACTTTCTTTTCTCAAATAGCTTTCAGAGAATCATTGAATACACCAAGCAGCTCAACCACCTGAGTTTTGGCGTTAAGCGACGAATCTGAAACTAAAGATCCCTGAGGTCCGTTCATTTGAGCGGATTTCAGGGATCTTTATCGTTCACGAAACTTTAATTATTTTGTCCTGTTATGTTCGGTTATAATGTGATATACTAT
>NZ_JAGSCS010000016.1 GCF_018128025.1 Proteiniclasticum sediminis | reverse complement strand
ACTGTTAAAGAATTCCATTGATTGACCTCCATTATTTTAAATTTTGAGATGAAAAAAGCCGCTCATTCGGCGGCTTCGGGTTCGACGGACAGATCCATGTGGTAGACCTCATAGATCTCATCCGGCTTTGGCTTGAGACGGGTGGACAGGTACTTCTCGATGTTGAAGGCATTGCGCGGGTCCGCATCGGAGAGATACTTGTAGTTGGGGTGTTTCGTGATGTCGTACTTGCTCGAGAGAAAAGGCCGTACCCCGCGCAGCTGCAAAATACACTTGCCGCCGTCCAGCACGGCCAGTTCGTCGATGCTCATCAGCTCCTTTCCGAGTTTCTGGTAGTTCAGACTGTGGGAAACCTCACGGCCTCGGCTTTCCCCGGTGTTGAAGGTGTCGATGGTCTCCTTCCCAAGGGTTTCTGAAAGCTCCTTTAATGTGGTGCGCTCCTTACCGCCCAGAAAGATCGTGCTGTCCATATTGCCGATGATGGTGTCGCAGTGATCTTTATAAAGAGCCTTCAGCTGGGATTGAGCCTGCAGCACCAGGCAGGCCGAGATCTCCCGGCTCCGGATGGTGGCTACCAGCTTTTCCAGCTTGGGAATTTGACCGATATTCGCCGCCTCATCAATGAGACAGCGCACATGCACAGGCAGACGTCCGCCATAGACGTCATCTGCCTTGTCGCACAGCAGATTGAAGAGCTGTGTGTAGGCCATGGAAACCAGGAAGTTGAAGGTGTCGTCTGTATCGCTGATGATGATGAACAGCGCCGTTTTCCGGTCACCCAAGGCATCCAGTTCCATTTCGTCATAGGCCGTCAGGTCTCTGAGCTCCTTGATGTCAAAGGGCGCGAGACGTGCCCCGCAGCTGATGAGAATGGATTTGGCGGTCTTACCGGCAGCCAACTTGTATTTCTTGTACTGCCGGACTGCAAAATGCTCCGAGTCACGTTCTTCCAAAGCGGCGAACATCAAATCCACCGGGTTCTGAAAGTCCTCGTCATCCTCGCGGACCTCTGAGGCATTGATGAGCTCGATAAGGGTTGTAAACTTTCGCTCGCTTTCTGGAGCCTCATAGTGGATGTAGCCCATGAGCGCGGTATAGAGCAGGGTCTCCGCCTTGACACAGAAATCATCTCCGGCTTTGCCTTCACCCTTGGTGTTGGCAATGAGGGCCGTCACCAGCTTGAGGATGTCTTTTTCGCTCTTGATGTAGGCAAAGGGGTTGTAGTGCATGGATTTGTTGAAGTTGATGGTATTGAGGATCTTGATCTTGTAGCCTTCCCTCAGGAGAAGCTGTCCGCATTCCACCACGACGCTGCCCTTAGGATCTGTGACCACATAGCTGGAATGGCACTGCATTAGATTTGGCTTGAGCCAAAACCGTGTTTTACCAGATCCGGAACCACCCACCACCATGACGTTTTTGTTGCGTGCCAGCCTTGGGTCCTTGGGCCGGTTATTCATGGTCAGGCGCTCCGTCTCCGTGAGGATGACGTTGTTGCGAAAGGTTGGATCAATAAAGGGCTTGATGTCTTCGGGTCTACCCCAGCGGGCTGAGCCGTATTCGATGTTTTTACGGTATTTCTTGGCGTTCCTGCCTTTCACATAGACTGCGAGCTTGATGCCACAAGCCATCCCAATGCCCAAGATCAGGTCCTGTGGGAGCAGGCTTGGCCAGGGGGAATGAAAGGCCAGTATAAAACCCTCCATCAGGTGAAGTACCTTCTGAGAAATATCTACTCCAACAGAAAAGCGCCAGGCTTCACCAATCTTGGTCGCACCTAGCGCTATGAGAACATAGGGGAGGTTTAGAAGGAACATCCGCTTGATTTTTCCTGTCATCGCGTCAGCTCCTTGTCTTTGTTTTTCACCCGGTCCATGACCTTGGTCTGAACCAGGATCTTGAATTTGACAAGCTGCTCCAGGATGGAAGGCTGCTTGTCCTTCTTGAGGACCTTCGCCGTGTATTCTGTAAACGCAGCGGTGAGGGCATCGGCATCTCTGGCTTTGAAAAAGACCAGATACTTAGGCTTCTCACCGGTAGTGTCCTTTTTGAGGGCATAGTCTACGCCATACTTTCTGGCAACCTGTTCAAAGGATTTGATGTTTTTATCCGTGATCTCAATGTTAGAGACTCCGGCATTCTGACCGATGAGCTCCTTCACGGTCTGCTTGCCATGGGGAATCTGCGGCAGACTGTCCCGGCTCTTCTTCATCTCAGCCAATAGCTTGATGAGTGCAGCCTTCAGAACACGTCCGGTCATTCGGGTGGTACTGACGGCCAGGGCGACGGTCCTGTTTTCCACTTCTTCCTGCATGAAAAATTCCTCCTTCTCAAAATTTTGTCGGATGATTAAAACAAAAAAGACCGATTTTTCAATCGGTCCAAGAATCATTACTATTCAAAACTGTATTAAGAAATTTAGTATTTAAAGCTACTACATGTTATCAAAAATCGATGTCTTTAATTACATCATGTATTTTTTGGCTTTGAGCTTTTTCAAATTCTTCTTGTCTCTTACGGCGGCGCTCTTTCTCAGCTAAAATTTGCTTTTCCTTTTTATTTGCTTCTTCGACGCAAAGCAATAGAGTTTTCCGATGATAATCTCTTACCTCTTCAATTGTAGTGCCATCCAAATAAACAGTATCTCCATACACAGATGCGATTTTGGGTCTATGCATCGAAGTGAAGCTGGGAGGCGTGTTCCAAGTAGAAACAAAAATTTTCTTCCATATGTCGCTTGGTTTCTTTGATAACTTAAAAGGAATTTTATAGAGTGCAGAACCTCTGGTTCCATCATTTTTTGGAACTGTAACCTCATCTGTAATGATTCCAAGGATTTTTATATCCTCAGAACTTTCAAACCCTTGGGAAACGGGTTTGCTACCATTAGGAATATATGCTGGTTTAGTGCCCATCGGAGGTTTTGAGCGATTTCCATAAATTGTCGTAATCAGATCCTTATAATTATGATCATCGTTAAAATTTCGATCTCCAGTTAAATCAATCGCTAACTTTCCTTCGAGACATTTTGGCATAGATGTTAAAGGAGTACCCTCACGTATTACTGGAATAAATTTTCTCTCATTTCTAGTTGAGAGTAATTCGCCTGAGATAATATGACCTTCATAGCCTACACCACCAGCTCGTTGATCTGATTTTATTTTATATTTTGGTGTACAGATAATTAATACATGGTTGGATTCCGCAATACGCTGCTCCATAAATTGAGGAAGGCGGTCACCTAAAGTCAAGTCATACTGATCTAGTGAAGCATCAACTCCATCTTGAATGAGTTTATCAGTTAACGATTTTACCCATTGTTTATGCTTTTCACTATCCCATGAATATGAAATAAAAACCTTAATGTTTTCCGCCATGTTGACCGCCACCTCATTTATTAATTTATGACCCGAAATTCAAACAAACGAATATCATCTAAAGACGCTCATTGGTACCACTTGATTCAACAGAGTCAAACTCAAGGATTTCGTCAACACCCACTTGGAGTGCATTGCATATTTTTTCGATACTCTCCATAGAAATATACTCGTTCTTCTTAAGTCTGGTGATGATATTTGCACTGAATCCAGCTTTGTCCATCAGCTCAGAATTAGAGATTCTTCGATCGATAAGCAGTTTGAACAATTTATTGTAGGTTACAGGCATTTCATTCCTCCAACTAGCTTCAATGGTAAAATTGTATCACGATATCGTGAATTTTTCCATATAAACGTTTAGTGCTTGATAGTCCTACTTGAAAGTCTCAATAGACCTTATACCTCTTTATAACAAGTTCATTAGACTTAGCATTCTGGAATAAAGCAACGAAATAATGAGCTTAGAGCTCAGGTTCCGTGGACTTCTGTTTCGGTTTGGCCACATGAAGATCGTCCTTGGGTTTGATGGGGATGGCGACGATGCGGCTGCCCATCTTCATGAAGATCTCCGGATCAGCAAATTTCTCGCGGTACTTTTCTGCCAGCTCTGGTGTGAGGGAATCAAAATCCTCTTCGCCAAGCCCGCAGACGATGAAGGTTCCGGCGATGATGTCGTAGTCCTCAAGTTTTCGGTTAAGAGGGAGGCCGATGAGCTTGCCTTCTTCATGACAGACAATGGCAACCGGGTCATCATAGGGATAGACGGCTTCGATGTAGCCGCCTACAACCTGCTGCAGAGAATTCAGATCACCGGTGATACTAGCCATACGCGGCGATTTTTCAGGTTCAACAATCAATACATCCATAGATTTTTTCTCCTTTTCTGTTTTTGAAATTGCACGAAACATTCCTTTTAAGCCATGTTTTGTGCATAATCAGCAATTATGCTATTTGGAGGTCTTCTGACCGTGGCTTTTAACGGTCAGGATGCCACTTAATGTAGTTGCCGGGATACGATAGCGCTCAGCAATGGCAATGTCGTTTTTCACGGTTTCGTCGATCCGAGATCCACAGACTACGAGGACGTTGGAGCGTCTGAGGTAATCGAGCTCAATGTCCTGTCTGTCCTTATGCTCCTGGGGGATGCCGTCATTTATGAAGGTTGCAAGCATCAGAATTGGACATATCGGACTGTAGCCAGCATCGTATACTTTCCTGCTGTATTTGGCGGCGATCTCCGTATTCTCAGTTGGATCAACGCCCCATGAAGCGGTGATATAGGCGAGAGGTCTTTTCATTTTGAGTAACTCCTTTCAGAAAAGATGAACATTTGAATCAGTTTCTTTTGGCCGGATGTAACTTTGAAATTTGATTATCGTGCTACTTTGATTTGCGAAACTTGCATGAAAATAAAACTCATCTTATTTGCCGGGCTTAATAAGGCTCCCTAGATCCTCGTAAAAGTGGGAACCTGCTCCGTAAAGATCATGTTTCACCAGCGCTGTGTAATAGCTATCGATGGTGGATGGGGCATTGAATAACGTTGTCAGCAGATATTTCTTGATATTCCGGATGAAGGTGGTGTTTTTATCCAGGCATTCAAAGACATATTCGATGTGGGTGCTGTCGATGCGCTGTAGCCGTTCCTTGACCAATGATGCAGGGTAATCATCCCCGGCAACGGTGATATAGTCTCGCTTGGAACAGAGGGTCTCCACCATCAGGTCCACGATTTCATCAAGACGATCTTTGTCATAACGCTGAACAATAAACTTGTATTCGATTTTCTCCTGGATGGACTCCTTGATGGAATGAGCATCCAATCCAATCCCATCCTTCTCGATCGTGGCTTCTCTTGATGGATCAGGGATTGATGGATGTTTACTTAATCCCTTAGTCATTAATGGATCTTTATTTGTTTTCTTAGTATTTAATTGCGTTGGATTTCCCAACGTAGGTTTCTCCAACACTGGATTATCCAAGATTGGATTTTCCAACATTGGTCTTTCCAATACTGGCTTCTCCGATATAGGCTCTATGCTTTCTGTAGAATTTGTCGCCAGGTGAGGCTTTTCATAAATCGTGTAGTCTGTACCCTTAAGGTGACCAAACTCATTTCTTTCCCTTGTCCTGACAATGTATCCTGCCCGTTCCAGTTCACGGACCGCTTCACGAATGGCATCGATGCTTTCCCGGTTGATCATGGAAAGTCCCTTGAGGGTGTAGTCCCAGTCTTCAGGGAGTGACAGCATTTGAGATAGAAGCCCTTTGGATTTCAGTGACAGATCCTTGTTCTTCAAATGATGATTCGCTATAACGGTGTAATCCCTCGTTTTCTCAACTCGAAATACAGCCATCTGCATCCCTCCTTTCGACCATTTGAATAAAAAAAGCGCTTCTCATCGAAGCACCACGGAGGGGAATTACCGTTCCTGTGATTGCTGGCGCTTCCGCGACCAGCCCTCCAGCAGCTTAAGTATGGTTTCCTCCATCTGCTGTGGGGTGTAGGATTTAGGAAAATACTTTTTGAGCTTCTCGCCGGTGAGCGTCACCTTATCCAATTCACCTTTTTTGTCCTCAGACATGATGGCGGTCATAACATCAAAGGTCAGCTTGCCATCCTGACTGTACTTCTTCAAGCGCTGAGCCTGAGACAAGGAAGGTGTAGCCTGCTCCATGTCCATGGCTTCCATCAGCTGGACCTGTTCATGAGGCATGAGGTAGGAAAGCTCAACTGCCGGATTGAAAGCGATCTTCTTGGTATCGACCATATCGAGTAGCTCAGGAACAAGCTCTGTCAGGCGGATAAAACGCTGAACTTGTTTCACACTTTCGCCAGCTTGCTCGGCTAAAATCACATTGGATCTTCGGCTATCAAAATTCGGGTCAACTTGGCCCGCATTTTCTTTCGATGGCCTCCCAGCCTGTCGCTTCAACGCTTCCAGCTTGAGTTTATAAGCAAATGCGCGCTCGCTGGGCAGGATGTTCTCACGTTGAATATTGCTGTCAACCATGATAATGGTGGCAGCGTCATCGTCGAGATTACGGACGATGCAAGGAAGAGTCTTCTTACCGGCCAGCTCACTGGCACGTTTGCGCCGATGGCCGGAGATCAGCTCATATCCGCCTTCGTCACGTGGGCGGGCAATAACTGGTACTAGAACACCATGCTTGGTGATGCTCTCGGCGGTCTCCAGCATCGATTCGTCATCTGTTACCTTGAAGGGATGATTCTTGAACGGATGCAAATCTGTCAAAGGAATATCGATGACCTTCTCTTGGGTTGCTTCGATTCTGGTTTCTTCGGTCTGAAAGATCTCATCGTAGGAGGTCAGATTTAGATTTCTGCCGCTGGGTTTCAAGTTTCAGCACCTCCTTCGTCAGATTTTTGTAGGCTTCTGCCACTTTACCCTTGGGATCATGGGCAAAGATACTTTTCCCATAGGAAGCAGTTTCTGCCGCCCGGACGGAGTGGGGGATGGACGAGTCGAACACCTTCAGCTTGGTTCCATAGGTTTCCCGCAAAAGAGTACTTATTTCCCTGGCGTCATTGGTCCGGTTATCCACCATAGTCAGCAGGATGCCATCGATCTTCAGCTTGGGATTGATTTGCTTGCGGACTTTATTGATGGTTTGAAGCAGCTGTTCCAGGCCTTTTGCAGAAAGGTACTGAGCCTGCACAGGAATGAGAACGCTATCTGCAGCGGCCAGGGTGTTGACTGTCAGCATGCCAAGAGATGGCATACAGTCTATGAGGATGTAGTCGTAGCCAGATTTGATTCCATCAAGATACTCCTTCAGAATCTTTTCCCGGCTCATCACATTGACCAGCGAGACCTCAAGTCCGGACAACTCAATGTTGGCGGGCACTAGATCCACACCTTCAGAATGATGAAGGATGCCTTCCTGGGGAGAAAGTGCCGTGTCATTCATAGTCTTTCCTAAGACAGAGGAAAGTGTCACTGGCAGTTGATCCGGCTGAGTATGACCCAAGCTGATCGTCAAGCTGCCTTGGGGATCGCAGTCCACCAGCAAAACCTTTCGACCTTCCTGGGCTAAACCAATTCCCAGATTGGCACAGGTTGTGGTTTTTCCAACACCGCCTTTCTGATTGGCGATGGCAACTACATGGCAGGGCAAGGGTGATCACCTCCAGCCTGATTAAGAATGGTTCTCAGCAATGTCGTAAGAAAGTAGCTGAAAAAGATATTGGACTCTTGATCCATGACAATATAGCAGTCCATATCATCCGGCATTTCCTGCCCGATGAATTCATACATCAGGCCAAGATAAACGGCGAACTGATCACTCTCCATAATGGAATGGTTGTAAAACAGCGAGTTTAAAAACATTTGTAGACTTTCTCGATCGGCAAAGGATTCTAATGCAGTACGAGCGAAGGCTCTTCCTTCTATATCTGCAATAGAGCAGAGTTTCAGATACTGTTGATCGTAAAATTGATTTTCCATTGTGACCCTCCTGGATTCTTACTTGATAGTTTACTTTGGAGATTTCTTTCAATAAAAAACCGCCCCAAGAGAGGCGGTGGCAGAGAGGTGAGATATTAACATAATAAAATTGATTTAGAAGTCTATGCGGGATATAATAGTTCAAAACTTAGAATAGTGAAGACAAAATTAACGCCTGAGATGCGTGAAAAAACCGTACTAAAAGCGTACTATCGACCTTAATAGACGAGAAAAAGCATCAATAAAGCTGAAAATAATGCCTTAGAACCGCGTGAAACAGCCCGCTGGAGCGCGTGAAAAAGTCAAAACAGAGAGTGGGAATAAGCATAAATAAGAAATGCAACGGAAAATTTTCCGTTGCATTTTTCGTTGCAAACTGCAACGAAAGGCCAAGATCTCTCAACTCTTTCATTCTAGCCAATTATTGTTTCTGGCCGACCATTGGTCAGCAAACTCTTTTCCTTCAACTGCCGCCGCAAAGGGTTTTGATAGAAATGCCTTTAGTGTTTTGAGTACAGTGCTAAAATCATCCGATGGAGTATCTATTTTACGGGTAAAGGCTTTCCATTTCTTTTGCATAGCTGAATCATCGGCATAACCCATGATTTGCTCAAATTGTTCAACGGTAAAGCGATGTCCACGGTTTTCAAAAGTCTTTTTGAGCGCTTCCGTAAGCACCCTACCTTCAAAATCAAACTTATTGGCAATATAGTAAATATCGAAGTAATCCTTCATCCGGCTTGAAAATTCCATAAGGATCAGAATAGCGTCAATTTTTTCTGCGATAGTAGTTTCAATAGAGTATGTATTAACCGTCGGAGCATCAAAATCGGAAAGCTGTGTAGGGATTTTTCGTTTTTCCTGTTTTGGCACGATGACATCGCCTACACCGAAGTCTATACTGAACGGTGTTTTGGTGTTTTTAATGTAAGCAACCAATGATGCGCCGATACCAGCATATTTTTTGGCAACAGCAATGGGGTAAATATCTTTACACTCAAATGTAACAAAGTCACTTCCGGTAGGTGTAGCGATAATATCTTCCAAGACAGCTTTCAATTGCTCCGGTGTGTTTGGCAGTTGGCGAAGTAGAAAATCAATATCCACGGTTACGCGGCTGTCAAAGTCGGTAAGGGAATAAATAAACAAGCCGCCTTTCAGCACAAGATTTTCTGCATATTTAGATTTCTCCAAACGGCGTAAAAATTCTTCTTGGCAAAAGAGCTGCAAACAAAGCTGATAGCTTCGGCCGCTTTCGGTGGCCTTGTTTTTCAGTCGTGCAAGCAAAGACGCAGCCATATCAGCCATTAAGAAGCACCTCCATCAACTCGGTAACCTTTTTATACACACGAAGTTTTTTTGCATAAACAGAAAGGTTCTTTAGATTTTTCTTTGAATCGTTAACATAAGCATTGAGGGCTTTATTAAAAATTTCCCTGTCAAGTTTTGAACGGTATTTGAAACAATCGCAAATGGTACGTTCGCGATCATATACGGGCAGGGTAACGCCGCCAAACTCATCTGTGGTTTTACCCAACTCATACAGTTCCGACTGGATATAGTAAGGCTTTAGAGCAAGAATATTCACATTCAGTTTTGTCCTTGACATAGAGCGTGGAATTGCGATTGACCACTTGCGTGGGGCAAAATCACTGTAGCCATAATGAAAAAGTGCGGATTCAACACACACAACTCCTTTTGGAATGAGTGTGGCGAGAAGCTGTTCCTCAGAAACGGAGCTTTTGTCTGCAAGTTCGTAATAACCATGACGCACACGGGCTAGAAATCCGGCATTACATAGTTTAACAACATCAACTGCTCTGATTCCAGAAGCGACAAAATCAGCAGATTTTGCAATGCCGCCTTTACGAATAATGACTTCTTTTACTTGTTTTCGGATGTCCATTCGTTCACCTTCGCTTGTAAAATATACACACAGATAATGCATATCTGTGTTTGAATTTTATTATACCGCCAAAAGGACCGGATCTCAATAAAAATTACACACGGATTTTGCAACCTGTGTGTAATATTAAATGTGAGTTTAAGCAATATCATCGGTAGGATTTGATCTGGAGGGCATCCAGAAAACTAAATCTAAGGAGAAACACAAATCGATGAAAATTCGATGGATATCGCCGATTACTAAAAGGTTTTGAATGGATGCCTCTGTGGATACCAGTATATTCTTTCTCATGTTGTCTCTTTTGTGAAGGAGAACTTATGATGTGGGGATACCTACGCAATGTAGAATGCAACGGTAAATTTTTCGTTGCAGTTTTCGTTGCAAACTGCAACGAAAGGCAAAGAACCCTTGGAGCAAGTGAAATCAGGGTTCTTCGCTTTTTGCAGTCCTAATATTTTCTATTTGCGTTACAAACTTTAGTAATTTTGAGTGATGGATCTTGCAACGAAATATCGTTCAGAAGCAAAATGAAAAACGCTGAGAGACCAGAAGGCTTCCTCAGCGTTAAATATTCTTAACTACTATTACTGCAAAGTTTGTAGAAGGTTATCGGTAATTGGGAGCTACAGTACCTAGATACTCATCCAGGGTTAAGCCGCTGCTCTTGACCTTAGTGGCCAGATCTACACCCACATATCGGAAGTGCCAGGGCTCATAGGAGTAGCCGGTGATGGATTCCTTTCCCTCGGGATAGGAGCGGACAAAACCATACTGATGGGCATTTTCGGCCAGCCAGATTCCACCAGGATGAGTGCCGAGGCTCTTGGAGACTGTGATTCCATCGATCCCGATGTCGAAGGCGAGACCGGTATGGTGTTCGCTGAATCCCGGTCGAGCAGAATAGGTGTCGGCCACAGCTTTACCGTCCTTTGCCACGTAACGGTTGTAGAGACCTTTCTGATAAGCGTACGTCCGAAAACCCGAGAAAACATTGGCCTTGAACCCGGCCTGTTTTGCCCCTGCGACAAAAGCGTTGAGGGAAGCCCGCGCTATGGGATTTTCCCCGGGGGCGAAGCTTGCACTCATGCCATGGCCTTTATTGGCGATAATCACCCCCTGCACCATCCAGACAGTTCCACTTCCCAGGAGGCTACCCTTGACCCATCCGGTGTTTCCCTGATAGGTGACCTTGTGCCAGGTGCCTGAAGTCTCTTCGGAACGAAGATGGATTCCTTTGGGTACCGTTCCCAAGGACTCATATCGCGCGTCTGGCCCTTTATGCAGAGTGAGTTTGGCAGTGCTGTAGTAGAGGGTGAGCTGCTGATAGGCATCGGAAAGGGGAGTGGGTACCGGATTCTCGATGGGAGGCAGCGGGGGCTCCGGCTCTGGTGCCGGGGGAGGAGTGGGAGCCGGAGTCGGCTTTGGGGCAGGTGCGGGGGTTGGTGTCGGTGCAGGAGCCGGCTTCGGGGTGGGCGCGGGTGGAGCTACAGCTATAGTAACCGGATCCGGAACAGGAAGAGGATCTGGGGTTAGGGGCAGACTGCCAGGCTGGAGGATCACGGCATAACGATTGCTGACAAATCCCGTTTGTCCATTGTACGTGACCTGATACCATCCATTGGCCTCGGTGCTCACCCATTCCGCCTGTTCTCCCTGGGGAATGGTGAGGATCAGCTCCGCAGATACCGAGGAGCCTTTACGAAGGTTGACCCGTTGGGAGACTTGAACTTTAAGGGAAGGATTGCTTTCTGCAGAAGCCGGGAAGTTGGCTAAGTCTGAAAGCTTTTTTAGGTCTCTGCCATGGACATAGCCGGGGCGATTCATGTAGGACACTAGGGACCAGCCGCTGGCTTCCATGGCCAGGGATTCCACATGGGCCCCTCGGGGAATCTCCAGAATCGGGGAAGCGGAGGAAGAGTTGGTGGTTTGAAGCTTCAGCGAGGTGGTGGTGCAGTGGGTGGCGGCCTCAGCCACGGTTCCGGAGAAAAGAAAGGCAAGAAAAAGAGAGACCAAGAACGTTTTGACTTTCATTGTTGTCCTCCTGAGGATGTATTGATCGGAAGTCATCGTCTTGCCACGTCATTTTCAACGATCACTTCAAAATCTACGGCGTCTGGTTATGTTTTTCTCTTTTTACATAGTGATATCAGAATTATTAAATATAATAACAAAATCATGTATAGATTGATAATATGATTTTTAGATACATGAAGATTATAACGAAAGTGTTGAATGCCTACAATAGGGATAATTAAAATAAATTTTGACTTTTGATGAATAAAATTGGAAAAGAAGAATAAGCCTAAGAAATCCCTGGACACCGGTGGCGGTATCCAGGGATTTCTGGGGAATTAATGCATTATCGGGTGAGGGAGAGCAGTGCTCTCAGGGTTTCCTTATCGTGGAGGAGAAAGAGGAGCTCCTCTTCTGTGGATAGGACATCCTGCCGGCTCTTGAAGAACCGGTTGGCTTTCTTGGCCACTGTCTGCATGAGACCCTCCTGACCGGCGATGAAGTCCGCGATGCGGCCGCCCCGGTAGTGGTTAAGAAGATAAAGCGCCACCACGTGCTTTACATCCTGAAGGATGGCGTCTTCAATCCAAAAGTCCACACGGGGAGCTAAGACCTTCTTTTCCTGAAGCTTGATGTAGGCCGCAAGACCGTCCTCCGTGGACTCCCAGAAGTCCACATAACTGTAGTCGAACTGGGAAAGAAAGGGTTCATTATAATAGTCCAAAGCATCGCCGCAGAGGATGGTCAGTTCCTTTTCCGGGGGAAACTGGGGCCGGATATAGGTGTTGAAAAGCTCGATGACATGGGGGTTTCGTTCCACCACGGTGACGCTTTTCACCTCATCCTTCAGGAGCCAGAGATAGGGAAGGAATCCGAGGCCCAGCCCCATGGTCATGCAGCGGCCCCAGCCTTTTTTCACCCCGTCGTCCATGCTTTGAATTTCGCTCACCACGGGGGACATCCAGACTTTGCCCTTTTCTTTTAGAACAGGAATCTCCAGGTCCTCATCAAAATAGCCCAGGGGATGCTCATGGAGGAGATAAGTCCCCACAGGACGCAAAAAATCCGTGTTCAGTACGGTGCGTTTCTTGATCACCGCTTTTTCATACCAAACAGAAGGGCTGCGCACCTGATCCAGCCGGATGTCTCGAAAATAAGGATTGTCCTTCAATATTGACGGATCCTGCCGGATGGCTGAAGGGAGCCCATGGGAAAGCAGGATACCTTTCAGCTGCTTTTCCCGGGCAGGGGTCAGGATTTCTCCGTTGAACGGCGTGATTTCTTCGAGATACTCCCGGACCTCCAGGAGAGACTCCAGGAGCTTTTTCATGGCCTCATCCAAGGCTTCACTTTTCTTCCATTCGATCATCGGTATTCTCCTTTGTCCCTGGGGTTTCCAGGCAAAAATTATTGTACCATAATTTCTTTGGGGGAGCATGGGGCTAGAAGGGTTCTGCCGGCGTGTTTTCCCTGTTTTTTAAATTCACGAAATCCCAGGTTTACCAGTCCGCTTCAGCCCCCGCGGGATCCTGATGGAACTCCTGGCGATAGGCGGAAGGTGCCTTAGATTCATATTGGGTGAAGATTCTGGTAAACTGATTCAGGGTGCTGTACCCGCATTCCTCCGCAATCTGGGAGATGCTCTTTCCGGAATAGCGAAGCTGCTCCTTGGCATAGGACAGCCGGTTGAGGATAATGTAGTGCTTTAGATTGTAGCCGGTGATGGATTTGAACTTCCGGCTGATGTAGGACGTACTGAAGAAGAACTTCTCCGCCAGGTATTCCAGGCTGATTTCCTCCTGGAAATGCTCGCTGATGTACTTCTGAATCTCCAGGATCACCGGGGTCCCCTGCTTTCTCGCCACCTCATCAAAGTAGTGGGGATTGTAGCGGTAGATGTCGATGAGCATGCCGGAGACGATGGCAGCGGATCGGGATAGCCAGAAATAGTCCTTCAGCTCGTATTCATTGATGAGGTCCGTCATAAGCCTCTTGATTTTCTTCGAGAGTTCATCGGAAAGCGAAAACACGTAAGGAAAATCCGCCGGACGGTGGGAGAGGATCGCCACCAGAGCAGGCTCTTTGATGTTAAAGAGCGCAAAGCCGGAGGTCATGGTGATGACGGTCCGCTTGTAGGGGTACTGGAGAATCCGGAGGGAGTGCCGCTCCAGGCTGCTGATAAAGATGATCTGGTTGCGGCGTACGTGGACCACCTTGTCCCCGATTTCGAATTCCGCCACCCCTTCCTCCACGAAGATCATTTCATAGAGGTGGTGGATATGGGCCCCCATGCCATCGGAAAAATGGCTGGCCTTATAGTAGATGTGGATGGGATCCTGCTGGTGAACGTTCATGGTTCCTCCTAAGTTTTGCCTCTCTGCTGTGCGTGAAAGCCTACTCAGAGCAAAAAAAGCCTAATGTCACGATGTAAATCACGAGTCGAGTGCACTTCCAAGGGAGGATGATTTAGGCTAATCCTCCGGGAAGGTGGCGTTGAGCACGTTTTCAAGATAACACGAAAAGAGCTCAAAATCAACGGGTTACAGACAAACACACCATGATATCGTTAGATTTCTATCATGAGTGCGCAAAAAAAGCATAATTCATAACAAGAAAGAAGATTAAACCGAAAACGAATGCATGGTAGGATAAGTGTTGTAAAGGATAACAAAAAAAGGGGCGTGTAAAATGAAAAAAATTTGGATGACCGTTCTGTCAGCCACACTGGTATTATCCATGGTCGGCTGTGGAAAGAAAGCTGATCCCCAGACTCCAGGAACCACCGGAGGAGAAGAGATCATCATCGGAGCCATTCAGGACTTAAGCGGCGGATCCTCCGTATCCGGCGTAGCCATGGACCGGGGGGCCAAACTGGCTGTGGATGAAATCAATGCAGCCGGCGGAATCAACGGCAAGAAGATCAAGTACATCAGCTACGACACCCAGGGGAAACCCCAGGAAGCGCTGAATGCTTACACCCGTCTCACGGACCAGGATAAGGCGGTTGCCGTGGTGGGACCCCCCATCAGCAACATCGGTCTTGCCCTCATCGACACCGCCAAGGAGAAGAAAGTGCCGGTGGTCGGCGCCTTCATCGACAGCCGTGTTACCCAGAAGGAAGACAAGACGCCCAATGACTATATGTTCCTCGTACAGCCCACCAATGAGCAGTCCGGAATCATCCAGGCTTCCTACCTCATCGATGAGCTGAAGCTGACCAAGGTAGCCCTCTTCTACGATAAGACCAATGCCTTCGGCGTATCCCAGGTGGGCGCATTCAAAGCCTATGTGGAAGCCAACGGCGGTGAAATCGTCACAGAGCAGGTCTTCAAGTCTGGCGACGTGGACTTCAAGGTCCAGCTGAACAAGATCAAGGAATCCGGAGCTCAGGCCATCTTCGCCCCCAACTACCCCAAGGACAACACCCTGTACTGCACCCAGATGAATCAGCTGGGCATGGATCAGGACATCGTCACCATGGGTGGCCTGGAATTTGCACCACCTTTCCTCACCACCCTGCCCAATCCTGAGATTGTCAACAACGTATACTTTGCGCTGAATGTAGCCTTTGATGATCCCAAGCTTCAGAAGCTGAACCAGCTCTACATTGACACTTACGAAGATGCCAAGACGGTGGACGATATCTCTGTCAAGGTATACCTGGGCTATGATGCTATCCGTCTCATCGCAGAAGCCATCAAGAATGCCGATGCCATCACCGGTGAAGGCATCAAGAACGGCCTGGAAAAGATCGAGTCCTTCGACGCTCTGCCCGGCAAGATCGGCTTCTCCACAAAGAGCCATCAGCCCATCGGCCTCTCCATGGTCATGTACAAGATCAACAAGGGCACCAATGAAAAAATCGGACCCTATGTCCCCGAAGTATTGAAATAACAAATGAGTCGGATGGTACGGTGGTGACATCGTACCATTCATTCTATAAGGAGAAATGACTATGAGTGTTCAAATGATAATCAACGGGCTTTCCCTGGGTGGAGTTTATGCCATCATCGCGGTGGGTTATGCTCTGATCTTTAACATCCTGAAGTTTTCCAACTTCTCCCACGGCGGAATCCTGGTGACTACGGCGTATATTGGATACTTCGTCGCCTCCAAGCTGGGAACGAACTTCTGGACGACCCTGCTTCTCACGGCCCTCATCGGCGGATGCCTGGCCATGCTGGTGGAATTCATCGCCTTTCGCCGGCTGAGAAAGAACAACGTCAACCCCATGCTCTACTTCGTCTCCTCCATCACCATGTCCATCCTGCTGGAGAACCTCATCACGGTGCTCTTCTCCACCTCCTATTATTCTTACCCCACCTTCTTTAAAACTACGTCCTTCAAGGTGGGGGGCTTCATGTTTGTCACCACGGACCTGCTCATGTTGGCCATTTCCGTTGTGGTGCTCGCCCTGCTCCAGTATGTGCTGAAGAAGACCCGCATCGGCGTCGCCATCCGGGCCCTGTCCACGGATTCGCGAACCACCAGCCTCATGGGAATCAATGTCACTCGTATCGTGCTGGCCACATTCTTTGTTTCGGGCTTCATGGGCGGTATCAGCGGCATGTTCCTGGGCATCAACTACACCCTCTATCCCCAGCTGGGCGGCATGATCACCAAGGGGTTCATCTCCTCCATCATCGGGGGCCTGGGCAATATCTCCGGCGCGGTCATGGGAGCCTTTATCCTGGGCATGCTGGAAGTCATCCTCATCAACATTGATTTCATCGGGTCCAGCTTTTCCCCGGTGGTCACCTTCCTCATCATGATCATCTTCCTGCTGATTCGCCCCCAGGGCATTGCAGGAACCATTACGAAAGAAAAGGTATAGGAGGAGAATATGGGATTTTTTACATCCATTGTCATCGGCATCAGCATCACCCTCATTGGAGTTCTTTCTATTTACATCATCACCGGCATGACCGGGCTCTTTTCCCTGGGACAGGCCTCCTTCATGGCGGTGGGCGCCTATGTGTCGGGAATCCTGGCGGTGCAGTATGATCTGCCCTTCCCCTTAGCGGCCCTCATCGCCATCGTGGTGGGAGCGGTAGTGGGATTTCTGGTGGGATACCCCACCACCCGTCTTCGCAAAGACTATGTGGCCCTGGTGACCTTCGCCTTCGGCGAAGCCATCATCGCCATTCTCAATAACATGACCGCCACCGGCGGGGCCATGGGGCTAAGCGGCATTCCCCGCAAAACCACGCTGCCTCTGGTTCTCGTATCGGTAGTCGTTATCGCCTTCCTCGTGTGGAACCTGAAGAAGTCCCGTTTCGGACGGCAGTGTCTGGCCATGAAGGAAGACGAGCTGGCAGCCCGGGCCATGGGCATTGACGTGAACCGGCTAAAGATCACGGCCTTTGTTCTCGCCAGCGCCATCACCGCCTATGCCGGCGTTCTCTATGCCTTCAACACCACCTATGTGGACCCTACGATCTTTAAGTGGAACACGTCTGCAGAGTGGATCATCATGGTGGTCTTCGGCGGCATGAACAGCCTTACGGGCTCCATTTTCTCGGGGGTCTTCCTGGGAATCCTTCCCGAGGTGCTCCGCTCCGCCGCAGAGCTTCGCATCATTATTTACTCCGTCATTGTGCTGTTCATCATCAACTTCCGTCCGGAGGGGCTCTTTGGCCATTATGAGCTCAACCTCAAAACCATGGCCCGGGACGTGAAAAAACTGTACCGGGTGCGCAAGGGCTCGAAACTGATTAAGGAGGCCGACCATGGACAATAGACTCGTCATCAAAAATATTGCCAAATCCTTCGGCGGCGTCAAGGCTGTCCAGGATATTTCCATCGAAGTGGGCCACCAGCAGATTGTCAGCATCATCGGACCCAACGGCGCCGGGAAAACCACCGTATTCAATCTCATCTCCGGCATCTATCCCGTGGACCAGGGCAGTGTCACCTTCCTGGGCGAGAACATCACCAACCGTCCCCAGCACCTCATCACCCGGGCAGGCATTGCCCGAACCTTCCAGAACATCCGGCTCTTCAAGGGCCTGACCGTGCTGGAGAATGTTATGACCGCCCACGACCCCATGATCCGCTATAATCTCTTGGACAGTCTTCTGGCCACCCCCAAGAAAAGGCGCATGGACAAGGAAAATCAGCAGCTGTCCGAGTACTACCTGGACCTGGTGGGCCTCAGTGCAGTGAAGGACGAAGATCCTTTCAACCTGCCCTACGGTCATCAGCGTAAGCTGGAAATCGCCCGGGCCCTGGCCACCTACCCCAAGGTTCTTCTTTTGGACGAACCGGCGGCGGGACTCAACACCGTGGAGGTGCAGGATCTCATCAAGCTCATCGAGAAGATCCACCGGACTCTGGATATCTCCATCGTCATCATCGATCACCGAATGGAACTCATCATGGATCTTTCGGAGAAGATCTATGTGCTGAATTTCGGAAAGCTCCTGGCCGAGGGCACCCCGGAAGAGATCCAGAATAACGATGACGTGACCAAAGCCTACATCGGGGAGGGATACTAATATGCTCTTGGAAATCAGAGACCTCCATGTCTCCTATGGCAAGATCAAGGCCTTGAACGGCCTCAGCCTGGATGTGGAAAAAGGAAAAATCGTCAGCATCATCGGGGCCAATGGGGCGGGAAAATCCACCCTGTTGGACGCCATCAGCGGACGGGTGAAAAAGAACAGGGGGGAGATTCTCTTTGAAGGGAACACCCTGCCCAAGGATGTCCATAAAGTGGTGCACACGGGAATTACCCAGGTGCCGGAAGGACGAAAGATCTTCGCCGGGCTCACGGTGGAGGAGAACCTCATCATGGGCGGCATTACGAAACCCAAAGCCAGCACCAAGGGCACGGAAGAAGAGATGTACAAGCTCTTCCCGGTCCTTCTGGAGCGAAAGCATCAGCAGGCGGGAACCCTCTCCGGCGGCGAGCAGCAGATGCTGGCCCTGGCCCGGGGACTCATGTCCCAGCCCAAGCTTTTGCTCCTGGATGAGCCATCCTTAGGCCTCGCCCCCATCATCATCAACCAGATGTTTGACTTTATCCGGGCGATCCGGGATATGGGTTACACGATTCTCCTGGTGGAGCAGAATGCCACCAAGGCCCTAAGCCTCTGCGACTATGCCTATGTCATCGAGAACGGACAGGTGCGAATGCAGGGAACGGCGGAAGAACTCATGTCCAGAAGCGACATTGTATCGGCTTATCTGGGTGAAAAGAAGTAAGAAGAGGAGACATAAGCAATGAGTACATTTGAGAAATTCAACTTCCGTTCCCTGGAGGAGCTGAAGGAGAAGATAAAAGAACTGGAGATTCCACTGGGCCTTTGCGAGGACCTGGACATCTTCAAAAAACCGGTGCAGATTCACCATAAGGCTTCCCCCAATGCCCTGGCGGTGCTGCCCATGGAAGGCTGTGACAGCCTCCCCGACGGCAGCCCCTCGGATCTGGTAAAACGCCGCTATCACCGATTCTATGTAGGCGGAGCTGGCCTCGTCTGGTTCGAAGCCAATGCCGTGGTCCCTGAAGGAAGGGCGAACCCCGGGCAGATGATGCTCACACCGGACAACAAGGAAGCCTTCCGGGCACTTCTGGCAGAGCTCAACGAGAAGGCCGTGGCAAGAAACGGCTACCGCCCCTTGAGCATTCTTCAGCTCACCCATTCGGGACGGTACTCCCGCCCGGTGGAGGAACCGGCGCCCATGATCGCCCAGCACGATCCTTACCTGGATCCCCGGGTGGGCATCGATGAGACCTATCCCGTGGTCACGGATGAGTACCTGGACAACCTGAAGACTTACTATGTCCGAGCTGCCCGTCTGGCTAAGGAAGTGGGCTTCGACGGTGTGGATGTCAAGGCCTGCCACCGCTACCTGGTGTCGGAGCTTCTGGCTTCCCATACCCGGGGAGGAAAGTATGGCGGCAGTTTTGAGAACCGCAGCCGGTTCCTCCTGGACACTATCCGGGAGATCCGCAAAGCTGTGGGGGAAGACTATATCATCGCCTCCCGCTTCAACGTCTTTGATGCCCATCCCTATCCCTACGGTTTCGGCGTGGACAAAAAGGATGCCTGGGTCTTCGATGAGACGGAGCCCCTGAAACTGGTGGAGCTCATGGAAGAAGCCGGAGTCAACCTTTTGTCCAACTCTGCAGGCAATCCCTACTTCAGTCATCCGGAAGTAACCCGTCCCTTCGACATGCCTACACTGGGTGGATCTGTGCCCGATGAGCACCCCTTGGTCAGCATAGACCGCCTCTTCCGCTTCTCGGAGAAGATTCATCACCGGGTGAAGAAGGCTGTGGTCATCGGCAACGGCTATTCCTGGCTGCGTCAGTACGCTCCCTATGCAGGGGCCTACAACCTGAAGGAAGGCCGCATCCATATGGTGGGCATGGGCAGAAGCTCCTTTGCCTATCCGGACGCCCCCCGGGATATTCTCCTGAAGGGTGCCATGGATCCCAAGGCCTGCTGCATCGCCTGCAGCAAGTGCACCCAAATCATGCGGGATTACGGCCAGACTGGCTGCGTCATCAAGGACTCCGCTATTTATGTGCCCAAATACACCGAGGCCCGGGAGCGTGCCAAAGCCCGCGCCGCAGCTAAGGAGGGAAGAGCATGAAGAAAGTCGCCATCGTCACCGGGGGAACCCGGGGCATCGGACTGGGGATTGTGAAAGAACTGGCCAAGGAAGGCTACGCCCTGGTTGTCCTGGGTACCCGTCCCCCGGATACCTACCAGGAGTTTCAGGCCTTTTTGCAGGAAGTGAAGCCAGAGCTTCTCTATGTGGAGGGAAACCTCAGCCTTGAGGCGGACCGGGAGAAACTGGTGGATAAGGTTCTGGAAAAATACGGCCGCATTGATCTTCTCGTGAACAACGCCGGCATGGCGCCGGTGAAGCGCAGCGATATCCTGGAGGTCACGGAGGAGAACTTTGACGCCCTTTATGCGGTAAACACCAAGGGAACCTTCTTCCTCAGTCAGCGGGTGGCCCGGGCCATGGTAGCCCAGGAGCCCCGGGAGGGAAGACGGGGTATCCTCATCAACATGAGCTCCGTCTCCGCCACCGTGTCTTCGGTGAATCGAGCCGAGTACTGCATTTCCAAAGCCGGTGTGTCCATGATGACGACGCTCTTCGCTGACCGGCTGGCCGACGAAGGGGTCCTAGTCTATGAGATCCGTCCGGGCATCATCAGGAGCGACATGACGAGCACCGTCACAGAAAAATATGACCGTCTCATCGCCTCTGGGCTTACGCCCATCCGGCGCTGGGGCACCCCGGAGGACATCGGCCGTGCCGTTTCCGTCCTAGCTTCCGGAAGTCTTAGCTACACCACCGGTCAAGTCATCCACGTGGATGGAGGCATGACCATACAGCGGCTCTAAGGAGGAAATCCATGGAACAGGTCATCCGAATCAAGGACCGGGAAATTCCGGTTAACTGGCACAGCACTCTCGTGGTGGGCAGCGGCTGCGCAGGCTATAATGCCGCCAACCGCCTCCTGGAGTATGGGGAGAAGGATGTGGTGCTGCTCACGGAAAACCGGCGGGCGGGAACTTCCCGAAACACCGGTTCCGACAAGCAGACCTACTATAAGCTCACCCTCTCCGGCAAAGAACCAGACTCGGTGCTGGAAATGGGAAAAACCCTCTACGCCGGCATGGCGGTGGATGGCCCCATCGCCTTGGCAGAGGCGGCCTCCTCGGTCCAGTGTTTCCTGAATCTGGTGGAGCTGGGCGTACCCTTTCCCCGGAACCGCTATGGGGGATTCATCGGCTACAAGACCGATCATGATCCCCGGGAGCGGGGAACCTCCGTGGGCCCCCTCACTTCCCGGAAGATGACGGAGCGTCTGGAGGAAAAGGCGCTGAGTCTTGGCCTTCAGATCCGCGACCATCACCTGGTGGTGGCCATCCTGGCGGACAAGGATACTTATAAAGGCGTACTGGTTCTGGACACCGCCGAAGGCGATCCGCAGCGGATGCTGAAGCTTTATCTCAGCCACAGCATCGTCTACGCCACAGGAGGACCTGCCAACATCTACAAGGACTCTGTCTATCCCCACGGCCATTACGGCATGTCCGGCATCGCCCTGGAGGCCGGGGTCAAGGGCCGAAACCTCACGGAGTGGCAGTATGGCCTGGCTTCCCTTCGGCCCCGGTGGAATGTCTCCGGCACCTACATGCAGGTGCTGCCACGGCTTATCTCCACCGACAAGGAGGGGGAAAATGGACGGGAGTTTCTCCTGGACTATTTTCAGGACCAATATGAGGCCCTCAGCCAGGTGTTCCTGAAAGGCTACCAGTGGCCCTTCGACATCCGCAAGGCCCAGGGAGGATCCTCCCTCATCGATCTTCTGGTCTACACGGAGACTAAGCTCAAGGGACGGCGGGTTTTCCTGGACTACCGCGAAAACCCTTTTACCGAGGAGCTGGATTTTGAAAAGCTCCATCCCGAAGCCCGGGATTACCTGAAAAAAGCCGGCGCTGCCTTTGGCACGCCCCTGGAGCGCCTTTTGCAGATGAATCCTCCGGCGTACCAGTTCTACCTGGACCGGGGGGTGGATCTCAAGGTCCGGCCTCTGGAAATTGCCTTGTCTGCCCAGCACAATAATGGTGGCCTAGCCATGAATGAGTGGTGGCAGACAAACCTGGAGGGCTTCTTCGCCGCTGGCGAAGTGGCGGGAAGCCATGGGATCTACCGTCCCGGCGGCAGCGCCTTAAATGCCGGACAGGTGGGCTCCCTTCGGGCGGCAAAATACATATCCGCCCATCGGGCCCAGAAAAGCTGCCCTTTAGTAAGCGTTCAGGAATACCTGGGCGACGCCTTCGACCGGATTCTTCAGCGCATGGACATGATGGACGAATGCACCGGGGAGGTTTCCAATGTGAAGGACCTGCTGACGGCAGCCCAGGAAAGAATGTCCGCCGTGGGAGCGCCCATTCGGGACAGCCAAAAAATCCGAAGCTACCTGGAGGAACTAACCCAAACGCTTCAGAATTTCAGAAGCCAGGTGAGCATCGCCTCGGAAAAGGAACTGCCGGAGCTCTATCGGCTCTATGATGTGTATCTTTCCCAGCTCTTCTACCTCACCGCCATGACGGACTATGCCGACCAGGGCGGAAAAAGCCGGGGATCCAGTCTCTACTTCGCCGAAGACGGGGAAAAACCGCTGGACGCCCTGGAGAATCTTTTCCGGTTCCATCTGGATCCGGGCACCCGGGATGAGGAGATTCAGGAAATCCAGACTGTACAGGGAAAACTTCAGGTCACCTGGCGCAGGCGGGAGCCTTTGCCGGTGGAGGAGGAATTCTTTGAAAATGTCTGGCGGGACTATCGGGAACATGAAAATATCGTGTAAGGAGTGAATTCCATGACTTTAGGAACCGACGCCCTGCGTCTTTTGGACACTATTATCCTCAATGAGGAAAAATCCGCGGCCCTCTACCGGCATATCGTAAAGCGGCTGGATAATTCCGCTGACCAGACTTTCTTTGAAGAGCTGGCCGCCGATGAGGACCGCCATGCCAAGATTTATGAAGCCATCCGTAGCAAATTCCGGGGCACCCTCTTGGAGGATGTGGAAGAAGGGGACGAAGGCTATGTGCACCTCCTCATCCGCACTAATCTCTTCAGCCGAAACCGGGATGGCGAAGAGGAGATGGACAGTCTCCTCGCCAGGATGGATCTCTATGACCTGGCGGAAAAAATGGAACGGGATGCCATCTTCTATGTCCTGGAGCTCCAGGACCTCTATCCCAGCATCGCCTCGGAAGAGATCCGCCTCATCTTAAAGGAAGAGCGGAAACATCTCCAAAAGGTGTTCGCCAAGAAAATCGACCAGCAGCGTTAATCTCTTCCCCTCCATAAATCGGCGGAAACGCCAAAAAAAGGATGGCCCCTTGAAGAGGTCATCCTTTTCTCGTTCACTTGTAAAGAAGGCTAGAGAAACCAGCCATAGGTTTCGCAGGCATGGTAAATGCCGTCATCGGCGGCATCCCGGGTCACATAGGTGGCCCGTTCCTTCAGGGCATCGATGGCGTTGCCCATGGCGATGCTGGTCCATTCGGGCAGGAACATGGACAGGTCGTTCTTTTCATCGCCAAAGACCACCACATCGCTGTAGCTTCCCTGGAAGTGGTCCACGATTCTTTTGATGCCCACGGATTTGTCAGCGGGCTCCACAAAGATGTAGGTATCGTGGAAGCGGCACCAGGGAAGCTCACGAAGGGTTTCCAGGTGCTCCTCCTCCGGGGAGGGTACTGCCACATAGACCTTGTAGATTTTCTCGTAGTCCCGGGGGTTCAGGTTCTCCATGACCCGGGTCTCCATGTACTCGTCGGCGGTGATATCCCGGAATCGGTTATCCGGTGCCAGACGGAAGGGAACATTCTCCGGGGAGAAGGCCCAGAGGATGTCCTTTGCGCGGCACTCCTCAATGAGCTTTACCGCCAGTTCGTAGTTCAAAGGCTCCAGGTGGACGAGTTTTCGATCGATGGTGATGCCGTAGCCCCCATCGCTGACCATATGGTCAAAGCCCAGCTCCTCCATGACCTTCCGGGCCATGGCCTGGCTTCGTCCCGTGGCGATGGCCACAAAGTGTCCGGCTTCCCGAAGCTTTTTCAGGGCCAGGGTAGTGGACTCGGGAATGTACTGCCGTCCTGGGGTGCCCACGGCTAAAGTGCCGTCAATATCAAAAAATATAAATTTACGTTTCATGTTCTCTCCATTTTTCAAACTGATGTGTTTCCGTCATGGGGAATTATACCCCAGAAATGTTAATTTTTGAAGAGTAATCTCGAAGGTAAAACCAGGATTACCCATTGGGCGCCATTTCTTTTTCCAGGGTGGAATTATTCCAGGCGTAGGGCTATGATAAGGAAAAGAGGAGGGGAAGCCATGGACGGGATCGAACTTCTGCTGGTGAAGCTGGCGCGAGAAAATACGAAGGAGTCGTCCAAAAGGCGGCCGGTGTACCGGTATGTCCACCTAGAGTATGACGAAAGGATTCGGAAATATGACGTGAAGGCATGGGTGAACGGAAGGGAAGAGCTTCTTCTCACCGTGGCGGATCTTCGGCTCGCCCAGTGGTATGCTGAGAAGATCATTGCCCTGTAGCGAAGAAAAGAGAAGAAAATCCCCTGAAGGCAACGGGTTTGGGGTTGACGCCCCGATGCTTTCGGTGCTACACTGAATAAAATTTAGAGTTGAGGTGACCCGCCATGCTGTACAGGATCTTCCCCAAAATGGATGACGATCCCCGGCGCTTGTAGCTATGATGACATAGGTACAAGCGCTCTTTGTGCTGTACCTGTGACGGTTTCCTCAGCGGACCCCATGGGTGATTTTATTAATTGCCCATGGGGTTTTTTATCTTTATAGAGCAGAGAAAGGGGGTGATGGCATGGGACAGAAGGACAGTGTCCTCAAGGATTCTTCCGAGGATGGCGATGATGAAAACGAAATGGAGGAGGAAAAGAACATGATGATTAAACTGAACTGGATCAACGGAGAAACCCCCGAAGGGTTTCTGGAAGCCAAAACCTTGGGGGAACATCTCGGGGAGATCGTGAAGATCCGCGGCAGCGTCCATAAGATTCGGCGCATGACGGGATTTGCCTTTGTGCTGATTCGTCAGCGGAAGGGCATTGTTCAGGGGATCCTGAGCCCCGAATACACGCCCTTTCCCCTGGAGGAACTGGAGGAGGAGCTCTGCGGGAACTTCACTGTAGAAGTGGTGCCCGAAGAGCGATCCAAGACCGGCTTCGACCTGCGGATCCTGGCTGTAGAGATTCTCTCCCGGCCCAAGGCCCTATCCCCCGTAGTGCTGAACCAGAAAAATCTGGACGTGAACCTGGAGACAGCCCTAAATTATCGTCCCCTGACCCTTCGCCACGAAAAGGAGCGGGCGGTCTTTAAGATCCAGGCGGAGATGACCCGGAGCTTCCGGGAATTTTTCCACCAGGAGGGCTTCACGGAAATCCATACCCCGAAAATCGTCTATGCGGGAGCGGAAGGGGGGGCCAATATTTTCGCCCTGCCCTATTTCGGAAAGGAGGCCTTCTTAGCCCAGAGTCCCCAGTTCTACAAGCAGATGATGGTGGGGGTCTTCGAACGGGTTTTCGAAATCGGCCCCGTGTTCCGGGCGGAAAAGCATGACACATCCCGGCATCTCAACGAGTACACCAGCGTGGACCTGGAGATGGGCTATATCGCTTCCTTCCAGGAAATCATGGAGGTGGAGACCCGGATGATGCGTCACCTCATGGCCCATCTGGAAGAAAATGCCCAGGAGGAGCTAAGGTTACTGGGGGTAACGCTCCCCTCGGTGGAGGCCATCCCAGCGCTGAAATTTTCCGAGGCCAAGGCCCTCCTTTGGGGCGAGGAGGCAGGGGCAGAGTTTTCCCCGGATCTGGAACCGGAAGAGGAAAAACGGCTCTGCGCCCTGATTTACGAAGAAATCGGCAGCGAGTTTGTCTTTGTCACCCATTATCCCACGACGAAGCGTCCCTTCTACGCCATGGAGGACCCTCAAAATCCCGAGGAAACCTTGAGTTTCGACCTCCTGTTCCGCGGGGTGGAGATCACCACCGGGGGCCAGCGGATCCATGAGTATGGGGAACAGGTGGCCAAGATGAACCGGCGGGGAATGACGATGGAAGACTTTGAGAGCTACCTGATGATCCATAAACACGGCATGCCGCCCCATGGCGGGTTAGGCTTGGGCATGGAGCGCCTCACCAGCCGGCTTCTTCAGCAGGACAATGTGCGCCGGGCCACCCTCTTTCCCCGGGACACTCAGCGGCTCATCCCCTAAAGAGAAAGGTTAAATTTTCTTAACTTCTGCCTCAGCGGGAAAATCCCCTCCCGCTGAGGTATAATAGGAGATAGATGTGGGGAGGCAGCACCCCAAAACGGCACGAGGAAAAGGAGATTCGGTCCATGAATGAGAAGGAACTGATGGAGCAGGGATACAAGAAATATCGAGGTGAGGAGATGGACATCTATTTCAGCCTGGCCCTTTGCGAGCATGCGGGCATCTGCATCCGGGGCGACCGGGAGGTATTTAACCTCAGGCGAAAACCCTGGATCCTCCCCGATCTGGGACCCCAGGAAGAAGTGCAGCGTCTCATCGCCCAGTGCCCCTCCAAGGCCCTGAAATACAGGATGAAAGACAGTGAGGAAATTTTCCCCCAGCCCCATCCGGAAGAAACCCGCTACCAGAAAGAGGAAAGCGGACTGAAGATCTTGGCCTGCAAAGGCAGTCTTTCGGTGGGGTTCATCGAATTTCACCGGGAAGGAGAAGACCTCCTCGTCATCACCCGCACCGAAGTGGATCCGGCCTACAGCGGCCAGTTCATCGGCAATGGCCTGGTGAAGCAGGTGGTCAATGTGGCGGAGGAAGAGAACCGGAAAATACTTCCCCTTTGTTCCTTTGCCCGGAAGGTCATCACCCGAATTCCCGCCTATCGCCATTTGGAGCATAAACTACCCGACTAAACCGGAGCTGGCTTGAAGAAGCCAGTTCTTTTTTTACAAAGTCTATTTACAAGGATACCCCCCTATGGTATGATTCAAGTATACCAGGAGGGGGTATGATCCTCCTCCGCAATTTTGTGAATAAAAGGGGTAAATATTATGTTTTTTAATCGAATGAAATCTGTTTCCACCACCGAGCTTCAGGGGATGCTGAGCGAAAAGCCGCAGATCCTGGATGTCCGTGAACCCTATGAGTTTAAGAATGGCCATATCCCTGGCGCCAAGAATCTGCCGCTGGCGAAAGTAGGAACCTTCACTGGCCAGGGACCGGTTTACGTTATCTGTCAGTCCGGCATGCGCAGTTCCTCCGCTACCAAGCAGCTCACGAAAATGGGCGTGGAAGCCATCAACGTCAATGGGGGCATGAACCAGTGGAGAGGAGCGGTGAAGTAAATGAAAATTGTCATTGTCGGCGGAGTCGCCGGCGGCATGTCTGCAGCCACAAGATTACGAAGACTTCAGGAAGAGGCAGAGATCATCATCTTTGAAAAGGGACCCTACGTGTCCTTTGCCAACTGCGGTCTGCCTTACTACATTTCCGGGGAGATCCGAAAGCGCCAGAACCTTCTGGTCCAAACCCCCGAAAGCCTCCGGGCCCGTTTTGGCCTGGATGTCCGTCCCGAAACGGAAGTCCTTTCCGTGGACGGCGCCAAAAAGGAAGTCCTGGTCCGGGGACCCCAGGGAGAGTACCGGGAAACCTATGACAAGCTGATTCTCTCTCCGGGCGCTAAGCCCTTTATTCCGCCCACCCCGGGCCTGGCAGAGGCAAAGAATCTTTTCACCCTGCGCAATGTCCCCGATGTGGATGCCATTACGGCTTTCCTGGAGGAGAAATCCCCGAAAAAGGCTGTGGTCATTGGCGCTGGCTTCATCGGTCTGGAAATGGCCGAAAGCCTGAAGCATCGAGGACTGGACGTCACCGTGGTGGAAATGGCTCCCCAGGTACTTCCGCCCTTTGATCCCGAAATGGCGGCCTTCGTGGAAGAAGAGCTTACCGCCAACGGCATCCGGGTCATCACCGGCACGGCGGCCAGCGCTTTCCATGAAGAGGGACGCCAGGTGGAGCTGAAAAATGGCGAGCGTCTGGAAAGTGAACTCACCATCTTGTCCGTGGGCGTCCTGCCCGAAAACACCCTGGCCCAAAGCGCTGGCGTAGAGCTGGGCATGCGGGGCGGAATTCTCGTGGATGAGAACTACGAGACCAGTGTGAAAGATATCTATGCCGTGGGTGATGCCATCATCGTGAAGAATACGATTCTCGAGGACAATGCCATGATCGCCCTGGCCAGCCCCGCCAACCGCCAGGGACGCCAGGTGGCGGATATCTTAAGTGGCGTGGCCCGCAAGAACAAGGGCAGCATCGGTACGGCCATTGTCCGAGTCTTCGGGAAAGCCGCCGCATCCGTGGGGCTTAACGAGCGTCAGCTCCAGGCCGCGAAGCTTCCCTTCAAGGCCGTGCACATCACGGCCAACAGCCATGCGGGGTACTTCCCCGGCGCTTCCTCCATCTTCCTGAAGATGCTCTTCAGTCCTGTGGACGGCCGCATTTATGGTGCCCAGGCCGTGGGGGCTGACGGGGTGGACAAGCGCATCGACATCTTGGCCACAGCCATAAAGGGCGATCTTCGGGTGGAGGACCTCATGGAGCTGGAATTCACCTATGCGCCGCCCTTTGGCTCCGCCAAGGATCCGGTGAACATGGTGGGCTATGCCGCCACCAACATCCTGGAAGGGTTCAGCGACAATATCCAGTGGTACGAGCTGGAGGAGAAGCGTGAGGAAGGCTGGTTCCTTCTGGACGTCCGGGAGCCGGGCGAAGTGGCCCGGGGACGGATCGACGGGTTTGTCAACATCCCCCTGAATGACCTACGGGAGCGCTTACATGAAATTCCCGCCGGGAAAAATGTGGTGGTCAGCTGCCAGAGCGGTCAGCGAAGCTACATGGCCGAACGGATTCTCAAGCAGCACGGGTACCAGGCGGTGAACCTGGACGGTGCCTTTAATATTTACAGCAGAGCAAAGAAAGAGGAGATTCGATACGATGTATAATTCAATCATGATGGCAGAGTTTGAGCAAAAATTGAGACAGGGCAGCCTCAACGTGGTGGATGTCCGTGAAGATGACGAGTTTGAGTCAGGTCATGTGCCTGGCGCTGTGCATATCGCCTTGGGCACCATTCCGGAGAATCTTCACCTGCTGGACAAGAATACGGAGTACCATATCCTGTGCTTCTCCGGAAGCCGTTCGGCCATGGCCTCTAAATTCCTGGGTCAGCAGGGCTTCCGCGTGGTCAACGTCATGGGAGGCATGTCCGCTTATCGAGGAGAGATGGAGTATGGCCGATAAAAAAGCCTACCTCAACCGGCTCAGCCGGATGGAAGGGCAGCTCCGGGGCATCGGGAAAATGGTGGAAGAGGACCGGGCCTGTCCCGATGTGGTGACCCAGCTCATGGCGGTGCGCGCCGCCATGGACAAGGTGATCCACCTCATGGTGACGGAAAATCTTTTAAGCTGTGTCCAGGACCAGGAGGCCCAGGATCCTAGTGTCAGTCTGGATGAAGCCCTGAAGCTTCTATTTAAAAGCAAATCCTGAAGAAAGGAGGAGCACCTTTGCGGGTGCTCCTCCTTGGCATATTCTGGTATAATGGGGGTAATGAACAGGAAAAAGGAAGAGGAGAACAAGGCATGGAAAACAAGAAAGTTATCAATCGGCTGAACCGCATCGAAGGGCAGATCCGCGGGATCACCCGGATGATCGAGGAAGATCGGGCCTGCAAGGATGTGGTGGTGCAGCTCTCCGCGGTGAAAGCCGGCGTGGACAAGATTCTCAATATCCTCGTGTCGGAAAATCTTCTCAGCTGCATTGCCGGCGAAGAGGAAGCTGTGCAGCGGGAAAAGATTGAGGAAGCCCTGGAGCTCATCTACAAGATCAAGTAAAGGAGGCGGACCATGGGGAAAATCTGGACCCAGGAGGATGTGCGCCAGCTTCTGGTGGATACGGGTAAACGGGCGGGTCTCGACTGCAGCCATGTGCCCGTGGAGATCAGCAGCAAAATGGAAAAAACCATGGGCTCCTTCCTGTTTCGGGAAAAGAGCGGGATGATTACCCCCCACGCCTTTCGCTTTGCGGAAGTGCTGCTATCGGGAATCTACGCCGAGTCCGTGGTGCGGAATGTGATTATTCATGAATATGCGCATTTTTATGCCAATGTTCGGGATCAGGAGAACCATATGCATGATGAGGTCTTTAAAAGCACCTGCGTCATGCTGGGCATCCCGGACCACACCTATTTCAAAGAGCTGATTCCGCCGGTGAAGAAAAAAGGCTATATCCTGGTGTGCAGCCAGTGCGGCGGCAAGGTGGCGGTGCGGCGAAAAATCGATGCCGTGGAGAAGATTCTCAGGATGAAGGTTTCCCGCTGCTGCCATGCGAAAATCGGCTACCGGGAAGGTGTCTACTAACCAAGCTATGGTATAATAAAAAACGAATCTGAATATACAAAGGATGGTGTCAATTATGATTAAATTGGATCTGAGCAAACTGGACGGATTCCTCCGCCCCCATGAAATTGGTTATCTGGATCCCCTGATCAAGGAAGCCCACCGGCTTCTCCAGGAGAAGACCGGCCCAGGCAATGATTTTCTTGGATGGGTGGATCTGCCCGTGAATTATGACCGGGAAGAGTTCCAGCGGGTAAAAGAGGCAGCGAAGAAAATTCAGGCGAATTCCGATGTCCTCATCGTCATCGGTATCGGCGGATCTTATCTGGGAGCCAAAGCGGCCCTGGAGATGATGACACCCACCTTCTACAACAGCCTGTCCAAGGAGAAGCGCAAGACGCCGGAAATCTATTTCCTGGGACAGAATATTTCTGGGGATTATCTCCATGACCTCTTCAACATGATCGAGGGCAAGGACATCTCCGTCAATGTGATCTCCAAATCCGGAACCACCACGGAGCCCGCAGTGGCCTTCCGCATCATGAAAGATTACCTGGAAAAGAAGTACGGACGCGAAGAAACCGCCAAGCGTATCTACGCCACCACGGACAAAGCCCGGGGCGCCCTGAAGAGCCTGTCCAATACGGAAGGCTATGAGACCTTCGTGGTTCCCGATGATGTGGGCGGACGCTTCACCGTGCTGACCCCTGTGGGCCTTCTGCCCATCGCCGTGGCGGGCCTGGACATCGACCTCATCATGGAAGGGGCTAGAAAAGCCCGGGAAGCCTACAGCGTCCCCAGCGTGAAGGAAAATGACTGCTATGCCTATGCCGCTGCCCGTACTGCGCTCCATCTGCGGGGCAAGGACATTGAAATCCTCGTGAACTACGAGCCCGCCCTGACCTACTTCTCCGAATGGTGGAAGCAGCTCTTCGGCGAGAGCCACGGCAAGGACGGCAAGGGGCTTTTCCCGGCCAGCGTAAACTTCTCCACGGATCTTCACTCCATGGGTCAGTACATCCAGGACGGACGACGCAATATCTTCGAAACCGTCATTAATGTGGAGCAGCCCAACACCAGCTTCACCATCGAAGCCAACGAAGACAATCTGGACGGCCTGAACTTCCTGGCTGGCAAGACCATGGACGAAGTGAACAAGAATGCCTTCAAGGGAACCCTCCTGGCCCACGTGGACGGCGGAGTCCCCAACATCGTGCTCAGCCTCCGGGACAAGAAGGAGGAGAGCTTCGGCTACCTCGTGTACTTCTTTGAACTGGCCAACGCCATCAGCGGCTATCTTTTGGGAATCAACCCCTTTGATCAGCCTGGCGTGGAGGACTACAAGAAGAATATGTTCGCCCTCTTAGGCAAACCAGGCTATGAGGCGCTGAAAGAAGAACTGGAAAAACGTCTGTAAGCCTCTCGCTGTTTCTGGCGAGAGAAAGAAAAGGTCCGGAAGCAGCTTCCGGACCTTTGTCATCAAAAGGAGGAATGGACATGGCCACAGAGCGGATCGATAAAATCCTGTCCAATATGGGCTATGGAAGCCGCAAGGAAATCAAAGAAAAAATCAAAGCGAAGAGCGTCACCGTGGACGGAGACCTGGTGAAGGATCCGGGCCTCAAGGTGGACACTGAAACCCAGACCCTCGTCATCGAGGGAGAAGAGGTGGTGTACCGCAAGTACATTTATCTCCTCATGAACAAACCCAAAGGGGTGGTATCGGCCACCTTCGACAACCACGATCAAACGGTCATCGATCTTCTGCCTTTTGACTATCAGGCCTTTTCGCCGGCTCCCGTAGGAAGGCTGGACAAGGACACCGTGGGGCTGCTCCTCCTCACCAATGACGGCGAGCTCAACCACAAGCTCCTTTCCCCCAAAAACCATGTGGACAAGGTCTACTATGCCTATCTTCGGGATGAGGCCAAGGAAGAGGATGTGGAAGCTTTCCGCCGGGGTGTCCTCCTGGCGGACGGCTACAAATGCCTTCCTGCGGGGCTCGTCATCGGGGAAGAGGATCGGCGGGAAGTTTGGGTGACCCTCCGGGAGGGAAAGTTCCACCAGGTGAAGCGCATGTTCCATGCCCGGGACAACGATGTGACCTATCTGCAGCGGATTTCCTTCGGCTCCCTGAAGCTGGATGAAAACCTGGATGAGGGTGAGTTCCGGGAGCTCACGGAGGCAGAGCTGGAGGGGCTCAGAACCGATAAAATATAAATGTTTACATTGGGCTTTGAAAAAATGAAAAGGTTTCAAATCGCTATTCTCTGAAAGATGGCCAAAAGCGTTGAAATGGAACGAAAAAATCCGATATAATGCTTGCTGTAAGGACAATAAAAAGACGAATAGCCCCTTTTTATGGGGATAACCACCCCCCCAATCGGTTATCCCGAGCTGCCTTCTACGCTCTTTCCGGATCCCCCCAATTTTCGGAAGGGGCAGAATGAAAAACCTGAACGCTGGTCGTTCAGGTTTTTGTTTTGCCCAAAAATATGAGGAAACATCCGTTCATTTTTTGATTGTCTGGGAACGGGAGTTCTATGGTATAATTTAAGGTGAACGATAAGGAGTGAGGAACTTGGATTTGAAAAAACTGCTCAATGAGGAGCAATACGAAGCGGCCACCACGGTGGAAGGACCCCTGTTAATTCTTGCCGGCGCCGGATCCGGAAAGACCCGGGTGCTAACCCATCGCATCGCCTACATGCTGAATGAGAAAGGGATCAATCCCTACGAAATTCTGGCCATTACCTTTACCAACAAGGCGGCGGGAGAGATGCGGGACCGCGTGATTTCCCTGGTGGGAGACACGGCCCTGAACATGTGGATTTCCACCTTCCATTCCAGCTGTGCGAAGATTTTGCGCCGGGAAATTGAAGCCCTGGGCTACAAGAAGGATTTCACCATCTATGACAGCTATGATCAGAAATCCCTGGTGAAACAGGTGATGAAGGAACTGTCCATGGATGAAAAAGATATCTCCGACAAGGAAATTGCCGGGGAAATTTCCAATGCCAAGAACCTCCTCATCGATCCTCTGACTTTTAAGAAAAACAATGAGTATCATTACCGGAGAAACAAGATTGCCGATGCCTATGTGCTCTACCAGAAAAAGCTGAAGCAGAACAATGCCCTGGATTTTGATGACCTCATCATGAAAACCGTGGAGCTCTATGAGAAGTTCCCGGAGATCCTGGACAAGTACCGCCGAAAGTTCCGCTATGTGCTGGTCGATGAGTATCAGGATACCAACCACGCCCAGTACAAGCTGATTCTCCTCCTGACGAAGGAGCACAAGAATATCTGCGTGGTGGGCGATGACGACCAGAGCATTTACCAGTTCCGAGGTGCGGATATCCGCAACATCCTGGACTTCGAGAAGGACTTTCCCGAGGCCAAGGTGGTGAAACTGGAGAAGAACTATCGCAGCATGGGGAATATCTTAAGTGCCGCCAACTCCGTCATCAAGTACAACGTGGAGCGCAAGGAGAAAACCCTGAAGAAGACCAAGGATGAAGGGGCGAAGATCAAGGTGTACCGAGCCTACAATGAAGGCGAGGAAGCCAGCTTCGTGGTCCGGGAGATGGAGCGGCAATACCGGGAGGGAAGACGCTACAAGGAGATGGCCGTGCTTTACCGCACCAACGCCCAGTCCCGTAAGTTTGAGGAAGCTCTCATCCGGGAAGGCGTGCCCTACAAGATCATCGGCGGCCTTCGGTTCTATGACCGCAAAGAAATCAAGGACATTTTGGCTTACCTTCGGGTGATCAACAATCCCTTCGACGAGGTGAGTCTGCGCCGAATCATCAATGTGCCGAAGCGCAGCATTGGAAATACCACCCTGGACAAGCTCCAGGAGCTGTCCCTGGAACACGAGGAAAGCCTCTTTGACACGCTCCTGAACCTGGAGGAGTACAATCCCTTTACGGCCCGCACCATGGGGGCAGTCATGGGATTCCGTGATCTGATCCTGGACTTCAACGACAAACAGCTGGACATGAAGGTGTCGGATCTCGTGGATCATATTCTGAAGACCACGGGCTACCTGCAGGAGCTTCGCGCGTCTAAGAGTCCCGAGGACATCTCCCGGGTGGAGAACCTGGAGGAGTTTGTCAACGTGGCCATGGAGTACGAAATGACCTCGGAAAACCCTTCGCTCCAGGAGTTCCTGGAAACGGTGGTTCTCGTGTCCGACATCGACAGCTATGAGGAAGAAAGTGACAATGTGACCCTCATGACTCTCCACAGCGCCAAGGGGCTGGAATTCCCCGTGGTCTTCATGGTGGGCATGGAGAACGGTCTCTTCCCCGGCACCACCTCCCTCAATGATCCCAAGGAGATGGAAGAGTCCCGAAGACTGGCCTATGTGGGGATCACCCGGGCCATGGAGGAGCTCTACATGACCTATGCCGAGAACCGCATGGTATACGGCCGGACCATGTCCTATCCCGTGTCAGATTTCCTCCTGGACATCCCGTCGAACCTCAAGGAACACCTGAACGACGAAAAGAAGTCCTTCCGAAAAGAGGTCAATCCCCACACCATCAAGTATACGGACCGCAACATGAAGTACACCAACTACAGTGTGGAGAAAGCCCTGGAGGATGCGGCCCGAATTCTGGATATTCCTGAGAAGACCGCGCTGACGGCGGAGGATCTCACCCTGGGCATCAAGGTGAAGCATCCGAAGTTCGGCGTGGGCACCGTGGTGGGTCTTTTGGAGGAGAGCGGTGACTACAAGGTCACCATCGCCTTTGACGGCAAAGGCGTGAAGACCCTGATCCTCAGTCTGGCCCCACTGGAGCTGGCATAACGAAGTAAAAGAAAAGGAGAAAACTGCAGAGCCTAGGCTCTGCAGTCAAGGCCAACGATGGAAGAGAAGAAACAGCGGATTGAAACCCTGGTGGAGGTGCTGAACCGTCATGCCCGGGAATACTATGTCCTGGACAGTCCCACCATCAGTGACCAAGACTATGATGCCCTCTACGACGAGCTGAAGGCGCTGGAAGAGGAAACGGGCCATGTGCTATCCTATTCGCCCACCCAGCGGGTGGGGGATGAGGTGCTGCCCGGTTTTTCCAAGCACCGTCATAAGGCCCGCCTTTGGAGTCTGGACAAAGCCCAGTCTCTGACGGAGCTCCTCGCCTGGCATGAGCGGAACCTGGCCTTTGTGGCCGATTATAACGCGAGCCATGAGGATTCTCTGCCCCCCGTATCCTATGTGGTGACCCGAAAGTTCGACGGCCTCACGGTGAATCTCACCTATGGCGAGGACGGCGTCTTGCAGACGGCGGCCACCCGAGGCAACGGTGCGGAGGGTGAATTGGTCACGGCCCAGGTGAAGACCATCGGCTCGGTCCCCCTGAAGATCGCCTCCGGCGATGTCCTGGAGATTCACGGCGAAGCCCTGATGACCAAGGAAGCCTTTCGCCGCTACAACGAAGAGGCACAGGTGCCCCTGAAGAACACCCGAAATGGAGCTGCGGGAGCCCTGCGAAACCTGAATCTGGCAGAGACCCGCCGGCGAAGCCTCACGGCGTTCTTCTATGATGTGGGCTACAAGGAGGGGAAACCCTTCGAAACTTACCAGGAGATGATCACCTTCATTGAGGAGAAGGGGTTTCTCACTGACGGCTTCTTTAAACAAGCGTCCACCTTCCCGGAGATCGAAGCCATCATCAGGGGCATTGAAGCCGAGCGGGAATCCCTGGATTTCGACATCGACGGGGTGGTCATCGCCCTTAACGACATGCGCACCCGGGATCTCATGGGGTACACGGTGAAGTTCCCCCGCTGGGCCATCGCCTACAAGTTTGAGGCGGAGGAAGCCACCACTACCCTTCTTTCTGTGGAGTGGAACGTGGGCCGCAGCGGCCGGGTCAATCCCACGGCCATCCTGGAGCCGGTGGAACTCTCCGGCGTCACGGTGAAACGGGCCACCCTGAACAATATGGACGACATCCGCCGCAAAGGCGTTCGGCTGGGGGCTACAGTACTGGTTCGCCGGTCCAATGATGTCATCCCCGAAATCATGGGCGTGGTGGAAGGTGGCAAAGGTTTCACGGAGGAAATTCTGCCTCCGGAAGTTTGTCCTTCCTGCGGCACCCCGCTGATTCTGGACGGCGCTCATCTTTTCTGTGAAAATACCCTGTCCTGCAAACCGCAGCTCATCAAGAGCATCGTCCATTATTCCGGACGAAACGCCATGAATATCGATGGCCTCAGTGAAAAGACCGTGGAACAGCTCTTTGAAAAGCGGGATCTGCGGGACGTGTCGGCCCTCTACCACCTCACCCTGGAGGACTTCCTCCAGCTGGACAAGGTGAAGGAGAAAAAGGCCACAAAGTTTCTCCAGGCCATTGCCGATTCCCGGCACCGAGAGCTCCATGCCTTCCTCTATGCCTTGGGTATTCCCAATGTGGGTATCTCCACGGCGAGGGATCTGGAAAAGACTTTCGGAACCCTGGAAAAAATCCGCCATGCCACCAAGGAAGAGCTCCTCAGCGTCAATGAAGTGGGCGAAGTGGTGGCGGACAGCATTCTGGCTTTCTTCCGCTCCCCGCTCATTCAGGCTGAGGTGGACCGCCTCCTGGAGGTCGTGGAGCTGAAAGCCCCTGTGGAGGCTGTGGTAACATTGAATCCCTTCCTGGGGAAGACCGTGGTCCTCACGGGAAGCCTCACCATGTTCACCCGCAAGGAAGCGGAGGAGAAGCTTCTGGCCCTGGGCGCCAAGGTGTCCTCGTCCGTCTCCAAGAAGACGGACTATGTGGTCTACGGCGAAGAAGCCGGTTCCAAGCTCACCAAGGCCCAGGAACTGGGCGTAGCCACCCTCACGGAGGAGGAATTCCTCCAACTGGCAGGTGAGCAGCATGGGTGAGGATAAGGGGGAGAAGCTCCTGGGAACCCTCAGCTGGATGAGTCTCTTTGCCACTTTGTGCGTCGTGGTGCTTACGGTGCTGCAGATGAACGGCATTATCCGGATCCCGGGTTTTGGTGAATATCTGTGGCTGGAGCTCATGATTTTTATGGGGCTGGTGCTCTGGGGCTGGCGCTTTGCCGTGAACAGCCGGCGTTATCCCGATTACCGGAAATACAGCATGGCGGCCTTTCTCTTTGCCGCTGTGCAGTTAATTTTCCTCTTGTCTGCTGTATATTAGGGGCAGTTATGCTAAAATGAATACAGGTTTTTACGAAGAAGTTATGACGCAAGTTGTAACTTCTTCTCGTAATGCAATAAGAAATTACGGAGGTGCGATATGGCAGTATCCAAGCGGGATGTGGACTATATCAAGGAGCTGGCGAGGCTCCGCGTCAATGAGGACGAAACAGACGGTCTGGTAAAGGACCTGAATATGATTTTAGGGTATGTGGACAAGCTCCAGGAGCTGGACACGGAGTCCGTGGAGATTTTGGTGAACCCCCTCTATCTGGAAAATGTGTTCCGGGAAGATGTGGTGGAGGAATCCCTGACCACGGAGGATTTCCTGCAGAATGCACCGGATCAGGTGGATAATTATCTGAAAGTGCCCAGCGTCATCGGCGGGGAGGAGGAATAAATGGAACTGTATAAACTGAAAGCCCATGAACTCCGCACCTTGCTGGACCAGGGTGAAGTCAAAAGTGAAGAAATCGTGGAAAGTCTCCTGTCCCGTATCGACGCGGTGGAGCCTAAAGTGGGTGCCTTCCTCCATGTGGAGCGGGAAAAGAGCATAGCTGCGGCAAAAGCCTATGATGCGAAGAAAGGCCCCCAGGGCCTTCTGGGCGGAATCCCCGTGGGCATCAAGGACAATATTTCCGTGAAGGGGATGCAGAATACCTGCGCCTCCAAGTTCCTGGAGGGCTATGTGGCTCCCTATGACGCCACGGTGGTGGAAAAAATCCAGAACGAGGGCGCTATTATCCTGGGCAAACTCAACATGGATGAGTTCGCCATGGGCTCCTCCACGGAAAACAGCGCCTTCAAAATTACCCGGAACCCCCATGATCTGGAACGGGTTCCCGGCGGTTCCTCCGGCGGCTCCGCGGCAGCGGTGGCAGCCCAGGAAGTGCCCCTTAGCCTGGGTACGGACACGGGCGGTTCCGTCCGTCAGCCGGCCAGCTTCTGCGGCATCGTGGGCCTGAAGCCCACCTATGGCAATATTTCCCGCTACGGCGTCACGGCCTTTGGTTCCACGCTGGACCAGGTGGGCCCCATGGCGCGGGATGTGAAGGACCTGGCGCTCTTGACCAGCGTCATCACGGGGAAGGATTCCCGGGACTTCACCACCAATCCCCTGGAAACACCGGGATACCATACCCACTTGTCCAAGGATCTGCGGGGCAAGAAAGTGGCCATCGCCCGGGAATTCCTGGGAGAAGGCCTCCAGGAAGGGGTTCGGAAGAACCTCATGGAGGTCATCGCTGTCCTGAAGGAGCAGGGGGCCACCGTGGACATCATCGACCTGAAACTATCGGATTACTCCTTAGCCGCATACTACATCATCTCCTCGGCGGAGGCTTCCTCCAACCTGGCCCGTTTTGATGGCGTCCGGTACGGAAAGCGCGCCGATGAAGTGAAGGATATTCTGGATCTCTACAGCCGGTCCCGCAGCGAAGGCTTCGGACCGGAGGTTAAGCGCCGGATCATGCTGGGAACCTATGTCCTTTCCGCCGGCTACTATGACGCCTACTACGCCAAGGCGCTGAAGGTGCGCAAGCTCATTCAGGACGAGTACCGCGCCATCTTCAGCCAGTACGAGGCCATCATCTCCCCCACAACCCCGACCCCGGCCTTCAAGGTGGGAGAAAACACCGAGGACATTCTGGCCATGTATCTCAACGATGTCTACACCGTTCCGGTGAACATCGCCGGGATTCCCGCCGTGTCCATCCCCTCCGGGAAACTGGGCAATCTTCCCCTGGGTCTCCAGATCATGGGCAAGCACTTCGACGAGCAGGGCATTCTTAACTTTGCCTATGCCGTGGAAAGCGCACTGAACCTGGACATGACCCCGGGATTATAGGAGGATGGAGAAGATGAAATACGAAGCGGTTATCGGACTGGAAGTCCATGTGGAACTGTCCACAAAAACCAAAGCCTTTTGCGGATGCACCACGGAGTACGGCGGAAAGCCCAACTCCCATGTGTGCCCCGTTTGCCTGGGTCTGCCTGGTGCCCTTCCCCGGATCAACCTGGAAGTGGTGAACAAAGCCCTGAAGACCGGCCTGGCCTTAAACTGCAGCATCAACCGATTCAACCGGTTTGACCGGAAGAACTATTTTTACCCCGATGCCCCGAAGAACTATCAGATCACCCAGAACGACTACCCCATCTGCTACGACGGGTTCATCGAAATTGACGGGGCCGACGGCACCCGTAAAAAGGTGGGCATTGAGCGGATCCATATGGAAGAGGATGCGGGCAAGCAGCTCCATTCCTCCAAGGGAACCCTGGTGGACTTTAACCGATCCGGGGTCCCCCTCATTGAGATTGTCTCCAAGCCCGATCTTCGGACTCCCGAGGAGGCCAGCCAGTATCTGACGAAGCTGCGCAGCATTCTCCTTTCCCTGGGCGTTTCCGATGTGAAGATGGAAGAAGGTTCCCTTCGCTGTGATGCCAACATTTCCCTTCGGGAAGTGGGCGCCACGGCCTTCGGCGTCAAGGCCGAAGTAAAGAACATGAATTCCTTCAAGTCCCTGGAAAAAGCCCTGCGTTATGAGTTCCTCCGCCAGGAGGAAGCCCTGGAAAAGGGCGAAAAGCTCTCCGTGGAAACCCGGCGCTGGGATGAAGCCCAGGAGAAGACCATCCTCATGCGGTCCAAGGAAATGGCCAACGATTACCGCTATTTCCCGGAAGGGGACCTGGTTTCCCTTTCCATCAGCGAGGAATGGATCGAAGGCATCCGCTCCACCATTCAGGAGCTGCCCCATGAAAAAGAGGAGCGTTTTGTCCGGGATTACGGCATTCCGCCCTATGACGCCATGGTGCTGACCCTCACGGAGGACATGGCCAACTACTTTGATGAAACCGTGAAGATCTGCGGGGACGGCAAAGCCGCCTCCAACTGGCTCATGGGGGATATTTCCCGACTTATGAACGAGGCGGGCACCTGGGTGAAGGAGCTGAAGTTCAGCCCAGCCCAGCTGGCGGGGCTTTTGGCGCTCATTGAAAAGGGCACCATTTCCACGGCCATCGCCAAGACCGTCCTCACCCATATGTTTGCAGAAGGCAAGGACCCCCAGGTCATCGTGGAAGAGCACGGCCTCGTGCAGAACAACGATGAGGACTTCATCCGGGAAGCGGTGAACCAGGTTCTGGACAGCGCCCCCCATGTGGTGGAGGATTATCGAAACGGAAAGACCAAAATCATGGGCTTTGTGGTGGGACAGACCATGAAGGCCACCAAGGGAAAAGCCAATCCCGGCATCATCAACAAACTGGTTCAGGAAGAGCTGGAACGGCGAAAATAGGGAAGGGAGCCCAGGAATTATCCTGGGCTGTCTTCGTTGAAACGGCAGGAAGGAGAAAGCAAGACATGATCACGGGAAAACTCAATTGGGATGTGCTGGCGAAGCTTCTGAAGAACAACCAGGGAGCCCTGCGGCCGGAAGTGGAGCGGGGAGGATCCGTGGGCGAAGACTGCGCGGTGGTGAACCTTTCCGGGACGAAGCTCGTGCTTTCCACGGATCCCGTCACGGCGGCGGCAAACCATACGGGCCGCATCGCCTACCACATTAACCTCAATGATATTGCCACCACCGGGGCAAAGCCCCTGGGCATCCTGGTCACCGTGCTGGCACCTCCTCAAGGGGAGATCTCCGACATCGAAACGGTCATGGCGGAGATTTCTGAGGAAGCCAAGGTCCATGGGGTCATGATCTTGGGCGGCCATACGGAGGTCACCGATGCGGTGAACCGCATGGTGGTATCCATCACGGCTCTGGGGGTAATGGATCCCGGGGAAAAGGTCCTCTGGACCGCCGGAGCGGAAGAAGGCAACGGCCTCCTGGTCACCAAGGCGCTGGCCCTGGAAGGCACGGCCATCCTGGCCCAGGACTTTCCGGAACGCTGCCGGGAGGTGCTCACGGAAAAAGAGCTGGATGAGGCGAAGGCCTTTGCCCGGGAACTCAGCGTGCTGCCCGAGGGCCGGCTCATGCGCAGCTTTGCCACGGCCATGCACGACATCACCGAAGGCGGGATCTTAGGCGCCCTCTGGGAAATGAAGACCGCTTCCGGCCTGGGCTTTGAGATCGAGGCGGCGAAGCTTCCTCTGCGGCCTGTGACCCGAAAGCTCTGCGCCCACTTTCAGCTGGATCCCCTGCGCCTCATCTCCTCCGGGAGCATGCTCATGGCGGTGAAGGATCCGGAGAAAGCCTTGGCCGAGCTCACGGCAGCGGGCATTGAAGCCCATCTCATCGGCAGAATGGTGAAGGAAGGCGGCGTCCTCCTGGAGGAGGGAAGGCGCATTCTTGTGGATCCGCCGGCCCGGGATGAAATCTACAAACTCTACGATGTGGAGGAAGGATCAGCAAGTATCCTTCCAGAAAAGAAGGAGAAACCATGCGAATAGATCAGCGACAACCCCAAGAACTGCGGCCCATGAAGATCACCCGGGCCTTTACGAAATATGCCAAGGGCTCGGTGCTTATTGAAGTGGGCGAGACCAAGGTCATCTGCACCGCCAGCGTGGAGGAAAAGGTTCCGCCCTTCCTCAAGGGCAGCGGCAAGGGCTGGGTGACGGCGGAGTACGGCATGCTGCCCGGCTCCACCCATACCCGAAAAAACCGGGATATTGCCAAGCTTCGTCTCGATGGGCGAAGCTCGGAGATTCAGCGGCTCATCGGCCGTTCCCTGCGCTCCATCGTGAATCTGGAGGCCCTGGGCGAACGCACCATCTGGATTGACTGTGATGTCATCCAGGCGGACGGCGGCACCCGCTGCGCCTCCATCACGGGAGCCTTTGTGGCCCTGGTGGATGCGGTGAATGCCCTGGACCGTGAACAGCGCTTCGCCGTCTATCCCCTCCAGGGGATGGTATCAGCGGTGAGCGTAGGCATCCGGGAGAACACGGTGCTCCTGGATCTTTGCTATGAGGAAGATTCCACCGCCGATGTGGACATGAATGTGGTCATGAATGACAAGGGAGAATTCATCGAACTCCAGGGCACAGGGGAAGAACGCCCCTTCACCGCCCAGGAGCTCACGAGCCTCTTGGCCGTGGGAGAAGCGGGGAACCGCGGAATTCTTGAAAACCTCCGGGAGCTTCTCGGAAATGATCTGGAAAGGGTGGGCGAAGCATGCGAATAATCATTGCCAGCAACAATGCACATAAAATTGGAGAAATCAAAACCATGCTGAAGGAGTTTGATCTGGAAGTCCTGGGCCTCCAGGATGCCGGTATCGACCTGGACGTGGAGGAGGATCAGGACACCTTCATGGGCAACGCCTACAAGAAGGCCAAGGAGATCTATGATCATCTGACGCCGGAAGCCCAAGAAAACACCTGGGTTCTTTCCGATGACACGGGGCTGGCCGTGGAGGCTCTCCACGGGGCTCCCGGGGTCTATTCCGCCCGCTACAGCGGCGTTGCCCATGACGATGCGGGAAATAACCGAAAGCTCCTTAAAGAGCTTCAGGGGATCCCGGAGGAGGGGCGGGGCGCCAAGTTTGTCACGGCCATGGTTCTCCTCGGAAAAAAACTGGACATCCGAGTCTTCGGCGAAGTCCAGGGACGGATCCTGGAGTCCTTGAATGGCCAGGGAGGCTTTGGCTATGATCCGCTGTTCTTCTCCTTTGATCTGGGGAAGTCCTTTGGGGAAGCCACAGAAGCGGAGAAAAACAGCGTGTCCCACCGGGGACGGGCTTTGGAGGCGCTCCTTCGGGAGCTGAAGCACGATGAAAATCGCGGTGGTTTCTGATACCCACCGGCAATACGGAAAGATCGAAAAGGTCTGCAGCGTCATCGTCAGGGAGAATCCTGACCGTATCCTCCACCTGGGGGATCTGGCGGAGGATGCCGATGTCATGGAGGCGCTCCTGGACCGTTCGGTGCTCCGTGTCGCCGGCAACTGTGACGGCGGGAGCGGGGAACCTTTGGAGCTTCTTCTCCAGCTGGAGGGGCAGACGATCTTTGCCACCCATGGACATCTCTACCGGGTGAAGCTCACCACGGAAGGGCTCCTTCAGGCGGCTCGGGACAAGGGTGCCAGCATTGCCCTTTACGGGCATACGCATCTGGCCCGGGAGGAATCCCGCCTGGGAGTGACCCTGGTCAATCCCGGCAGCGCGGCGCTGCCCCATGGGGGTCAGGCACCCACCATGGCCTTTCTGGAGCTGGCTCCTCAGGGGGTGAAGGTCCGGTTTGTGCCCATCGGATAAGGAATAAAGCAGGAGGAGGGGTTTCCTTCCGTTTTTTCTTTTCCCCCTTTTAAACCCTGAGGAATTAGGTTATAATCGTAATTGACCTCAAGTCCCAGGTCCTTTGGGCGGGATTTCTCCTTCCTTGACGAAACGGCAGCCTCCATGGAGACGGGTTTTTAAAAAACTGCGTCGCCAGAACGGTTTGAGCGTTAAGCGGTTTAGCCTGCCCCAGGAATGCGTTCACAAAATCTTGCAGGTTTTCTCTTGACGGGTTCGGCATTTTAGTATAGAATTATTTTTGTCGTTGAAAAGAGATGACTGCGGGGTGTAGCGCAGATGGGAGCGCGCGTGCTTTGGGAGCATGAGGTCGCAGGTTCAATCCCTGTCACCCCGACCATTTGAAACTAAGTTTCGGAATGGGTATGCGCGTCTTTAGCTCAGCTGGATAGAGCAACGCCCTTCTAAGGCGTGGGCCAGGAGTTCGAATCTCTTAAGACGCACCAGAATATTGGGATATCGCCAAGTGGTAAGGCTCCAGACTCTGACTCTGGCATCGTTGGTTCGAATCCAGCTATCCCAGCCATTTTCCCTTAGATCCACTAGCTCAGTCGGTAGAGCACATGACTTTTAATCATGGTGTCCGGGGTTCGATTCCCCGGTGGGTCACCATTTGCGGGTGTAGTTCAATGGTAGAATTCCAGCCTTCCAAGCTGGCCGTGAGGGTTCGATTCCCTTCACCCGCTCCATTTCCGGGGTGTAGCGCAGATGGGAGCGCGCGTGCTTTGGGAGCATGAGGTCGCAGGTTCAATCCCTGTCACCCCGACCATTTTCCCAAAGTTATTTATCCCATCCTAATATGCGGGAGTGGCTCAGTGGTAGAGCGTCACCTTGCCAAGGTGAATGTCGCGAGTTCGAATCTCGTCTTCCGCTCCATATTATGCGTCTTTAGCTCAGCTGGATAGAGCAACGCCCTTCTAAGGCGTGGGCCAGGAGTTCGAATCTCTTAAGACGCACCATTCATGGTGGACGTAGTTCAGTTGGTAGAGCGCCAGATTGTGATTCTGGTTGTCGTGGGTTCGAGTCCCATCGTTCACCCCATTTTTTCCCATTGGGATATCGCCAAGCGGTAAGGCACCAGACTTTGACTCTGGCATTCGTTGGTTCGAATCCAGCTATCCCAGCCAATAAGTAAATAAGCAGATGTGGCGAAATTGGCAGACGCACTAGATTTAGGTTCTAGCGCCGAGAGGCGTGGGGGTTCGACTCCCTTCATCTGCACCAATTGTCATGCGGGAGTGGCTCAGTGGTAGAGCGTCACCTTGCCAAGGTGAATGTCGCGAGTTCGAATCTCGTCTTCCGCTCCATGCGGGTGTAGTTCAATGGTAGAATTCCAGCCTTCCAAGCTGGCCGTGAGGGTTCGATTCCCTTCACCCGCTCCATAGAACCCCATTAGGAGTTCTCGAAAACCGGCCCCGTTAGCTCAGATGGATAGAGTAGTGGTCTTCGAAACCAATGGTCAGGCGTTCGAGTCGCCTACGGGGTACCAAAAAAGGATGCAGTTATGCATCCTTTTTTACGTTGTGCTGAAATTCGTGTTGTTGTAGAAAAGACGGAATTCTTATGGAGCCGGGGTCTCCACGGGCGGTTCGGCAGGAGTCTCCACAGGAGGTTCAGCCGGGGTCTCCACAGGCGGTTCGGCAGGAGTCTCCACGAGAGGTTCAGCCGGGGTCTCCACCACAGGGGGAACTTCCGGATTCTTCTTGTCGTTATTGGGGGCATTCTTGCCAAAGTTATTGGGGATGTTCGGCTCCCGAGGAATCTCCACTCGAAGCACCTCACTGAAGTTACCCAAGGCATCCTTCAGGATCAGCTCCACATAGAAGGGGGTCTTTCCCACAGAAAGGGTGTTAAGGGCCAGTTCCTGATCTCCTGTTTCGATCAATAGTCCAGGGATGCTGAAATCCCAGGGATCATCCCAGGTGTCTTCGGTGACAACTCTGTAGTAGAGCTCGCCTTCCGTGTTGCTGACAAACTTCACGGAACCGTCTTTGGCCGTGTAGTGGAAGGCCAGGCCATCCCGGAGGACCGGTACGATGCTACCGGAGACTTCCATCTTGTCGTTGACGATGAGCAGATAACGCTCACCAGGCAGGAAATTGTGGAGGAGCGTAAAGCCCGGTACTTCAAAAACCAGTTCCCCATCCACAAAGATGGCGATGGAAACGGTAGCCCCGGCTGGAAGCAGTTCAGGGACGTCGAACCAGAGCATCTGCTGGCTTTCATCCATTTGGAGGAGGAAGGATTTGCCTTCCCAGAGGAGGAAGTACTCCACCACAGGCTTTGGCACGACCTCGACGTTTGCCGTCACTTCCGTGGTTTTGCCCTGGGAGTTGGTGAGACTGTAAGTGGTGGTGTAGGTTCCCAGGGTGTGGATGTCCACGGTAGTCTCCTTGACGATGACCTGATCGTAGAGCTCACCGTCCATTTCATCATAAGCATAGTGCACATAGTTCAGCGGTTCATAGGGCTCATCCAGGTAGATGGTGTGATCGGAGACATCCAGCTGGGGATAGGAATAATCCACCATTTCCACCTGGATTTCGATTTGGGCGGTATTCCCATCGGAGTCCGTCACGGACAAGAGGACGGGGTAAACACCCGCGGTATGGATATCCACCTGTGAAGCATCCATAACTACGGCATCCCGAAGATCTCCATCCTCCAAGTCATAAGCTTCGACGTAGAAGGACTTTTCCGTCAGCTCTTCATGAAGTCTTGCCGTGGTGTTCTCGGCTAAAATCATCGGAGTAGAGGAGGCAAAAACCAGGACCCGGCGAGAGCCATAGCCGGTGATGCCCAAGGAGTTGGTGACCATGTATTCCACGTTGTAGATGCCCTGCTGGGTCATATCCACGGAAGACCAGGCCACTTCCACTTTCGCCGTCAGATCGCCATCCGTGGGATCCGTGGCCGTGACGCCTAATAGAGGATCAAAGTCGGCATTCACGGGGAGGTAGAGATCCTCGGCATAAATCTGCGGATACTTCTCATAGGACCAGTCCACCAGGACGAAAATGGTGAGTGTGGCCTCATGGCCGTCAGCATCAAAGACCTGGTAGGTGATGAAGTATTCGCCGGCTTTGTCGATGTCCACATTGCTTTCTTTTACGGTAATCTTACTGGTGAGATCCCCGTCTTCCAGATCATAGGCAAAGGCACCGAGAAGGGGATCAAAGGGGTAGCCCGTTTCCAGCTTCATGTCATTGGCCATGATTACGGGAGACGACGTGGACACATCAAAGACCACCACATAGCGCTGGGCAAACCGGCGAAGCATCAGGGAGTTGTCCACATAGTACGAGGTGCTGTAGATTCCCGGGTAATCCATATTGACTTCACTGTATTCCAGCATGACTTTGTCGGTAATGTCGCCGTCGGTTTTGTCCGTGGCAGTGATGTTCATGAGGGGATCAAAGGGATCGCCCACCTTGAGCATGAGGTTTTTCGCGGTGAGCAGGGGATAGTAATCCTCGGTCCAGTACACGCTGACGCCAATGGTGAGCTCCGTGTAGTTGGCATCGCTGTCCGTGACGCCATAGGTGACGTGGTATTCCCCCACGGCACTGGTGTCCACATTGTCGGCGAGGACCTTCAGGGAGGAGGTGATGAACCCATCCTCTTTGTCGTAGGCATAAACCTGGGCCAGGGGATCAAAGACAGAGCCCAGATCAATGCCTTTGTCAAAGGCCAGAATCACGGGGAGGCTGTCCGCCACCACGGCCACAGGCCGGTCGAAAGAACCGGAATTTTGCTGACTGTCCAGCACGACATAGGTCACGAGGTAGATGCCCGGGGTTTTCGGGTCCAGATTGTAATCATAGATTTCCAGCCTGGCCAGAAGATCGGCTTCGGAATCCAGATCGTCGGTGATATGGACACCTTCTCGAAGATCGTAGGGTACGCCCGGGGTGATGATGAGCGGGTCGGCGGTGATCACCGGAGCTTCGGGGGACGCGGCAAATACCGGGGTGAAGAAGGACCCGGCGAACGTCAGAAGAAGAAACAGCGCAAGATGGAATTTTGCTTTTTTTCGTTTCATGGCTGAACTTCCTTTCATCTTTCAAGGAGATGGCCGGACACGGCGAAAAGGGCAGCGATCACGAAATAGAAACAATATCTTCAACTCTTGTCATTTAATTCACAAAGTACGGCGAAATAACCAATAGAAACCAAAACATATCTCTCTATCTCTATTTAAACACGGAGGATAGGAAAAACAACGGAGTTTCTCGGACCGTTCCGTGAATGTTATATGAATCTTTCCGGAATCCCCAAGAGATCAGGGAGCGGAAGAAATAATTCCCCAAATTAACCTGGGGGCTGTTTCCAGAGACAGAATAATTCGGCATAATGAAAGAAAGAGGTGGCGTCAGCTTCCCCCACGCAGTACAGACCATTTGGCGCCAGAAAGGAATCGTCTATGGATTTTTCAGCACAGAACACCAGTCTCTGGAATTTTATCATTCAAATGGGCATCATCTCCGGTTCGATTCTCTTTTCCAACATTTTGCGCCAAAAGGTTCGCTGGGTGCGCAGCACCCTCATGCCCACGGCGGTCATCGCCGGATTTCTCCTGCTCTTTCTTCGGGGATCCGGCCTCCTCGACATCGATCTTCCCACGTTGGAAATGGTCACCTACCACGGCATCGCCCTGGGCTTCATCGCCATGTCCCTGAAAATCGAGCCGAAAAGCGCGGACAGCTATCGCCGGAATCTGGATATGCCCAAGACCGGAGCCCTCATCGTCAGCAGCTATCTGGTCCAGGGAATCCTGGGGCTGCTCATTTCCCTGGGGCTGGCCTATACCGTCATGCCAGACATGTTCAAGGCAGCGGGGATTCTGCTCCCCATGGGCTATGGCCAGGGACCGGGTCAAGCCAACAATATCGGCAGTATGTATGAGTCCTTCGGTTTTGTGGGCGGCCGTTCCTTCGGCCTCTCCATCGCTGCTGCCGGCTACCTATCCGCCTGTGTGGTGGGCATCGCCTATATTCGGTATCTGTCGGCCAAGGGGAAAATCCGTCCGGTGGAGCACGAGGAACTCTCCGGGTCTGTCACCGTGGAGATCTTCCAGGAAAACAATGAAATTCCCATTTCCGAATCCATTGACCGATTTTCCGTCCAGATCGCCCTGGTGTTTTTGGTGTATCTCTTGACCTACCTGGTCACCCGAGGGATCACGGGTCTGGTGGATACCTATGCCCCAGGCCTTTCGGCCACCATTTCCAATCTCCTCTGGGGATTCAACTTCATTCTGGGTTCCGTCATCGCTCTTTTGGTGAAGAGCGTCCTGGGGATCTGGCGCAGGCGGGGAATCATGAGCCGCCAGTACCAAAACGGCTATCTTCTCAGCCGAATCTCCAGCATGGCCTTCGACATCATGATCGTGGCGGGGATTGCCTCCATCAACATGGAAGATCTCACGGGACTTTGGCTTCCCTTCCTCCTCATGTCCATTTCGGCAGCGCTGGTGACCCTGGTCTTCCTCATCTGGATGAGCCGAAAGATCTATCCCCAGTATGAGCACGAGGGAATGCTGGGCATGTACGGGATGATGACGGGAACCATCAGCTCGGGCATTCTTCTCCTCCGGGAAGTGGATCCGGAGTTCAAGACCCCTTCCGCCGGCAATCTGGTGGGCGGAAGCAGCTTCGCCATCATCTTCGGGGCACCTATGCTTATTCTCATTGGGCTTGCGCCGAAGTCCGCCGCCATGACGTTTATCGTCCTGGGACTATTGGTTATCTACCTGATCCTCCTTTTGGCCTTCATGCTTTTTGCCGGAAAGCCCAAACCTTCGGAAGAAGTCTAGAATGAGAAACAGCAGCCAGGCATTTACTGCCGAGGCTGCTGTTTTAACGAGCAGGGGTTTAGGGGAACCGCCGGAGGGCTTCCTCCGGGAAGGTCCAGTAGGGCGTCACGAAAGCGCCGGGCTTAACTTGATACCAGGGACTGAGGGTTGAGTTGCCTAGGTTCGCTAGAATATGGGTTTCCTGGGCGGGCATGTTGCTTTCCGCCAGGAGAACGTAGGTTTCCCCGGAAGAGTCCTTGGCCAGGTCCACCACGATGATGGCATGGCCAGGGGAACCGCCCTCGATGAATACATCGCCCACGGCGATGGTCGATAAGGAAACGGGAACCAGTTCCTGTTCCAGGCTCAGGGTGCTGGCGTAGGTGTGGACCATGTCCATGTAGCGGCGAAAACTCTCGTACCCTTCATTATTGGCCCGCTGATTGATCCAGGTGACCTTTTGTCCATCCACCCGGACGGAATGGCCCGAAGACCAGGTGGTGAAATCACAGAGGAAGCCGCTGACAAAGTGAAAGGCAATCTGGTCGTATTCTCCCCGGGCATAGTGGTACTCGGCCTTCAGCCGCATGATGGCATCGGCACACTGCTGAAGATTTTTAGGGGAGATGGGCTGGTCGATGACCGCCGCATAGGCCCGATCCCCTTTCTCCGTACCATCATAATACAAAATGGGGGCACCATGGACTTTCAGCGGCAGGCGCTGAAGGTACTCCCCAAAAGATCCTTCGGGGGCCAGTTCCCGCTGGGTTCCTTCCGGGGGATCAAACCGCTGGGAAAGAACCATAGCCTCGGGGTTTATGTTCACCGAAGGGGCTGGGGCTTCCTCCACGGGAGGTTTCTCCATGCCCTGGCCGATGGCGGGGGAATTGCGAATCACCGTAGGGGTGCAGCCCGAAAGGAGCAGGGCCAGGATCACAAGAGACAGGGAAGTCTTTTTCATGGCGGTCCTCCTTGGAAGGATAAAATCGGTTTTCTTCAGTATAGCGCAGACAAATAATCTTGCGGTTTCAGAAAAGTGACAGCCTTGGGGGGTTGCGTTTTCGCCTGTGAGCCCCTAGAATAATTTCAATGAGAAAAGGGAGCGAATGCCATGGGAAACGAAAGAAAAGAACTGCAGTCCGTGAAACGGATCGTCATTAAAGTCGGAACCTCCACCATTGCCCATTCCAACGGATTAATCAACATCTACCGCATGGAGCATCTGGCCAGAATGCTGTCGGACATCAAGAACCGGGGGTATGAGGTGGTCCTGGTGTCCTCCGGCGCCATCGGCGTGGGAGCCCAGCGGATGAACCTAAAGGAACGTCCCCGGGACATCAAGGGAAAGCAGGCGGCTGCTGCCGTGGGCCAAGTGGTCCTCATGAACATGTATCAAAAGTTTTTCCAGGAATATAACTATCAGGTGGCCCAGATCCTCGTCACCAAGCAGGTGGAGACGGATAAGTTCATGAAGCAGAACGCCCGGAACACCTTTGACGCGCTTCTGAAGCACCACATTATTCCCATCGTCAATGAAAATGATACCATCGCCACCGATGAAATCATCTTCGGGGACAATGATACCTTGTCGGCGGTGGTGGCCACCTTGGTCAAAGCGGACCTGTTGGTTCTCCTCTCCGATATCGACGGGCTCTATTCCGATGACCCGAAGCTCAATCCGGAAGCGGTGCTTCTTAGCCGGGTGGAAAAAATTGATGCCAATGTGCAGTCCATCGCCAAGGACTCTTCCACGAAGCTGGGCACCGGCGGTATGATCACGAAGATCAAGGCTGCGGAGATCGCCACCGCCAAGGGCATCCATGTGGTCCTGGCCAACGGTAGCCGCAATGAAGCCCTGGAGGAGATTCTGGAAGGGAAAAATCTGGGCACGCTGTTTGTGGGGAGGAAGGACGCATGATGAAAGCCATGGGAATGGCCGCAAAACAAGCGGCCAAAAAACTAGCGCTCCTGGGGACAGGGGAAAAGAATGCTCTCCTGGACGCCATTTCCGCAAACCTTTTGGCAAGAACCCCGGAAATTCTGGAAGCCAATGCCAATGACCGTAAAAATGCTGAAGAGGCGGGGCTTTCCCCGGCCCTCATCGATCGGCTGCTGCTGAACGAAGGCCGCATCGCTTCCATGGTGGAAGGGCTGAAGACCGTGCGGGATCTGGAGGATCCCGTGGGAATCGTCAAAGAAATGCGCACCCTGCCCAATGGGCTCCAGGTGGGGAAAAAGTCCGTACCCCTGGGAGTCGTGGGCATCATCTACGAGTCCCGCCCCAATGTCACCATTGATACGGCAGCCCTTTGCCTGAAGTCGGGCAATGCGCTCATCCTTCGGGGGGGCAAGGAAGCCATTTTCTCCAACAAAATTCTCGTGTCCATTGTCCAGGACTCCCTGGAGGCCCTGGGCTATGACCGAACTTTCGTGCAGCTCATCGAGGATCTTTCCTATGAGACGGCAGGAGAATTCATGCGGCTCCACGAGTATGTGGATGTCCTCATTCCCCGGGGCAGCGCCAAGCTCATCAGCCGCGTGGTTCGGGAAGCCACGGTGCCGGTCATCGAGACGGGAGTGGGAAACTGCCATGTCTATGTGGATGACAGTGCCGACTTCGATATGGCTCTGTCGATCATTCTCAATGCCAAGACCCAGCGCACCGGCGTATGCAACGCCATGGAGTCTCTCCTGGTCCATGGGGCCGTGGCGGAAAGCTTCCTCCCTCTCTTGGAATCTGCGTTGACTGCCCATGGGGTGACGGTTTATGCCGATGAGGAAGCCCGGGCCATCGTCCCGGTCTTTGAGGCCGCCACGGAAGAGGACTACGCCACGGAGTATCTGGATCTCAAGATGTCGTTGAAGGTGGTGAAGGATCTCCCGGAAGCCATGGCCCATATTGAGCGCTACGGCACGGGGCATTCCGAAGCCATCCTCACCGCCAACTACGCCCACGCCATGACGTTTTTGCAGGAAGTGGACGCGGCGGCCGTCTATGTCAATGCCTCCACGCGCTTCACGGACGGTTCGGAGCTGGGCATGGGCATGGAAATGGGTATTTCCACCCAGAAGCTCCACGCTCGGGGTCCCGTGGGCCTGAAGGAGCTCACCACCTCGAAATACATTATCTTTGGCAGCGGACAGATTCGAAAATAGGAATGACGGACAGGAGCAGCAGAATAATGCAGGCTTCCTGTCCCTTTTCCTTGTTGTAAACTTTTTGCGTTCCGCTATCGGAATTCTCCAAAAAATCGTATGATTTTCTCAAGGAATGAAAAACATTCTCAGCTTTTGATTTGGGTCAAAGTTTTTTTGCCGAAGTTGCGCTACACTGACGAAGTAGAATAAAAGGAGGTGCAGGGATGATCCGAAAAGAAGACAGTGTACACACCATCATCCATGCACACCCGGAAGTGGCCAAAGCGCTTCAGGAGCTGGGATTTGTCAATATCCTGAATCCCGCCATGCTGAATACCGTGGGGAAAATCATGACGCTGCCCAAGGCCTCGGTGATGATGGGCATCTCCATGGAAGTCATTGAAGAAACCTTGGCCAGGCACGGCCTGTCCTTTACGGAATAAATCTGTCCGAATCAAGAAATGGAGGGAACTATGAGTAACGTCATCAACAACCGAGAATTAAACGAAACCAATCGAAGCAAGCGGCAGGAGCTGCTGAAGGAAATGATCCTGAAACTTCACGACGGTGTGGATCCGGCGGAGGTGAAGAAGGAGTTCCATGCGAACTTCAATGGGGTCTCCTCCTATGAGATCTCCCAGATGGAGCAGAGCCTCATGGTGGAAGGCATGGCGGCGGAAGAGATTCAGCGTCTCTGCGACATCCATGCGGATATCTTCAAGGGATCGGTGGAGGAAGTCCACACCCGGTCCAAAGAAGAAGAAAGCATTGGTCATCCCGTTCGCGTGATCCGGGAAGAAAATTATGCCCTGAAGACTCTTCTGGAGGAGGAAATCAAACCGAAACTGGAAGGCTACTTCGCCACGGATGTGGAAATGCTGAAAATTAAGCTTCTGGAAGACTTCAATCTTCTCTGGGACATCGACAAGCACTATTCCCGCAAAGAAAACATCATCTTCCCCTATATGGAAAAGTATGGAATCTCCGCACCCCCCAAGGTCATGTGGGGCGTGGATGATGAGATCCGTGCAGAAATCAAAGCCGTGAAGGCCCTCATCGCCGAGGATCAGAAGGCTTTGGTGAAGGAAAGAATCTATCCGCTCCTGGAGCGCATCCATGAAATGATCTTCAAGGAAGAGCAGATCCTCATCCCCATGCTCCTGGAGCGTTTCACCGAGGATGAGTGGCTGGAGATTGCTGACGACAGCGAGGAAATCGGCTACTGCCTGGTTTCCCCCGAAGGAAAGTGGGCCCCCAACCGCGTAGCCTTCATCGGCGGAAAAACCAAGAAGGAAGAGCTTCCCTCCAACGGAAACATCCGATTTGGCGTGGGCTTCCTTACCCTCCAGGAACTGGAGAAGGTCCTGAATACCCTCCCCGTGGACATCACCTTCATCGATGACAAGGATACGGTGAAGTACTTCAACCTGGCCAAGGAGCGAATTTTTGCCCGCACCAAGTCCGTCATCGGAAGAACCGTGCAGAACTGTCATCCGCCCCAGAGCGTGAAGACTGTGGAAAAGCTTCTTCAGGATTTCAAGAGCGGCGCCAAGGATCAGGAAAGCTTCTGGATCAATTCCCGGGGCATGTTCATCCTCATCACTTACTACGCCATCCGTGATGACCAGAACCGCTACCTGGGTACCCTGGAAGTCACCCAGAACGTGAAGTCCATTCGGGAACTGGAAGGCGAAAAGCGCATTCTGGCGGATTAAACCCCATGGGCTCCATGGGCTCAAAATAATCAATCCTCTTAGACATCACGAAGGATCCGGAAGTTTTCCGGGTCCTATTTTTCATCGTCGTATATTCCCTCTTTGGGGTCTGGGTTAACTTCCGCCAGGAGATCGGGTATAATAAAACCAGTTTAGGAATGCAAGGAGGACACATGATGAACAATGCCGACCGCCAGTATCTGAAAATCGTCCAGGAGATCCTGGATCACGGCTATTATGATAATAACCGCACGGGGGTCAGCACCTATAAGCTTCCCCATCAGATCATGCAGTTCGACCTGGCCCGGGAGTTCCCCATTCTCACCTCGAAGTTTGTGGGGTTCAAGACGGCGGTGAAGGAAATGCTTTGGATTTACCGGGATCAGTCCAACTCCGTGCTGAAGCTCCAGGAGGAAAATGTGCACATCTGGGATGAGTGGATGAAGCCTGACGGCACCATCGGCACCGCCTATGGCTGGGTGGTTCGGGAGTATCAGCAGGTGGACAAGCTCATCGCAGCTTTGAAAAACAATCCCCAGGATCGACGCATGATCCTCAATCTCTGGCAGATTCCCCATCTGGATGGGGGATCCCTTTACCCCTGTGCCTTCATGACTCTTTGGGATGTCACCGACGGAAGGCTTAACTGCATGCTGGTGCAGCGAAGCGGAGACATGCCCCTGGGCGTGCCCTTCAACATGACCCAGTATGCGGTGCTGGTCCACCTCATCGCCCAGGTGACGGACCTTGCGCCCGGACTCTTCACCCACGTCATCAACAATGCCCACATCTATGAGAATCAGGTGGAAGGGATGCGGGAGCAGCTGTCCCGGGGCGAAGCGCCGGAAGCCCCCACACTTTGGATCAATCCCGAGATCAAGAATTTCTACGATTTCACCATGGACGACATCAAGCTGGAGAACTACCAGCATCTGGGTAAAATTAAAATGGAGGTGTCAGTCTGATGCTCAGTCTCATTGTTGCCACCACCTATGAGGGGATCATCGGCCATGAGGGAAAGCTTCTCTGGCGGATTCCCACGGATCTAAAGTTCTTCAAGGAAAAAACCCTGGGCCATAAAATCCTCATGGGCCGAAAAACCTTTGAAAGCCTGGGAAAACCCCTTCCCGGTCGGGAACACATCGTCCTCACCCGGGATGAGCACTATGCTGCCCCGGAAGGCGTCACCCTCATTCACCGTCTGGAGGAGGTTCTGCCCTATGCCCAAGGGGAAGAAGAAGTTTTTCTCATTGGCGGAGGAGAACTTTTCCGTCAGTTCATGCCCCTTTGTCAGCGGCTCTACATCACCTGGGTGGACCAGGTGTTTGAAGGGGATACCCAGTTCCCCCTGGAGAAACTGGCGGACTTTACGGAAGTGACCTCCTGGCAGGAAGTGGATGAACTTTCTGGTATCCCCCTGACCTTTTCGGAGTATGTGCCGCTGAACGTCTAAAGCCGGAAACAAGATTTCAGGATTTGCCAAAAATGAAGAAGACCGTTTCACTCCCCCTTGGGGGGGAAGGAAATGGTCTTCTTTCGTCGTTGGTGCATGGAAACAGCCTGTTAGGATTCCTTGGCGTTTCCGTTTAGCTCCGCCCGATGGTCATGGACCAGGTTGATAAAGAGGAAAGCCAGGGCGAACCAGCCGGCCCCATAAAGGAAAGTGATCTTGTAGCCCAGAAGGTCGATGAGCTTGCCCAGCAGCGGGGGAGAGATGATGTTGGCCAAGGAGGAGAAGAGGTAATACACGCCGGTGAAGGTGCCTAAAAGGCCCACGGGACTCATGTCAGCCACCAAAGGGTAGGAGTTGATGTTGATGGAGGCCCAGGCAAAACCCACACCCAGGAAAAGGACCCGGATGAGGAGCAGCATGCTGGGAGAGCCCGGCTGCACGAGGAATACGCCGAAGAGAAGCAGGATGGCGGCGGAGACACCGATGCGAATGGTGTTCTTTTTGCCGATGCGTGTGCCGATCATGCCGGCGGGGATGGCGAAGAGGAGGAAGCTCAAAGAGATGAAGGACAGGGTCAAGGTGGCGTCGGAGGCCTTAATCCCCAGATACTGGGTGGCATAGAGGGTGAAGAAGGTCTCCACGCCATTGAAGCCGATGAACCAGCTGCAGATGGCTAAAAGCAGGAAGGCGGTGCTTCGGTTGGACAGGGCGATTTTCAGTCCTTGGAGGAGATTTCGCTCTTCCTCCGCTTTTTCGTAGGCCAGGACATCTCGTTCCTCTTTAATCTTCGTGAAGAGCACCAGGAAGGAGAAGACGATGAGAGCGCCGGAGAGAAGGAAGGGGTAACCCTTGTTGAGATCGTAGAGCTTTCCGCCGATGAAGTAGGCGATGAGGGAGCCGATGCCGCCCATGAAGTTGATGATGGAGTTGGCTTTGGAGCGCTGCTCCATGGGGGTGATGTCAGGCATAAGGGCGATGACCGGCGAGCGGTAGAGGCTCATGGAGAGATTCATGAGGACCAGGGCAAAAATCAGGGCCCACATGGAATGGGTATTGGGAATGAGAAACATAAAGACGGCGGCCAGGGGCATGCCGATCATGATGAAGGGCATGCGTCGTCCGAAGCGGGTTTTAATTTTGTCGGAGTAAAATCCCACCGTGGGCTGAATAAAAAGGGCCAGATAGTTATCAATGGTCATGATAAAGCCGATGAGCGCCTTGTCCACGATGTAGGTGCCCAGAAGAAGGGGCATGAAGGCATTGTAGACGCTCCAGGTAATGCTGATGGCAAAAAAGCCGAAGCCCAGGATAAAGGTCTTTTTGTAGTCCAGTCTGTTTTCCATAAAATCAGCTCCTCAATGCGGTGATCAGTTCCAGGGGGCAATCGGTGATAATGGCATCCACGCCGAGATCTTGGGCTTTCAGGGCATCTTCGGTGCGGTTCACGGTCCAGAGATTCACGGCGATGTTCTTTTCGTGACAGGCGTCCACAATGCTTTTTTCCACGAGGCCCGCCTGGGGATGGATGGCGCCGGCACCGAAGGTTTCCGCATAGTGATAAGGTTCGTAGAGGGCTTCCATATAGAGGGGAGCCACCAGGGCCGCAGGTTCCAGGGCTTTGATTTTGGCGACGCTGTAATGGTTGAAGCTGGAGAAGATGATTCGGGAGAGAAAGTTTCGCGCCCTGATTTTTTCCAGGAGCTTTTCTTCAATCCCGGGGTAGTAGGGAAAGCCCATTTTTACCTCCAGGTTAAGGATTAGGGAGGTGTCCTCCAAGAGGTCCAGAAGCTGGTCCAGGGTAGGGATACGTTCCCCCGTAAAGCGAGGATCCTTCCAGGAGCCAAAGTCTAAAGCGAGGAGCTCCTCGTAGGTCATGTCCTTACAGAGTCCGTGGCCGCTGGATACCCGGGAGATCTCCTCGTCATGGGTGAGAACCAGCACCCCGTCCCGGGTGAGATGGACATCGGTTTCGATGCCATCGGCGCCGGCATCCACAGCGGCCTGAAAGGAAACCAGGGTATTTTCCGGATAGCGCAGGGCGTATCCGCGGTGTCCAAAGATTTTCATCTGCATGCCTCCTATCTGCAATTTGCGGTCTGTTGTGCGAATTTTCATGCTTTGTCTCTATTATACGACACCGGGACCCGATTCGGATGAGGTTTTTCCTCTTCTTCCGGTTTTGTTTGCGTTAATTTCCATGGAGAAGCCACCATCATAGAATCTTTATCCCTTCAATACAGTTCTTCCTCGAGAGAAGCCCCAGGAGGTTTTTCCTTTGCTATAATGGGTTTATTGGATTGAAATCTGAAATATGAAGTGCAGGTGATGGAATGATTAAAGAATTTGCGCAATACTACAAGCCCCACAAGTGGCTGTTTCTTTTGGATATGGTGGCCGCTACCCTGGTGGCCCTGACGGATCTGGTGTTTCCTCAGATTACGCGTTGGTTTGTCAATGACATTATCCCCAACCGCAATCTGGATCTTCTGTGGAAAGTTCCCGTGGCGATGTTTGGACTCTACCTGATCCGCTTTGTGCTGGATTACATTGTGGGCTTTTACGGCCATTTGCTCGGGGTCCGCATGGAGTACGACATGCGCAAGAGCATGTTTGCCCATCTCCAGAAGCTTTCCTTCAAGTACTATGACGAGACGAAAACCGGCCACATCATGTCCCGGCTGGTCAATGACCTCAATGAGATCTCGGAGCTGGCCCACCATGGGCCGGAGGATCTCTTCATCTCCTCCCTCATGCTCCTGGGTTCCTTCGTGCTCCTTCTGGGCATCAATGTGCAGCTCACCCTCATTGTCTTCACCGTGGTCCCCATGCTGGTGATCTTCGCGGTGTACTACAATAATAAGATGCGCAGAACCTTCCGGCAGATGCGGGAAAAGCTTTCGGACATCAATGCAGGGCTGGAGGACAGTATTTCCGGTGTTCGGGTGGTGAAGTCCTTTACCAACGAAGCCTATGAAGAAAAGAAGTTCGACAGGGGCAATGACAACTTCAAGTCCCTCCGGACCAAGAGCGTCCGTTACCTGGGAATCTTCGGGGGAGGAATCAGCTTCTTCTCCAATATTCTGAACCTCACGGCCCTGGCCTTTGGCGGATACTTCCTCTATCAGGGGAAGATTAATACGGGCGATCTTTTCGCCTACATCATCTATATGGGGCTGATTCTTCAGCCCGTGAAGCGTCTGGCCAACTTTGTGGAGATGTTCCAGCGCGGGATGGCGGGCTTTCGCCGATTCACGGAAGTCATGGCGATCAAGCCGGAAATCGTGGACAAACCAGAGGCCCTTCCCCTGGCGAATGTCCGAGGTGCAGTGGAGTTTCAGGATGTGGGCTTTTCCTACGGGGACCGGGAAGCGGTGCTCAGCCATATCAATCTGACGGTTCCCCAGGGACAGAATGTGGCCATCGTGGGCCCCAGCGGGGTGGGCAAGACCACGCTGTGCAACCTGATTCCCCGGTTTTACGAGCTCAGCGAAGGAACCATTGCCATTGACGGACACAGCATCCAGGATGTCACCATGGAGAGTCTTCGCGGAAATATCGGCATCGTGCAGCAGGATGTCTTCCTCTTTTCCGGAACGGTCTATGAGAATATTCTCTACGGACGCCTGGATGCGGGAAGGGATGAGGTGGTGGAAGCGGCGAAGAAAGCCAATGCCTATGACTTTATCCTGGAGATGCCCGAAGGCTTTGACACCTACATCGGCGAGCGGGGCGTAAAACTCTCCGGCGGCCAGAAACAGCGGCTCTCCATCGCTCGGATGTTCCTGAAGAATCCTCCGGTGCTGATTCTGGATGAAGCCACCTCCTCCCTGGACAATCAGAGTGAAGCCGTGATTCAGGCTTCGATTAATGAACTGGCCAAGGACCGCACCACCTTTATCATTGCCCATCGCATGGGAACCATAAAAAATGCGGAGCGGATCATCGTGCTGACGGAGAAGGGCATCGAAGAAGACGGCACCCACCAGGAGCTCATGAAGAAGCGGGGCGAGTACTTCAAGCTCTACAATTCTCAGTTTACGTCCCTGGAAGGGTAGGTTTCCGTCTGGAGAAGCTGTTCATGAATGGGGCTGAAATGTGGAGAAAACCGTGAACGGGCTGCTGGGAGTATTTTGGCAATCAAAAGAACAAGAGGGTGAATCCTGTTCACTCCGGGAACGGAGAAAAGCTGGAAGATGAGCTCAAAAACAGCGGTTTCCCATGAGTTAACTCCTCCAGAGAGCCATAAACGGGGCAGAGCGAAAAGCCGAACGATTTGAAAAGAGAACCTGCGGGTTCTCTTTTCTTGTGGGCTAAATGGGCGTGAATAAAGGATGAACGATCTTTCAAACCCTTGAAATCTCTGTAAAGCACATTGATTTAACCTGGAATTTACGTTAAGATGATTGAGCAGTCGAAGATATCGGCGAGGAATCAAAGGGGATCCACCGGGAAAGAAACTGAACGGCAGGGGATCTGAGAATTGTAGTTAATTTACAAATTCTTTTGATAAAAAACTACAAAAAACTTGTTGACATGCTTTCGACCATCATGCTATTATAGACAAGTCGCTTGACGAGAGCGGCAAACCAAACAAACCAAAGCTCTTTGAAAATTAAACAGAATATAGGTAAAAAACCAAAGTAATTCTTTTGAGAAATCAAAAACAATCGTTTCTGTCGCAAGACGGAAACAAAAGCTAGTGTAATCAACAGCTAGTTCAAACTTTTAATTTGAGAGTTTGATCCTGGCTCAGGACGAACGCTGGCGGCGTGCCTAACACATGCAAGTCGAGCGGAGGATTTAAGATGTTTACATCGCGGATCCTTAGCGGCGGACGGGTGAGTAACACGTGGGTAACCTGCCTCAAAGTGGGGGATAGCCTTTCGAAAGGAAGATT
>NZ_JAGSCS010000015.1 GCF_018128025.1 Proteiniclasticum sediminis | reverse complement strand
AAGGCACTACGTTCGGCATAGAAGATGACATCGGAGAGTTATACTCAAAATTCAACCAACAGTAAGTTGACACGGTCTCTCCATGATGTATCTTTCATAATATTTCGTTTTGAAGTATAATATTATTATAATTTATCACGCAATAAAGATAGGGGTGTTTTTTGTGGCTGTTGGTAAAGATAAAACTAGGATTCTTTTGACCTTACCACTGGATTTGAAAGAAGAGCTCACCGATGAGGCGAAGGATGATAATCGTTCATTGAACAATTATATCTTAAATCTTCTCTTATCCTCGGAAAGAAGAACCGAAAGCAGCAGAGACTAGACAAAAACCGGGTCCGGAAGTTATCTTCCGAACCCGGTTTTTACTTGCTCAATTTTTGCTTGTCCGCCAACGGCGAACAAGATGCTCTCAATCGTGGGAGTAGTCAATTTGAATGATTCTTCGATTCTCAAATGAAACCTAAAACACACTTTAGCTCAATTTTCCCAGGATGGAAAACCTCGAAAAAGTGCGGTGATTTTTGCGAAGGTTGCTGAACGGTTTCGAAAAATATTTAATCGAAACGCGGATATTTTAGAATTTCGAGGGGAGTGGCGAATTCTACCGAGGACGAACGCCCGAGATTATCCGGTGGTTTTTCCGGAGAGAAGGAGAGTGGCAACCCTTCCGTTTCCGGAAGGTTTTTCCAGTAGCGCCGGGGCATAGAGCGCTTTTGGGCCTTGGGATTCACCCGCTCCGCAATGGCGATGGAATGAAAGTAGGTACGCCAGGACTGGATGTATTCGTCGGGTTCAAAAAGCGAGGGATCCAGGTCGCTCTTTTCCACCAGGACGATGTCCCCGTTTTGGGACAGGAGGACCTTTTTACGCTTCTCGTCGAGGATCATAAAGCGCTGGGTGCTGAAGCGTTCGGCGAAGTGGGGGGCGAGAAAAGCCAGAATATCATGATCCGGCTCGATTTTTGAAAAGTACACTCCGTTTTTTTCGGAAAAGCGGACAAACCCCACAAAGCGGTGGGTTTCCAGGCTCACCTGCCTTGCCCGCTTGGTCACAGCCATGATGAGGGGATCCTGAAAATTCTGGGCTTGCCTCGGATTTTTGAAGCAGGCTAAGGTGTAGTTCAGGATGAGGGAGGGGGAATCCGGGGCGCTGTGGCAGAGGCCGTAGTGGATATCGTGGAGGGCTTCCTCCAGAAATTTCTCCTCCATGGCCCGCTGCACCCGCAAAAAGAGGGATTCGTCATAGGAAATTCGTACTGGCTCATCGATGAGGTTGAGCTGAAAATCCGCGGTCCTGTAGATCACAGGCGGCATTTTTTCCAGATAAACCTTGGCGACAGCGGTCAGAAATTCTTCCAGCGATCCATCAAAAAGCATCACCTGCATCAAAGCTCACCTCCCGAAGAGCGGGAGATGATCTGCTTCTCCGAGATCAGCGCGCTGGTGAGACGGGCAGCCTGGAGAATTTTGGACGGATCGTCCTTTTTGTTTTCCAAGCCCAAGCGGCGGTCAATTTCCTGGAAGAGATTCATCTGGAGGACATCCTTTCGCTCGCTGATGGCCTCGTAGATGTAGTCCCGATTCAGCGCAAAGTTGCCGTAGTATTTTCCGCCCACCAGGATGAAGTGTTTGGCCCGAACGAGGACAATGCCCATTTTCTTCAGCCCCTCATAGGTGATGGGGGAAAGTTTTCGGGCTTTCCAAATCCGCTTCGCCGAGGTGAGACCGATGCCGGGAATGCGAAGGAGCATCTCATAGCTGGCCCGATTGATTTCCACAGGGAAAAGCTCCATGTGGCTGAGGGCCCACTGGGTTTTGGGATCCACATTGACATCGAGGTTTTCCTCGGCACTGAGGAGTTCTTCTGCCCGGAACTGGTAGAACCGGAGAAGCCAGTCCGCCTGGTAGATCCGGTGCTCCCGCAGAAGGGGCGGGCTTTCCAGACGAGGCAGCAGCGCATGGGTGGACACGGGGATATAGGCGGAATAGTAAACCCGCTTCAGCTCGAAGCGGTCGTAGAGCTTCTGGCTTAAGGAGAGGATTTTTCCATCCGCTGTAGGCGTGGCACCGATGATGAGCTGGGTACTCTGTCCCGCGGGGACAAAATGCTCCGCATGCCGGGAGATCCGGCGCTCCTCAGTATTCTCCAGGATGTTCCGTGCGATCTGGTCCATGGGTTTCAAAATGGCCTGCTGGGTCTTCTGGGGAGTGAGTACCGGGTAATTTTCCGCCTCCGGCAGCTCGATGTTCACGCTGACCCGGTCGGCGTAGCAGCCGGCCTCGTGGACCAGATGGGGGCTGGCCCCAGGGATGATCTTCACATGGATGTAGCCCTTGAACTTTTCCCGGATCCTAAGAGTCTTCAGAATCCGGAGCATGAGCTCCATGGTGTGGTCCGGGGAAACCACCACGCCGGAACTGAGAAAGAGTCCCTCGATGTAGTTTCGCTTGTAGAAGGCCATGGTGAGGCTGATGAGCTCTTCCGGGGTGAAGGCCGCCCGTTCCAGATCGTTGGAGATCCGGTTCTGGCAGTAGGCGCAGTCGTAGATGCAGTAGTTGGTCATGAGGATTTTCAAGAGGGAAATGCACCGGCCGTCCGCCGTGAAGCTGTGACAGATCCCCGAAGGCACGGTGTTTCCGATGCCGCTGCCTTCTTTCCCTCGGGTGCTCCCACTGGAAGAACAGGACACATCATATTTGGCTGAATCCGCGAGGATTCGGATTTTGTCGAGAATTTCCATGGGCTCACCTCCAACAACATTATTATAGCACATATGTTCTTTTTTATCCATGAATTTCGAATGTATGTTCTGAATTTGCGCAATAAAAATCGGCAGGATTTCCTGCCGATTAGGTGTTAGATAAAGGCAAAGAGCTTCAGATAGAAGGGGACCACCAGGATGAAGACCCCGGAGGTGAGGGCGGTGATGAAGGAGGAGTAGGATGGGTTTCCCCCGTACTTTCCCACGGCGATGGAGATGTTCGTCATGGCAGGCAGACCGGCACAGACGATGAAGACCTTCACCAGTTCCTCTGGCATGGGGATGAGCTTCAGGAGGAGCAGCACCGTGAGGGGAGAGATGACGAAGCGCATGAGAAGAATCACCACGGTGGTCATGGGGCTGCCGATTCGTTCCAGGGAGAGATCGCCAATGGTACTCCCCACGAAGATCAGGGACAAGGGGGTCATGATGACCTTTAAGGCGTTGATGCTGTCCATGACATAGGAAGGAAGGGAAATGCCATAATAGAGAAGAAGAAGACCGGCAACGAAACCCAGGATGGGCATATTGATGATCTTGAGAAGATTCTTGGAGCTGAAGCCCTTGCCGGAATCCTTGGACAGGAGATAGATCCCCAGGGTCCAGAAGGTCAGGGTATTGGCGATAAAGTAGAGCATGAGGTAAGCCACCACGCCGGCGCCAAAGATCCCAGTGATAAGGGGCAGACCCACAAAGATCACATTGGAGAAGGAGCACATGGCCAGTAACTGGCCCCGGTCCATCCCTTTGAGGGAAAGCATTTTGGCGAAAAGTGTGGACACCGCCATGACGCAGAGGGTGGAAAGAACCGCCACACCAATACTTTTATAGGAGTCCAGGAAAATCTGAATAGTGAAGTTCGTCAGGGTGGTGGAAATCATCAAGGCCGGCGTGCAGATGTTCACCAGGAGGACCGTGATGAACTTGTCGGTGCGCTTATCGGCCACCTTGGTCTTTTTCAGTCCGAAGCCCAAAAGGCCCAGAATGAGCATGGTGAGGATGGTATTCGTGAGGTTACTTGTCATGGAGGAGCTCCTTTTGCGCAAGATTCAAGAGGGTGTATTTTTCATTGAGGCTAGGATCTTTCAGGACATGGTCCAGGAGGGATTTCAGGATTTCGCCCACCTGGCGTCCTTCCCGAAGCCCCAGGTTCATGATGTCCTGGCCGTTCACGGCCAGATCCTTGATGACGAGGGGATCGCCCCGGTCCAGGATCTTCTGGATCCGGTGGCGGAAGGCGCTGATCTCATAGAGCTTGGCGCCGGAACTGTCCGGTTTGCCCACATGATCGGCGGTCTTTAGGTCCAGCAGGGCAGCGACGTTTTCCTTTCCCACACTGAGGATGAAGCGCTTGATCTTCACCTCGTTCTTCATGTCCAGACTGACCATGTGGTGGGCGATGAGGGTCGTCACCGTATCGGTGGTGTGGTTGTCGTATTTCAGCCGCTGCAGGATTTCTCGGGCGATGCGGGCGGAATGTTTTTCGTGGCCGTAGAAATGACCGATGCCGTGGTCATCCACGGTGAAGGCCGTGGGTTTGCCCGTGTCGTGGAGTAGGGCTGCCAGACGAAGGTCCAGGGCTTTCGGCGTATTTTCCAGCACCTCCAGGGTGTGGTGCAGCACGTCTTTGTCATGGTGGGGGTTATGCTGGTTGAACATGGCCATGGGCATGATCTCCGGCAGCACAAGCTTCATGATGCCCAAGTGGAAGAGCATGGAGATTCCCCGGGAAGGATTGTCCGACAGGAGGATTCCGTTGAGTTCCTCCCGGATCCGTTCCACGGAGATGAACCGCAGGCCGTCCATGGTTTCCACGATGGCCTGGAGGGTGCTGGCTTCGAGGTTGAAGTTCAGGGTGGTGGCCAATCGCACCGCCCGAAGAATCCGGAGGGCGTCTTCCTTGAAGCGCTCAATGGGATTTCCCACGGCCCGGATCAGCCGCTGCCGAATGTCCTCGGTGCCGTTAAAGGGATCGATGATGCCTTTTTCCGTATTGTAGGCCATGGCGTTGATGGTGATGTCCCGGCGCCGAAGATCCTCCACCAGGTCGTCGATGAAGATGACGTTGGTGGGGTAACGGAACTGGACATAATCGCCTTCGGAGCGGTAAGTGGTCACATCATACATGCCGTCGGCGGTGATCACCTGGATGGTGCCGTGTTTGATTCCCGTGGGCACCGTCTTTCGGAAGATCCCCATGACCTCCTCCGGCGTGGCAGAGGTGGTGATGTCATAGTCCTTGGGGGTCAGGCCAATGAGGGCGTCCCGAATGGAGCCGCCCACCACATAGGCTTCATAGCCATGTTCATTCAGTTCCCGGATGATCTGGCGCACGCCCTTGGGCAGGCTGATTTCCATGGGGCTCCCTCCCTTCGGTCTAAAATACGCGAAAGACAAGAATAATTCGTCATCATTTCGATGTTGAGGTATACTATATTATATACCAATTTACACACAAGGAGAAATTTATGGAGCTGCAAAGCAAAAAAATAGCCAACCTGGAAGTGGGCGATCGCGTAGACTGCTACTTCATCATTAAGCGGGTGGACCTGAAGACCACGAATTCCAAAGACAAGAAATATCTGGACTTTATCTTCGGCGACAAGACCGGGGAAATTTCCGCCAAGCTCTGGGAAGTGTCCAAGGAACAGGAGGACCTCTTCCACGAAAGCGAAATGGTCAAGGTCCGGGGGACCGTGACCAGCTACATGAACAATACCCAGTTCAAGGTGGAACGAATCCGCCTCGTCACCGAGGCCGATGCCGTGAATCCTGCGGATTTTGTGGAATCCGCCCCCATGGAAGATACGGTGATGTATGGGGAAATTACGAACTATGTCCGCGCCATGAAGGACCAGGAGATCGCTCGTGTGGTTCTGGCCATTCTGGAGGAGAAGCAGGAAAAGCTCATGTATTACCCCGCCGCCAAACGGAATCATCATTCCATCCGGTCCGGGCTTCTTTACCATGTGCTCACCATGCTGAAGCTGGGCGAAGCCATCGCAGCGGTGTATCCTGCGGTGAACCGGGATCTTCTCTTTGCCGGGATCATTCTCCATGACCTGGAAAAGATCAATGAGATGGATTCCTCGGAGCTAGGCATCGTGAAGGAATACACCGTGGAAGGCACCCTCCTGGGCCACATCACCCTGGGGGTGAAGAATGTGGAGCGGGTGGCGGCAGAAAAGGGCCTGTCCCAGGAAAAGCGACTTCTTCTGGAGCATATGATCCTTTCCCACCACTACGAGCCCGAATACGGAAGCCCCGTGAAGCCCATGTTCCTGGAGGCGGAGCTTCTCCACCACATCGACATGATCGACGCCCGGGTCTTTGATTTCACCAGCGCCGTCCGGGATTTGGAGCCGGGGACCTTCTCCGACTACATCTTCTCCCTGGACCGACGCCGGATCTACCGCCCGGACCTGGACACCAAGTAAGCCAACCCCTCGTCTTTTGGAGATGAAGGAAAAATAAGGAGGACAAACATGACCGTATTGGACAGATTTTTAACCTATGTGCAGGTGGAGACCACCTCCGACGAAAACAGCACCACCACTCCCACCACCCCGGGACAGCGGGAGCTGGCCGAGCGCCTGAAGGGGGAGCTGGAAGCCTTGGGGCTTCAGGCGAGCCTGGATGAAAACGGCTATCTCTTCGGAAGACTGCCTGCCAACACGGACAACCCTGGAAAGAAGCTGGGCTTCCTTGCCCATTTGGATACTTCACCGGATATGAGCGGAAAGAATGTGAAGCCCCGGGTGGTGAACTACACCGGCGGAGACATCGTGCTCCACGAAGAGCAGGGCATTGTGCTGAAGGTGTCCGACTTTCCAGCGCTAGCCACCTATGTGGGCCAGGACCTGGTGGTCACCGACGGCACCACCCTTTTGGGCGCCGATGACAAGGCCGGCATCGCCGAAATTATGGCAGCACTGGACGTGCTCACGGCAGATCCCACGATTCCCCATGGGGAGATTCTTGTGGCCTTCACCCCCGACGAGGAGGTGGGCCGAGGCCCCCACAAGTTCGATGTGGCGGCTTTTGGCGCGGACATCGCCTACACCCTGGACGGCGGACCGGAAGGGGAGCTGGAGTATGAAAATTTCAACGCTGCCGCCGCCAAGGTGAGAATTAAGGGACGCAATGTCCATCCGGGCACGGCCAAGGACAAGATGGTGAATTCCCTCTTCATCGCCATGGATTTTGCGGCCCAGTTTGATCCCCTGGACACCCCGGAGCATACGGAAAAGTATGAGGGCTTCTTCCATCTGAACAGCATCCAGGGCGAAGTGGAAGAGACGGTTCTCGACTACATCATCCGGGACTTCTTTGAAGACACCTTCCAGGGAAGAAAGGACAAGATGGTGGAGGTTACCCAGCGCCTCAACGAAAAGTATGGCGCCGGCACCGTCACCCTGGAGCTTCGGGATCAGTACCGCAACATGAAAGCCATGATCGAGCCCCATATGGATCTGGTGGACAATGCCCGCCTGGCCATGGAAAAGGCGGGGGTCACCCCCATTGTGAAGCCCATCCGCGGCGGCACCGACGGTGCGCAGCTGTCCTACATGGGTCTGCCCTGCCCCAACATCTTCACCGGAGGCGAAAATTACCACGGCCGCTATGAGTTTATTTCCATCCAGGCCATGGAGAAAGCCGTTCAGGTGATCCTTAATCTGGTGGAGCTTTACGCGAAATAACATCCAAAGAGTAAAACATCCCGAAGAGCCCAGGGCTCATCGGGATGTTTTGTTCTTGCTAATTCTTCTGGATGGTTTCTTCCCGTTTCTTGCCGAAGAAGACCATGTTGATGACGTTGGCGCCGGTGTGGGCGCTGATGGTGATCCCCATGGTGACCGGGGTTACTTTGGTGGCCAGGCCTTTTTCGGTGATGAGCGAGCGGAGGATTTCCACATCCTCGGGGCAGTGGCCGTGGGCGATGATCACTTCGGTGTTCTTCGGATCCGTCACGCCTTTTTCCAGGTAATCCACCAGGGCATGGAGGGATTTTTTCCTTCCCTTGACCTTGTCGATATTGAGGAGCTTGCCCTCTCCGCTCATGTAGAGGATGGGCTTGATGTTCAGCATGGTGCCCATGGTGGCGGAGAAGCCGGAGAGACGTCCGCCCCGCTTCAGATGGTTCAGGTCATCCACGGTGAAGATGTGGTTCACATGATGCTTGCGATCTTCCACGTGGCGGATGAGATCATCCAGTTCCATGCCTGCGGCTTTTTTTGCTGCCGCATCCAGGACCAGAAGACCCAGGCCGCAGGAGGCGCAAAGGGAATCCACCAGCTCGATTCTTCGCTCGGGGTACTCCTCGAGAAGCATGGTGCGGGCCACATTGGCGGAACCGAAGGTGCCGCTTAAGGTGGAGGAGAATCCGATATAGAGGATATCGTCGCCCTTGTCCAGATAGGGCTTGAAGAACTCCATGAACCGGGCCGGGGTGATCTGGGAAGTGGTGGGCATTTCCCCCTGGATCAGGGCGGCGTAGTACTCCCCAGGGCTCAGGGATTTCCAGTTGTCTTCGATGTATTCCTTGTTCTGAAAGTTCACCACGAGGCCGATGACCCCCACCTGGTTTTCCTGCAGCACTTCAAAGGGCAGATCAGCGGCGGAATCGGTCAGTATCGTATAATTTCGCATAGACGTTTCTCCCGATAGGCTTAAATCGGGTTTCCTCCTTCTTGATCGGGTATTTTTAAAATAATTATTCCATCTCCTATTATACCTGTATTCCTTAAAAAAAGGAAAATATAAGCGGGAAAGCCACCTGCTCTAGGTAATTTACAAATGGATGAATTGGGGGTATCATGGGAAAAATGAAGAAAAAGGAGGTGCACCATGGAACTGAGCCTAAAGGACATGGAGCAAATACTGAAGTATCTGCGCATGGCCAAAGATCAGCAGGAGGAGCTTTACCAGGCCATGATCGACATCGAGAACCTGGGGGAAGTGGATCATGACGGGATGCCCGTGGTCAATTCCCGGGAACTGTCCGGGGACATCAAAACCCTGGAGGAGCTGATCCTCCGGTTTGAAGCCCAAATCCGCGAAAAGAAAGGATCTGTAACCGAGGGTTAAACCCTTCGGTTATAGATCCTTTTAACATGTTCCCTGCCGGGATACATGATGAAGATGATGGCGAGAAGATTAAGAGCCATGAAGATCATGATGATCTGGCGCTCAGGCATGACCTCACCCAGGACTCCAGACAGGAGCTGACCCACGATGCCGCCGGCGGCGCAGATCATCTGGAAGGAGCCGTTGAAGCGTCCCCGCTTCTCATCGGGCACATAGGACTGGGTGGCGGAGATGCGGATGTTGAAGGACGTGACGCCCATGATGCCGATGATGAAGAAGCTAAGCACCATGAGGGGAAGGGGGAAGTACAGCTGGAAGGCTTCCAGGAGGGTGATGGTGGTATATACCGTCAGGGCGATGATGAACTTTTTTCCCACGGGATAGCGGAACTTGTAGTGGATGAGCCCGCCCATGAGACGGCCAAAGACCCCAAAGAAGCTGATGATCGTATAGAGCGTCACCACATCCAGGGGAACGAAGGCGAAGAGCTCCGGATTGTTTTTAAAGAAGGGGAGCATTACCGTCTGGGCACCGCCGGAGGCGAAGGTGGTGATGCAGAAGTAGGTGGTGATGATGAGGAGGCCCTTCTCCTTGGCCATGTATTGGAGGCCTTCCTTGAAGTCTGCAATATAGCGGTCCCTGGTGAATTTTTCGCCGGTGCCGTTGTCCAGGTGGGTTTCCACGTAGCCGATCTGGGTTTCGAAGATGGCCGCCAGGAGGAAGGTCACGGCGTTGAAGGCAAAGAGCGGGGCCGCGGATCCGGTGCTGTTGTAGATAAAGGAGGCCACGGGCACCATGAAGGCGGCTAAAGGATAAATCATGCTGGAGATGGAATAAGCTTTGGAAAAGTTGCCCTTGGACACCAGATTGGGATAAAGGCTCTCATAGGCCACGGCGTAGACCCCGTCGATGGTGCCGATGATGAGGACCAGCCCCAGGAAGAAGGGAAAATTCCACCAGTGGTTATAGAGGAGGAAAAAGATAAAGGTATAGAGGGCGGAGGAGATGAAGTCCATGGTGTAGATGACCTTTTTTCGCGAAAACCGGTCCATGTAGGGGCCGGCAAAGAGCGGAGCCACAATTTTGGGCAGGTTGTAGACCACCATGAAGAGGGCGTAGAGGAGGGTGGAGCCCGTATAGTCCAGGACGAGAAGACCGATGGCGAAACCGGCCACAGCATTGCCCAGCATGGAAATGATGGTTCCAATGGTGATAATTTTAAAGTCTCGGGTCCAGAGGTTAGTCACGCTTGATCCCCCGCCTTTCTATGTTAATCGTAAATTGTACGGATACAATAGTCACATTTTAACATATCCCTTGGGAAATAGGCGGAGACGGCGCTACAGTTCCCGAGCCTCGGGATACAGATTCCGTACAGGGAGCGAAAAGGGAAGAAAAAGCGGCAAAAGAAAGTCCGCCAGCTCTTCTCCCGAAGGGGAAAGGGTCGGCGGACAGGATAAGTGTTATAGCTGATGGTTTTGCTTCAGCCAGTCCACCGTATCCTCTAGGGTTTCCCGAAGATCCCGGGGGGCAAAGCCCAGTTCCTTCGTAGCTTTTTCATGGGAGAACACGGCGTTGGAGTTCAGGGTATAGATGGAGTATGCGGTGAAGAGGGGCGGCTGCCGGCGGATCTTGTAGTAGAGCTCGGCCAAAGGGGCTGCGCCCTTCACAAACCACAGGGGAAGATAGGTTTTGATTTCTTTTTTGCCGGTGATCTCGTGGAGCAGGGTGAGGACTTCCCGGACGGTGTAGTACCGGTTGGAGAGGATGTAGCACTGGCCGTTTTGGCCCTGGGTGCAGCAGGCGAGGATGCCCTGGGCCACATCCCGGACATCCACAAAGTCGTAGCCTCCCTGGATGCCCGAGGTGAGGCGGTGTTTGCAGTAATCGAGAACTAACGTGGTGAGGTGTCCCCGGCCGCAGTCAAAGGGACCGGAGATGCCCGAAGGGTGGACGACGGAAACCGGCAAGCCGTCCTTGGCGGCAGAAAGGACATAGGCCGTGGCTTCGGCTTTGGTTTTGGCGTAGAGCCCCACCACCGCCTCGGGATCAAAGGTGTCGATCTCTGTCATGATCTCGCCTCGGGGAAGCTCCGGAATGGCGTGGACGGAGCTCACATAGATGAGCTTTTTCACCCCGTGCTCCCGGCAAAGATCCGCCACATTTTTCGTTCCTCCTACATTCACGTCGTAGACCTTTTGGGAGTACTTGGAGGCGATGGAAACAATGCCCGCACAGTGAAGGACGATCAGCTCCTTTTGGTCGGGATTGGCAAAAAATGGAGCAAGACTCTCTTTTTGGGTCACATCCCCGACAAAAACATCCACACCCTTTGGCAGAAGATCTTTCTCTTTGGGCAGAACCAGGGCCCGTACGGGCTTTCCTGCCTTCAGCAGCTGATCCACCAGAGCGCTGCCCAGATGACCGGCGGCGCCGGTGACTAAATAGAGCTCCTTCATCCCCATCTCCTCCTCTAAGTTCATTGCTACTCAGCTTCTATCCTGATTGTACCCGAGAATTGGGGCAATAAAAATTGCCCGTTAAAAAGCGCTGGATCATAGTTAAGCTGCCACGATTTAGGAATGCTGGAGCCCCATTTTCCAGATCATCAGACGAGCTACGAGCAGGCCGTGCGTGAACGAATGATTTATTTTCCCTCAAAATCCTCACTCACGCCCATGAGTTTTGCATATTTTTTAGACTCATTTTCCGAAGGTTCATGGGCAGTTCCAGGGTTTCGTGTAAAAAGTCAGCTGTGGTGGGTACAGCTCTGGTTCCTCATCCATGTCGTAGATGCAATCAACGATGAACTTCAGCAAAAAAACTGCTCATACTATACTTATAGACGTAAATTTAAAGAAATCATATTAATTGCATACTTTAACTATCCACTTTTACAGCATGAAAAAGGGAGGTGTTTCCTCCCTTTATCCTATACCAGAGTCGACAGTACTGTCGCTCTGGAAACAATTCCCTTCAGCCTTCCATCCCCATCAACTACCGGAAGAGGATACTTTGTATCCACAGCAGTCTGGATGATGTCTGCAATCATGTCATCCGGTGATACGGTGACAATATCTGACTTCAGTATGTCTGAAATAAGCAATTTGTCAGTCTTCGCCCTGACGGCATCACTGATCTCGATGATGCCCTTGAACATGAACTTCCCGTCCACCACATAAGCGCTGGATAGTCCGTTGGTCCGCATTTCATTGATCGCATAGGATGGGCTGTCAGAAATTCTTACCAGTGTGTCAGGCGCATACATGATGTTCCTTACGCTCACTACCTTTGTCTTGTCAGCACCTTCAATAAACCTTGCGACATATTCGTCAGCAGGATTTGTGGACATCTCCTCCGGAGTAGCGATCTGAATGACCTTACCGTCCTTCATGATGGCGACCCTGTCACCCAGCTTGAAAGCCTCATTGATGTCATGGGTTATGAACACAATGGTCTTTCCCAGCTTCCTCTGTATGGAGATGAGCTCGAACTGCATGTCCTTCTTTACCAGAGGGTCAAGGGCAGAGAACGGCTCATCCATCAGGATCACCTCTGTATCGCTGGCAAGTGCCCTCGCAATTCCGACCCTCTGCTTCATCCCTCCTGAAAGACTTTCTATGGGCTGGTTTTCAAGACCCTCAAGCCCAACCATGGCAATCATCTCCCTGGCCTTCTTGTCCCTCATCTCCTTTGGAACGTCCTTCATCTCAAGGCCCAGCTCAACGTTTCCGAGAACATCCCGGTGTGAGAGTAGGCCGAAGTTCTGGAATACCATGGACATCTTGCTTCGCCTAAACTCCCTGAGCTCATTTTTTTCAAACTTCGAGATATCCGCGCCTTCATACTTCACCGTACCCTTAGTGGGTCTGTTGAGCAGGTTGAAGCATCTAACCAGTGTCGATTTCCCTGAGCCTGAAAGTCCGATGATCACAAAAATCTCACCTTTCCGGATCTCCATGGATACATCGACAAGGGCCGCTGTCACGCCTGTCTTCTTATATACATCATCCTTCGAGATGCCGTCCTGGAGCATCTTCATTGCCTCAGTCTTGCCTCCGCCATAGAGCTTGTAGAGGTTCTTGACCTCCATCAGTACATCATTCATGCTTCTCGCCTCCCTTTCTCTTTGCCAGTCCCTGTGAGAACCTGTCCAGTATCACCGCGAGGATTACAACAGATGCACCCGAAACGAGACCACGGCCCATTTCGATCCTGTTGACGCTCGTAAGCACTTCCATACCCAGTCCGCTGGCACCGATCATCGATGTCGTTACAACCATTGATACTGCCATCATGATGGTCTGGTTCACTCCGGTCATGATCGCAGGCATTGCCTGAGGTATCTTGACCTTGACGAGGGCCTGCATGTATGTGGCTCCGTAGGCTTTCGCTGCCTCGAGGATCTCTTTGTCTATCTGGTTTATGCCAAGGGTTGTCATCCTTATTATCGGGACGATGGCGTAAATCGTCGTTGCGATTACTGCAGGTGCTTTCCCCAGACCGAAGAACAGCAGTGCCGGAATCAGGTATACGAACACAGGCATGGTCTGCATGGTATCCAGCACAGGCTTTACAAACCGCTCTACCGTCTCGCTGGTTGACACCAGGATTCCTATGGGAAATCCTAGGGCAAGAGATACGATCACTGAGGTTATTACGATGGACAGTGTCTCATTCATCATCTCCCACAGCCCCACAGCACCGATGAACGAGAGCAGAAGTACATAGAGTATCCCCTTGCCAATGCTGCCCGATGACCTCCAGCCAAGGAAGAATACTAGTGTTAGCATGATGAACCATGGAATTGCATCAAGAACGAACTCGATCCCCGATATTACAGAGTTGAGAAAGTTCCTGATCGCTCCGAAGAATCCTTCGGTTGAAGAGGCGAATTGCCTCACAGAGCTGTCGAACTTATCCACATCAAGCGGGAGTCTGAAAGGGAAACCTGCAAAGAAACTCTTTTTTTCTTCTTCCTGATCCTCACCTTCAAGCTTCGCGATGCCGTCGTCGCCTACCCACTCTCGCACAAGCTCTTTGTTCTCTTCGATGAACCAAAGTGCGGCAGTCCTGTAATCAGGCCCTGTGTCCTGCATGTAAGCGAGGGCTTCCGAAGTAAGCTTGCTGGATGTCCTGTACTTCGAAAGGAATGTGATAAGCTCCTTGTTCGCCGGGTCTTTTCCGAAATCATTGCTTGCTGCAATAGTTACATTTACGGCAGGCAGCGCAGTGAGCCCTTGTTCATAGGTGTCAGGATTGAACGGTTCATCCTCTAGAAGGACAAAGTCATATTTCCCCATGAGCCACGTAGGCTCCCAGTAGTATCCAACAACAGGCTCCCCCTTCTCATACGCGCTTGAAAGGGCTGCAGACAGGGCAGCATCAGAGCCAGGCCTGAAGTATATGAAATCCTGGTCGAACCCATATGCTAAAAATTTGTTGTGCATGATCGTGTCTATGGCCCACCCCGGGATCGCTCCATAGATCCTTCCTTTTGAAGGATTCTCCGGATCACGGAAGAGGTCCTTATACTTCAAAAGGTCCTTCACAGTCCTAAGGTCCGGAGCCAGGGGCTCAATCCCTCTTTCCTTGTCACCCTCAATGACGTATCGGGGTACGTAGAAGCCCTGATCATCATCATCAAAATTTGTTCCAAGCTCCATAAGCTTGCCTTTAGCAAGGTCATTCTTGTAGGTGGCGATATTATCTGTCCACACTTCCATATGGACATCGATCTCACCTTTAAGCAATCCTTCATGCAGTATGGGGGTGCTGCCAGCCATCTCAGTCCAGGTATAGCCATATACCTTCTCCGCTATGGTTCCTGCAACAGCATTATGGAATCTGTTGCTGTCCCACCCGGCATCGGCGAAGACAACTTCACCCTTCCTAACCTCATCTGCAGCTGCCACTTTTCCAGAACCCGGCAGTAAAAATCCTGCCAGGAGCACAAAAGCCAGCAGCGCTCCAATTTTTCTTTTCATCATATCCTCCTCATTTTGCGGGGTGTGAAGGCCGAAGCCGCACTGCCCAGTTTACGTTCTCTACCTCCTGCATATAAAAATAGAATGTTGCCATTTAAGCAATCATTCTACCTTTTTCAAGCTATTTTTGCCATTTCATCAATAAATAGAATCAATAATAATATTTTATCATATTTTGTGTCATTAAATGAATTTTCATCAAAATGTTCAACATATGTTTACCTTTCGTTCACCTCATGTTTACATAATGTCCTGGGAAACTGCATTGAAAAAACCCGCCAAAGCACCATCACTCTGCTCAAGCAGGCTCATTTACTCAATCATTATCTGGCTTTCCCTTCCATGCTCATGTACAAATCGCCCTTCTTAAATTCATCAATCAGGAAAAAAGACTCCCACTTGTCATAGTGGAAGTCTTGGAAAGGAAAAAGAGATACTGGCTTTGAGACCAGTATCTCTTTTCTTATTGTGTTGGTGCAGCGGAAGGGATTCGAACCCCCGACCGATCGGTTCGTAGCCGATTACTCTATCCAGCTGAGCTACCGCTGCAAGCCTAATCATAATACCATAATTAGGCGGCAAATTCAATTCTATGAGAAATATTCTTTCAAATTTTTCATCACCAGGTCTATTCTTTCCCGGGTGATGTAGTAGTGGGTGACGAAGCGGAAGAGACCATCGTCATCGCCGTTGATGAGGATTCCCTTGGCTTTCAGGTACTCCACCAGATCCTCCCCCTGGAAATTTTCCCGGTCCACGGTGAAGAACACCATGTTGATTTTGATGGAATCCGTGTGGACGGTGATCCCGGGAATTTTTGCCAGCTCTTCGCCGAAGTAGCGGGCATTTTCATGGTCCTCTTTCAGCCGGTGGCGAAGATTGAGAGCCTCCAGCCCCGCTGCGGCCAAGATTCCGGCCTGGCGCATGCCGCCGCCCAGGACCTTTCGGTTTCTTCTCGCCTTGTCGATGAATTCCTTCGTTCCCACGACCAGGGACCCCACCGGGGCACAGAGGCCTTTGGACAGACAGAAGGAGACGGAGTCCGCGTACTTGGCCAGGTCTTTTCCCTCCACCCCCAGGTAGGCGGCAGCGTTGAAGAGTCGGGCGCCGTCCATATGGATGGGGAGGTGGTACTTGTCGGCCACCTGCCGAAGAGCTTCCAGATTCTCCAGAGAGGCCACGTTTCCCGTGGAATGGGCGGTTTCCACGCAGATCAGTCCTGTGACGGGGACGTGGATATCGTTGGATTTTCGGATGATGCGCTCCACCTCGGCAGGATCCAGTTCGCCCTTTTCATCGGGGACAGTCCGGGTCTGGACATTGGAGATGAGGGCTACAGAACCAGCCTCATGCTGGATGATGTGGCAGTATTCCCCCAGGATGATTTCCTGGCCTCGCTGGGTATGGGTGAGAACGGACACCTGATTGCCAAAGACGCCGGAGGGGACAAAGAGGGCGGCTTCCTTTCCCAGAAGCTTTGCCGCTTCCGCTTCCAGCTGGAGGATGGTGGGGTCATCGCCATAGACGTCGTCCCCCACGGGGGCGGCAGCCATGAGTTCGCGCATTTTCGGGGTGGGATGGGTGACGGTGTCGCTTCGTAGATCAATCATGTTCATGGGCTTAGTCTCCTATCATACGTTTTTGCAGTAGGGTCAGAAAGAGGTTCGCCACCGCCAGTTTGGGGGTGGCCAGGCTCAGGGCTTTAAGAGCCGAAGAATCCAGATTCTTAAAGATGATCCGGTCGGATAGGGGAAGCTTCCGGTCCGCCATCCGCTGGCGGATGGTGAGAAGAACCTCATCCAGAAGGTCCCGGGGAGAAGGATAGATCACCGTGCTGTCCACATGGAGGACTTCTGCGGTGATTTCCAGAGACGCCAGCACCAGGCCGTAGTCCGGATCCGCCGGCGAATCCTTGCGAAAGCCATCCAGGGTCTTTTCCAGAAGGGAAGGAGGAAGGGTCTCCCGCAGGAAACGGATTTCCTCCGCGGAAAGGGCCATGAGAAGGGCTGAGTCCTCCAGGGTTCGAAAGCGGTAGAGGGAGCCGTGGAGCTGCCCCAGGGCTTTCAGGGTATCCAGGTAGCCATAGCGGATGTTTCGGCTGATGGTGTCGGGATCCGGGAATAAAATGGACCCCAGATCATGGCGGGACTCAATCTCCAGCAGGTGGTAAGGTCCGGAGAGATCCTTGCGGGAGCCCGTGGTTTTCAGGTTGACGGCGATGATGTCCCGGTAACCCCGGTCCACCAGGGGTTTCACGGGGATGTTGTCGTAGACGGCACCGTCAATGTAGGCCTCGCCATCGATGACCAGCCGCTGGAAGGAGGGATGGTTGGCGCTGGCGCCCACGTACTCCGCCAGTTTTCCCGCGGGAATGTCCTCCTTAAAGAGCACCACGGGTTCCCGGGTGGTGAGGTTGTAGGTCACGAGGCCCAGATCCACGGGGTTCTTCCGGATGGTTTCCTCGTTGAGGATTTCTTTCAAAAAGCCCAGGAGCTTGTCAAAATCAAAGCCCTTCTTGCGGATCACCTCTGGAATGTTGATGTCCTTGTAGGTGATGAGGGAATCCCGTCCCAGGGAACGCCAGATGGCTTCAATGCCGTCCAGATCCCCCAGAAGATAGGCTGCGGCATTCACCGCCCCGATGGAGGTGCCGGTGATAGCCCCGATGGGGATCTTTAGCTGATCCAGGGCCCGAAGCACCCCAATTTCATAGGCTCCGCGGGCTCCGCCGCCGCCCAGTGCCAATCCGATCATGGTCTTAACCTCCTTTCCCGTGAAGGGAAGTATTTTTTTACGGTTTAATCTTCTCTCGCTTTGGGTTATTCCTTAGGTGTCTTGGGAGGCCAGGGGATGCCGGCCCACAGTTTCTCCGCAGAGCACCCGGGTTTCCACGCCTGATGCAGACTGGGCAAGAATGTCCTGATCCACAGTAAGCTGCCCCTTTTCCACAAAGAGGATCACCGTGGATCCGCCGAACTTGAAGTAACCCTTCTCCTCCCCCCGGTGAATCCGGGTATGGGGAAGGCGGGTCTGGAGGATGGTGCCCACATTGGTGGCCCCCACTTCCACATAGGTCAGCGTGCCGAAATGGTCGCTGACAAAGGGCGTGATGCTTCGCTTGTTCTGGACATAGAGCCGGGGAACCTTCCGAAGGGCCATGGGGTTTACGGAGTAGTACCAGCCGGGAATTTCCTGGGTTTCTTCCGCCATGCCGTCATCCATGTAGTGGAAGCGGTGGTAGTCCTGGGGATTCAGGCGAAACACCAGGGCCGTCCCCCCGTCGTAGCGCCGAGCGGATTCGTCGTCGCCCAAAAGTTCGCCCAGGTCATAGGTCATACCCTTGATCTGGAGCACCTGGTCCGTTTTGAGGTTTGGCAGGGCCAGAAGCCGGGCATCGGCCGGGCTGGGGAAGGCTAGGGGATGGGCGCTGAAAGGACGAGCGCCGGTGTTGAGCTCCCGGATGAAGAAATCATTGAAGTTTTCAAAGTCTGCCATCTTTTTCACGGCCTCCTCCAGGTGGATGCCGTTGTCCCTCACAAAGCCCGGAATGAGTCTTCGGGAGAAGGGGCGGTCCATGAGGTAGCCGTAGAAGGCGGAAAAAGCCTTTCGTCGAAGCAGGTGCCGAAAAGGGGCACCCACGGGGGTCTCATAGAGAAATTTCAGGAATACCGATCCCACGACCTTTTCTTCGTGAACGGCCTGATGCTTTCGGTCATAGATCATGATCATGGGATGCTCTCAGCTCCTTAAAAAATTGTTTCAGCAGGGCTTCCGACGCCGGGTCATAGAGCCAGGTGGTTTCCACATGCTGACTCCGGGGCGGAAGATCGTTGACGGTGAGGGCGCTGCCCAGGGCGCCTTCATGGGGCTCGATGGCGCCGATGACCACTTTGCCGATGCGGGATTTTCGGATGAGAGCCGCGCACATGAGGCAGGGCTCCAGGGTCACATAGAGGGTGCAGCCCGTGAGCCGCCAGCTTCCCCGGTTTTTTGCCGCTTCCTGGATGGCTAAAACCTCCGCATGGGCAGAGGGATCCTGGCGGCGCTCCATGGAATTTTGGCCGCGGCCGATGATCTGGCCCTGCCACACCACCACAGCGCCCACGGGGACCTCATGGCCGGCATAGGCCGCTTTCGCTTCGGCCAGGGCCTCCTGATAAAATTCGCACATGGCGTACCTCCTGGAAATGATGGATTAAAATGTAGATTTCTGGGCTCTTCAGGAAGAAGGGCCAGAAGGGGGAAGAGAGAAGATAGGGAATGAAGATGAAAACGCAGGAACCTTCCGGTTCCTGCGTGAGTTTAGGCCTTGCGGGGTTCCTCGGAGAGGGACATGCGGATTTTCTTGATCCGGTTTTTGTCCACTTCCTCCACGATGAACCGGATGCCGTCGGTGTCGATGATCTCGCCGTTTTCCGGGAAGGTCCCCAGAATGCCGATGAGGTATCCGCCGATGGAGTCAAACTCCTCCGATTCGATGTGGGTGCCGATGTGCTCGTTGAGCTCATCCAGCCGGTAGGATCCGGAAACGATGTATTCATTCTTCTTGATGGCTTGAATGTCTTCTTCCTTGTCGTCGTCGAACTCGTCGTCGATTTCGCCTACGATCTGCTCCAGCAGGTCTTCAATGGTGGCGATGCCCACGGTGCCGCCGTACTCGTCGAGAACGATGGACATATGGGTTCGCTCCCGCTTCAGATCCTTGAACAGCTCAGGGATTTTCTTGAACTCATAGGCAAAATAAGGCTCCCGAAGGTATTTGCGCAGATCAAAGTCTTCCTTTTCCTCCGTGGAGATGAAGAGCAGGTCCTTCACATTGAGGATGCCCACAATGTCGTCGATGTCCTCTTCATAGACGGGGAATCGGGAGAACTGCTCATCCTCGATGATGGCTAAAACTTCCGGCCAGGTGGCGGTCACATCGATGGCGCAGATATCCACCCGCTGGACCATAATGTCCCGAACCTGCAGATCGCCAAACTCGAAAATGTTGAAAAACATCTGCTTTTCTTCCGCTTCGAAGACGCCTTCCTCGCTGCCCACATCCACGAGGGTTTTCAGCTCCTCCTCGGTGATGAGGGGATGATGCTGGTGGATGTCGCCACCCAGGAGCTTGATCAGCCCCGAGGCAATGCTGTAGAAGATGACGATGAAGGGGGTGAGGAGAATCATGGTGAAGTGCACCGGCTTTTGAAAGGCGATGACCAGCTTCTCCGCATACTGGGTGGCAAAGGATTTGGGCGTGATCTCCCCAAAGATGATGAGCACCACCGTCAGGATGGCCGTGGCTAAAGCCGCGGCGTTTTGGCCGTAGCTGCGGATGGCGACCACCGTCGCTAAGGATGCTGCGGTGAGGTTCACGATATTGTTCCCGATGAGAAGCGAACTGATGAGCTTGGAGGGATTCTCCGTTAGCTTCAGAGCTTTCTTGGCCTTTTTATCCCCTTCCTCGGCAAGGTGCCGAAGCTTCAGCTTGTTCACCGCGGTATAGGCGGTTTCAGCTGAGGAAAAGAAAGCGGAAAGAAGGACGAGGAGAACAAGTACAGGGATTTGCCACGAACTGGGGTCCAAAATATCAACTCCTATATTTCACAAGATGGTCTTTGTTGACATCAATTATAGCAAAGATGGGCTAAAATATAAAATAAAATTCTGAACCTTTCGAAGTCCAGGTGCATTTCTGCTAAAATGAGGAATATAGCCCCTGTGGCAGCGGGAGGGAAACAGTATGATCTATATTATCACCGGCCCCTCCGGGGCAGGAAAGACCCTGGTGGGGGAATATCTGAAGAGCAAAGGCCTAAGGGAACTAGTTTCCCACACCACCCGTGCCCCCCGCCCGGGGGAAAAGGATGGGGAGGCTTACCATTTTGTGGACCGGGAGACTTTTCAGTCCACCCCCAAGGTGGAGGAAAGCGAGTATGCGGGAAATCTCTACGGGGTGTCCCGGGCGGAAGTGGACGCCAAGCTATGCCTTGGGGATGTGGTGGCCGTGACGGATTTTCGGGGAGCCCGTTCCTTCAAGAAGCATTTCGGGGACGAGGTGCGGGTGATCTTTGTGGACAGCTCGGTGAAGAACCTTCGCCAGCGGATGAAGAAGCGGGGAGACAGCCCGGAAAATATCCGCCGAAGAATCCTCCACCGACGGAATTCTCGGGAAACTGGTCACAGATTGTTTGCAGATTACATTGTCGATAATAACTCTTCCATAAGAACCTTGTACCGCAAAGTTGATCAGCTGCTGCGCCGCCGATGAAAACGATTATTCCTCACAGGTTCGCAAGTTTTCCGAAGATTCTTCACGGAACTGGCAATGAATGTTCAAGAGGAGTTGGGGGAAAGTTTAATCTTCGTTAACAAACATGGGGAAAAAATCTGCTACCATGGAGCTAATGATGGGAGATGAGAAAAGTATGGCGCAAGGAAAGAAAGCTGTTGGAGCAGTTTTGGGACTGATTCTCTCCGGGGGAACAACGGTTTTTGCCACGGAGGATGTCACGCTACGAAGCAGCGCAGCGGCGATGGAAGCGAATAATCTGTACCGGGAAGCTGGATATGCCGCGGCCGTGACCGTCGTGATTCTTCTTGTTCTCTATATTTTGGTTTTTCATCCGAAATTTAAGCGATATGCGGACTGATTTTAAAGACATTTTTAATAAGTAGCCCGTAAAATAAACCTGAGCAATCGGGTTTATTGTTTTTTGCCCAAAGTTTGGCAAAACCCCTGATGCGGAAGAAAGAACGCAGGTGACAAAGTGGAAGATCGGCTGAGATTTCATCCTAATGAACGAGTGAAGCGGGTCCAGGAGATCCGAAAACGAAATAGACGAAAACGCCGCGTCTGGCTGGGTGTCCTCCTGGTGCTGGTGCTTTCCCTGGGCACGGCCCTGGTGGACCGGGCAGGTTTTTTTGAGCTGTTCTTCAGCACCAAGGTCAGTTATGCCGGGCCCACGGAGTACCAGAATCTGAAATCGGAGACGGGGGAAGTGAGGCGGGCGGACATCGTCACCATGGCCCAGCTTCTCGTAAACCATCCTTATGCCTTCGGTCAGCAGGAGCTCACCCTGGGGATCCCGGAGGGACCCCTAGATGCGGCGGGCTTTGTGGACTGGGTATACTTCAATCTCACAGGAAAGGCCCTCAGTGCGAAAAGTCCCGGCACCGGCCCCCTCACCTCGAGATTATGGGATTCCTCGGAACCGGTGCTGGAAGAGGAGCTGAAGGTGGGCGATCTGGGCTTTACCCAGCTGCCGGAGTCCACCAAGGTGAACCATGTGGGCATCTACATCGGGGAGATTAACGGGAAAAAGGCCTTTATCCATGCCGGGGGCATCGATTTTGCCGCAGAAGGCCTGGAAAACGGACGGATTGTCATTTCCCTCAACAATACCCTGAGGCGGAACAACCAGGATCTGCAGGGAAACAAATTTTCCCCCTCGGCGGAGTCTACGCAGTTTGTGTATTACCGAAGACCGACGATCACCATCGTTGATTAGGAAGAAGGTGGCTTATGTATAAAAAACGCGACACCATGGTGAAAGTGATCACCTGGATTATCCTCCTGTCCATGGTGGGAACCATCGTGGCAGCACTGTTTGTCTGATTCGGAGGGTTCTCCGACCAAGAAGGCGCTGAAGGTCCATTCCCCCAAGGGAAAGGAAACTTCAGCGCCTTCTTGCGTTTATGCCTCGTCGGCGGGATAGGTGAGGCCAATCTGCTGCCGGATGCTGTCCAGGGTCTGGTGAACCCGAAGGGCCAGTTCCCAGGTGTTCACCGTGGAGGCCGGGCGACCTTCGGTGATGACGGAGACAAACTCCTGGATCTCGTAGCTCATGTCCTGGGGGAGGGTATCCGGCCTCAGGACTTCCCGGGTGCCGTCGCGAAGGATCAGGGTGAGCTCTTTGGGATCGCCGATGCGGTCGATGAGGAGGCTCCCCAGTTCGCCCTGGATTTCCGAAGGGACTAAGGACTGGCTGATCTTGGAATAGGCCACGGAGCCTTCCATGTGGGGGTACTGGAAAAGGACGGTGCCGGAACCGTCGATGCCCCCCTGGGGAAGAAGGGTGGCCACGGCCTTCACCGCCAACGGAGGACCAAAGAGATCCAGCACGGGATACACCCCATAGATGCCAATGTCCAGGAGGCCGCCGTTGGAGAACTCCTTATGGAAGGTGTTGACGAACTCCCCTTTTTTATGCCGATCATAGCGGGAGGAGTACTGGCAGTAGGTCATGGCAAACTTGCGGATCTGCCCGATGCGGGGAAGGGTTTCCTTCAGGAGGAGATAGGCGGGCATGGTGAGGGATTTCATGGCTTCCATGAAGACGAGGTTATTTTCCTTTGCCAGCTGCAGCACCTCCTCCAGTTCCCGGGCATTGGAGGCGGCCGCTTTTTCCACCAGGACGTGCTTTCCTGCCTGGAGAAAAAGCTTGGCCTGGGGACCGTGGAGGGAGTTGGGGCTGGCAATGTAGACCGCATCGATATCCGGTGCTTGGGCAAGAGCCGTGAGGTCCGTGTAGAGGGCGATTCCCGGGGCGAGCTTGTCAGCCAGGGTTTTCGCTCTTTCCTCTGTGCGGGAGTACACCGCCTGGAGGGTGCAGCCCTTTACCTGTTTTAGATCTTCAATGAACTTGTCCGTGATGAAGCCTGTTCCCACAGTGGCGAATCGGATCATGGAAAATTCCTCCTTCTCAAGGGTTTCTCTGATGTCATTATACAAGACTTCCAGCCGAAGGGGATAATCTTCTTTGGCGCGAGGCTCTCCCGTTGACCAAGGTGGGCTTTTACGGCTATGCTTAAGCTAAGAAAATTCCAGAGGAAAGGGGCGGATATCATGAAACTCAATCTGGAAGCCTTCTATGCCTCCCATCGGGGCAATGGCGGCGAATACTGGGCCAGTCCCGAAGGGAAATTGGGGCTGGAAAATCCCGTGAGCACCCTCACGGCCCTCCTGACCTTGGGCGAGCTGGGGATTCCCGCCAGCGATCCCCTTGTCCAAGGGGCCCTCACGCTGCTGAAAGAGGCGGTGCTTCCCGACGGCCGGGTGCGCATCGCGCCCCAGGGGAGCATCTATCCTTGCCACCTGGCCCTGGCTGCTGCGTCCTTCGGCCGAAACGGCCAAGGGGAGAGCTCGGAAGCCCTTCGGGTTCGTCAGCGGCTTTTGGCCACCCGCCATGGAGATGGGGGATGGCAGTGCCGAAAGTTTTCCTTTGGCCGGGGGCCGGAAACAGAGCTGTCCAACCCCGGGGTGACCCTCCTGGTCCTGGATGCCTTCAAAGAGAAGCCGGAGGCGAAGGGGGAGCTGGATTCGGCAGTGGAAACGCTTCTCGCCCACTGGACGGTGAAGACCCCCGTGGGGCCCTGCCACTTTGGCATGGGTTCCCGGTTCATGGCCGTGGAGTATCCTTTTCTTCGCTACAATCTCTTTTACTATGTCTATGTGTTGTCCTTCTATCCCTATGCCCGGAAAGATCCCCGGTTTTTCGAAGCCTGGACGGTGCTGAAGGAGAAGCTGGATCCAGAAGGATACCTTCCCTTGGAAGCCCCCCAGAAAAAGCTCCTGAAGCTGGGTATTTATGAGTCGCCGGCGGTGGCGGAGCTTGCCAAAAAGCGGATTCAGCGGATTTTGGAGAATCTGGGATCCCTCGAATAAAGAAGAAACCCGAAGAAATACCAAGGCATTTCTTCGGGCAGAGTATCTAAGGCTGGAGGGATGAGGTGATCAGCTGAAGAAAGGTTTGGCGAAAGGCCTCATCATCGGCGGGGGTCCGTTTTTTCAGCTTGGTGTAGATCCCCTGGGTTTTTCGGAGCTTGCGATTCACATGGCGCCGGTCCAGGAGCGAGAGGATATTGTGGTCACTGAGGATGAGGCCGTTCTGGCTGAGGCACCGGGCTCCCCGGGAAAGAGCCATGGCCGCCAGGCCGTAGTCCTGGGTAATGAGGATATCCCCTTTTTTCAGGGCATTGGCGATGTAGTAATCGGCGGCATCGGGGGAAATGTCCACGGTGACGATCTCCGCATAAGCGTCTTCCACCTCGTGGGCGTAGTTTTTCACCACGGTCACCGGCAGGGAATGTTCTTTGGCGAGGCGGATGGCCAAAGGGACCACCGGGCATCCGTCGGCATCGATGAATATGCGCATAGAAGCTCCTTTTTGGGGGATTTTTCCCCAGGATTATTTGGACCTAAGTTTTCGAAGGATGACGTAGAGGAGAATTCCAAGGAAGGCTGCCACCAGGAATGCCGTGGAGTAGAGATCCATCCAAGTGAGGAGCGCTGCCCAGTTTTGACCAAGAAGAGCCCCGCCGCTGATGAGGAGAGTGTTCCAGAGGAGTGTGCCCAGGGCGGTATAGAGGAGAAAGGGCTGAAAGTCCATGTGGGCCATGCCCGCGGGAAGAGAGATGAGGCTGCGGATCACGGGCATCATGCGGGTGAAAAAGACCGTGCGCTGACCGTAGGTGGAAAACCATCGGTCGGCTTTGTCCAGGTCGGCGGCTTTCAGCCGAAGGAGTCGTCCGTAGCGGTCCAGGAGCATCCCGAGCTTTTCCCGGGAGAGGGCTTTGCCGATGCGGTAAAGGATCACCGCACCCAGAAGGGAGCCCAGGGTAGAGACCAGGATCGTTCCCCAGACGGTCATGGACGTGACCGTGGTCATGAACCCGCCAAAGGTGAGGATCACCTCTGAAGGAATGGGCGGAAAGATATTTTCGAGTAGGATCAGGAAGAAGGTTCCGGCGTAGCCGTAGCTTTCCATGATGCCTGTCATGATGGCTTGCATAGGGTACCTCGCTTTTACTTTTCAATGTCCTGTCATTATCCCGGACGAACATTAAAGAAATGTTAAAGCGAAAATCAAAACGAGGTTAAGGAGGTAGGACATTGCGAAAAGAAGAGAAATGGGGGAAACATTTGGTGGCGTATGCCCTGGGGCTTCCCCGGGCTTTGGCGGATTATCCCTTTGATGAGGAAACGCTGACGGTGAAGGTCATGGGGCGGATTTTTCTTTTGACGAGTCCTGGGTATCCCGTGGAGATCAGCCTGAAGTGTGACCCTTTTCGGTCCCAGGAGCTGCGGGAAATGTTTCCCTTCATCAAGCCCGGATATCACCTCAACAAAAAGCACTGGATCACCGTCACCATCACCGACAAAATGCCCCTGCCGTTCTATGAGGAGCTCATCAGCCATTCCTACACCCTGGTGGTGAAGAAGCTGAAAAAGACGGAACGAGAGGCGCTGGAACTGGAAAAAGAAAGGCCTGTCCCGTAGGACAGGCTGTTTTTTTGACCTTAATAGGCGGGACCCCGCTGATCCAGGAGATTGTTGACTTCTGTCTGCATGAGAGCCATGGAAACGATGCTGAGGCCAAAGATGGCGAGGATGAGGTAGACCACCTGGTCGTTCTTTCCGCCGGCCTGGTAAATCTTGTCCCCCATCTTGTAGTTCCAGATGAGGAAGTAGATTCCGCAGGTGATGAGGCTGAGGATGAGGACCATGCCTCCATCTTCCTCTTCCCGGGCCAGACGGGAAGCGTCGTTGTTCAGGGCGTAGATCCAGTACAGGTTGTAGATTCCGCAGGTGATAATCGAAAGAATAATAGCGGTGACGATGTTTCTTTTCATGAGGACATTCACTCCTTAATCCATTGAATAATAAGGGCAGCGAGGGACTGGTGGTTATAGTTCATGGGTTCCGTGTGGGGAAAATAGAGGGCAAGGCGAAGGACCCAGAGGGCGATGAAGAGGATGCCGATACCCACCAATAGCTTCTGCCAGTTTTTGAGATAAGAAAGGAGAAGCAGGGGCACCAAGGGAAATAAGGGATGAAAGCGGAAGGCTTCTTGAAGATCGCCCTGAAGGAAATGAAGAAAAGCCCGGGTCATGCCGCAGGAGGGGCAGGGGATGCCGAAGAGCTGATAAAAGATGCAGAGGCTTCCCTGGACATAGTAGACAAAAAGAAGGCTGAAGCCCCCCAGAAGAATGAGGATACCCAGCCCTTTTCGGCGTTCCTTCTCCATGGCGTATCCCTCCCTTTCGGATCTGGGTTTTGATTGTCTCGATTATATCATGAGATGGAAAAGATTGATATGTAAAAAACCATATGTGGTGGGTTAAATAGCGGTAAAGAATGCCCTTCATATGGAAAGAAGAGTGCATCGAAAGGGGGACCGCGAGAAAAAGAGGAAAAAGGGATTCCTTTGTCTTCCCCTATAGCTTGGATGGAGCCTTTCTCCTCGGTTGTCCCCACAGGGCTGCGCCCTTTGGGGATTGGGCTGAGGCTCCTGGGGATAACTCTGGGGACGGTGGGGAGAGGCGCTTAGTTTTTGCGGGATGGACAAATCAGGGATTGCAAGATTGAAAAAACAAAAATTCATAAATGATCGTCAAAACCTGAAATTCTCCGTCAAGATTTCGGAGTAACTTCCGATTTTGGAGGGTGAAGAAGTTGATTTTGTTGCGGAATTCACAAGAGGAACCGATGGAAAAGGTAAAAGTGAGCCTGGAAGTCCCGCAAGAACCCCATTATTTTGCGAGAGTGAAAAATGTAAACGACACAAACCGAAAATGCAAGAAATGAAATCAAAAGTTGCAAAAACGTCTTGACCAGGGAGACGAATGTCTTTATAATCAAAAACATTAAAGCCACCACGAAAGAAAAAAGCCAGAATTTAAGGAGGACCATGATGAAAAAGAAACTGATTACCGGAATTGCCACCCTGCTCCTGGGCGTCTCCCTGCTGACCGGATGCGGCAGCAAGTCGGAGAAGTACATGATCGCCACCGATGTGACCTATGCTCCCTTCGAGTTTGAGCAGAATGGGAAATATGTGGGCATCGACATCGAGCTTCTGGAAGCCATTGCCAAGGCCGAAGGGTTCACCTATGAACTGAAGCCCATGGACTTCAGCGGCATCATCCCCGGCGTCCAGGCCAACCAGCTGGATGGCGCCATTGCGGGAATCAGCATCACCGATGAGCGCAAAAAATCCGTGGATTACTCCAATGAGTATTTTGACTCCGGTGTGGCCATCGTGGCAAAAGCCGACAGCACTTTGACCGGCGAGTCCGACCTCCAGGGAAAGACCTTTGCCGTGAAGAAGGGTACGGCTGGTGCCGCCTATGCGGAGAGCATTCTGGCGAAATATGGCGCAAAGATCATCTACTTCAATGACACCCCCAGCATGTTCCAGGCGGTGACCTCCGGAAACGCGGACGTCTGCTTTGAGGATTATCCGGTGGCCATGTACAAGTTCAAGACCGAAACCAATCCCGAGCTGAAAGTCATCGGCGACAAAGTCACCTCCACCCCCTACGGCTTCATCGTGAAGAAGGGGGCCAACGCGGAACTTCTGGCGAAGTTCAATGCGGGTCTTGCCAAGGTCAAAGCCAGCGGCGAGTATGACGCCATCATCGCCAAGTACATCGGAAAGTAACCGTCAAAAATACCGGAATCGAAAAGAGGGAAAACCGTGAACATCATTGAAATCTTCCGCTCCAGCCTTCCCGTGCTTCTGGAAGGCCTCCGGATGACCATCATCATCACCATCAGCTCCCTGCTGCTGGCCATGGTGGTGGGCCTTCTGGTCAGTCTCCTGCGTTTGTCGGGGAAAAAAGCTTTGGACTTCCTGGCCAAAGGCTATATCGATATCATTCGGGGAACCCCGCTGATCATTCAGGCTTTCTTTCTCTATTTCGGACTCCCGGATCTTCTCAATCTTCGAATCAGCAACTTAACGGCAGGCATTATCATCATGACCCTGAACTCCGGCGCCTATATGGCGGAGGTTTTCCGGGGCGGCATCCTCTCCGTGGACAAGGGGCAGACGGAAGCCGCCCGGAGCCTGGGGCTTCCCACAGGCAAAACCATGCGCAAGGTCATACTTCCCCAGGCGGTGAAGAACATGGTGCCCGCCTTCATTAACCAGATGATCATCTCCCTGAAGGATACCTCCCTCCTTTCCGTCATCGGCTTGGGGGAGCTGACCCAGAAAGGGCAGATCATCGTGGCATCCACCTATGACTCCTTCGAGATCTACTTCATCGTCGGCGTCATGTATTTTCTATTGATCAAGCTCCTCTCCCTCCTGGGTGAGGCTGTGGAAAGGAGACTTCGGGTATGATTGAAGTAAGAGATCTGGTCAAGAGATTCGGCAGCCTGGAAGTGCTCAAGGGCATCGATCTTCAGGTGGTTAGCGGCGAGGTGCTGTGCATCATCGGTCCCTCGGGATCGGGAAAGTCCACGCTTCTTCGCTGCCTGAACGGACTGGAGTCCATCAACGGCGGCCACATACTCATCAATGGAAAAGACATCACGGATCCTAAGGAAGACATCAACAAGATCCGGGAAAACATCGGCATGGTATTTCAAAGCTTTAACCTCTTTCCCCATATGAGCGTGCTGGAGAATATCATGCTGGCACCGGTGGAGCTGGGGATCCTATCCAAGGACGAAGCCAAGAAGAAGGCGATGGATCTCCTGGGAAAGGTGGGTCTGGCGGACAAGGCTTCGGTCATGCCCTCGAAACTCTCCGGCGGACAGCAGCAGCGGGTGGCCATTGCAAGGGCACTAGCCATGAATCCCGACATCATGCTCTTTGATGAGCCCACCTCTGCCCTGGACCCCGAAATGGTGGGCGAGGTACTCCAGGTCATGAAGGATTTGGCTCGGGACGGCATGACCATGGTGGTGGTCACCCATGAAATGGGCTTTGCCAAGGAGGTTTCCGACCGGGTAATTTTCATGGACGGCGGGAACATCGTGGAGGAGAACCTTCCGGAACTTCTCTTTTTGGAGCCCAAGGAGCAGCGCACGCGGGACTTCCTCAACAAGATTCTGTAATATTTTTTATCAAAAGACGGGTTTTTCCCGTCTTTTTTGTTGTTGGCGGATATTTCTGGGGGTGAGGCGTGCTATGATGGAAGAGGGGAAGTGTACCCTCGCATGCTTGTATATGATCGGAAATGAAGGATTAACATTTTGAAAACGTATTGACAACGGATGAATCTGCTCATATAATGACAATAACGAGCATAAACAATCACAAATAATCTAAATCGAGCAAGAAAGAGGTTGATTGTCATGTTTGCTGAAGAACGACAGAATCAGATTGCGGCGATGCTCGCCGTCCATTCCAGTATCAAGGTCACCGAGCTTTCGGAAACCTTCCGGGTTTCCGAGTCCACCATCCGGAGAGATCTCCAGGAGATGGAGGAGAAGAATCTTCTCAAGCGCACCCACGGGGGCGCCGTAGGACTCCAGAAGCGGACCTTCGAGCCCAGCTTCAAGGAAAAGCGGGCAGAGTACTTTGAGGATAAAATCCGCATCGGGGAACTGGCGGCGGAACTGGTGAATGAAGGGGACAGTGTCATCCTGGACACTGGAACCACCACCCTGGAGATCGCGAAACGGATCAAAGGAAAGCGGGTCACCGTCATCACCAACGGACTGGATATCGCGGAAGAGCTCAGTGATGTGGAAGGGCTGGAAGTCATCCTCACCGGGGGAACCCTCCGGGGAAAGACCCGGGCCATGGTGGGGTATCTGGCGGAAAACACGCTGCGCAACTTCAAGGCGGACCTGGCCTTCATCGGGACCAACGGAATCTCCGTGGACGATGGGATCACCACGCCAAACCACATTGAAGCCATGACCAAACGGGCCATGATCGCTTCCGCCAACCAGGTCTATGCCGTCTGCGATGCCTCCAAGTTCAATGAAGTGAGCTTTGCGGTGATCCAGCCGGTGCGGGGACTCACCGGGGTCATTACCTCGGGGGAGCTCAGCGAGGACATCATCAAGTCCTTTGATGAGGAAGGCGTGAAAATCATCCGGTAAGGAAGATATGAGGATAACGAATGAAGAGGAGGCGATGGCATGGTCATCACCGTAACCATGAATCCGGCCATGGACAAGACCCTCGTCCTGGATGGATTCACCCTGGGCGAAGTCAATCGGGTCGTCTTGGGTCGAAATGACATCGGGGGAAAAGGAATCAACGTGTCCAAAGTGCTGAAGGAGTTCGGTGAAGATTCGCTGGCCCTGGGATTTCTCGGCGGGATCCTGGAGGAAGTTTTCCTCAAGGAGCTGAAAACCATGGGAATTGGGCAGCGGTTTGTGCCCGTGAAGGGCAGCACCCGAACGAACATCAAGGTGGTGGATCGGGTGAAGGGAACCTTCACCGACATCAATGAACCGGGACCGGTGATTCAGGAAGAGGAGCTAACGGAGTTTCTTCGGCTCTATCGGGAAACGGTGACTTCGGGGGACGTGGTGGTCCTCTCCGGGGGTGTTTCCGAGGGGATTCCGGTGAAGATTTACCGTCTCCTGACGGAAATTGCGAAAGAAAAAGGGGCCCTGGTGGCCCTGGATGCTGAAGGGGAACTCTTCCGGGAAGCCCTGGAGGCAAAACCGGACATGGTGAAGCCCAATGACCGCGAACTGGCGCTCTACCTGGGGAAGGAACACCTGACGGAAGACGAGATTGTCGATGCGGCGAAGGAGCTGGTGGCGAAGGGAATTTCGAAGGTGCTGGTTTCCCGGGGGGAAAAGGGAAGTATCCTGGCCACGGCTGAGGGCATTCTCAAGGCGGAAGGCTTAAAGGTGCTGGTGAAGAGCACGGTGGGGGCAGGCGATTCCATGGTGGCGGCGATCATTTACAGTGTACTGAAGGGATATGGACCGCGGGAAACCCTGGCCATGGCCCAGGCGGCGGGAGCTGCCGCTGTCATGACGGAAGGAACCAAGGCGTGCACCCTGCAGGAGGTTGAAAGTCTTTTGCAGGCGGCGACAGAAAAAATCAAGGAGGAAAAACGATGAATACCAAAGATATGTTTTCCAAAGAGCGCGTGGTCTTCGGACTGAAAGCCCAGTCCAAGGCCGAGGTCATTGACGAACTCATCGATGTGCTGGTGGCCGATGGCAAGATCAAGGACAAGGAGGAGTTCCGCAAGGCGGTTCTTCACCGGGAAGCGGAGTTCTCCACCGGCATCGGCATGGGCATAGCCATTCCCCACGGGAAAAGCGATGCCGTGGCGGAAGCGTCCATCGTCTTCGGACGAAGCGATGCAGGGCTGGACTACGAGAGCATGGACGATCTGCCGGCGCATCTCTTTTTCCTCATCGCCGTTCCCCAGGAGTCCAGTGATCTTCACCTTCGGGCCCTCAGTGAAATTTCCCGGAACCTCATGCATCGGGAAGTGCGGGATCAGCTCATGAGCTGCCAGAACTTTGATGAATTTATCCGTGTTTTCGAATAAGTCCCACTTAAATTTGAGGAGGAATCATTCATGAAAATCGTAGCCGTCACATCCTGTCCCACGGGCATTGCCCACACCTACATGGCCGCGGAGGCGCTGCAGATTGCCGCCAAAGAAATGGGCCATGAGATGAAGGTCGAGACCCAGGGTTCTGTAGGTGCCGAGAACGTGCTCACCGCCGCGGACCTGAAGGAAGCCCATGCCGTCATCCTCGCCATCGACACCAAAATCGACCGTTCCCGTTTTGAGGGAGTACCCATGGTGGAAGCTTCCGTCAAGGATGCCATCAAGGATGCCAAGGGTCTCATCGAACGGGCCCTCGCCGCCAAGGCTCCTGAAGCCGCAGCTGTCACAAAAACACCGGAACCGGAGCGAAAGACCAAGACTGGGGTGTACAAGCACCTCATGACCGGAGTATCCTTCATGATTCCCTTCGTGGTGGCTGGAGGTCTTCTCATCGCCTTCTCCTTTGCCTTTGGCATTCAGGCCTTCAAGGAAGAAGGAACCATTGCTGCAGCGCTGATGAACATCGGAAGCTCAGCCTTTGGGCTCATGGTCCCCATTCTGGCCGGCTACATCGCCTATTCCATTGCAGACCGTCCGGGTCTTGTCCCCGGTATGGTGGGCGGAATCTTGGCCAACAGTCTGGGAACGGGGTTCCTGGGTGGTCTCCTGGCCGGTTTCCTTGCCGGATATCTCGTTCTTCTTCTGAAGCGCGTGATTCGTCTGCCCAAGTCTTTTGAAGGACTCATGCCGGTTCTCATTCTCCCCGTGCTCTCCACTTTAGTCGTGGGCCTGGTGCTCATCTTCATCCTGGGCGGCCCGGTGAAATCCATCAACGATGCCATGCTCGGCTGGCTGAATGGCCTCAGCGGAACCAACGCCGTGGTCCTGGGCGGAATTCTGGGCATCATGATGGCCGCGGACATGGGCGGCCCCATCAATAAGGCAGCCTACACCTTCGGTGCGGCCACCATCGGACAAGGACAGCCCTCCGCCGTCATGGCTGCGGTCATGGCTGCCGGAATGGTTCCCCCACTGGCCATTGCCCTCTCCACGGTTCTGGCCAAGAACAAGTACACCCTGGAAGAGCGGGAAGCCGGAAAAGCCAACTGGGCTCTGGGCGCCTCCTTCATCACTGAAGGCGCCATCCCCTTTGCCGCAGCGGATCCCCTCCGGGTCATTCCTTCCATGATGCTGGGCTCAGCCACAGCAGGGGCTCTCTCCATGCTCTTCGGCGCAACACTGGCGGTTCCCCATGGCGGAATCTTCGTTCTTCCCATCCCCAATGCCGTGGGCAATCTCCCCATGTACATCCTGGCCATCCTCATCGGCTCTGCCGTAGGCGGTGTGGTTCTCACCCTGCTGAAAAAGAAAACGGCGTAATTTCAGACAAAATTCCTTGGGGCACCTGCGGGTGCCCTTTTTGTGGGATCCAATTCGGTGGATTTTAACCAGCAGAGTGTCAGGAGGGTAATATCACAGTTCTAAGTGTGAAGTATCGGTGGAGCAGTTCAGGGGAAACCTGGGAAAGTGTAGGGAACAGGTTGAATCTAATGAACGCAAAGTCTTATCCCAGGTGTCGTTTGGAATAGTCATGAGTTTAATCCATGAAGTGCAAAATATTTATGTCGGCTAGTATTAACATTTTCCGATATCTATATTATAATGATGACAGACATACGGTATTCGGTACATGATATCACTATCAGGTGCAACAGAGGGTGGCGTATTGTCAATCCATAACGGAAGGAGAACAACCATGAAAAACAAGGAAGACAAGACCAAGATCCTCTTCACCATGCCTGTGGATTTAAAAGAAGAACTGTCCAAGGAAGCCGAGAAGGACTTCAGATCCCTGAACAACTACATCCTTTGGGTTCTGCTGAACAGGAACAATAAATAAGTGACCTTTGCCGGGAAGATTCCCGGATGAGATGCCTGGAGCTTCGCCATGATGCGAAGCCCCAGGCATTTTTTTTGTTCTAAAAAATGAGACTCCTCCAGGTCATGAAATCCGCGGCTCGTTCCTTAACAAACTCTTAATATTTTGATTCTCAAAATAACACGGCGTATAATGAGGGTATTCATTTTTGGAGGAAGATATTGTGGGAAAACTGGAAAGTCTGAAAATCGGGAACCTGGAAGCACGGGTTCCGATCATACAAGGAGGCATGGGGATTGGCATTTCGCTGTCCGGCCTGGCTTCCGCCGTGGCCAATGCAGGAGGCATCGGGATTATCTCGGGGGTACAGATCGGGTTCAAAGAGCCGGATTTTGTAAAGAACAACCTGGAGGCCAATCGTCGGGCTCTGCGCAAGGAAATAAGGCGTGCTCGGGAGTTGGCGCCGGAGGGTGTGCTGGGGGTAAATCTCCTGGCGGCCATGACGACCTACGATGAGCTGATTCTCACCGCCATTGAGGAGGGCATTGACCTCATCATCACCGGGGCGGGACTTCCCCTGGATCTGCCTAAGCTGGTCCAGGGCACCAGGACCAAAGTGGCTCCGGTGGTCTCCTCCGGGAAAGCCGCTGCGGTGATATCCAAAGCCTATGATCGGCGCCATGGCGTCGCAGCGGATCTCTTCATTGTGGAGGGACCGGAGGCTGGCGGTCATCTGGGCTTCAAGAAAGAACAGGTCCTGTCGGGGGAAACGCCAAAGCTGGAAGACCTGGTGGTGGAAGTGCTGGAGGCAGTGAAGCCCTACGAGGAAAAGTACGGCCGAAAAATCCCTGTGGTGGCTGCGGGCGGAATTTTCACCGGTGAGGATATTGCACGATTTATCTCCCTGGGCGCCGCCGGGGTACAGATGGGTACCCGGTTTGTGGCCACGGAAGAGTGTGATGCAGATCTTTCCTTTAAAGAAGCCTATGTGGCGTCAAGGAAAGAAGACATCCGCATCGTCCAGAGCCCCGTGGGCATGCCCGGCCGGGCCATTGCCAACGCCTTCACGGAGCGCATGGATGAAGGGAAGATTCCGGTGAAGCGCTGCTACAACTGCCTCGTTCCCTGTGATCCCCGGACCACGCCCTACTGCATCTCCGATGCCCTCATGCATTCTGCCACGGGGGAAACGGGACTTCTCTTTGCGGGAAGCAATGCCTGGAGAGTGGAGGAGATCGTACCGGTGGCCAAGCTCATGGATGAGCTGACCCGGGACGCTGAAAATCTGCTGTAAATTGAAGAAGGTTCTCCGCTTGGAGAACCTCTTTTTATTGCGTTTGCTAGAAAGTCTGATTTTTATAGCTCAACAGATGTCGGTTCCGAAGTACCAGGATGGACTGGAGGGTCATGAGAAGACCACAGACCAGGAGGAGCTGTTCAATGGTCACCCGGTCCGATAAGGGGCCGAAAATCAGCATGCCCAGGGGCATCATGGCGGCGGAGGCATTAACGAGGCTGAACACCCGGCCCAGCTTCTCCTCAGGCACCACCTCCTGGAGAAGAGTGGTGATGGGGGTATGGTAATAGGGAATGACAAGACCCATGACGGCGATGAAGGCCAGGTAAAGCCAGAAGGTTGTGGCCAGCCCCATGCCCGAGGTGAGGATTCCCAAAAGGAGCAGGGCCACGCCGAAGGTCCGGGTCCGGTTTTTGAAGCCGGGCCACAGGGCGATGAGAAATCCCCCCAGAATATGACCGCCGAAGAAGGATACCTCGTTGAGGGTCAGGCGCCAGTATTCTTCCCCATAGCTTCGGGCCACTAAAAGCGGCGTCAGCATAGCCACGGGGGAGACAAGGAAGTAGACGGAAAGGCGGGATAAGATGAGGGAAAGGATGAAGCGGTTTTTGCCCACATAGCGAAGGCCCTGGAGGAGGTCTTCCCGGTAGCTGACGGTCTGCTTTTCCCGGGCTTTGACATGGGCGGAGACCTTCAGCCGGAGAAGGAGAAACACGGCCGTGAGGGCGGTGAGGACATCCAGAAAGAAGACCAGGGACAGGCCGGCATAACTGAGCAGGAGAGCGCTTAAGGGAGGGGCCAAAAGGAGCATGACGGACTCTACGCCCAGGTTGATGCCATTGACCTTCATGAGTTTGTCCTTGGGGACGATCTGGGGGAGAAGCGCACTGACCGCAGGGGTCTGGATCCCGGTGAACAGGGAGCGGATGAAGGAAACGGCAAAGATGGCCGTGTAGCTCTCATGGCCCTGCCAGAAGAGTACCGCCAGGCCGAAAGTAGCTGAGGCGATGGCCAGATCGGCGATCATGATGAGATACTTCCGGGGAAACCGGTCGGCCCAGACGCCGGCAAAGATCCCCACCATGAGCTGGGGGAGAAAGCCGAAGAGGGTGGAGATCATGAGCATGATGCCGGAGTTGGTGGACAGGGTGATGTACCATAAGATGGCATAGGATACTAAAGATGAGCCAAAGAGGGAAATGGCCTGACTGGAAAGGAAGAGGATCGTGTCTTTTTTCCAGGAGGGGGAGGGGGTTGTCTCCATAACTTTTCGCTCCTTAGGGACGAAAAAGGATCCGGCAAGCGGATCCTTTCGATTCGGGGTATGCTTACCACGTATTGTTGCGGTATTTTTTCACATAGTTGACCTGACGGGCCATCATGTAGAGCTTTCGCTTGAAGTGATGGTCATTTTTATAGAAGAGGGGATTGCCCCACTTTCCTTCCCGGATCAGCGTGCGGATTTCCCCATTGATCTGGGGGTTTTCCACAAAGTTCTTCAGGACATACTTGGGAACTACGGTGAAGAGGAAGTCTTCCTTCAGGTAGGTCAGGGGTTTGGTCTTTCCGTAGATGAGATCATCCACCAGGTAGCGGGCCATGTTGTGGCCGCAGAAGGTGACATAGTAGCTGGAACGGCCCTGACGGATATTCACCTCGAAGACCTTGAACTTTCCGTCCCGCTCGTCGTACTTCAGATCGAAGTTGGCGAAGCCCACGTAGTGGAGATCTTCCAGGAAATTCACGAGCTTGGTCATCATCTCTTCATTGAAGCGGGTGATGAGGGCGGTGTAGTTGCCGATGGCCGTCACCGTATGCTCCTGGAGAACCACCTGGGCATAGGTGATGAGCTGGGCTTTTCCCTGCTGGTCGGCATAGTAAACGGCATCCCACATGTAGGAATCATCGCCGGGGATGTAGTCCTGGATGATGAGATCCTCCCGGTACCCGCTGGCGGTGATCTTCTGGATGACCTCGTTGACTTCTTCCAGGCTTCCCAAACGGTAAACCTTCTGGGCGCCTTCAAAGGGATGCTTGTAGTATTCCACGCCGTTGCTGGGCTTTAGAATCACGGGATAGCGCATCTCCTCAGCAAAGGGCGCTGTGTCCTTGCAGGAGTGGTAGAAGGTCGCGGGGGTATCGATGCCGTGGTCCTTGCAGAGCTCATAGAAGTTTTTCTTCACATAGAGCTGGTTCATGAGGTCTTCCGTGATATAGTTCATGAGGTAGCGGGTCTTCAGAAGCTCCTGGTTCTGAATGATGAGCCGGACGTAGGGATCATTGGTGCCCACCAGGATCAGTTTCTTTCCGGGTTTTTCGTGACGCTGGGCCACGTCCAGAAGAATGCGGGCAAAGGCGGAGGGTTCGTTGAGATCCTTATGGATCTCCAGAGCGCCGATGATGGAGCTCAGTTCCGTGAAGGGCAGCATGACGCGGCCCACGACGACGGGTTTGATGCCGTATTCCTCATGAAAGGAAATGGCCATATTGTAAGCATTAATATCGGTTCCGATGATGACGGGGATGAAGGGATGTTCCATAATGAACCTCATTTCGTTGTTTTTCAGGGTTGATTCTTTATTCATTATGGTAGATTTTTCCCCGGATGGCAAGTGGGCCAGGGGAAAAGCCGGAGGTCAGGCAGAAGGGAGGGCGGGGTTACTCCGTAAAACCTCTTCCCTTTGCCCCTGTGCAAACATTTTCGGGATTCTTTGTTAAATCCTAGTGAGGACAGGGGTTTTTTGCTATAATTTTTTATGAGGTGTGAGAAGATGATCTATAAGAAGATGATAACCGGTCTCCTGAGCCTGGCGGTGCTCTTGTCATCAGCCCAAGGCTTGGCAGTCTATGCAACAGAAACAATCGTGGAGACTCCTTCCGTGGAAACCCCTGCCGGGGAAGCGGCAGCCGTGGACCTTCCGTTGAGTATCCCCAATCCGCCCCAGGTGCCGTCCCTTCTTTCTGAAGGGGTTGTGGTCATGGATGCCCAAAGCGGATTGATCTTGTATGAGAAAAACGGATTCCAGCAGTATATGCCAGCGTCCACCACAAAGATGATGACGGCGCTCCTGACCATGGATCACCTGAAACTGGATCAGATGATCACCATTGGCCCCAATCCTCCCTTTGCCGAGGGAGCATCCATGGGCTTTAAGGAAGGGGAGATTGTCTCCGTCCAGGATCTTTTGTATTCCCTGCTTCTCCATTCCGCCAATGATGCGGCCTTGGCCCTGGCGGAAGCCATATCGGGCACGAAAGAAGAGTTTGCCAAGCTCATGAATGAAAAGGCCCGGGAGCTGGGATGCCTGAACACGAATTTTGCCAATCCGTCGGGACTGACGGATCCCAACCATAAAACCACGCCCTATGATCTTTCCCTCATCGCCCGGGCGGTGTCGGAAAACCCCACCCTGGTGGCCATCGACCATGTGTATTCCTATAAGCTGTCCACCACGAACCTGGAACCGGAGCTGAACCGATGGGCGACGAATAAGAACGCCCTCCTGACCAAGGGGCATAAGCTCTACTATGAGCCCACGGTGGTGGCGAAGACCGGATGGACGCCGGAAGCGGGCTATTCCCATACGGCGGTGGCCGAAAAAGACGGGAAGCGTTTTGTGGTGACCGTCATGCGGGCAGCCAACCAGACCAACTATTGGGAAGAGACGAGACTTCTCTTCGAGTGGGCCTTTGCAACATTCTCTGTCCAGAAGGTCTATGCCGCAGGTCAGGTGATGAAGCAGATTCCCCTGAAGAAACAGCAGGTGCTGAACCTGGTGGCAGAGAAAGATTTTTACTATGCCACCGCCAATGGTGCGGCGGCCTCCGGATTTGAACTGCATTATGATCAGGAGATTGACCTGAAGGAAAATGTGGTAAAAGGCGAGAAGGTGGGCGAAGTGTCCGTGATGCTGGGCGGCCAGAAAGTCGGCAGGGTGAACCTTCTGGCGGATCAGGATGTGGATGTGGAGTCTGAAGTTCTTTCCGAAGAAGCCAACAAGCCTGGTGGAGTCTGGGGAGCCCGGTTGAAGGTCCTGGGGAAAGTTCTCCTGGGGATTGTAGGGGCATTTGCCCTCCTCATCCTTGTGGTTCGGACCATCAACCTTCGCCGAAGAAAGAAGAGACGGATGCAGAAGCTCTATTCCAACCGGAATTTTCCCAAGAACAACCGATAGATGTCCTGTGGAACGCCCCAGGGGGGCGTTCTCGTTTTTCCATTGAAAGGAGTTATAAACTATGCATTCTCCAACGGCCATCATCCCCCATGGGGAATTTGTCATCGTGGATATTGAAACCACGGGGTTTTCCTGCGAGAAATGCAGCATCCTCCAGATCAGCGCCCTGAAAGTCAGGGGCGGCGAGATTGTGGAGGAGTACAGCACCTATATTCTTCAGGACCGACCCATTCCCTACTTTATCACCAAGCTCACAGGAATTACGGACCGGCATGTGCGAAAAGGGATCCCTTTAGCCCAGGCGCTGGAAGGGTATCTTCGTTTCCTGGGGGATTTGCCCATGGTGGGGCATAATGTCTCCTTTGACTACGGGTTTCTTCAGCATTATGCAAGGCAAACCCTGGGAAGGTCCATTCCCAACATGCTCATCGATACGGTTCGCCTGGCCAAGGGCAAAGTACGCCAGGTGGAAAACTACAAACTGGGGACCCTGGCGGACTATTTCCAGATCGCCCGGGAAGGACAACATATGGCCGATGTGGACACCCGCATTACCTATGAGCTGATCAAGGCCCTGTCCCGTGATGAGGATTGCTGAGCAGTCCCTGTCGTTAGTTAGAAGAATCCTTAATGCAAAAGAGACAGGAAATAACCGGAGGGGATCCTCCGGTTATTTTCATGCTGAAGCACTTCATAGAGAGGGAGAGCCAAAGGCTTGGATAAAATCCAAAAAAAATCCCCGCAAAATGCGGGGAAAAAGTGCGGGATGATGAGCCGGATTACTCGGGTTTTGTTTCCGTAGTCCGGTTAGCCAGGACCCAGAGCATGTAGCTGTTCAGGGAACGGGCCTGCTCTTTGCCTTCCAGCTGGAGTTCTTTCTTCAGTGTTTCAGGGATTGTCAGTAGAATTTTGTAGGTGCTTCCTGGTTTTTTTGCCATTTTTTCTACCTTCCATTACTATATTTTTGCCTGAAATGAACCTATGATATCACTAATATTATAGCATAAGTAAAACATTGAGATCCAATAGAAATCTCTTTTGAATAAAAATATGTTAAAAAGCCATTATTTCAGTTGAAAAGTGAAAAACTTTAATTTTAAGTAAGATAGAAACGATAAAAAAAGATGTATTAATAATCGTATTTTAGATTCTATATTGCTTCTGACGTTGAGTTAGATTTGTGGTTGAAGAATTGCATTTTTCAAAAAAGAATGGTAAAGTAATCACAAAGCAAATATAATTAAAATATCAAAAATATAATATTATATAAATACAAATTGTAATAAGCAATATACGGTTATCTCGTAACTTTAATACATAATGAATGATTCTGTGAGTGTAAATACCTTAAATAATATGACACTCCATTATCACCAAATGAAAACAAATTTAAAATTAAAATGAAAGGATGGTAAGTATGGTAAATACATTTTAATTACTCTAAGAATAAATCATTCATGATCGTTAATTGGCTTCAAGAATATTTGATAAGTACTCTTATAAGTAAAAAGTGATATTCTATATATTTCTTGCCGTAATGTAGTTTTCATTTTGCAAGTATATTAGATTCAATGATATTAATGAAATGCGGGGTTAAGTTTATGAAAAAAACTATTAGTATAATTGTCGCATGTATCATGATTATTCTTGTTGTTGGATGCAGTAAAGATACAACAGATCGAACGGGTCAAGTCAAGACCCCTTCCACCTCAAGTGCCCAGGAGGGAAACGACTACCTAGAAGTTATCGAGTTGTTCGAGAAGAATGGTTTTACGAACATAAAAGTTGAGAAAGTTGAAGATTTAATCACTGGATGGCTTACAAAAGACGGAGAGGTAGAATCAGTATCTATTGGAGGAGATGTAAAATACTCAGAGGGAGAATGGTTCCCTATGGATATTGAAGTTATCATTTCCTATCATACCTTTCCTAGGCAAAACTCTGATGCAGAAACGCCTTCTGAGGAACCCGGAAAAGAAGACCCAAGTACTGAAGAGGCTTTAGCGGAAGCGTTGGAAGCTGTTTTTCCTGTAGTTAATGCTCAAAGAGCAGCTGTTGTTTTGTTTACTAACTATTTCGCTACAGATGTTTTCGCACCCGATGGAAATACATATGATGTCACCAAGTTTCATCGTTATGAGGATACTTCTGGAAATTTCTACAAATATTACTTAAGGGTAATATATACTGGTGATTGGACACCGAAGGATAAGCAAAGTTGGCATGTGGAAAAAATTATGTTGGAGCATAGTTTTGGAAATGAGCTTATTGCTTCGCTCGATGTGACCTATGATGGAGTGAACATGATCATCTCCAATATTTCTGGGACTTTTGGGAAGAATGTCGATTTAAGTGAAATTGAAACATCATCAAATGCTTCAATCTTTACTACAGTGAGTCCTGAGATGATAAAAAACGACCGTGCTCAGACAAAAATAGATTCTCATCATGATTGGGTGAATGGGCAGTTCGGAATTTTCGATGGCTCACATAAGAATCTTGTTAAACTGATCAAGAAAAATCTTAATGATGAGAGTTCTTTCGATCATATTGAGACTTCATTCGTGGAGATTTCCGAAGAGGCAATCCGTGATGATTTGAATCAAAGACTAAAAGCAACAAACATTGATGCAACAGTCGAAATTGGCGATTTGTGGATTGAAACGCAGTTTTCAGCGAAAAATGCATTTAATGCAACGGTTAAAAAAACAGCGTATGGTATAGCCTCCTTCACGAACGATACGGTGACATTGGTTTCGATCAATTAGCTAATTTATTCTGATGGAAGAAGTAAGGCATCACTATTCACACAAATCATGATTTGATATCTTTAAATTAATGTTTTGATTTTGCATATTAAATATAAAGGTCTGGGATACTCACACAGGAGAATCCCAGACCTTTCAACATTAAAGTAATCGAAAACTGATCAAAATTAGTAATTAAAGATGATTACTTATGAAATCAGTAAAGTTAATGGTACCCTCAGCGGGAATCGAACCCACAACTAGCCCTTAGGAGGGGCTTGTTATATCCATTTAACTATGAAGGCTTGGACACTAGTTATTATAGTATTATCAAGGACTCAAGTCAATGAGGTGCTTGGGGAGGGAAGGCATTGGAGGTAGAAAAGGAAAGAATAAAAAGAGGCTCCCTTTACAGGAAGCCTCCAAGGACTAAACAATAGATCCAATCTGGTTTTTTGCTCTTCGCTTGGTGATGACGATCATGATGATGCCGAAGAGGATCGCGGCTAGGGAAATGAGCTGCGCCTGGCGCATGCCCATGAACATGAGGCTGTCGGTGCGCATGCCTTCAATGAAGTAGCGGCCGATGGAGTACACGATCATATAGGCATAAAGGGTGACGCCTTCCTCGTTCTTTCTTCGCTTTCCGAAGATGTACATGAGGATGATAAATCCCAGGACATTCCACAGGGACTCATAGAGGAAGGTGGGATGGTAATAGGTTCCCTTGATGAGCATGCCCTTTTGAATAAACTCCGGGAACCGCTTAATGAATTCTTCAGAGACCGGTCCGCCGTGGGCTTCCTGGTTCATGAAGTTGCCCCAGCGACCGATGGCCTGGGCCAGGATGATGGAGGGAGCTGCAGCATCCGCCATGGAAAGAACTTCCTTCACGGTCTTCTTCTTCACGAACTTATAGATGACGACCCCGACAGCGGCACCGATGAGTCCCCCGTGGATGGCCAGCCCCCCGTTTCGGAAGTTGAGGACATCCGCCAGCGTCTTGTAGTTCTCCAGTTCGTAGAGGACATAGTAGAGACGGGCACCAATGAGGGCTAAGGGGAAGGCGTAGAGGAAGGCGTCGGTGATGTCATCAAAACTGATGGTGCCTCCGCTTCTTCTGCAGTTGATATAGACAATGCCAAAGGCCACGAGGACACCCAGAGTGATGAGTACGCCATACCACATGACATCTATGCCAAACAAATTAAATGCTACGGGATTCATAGAACACCTCTTTTCTGCTTTTAAATTATTATACCACAGCACCTTACAAGAACCATAATACTCCGAGGGAGACAGGGGAATGAATCATGTTCGGGGAAGTGTTTCAGCAGAATTTCCTTGTCATAAGGTTCGAAAGCTGTTGATTTTCATAAGGTATCGAAGTTAATAGAATCTATTTTTTTTGATATTATTTTTTGGTTTTTAGTACTAATTTCACTCGTGATATGGATAAGCGATGGCTTATTTGCCGGAACCGAATTCGGATAAAGGAACCCCAACGGCCATAATCCGCCATGGGCGGGGGCTGGAACTGTTCAGATCCGTTGGGATTTGCTATACTGAAGACAAGATCAAATGGTGTGGAAGCGGAGGCGATGACATGAAACGAACATGGACTTTGGGAATGGCAGTGCTCATTGGCATAATGCTGCTTACCGGATGCTCCGGCAGTGCTAAGGAGATGGAGAAACTCCAGGCCGATAATAGCGCATTGCAGGAACAGGTGGATGTGCTCACCGGACAGCTCACGGCGCTGGAGGACAAGCTCGCCACCGTGACCAGCGAGCGGGATGTCTATGAACAGCAGCTCATCCGTCTGGGTTTTGTTCCCGGAGAAGATCCCGATACCCCCGTGCCCGGGGAGGATGAGGAAACCCTGCCGGTCTTTGGCTCCAATGAGGAAGGGGTCACGTCCCAGATTTCCACCGTGGTGGTGAAAACCGACGAGCCGCTCCTCACCAAGATGAATCTCCTAGGGGCGGAGCTCAGTGCCAAGTTCTTCGGCGGACTTCCCATGGAAGCCACGAAGATCAACACCGTGGAAGGAAAAGAGATCCTCATCGTAAATCTTAAGGAAACGGATACGGGGAAAACCTGGACCTATGACTACTTCCAAGGCTCCACGGGAGGACTGGAAACCATCATGGCCCTCAGCGAGACCTTCCTCCAGCGGGAATACGGCGGCCGATGGGTGGATGGCGTACAGTTTTTACTCAACGGCGAACCCATTGAATTTGAACATGTGGAAGCCCTCAGCGAAATCTTTTACCGGTAAGTAAGCACTCCAAGATCAGGTGTAAGCCTGGTCTTTTTTTTATCTTTGTGACTTAGCGTTAATGGAGTCCTGGCTGTCAAGGTGAATGGGGCGAATAGTAGGAAAGTCTAGCATTTATAAATACAGATGAAAAAGCTTTATCATCGAAGTCTTGGAAAGCAAAATTGCAAATAGTGTCTGAGAAATTGGTAAAGAGTATCAGGTGGATTAATTTCGTGATTCAGATAGAACATTAATGAAGTTACAGGTGAAGTGTCTTCGATCAATAGTACTCAAGCCTTTATTTTCAGCTGTCATCGGAGAACTTCGTTTTTCTTGCAGGGGTTGGAGAAGTTTGGATTTCCAAAATATGGCAGAGGTCCGATGCCGGGATCACTATCGACGTTTATCGTTGGCTCCATGCTAGGAGTCAAAAAACTTAGCGGAATTGCCTATCTTGTGCCTTATCTCCGAGGTACTGCGGATGCTCCTGGTGCTCCGGGCCGACGGCAAAGGACAGAGCGATCCCAGCGCCATTGCCAAGCACGATGAGTAGGTCTTCGGAATCCACATTTGTAAAGCGTAATCTCTTTTTCACAAAACTCCTCCCATACAAAAAGGCCGCATCAACGGATGCGGTCCTTTTTGTATGGGAGGAGTTTTTCGTTTCCTTATTCACCCTTCTTCAGCTGCCGGCGGATAAAGTACACCGTGGCCGGAAGCATGGAAATGAGGAAAATGAGAAGAATCAGGTAGTGGAACTTTCCCTGGAAGCCTGACATCTGGCCGAAGAAGAAGCCCACTGAGACATAGAGGCCGGTCCAGAAAGCATTGCCCAGGAGCAGGAAGGGGGAAATGTGGCGAAAATCAGCCTGGGTAAATCCTGCGGTGAAGGGAGTCAGGGCCCGGGCCACGGGAACAAAGCGGGAGCCCAGGAAAAGGCGCCGGCCGTTGTGGTCAAAAAAACCCTGGACCTTCTCGAAGTTTTCCTTGTTGATGAACTTAAAGAGCGTCCGGTCTTCAAACCGGCTGCTTCGGTATTTGCGGCCAAAGTACCGGCCGATGTGGAAATTCAGGGAGTCTCCGGCCACCGTGGCCAGGAAAAAGCCCAGAAGAAGAACGAATAGGCTGAGATCCCCCGTGGCGGCAAAGGCTCCGGCCCCCACCAGGAGGGAATCTCCGGGAAGGATGGCCATGACGACGGCCCCCGTCTCCAGAAAGATGATGAGGAAGAGGATGGCGTAGACCCCGAAGCCGTACTGGCCGATGAGATCGGCGATGTGGACATCCAAATGGGTGAGAAAGTCGATGATCTGCGTAAGGTCCATAATGCTCTCCTTTTGTGGTTTCTCCTTTCATTGTAGGGCAAAATTCTTGGAAAGACAGTGGATAATCATGAAGCCATTCTGTAATTTCCATGAATTGTCCTTAAGAATTGCGGGAGCTTCACCCGCCATGGGCTTTTCCGGTGGGGGATATTCGGATATCCCCTCAGCCAGGGGGTTACAAAACCAAAGGTGATCTGATATGCTTATCTTGAGTGAATAAAAAGGTTTACATGCATAAATGCCATATTAAAATGAAATATTTTATTAAGATACATAAATCTTTATAAATATAAGTTCATTATTTCTGACCTCGGGTCAGGGGGCGGATTGGTGGCAAGCCTTCGTATGGAACCTGCATAAGTGAAGGAGGAACTTACATGGAGAAGATTCGGGTTATTCAATGGGGTTTGGGCAATATGGGCAAAGGCATGGTGGACATGCTTCTGACCAAGGAAGGCGTAGAAGTGGTGGGGGGCATCGAGCGGAGGCTGGAAAAGCCCATGGACCTGGGGGTTTACCTGGGACGGGAAAAAATGGGCATCCCGGTGAGTGCCAATCCCCAGGAGATCGTGGAGAGGACCGAACCCGATGTCTGCATCCTGGCCATTCATTCCTTCGTCCGGGGCGTGGTGGAGGAAATTTCCTTCCTGGTGAGCCGGGGAATCCAGGTCATCACCATTGCCGAGGAGATGGCCTATCCCTTTGTCACAGAGCCGAAGCTCAGCCGGGAAATCGATGAGCTGGCCAAGGTCCACGGGGTCACGGTCCTGGGCACGGGAGTCAACCCGGGCTTTATCCTGGATACTCTCATTATCCAGCTTTCCCTAGGTGTCCGCCGGGTGGACTCCATCCGGGCCCGCCGGGTCAATGACCTGTCCCCCTTCGGGAAGACGGTCATGGAGGAGCAGGGCGTGGGTCGCACCGTGGAAGAATTCACCCAAGGGGTGAAAGACGGAACCATCTATGGCCATGTGGGCTTTTTGCAGTCCATCCCCATGGTGGCGAAGGCCCTGGGGCTTTCCTACGATGAAATCGTCCAGACCCGGGAACCCATCGTGTCCAAGGTCCGCCGGGAAACCCCGGAAGTGGTGGTGGAAGCGGGAAATGTGGCGGGATGCAACCATACGGCCGTGGCCCTTAAGGACGGAAAACCCGTCATCACCCTGGAGCATCCCCAGCAGGTCCGTCCGGACCTGGAGGGCATCGGCACCGGGGACTACATTGAGATTTTTGGCGACCCCAACCTGTCCATGGTCATTACGCCGGAAGTGCCCGGGGGCATCGGCACCATCGCAGCGGCGGTGAACGTCATTCCTCTGGTGCTCCAGGCTGCCCCGGGCCTGAAAACCATGGCGGATCTTCCCGTGGCCCACGCCATCATGGACGATTTCCGAAACCATATTTAGGAGGCAGATACGATGGTGAAGTCAGACACCTGGGTGGAAATCCGGGAAATTATCTTAAGGCCCGAGGAGCGGACGGGAAACCTTCCGCCGGAAACCCAAAGGGTCCCTCTGGAGATGCGGCTGAAGGGCTTTCTTTTAAAAGAGGCACGGCTGGGGGAGCAGGTGGAGATTAGAACCCTCACGGGTCGAAGGGTGACGGGAACCCTTACCCGGGAAAACCCCACTTATGACTATGGCTACGGCAAAGAATTCATCCCGGAGCTTCTGGAGATCGGGATTACCCTCAGGGCCCTCTTGGAGGATGAACATGCATAAGGATATGAGCTATGGGGCCGTCATGGGCCGAAAAAATGAAATCATGAAAAAAGCCCTGGGCATGGACTATGCCCGGTATGAGGAAACTCCTCTGGCCTTCGACTATGAAGCCATGATGAAGGACGTGGGTATTACGCTGGAGGAAGCGGTGGTGATTCAGCGGGAAGCCGCCGTGGGAAACACCCCCCTCATTGAGGCGAAAAACCTCACGGCCCTGGCCCGAAAGCTCTCCCCGGAAGGCTACGGCGCCCAGATCCTCATCAAGGACGAGGCGGCGAATCCTTCGGGAAGCTTCAAGGACCGGCGGGCATCCTTAGCCGTGCATATGGCCAAAAAACTGGGCTACAAAGGCGTGGTCACCGCCACCTCCGGAAACTACGGCGCCGCCGTGGCGTCCCAGGCGGCGAGGTACGGCCTCCAGTGCATCGTGGTCCAGGAATGCTATGACAGTCGAGGCGAAGGACAGCCGGAGATACTGGAGAAGCAGCGAAAATGCGAAGCTCTGGGCGCTGAGGTCATTCAGCTCACCGTGGGGCCGGAGCTCTTCTACACCTTTTTAAAGATTTTGGAAGAGACGGAATATTTCAATGCCTCCCTCTACTCCGCTTACGGCATCCGCGGGGTGGAAACCCTGGGGCTGGAAATCGCCGAGGAAGTCCGAAGACGCTACGGCAAGGATCCCGACGTGGTCCTAGCCACCCACGCCGGGGGCGGAAACCTCACGGGCACGGCCCGGGGCCTCCAGGCCGCGGGGGCCTGGAACACCAAGGTGGTGGGCGTCAGCGTGGATCTTTCCGGCCTCCACATGGCCTCGGATGTGGATTTCAATAAGAAGTCCTTCACCACGGGCCATACGGGCTTCGGAATTCCCTTTGCCGCGTACCCCGACCGCTCCGATGTGCCCCGAAGCGCCGCCCGGGCCCTTCGGTACATGGACGAGTACTACCTGGTGAAGCAGGGAGAAGTGTTCTACATGACGGAAGCCCTGGCCCAGCTGGAAGGCATGGAGCGGGGACCGGCGGGGAATACCTCGCTAACCGCAGCTTTTGCCCTGGCCCGGACCTTGAAGTCCACGGACATTCTTGTGGTCCAGGAGACGGAGTACACCGGGGCGGGAAAACACCCGCTGGCTCAGCTGGCCTTTGCCCGGGATCACGGGATCACCGTGGGTTTTGGAAATCCCGAGGAGGAAATTCCCGGAAAATCCATTATTCTTCCGGCATCGCCGGAACTCATCGGCCTTCGGCCCCAGGATCTGGAGAGCCTGCGCCGCTCCCTCATCAAAAACCTGGTGACCCAGCGGCAGGTCACCCAAGTGACGGCCCGGGACCTGGAATTTTTACAGGAAGAGACCCGGGGTAGCGAAGAATTTGTCGTGAAGACCCTCGAAGAACTGGGGATACCCGTTTGTGCGGAGGATGCAAAGAGAGGATAAAAGGATGGCACAGAAACGAAACGACGATTATGAAATCCGAAGAGAACATTTAAAGGGACTCAGCGATGAGGAGCTGAAGGCCCGCTTCTTTGCCCTGGCGGAGGAGATCGTGGCCCCCTTGGTCACCCTGTCCCAGGAAAATACAACGCCTTCTGTGGAGCGGTCTGTGCTCCTTCGCATGGGCTTTTCCAGCCTGGAGGCAAAAGTCCTCACGGACTTTTGTCTGGATCGGGGACTTCTTAACCGGGGTGCTGGTCATGTGGTCCTGCGGGTGGCCCAGGAGCTGGGGCGCTCCTATCGGGACGTGGGCCGGGAAATGGCCGAGGGACAGCATGGGGACCTGGCGGTCCGGCTGTTTCTGGGAGGGGGAAAGTGATGCTGAAGAAGGATGAAAAACTAAACATCGAAGGGATTTTGAAGGATCTGGACCAGTACCGCCCCCGAAGACGGGGATGGCACTGGCGGGAAAAGGTGGAGAACCTTCAGCTGGGGCCCTTCACCTATCGGGAAATGAGCGAGTCTTTGGTCCAAAGCCAGAGCCTGCCCTCGGCAAAATATTTCGGGGGCATTGATCCCCAGCCCCGGCCGGTGATTACCACGGAAATCGCCTCGGGACGCTTCGAAGACGATATTCGGCGCATGCGCATGGCGGCCTGGCATGGCGCGGACCACATCATGGTCATCCGTACCGCGGGCCAGAGCCACTATGACGGGCTCATCGAAGGAACTCCCCAGGGCATCGGCGGCATTCCCATTACGCGCAAGCAGGTCCGGGCCCAGCGCAAGGCCCTGGATCTCATCGAGGATGAGGTGGGAAGGCCCATTAACTTCCACTCCTATGTCTCTGGGGTGGCGGGACCGGAAATCGCCGTCATGTTCGTGGAGGAAGGGGTCAATGGGGCCCATCAGGATCCCCAGTACAATATCCTCTACCGCAACATCAACATGGTGCGCTCCTTTGTGGATGCGGGCTATGCCAAGGCTGTCATGGCCCTGGGAGGGCTAGCCCAGATCGACGGCGCCCACAATGCCAACGCCACAGCCCGGGAGGCCTGGAAGGTTCTGCCGGAGCTCATGGTGCAGCATGCGCTAAACTCCGTGTTCTCCGTGAAGGCGGGGATCAAAAAGGAGAACATCTGCCTCAGCACCGTGCCGCCTACAGCGCCGCCGGCGCCCTCCATGCGGCTGGATCTGCCCTATGCCGTGGCCCTGCGGGAGTTCTTCAGCGAATACCGCATGCGGGCCCAGCAGAATACGAAGTATATGGAGTCGGACACCCGGGAAGCCACAGTAACCCATGTCCTCAATCTCCTCATCTCGGAGCTCACGGGGGCGGACATCCAGTCCACCATCACCCCCGATGAGGGACGCAACGTGCCCTGGCACTACAACAACATTGCCGCCGTCAGCACGGCGAAGCAGGCCTTCCAGGGCCTGGACGGGCTCCTGGATATGGTGGAGCTGAAGAAAGACGGCCCCCTTCGGGAAAAGGTCCGGGAGATTCAGGAACGGGCGGTGCTCTTCCTGGAGGAAATCTTAGAAGTGGGCGGCTATTTCCAGGCGGTGGAACAGGGCTTCTTTGTGGACTCCGGCTATTATCCGGAGCGCAACGGCGACGGCATCGTCCGGAAGATCGCCGGGGGTCTCGGCGAAGGGACGGTCTACCCCAAGGCGGCGGACTACTTCGCCCCCGTCAGCGGCTTTTTCGGCGTAAACCATGTGCCGGAGGAGTGGGCCCATCCTGAGGACGCCATCGGCGGAGACACCTTCACCGTCCCGGAGAAGATTGTCTACATTGACGAACTGGATCCTGAGGATCAGGTGGCGGTGCGGCTGAAGGAAACAGCCCCGTATCGAGAAAGAGAACATATCAAGCCTGAGGTGGAATGGGCGGGAGACGGCGTGATCCTCCAAACCATGATGCTTCCCGTGGATGAGCGGACAGCGGAAGCGGCCGCCGTGGAAATCGGAAAGCGCATGGGTCTTCTCGATGTGGAAGTGGTCCACAAGCAGGTGATGCAGGCGGCGGAAGGAACCTTAGTGGAGATCAAGGGAAGGTTAGCCTTTGACGTCGATGCCAATACCCTGACCCTGGCGCCAAAAGCGGAACTTCTCTCCGAAGAGGAAATCCGGGCGGACATTGCCCAGCGCCCCTTAAAGATTGTAGCGGGAACCCTGGGCCATGACGAACACTCCGTGGGCCTTCGTGAGATCATCGACATCAAGCACGGCGGCATTGAGAAGTACGGGGTGGAGTGTCTCTATCTCGGCACCTCCGTTCCCGTGGAGAAGCTGGTGGATGCGGCCATTGAATCCCATGCGGAGGCTATCCTAGCCAGCACCATCATCAGCCACGACAACATCCACTACAAGAACCTGAAGAAGCTGGCGGATATTGCGGCGGAAAAAGGGGTTCGGGACAAGCTCATCCTCATCGGCGGAGGCACCCAGATCATCGCGGATCTGGCGGTGAAATCCGGGGTGGACATGGGCTTTGGCCGGGGAACCAAGGGGGCCCATGTGGCCACCTATCTGGTGAAGGAACGCCGTGCCCGGCGGGAAAAGGAATGAGAACGAATCTGGAAAGGGGGAAAGCGGGATGAACATTGATGTCTTAGTGGCGGAAATTGGAAGCACCACCACCGTGGTCAATGCCTTTGGAGGACTCCATGGGCAGCAGCCCGCTTTTCTCGGCCAGGGCCAGGGGGTGACCACAGCCCTCCAGGGGGATGTTCGGGTGGGCCTTCGGGAAGCCATGGCGGATCTTCAGCAAAAGTTAGGGTTAGAGACCTTGGAGTATGAGGAGTTTCTGGCCACCTCCAGCGCAGCGGGGGGCCTTCGGATGACCGTCCACGGTCTGGTGCTGGATATGACGGTGAAAGCCTCCCGGGAAGCGGCCCTGGGGGCTGGGGCGGTGATCAAGCTGGTGACGGCAGGAAGGCTGAAGGCCTCGGATTTGAAGAAAATTGAGAGGATCCGTCCCAATATGATCATGATTGCCGGGGGGCTCGATTACGGCGAACGGGAAACAGCCCTGGAAAATGCGGAAAAAATACGGAGCCTGGAGCTTCCGCTGCCGGTGATCTATGCCGGCAATGTGGAAAACCAGGAGGAGATCCGGGAGATCTTTTCCGGAAGTCCCATGGAGCTCTATGTGACGGACAATGTCTACCCCCGGGTGGATGTGCTCCAGGTGGAGCCCGCCCGGAAGATCATCCAGGCGGTGTTTGAAAAACATATTGTCCATGCCCAGGGCATGGAGCATGTGTATGATCTGGTCTCCGGTTCGGTGATGCCTACCCCGGGCGCGGTGATGGAAAGCGCGAAAATCCTGAAAGAGGTGCTGGGGGATGTCCTCATCCTTGACGTGGGGGGCGCCACCACGGATGTTCATTCTGTCACTGCGGGATCCGAGGAGATCAACCGGATCCTCCTGGCTCCGGAGCCCGAGGCCAAGCGCACAGTGGAAGGGGATCTGGGGATCTATGTGAACCGGATGAACCTGGCGGAGCGTATCGGCGAGGAAACCTTAAGGAAGGAGCTAGGGCTGGGCTTTGGTGAGGTGGAAGAGCTGCCCCCGGTGCCCCAAAAACCGGAGGAGATCGCGCTGGCCCTTCGCCTCACGGAGGAAGCGGTGAAGACCTCTTTGGAACGGCATGCGGGAAATCTTCGGAATCTCTACGGCGAATCGGCGGGAAGAAAGCGGGTGGCGGAAGGCAAGGATCTCACGGAGGTGAAGTTCATCATCGGTACCGGCGGAGCCCTCACCCGGCTTCCGGGTGCAGCGTACATTTTGGAAAAAATCCAGACCATGGGCCGGGGGGAGCGGCTGTATCCCCAAAAGGAAGCGAAAGTGCTCCTGGACCGGAACTATCTTCTGGCCTCCCTGGGGGTGCTGTCCCGGCACTATCCCGAGGCGGCCAAAAGGCTCATGCTGGAGAGTATCGGACTTTGGAATGAGGAGGGAGTAGATCATGTATCCCTTGATTGAAATTCATCTGGATAAAATCGAGAACAATTCCCGGAAGGTCCATGAGATCTTCAAGCAAGCGGGAATATCCATCATGGCGGTGACCAAGGGTTTCAGTGCGGAGCCTAGAATCGCCGAAGCCATGCTCCGGGGGGGCGCGGAGTTCATCGCCGATGCCCGCATCCGGAACCTGAAGCGGTTGGCGCATCTGCCGGTGAAGAAGGTGCTTCTTCGCCTGCCCATGAAGAGCGAAATCGAGGATGTGCTGTCCTACTGTGACTACAGCCTCAATTCGGAACTGGACACCCTACGGGAGATCGGCAAGGCAGCATCCCGCCGCCAGATGGTCCATCAGGTCATCATCATGGTGGATCTGGGGGATTACCGGGAAGGGATTCGATACCACAAGGTGGAGGAATTCATCAAAGAGGCCGTGACCATTCCGGGGATCCGGATCAAGGGCTTCGGGGTAAATCTCACCTGCTTTGGCGGCGTCATTCCGGAGCAGACAACGCTCCTTCGCCTGGTGGACATCGCCATGCGGATGAAGGAGAAGTATGATCTCGATGTGGAGATCATCTCCGGGGGCAGCTCCTCCAGCGTGTATCTCATTGAAGAGGAAAACGGGTTTCCTCCCGGCGTGAACAACCTGCGCCTGGGCGAGGTGATTCTTCTAGGCAAGGAAACGGCCTTTGGAGAGCATTTTGACGGGCTGGAGGAGGATGCCTTCATTCTCAAGGCCCAGATCATCGAGCTGAAGGAAAAGCCCTCGGTGCCCCACGGGCGCATCGGCCGAGATGCCTTCGGAAACATCCCCCGCCACGAGGACCGAGGGATTATCCAGCGGGCCATTCTGGCCCTGGGCAAGCAGGACGTGGATCCTTCGGGGATCATTCCCGTGAACCCCAAGCTCAGCATTTTGGGGGCCAGTTCCGATCATCTGATCCTGGATGTATCCCGGGAAGAGGACATCTATGCCGTGGGGGACATCATCAGCTTCTATGTGAAATACGGCGGCATGCTCAACGCCATGACCTCCCCCTATGTGGAGAAGGTCTTCATCGAGGAGAGCGAAGGCGGCGGCAGCGATGACCCGGAGGAGGAGCTGGCGCTGGCGGCGGATCTGTAGTGGAAACGTCCCGGGCAGAATGCGAATCTGGAAATAATTCAGGGCACAATTCAGGAGAGTGAAAATGGTTACAGGGGAAAATTTCGACTTCAGCCAGAGAGAGGGGGTTTCCCGGCCTTGGGGCGGGAGGATCCGGGAAAGGGAGCCGAAAATCCTGTTGTCCAAGCATTTCGGAGATGACATAATGGAATTAATTCAAGCCGAATAAAATGATGTGAGGAGAGATACTATGACAAGAATTTTCAATTTTTCCGCTGGTCCCTCCATGCTCCCCGTACCGGTACTGGAACGGGCAGCCGCCGAAATGCTCGACTATGAGGGATCCGGCATGTCCGTCATGGAAATGAGCCACCGCAGTAAGGTCTATGACAAGATCATCAAGGATACGGAGGCCAAGCTCCGGGAAGTCATGGGCATTCCGGAGAACTACAAGGTCCTCTTCCTCCAGGGCGGCGCGACGCTGCAGTTTGCCATGGTTCCCATGAATCTTCTGGTGAAGAGCGGAAAAGCGGACTACGTCGTTTCCGGCAGCTTCTCCGGCAAGGCCTACAAGGAAGCTCAGAAGTACGGCAAAATCAGTCTCGCCGGCACCAGCAAGGCAGACAACTTCAACCACATTCCGAAACAGGAAGAGTTAACCCTGGATCCGGAAGCGGACTATGTGCACATCTGCCACAACAACACCATCTACGGCACCACCTTTAAGTACATTCCCGAGACGGGCAATGTACCCCTCGTGTCGGACATGTCCTCCTGCATTCTGTCGGAGCCTGTGGATGTGTCCAAGTTCGGCCTCATCTATGCCGGTGCCCAGAAGAACATGGGCCCTGCCGGTCTCACCGTGGTGATCATCCGGGAGGATCTGGTGGGAGAGCCCCAGCCCCTGACCCCGGTGATGATGAACTACCAGGAAATGGTGGCCAATGACTCCATGTACAACACCCCACCCACCTACGCCATCTACATCCTAGGCCTGGTTCTGGACTGGGTGAAGGACATGGGCGGTCTGGAAGGGCTGAAGGCGAACAATGAGAAGAAAGCCAACCTGCTCTATGATTACCTGGATTCCAGCAAAATCTTCAAGACCACCGTGCTGAAGGAAGACCGCTCCATGATGAACGTCACCTTCCGCACCGAGACTCCGGAGCTGGATGACGCCTTTGTCAAGGAAGCCACGGCCAAGGGATTCTCCAACCTCAAGGGTCACCGGGCGGTGGGCGGCATGCGTGCCTCCATCTACAACGCCATGCCCGTGGAAGGAGTTCAGGCCCTGGTGGATTTCATGAAGGAATTTGAAGCCAAGCACAGCGAAGTATAAAGGGATAAGGGAGGTCAATATGAAAAGAATTCTTGCGGCTGACGGCATGGAGCAAAGCGCCATCGCCAGACTTACCCAGGCAGGCTTTGAGGTGGTGGATGCCCACTACGAACTGCCGGAGCTTTCGGAAAAAATCAAGGAGTTTGATGTCATCGTGGTCCGTTCGGCCACGAAGGTCCGGGAACCCCTCATTGATGAGGCGGTGAAGGGCGGACGGCTGAAGCTCATCATCCGCGGCGGCGTCGGCGTGGACAACATCGACGTGAAATACGCCGAGGAGAAGGGGATCCGGGTGCGCAACACCCCCAACGCCTCCAGCGCTTCCGTGGCGGAACTGGCCATCGGCCATATGTTCAACATCGCCCGATTCATCCACAGCGCCAATGTGACCATGCGTCAGGGTCAGTGGAACAAGAAGCACTACAACGGCATTGAGCTTTCCGGCAAAACCCTAGGTCTCATCGGCTTCGGACGCATTGCCAAGGAAGTGGCCAAGCGGGCGGCAGCTTTGGGCATGACGGTGATCTACACCAACCGCAGCGGTCCCCATCCCGAGAATGAGCCCTATACCTATGTGACCTTGGAAGAGCTTTTCCAGAAGGCGGATTTCATATCTCTCCATATGCCTAAGCTGGCTGACCGTCCGCACCTCATCGGCAAAGAGGAAATCGAGAAGATGAAGGATGGGGTGTACCTCATCAACACCGCCCGGGGCGGACTCATCGATGAAGAAGCTCTTTGCGATGCCCTGGACAGCGGAAAAGTCTCCGCAGCGGCCATCGACGTCTTCAAGGAAGAACCCACGAAGAACGAGCGGCTGTACACCCATGACAAGATTTCCATGACGCCCCACATCGGTGCCTCCACGGATGAGGCCCAGGAGCGCATCGGGGAAGAGATCGTCAATATTATTCTGGAGTTTTTCGCCTGAGGAGGAAGAAAATGGCAGTAATCAAACCCTTTTGCGCGGTACGCCCCACGCCGGAACTGGCGGACAAAGTGGCTGCGCTTCCCTATGATGTCATGAATTCCGAGGAAGCTCGGGAAATGGTCAAGGACAATCCCTACTCCTTCCTTCACGTGGACAAGGCAGAGATCGATCTGGAACCGGGAGTCGATCTCTATGATCCAATGGTTTACGCCAAGGCTAGGGAGAACCTTCTCCGCTTCATCGAAGAGGGCACCCTCATCCGGGAGCCGAAAAAAGCCTTCTATATCTATACCCTCGTCATGGACGGCCATCCCCAGACGGGACTGGTTTCCCTGGCTTCTGTGGACGACTACCTGAATAACGTGGTGAAAAAGCATGAGTTTACCCGGGCGGACAAGGAAGCAGACCGGATCCGCCACGTGGAAGTGACCAATTTCCATACGGGACCGATTTTCCTCACCTATGTGCCAAAAGACAGCATCACAAAGCTTCTGGAGGAGTATCAGAAGAACCATACCCCCCTTTACGACTTCATCGCCGAGGACGGTGTGGGCCATAAGGCCTGGTCCATTCTGGATGAGGATGTCATCCAGAGACTGGAAGAAGAGTTTAGCCAGGTAGAGTCCCTCTACATTGCCGACGGGCATCACCGGGCAGCCTCCGCGGTGCGGGTGGGCGAGAAAAAGCGAAAAGAAAACCCCGGCTATACGGGTGATGAAGAGTTCAACCACTTCCTGGCGGTGATTTTCCCCAGCAATGAGCTGCGGATCATGGACTACAACCGGGTGGTGAAAGACCTCAACGGGAAATCGGAGAAAGAGTTCATCCAAGCCGTGGAAGAAAACTTCACCGTGACGCCGGCGTCCCAGCCTGGACCCTATAAACCCCAGAAGAAGCATGAGTTCGGCATGTATCTGGAAGACCGCTGGTATGTTCTGGAGGCGAAACCCCATATCGTCTTTGACGAGGATCCCTTAAAGCGCATCGACTGCAAGATTCTCCAGGACAATCTGCTCCATCCCATCTTAGGCATTGAGGATCCCCGCACGGACAAGCGCATCGACTTCATCGGCGGAATCCGCGGACTGAAAGAACTGGAGACCCGGGTAAAGAAGAACATGAAGGTGGCCTTTTCACTGTATCCCACCCTCATTGAGGATCTCATCGCCATCTCCGATGCGGGCATGGTCATGCCACCCAAATCCACATGGTTTGAGCCGAAGCTTCGCAGCGGACTGTTCCTTCACGATCTGGAATAACAAAGTGAAGCAGCGGGGCTGGAGAGTTTTCTCCAGCCCCGATTTCAATGGGTTAATGGAAAATGTATATTACTAACGTTATGTTTGGATGATCGGATCGCTCCTCAGTCAATGTTTGTTTCGAAGAAGGAAGGGTGGATAACATATCTCTGGCGGGATACGTTATCCACCCTTCTTTCTTCGAAATTCAGGACCTCTTCTTTGCTGATCTGGAGGTCCTGACGGGCCTCGGAATGCGCCGGTTTATACTCCTTCTGGACACGCTGCAATAGATCCGGTTTTTCAGAGAGACAACGTGGCCGGTATGGGGAGCCATCGCCACAATGAAGGATCGGAATGATTGATGCAGGTTTTCCAATGAACAGGCTTGATGTATAAAAATAACAAGATAGGCAAAACTATTCTTTGAGAGGAAGAACTAAAGAATTCAAAGAAAAAACTGAAAGCAACACGGATGCCCTATGGACAGCAATAAAAAGGGCGTTTATAATACAGACAAGAAGATAAAACAATATTCATATAATTCAGCATACATTAATAAGGAGGGGTCCAATTGAGAAAAAAATTTACAAGTCTCATCCTAATGCTATTATTTTCACTGAATTTTTTCCCAATCCGTGTTCAAGCTTTACCAGGAGAAACGACCCTAGGCTATGCATGGAGAGCGTATAGCGGAGTGGGAAATCCTACAGGACTAATATCAATAAGTATTCCGGATGGCACTCAAACGCTTATCAAAGCAGATGATGGAACAGTAAACGGATTCATGGCAGGGGGAGATTTCGTTGGTGACCAGCTGTTCATGATTGACTTTGCCGGAAACTTTTTCGAAGTCGATTATGTTACAGGGACAGTAAGACTTGTGGGAAACACGGGAATGACCACCACTGGATTTGCTTTCGATACCATCGATAATAAGGCCTATGTACTGACAGGCTCAGCGCTTTATTCGATCAATCTGGAGACAGCTGCGGTAGCACAGCTCTTTTCACTTGGCGATGGCAGTAATCTTTTTATCGACTGTGCATTTAATGCCGCTGGAGAGCTTTATGCCACAGATATCGGCACAGACCAGCTGTTTAAGGTGAACAAGAACACCGGAGAACTGACAGTCGTTGGACTACTGGGTGTGGATATCAATTTTGCTCAGGGCCTCTCCTTTGACCGTGATAATAATATTCTTTATGGAACTTTATATCAAAATGGCGGCACTTCTGGGGTTTACGAACTGAATACCACCACAGGAGCCGCGACAAAGCTCTCCGATTTTTCGGATGAGATCGATGGCTTTGCCATTCCTTATGAGGCTTTCGGGGTAAAGTTCTATGACGAAGATGTGTTACTCAAGCACACTTTTGTTCTTTCAGATACTCAGGCGGTGACCAAACCTGCAGACCCGGTGAAAGAGGAAATGATTTTCACGGGTTGGAACACCATCGCAGATGGCACTGGAGAACACTTTGCTCCAGCTGATGACATTTATGTCACGGAAGACACCGTTCTCTATGCCCAGTACAAGGCAAAAGAGTACAAGGTTGCCTATGACGGCAATGGAGCTACAAGTGGAACAGCTCCTGCAGATGAAACACTTTATCTGAAAGGCGATACTGCAGCAATCCTGGACAATACCTTCCTGAATCCCGGATATTATTTTGCCGGCTGGAACACAGAAGCCAATGGAACGGGAACAAGTTTTAAGCCAGGAGACACTTATACTTTTGGAAGCGAAGACCTGACGCTCTATGCACAGTGGACGCTCTCCGATTACACCATCACCTATGATGGAAATGGACATACTGAAGGAATAGCTCCTGTAGATGGGACCATGTACCACATGGAGGATGAAGCAAATGTTCTTACTGGAACGATGACAAAACTAGGGTTCACCTTCGATCACTGGAATACCAAAAAAGATAACACCGGAGATTCCTATCTTCCTGGAGATCTTCTTCCCATCGGAACTGAGAATGTCGTGCTTTATGCGCAATGGACACCCGTGCAGTATAAGGTATCCTTTAATAGCAACGGCAGCACAGCAGGAACACTTCCTGCAGATCAGGAACATGTCATGGGCGATGAAGTGGTTCTTCCACAAAATACGCTCCTTCGTGCCGGATACCGTTTTACGGGATGGAATACCAAGGCAGATGGAAAGGGAATAGCTTATGAACCTGGAGATAAATTTATACTAGGTGCAGAAAATTTGGTGCTTTATGCCCAGTGGGAAGAAGAAAACTATACCGTAACGTATGATGTAGGCGGTGCGAAAGGAACAGCACCTGTAGACAGCAAAACTTATGTGCTGGGCGAAAGCGTTACGGTCCTAGGCCATACCTTAACGAAAGACGGCTATCAGTTTGCAGGATGGAATACCGAGAAAGACGGTTCCGGCAAGCTCTATCAAACCGGCAATACCTTTGCCATAACGGAAGGGAATCTGGTACTTTATGCCCAGTGGACCCAGGTTCTTCCTAAAGCCGGCTCCAGCTCCAACTTCTTGATCTTCGGTTTCGGATTTTTGTTCATTCTGGCAGGTGCGGTGACTCTGGTGAAGAGAAAAGAAAGTCTGTAAGGCAAACTTTCTGAACAAAGGCGCTACCATTCAGAAGTGAGGTAAACACAATACATAGAACCATCCCGGAGTCGCACTCATTTTTGAAGTAAGTGCAGCCTTCGGGATGTTCTTTGTCATATAGACATCTCCAGGGTATATATTAGATCTTTTGATCTTTTGATTGATCTTTGATCTTTTGATTTTGCGGAATTTCTTAAAATGGAGTTGACGAATCAGAGGTTTTCCTATAAAATTAACTGTGTTGCCCGCCAAGTATTGGTAGGCCCATATGTGGAGAGGTGTCCGAGTGGTCGAAGGAGCACGCCTGGAAAGCGTGTATTGGGGAAACTCAATCATGGGTTCAAATCCCATCCTCTCCGCCATTACCGTGCTAGATGGGGAGTTAGCGGTGCCCTGTAACCTGCAATCCGCTGCAGCAGGATTGAATTCCTAGCCGAGACATTGGCTTTTGAGGTCTGACCCTCAAAAGTGACGTTGATAAGTGGGTCCCACGCAACGGATGTCTATGAACCTCGTCAGGACCGGAAGGTAGCAGCGATAAATAGAATGTTTCGTGTGCCGTGGCCAACCTATTTTGAGTTTACTCTTTGGGTAACGTTCGGAGGCCATTGTCAGAGTTAGGTGCACGGTATCTCAGTAAGATCATCCCAGTCGAAAGACTGGGACTTTTTTTATGTTCAGGGATGATTTTTCTCCCGCAGGAACTATAATGGAGTTGAAATCTACGAAAAATGAGGTGGGTCTATGCTGTCATTGAATTCCTGCATTGGGGAATACACCCGTCAGCTGCAGTCCGGGGAGCTTCAGCGGGCACATCGGGAAATTCTCCTGTTTCTGGGGGATCTGCGAAAAGGTCTTTCAGCAAAGCGGCCGGGGGATGCTTTCAGCCGGATTTATCCCGGAGTGATGGATCTCTCCTTCTTCACCTTTGCTCCACCGGAGCTGGAATCTTTGGGACTGAAAATCGTGGTGGCCTATTTTCATCCTCAAGGAGCCTTCGAAGTATGGCTTTCCGCCCGGAACCGAAGCATCGCTGAAACCTATGGGGCAACCTTTCGTGCTCGGGTAGCCAGTCGCATGGCCATCACCCACGATGAGGAAAACCTCGACGCCCTCCTGGAGCACCGGGTGACGGAAACTCCGGATTTTGAAGCGCCGGAACTTCTCAAGGAGATTCTGGAAGAAAGTGTGGATAAGTTCACCATGGCTGTGGAAGAGTCTCTTCGGGAAAAGTAAACCATGGGCATTCACGAAATAAAGAAACCTAATGAAAGGAAAAGCGCACCCCATTTCTGGACTCGATGGTTCCAGAAATGGGGTGCGCTTTTTTTTCGTATTGCTTCGACAAGCCTAGGAAATATATGGTCGACCTTGTTGGAGATGTATAAGTCTCGAGGCAAATAAGGGCTGCATATTCACCAAACGAGCGTCTCGGGTCATCGCGGGATCCCGGGGGGACTTATCCCTGCCGGGACATCAGGTCCATGAACTGGTGCATTTTTCTGCCCAGGGTATACTTTTTCTGGCTATTCTTCTCCAGATAACCTGATTCCGTCATGGTTTTTAGAAGACGTTCCACCGTGCTGGTGGAGAGTTCCGTTCGTTCTGCGATTTGGGTCAGCGTGAGGCTTCGATGCTCTTCGCAAAAGCAGCTGAGGATTTGGAGTCCTCTTTCCAGGGAACGGACGCCGGAGCTAACGACAGGTTTATCAGGGGTAGTCATGGTTATCATCCTTTCTATGTACAATGCCGGGATTCAGGAGAATGGGAACGCCAGAGCCTAGAAGCTGTTTAACATCATTCCCATCCATTGCGGTGAAAGGGAGGACGATACTTATGGATTGCCAGGATTTCGAGACTGGAGTTTGGAAGAAGAATGCGTGAATCATGCCTTCTTCAGAGATCCTGGGAAGAATCATTTTCTTTCCGCTATTTTACCATACAGGATAACGAGTGGGAACTAAGGGCTGATAAATGGGCAGAAGAGCAGAAGATAAACACAGGACCTAAGCATCAGAATATCATGCAAAATCCCCCAAGTTGACCTTCCGGTCCTTGAGGGATGATCTCAGCTTTGGATTAGGTGGTGGGGGCAGGCAGACCGTTGAGCTCATACTTGCAGAGCCTAGAGATCTTGTAGAGATAGCTGCCGATGCGCTCCATGACGGGAAGCATCTCTAAATAGATGAGGCTGGCCTCGATGGAGCACTGGCCGTTTTCCAGGCGCCGCACGTGGTTCTCGGAGTACTTGGCCGTGAGGGTATCCATGGCCAGATCCAGGGTTTTCACCTCATTGTGGCAGTCCTCGCCGTAGCTTTCCAGATTGCAGCGGGTGAGGCGGATCATTTCGTCCAGGTGCTTTCCCAGGTCCTTTAGCTCCGCCAGGGCTTCCGGGGTGAAGAGGAGCTCCCGCTCCGCCCGGGAAATCTGCAGGGTGTAGAGGTGGCTGGTGTGCTCGGCGATGCGTTCCAGATAGCTGGCAGCTTTAATGATCCCGGGGAGCATGGTGGAGTCCTGGGCCGTGAGGGCATTCTGGGAGAGCTGCACCATGTAGTTCGTGAGATCCCGCTGCAGGTGATTCATGGTGGAGAGGTTTCCCCGAATGAGAGGAGCCGCATCTTTGCCGTTGGCCGCCAGATCCTCCAGCGTCCTCTTCAGCATGTCCCCATCGGTGATGAGGGCGCGCCGAACCTCTTTTCGGGCCGCATCCAGGGCGGCGGACGGAGTGTCCAGAAGAAGGGGATCGATGTAGACTTCCCGCTGGAGCTGGGGGGCCTTGCGGTCCTTGACGATGGTCGTGAGGAGCTTCACGAAATAATTATTCATGGGCAGGAAGACCAGCGCCACGATGATGTTGAAGAGGGTATGGGAGTTGGCGATCTGGAGCTGAATGTCGGTGCTGCCCTGGGTTACCTGGGTGAAGTATTCGATGAATCGGGTGAAGAGGGGCAAAAAGGGAAGGACGAGGAGGACGCCGATGATATTATGCAGCGCATGGCCCCAGGCTGTGCGCTTGGCGTTGGTGTTCCCCCGGGTGCTGGCCAGAAGCGCCGTCACGGAGGTGCCGATGTTGTCGCCGAACATGAGGGCGATGGCGGAGGTGAGGTTGAGAAGCCCGGCGCTGCCCAGGAGCATGACGATGCCCACGGTGGCGGCGCTGCTGTGGACCAGGGCGGTGGTGACGATCCCGAGGAGAATGCCGATGAAGATATTGGAGGCATAGTGTTCAAAGAAGCCCCGGATGGTGGCATTTTCCTGCATGAAGGGGATGCCCTGGTTTAAGATGGTGAGCCCCAGGAGCATGAAGCCGATGCCCATGACGGCCTGGCCGATATTTTTAAATTTATCCTGATTGAAGAAGGTATGGAGAACAAAGCCTGCGGCAATGATGGGCAGGGCGAGCTTGACCAGGTTGAAGCTGAAGCTTAAGGCCATGAACTGGGCGGTGATCGTGGTGCCGATGTTGGCGCCGTAGATGATGCCGATGGCCTGGGGGAGCTCCAGGATGCCGGAGTTCACAAAGCCCACGCTGAGGACGGAGATGGCGGTGCTGCTTTGGACCAACGCCGTGAGGAAGATGCCCACGAGGAAGGCCTTCCAAAGCTTACCCGTGACCTTTTGAAGAAACTTTTTCATCATGCTGCCGCTCATGCGTTCGAGACCGTCTCCCATGAGGTCCACGCCGTACATGAGGAGGGCGGTACCGCCGAAGATGCCGAAAATAAATTGACTCATGTTTCCCATCACCCTTATTCGATATTCGTTTTGTATCTTGTCAATCTCTTAACATAACCATAACACTAAGAGGTTCCCTTCACAATTCGATTTCTTTATGATGGGGAAGATTTTTCGTTCCCCTTGGCTGGAGGAACCTTTCGGCGGAATATCCGCCACAAATTATGAAATTTTGGGCGGTTCTCATGTATAATGGAAAGGTAAGTAAGGAAAAAAAGAGGTGGTGTTTTCATGGCATATACGGCATTGTACCGGGAATGGCGGCCCAAGGTGTTCAGTGATGTGATCGGACAGGAGCATATCACGACCACGCTGATCAATGAGATCAAGGCCGGCCGCATCGGTCACGCCTATCTCTTCAGCGGCACCCGGGGCACCGGGAAGACCACCTGCGCGAAGATCATGGCCAAAGCCCTGAACTGTCTTCGTCCGGTGGAGGGAGAACCCTGCAACGAATGCGACATGTGCCGAAAAATCGATTCGGGCATGTCCCTGGATGTGGTGGAGCAGGATGCGGCCACCAACAATAAGGTAGATGATATCCGGGATCTGGTGGATGAGGTGCAGTACCCGCCCCATGAGGGGAAGTACAAGGTGTACATCCTCGATGAGGTCCATATGCTGTCCACCGGTGCGGTGAATGCCTTTTTAAAAACCCTGGAGGAACCGCCGGAGCATGTGGTGTTCATTCTGGCCACCACGGATCCCCAGAAGCTCCCCGTGACGATTCTCTCCCGCTGCCAGCGCTTTGATTTCAAGCGGATCAGCTATAAGGAGATCGCCCGAAGGCTTCGACGAATCTGCGAGCAAAAAGGAATTTTTGCCGAGGACAAGAGCCTGGAGCTCATCGCGAGGATCTCCGACGGGGCCATGCGTGATGCCCTGAGCATCATGGATCAGGCCATAAGCATGGGCGAGGGAAAGCTGGACTACGGCGATATCCTCGATATGCTGGGGCTTTCCGGCCAGGAGAATCTCTTCCGGCTCTCGGAAGCCATGCTGGCCAAGGACGTGAAGGAATCCATCCGCATCCTCGATGAAGTGGTGGATGGCGGAAAGGATCCCTATAGCTTTACCAAGGATCTCATCACCCATTTCCGGAATATTCTCGTGGCAAAGATCATGCCCAATCCCGAGGAAGTGGTGGACCTATCCAAGGAAGACATTGAGATCATCCGGCGGCAGGGGGACATGGCGTCCAATGAAGTCATCACCCGAATCATCCGCATGCTGCAGCGGGCGGAGGAACAGGCAAAGTTTTCCAAGCAGTCCCGGATCTATCTGGAGCTGGCGATTATCAGCCTGACGAAGAGCGAGCTGGACTCCTCCAAGGAGGCCATGCTGGGCAGACTCTCCGCCATTGAGGATTACCTGCGCCGAGGCGTTGTACCGGCGGGGGCTAAACCTTCAGCAGAGGCGGCCCCGGCTCGGGGAAGTGCGCCGGCGAAGGCTGTCCCGGAAAGTCCCCAGGGGAATCCCCATGAGGAGCTCACCCGGGGCGAGGAGCTCAAGGTGGTGAAGAACGCGGTGAAGATCGAAGAAGAGGTCTTCAACGACAACTGCACCGTGACGCTGGATCTCGTGAAGCGCAACTGGAAGGAAATCATGGAGGCCCTGAAGGCAAGACGCCAGATGATCATCCAGGCATCTGTCATTGTGGGCGCTCCCGTGAAATGCGATCGGGGCGTCATCGAGGTGCGCTTCGGCAAGGAGTATGCCTTCAGCAAGAAGCGGCTGGAGAAGAAGGAAAACCGGGAGATTCTGGAGGATGCGGCGGCGTCCATTCTCGGGGAAAAGGTCCGCTTCCGCTTTGTGGTGGAAGGGGAGAAGGCCGAGGAAACCCCTGGAGAGGATCCGGGCAGCTTCGATGCCAAGCTCCGGGAATTCGGCATCGATATTGTTGACGAATAAAGGATCCATCGGTAAAATGCAGATAGTGAATGAACAATCTATGGAGGGATAAAATTATGGCAAAAGGATTCCCAGGAATGGGCGGAGGAAATATGAACAACCTGCTGAAGCAGGCGCAGAAGATGCAGAAGGAGATGGAAAAGAACCAGAAGGAGCTGGAGACCAAGGTCTACGAAGCCACCGCTGGCGGCGGAGCCATCACGGTAAAGATCAACGGCAAGAAGAAGCTGGAAGAAGTGAAGATCAACCCCGATGTGGTGGATCCGGAAGATGTGGAAATGCTGGAGGATCTGGTCCTATCCGCAGTGAATGCAGCCATGCAGATGGCGGACGAAGAGGCCGAGAAGGTCATGGGAAAACTGACCGGAGGCATGGCGGGCCTGTTCTAATGAGGTGAAAGAATGGATTTCTATCCAGTAGCAATCGAGAAGCTCATCGAGGAATTCGCGAAGCTTCCAAGTATCGGGAATAAGACCGCGCAGCGGCTGACCCTGCATATTCTGAACCTTCCGGAAGAGGAGGTCCGAGGATTTGCCGAAGCGCTGATCAAAGCCCGGGGGACCATCAAGTACTGTCAGGTCTGCGGGAACTATACGGAGAAAGACCCCTGCGCTATCTGCGGGAATCCCAGCCGGGATCACCACACCATCTGTGTGGTGGAGCAGCCCAAGGACATCATGGCCATTGAGCGGGTGCGGGATTTCAACGGCGTCTACCATGTGCTCCACGGGAATATTTCCCCCATGGCCGGGCGAGGCCCGGAGGACATCAAGATCAAGGAGCTCGTCCGAAGAATGTCTGGCGAGATCAAGGAAGTCATTGTGGCCACCAATTCCACCATTGAGGGGGAAGCCACGGCCATGTATATTTCCAGAATCCTGAAACCTTTAGAGGTCAAGGTGACCCGTATTGCCTCGGGTATGCCCGTGGGCAGTGATCTGGAGTATGCCGACGAGATTACATTAAGTAAAAGCTTCGAGGGGCGAAAAGAGATCCTCTAAGGAAATAAAAATTTTCGCAATCAGAGAGACAGCAGAATGGAAAAGAGTGAAGTTCACTGAGCTTCACTCTTTTTAGTTCCCTTTTTTGCTTTTTGACATCATGGGAATTGGGTCTCTCTTCTGGGTTTTCTTCCCCAACCCGGGGTTAAGAAGGAGTAAATGGGGGATAGTATTGTGGACAACCCCCAGCGGGATGTGGGCAGTTTCCAAGGAGATGTTAGGAGATATGCAAGATTTTTCGCTTACCCGGCGATGAACAGCCCATCAAAAACTTCGGAGGCAGTTTTACCGGTTCCGATGATGGTGTCCTTCTCATCCAGGGCGAACCAGCCAATTTCTCCAGCGGTATTCATGACAGAGACCCATTTCGCGTTGTCGCATTCCTTGAGGGTCACCACATCGCCTTTTTTGAGGGTGATCCCGTCAGTGGAATCGGTCCTGGACTTTTTCAGGGTGAGATCGGTAAGCATCGTCACTTGGTGGTTCATGGGGTACAGATCTTTCTTGATTTCGGTTAAGGATTGCCCGTCTTCGAGCTGATACTCAGCTTCGTAGTTCCAGGTCATGAGAAAGAAGCTGGTCTTCAGCGTTTTCACGATACCGGAACCATCCACGGAGACCTTGCCCAGACCCTCGGTGGGGTTGCCATTCACATAGCGTTTTCCGTAGAAGCCCGGGATTGTTCCGATGACTTCAAGGACTGTCCCGTCATATCGGATGAAGGTGGTGGCAGGATCTTCGCTTTCGCCATACTCACTGACGGCGATTTCGCGATAGCGGTCGGTTTTATCCAGATCTACGATGTTGAACCTTGGCTCGAAGGAAGCGGAGTAACCGCGAACTTCCAAGGTTCCGATGATCAGCTCATACCCCTCATAAAGATCGGGAAGGGCATCCGGCGTGACAAAGTCTCGGGCGATGAGGACTATCTCTTCTTCCTGTCCGTCACTGTTAAGATCGAATTTCTTTGTGATCTGCAGGAGATTCACTGTCATGGCATTCATGTCGGATTTGATGTTGTCATAGGACATCTTGTCTGGCGTTTCCAGGGGTGCCAGGGTGTACTCTTCCGCAGGGGTTTCGACTTCTGTTTCCACGTTGGTTTCTACGGGAGTCTCCGTGGGTTCGATGATGGGGGTCTCGGTGCTGGGTTCTTTGGGAGGTACAGTGGCACAGCTAAAGAGCAGAAAACTTGAGGCGACGACAGAGACGAGACAAGGCCAATATTTCCTTTTCATTGTCATGCCTCTCCTTTTTTATGGTTCTCTATGTCAGCTATATCGTGGCACCAGATCATGTCGAAGAGAATACAAATCTCTAACATATTCGTTAACTTTTAGATAACCTATTTCAGCATCCCGGTATTGCGAGAAATATCTTGAATGTCAGGGAAGAATCGGAGTCTCTAATGAGCATAAAAGGACCATCACTCACCAGCATTAAGTCAGCGAATATGTGATTCGAGGAGGGGGATATGTTCGAAGGCTTAGTGTAGAATTTTTGTTGGACGAAAAAAGAGAATAGCTCTAACCGTGTTATGATTAAAGTTGCACCAATAACACTTCACGGAAGGAGCTATCCTCATGAACATTATAACGGACATCATCGAAAAAATCATTACCCTTACGAACTCATTAGAAGATAAAATCCAGGAGGGTGTAGGATTGACGGGGTTGGTGGATTGCACCAAGGCTGTCACCGACGACATCGGCAGACTCCTCCTGGCAGAGAACGTGAGGACCATCGAGCAGTCCATGCAAAACAGCGAAGAACGAAAGGCGGAATGGGTTGTTCAGGCCCGAGGGCGGGAAAAGACGATTTCCACCCTGCTTGGGGATCTGCAGTATGAGCGGACCTACTATAAGCACCGGGTCACCGGTGAGTTCAATTATCTGACGGATGAGTTGCTCGGACTGGAACCCCATCAGCGGATCGATACCGGGCTTCAAGCCGATATGCTGACCAAAGCCAAGGAAATGTCCTATGAGCAAGTGGTGCAAAGCTATG
>NZ_JAGSCS010000014.1 GCF_018128025.1 Proteiniclasticum sediminis | reverse complement strand
GTTATTTTGTTGCAACTTGTATCATAACACGGTTAGAGCTATTCTCTTTTTTCATCCAACAAAAATTCTACACTAAGTCATGGAGATATTTCAATTTCCTTCTCCAAAGAAACCGAATACAGATACATTCCGGCCACGGGCTGACCCGTAATGGACTCCAGTGCCCGCTTGTAGTAGAGGAGCTGCTCCTTGTAGCGGAGCGCTAACTCCTCCGACCCTTGGGACTCTTCGAGATAATCGGTTTTGTAGTCCATGAGCATCAGCTGTCCTTCTTCTTCAAAGTACACGTCGATGACGCCGATGACCATGACCTCGCTGCCCTCCTGGTTCATGAGGAACTTGGATTCCCGGAATAATTCCTGGCGAAGATCCGCCTCCTGCATCCTTTGTCCCAGCTTTGTCTGAAAGAGCGCCTGAATTTTGTAGGGATTCACCGCTTCCAGCTCCTCGGGCCGGAGGAGTTCCCGATCCCGAAGCTCCTGCAGCTGTGTTCGGATTTCCGGCAGGCTCACCCGCTTGAAGTCCAAGTGCTGCATCACCTTATGGAATATGGTTCCCCGCTCAGCCCCGGTTAGCGTGGCCGATTCCTGGAGAAACTTGGGCCGCAGCACCACTGGCGACTTCTCGATCTCTTCCGCTTCCTCCGGATGATCCAGATGTGCCGCCATGCGCTTCAGCTCCGTGACCGTAACCTTGGAGACCTTCTCAATACTTTGTGCCTGGGCGTAGGCAAAGGCCAGTCTCCGATTGACTTCAAAGGCATTTTCCGGATCTTCCAGAAGATCCAGTGAAAAGACCCCGGAGGGTTTCTCCTGGAGCTCCTCGGCGCTGCCTAAGACCTGGGCCCGGGTTTTGGTGGAGAAGGCCAGCCGGATGTCTTTCCCCAGCCCCATGACCTTTCCGTCCGTTCTCCAGGCACTGAGGCTCTGGTGTTTCAGCATGACCGCCATGATCCAGTCCAGGTACGTGTCACCCTTTAGCACCTTGTCCTCGCCGATCTTCAGCCCGTCCCCGCCGGATAGGCGGGTCCAGCGCTCCAAACTCTTGTCCAGTTCCTTCACATGCCCCGTGAGAATGAGTTTTTCCCGGGCCCGGGTCATGGCCACATAGAGCACCCGCATTTCTTCGGAAATGCTCTCCAGGGCGATGCGGTCCTTGAGGACTTCCTTCAGGAGCGTCGTGGTTTTCAGGTTCCGGGACAGGTCCACGTAGCTGGGCGCAATGCCCAGTTCCTCATGGAGAATCACCTCCCGCCGAAGATCCGACCGGTTGAACTTCTTGGCCGTATTCACGAGAAAGACCACCGGGAACTCGAGACCCTTGGATTTGTGAATGCTCATGATCCGGACCAGGTTCTCGTTTTCCCCCAGAATTTTTGCGGCGCCAAAGTCTCCGGCGCTGCGCTTCAGCTTGTCGATGAACCGGATAAAGTTGAAGAGTCCCTTCAGCGAGGTGGCCTCAAACTGCCGTGCCCGCTGGAAGAGGATCCTCAGGTTCGCCTGCCGCTCGATGCCGTCGGGCATGGCTCCCACATAGTCCAGATAGGCGGTATCCCCATAGAGATACCCGATGAACTCATCCAGTTTCATGGTTTTGGAAAAATTGCGGTAGGTCTCCAGGCGATCCCGGAAATACGCCACCTTTTCCCGGAGAAGTCCGGTGAAGGCCTCCTCCTGGCAGAGATTGCGGTAGAGGAAATCCCCGGGGTTCACCGTGCGAAGCTGGGCCAGCTCATCCTCGCTGAAGGCGAAAATGGGGCTGCGCAGAACGGCCAGAAGGGGAATATCCTGGAGGGGATTGTCGATGAGATTGAGCAGCGCCATCATGGTGCGGATTTCGATGGTGTCGAAGTACCCCGTGGAACTGTCGCTGAAGGAGGGAATATTCGCCTGATGGAGTTCCTCCAGGAACACCGAGGACACCCGAGCCGTGGCCCGCATGAGGATGACGATGTCCTTGTAGGTCATGGGTCGCATGACTTTCGCCTGGTTGTCATAGATCCGGTGTCCCGAGCGGATGAGCTGGTTGATCCGGTCCGCCACCATTTTGGCTTCCATTTCGATGACTTTGTAGTCCGAAGGATCCGGGGCGCCTTCCTGAACTTCTGGGCCCTCGTATTCTCCGTCCTCTTCGCCCTCTTCGGCTTCCCCATTTTCGGCGCTTTCCTTGTCCTCCACCAGGAGGATCTCCACGGCATCTTCCGGAGATTCCCCTTCGGCCTCATCGGCTTCCTCATAGTAGGCTGCGCCATAGATGAGGGACTCCTCATCGGTGTAATCCAGCTCCCCCACCCGTTCGCTCATGATGCCCTGGAACAGGAAGTTCACTGCGGATAGAATATTCCCCCGGCTTCGGAAGTTTTTGTAGAGCTGGATCTTTTTGCCTTGGGCATTCCCCTCGGGGCTGTAGGTCCGGTACTTTTCCATGAAGAGTTCCGGCCGAGCCTGGCGGAAACGGTAAATGCTCTGCTTGACATCGCCCACCATGAACACATTAGGGTTGTCCTCATTTTTCCGGGATACCATAGTGATCAGCACTTCCTGGACTTCGTTGGAGTCCTGGTATTCGTCCACCAGGACCTCCTGGAAGCGTTTCTTGTATTCCAGGGCTGTTTCGGAAGGGACAATACGTCCGTTTTCCTCTTGGCTGAGAATCTCCAGGGCCAGGTGCTCCAGATCATTGAAATCCAGAAGCCCCTTGTCCCGCTTTCTTCGGCTGTAGACCTCCATGAAGCGGAGAATGACCGCTTCCAGGGCCTTCAGCCGGGGATAGGTCCGCTGAAGGATGGCCAGGTTGTTTTCCTCGCTTTCCCCAAAGTACTTCTCCGTGAGGGCTTTGATGAACTTCTTGAAATCCTCCCGGATTCCCTTGACCTCTTCCACGGCTTGGGGATCGGCATTCTTTTTGGCCGGCTTCATCCGTGCCCAGCTGATGGTCATCAGATAATTCCGGAGGCCGTCGTAGTCGGACTCTTCCTCCAGGAGGCCCTTCAGCCCCAGGAAGATTTGCTGGTCCGCCCGCAGGGCTTCGCTGTAGCCCTGGAGGGGCTCATGGCCATCGATGATGTCCAGGGCCTTTTCCAAAGCCTCCTCATGGATCTGGAGCCGGCTTTGAAGATCCTGAAGGAGCCCTTTCAGTACCGGCAAGGCCAGAAGCTTCTTCCCCTCTACCTGATACATCCCCACTTTTTCCCGCAGCCAGGCCTCAGGCCAGGGGCTGCTCATGATATGACGATGCACCTCATAGACGGTCTTGATCAGATCCCGGTCATCCTTTTTTCCGCCATAGGCGTCGCTGAGGTCCAGAAAATCCGGATCCTGGCGGTCGTAGAACTCCTCCAGGGTTTCGTCCAGACTCTCCTCCTTCAGCAGGGTGGCCTCCGTTTCATCGGCGATGCGAAATCCCGGATCCAGTCCGATGAGGTGGAAGTTGTTCCGGATGACTTCCAGACAAAAGGAATGGATGGTGGTGATGCTGCTGCGGCCCAGAAGCGACAGCTGCCGCTCCAGGTTCTTGTCCCCCGGATTAGCGTCCAGGGCCTTGATGACGGCACTGCCGATGCGCTCCCGCATTTCCGCCGCTGCGGCATTGGTGAAGGTCATGACAAGAAGCGTGTCGATGTCCACCCCATCCTCCGTGATCATGCGGATGATCCGTTCCACCAGCACGGCGGTCTTCCCGGATCCCGCCGCTGCGGAAACCAAAAGGTTCGATCCCCGGGAGGTGATGGCCTCCCATTGTTCATTCGTCCACGGACTGGCCATGGGCTTCGCCTCCTTTCATCCTGTTCCACAGTTCTTCGATGGGCAGGGCTTTGATGCTGCGGTAATGGTTCTCCGCAATTTTCGTGTCAAACTGACAGATGCTCCGGTAGGTGCAGTAGGTGCAGGGAATCTTGTCCTGATCCTTGTAGGGGGTAATGGCAATGTTCCCCTCAAAAAGTTCCTTGAGGATCTGGCCAATGCTTTCCATGACGTACCCCCGAAGGATGCCGAACTCCTCCTCCGTGAGGATCATCTCCCGGTTTTTGTCTGGCCGGTTGGCGGAGGAAACCACTTCCCCCTCCTTGTTGAAGCGGGCGGGGATGATGAGGGAGTAGCCGTCCATGTCCTTGTCCATGGAGCGGATGACTCGGGCGTCCTTCAGCAGCATGCCCTTGAGCTTCAGGTTCTTTAACACCTCCAGCTCGATCTCTTCGTCGGTCATGCCCACGCTGCCCTGGATGAGGGGATTGTCCATCTTAAAGTAGAGGATGGCCCCCGGTGCCGCCTCATGGGCCAGAATGCTTTCCCAGTTGCGCAGAATCACTTCCAGATAGACGAGAAGCTGCAGCTGGAGTCCGTAGAACACGTCCTTCATGGACATGTTTTTCGCCGAGGATTTGTAGTCGATGATGCGGATATAGGATCGTCCGTCCAGCTCCATGACGTCCACCCGGTCGATGCGGCCCATGAGAAGGGCGTCTTCGCCCGTCTCGGGAATCTCCACGGACAGGGGCGGAAGGAGCTTTCCGTCTTTTTCAAAGGCCAGCTCGTTGAACATGGGCACAAAGCTTCCCTTGGCGATCTGATTCGTCAGGGTTTCCACCGAGCGGTGAAGGATTCGCTTCACCTTTTCTCCCATGTGCTGGTAACGGGCAGAGCTCTTGTAGATGGTGTTGGTTTCGGCAATGGCCCGGTCCACCAGTTCATCCACAGACTGCCGAATGGCTTTTCGGTCCAGGGAGGTCAAAGGTCCTTCCATGCCCTTCAGGTCCTCGGTGAACTGGTCGATGACCGTGTGCATGAGCTGCCCCACATCCGGTGGGGTGATCTCATGGATTTTTCGGTCCTTGGCCTTGAGCCCGTACTCCACATAGTAGGCGAAGGGGCAGGCGGTGAACCGTTCCAGCCGGGAAACGCTGAGATAGAGCTGATCGCCGTAAAGGGCTTTCACCGAAGCCCGGGAAAGATTCAGGGCCGTATTGGTGTAGTTCAGTCCGTCTTTGGCGATTTTCAGCCGCGCAGAGAAGGCTGGATCTTCCTGGAACCAGCGGAAGGCTTCGCCCCAGAGTCCCTGAACCGGATCTCCCTGATAGTTTCGCCGCATTTCCTGAATGAGCTGGTTAAAGGTGGCCGTTTTTCCCTCCACCTCTTCCAGTCCCGCATGGCGGTGATCCAGAGGGTTCACTGCCACCTCCTCCACCAGGGCGGGGAAGAGCTTCTTCACCCGGCCCACCACCAGGGAGGGCCGAAGGGATTTTCCTTCCAGATCTGCCCCCACGTAAGAAATCGCCAGGAATCCCTTGGGGATGGTAAAGGCCGTATAGACCATGAACTGCTCATAGACGGCGCGGGTTTTGGAATCGAGGAAGACCTCGAGGCCCGCTTCCTTGAGCTTTCGGATATCCCGGTCCGTGATGATGCCTTCTTCGGCAATGGCCCGGGGAAAGACACCGTCGTTGACGCCGAGAATATAGAGCCCGTGGATGCTGTCGCTTTTCACCCGGGCCACATCGCCCAGGATCACCTGATCCAGGGTCAGGGGGATGAGGGCGATTTTCTGGTTCTGCATGGCCTGCTTCATCACTTCGGCATAGACCTCCAGGGTCAGGGGTTCATCCCCCAGCACTGTCACCAGATCATCCATAACTTTTACCAGACCCTTTTGAACCTCTTCCCGTTCCTTCTGGATTTCCAGGGATCCGGTGCGGTCCACCAGGGCGATGTAGCGGTCCAGAATGCCGTCCTCCTCCAGATGGGTAAAGAGCAGCCGGGTGGTTTCCCGGGCACTTCCCGCCTGCCGGATTTTTTCCACCCAGGGGCTGTAAAAGTCCACAATCTGGGTACGCGAGGCATTGACCTGGGCCAGGTAGCTCTTCCCCAGTTCGTCCTTCATCTGCGGATAGGGATAGACCCATTCCTTCTGGAAGTTTCCGCCCTTGATGCCATGGGCAAGGATATAGTTCTCCAGAAGATCGATGTCCTCCGTGGCCACGGGGGAAAGCCCGGTCTTCAGCATGCGAAACAGCGCCTCATAAGTGTATCCTTCGGCGGCGATGAGAATAAAGGCCAGGAGATACTGCACCAGGGGACTGTTGTCCATGTCCCGGCGCTTGTCGAGGAACACCGGGATGTCGTACTCCCGGAACACCGTGGTGACGATGTTTTCGTAGCTGTCGATGTTTCGGCAGAGGATGGCCAGATCCCGGTACCGGAGACTCTCGTCTTCCCGGATGCGCCGGCGAATATCTTTCGCCACCCGCTCCACCTCATCGTAGCTGTTCTGGGCCTTATAGAGAGTCAGGCTTCGCACGGGACCCCCAAAGCTTCGGCTGGGATAATGAAAATACTCCGACTCCAGATGGGCCAGTTCCGGATTTTCCCGAAATCTTGCCGGCGGTTCCCCCGAAAGCTCCAGAGGTTTTTCCAGGCTGACTCCGGCGTCCTCCGCTGCCCGAAGAAGCTTCCGCTCCGTGTCTCGGGTGATCTGGAACACATCGGAGCTCCCCTCCGCCGGCGGCAAGGTCAGGGTGAGCACCACCCGGCGGGCCTTGTGCAGAAGGGCGGTGATGAACTTCAGCTGCATCACGGAAAAGTCGTTGAACTCATCCAGATAGACTTCACTGTTTTTCAGAAAACCTGCCCCCTCAATCCGATCCAGGGCAAAGTGGATCTCGTCCGTGGCATCAATATGGTCCCGGTGCACTTCCTGATCATAGCGGTCATGGATGAGGAGAATATCCTGAAGTTTCTGCTTCAGTTCCTTATCCTCGGTGGTTTTCGCCACGCTGCGCAGGGATTCCGGATCCAGATCAAAGCGGCGGATCTCATCCACGAGATTTTTGGCCATGGCCACAAAGCCGGCTTTCCCCGCTACGCCCTTAAAGACGCTCATGTCGTCCTTCACTTCGCCCAGAACCTTGGTCATGAGCATAATCTTCCCGTTATCGGAGATGAGATCGTGGGCGGATCCCCCCACGGTGCTAAGAATCTTCTTCACCAGGGTGTTGAAGCTTAGTACCGACACGCGAAAGACGCTTCGCTGCCCCAGTTCCTTGAGGACCTTCTGCTCGGAGCGGAAGGTATACTGCTCCGGCACCAGAATGATAAAGTCCCGGTCCGGGTACAGGGCCATGCGCTGCTGGATCTGCCGGTAGATTTCATGGGACTTTCCGCTGCCGCCCTTTCCATAGATCATTTGGAGACTCATTGTTTCACATCCTCTGTATCATTGCTCAATTTCCTTGATATAATCCAATTATACTATACTCACTATCCCATAAGTGGGACAATGAATTATTCCGGGAGAAAAAGACAATTTTTGGGTTTCCCCATCAAATCGAAACCAAAATAAGATAACGGTTTCACTCATTTATATTATAAAGCAATATCTCTTTTATCGACAGAATTCCGGACATCTTGTCCGAATCAAAGGGCGAACTGCACCAAGCCCCCTAGAATTCCCCGTGTTGAACGGGAAAAGCTCGGCATAAAGAAGAGTCTTGGCATTTTCCCCAGGCTTGAAATTCCCCAATGGCTTGACATGGGGACCGTCCCATTGTTATAATAAGTTTCGTGATAATTGAATATGGTTAAACTTCGGTATGGAGAACTACTCAAGAGGCCGAAGAGGCGCCCCTGCTAAGGGCGTAGGTCGGGAAACCGGCGCGAGGGTTCAAATCCCTCGTTCTCCGCCAAAACACACGAAAACCGCTTGTAATCATTTGGAAAACTTAGGTTGCAGGCGGTTTTTGATTTACAACAAAGACCCTGAAAGTGGCTTGATACACCCTAATTCCTCTGGTTACTGGTGGACTTACTGGTGGATAACAAAAAAAAGCCCTGCGTAGTTGCAGGACCTTTAAAAATTATCATAAGAAATAGTAAAGTTATATTTCAAAGAAATTTATCGATGTTTTTTGCATCGCGAATCTTAATATCAGGCATCACATGGGTATAAATGTTCATGGTTGTCTCAAACTTTGCATGGCCAAGTAGCTTCTGAACCGTTTTGATCGGTGTACCCTCTTCAAAGTGACGGGTAGCAAAGGTATGGCGAAGCCCTCTGACTGTTACTTCTGTTATTCCAGCCTGCCGGCAGAGCCTAGCCAGGTGCCGTGCAGGTGTCTTATTAAAGATATATGTCTTCCCATCATGTTCGGGGTTTGGGAAGACTAGATCCTCAGATCGATGCTCCCAGGAGCTCATCTGATCCACTAGCTTTTTAGGTAGTGGCACCGATCGTTTCGAGGCTTTTGTCTTCGGTTCTTTTTCCAGGTCCACATACACCCCGGAACCATCGTTTTTGATCCTTGTGAGCGATCTTTTAACGACTACATGCTTTTCCTTGTTTATGATCTTAAAATCGCTCCAGCGTAAGCACAGAGCTTCCCCGAGGCGCAATCCTGTAGCCAATATAAAATACAACAGTCTATGAACTGGATCATTAAGATTTAACTCTCGAATCAGGAGCTGCTGCTCATCGGCAGCCAGTACTGGCGTAAGATCGTCTTCATCCGGTTCTTCATTCTTCATTCGAATCGCATGGGCAGGATTATACTGGATGATTCGATCTTCCAGAGCAAGTGTAAGCGAACCTTTGATAATGATGTTGATTAACTTCAAAGTGCTTTCGCTTACCCTAAGTGATCCATACCACTCACGGATCTGCGATGTAATAATCTCTGGCATCGGAGAGTACAAGAACGGACAGAAATTTTTAGAGCTATCCGACTCCTTAATGTGGGTTAAGTAAATACTTTCATAGCGCTGCAGTGTCTTCGGACTAACTGCAGGCTTTTTTATTTCATAAAGAAACTTTCGGATGTAAGTCTCCAAGGAGCGCTTATCAGCATCTGGGTTATATTCTGGATGCTGATCCATGTACTCATCCATTTTATCTTTGGCGTCTTCTCTCTTTTTGGCTGAAAATTCCTTGAAGATCAGCTTTCCTGTCTCTGGATCCCGTCCAATCTTCTTTCGGACGATATAAAGCTTTTTGGCTTCGTTATAAAAAATCGTGCCATCTCCATTTGCACGGGTCCTTTTCTTGGCCATGATGTGCTCACCCCCAGATCAGAAGTAAGTTGTAGACTGAACGACACGCCCAATGATGTGGATATCATCCTTTTCGATGCTGTATACCTGGGTAAGATATGCCGGATTATTGCTCTCCGGGATCAGTGCAATATTGCCATTACCCAGGGTGATCCTTTTTACAGTAGCTTCATATCCATTGATTCCAACTACTGCAATTTGTCCAGACTCTACTACATCAGTTTTCTCGACCAGGACCACATCGCCAGCTCGAAACAGTTTATCCATCGAGTCGCCAACAATTCTAAGTGCAAAATACGTTTTACTCTGATCAAGTCCCCTCTTGTCAAATAGGAGATAATCTTCAATGTTATCTTCTGCAAAAACAGGTTTACCAGCTCTGACAGACCCAACAAGGGGAACAGATAATGTGAGATCGACTTCTTGGATATCTTTGGACGTATATTTATAGTCCGATCCATCTTCTTTCATCATGGAGATCATAACTGACAGATCAACATTGAGGGCCTTAGCGTATAAAAACAAAAGATCGATGCTAGGCTTATTTCGCTTATTCTCAATTTGACTGATAGTAGCATTTGATACGCCCATTTTCATAGCTAACCCACGCTGGGATAACCCTCTATCCTCTCGTAATGTTTTTAAGTAATCGTTAATAGTCAAGGCAATCCCCTCCGTGCTTTTTAGTCCATTATATATGTTTAGTGTTCGCAATAGCACACAAAATAAAAACTTTTTGAATAAAGTGTTGACAATTGACGACACCTAAACTATATTAAAGTTACGGTCGTTCTCAAAAGTGAACACCATGTGAAGGAGGTGCAAAATGAAGGTTAGAAAAGATGAATTTTTAAAGAACATGAATGTTTACAACTTGAATTTCAGTGAGGCTGCTGAAAAAATGCAGATCTCCAGATCTTACCTCTGGGAAGTCCTGGAAGGCAAGAAACAACCTGGAAACAAGTTCATTTTTGGTCTTAAGTTGGTTTTCCCAAATGAACCCATGGAGAACTTTTTGGAAATTTAGAGCTTTTTTATTTTTCTCTTGGTGTTCGCAAAAGTGAACATTACGTAATTAACAAATAATGCATAAGTGAAAGGAGTGTAAACATGAAAACTGTTTCAGTACGTGAGTTTGCTTCTCAAACCGGAATCAAGGAAGGACAAATTAGGGATCTAACATTTGTAAAAACCTTCCCTTGCTTAAGGATTGGCAGAAGAGTTCATATTTATGAAGAGCAGGCACATCGATGGCTAGAGAGCCGGTTGGGGAAATCTATCAAAATTTAAGGAGGCAATCAAATGGTCTATAAACACAAACGAAGTAATAAAAACAGTAAACATAATCATAACGATCTTCATGAAGAGACCTGGGCAGAAGTTTTCCTCACTTTTTTTGTTTTAGTCCTCGGATGTCTCGGCATCTTGGCCATGTTTGCAGTCCTCTAATGAAGAGGTTGATTTGGTTGACGCAGCTCATGCTTGTAATCACATTTTTAGTGTGGATCATCATCAAAATATCAGGAGGTAATCTTGTATGAAAATTCGCAGAGAAGAGTACCTGGAGCAGCTTCCGGCGCGATCCCTCTCTAGAGAGGTTAGGGCCATGAGGATGAGCACGCAGGAAGAGTTTGAAATCTGGCTCGATGAGATCATCGAGATCCCGGATGAAGCATTTGATAAGGAGGGAAACTTAATTGGAAAAGCAATACATTAAAGCATACTCAAAGCACGGCCTGGCTCCTATCTTTGGAGTTTTCGCAAATGAAATGAACGGCATTGTCTACATCATTGCGGATGAAGAACTGAGGCCCTGCACCAAAATGCACTTTGATTTCTACCTGGTGGATCCTTTCACACTGAAAGAAACCCCATATAAAGGAGTAGAAGAATGAATATTGAAAACGCAGTAGCTAAAAAATGGAAGGGTTGGAATAACGAACCACAAGTGATACATCTGTTTGAAGAAAATGAAATCGAAAAAGCCTCAGCAATAGTGGAAACTTTGGTCGGTCTCACTATCGAAGAGGCTAAATCTTTGCTGGAGAGAGTGTCTCTCTCATTTGATAAGGTAGTTGTCATTCCAGGTGATGATCAAACCAAGGTTGTTGCAAATATACACCTTGATGTCGAAGAAGTGTCACGAATGGTTATTGCAGCACTCACCAAAGATGAAAATAACGCAGAAACAGATCCCAAAACAGACAATCGCATAAACTTCTCAGGAGATCCATATGCTCCTGCAAAATTGCGAAATAAGGATGTCCTAAAAATCATCAGAGAGATAGCCAAAGTAAAATCAGAAGTCATAAAAATTGACTCAGTTCTCGAAGAACATCTTGCTAAGGTTTCAACTCAGAATAGTGCTCTCTAAACATTCGATCAACTGTTTGATGCAGAGATTCGTATCTTTCGTAAGCTGTAGAAAGCCAGGTAGTATTTGGCGATTCAATTTCTTCGACTACATCTTCCATTTGCAGATATAACTCTTCCCAGCTTCTGAGCAGACCCAATACATCATGGTGACCAAACTCTTCATTCTGGATGACAAAACTTTTTAAAGCAACAAACCATGAGTAAATATTTGCCAGCTTTAGTTGATATAAAGTGTCTTCAGAATATTCTAAGACCGCTAGATACTTATTTACTACTTCTGTGTTATTGAATAGCTCAGTCTCCAGTTCAATAAAGGCACCAACTCTAAGATATGTAGTTAGATTATCCATATTATCACCTCCTTTCTACCCAATAATATCAAAAAATTCAGTAAATATATAGTGAAAAGGAGAAATGTTTTGACTACCAAGGATTTAAGAAAATACAGTCTAGTCCATTCAAGGGAATATAAACCACCTATCTTACTTGCAACCGCAGATAATTACGAGGAGCTGGAGCATCACCAGAAGATTCACGGTTTAGTTGGGCTGTCCAACATAATTCCAAGCAAGAGCTTAAAGCCGGACCTTTCACCGGATGAAATCCTTCGAGCGATCATGGCAGCTTCGCGAGAAAATGATGCCTGGCTGATTGAAAATGGATATGCAACTCTAAATGAGATCCGATCGAAATATGGTATTGATCCAATCTATGGAGGCGATGTTCTGCTTGAGAAAAGCAGTAATTGCTTAGTACCCAGGCAAAACAGCAAAGTAGCTACTCAATCCGGACTGCAACTAATGGAGCGGATGTTAGCAAAGGAGGAAGTCAATGAATGAACTAATCCCAATCAAAACCAGTGACCAGATGGAGCCGATCATCTCCGGTAGAGATCTTCACCATTTCCTTGAAGTCGAAACACCATACACCATGTGGTTTAAGCGAATGATTGAATTCGGGTTTTCAGAAGGAACAGACTTTATCACAAATTTGTTAGAAAGTACCGGAGGCCGTCCCAGCGAAGATCACGCACTCAAAATCGACATGGCCAAAGAAATCTCCATGCTTCAGCGTAACGATCGAGGCAAGCAGGCCAGAATGTACTTCATCGCAGTCGAGAAAGAGTTCAACTCTCCGGAAAAAATCATGGCTAGAGCGCTTCGGATCGCTGATGAAACGATCAACAGACTCTCCCTAGTCACGAAGCAGCAAGAACAGGTCATTGGTGAACTCAAGCCAAAAGCTGACTATGTGGACAGAATTCTCAAAAACCCCGGACTTGTGACAATCACTCAGATTGCCAAAGACTATGGGATGTCCGGAACAGAAATGAATAAGATTCTGCACGACCTCGGGGTTCAGTACAAACAGTCAGATCAGTGGCTTCTTTACACAAGATATCAGAGTAAAGGCTACACCTTCAGCGATAAAACCGAGATCACAAGAAGAGATGGTCGCAAGGACATCAAGATGAACACCAAGTGGACCCAGAAGGGAGTGCTCTTCCTTTACGAACTGCTTAAAGAAAACAACATTATTCCGGCAATCGAAAAATTGTAAGGAGGACGCACATGGAACATATGGAACGACTTGAAAAGAAGAGGCTTGAAGTCCTTGAAAGGATTAAGCCAATCTGCGAAGCTTTTGGAATTACAGACTATGACTATGAAATACGCGAAACTGGACAGACGGAAACACTTAGGATCAATAAAACAAGAATAGGCTGCTCGTGTAATTCAATCAGTGCAGTCATTGATGAACTCGTTGGCTACATCTTCCTCATGAGGTGGAGAGACAGAAGTCTCGGAGCTTTCTCAGTCCAAACAACCAATGCTATCAAAAGATACTGGATTAAGTAGGATTAACCAAATACAAAATATCAATGCGAAAGGAGTAACACTATGATCTATTTTTATACTCAGGATCGCCTACAGATCGTTGGAGCCACACATATCAAGATGGTCCCTCTGGACGGAGCTCATCGAGGAGAGGCTAATATCTTGGCCAAGCTGGATCGAGACTCAGTACTCTTGGGAACCTACAGCATGGAGAAAGCCAGGCTTATCCTGGATGAGATCTATCGCAATGTTGATCTCATTGATTACACCATGCCCGAAGAGCATGGCTGTGAGGATGAGGAAGAAATCATCATTCCTCCACGAAGCCTCGCGGAAATGATTAAAGATGCATCGGAAACAATCAGCAGAGTCTTCTGGAGAGAGGAGGGGCAGTAATGAGCATCGATAAAAATTTGGAGAAATTTTTGGAGACACAAGGGTTCAAAAGAGAAAATGACGGGTACTTGGTGCTTTCCCTTAGAAAAGGTTCAGATCGGCATCAGACCGAAGTATGGATCGAAAATGGCCTGTTTTGCTTCGGTAAGCACTTCATGAGTGGCTTTGATTATATTAATGAATCGGAGATCATTGGAAACCATAATGATCTTTCAACAAATACAAAGACTCACTGGCTATCCATCAAGAAGAACCTCCTGGACAAGGGATATGAAGTGAGGGTTGCGGACAAATTCACAGGATTGGAGGTTAAGAAATGATCGTCAGAAAAATCGAGGAAGTAAAACAGGTCAATGGAAAAGCAAACAGGAACATACACTTCAACGTGATTTTCGACGACAGCCCAGACGGATGGCTGCTGTCAGAGGAAGAGGTTAAATGTGTTCATGCATTGCTTGGTGAGTTGCTTTATCCGGATGATACGAAGGACTACATTCTTGCACGGAACGGTTGGGCAGAACTCACCACAAATGGTCATCTCCCAGAGGTAAAGGATGAGGAACAGGAATGTCCAGAGTACATCGAGCCACCGGAGGATACATCATCTGAAGAAGCAGTCCGATTTTTGCCCAAGGAAGTCACAGAAAAGCCAAAAGAAAATGCGATCCCTGAGCGTGACTACACACCATACATCGACATGCTGAACCTCGGAAAAAAGCCCTCAGAGGTCATGAAGAAGATGGAAGAAGACCTCAACATTGGTAATGGAACGGCTAGAACCTACTACTACCGGAATGTGCATCCATACAAGGATCCAGAAGTAACATCTGAATCTGATGATGATCCAGAAGCTGCAAAAGACCCGGCAGAAGGCTCGAAACTCCCGAAGAGCTTGGCCAAGAAAATAGCCGAGATGCCAAACTACCAGACCGCAAGAGAGTTTATTGATGCCACCATCCTGCAGGACATTGGCCAAAGTAAAGAGGTCTGGGAGCTTAAGGCCATGTATCTCAAAACTCATCCAAATGTTAGATGGAGGTAGAGAGCCATGGTAAAACTCAGTAAATCAGAGTTTCGCAAGAGAGTGCTTAAAGACCAAATGAAAAGGCAGATGCTGAGTTCCGAATTTGACTCCTACATCAGAATTCGGATTGCTCATCACCTGCACAAGACAAGATATTACAGATCAATTATAGCATATTAGGAGGAAATCATGAATAAAGTGGTTTTAATCGGACGCTTAACCAAAGATCCTGAGTTAAAATACACACCCGGCAACGGAACCGCAGTCACCACTGTAACCCTAGCCGTTGACCGAAGATTCAACCAGGAAGGCAAGAAAGAAGCAGACTTCATCCCGGTTGTGATCTGGGGTAAGTCCGCAGAGTCAACCGCGCAGTACATGACCAAAGGCTTGATGATGGCAGTATTCGGAAGAATCCAGACCCGATCCTACGAAGCCAAAGAAGGCGGGAAACGCTATGTTACAGAAGTGGTTGCCGAAGAGATCAAGTTCCTGGAGTGGGGCAAGAAGAACGACAGTGCCGGACACGTTGCAGGCGGAGACTACGAGGACATGATGCCGATTGAGGACGGGGATATTCCCTTCTAGGAGGTTCCTATGGACAAATTAATATTGGACGCTTGTTGCGGTAGCAGGATGTTTTGGTTCGACAAGGTTCATCCGAATACAGTCTACATGGACAATCGAACTCTGGAAGACACCTTGTGTGACGGCAGAAAGTTAATAATCAACCCCGATATCGTGGCCGACTTTACAAGGATGCCCTTTAAGGACAATCAATTCAAGCTCGTAGTCTTTGATCCACCTCACCTTCTAAGGGCTGGAGAATCCTCATGGCTTGGTAAGAAGTACGGAGTTCTTGGGGTTAACTGGAAAGAAAACATCGAAGACGGCTTTAATGAATGTTTCCGGGTGCTGGAGAAAAACGGAATCCTGATCTTCAAGTGGAACGAGGATCAGGTGAAGCTAAAGGAAATCCTTGAACTGGCACCGCAGAAGCCTTTATTCGGAGACAAGCGTAGTAAGACGCACTGGCTGGTGTTCATGAAAGAAGGTGAATAAATGAATGGCAGTTTATAGGCAAGTACACACGACCTTCTGGAACGATCCTGAGGTTCTGGAGTGGACAGCGGAAGAAAAGTATTTCTATCTTTACCTGATGACGAATCCCTACACCAACCAAATCGGGATCTACGAAATCAGTAAAAAGATGATGAGCATCCAGTTAGGATACAGTATCCATACAGTATCCATACTGCTCCAAACCATGATCGACAGACGGAAAATAGACTATTCCGAGGACACCAGAGAGGTGTATCTACTAAATTGGATCAAATACAACAAAAGCACCTCTCCAAAGGTCACAACATTGATTGATAAAGAGCTGCAAACCGTTAAAACATCAGCGTTTGCGATACACTATCATACCTTATGTGTTGACCTTGGAATAAAACTGAAACCCCTATCCATACAGTATCCATACAGTATCCATACACTTCCGCAAAAAGAACAAGAACAAGAAGAAGAAAAAGAAGAAGAAAAAGAACAACAACAAGAAGAAAAAGAGGTTGTCGTTGTCGTGGATCCGGCACGGAATATCTATAACGATTATGCCCAGGCAGGATTCGGAATTGCATCCACGGTCCAGGCGGAAAAACTGGCAGAACTCGAAAAGACATACGGATATGACTGGACAACAGATGCCATAAAAGAAGCTGCACTGAACAACGTACTCAAAATCAGTTACGTTGACGGCATCCTAAAAAATTGGAAGGCAAATGGCAGAAATGCTCAGAAGCCACAGTACAAAAACGGCAAGGAAGTCAAAAAGGACTTCACCGAGCGAGAGTACGACTACGACACATTGGAAAAAAAGCTCCTGGGATGGGAGTAAGGGAGGAACTATGGAAGAAAAACTAATAGAGTCTGCAAAAATCAAATGGACTGAGGCATTTTATGAAAATGATCCCGAAACAAGAAATATGCTTTTCCGCCAAATTGATTTGCTGAGACTTATAAGCGACTATATCAAAAAATACGGAGCAAACAACTTCAAAAATTTAATCGGGGAGAATATGTCTGAGACGGAGGAAAAAAATGGACTATAAAGAGTACCTGGAAAAGTACGACCACGGATTTGGACATGAGGGCTTTAATGATGGCGAAAGCATGCTAGATACACTGGAGGAACTGCTTGAATATCTCAAGGATGAAGATATTAAGTGTCCAGACTTCGTAAGCGGAGGAGTTCCGGTGAAGATAACTATAGACCCGGAAACCGAAGTTGAATACATAGAGGAACGATTGGTGTATAACGACTTCGCTGGAGATGATTACGAAATGACTGAAGAAGGAAAATTATTTTTAATAAAGTGCTTCAAGGAATATAACGAAAAATACGCAAACTTCGGATATTACTGCGAAGCGGTCAGCGTAAAAGTTCCGGATGAGATGAAATATCAGCTGCTGGAGGAGAAGAAATGAGAGAGATTTTGTTTAGAGCCTGGATAAAAAAAGAGAAGATGATTAACCCAGTATACTCACTATACTTTGGTGAAGACGATCAGTCCATACAAGTGAGTGGATGTGGAAGAGTAGGCTGCTGCATATGTACTGACGAGTATCAGCCAGACGAAGTGATTCTCATGCAGTACACCGGCCTTCTCGACATGAACGGCGTGAAGATCTTTGAGGGGGATATAACTGAAGTTGAATATGACGGATGGAAAGTGAGACGCGAAATAGTTTTCTCTCAAGGAGCATTTCAATACCACAATTCATGCGGATTATCGCCAATGAGATATATGCTCAAAAACTCCGATACATTTTACGGTGTTGTCATCGGCAACATCCACGAGAATCCGGAACTGCTGGAGGTGCCTAATGAAGATTGATATTGATAGCGTGTTCTTCGTCGATAGGGATGATTTTTGCTACACGCTTAAGGAATCCACAGGGAAGGTAGACAAAGACGGAAATGAAATTACAAAAACACATGGGTACTTCAAAAACCTCTCATCGGCAATGATGAAGCTTCGGGTTATCCGTGCATCTAAGTCAGTACCCGGGGAAGCAATTCCCCTTGCACTGTATATTGAGCAGCTTAGGAAGCAGACGGAAGATATCAAGAAGTTTATGCAGGGGTTGGAGGTGGAAGAATGACACCAGAAGAAGCAATGGACAGAATAGATATCATGATTTCAGACGATAAGCTGTGGGAACATTACACTCAAGATGGGAAAATAGCTTTTCAAAATGCACTCAAAGCTTCGAGAGAAGCCATAAAAAAGAAGGTTCCAGCCAAACCAGTCCATGACGGAGTTGAAAACCAATGTCCTCAGTGCGGAAACTATGTCAGCGAAACCAGAGAAAACATCGCATGGGTACAGTATGAAGTCATCGAGTTCGATGGTTCTGAAGTGTTTCGGGACAAGTACTGCTCGGAGTGCGGGCAGGCGATTGACTGGAGTGATGAAGAATGACAGGAAGAAAAGTTGAGTTTATCGTCCCCGGAGAACCTCAAGGAAAAGCAAGGCATCGGATGACCAAGAAAGGCCATGCTTTCACTCCAGCAAGAACCGTAGCGTATGAGGGCTGGATCCGTGACAACTATATTGACCAGGCGGGGCGAGTTGAACTTCAGGGCCCATTGAGGGCCACAATTAAAGCATCATTCGGGATCCCACGTAGCAAGAGTAAGGCAGCATCTTTTGATATGTTAGCCGGTGAGATTTTGCCAACCAAGAAACCAGATGCGGACAACATCGCCAAGGTGATCCTGGACAGTCTTAATGGGCTCGCTTACAAGGATGATACCCAGATCATCGAGCTGCTGGTCATAAAGGACTATAGAACGGCTCCAGGCGTACAGGTAGAAATAGAGGAGCTGAAAGGCGGGCAAGGAAATGAGTAAGACTGCTGACATCGACATCATCATCCTAGAGTTTATCGAGCACATGAGAGCTACCGGGATGCCGGATCAGGTCATCCTGGAGTCCGTGAGAATCAGATTGGAGGGTAAAAAATGAAACGTAGAGCGAAGAAAAAGTACCGATACAGCAAACCTCCGACACCAAGGGTAGACAAAGCAATCATTTGCCAGTGGAGCTCATCCCCGATCGGGAGATTAGTAGTGGAGGTAGGCTGATGGCAACTGTTGTAAGCCAAGTAAAAGTAAAGAAGTCCAGAAAGGAGCATATCTGCAATTACTGCAGAGGAAAAATTAGAAAAGGTGACCCCTATAGAAAAAGTTTTCTAACCAACGATGGAGAAACCTATGAGTGGAAGGAACATGAGAGTTGCCACGAAGTTGCAAAAGAACTGTTTTGGTCAGGATTCTTCGAAGACGAAGGAGACGGAATGAGTGCAGAGGATTTCGGTGAATGTGTCAAAGAGCTCTATGAAGAGTTCTTCCCCATCGACTTCAAATACTCGATACAGTTCAAGGCAAAAGAGTTGGCGAAGTTGCTTAAAACGCACAAACTCGTAGCCATAAGACCAAATGGATACACCACCGGCTGGAAAATGGTCGAGATCAAAAATGAGGTGAAGAAGTGATAAGAGAAAATAGCATAAAGAAGAGAGCACAGATGGATCCCATTGATCAGCTGAGGCTGCACCTTATTGAGCAACTGGAGGAAAAAGAAAAAGTAAGGAGCTCATGGAAAAACACGAAGAAATTTTCAAGGAAGAGAAAGGTGAAATAATCCATGAAATATCATAACGAAGTTTTCAACATCAAGATAACTCCAGGAGAAGCCGGGACATATAAACTGGCAGTCTCAATCAAATCTAAATACAGAAGATTACTCAAAATTGCGAAGAAAACCAAAAGCTGGAAGAGTCAAGCAAGAATAGTAAAGAGAATATTCAAGGCGATAGAGGATCAGAGATGGATTGCAGAAAAACTTGTAAAGGAGGGAGACCCATGCCAGAAGTCATCATAGCCAGAGGATGGATCTGGGAGCGGTCCGAGAATGAAACACAGTGGGTTGCACTTAGATGCGATATGTGCGGAAAGATTATGACATATTCAGCATCAGTATATCCGCCAAGAGCATACATTCACTGTGGGAGAGCTTCAAAGCCTATCGGTTACGTACGTAAGGTAAGGATGGTGAAGGGATGATCACAAAGAGAGAAGCAGCCATCATCAGTGCCTATACAGGCTTTCTGCTTGGCGAGTGGGATGAAGTCCATAAATACATAGAGGAGCTCATGGGCAGGCCAGTATGGACACACGAGATGCCAAATCTATGGGATGAGATCCAGGCAAAGGCGAAACCAGACTTTTTAAAACTGGAGGTAGGAAATGGGGCTGATCGTTGATAACTTTGCCGGCGGTGGAGGGGCCTCCACCGGAATAGAGCTGGCCATAGGAAGATCCGTGGACATCGCCATAAATCATGACGAAATGGCCATCCGGATGCACAGCCTTAATCACCCGACCACAAAACACTACTGTGAGGATGTATGGGCAGTTGACCCGCTGGAAGCCACACAAGGCCAGACGGTAGATCTAGCTTGGTTTAGTCCGGACTGTAAGCACTTTTCAAAAGCTAAAGGCGGTAAGCCAGTGGAGAAAAAGATTAGAGGTCTGGCATGGGTGGTCCTCAAGTGGGCCGGGAAAGTGAAACCAAAAGTCATCATGCTGGAGAATGTCGAGGAGTTTAAGACCTGGGGCCCGATCAAGGGAGGACGGCCTGTGGCGAAAAAGAAAGGCGAAACTTACAGGATGTGGAAGTCACAGCTCGAATCACTAGGCTATAAGGTGGAATCACGGGAGCTCAAGGCCTGTGACTATGGAGCCCCAACAACCAGAAACAGGCTCTTTATTGTAGCCCGATGCGATGGTAGGCAGATAGTATGGCCGGAAGCTACACATGGACCGAAAGACACGCTGGAAGTCCAAGCCGGACTGCTTAAACCGTACAGGGAAGCCTGGGAGATTATTTACTGGAGCATACCAGAAGAGAGCATCTTCGAGCGGAAGAAGCAACTATCCGAAAACACGATGAAACGGATTGCCAGGGGGCTACAGAAGTTTGTCATTGATGAAAGAGATCCTTACATCCTGGAAGACAAGCTACCATACATCATCCGCTATAACACCGAAACGGCTAACAGAGGTGCCAGGGGCCAGACATTAAGAGATCCAATCAGCACACTGGACACCAGCAATAGGTTCGGTCTAGTGACCGCCTTTATATCCCGGCAGTTTGGCACCTCAACAGGTCATGACCTCAGACAGCCTTTAGCGACTACTACAGCGGTTAACAAGTCGCTGCTGGTCAAAGCATTCCTGCTAAAGTATTACGGATCCATCGAGAATAACCAGAGCATCAAAGAGCCACTTCACACGATCACCTCAAAAGACCGATTTGGACTGGTGACGGTCCACGGCGAGGACTACATCATTACAGACATCAGGATGCGGATGCTACAGCCAAGAGAGCTCTACAATGCCCAGGGATTCCCAGAAAGCTACATCATCGAGGGCATGCCGAAGACCGAACAGGTAAAAAAGGTGGGAAACAGTGTCTGTCCGGCAATTCCGATAGCACTCGTGGAAGCCAATTTGCCAGAGCTTTGTAAGAACACAAAAAGAGAAGCGAAATAGGAGGAATGAAAATGAGCTGTAAGCATGACTTTAAGCACATCGAGACTCTATATAGGTACGAATACAGATCATACGGAGACGGACTTTATGTGAGAACGGATAGATTTTTCTGCACAATGTGTTTGGAACAACGAGATGTCGAGAAAAAAGAAATGGCTAGAGAAACTCCATCTTGGTATAAAAAAGAGGTGCGATAATGAGCAATGAAGAAGCCATCAATACAGCCATCGGATGCGTAATGTCCTCTGGCCTGCATATCCAGACCAAGACCGAAGTCATTAAAAAGTTGAGGGAGCTGGAGCTCATGGCCCCGGAAGCGGAGGACGAAGAATAGTGGATGACAAATACCGGATCGTCATGATCGACAAGAATCCAGTCAATAATACGGAGCTCATCTGCGATGGCCTGGATGAGGTCAAACACTATACCGAAAAAGGATTGGCCATGGGCTTCCACAAAATCATCATCATCAAAATGAACAAAAAATAGGCTAAAAGGAGCAAAAACAATGAAAAAAGTAACAATAATCGCCGTAACTCTAATCATGATCATGATGCTATTTGCGGGATGTGATTCTGAGACCACCGGATCAGATAAAGACATCCAGGCCACGAATAAGGTTGCAGATATCCTCCAGGGAAATCAGCCAACACCGACGGACATAACCTATAGCCTGGAGAGGTTTAATCACATCAGACGAGCCTATTGGGTTAATGGGCAACGAGAAAAGGCCATGTCCATTACCGTACCAATCCAGAGACCGCTAGGATATATCGTGCTGTTCAGTGATTCTGGAGCGGTAGTAAGCAAGTTTGTCGTCGACGGAAAGGTTTCTTCTCTAACCAACTATCTCACCCCGATCAGTGAGAGGTATTCATCCGGAAGCTACACGCTGGACTGGCTGACCGATACCGACGGTACCTATGGAGATAACCCATCCGGAATATTCTTCTTTACCCCTGACGGAAAATACATAGAGTGGACCGGAACATACCTATTCTCCGACATTCCATTTGATGTCACGGATCCAATCCTCAAAACGGAGGGACAGTAATCATGAAGACAGCTGCAACCGTCATCGGAACAATCCTGATCTGCTTCATCCTCTTCATCACATTCACTCCAGCCGGAAGAGCTACTTGGAATAACTACACTCACGGGATGCAGAAGGTTGATGATGCCACGCTATACAAGACAAGACAGAAAGTGGAGAACGAAGCCCGGGCCATGGTAGCATCATACAAAGCCGATAAGCTTAAATACGAGCAGTACAAAGCATCACCAGATAAGCAGCAACAAGAATGGGGAGAGCAGGCTAAAATGAGAGCCAATCAGACTGCGAGCATCTACAACAATTTTATGCTCACCAACAGGTACGTATTCGAGGGTAATATTCCTCCGGATATCAACTACCAGCTGGAGCTCATCCCATAATCATCAGCCATAAGGAGGAAAATCAATGGATATCGTTAAATTTATATTGGCCCTAGCACTTTCAACTGGCTATACATTTTACATCATTGCACTGGGAAACACGGTATTGCATGATCGTAGCGGAAAAAATGAAAAGGCTGTAGCATCAATGCTCCTTATCTTTTCCATGGTGATTCAAGCGTACATCTGGTTTAGGGGGTAAAAATGGCGAAAAGCATTAGCAAGGCTTATTACAAATATGTCGAACACGAACTCTATAACTACATCAATACTAAACAGGAGTATGAGGAGCTCAGAGAGGACATCATCCTCTCCTCTCCTGCACCTGGATCCGAGCGAGTACAGTCAAGTCTACTCTCTGATGAGACATCATCCAAGGCTATTAAGCTGACAGCATCGACAAGGCTAAGTACAATGCACAAATGTATCTGCAGCATCGAGACGGGAATCCGGATAATCAAAAATGATCCAGAGCCTCGAAAGTACGAGCTACTCCGAATGAAGTATTTTGACGGCAAGTATACAGATATCGGAATAGCCCAGGAGCTCAACATCAGTCGAGAGACCTACTACCGATGGAAAAGACAGATTGTGTCACTGGTGGCCATGTATATGGGCCTTATCGACTAGGTGACACAAACATGACACTTTTGGACCCTCAAATCATGCTAATATGGGAATGTAGAAAAGCATAGATAAGCGGTCCCGAAGCTGCGCCATTCGTAAGAGATCTCCTTAGAGGTCTCTTTTTCTATGCTTTTCTTCAATTGATAACCTCCTTTCGGCTGAAAAGATATTGAGGTCCGCAGGCGCCAAGAGCAGAGAGCCGGCCCATTAGGATGTGGGTACTTAGCTTAGTTAGCATTAGTGCCTGGGTTGCATATACCAAGTCGCGAGACATGCCAGGGTGGGGGCACGGTTTATGGGAAAAGCAAGAAAATCAGAGAAGCTAAAAGACAAGAGACACTACAGGAAGAAGAGGGTCCGCAAAGGGTGGATCGTCATCAACTGTAGGACTGGAGCACACACGCATGTCCGGTCTGAGTATGGAGCTGCATGCCTTCTACTCTTTCTCCGGGAAAATGTAAAGGTTACAAACGAGTATCTGCAAGAATCAATGAGGAGGTTAAGCGATGGAGCAGAGCCAAAACAAAAGTACATCAACAAAAGATAAATGCACTACCTGTCCTTGGCTGGATCGTCAGCCAGAAGGAAATCAGATGCTGTGCATCCTTCCTGGTGACTGTTTCTGGATGAAAAGCTGGTACGACAATCCGAAAAATGAAACTCAAAAAATGGAATAGCATTACTGGTAGACAGTGATATATTTGCTCCTGGTATCAAGAGAATCATAATAATCAAGGCAATCAAGATAATCAGATAAGCATAAGAATCAAGTAAACATAAACTCTCAATAACCACAATGTTTCAATAGTCGAGATAATTCAACAATCAATCAAACAGGAAAGCCGGATAAAAGTAATTAAGCAAGCTATCTAACAAAGAGAATTATTTAAGTTTGTGGTCATTGTTTGTTTGATGTAATGATTTCACATAAACGAAAACCATTTGGAATTACACAGTTAGCAAAAGCAAGATAATCATAACAGTCATGTTAAGCAGACAAACAAGATAAGCAGATAATCAGGTTAGTACATGCAGTCTTGAGTATTCTGCATGATGTAATAACACGACATTCGAATTAATCAATAATCACATAAACAAGAATACGCAACAATATAGAGCATTCGAATAGACATGATAAGCAGACAATTAGATTAATACAAAAACTAAAACAGGTGAAGCAGATGGCAAGACGATACCATGGCAGTAAATGGGATAGTAAACGTGAGGCCATACTCAAGAGGGATGAATATAAGTGCAGGCATTGTAAGAGATACGGCAAAGTAAAGGCAGCAACAATGGTACATCATGTTAAACCAGTAGATCAAAGGCCTGATCTTTACCTGGAATCCCGCAATCTCATCAGTCTGTGTGGGACGTGCCATAACATGATGCATGACCGTGACTCCGATGCATTGACAGCTACAGGGCTTGAGTGGGTTCAAAGGATATGGGGAGAAGAATAGTTATATATATTGAATATATTTTTATCGATACCCCCCCACTTCAGCCTTAAAAAAGCAGATATTAAGGGACCGAAGGCGGAATCCTTTTCCAATAGAGCGATGTTTCAGAAAAAAAATACGAGGCGAGGTGATATACATGGCGAAAAAGGCTTCAACCTTTGATGGCATCAGGAAAAAGACAATTTCAGATATGAAGAAAATGAATGTATATAAGCCTGAATATGACCCCGTTATCGAGATTTATTCTGAGCTTCGCGAACAGTACCGAATTTTGTATGACAGGTTTAAAGATAGCGGATATGAGTTCGAGGTTGAGACGTTACAAGGTGGGATGAAGAAGGCACCGATAGTAAGCACACTGGAATCATTAAGGAAGGACATTATCACCTATGCAGATAGGCTCTGCCTAAATCCCAAAGCAGCAGACTCAGTAAAGATTGAAATTCCTAGGAAGTCAGTCTTAGCTGAGACTCTCAGTAAGTTATGAGCAACTTCCAAAATTATGATCTTGTCTTCCAGTATGCTCGAGACATTATATCAGGAAAGACTCCTGCAAATATCGAACAGATCCAGGGATGCGAAAGGTTCTTCAAGGACCTTGAAAATCCGGATTACTACTTCGATCCTAAACCAGCTGAAACCGTCATAGGAATAATAGAGCGTACCTTTGTCCATGCACAAGGAGAGAATTTAGATGGCGAGCCGATGAGAGGCAAGCCTTTTTTATTGCTCAACTGGCATAAGTTCACGATCTACAACATCATGGGATTTTACCATGTGAATACTACCATCCGGAAGTACAAAGAAGCCTTTATCTTTGTGCCTCGGAAAAATGTTAAAACAACTTTTGCAGCAGCACTGGCCTGGGCACTCTCCCTTTACTACAGAAGATCCGGGGCTAAATGCTACATCACAGCTAATGCCTTGAAGCAATCCCTTGAGAGTTTTGACTTCATCAACTTCAACTTGGGTATGATGGGCGAAAAGGAAAGCTTCCGAGTGATCGATAACAATCAAGAGCATTCGATCCAGGGTGATCTTGGAGATGGATCCATCTATATCCAAGCTCTTGCTGCTAATCCGGATAGCCAAGACTCTTTCAACTGTAACTTGGCCATAGCCGATGAAATTCACGCTTACACAAAACCGAAGCAATACAACATCATCAAAGAAGCTATGAAAGCATACACCAATAAGCTGATGATCGGGATCACGACAGCCGGAGACAACATGAACTCCTTCTGCTACCGAAAGCTGGAGTACTGCCAGAAGATCCTTGCCGGATCGGTGAAAGATGAACAGTATTATGTATTTATTGCCAAGGCTCCGGAAGAGAAAGGCAAAGATGTAGATTATCTTAATCCGCTTGTGCATCAAATGGCGAACCCAGGGTATGGAATTACCATTCGTCCGGATGAGATTCTCAACGATGCTCACCAGGCTCAAAACGATCCGCAACAGAGAAAGGACTTCTTGTCCAAGTCTTTGAATATCTACACTTCAGCAACGAAAGCATATTTCGATGTTGAAGAGTTCAAGTACAGCAACAAGAAAGCTGGTGAAGTCTTAAAGATCGATCCATCGTGGTCCACGGAGAAGAAGCTGAAGTACCTGGCCGGACTGCCGATTCACTGGTATGGAGGAGCGGACTTATCAAAGATGCATGACCTTACAGCATCTGCACTATACGGGACCTACAATGAGATCGATATTGCCATTACCCATGCTTGGTTCCCGGTGGTTGCTGCTCATGCAAAAGCCGAGGAAGACTCCATCCCTCTTTTCGGCTGGAAAGATGATGGATGGCTGGACATGTGTAATACTCCTACGGTAAATTACGCTGACATTATCAACTGGTTTAGAAAGATGAAACAGAGTGGATTCAAGATCCGGCAAATAGGTTTTGACAAGAAGTTTGGTAAGGAGTTCTTCCTTGGCATGAAGAAAGCAGGGTTCAATGTTGTCGATGAACCGCAGTATCACTGGAAGAAATCTCAAGGATTCCGGCGTATCGAGAATAAGGTCAAGAATACTCAGTATTACTATCTTGGATCTACGGCCTATGAATATTGTGTTGGAAATGTGCTGGGCATTGAAAAAACAGATGACATGATCCAGTACGAAAAAATAATGAAAAACCTAAGAATAGATATCTTCGACTGCAGCGTATTCGCCTCAGTCCGATTGATAGAGAACATGGAAAAGAGTTCTCGCGCTGGTGACTTTCTGTAATATCCGTTGTAGAGGAGGCTAGTAAGATGAGCCGAAGTAAGTATAAAAAGAATAAATCGAGAGCAGAACCTGCACTAAAACAAAAAAGAGAGTTGACCTTCATGGAGTGGGTCTCTTCCAGTGATTTCACAGGGAGCATCGCTACAGGAGAATACATCCGATTGAGTGATAATCCTGAAGTGCGGATCGCAGCTGGAAAGATCGCTGACCTGATCTCCTCCATGACCATACACCTAATGCAGAACACCGAAACTGGAGATGTCCGGGTCAAGAATGGACTGTCCGATAAGTTGGACATTAACCCATATAAGTACATGACCCGAAAAACCTGGATGTACAACATCGTGAATACGATGCTGATCGAGGGACGTGGGAATGCTGTAGTGCTACCGATCATCGGAGAAGGTGAAGGCTACATAGAGGATCTGATGCCTCTTAAGCCAAGCAAGGTTAGCTTCGTTGGGGATGGCATTGATTACCAAGTCAAGTACGGAGATCGGCTTTATGACTACGATGAAATTCTTCATTTCGTCATGAATCCGGATCCGGAAAAACCATATGAGGGTTTGGGGTATAAAGTGGTCCTCAAAGATGTGATCGGCAACCTAAAACAGGCTGCAGCGACAAAGAATTCATTCATGACGTCGCAGTACAAGCCATCGGTGATCATCTCGGTGGATGCCATGACGGATGAGTTTACGACTCCAGAAGGGCGAGACGCAATTTTGCAAAAGTATGTGGGGGAAACCAAGGCAGGAAAGCCCTGGGTAATGCCGGCGGATCTGGTCAAAGTGGAACAGATCAAGCCTCTTACTCTCCAGGACTTGGCCATGGACAAATCAGTAGAAATCGATAAGCGCACGGTAGCTGGAATCTTCGGAGTTCCGGCTTTTTTATTGGGCGTGGGAAGTTTTAACAAGGATGAGTTCAATAATTTCATTAACACCACAATCATGCCGATTGCGCAAAACATCGAGCAGGAACTGACAAAGAAGCTTCTCCTTTCCAACAAGCTGTACTTCAAGTTTAATCCGCGATCCCTATACAGCTATTCGCTGACGGATCTATCAAATGTGGGATCCAACATGTACATTCGCGGGATTATGACCGGTAACGAAGTCCGTAACTGGATCGGCATGACCCCGAAAGAAGGACTTGATGAGCTGGTGATCTTGGAGAACTTTATTCCGGTGGGAATGATCGGAGACCAGGAAAAGCTAAAACCAACACAGACAGAGGGAGGTGGTGAGTGATGCCACAAAATCAAGTGAGACACGCAGCACTGATCAGCGGAAATCTAAGAGCTGAACCGGGTGAGAAGAGATACCTGGAAGGGTACTTCGCGGTGTTTAATAACCGCACGCAGCTCTGGCCTGGAGTATACGAAGAAGTAGATCCAGAAGCCTTTAATGAAACCATGGGCAATGATATCCGGGTGCTGATCAATCATGATACGACGCTTGTGCTTGGCCGGAATAAATCCGGAACGGCTGAGTTCAAGATTGATGCCAGAGGACTTTGGGGCCGGGTTGAGATCAATGAGAAAGATAGCGATGCAGTAAACGCCTATGAGCGAGTCCAGCGCGGAGATGTCGATCAATGCAGTTTTGGATTCAACATTCTCGACGAAGAAATAGAATATCTCGACAACGGCGATGTAGTCTTCCGGCTGAAGAAAGTTGATCTCCATGAGGGCAGCATCTGCACTTTCCCGGCATACCCAGAAACATCGATACAAGCACGGCAGAAAGATCTTGAAATGCATAAGCGGAGAGAGATCGAACTTAAGAAAGCGAAAATTCGAACACGATTAGGAGGAAAAAAGAATGCTTAAGCAGTTGAGACTGAAGAAACAGATTGAAAATCTGAAAGCCAAGAGAGCAGAACACGACAAGCGAATCGGTGAGATCGAGAAACGAGAAGAGGAGCTCGCTGTAGCTCTGGAAGAGATCGACTCCGCATCGGAGACAGCAGATGAGGACATCAAGCTGATCGATGAAGAAAGCGATCCGTTGGAGACCGAAAAGAAAGAGCTTGAAGTGAAGAAATCGGCTCTCGCAGCGGAGATCGAAAAACTGGAAAAGGAGCTGGAAGAGCTGAATGCAGCGCCGGCACCTGAGGCAAAGCGAAGTGAAGAAAAAACTACTCACGAAGGAGAGGTAAGAAACATGTCTAAAATTGCAAGAGGAATGAAGAAATCCAGAGAAGAAAGACTGGCCGTGCTCAATCAGCCGGAGGTTAGAAGCTTCTACGAGAACATGCGCAAAGCCATGGAGACCAGAGCGGTCACCGGGCTGAACCTGACGATTCCGCAGGTAATCATGGACTCCATCATGGACAACCTGGGAGAGTACTCCGTACTGTACCCTCTGGTAAAGGTTGTTAAGCTCAATGGTACTGGCAGAGCACTGGTTGCTGGCGAAGCTCCTGAAGCTGTATGGACGGAAATGATCGGAAAGCTCAATGAGCTGGCAAATACGATCACCGACATCGAGGTCGATGGCTACAAACTTGGCGGATACATCCCGCTGGATAACTCCCTCATTGAGGACTCCATGCTGAACCTGTCTGCTTATGTAGAGGATCTACTGACTGAATCCATTGCAATTGCACTGGATAAGGCCATCCTGTTTGGTACCGGAACCAAGATGCCTAAGGGTGTAATCCCTGCCATCTATGCTGATTATGTCGCAGATCCGCTGTCCGGTCTGAGAACGACCAACATCATCAAGCTCTCTGTTGCGGATACCACTTTCGCGAAGATCATCGAGACCTTCAAGCATATCAAGCGTGGAAAGCGTGGAAGAGGCCCGATCACGGTACTCATGAACGAGTCCACCTGGCTTGGAACGATCGTTCCTAAGTCTCTGGCCAATAACGCTGCCGGTGCATTCGTCTCTGTTGCCAATCAGGTATTCCCTGGTGTGGGTTACAAGGTGGAGTTCAGCGAAGAGATCCCCGACAACATGCTGGTAGCTGGTGACTTCACCAAGTACATCCTGGCAGAGCGCGCTGGAGTCAAGGGTGCTTCCTCCACGGAGTTCCTCTTCACTTCCGACAAGACTGTGTTCAAGGCATCTGCTCGTTATGACGGAAAGCCCGTGAAAGAGTCTGCATTCGTCGTTGTCGGTCTGAACAATGTTGATGCAGCTGTGTCCGCGACTTTTGCAACTGACAGCGCCAATGCTTAGTAGATAATCTAATGGCAGTAATCCAGGGAGGAAATCTCCCTGGAGAAACTGTCTTTTTTTGTTTTGAAGGAGGGCCAGCATGACGAAATCTGAAATACTAAGTTTTCTCAAGGCCAGGCTGGGCATCTCCAGCAATGGCAAGGATGCGTACCTCAATCTGATCATCGACTCCACAATCAAGATGCTCGATGATGAAAAAGGAATCAATGCAGACCTTACAAACCCTGTGATCACCGAGTTTATCGTGGATTACGCTACATGGAAGTATGAAGCTAAAGGCGAGACTACTGGGATGCCTCGGTACCTTGACTTTGCGCTTAAAAATCTAATGATCCATAACCGTAAGGCTGATGAGGTGATCTAATGGGGAGTAAAAAAACCTTTGATGATCAAGTACAGCTGATCTCGGTGACGATCACGCAAGACGAATATGCCAATGAAATTGAGACTGAAGTGTCTACAACGGTATGGGCAGACATCAAAAGCGTGGGACGGACTGAGTTCTACAATGCGCTCCAGAATGGTCTAAAGCCAAGTGTGGTCATCACAGTTAAAGCCTTTGAATACTCTGGCCAAAAGTATCTCATCTTCGAAAGTAAACGCTACAAAATCGAGCGTACTTACGGGATTGATCGAGAAAACATCGAGCTGACCTGTAGCGAGGTGGTGGGATGACGAAGGTAAAAGGCGCTCTTCGAGTAGGTGACTTTACGAGAGCTTTTAAAGAGACTCTACAGAACTACACTGATGAGGTCGAAGAAGGGCTGAAGGAGGTAACCGAAACACTGGCAAAGACAGCTGCAAAAGACCTCCAGAAAGTATCTGCATCAACTTTTAACACTGCACAGGATAAGCCTTACCACAAAGGGTGGGTGGCATCCAATGAAAGTGTCCGGCACCATTCCAGATGGGTAATTCACAACAGGACAAAGCCTGGACTAGCTCACCTTCTGGAAAAAGGCCATGCGAAGGTGAACGGCGGAAGAACCAGCGGAGTGGTCCACATCAAGCCGATCGAAGAGAAGCTCATTAAGGACTACGAGGAAAACTTAGCTGCAATTATTGAAAGGGGATTTTAGCCATGACAACAATAACAGCCATTATCTCCGCAATCAAAGCAGCGGGGTATCCGATAGCCCATGACAGCTTTTCCACGGCTCAAACATTGCCTTTCGTCTGCTGGACTGACGATGGATCCAATGGAGTGTACGCCGATAACATCAACTACATCAGTAAGTCCGGCTATAGTTTGGAGCTTTACACAAAGCTCAAGAGCAAGGCCGATGAAAAGAAGATCAGTGATGCACTCACAGCACTGGGTGTGTCCTTTAGCAGAAATCCAACAACCAAGATAACGGCTGAAAATTGCTTTCAGACCGTTTTTTCGTTTGAACTAATCGACTAGGAGGTAAACAAAATGCCAGATAATAAAGTATTATTCGGAGTAAAAAATGCGCATATTGCTTTACAGAAAAACTTAAAGGGTAAAGCTGTTGCGATAACAGGCCCGTGCACCGTTGATGGATCCTTGACTGTGGTGGTGACATCTGGTGTGATCACCGGATCCCCGAAATCCGTACCTGTAGCCATTACCTCTGCAGCACAGGGAACAGCGGAGCTCGTGGCAACGGCCATCGCAGCTGCCGTCACTGGAGACACAGCGATCGCAACTAAATACACCTGCACAGCTCTCGGATCAGTAGTCACGCTTATGGCCAAAGATGAGTATGAGGATGCTACACTGGCCATCGACATCACGGAAGCGACCACGGGGGTAACCCATGGCACTCCGATTGACACAGAGACTATTTCATTCGCAACTCCAAAGCCGGTTCCAGGAACAGTAAGCTTGAACATTGAGCCCGAGGGAGAAGAGTTCAATTTTTACGCTGATAACGGACCATACTACAGTGTGACTACAAATAATGGTTACACCGGAGAAATGGAAATTGCGATTATGCCCGACGAGCAACTCATTGATCTTCTCGGTAACGAAGTCGATAACAATGGGATGCTAGTTGAGGTCGCAGATGGTAAACAGAAGGCATTTGCATTGCTTATCCAAGTAGATGGAAACGTGAAAAATCGAAGGACAGTCTATTACAATTGCAAAGTATCTCGGCCATCTACTGAAAACACAACCACGGAAGAAGGAATTGAAGTCGCAACTGAAACCTATCCTCTGGTTATTCAGCCAATAGAGTTGAATGGCAAGAAGATTACCAAAGGACGTGTGGAACTCCTTAATACTCCGTCCGCTGGAAATACCGCAATGTACAATAATTTCTTCACCGTAGTTCAGCTGCCTGTTTTTGGTGAATAGCCATGAGATCGATAAAAATAGGCGAAAAAACATATGGAGTCAGGGCAACAACCCTGGCTCTACTTTTTTATAAGCAAGAGTTTCACCGGCCACTATTGACCGATTACGTCAACGGAGCAAAGGATGCGGAATCAAACGGTGGAATGTACGACGAGATTTTACTGTTGCAGATCATGTGGGCAATGCACAAAGCAGATAGATTACCAGAGAAGACACCAAGCTTTATCGATTGGATAAGCGAAATTGAAGGGTTTAACTTTTCTGATCCGGAGATCTATCAATCAATTCTCGGGGAAGCAGGGGAAGGTTTTTTCCAAAAGCCCCTAATAAAGGGGCAAGCACAAATCAAAAAACCTCGGAAGAGGACATGATCTATAACCTCCTCGCATCGATTAAGCGGGTAGGCATGACCTTTGATGAAGCAAACCTGCTTACAGTGCGAGAACTACTGGAGCTTTTTGGAGTCTACATCAGAGAGGGAAAACCACAAAGAAGACTGGCAACACCAGATGAAATAGACAAATTAACCTAGTGAGGTGAGTTCATGGGTAAAGATATACGAGGAATAACAATTCAATTAGAGGGCGAGACCACTGGGCTGGCTAAATCCTTGCAAGATGTAAACAAGAAAGCAAGAGACTTGCAGCAGGAGCTCAAGGAGGTTGAGCAAGGCCTGAAACTTGACCCGAAGAACACTGAACTTCTTGCTCAAAAGCAAAAGCTTCTTGGCGATGCCGTTGAAAACACAAAAGAAAAACTTGAACGGCTTAAAAGCGCTCAAGAACAGGTGACAGAACAGTTCAACCGCGGAGAAATCAGCGAACAGCAGTATAGAGATTTCCAGAGAGAAGTTGTAAATACTGAATCAAAGCTAAAAAGCTTAGAGAATCAGTTAAGCAATGTCAACAATAAATGGAAATACAGCGCGAAAGCTCTAGGTGAGTTCGGAAAGAAAACGGAAGAACTCGGGAATAAGATGGCTCCTATTAGTAAGACTGCCGGAGCTGCGCTCACCGGAATAGTCGGAATCGGGATAAAGGCTGCAAGTACAGCTGACGATTTAAACACACTTAGTAAGCAAACTGGTCTGAGTGTCGAAGAACTTCAAAAGTTTCAGATGGCATCCGACACCATTGATGTCCCGATGGATACAATGACGGGATCTTTGTCAAAACTGACAAAGAACATGGCTGGAGCGAAAGATGGTACCGGGCCCGCTGCGGAAGCATTTGCTCAGTTAGGCGTAAAAATTACAGATAGTAATGGTGCGCTTTTAGACAATGAGGATGTTTTTTACAGCACTATTGATGCCCTTGGGAAAGTTGCGAATGAAACCGAACGCGATGCCATGGCAATGCAGATTTTCGGGAAATCAGCCCAGGATCTCAATCCGTTAATTCTCGGTGGAGCAGATGCTCTTAGAGAGATGGGGAAAGCAGCCGAGGAAAAAGGATTAATTCTATCGCAAGAAGAGATAGATAAAGCCAACGCACTTCAAGACACCCTTGATAGTATAAAAGCGGAGTCGATGCAGGGGCTGATGCAGATCGGAGCGGATTTGGCTCCGATTCTTATCCCCATGTTCGAGGCTATCGGAAATGCGATAAGCGGTGTCATTAACTGGTTTAAAAACCTTGATGAAGGCACTAAGAAGACAATAATGATTGTCTTAGGAATTATTGCTGCTGTAGCTCCGGTTTTAATCATCATTGGGAAAATAGCAACAGGAATCTCAGCGCTGATGTCCGTTCTCTCTGCAATAGGTCCAGTTATTGCAGTCTTGACGGGGCCAATAGGGCTTGTTATCGCTGCAGTCGCAGCGGTGATAGCAATTGGAGTGTTATTGTATAAAAACTGGGACAAGATAAAGCAATTCGCGGCTCAGCTATGGGAAAACCTAAAGAATACATTTTCTGGAATCCGCGATAGCGTAGTAAATGCCTTTAGTGGAGTGCTCAATGGGATCAAAAATATCTGGACGAACGTAACAAGCTTTTTAGCTGGCTTACCTGGGAAGATGCTGGAATTCGGGAAAGATATTATCAACGGCTTAGTAAATGGAATAAAAGCAAAGATAACAGCGGTAACGGATGCGGTTAAGAATATCGCAAATAGCATCACCGGGAAAATAAAGAGCATTCTGGGGATCCATTCTCCCGCCCAAGAGCTCATTTATCTTGGGGAAGATACAGGAGAAGGCTTTGCTGTCGGTATTGAAAATATGGCGAAAAGAGCAGCAAGCGCTGCTTCGGGAATGGCACAGGGAGTCGCAGGGGCTGCTAAACCTCAAGGTACGGCATCCACGATAACCGCCGGCGGAACACTCAATATCAATATCACCGGAGAAGGATCATCGGCACTCAAGAGTGACGCTCGATTCCTTCAGCAGGTCAAGACGGCGATCATCAACCAGATCAGCTCAGAAAACAAGTCCATCCCGAACCGGGCCGGACTAATTCCAATCGGATAAAGGAGGAGTAAAAAATGTACCAATGGGGAAATACAAAACTGAAAGTTGTTCCGGGGAGCTATACTCCTCCTCATGCGGTCCGCAAAAGGACTGTCTTAGACCTTATCCCCGGAGCTGACATTTCGACACCATCAAGCGTACTCCAAGACGGCGGGCGGGACCGCAAGCAAGCTGCATTCAGTGGTTTTACGGTCTCCCTCGCGGAGTACAATCTCTTGTATGATGATTACCTGGCATCTGTCCAGCGTGTGTTTATTGGACCTTCGGGTGAAAACATGACGGCAATGATCTGGGAGCTATCACCGGCGACAAGAGTATTTGATGGCAAGTATGAGTACAACATGACTTTGATGGAGGTGTAGACAATGAGACCAATTTCAGAAGAAACACTTTCCATCCTAAAGAGTCAAAACCTCACTGGACAGAATCGGTTTGCTCATAGTCTCCGCTTTGAAGGGACAGATTATTACTCTCCGATTCAAGATCAAAGAACAATCCAAGTGAGTAGTACTCTTTGGAGTCCAGATTTTGTAATTAGGTCTGATGGAAAAGTATTAGCTTGTGGTATAACAAAGTCTGGTTCTGTTTATCTCAAGGTCGTGGAGTCCGAGCGAATATTCACCACTGAACCTAATACTCTCGATGGTGCAACGGTATTTTACCAAGGCAGTCCACTTAGCGACAAGCCAAGTTCCTGGGACAAAGCTAGGTTGTTTCGTAGTAAATCAGGGAAAATACATCTGTTCATTATTGATGGTGGAGAGATAAATATAGCTCCGTATAAAGTGCTCCACTTTATTTCTCAAAACGGGCTTGGAACTGATTTCGTGTTAAAAAATACAATTGTTAGTTGGGCCCGATTAAGTGATGGGCCAGGAACACAATACTTTGATACTGCAGGAATATGCAAACCATGCCAAGACAATGACGGAGCAATCTATTTACTTGGAAAGCTAAAAATCACCAACTTAAGTGGATTGGATTTAGCAAATTTTGCTGTATATAAAAGTGCAGATGATGGTAACTCTTGGATCGAAAAATACTCAAACATTGCATCATATAATATAAACTTTACAGGACACGGTAATGCAGTTTGCATTGGAAGTTCTGTATTCACGGTATTTTCGGAATCAGGTACATACAACCAAGCAAAACTATACTTTTCTGCAGACAAGGGTGAGTCATGGCAGCTTAGCACTGAATTTTTATCGTTCCCTAAAAATTCGCAAGGCTTTCAAGCTCATCTGAATTTTTGGTATGGATTAGACAATAGGTTGTACACCGTTTTTAAGAAAATAAATAACATATGCGCGATATACTCGACAACAAAAATAATACCAAATCTCTTCTCTAAAAATTTTCTATCAGATTTTAGCAATTACAACTTAATTGCTGATCCAGTAATCGGCGATACCTATTTTGACACCGTTCCGCTACTAACCGTTACACCTTCTGGTTATATACACTTGATTTCAAGGTTTTCAGATATAGCTCTCGAAAGAGAACAATATTCATCCCCGCTAAGCGCTCTATCGATTTCGATAAATAAGGGACGAGGGGGAGCAAATACAGCAGTAATACAAGCGAATAATAATGATGGAGTTCTGAACCCTTTGAATCCAGATAGCCCACTTTACGGTGTTTTACAAACTAACAAACAAGTCATCATCAAGCAAGGGTACGGAAGCGATCTAGTTGAAGCTTTTACTGGCTTAGTAGATGGATTCGAGATGTCAACCTGGCCACAAACCACACAAATTAGCTTACGAGATAATCTTAAGAAAGCTTTAGACCAGACAGTAACCTATGGAAATCAGCACACAATTCAGTTTGATTTGCAGCCTATAGAGAATATTGTAGGGTACCTTTGTTACTTAGCAGGAATAGAGGTCGGAGAAATCGAACCAACAGGTATTCAAGTTGCAAAAACTTTTTCTTGGGAAAGTTACGCTGATTGTTTCCAGTTCCTTGGAGATCTTGCATCTTACGAGTGGGGCTGTGATGAGTATGGGAAGTTTTACTTTCGTAGAGACTACCAACCGGATAATATGTACGTAGCCTACACTTTCGAAGAAGGTGTAGATATCACCGCACTTAACTACTCTATCAAGGATGATGATCTTTATTATAAGGTGGCTGTCTTTGGCAAGTCTGGAGAAACTGTGATCAGTTTTGAAGCTCCATTTCTGGATGCAACAAAATACAATTTGATGCCTCAGAAAATCCTCAAGATTGATGCCACGGAAGCAACAACAATAGCTGAACTAAAAAAGATTGCAGAGCGAGCTATTGCTTTAATGCAGTCACGAACCGCCATTGTTAATTTCTCGTGTGTTGCAGTTCCTTGGCTCCAAGTCGGTGATTTTATTGGAGTCTACGAGCGATCTACAGGGGCAGCAAGTATCTACAGAATCTCCAGTCTCAAGCTGGACATGGATACTGACAGCTTTACAATGTCAATCGATGCTTATTATTACGGAGATAGCATTGTACCCGGAGAACTTCCTGAAGAAACGGCATCTCAGACTATAGCACCTACTACGAATCTCATCCCAGAAATGACTAGCAACGCGGCCCCATCTGGGGTAGCAAGGGCATCGAGTGTCTACACCTCCGCATATGAGCCATGGCAGGCATTTAATAGTACGGATGCAGACAATTACTGGAATGCCATTACTAACAACGGATGGATCGAGTACCAGTTCCCGGAGAAGATGATCGTGGATAAGTACACGCTGAAAGCAAGACAGGCCACATCATACAACGATGCAATGCCAAAAGACTGGACCCTTGAGGGCTTCGATGGATCTAAGTGGGATGTGCTAGATACAAGATCAAGCCAGACGGCATGGGGAGTCAACGAAGTAAGAACCTACAAGTTCTCAAATACTACGCCATATAGCAAGTACAGGCTCAATGTGAGCCGAAATAATGGCTATATACGACTGCAGCTTGAACAGCTAGCGATGTTCTACGGAGGTGGTGCTTAATGGCCAATGAGTTAGCGAAAGCTTTAAAGCAAAAAAGAGATGCGGAGCTTAGACTACAAGGTCAGACACAAAAGCCTGTGGTCATCGAGAAAAGTGATGGAAGTTATTACGCTCCTGAACAGGCAGACTACACCTCGCAATTGGCTGCAGGTAAAAACATCCAGATTCAGACCTCCGGAAACATCAAAACTATCACCGCTTTAATGAATCTCCTTGCGGGAAATAACATTTCGGTTTCGGCTCCGGATAGTAACGGGGCCGTTACTATTTCTGCAACAATCGGAGGTAAATCAATTAATCTCGCTGGACTTGCAGACGGATATGTTCTTTCATACGATTTAGCATCAGACAAATTTATCGTAAAAGAAGTATCCGGATCAGGTTCGTTAGAACAAGCTACGGAAACTGTTTTAGGTGGGGTTAGGGCAAAGGCTAAGACAACTGAAACAGCCGAAGTTTCTATTGATCCATCTACAGGAAAGTTATTTGCTCCAGCACCTGATGCCGCAGCGAATGGATTGCCAGCAGGTGGTACAGCAGGCCAAATTCTTATGAAGATCGATGGCTCGAACTATAATGCAGAGTGGGCTGATCCGCAATATTCCGGCGAAACTGAGTATTTTTATGAGAATTCCGCTGATGCATCTTACTCAAGTACGCCGACAGCGCCTACTCCAATACCAGGGTTCGAACTATTAATACCTCCATCAAATGTAACTAGGTTAGCAGTTTTGAGTGTTTTTTTAACATACCACAAGCAAAACGGTTGGCTTCGTAATGGAATAACACTTAATGATTCTAATTTATTATCAACTCAACTTGTAGGAGTCTCAAACTCAGAACACAGAACATTTTGGTTATCTGTTGCAAATATGATTATTTCAATCCCTGCAAGTGTTAGTGCGAATACTATAAAAATAACTTACGAAGCCGCACAAGTTGCAGATGGTGTCACAATTAAAAAAAGAAGCATGCATCTAAAATTTATTTAATTTGTATAGGAGGAAAACAACATGAAATCAAGTATATTCGCTGGCATCGGAATCTTAGGCTCTTTTCTAGCAGGAGCGCTCGGGGGGTGGGATACCGCTTTGCAGACACTAATTATATTTATGGCCATCGACTACATCACCGGGCTCATCGTGGCCATGGTCTTCCGAAACTCGCCGAAGACAGAACATGGAGCTGCAGAGTCCAACGCTGCCTGGAAAGGTCTTGTCAAGAAAGGAGTAACCCTTCTCTTCGTGCTCATCGGTGCCCAGCTTGATCTCATGATGGGTTCTGGCCTGATTGTGATGGGAATCGAATTTACTGTAAGAAATACCGTGATCATCGGCTTTATGGGGCCGGAGCTCATCTCCATTGTTGAAAATGCGGGGCTCATGGGCTTGCCTGTACCAGAGATCATTAAAAAGGCTATAGAGATCCTCAATAAGCAAGCAAGTCTAGGTGGCCTCGATAAGGAGGAATAGCTATGTTAATGAAAAAGATCCTCATTCTCCTGGATGTTGGCCATGGGCTTTATACCTATGGAAAACGGATGTATGGGCCTTTGGATCCCAATGAGACCCGGGAGTGGGTCCTGAATGATCGAATAGCCGATGCCCTTGAGCTGAGAGCTGCAGAGTACGATGGTCTTGAGATTATCCGGCTGGATGATCCATCTGGCAAGCGTGATGTTCCTCTCTCCGAGCGGACAGCAAAAGCCAATAAGCTGATGCTGGAGTACGAAGCCAAGGGCTACACGGTCATCGTGATCAGCCTGCACCACAATGCTGGGTTATACGGCAGAAGAGGTGGAGGAATCACTAGCTACATCGACTCCAGGAGATCCTCTGAGACTTCCAAGATGATCCGTGATGCTGTCTACGATGAGTTAATAGCAACAACGGCCATGGTTGGCAACCGTAATGACCCCAAGACCGATCAACCTCTCTACATCCTCTATAACACCAAGATGCCTGGAACGCTCGTAGAGCACGGGTTCATGGACTCCCCAACGGATGTCCCCAAGATCCTCTCTCCAGAGCATCCAGTCCAGTGTGCGGAAGCCTACATCAACTTCCTCGTAAAAACCTACGGGGTTCAGAAGAAGGCTGTAGCACCTCCGCCAAAGCCTGTGGATGACCTCTCGGAATATGCGTACACCACGCAGAACCTCAATGTGAGAGCCGGACGGTCCACAAGTCATCGAATCCTGACCGCCCTCCCACGGGGGACAAAGGTCAGGAAGCTTTACCTAGCTAATGGATGGTGGAGTATTGATGTGCCTCTTTCGGTATCTCCCAAAGGATATGGATTTGTCAGCGCTGCCTACCTCGCCAATCGGGCCCCAGATCAACCCAAGTACCGTGAAGGCAAAGTAAATGCAACCAGAGGGCTGAACGTTAGAAAAGGTCCTGGAGTTAACTATGGCATCGTCACAACATTCAAGCATGGAACTGTGGTGACTATCTACGAGGAAAAATCTGGATGGTACAGGATCGGAGCTGGACGATGGGTTTCGGGCAAATATATAATTTAGTGTAAAAGGGAGCAGCCTATATGGTTGCTCCCTTTTTTATGAAGTATAAAAAACTTCTGAAAGAATTCACAAATTATTAACAAATATTACCCCAAAACTTGGTAATCACAATATATTGTGGTTTACATAATATCCGACGCAATATCTTGTGGTAAATTTTCAAAAACAGCTCATTAAATGTTAAATTTGATTGACAAACATATTAATAAGTTTAAAATAAGTGGGTTGCACAAAATTTATCAATGGACTTTTTGAATTCTAGAAAGTAGAATGTAGTTACTAGAACTCATCAAGCTTAGCCTAAGCTAGCTCAAATTGATGAATTTCTACTTTAGAGTACCTGCCAGGCCTAGAAGTATGCAAATACTTTGCCCAAATTGGCGGGATGTAAATTACACCACCGAAAACCGGTGGTTTTTTTATAGGAGCAATTATGAGTGAGGTAAAGCTAAAACCCTTCAAGAGTTTTGAACAACAGTTAGCTAAACTAAGAAGTAGAAATTTGGAAATTCCTAAAGAGAATGAGGATTTTGCATTATCTATTTTAATGAGAATCAATTATTATAGATTTACTGCTTATTTGCTCCCCTATAAAACAGAAGACGATATGTATTTGCCTGGAACTAACTTCAACACAATATATGATATTTATGAATTTGATAGAAAATTAAGAAATATAACAATAACATTATTGGAACACATAGAAATTTCTTTTAGGACCTACATAGCTTATGCCCACAGTAGGAAATTTGGACCTGATGGGTATCTTAATTCTAGTAATTTCATCAATAAGAAAGACATAAAAACCGATAAGGATTTTCATAGTGGTTTTTGTTCTATATTGAAGAAATCTCAAGAATCCCATAAGCATCGATTATTCGTGATGCACCACGAAGATAAATATGACGGGATTATGCCATTATGGGTTGCAACCGAAATATTAACTTTTGCGAATATCTCGAAATTTTACTCCAACCTAAATCCCTCTGAAAAGAGTTTTATTAAAACAACATTTATTAAGCTAAATGTAGATTTTGTTGAAAATTGGTTAGAGGGTTTAACTGGTATACGGAATGCTTGTGCACACTCCCATAGGATTTATAACGAAAAGTTTATGAATATCAAGATTATGAAAAGATACGCTGAGCTTAATCTTGATGGACGAAAATTTTTCGCCTACGTACTAGCGATGAAGCATCTAACGATGTCTGATAAAGAATGGAACTTATTTTTTATTGAACTTCAAAAACTTGTAAGTGAATATTTTGCATCGGTTGATTTATCACTATTAGGATTCCCAAGTAATTGGAAGGAAGTCCTTGCAGAAGAATAACCCCACACTTTCGCGCAGGGCCGATAGGGGTTGTCTATCGTTTTAGATTATAGCACAAGATTTCCGGTAGTACAAAAACTCTCTTTCCTTTAAAGAACTAATGTTCTAAAATAAGAGAAAAGGGGGAGTTTACCATGACAGAATTTTTAAGAGTAGAGGTAATGAGCTATTGTAGGCCAGATCAACCACCACGGCCAGTAACATTCCGGTTTAGTGTGGCTGATGTGGTCTATAAAGGAAGAGTGCTCAAGGTCCTGGACAAGAAGATCAACAAATACAACGGAAACCTCATGTACGAATATTACTGCGACTGTTTGGTGGATGATCACCCGAAGAAAATCAAGATCAGTTATGAGCGCGACACCATGAACTGGTACCTCAAGAATCTATAGCATGAGCAAAGCCCGGGTGTTTAGCCCGGGCTTTTTTGCTATCTCAGGATCCCTACTAATCCACAGCCTTAAACAGTCTGTACAGCTCGATCATCTCTTCGGAGTAGCTTTCATAGGCTTCATCTTCTTCAGAGATACGGTCATTTCCAAATCCGTGCTGTCCAAGCCATTCCTCGCCCTCGTAGGTGTTGTAGGCTTCTGCAGCTGCTTCGGCCTCTTCCTTGGAGTCCCAGAAGTAATAGTTGCAGATTCCGTCGTTGGTGATAAATCCCTGATAGGATTCGTCGTACTCTCCGATTGTCCAGCGGTCTCCCTCTTGGATGGCTTTATACTTTCTCATCATGTTTCCTCCTTTTGCTACTCCCGGACTTGGGACCGGTTGAGTGCATTAACGCCCGGGTGGGCGCCCCTCTGCACGTTATCTTGAAATTTCCATCCCGATCAGATCGAGATCTGATTTTCCTGTCCAGTTAATTGCATATATCGGCATATAGTCGGTGTTGTTATCGTGCCATATTTCGCCGTTCCACTTTTCGTCCCATACCTGAGATCCATCTTCCAGGGTATAAAGGTTGTTTTTATTTTCCACGATGTCGAGGTACTCTGGGATTTCCGTTGTCAGATCGTCGGTGTCGATTTCCCAACCGAACTTTTCTTCGATATCTTCCTGGGTGATCTCCATAAACTTGAGGATCTCTTCGGCATTGCCAAGATTGTTGGTGATGGCCTGAGTGATCAGGTAGTGTCTGCCAGTACTGCGGTCATTATACCATACTTGCTTAAATCCTTTGGCTGCGAGTTCATTGATCTTTTTTCTTGTCATTTTCTTTTCCTCCTCAATCTTTTTCGCGTATTCAGTGAGTGCTGCTGCAGTTTCAAATTGGATCTTCTTGATATCAGTCTTTCCGGTGGCCATGTCTGAGAGTGTGGTTTGCGGGATCTTGGTCTCTTTGCTGATCCGATACCGGGTGACGTTTGACTCTTCCAGGAGCCATTTGATGAGTTTGAGATCTGCGATCATTTAAATTCCCCTTTCCTCTTCGGTATAATTTCCAACAAATCTTCCGATGTGCTTTTGCAATCCTTCCAGTACTCTACCGTAGATGCCAAGATTGATTTTGGATTTTCCGAGATGAATTTTTGACATCTTTCTAGTTCATCGAAGTAAAAACCTCTCGCAGTGGCCAGACAACCTATCAAATCTCGATACTCCTTTTCAGTTAGTTTGATGTTGATCATTTTGTTTACCTCCGTATATTTTGTGGTGGGCCGGTACAGCACCGGCGGGCTTTTAGAGTTGAGCGATTACGCTGATGATCTGTTCTCTTGGGTTTTCGCAGTCATTTGCGATAGCCAGTTCGTCCATGAGCTTCCAGGCTTTTTTATACTCTTTAGATCCAACCTGGAAATGAGACTGTCTCTGCATCAGCAGGTTGTAGATGGTGTTCTGGAGGTGATTCAGTTCATTTTCCAGGAGTGTTGCAAGCAGCTGTTCTTCCGTTACGGTTCCGTTTCCAAATACTTCGTTAGAGATGTTTGTGATTTCTTCCATTTTCTTATCCTCCTCTTATGGCTCTAGTCCCTTACCTTGATTTAAGTATACTACGGCACACCGGAGTAATCAAGAGTTAATAAGTAAACAAACCGTTAACATTAAAATGTGTATGCTTTTCTGCTGATCTTTGCATAATTAAATTATGAGGAGGTGATCGAATGAAGTGTATTTACTGTGACAATGAGCTAGCCATGGAGGAGATGCTTGGATATGAGTACATCTATTGCTGTGGTATGGTCCAAACCGAAGAAGAAAGAGAAGAGTTTTACAAAAAACTGTATTTCGAAATCATCAAAGCAAGCCCTTGATATTCGCAAAAACTTTTCTTTACTGATGGAGTTACTGATGGACTATACTTTTAGAATGGCTATTTACAATACTCATAGCTAACATGGTGAAGTATCCCTCGTTCTCCGCCAACGAAAAGCGAATTTTTTTTAAGGAAATTCGCTTTTTTTGTTCACTGAATTTACCTCCTCGTCCAAGGTGAGGAAAATCCGGAGAAGGAGTGCTATCCATATTTCCGGATCCGAATATGCTAGAATGAAATCAACAACCTAAGCATGAAGAAAAAACCTGTAGCGCAAAACTTCTCATAGCATAGGAAAGAGGCGATGATCATGGATTCGACCCTAACCTGGCTCCTGGAAGGGGATGTGGCCATCCAGTACCTGACCCACCGGGACCTTCTAAAATCCTCCGAAGTGGTCTGCAAGGCTCTGCAATCGCGAATTCCCGAGGAAGGCTTTGGCGCAGCGTATCTTGCCGCACAAAACCCTTCCGGACATTGGGGCATCTTTTACTATCAGACCAAATGGACCTGCACGCACTATACTTTGCTGGAACTTTACCATCTTGGCGCCCCTCCAGGCCTTTCGCCCTGCCGGGACATGGTTTTGCGGATGCTGAAGGAATGCCAGACCCCCGATGGCGCCCTTTATCTCACCCGCACGAAAGAGTCCCTGGACCTGGCGGTGGAGGGTATGGCCCTCACCTATGCGGTTTATTTCTGCCCGGAGGATCCTCGGCTTCTCCCTTTGGCGGATCATTTGCTTTCCTTCCAGCTGCCCAGTGGAGGATACTCCTGGGATCCCTTGGGAAAATCTGCGGATCCCCACTCCACCCTCTGCGTCTTGGAGGGTCTGGCTAAGTTTCAGAAAGTCCACCCCCAATACCGTCCCCAGGCTATGGCTTTAGCCCTGTCGGCAGGGGCAACATACTTCCTGGATCGGGAACTTTTTCTGGAACATTCTGATCCTCGGTTCCGAAAGCTGGCCTATCCCCATCGATACCGGTATGATCTCCTGCGGATCCTGGAGTATTTTGCCCGGGAACATACTCCTTACGATCCCCGCATGGAGCCGGCCCTATCCTGGCTCAAGAAAAAAATGAGCCCGGATCACACCTGGCCTTTGGAGCTCATTCATCCCGGGGCTGTGCACTTCTCCCTGGAACCCAAGGGCGCCCCCAGCCGATTCATCACCCTGAAGGGCCTGATGATCCTTTCGTATTTTAAGGAACTGCCTGAAGCCCTGGAAATAAAACAAGCCTCCCGCTAAAGGGAGGCATTGATTTTCGGTTACTGCTGGGCCAGAAAAGCTTCGATCTCAGCTGCTGTCGGCAGGGAGGGCTGTGCACCCAGCTTGGTGCAGGTCAGGGCTCCTGCGGCATTGGCGATCTTGGCGGATTCCACGATGTCTCTGGTCTCGGCAAAAGCCTTGGCCAAGACTCCGGTGAAGGCATCGCCAGCGGCGGTGGGGTCAATGGCGTTGACTTTATAGGGCGGGACAAGAACTTCCAGGCCTTCGCCGTAGATATAGGAGCCTCTGTCGCCCAGCTTCAGCACCACATACTTGCAGCCGTTGCGCTCGGCCAGCTTCATGCTGGCTTCCTTCATGGTGGCTTCGTCCGATGGATAGATGCCCACGAGAGCCTTGGTCTCCGTCTCATTGGGGGAGAGGATGGTCACCGGCGGCAGCTTCTCCAGATCATACTTCTGGGCTGGGCCTGCATCGAGAACCGTGATGATGCCCTTGCTGTTGGCCAGTTCGATGGCCCGGGCATTGGTCTCAAAGGGAATCTCAAACTGCAGGAGAACTGCATCAAAGGGATCCTGGAAGGCTTCTTCCAGCTGATCCGGCGGGGTCAGCATATTGGCTCCTGGGAAGATGATCAGACGGTTCTGGCCGCTGTCTTCCAGGGTAATGGCGACAAAACCGGTGTTGGCGCCTTCCCGGACAATGGTGTGCTTGGTATCTACCCCTTCATCCTTCCAGCGGGCCAGAAGATACTCCCCGTTGGCATCTTTGCCGACGGTGGCATAGGCGGAAACGTGGGCCCCTGCGCGGGCTGCGGCCACAGCGGCGTTGCTGCCCTTTCCTCCTGGGGCATTACGGTAATCATGACCCAGGACACTTTCACTGGGCTGGGGTGCTCGTTCGCACCGAAGAATGAGATCCATCATCACACTACCGACCAATAGAATACGTGCTGCCATAATTTCTTTTCCCTCCTAAAATTTGCTTGGATGTGTTGACCATAACACGCTCATTTTTCACTGTCAACGTTTTCGGCAGCTTGGGCCGTCCTAACAAAAAAACCGCTGAAACCCTTAATTATCAAGGGGTTTTGACCGCTTTCCATTTTTTGCCTCCAAAGACACCTGTCCTCCCTTGGAATAAATTCACAGAATGTTGAGAATTGAGGAGAGCTCCGCCGCTTAATCCTTTCGGGAAAACCGCTATACTGAAGTTGAGAAATGCCTCTACAGGCAAGGGGGGAGAATCATGGGCAACACCGTCATCACCATCGGGCGCGATTTCGGCAGCGGCGGACGGGAGATCGGCATGGCACTGGCAGTGCATCTGGGCATCGAGTGCTACGACAGCCGGCTCATCGACATGGCTGCAGAGCAGGGGGGGCTGGATCTGGAGGAGCTCCGGGCCGCCGACGAGAAAAAGACCTCCTTCTGGTACTACACCGTCCCCTTAGATCCCAACTTCATCTCCATCTATGACCGCCCCATGAATGAGGTGCTGTTTCAGCTGCAGTCGAAAATCATCCGGGAACTGGCGGACATGGGCTCCTGCGTTATTGTGGGCCGCTGCTCCGACTATGTTCTCAAAGGACATCCCCACGTCTTTTCCTGCTTCATCTACGCCGAAGCGGAAAACCGCATCGCCCGGATCATGAAGAAATACTCCCTGGACCACCGGGAAGCGGAGATCATGATGAAGAAAACCGACCGGGAACGAAACACCTATTACCGGAACAACACCTGCCAGGACCGCCATGCCCCGGAAAACTACCATATGCTCCTGGACAGCGGAAAATTAGGTACGGACAAGACGGTATCCATTTTGGAAAAAGCTGTCCGTCTTTTGGAAAACCCCTGATTTCCTTTCTCGGATTTCGCATTTCGTAAAATCCGGGCGAAAAGTCACCGGAATTTCTTTGCTGAAATCCTTGCCAGAAAATCAGGTTGGCAATCTTTGGATGGCCCCTTGCATTTTAAAAATCCCGGGTGTAGTATGAATTCAATATTTTAATCGCGTTGAGAAGAACGAGTACCTCATGCAAGATTTCCAGAGAGTTTTTGGTTGGTGTGAAAAAACAATGGCGCATGGGAGAACACATCTTTGAGCAGTATCTGCAAAATCCTTTTATGGGGAGAGTAGTGGACGCCGGGAATTGTCATCCGTTATCAAGACTAGGGTATGATTGTACCCGAAGAGGCCAGCATCGTGAGGTGCTGACGAAGTAAGGTGGAACCACGAAGTCAAATTCGTCCTTAGTCATTTATTGACTAAGGACTTTTTTATTACCCAAAACAACAACCAATGAGGAGGAAAAACCAATGAAAAAATTACTGATGGTCCTGATGGGAATGCTGCTGCTGGCGGGGTGCGCCAAGGCCCCGGCAAAATCCGAAGACACCTATGACGCCCTGGTCAAGAAAGGGGAAATCGTCGTAGGCCTGGATGACACCTTCGTCCCCATGGGTTTCCGCAATGAGAAAGGCGAAATCGTGGGCCTGGATGTGGATCTGGCCAAGGAAATCTTCAAGCGCATCGGTCTGACCCCTAAATTCCAGGCCATTGACTGGTCCCTGAAAGAAAGCGAACTCAATGCCGGCAATATCGATGTGATCTTCAATGGCTACACCATCACCGAGGAACGCAAGGAAAAGGTGAACTTCTCCCAGCCCTATATGGACAACACCCAGATCATCATCACCCTGGCCAGCTCTTCCATCAACACCAAGGCTGACTTGGCCGGAAAAGTGGTATCCGTGCAAAAGGATTCCAGCGCTTTTGACGCCGTCACCGCCGATGGCGATGTGGTGAAAAACCTGAAGAATGGCGAACTGGTAACCTTCGACTCCAACCTGGATCTCTTCCTGGATCTGGAAGCCGGCCGCAGCGACGCCATCGTCCTCGATGAAGTGCTGGCCCGCTATGTGCTCCTGTCCAAGAATGCCGCGGACTATAAAATTCTTTCCGACAACTTCGGGGCTGAGTCCTACGGTATCGGCTTCCGCAAGGGCGACACCACCCTCCTGAAAAAAGTTAATGAGGCTCTTCAGGCCATGATCGAAGACGGAACCTTCGAGACCATCAAAAAGGTCTACATCAATGATTAACATCCTCACCTCCAGCTACACCGTCATCTTGGAAGGACTGGGCCAGACACTGTTCTATTTCCTCATCACCTTGGTCAGTTCCGCCATTCTGGGGGTTGTGGTGACCTACCTCTACACGGTGAAACCCCTAAAGCCCATCATTTCCGTTTACATCTCCATCGTTCGGGGAACGCCGCTTCTTCTGCAGCTCATCTTCATCTTCTTTGGCCTTCCCTACTTCGGCATCACCCTGGACCGGATGCCCGCCGCCATCCTGGGCTTCACCTTCAACTACACGGGATATCTGGCGGAGATCCTTCGCGGAGGCATCCAGAGCATCCCCCAGGATCAGAAGGATGTGGCCTATGTCCTGGGCTTCTCCAAGGGCTTCACCTTCTTCAAGATTCTTCTGCCCCTGGCCATCCGGAACAGCTTCCCCTCTCTTTCCAACGAGGTGCTGGTTCTGCTGAAGGATACGGCTCTCATCTATGCCCTGGGCCTCAGTGAGCTTATTAAGGTCTCCAAGACCCTAGCCAATATCTATGTTTCCGCTGCTCCGTTCATTATCGCGGGCGTCCTCTACTTCACCATGAGCTTCATCATTGAGAAGTTCCTGAAGAAGATGGAGTCCCGAATGAGGAAGGTGACGTTCTAATGTTCAAGGCTGAAAAGATCTCAAAATCCTATGGGGAAACCAAGGTCCTGGAAAACATCAGTTTCCAGGTGGACCGCAACGAGGTTCTGGCCATCACCGGTCCCTCCGGTGTGGGCAAAACCACCCTCTTGAAGTGCATTGTGCGCCTGGAGAAGGAAGACAGTGGCTCCTTCACCCTGGACGGCATCCCGGTGGATGAAAAAAACCGGATCCGCATCGGGCTAGTATTCCAGTCCTCCTCCCTCTTCCAGCACTTGAATGTCCTGGACAATCTCCTCATCGCCCCCAAGTACCACAAGCTCTATTCCCCGGAGGAAGCCCGCCAGAAGGCGGAGCAGTACCTCCAGGATTTCGGGCTCCTGGACAAACAGAAGAGTTTTCCTTCCGAGCTTTCCGGAGGTCAGCGCCAACGGGTGGCCATCATCCGGGCCCTGCTTCTTCAGCCCGATGTCCTGTGCTTTGACGAGCCCACCAGCAGTCTCGATGCAGAGAACAAGAATCTTCTCATGGAGATCATCGGAAGGATCAAGAAGGACCAGGCCATCATCGTCGTCTCCCATGACGAGGACTTCATCAACCGCATTGCCGATCGACGGATAGCCCTGGGGTAATCCGGCAGCACTTGTAGTTTTTTTAAGGTTTTCGGGGTATGCTGAAGATAATGTCAGCGAGTAAAGGCGGTGCAGTATGAATTTGACGGTATGGTTTCTCTACTTCATTCTCTACAGCTTCCTGGGGTGGGCCTACGAGTCCACGCTCTGTTCCATCACCGAAAAAAGACTGGTGAACCGGGGATTCCTCACGGGCCCCCTGTGCCCCGTGTACGGTTTTGGGGCCCTGCTCATCCTTCTGGTCTTTGATGACCCGAAGACGGGTCTCGTGCCTCTATTTCTCTCCAGCATGGTGCTCACCTCCACGGTGGAGTATCTGACCTCGGTGATTCTGGAACGGCTTTTCCACACCCGATGGTGGGATTATTCCGGAAGACCCTTCAACATCCATGGTCGGGTCTTTCTGCTGGGCGCTCTGGTTTTTGCCACCTTCTCCGTACTTCTGGTCCGGGTGCTTCATCCGGTCATGGCCGAAGCCATCGGCAGGATCCCCGCCTACTTCCAGGCGGTATCCGCCAGCGCCATTTTAGCGCTGTTTCTCTCCGATCTCTTTCTCACTGTGCGCCATCTCCTTCTTCTTAATGGCCGGCTGGCCGCCGTGCGGGAAGACCTGGAACGCCATGTCCGGGAAGGCCGTCTCCGGGTGGAGGATCTGAAGCTCATGCTCCAGGAGAAAATCGAAGATACGGAAATCTACAGCGACAAGGTCAAGGCCCTCTTCCAAAAGGGACGGTTCATGAACCGCAGACTGTTCAACGCTTTCCCCCAAATGCGTCCTTTAAAGGAAAGCGAAATTTTCAACAAGCTGAAAAACACCTACGTGGAGAACCGCAAGAAAATCGACGAAAAGATCACCAAATTCCGGGATTCCTAAGGATCGGTCTCCTAGCATGCCCAGGAACCTTGCCTGAATTCCCCTATAAATAGACATATCCCCGCATGACGTCATGCGGGGATATGTCTATTTACTGCTAAAAAAGATCTACTTAACCGCAGGTTCCCACTTGCAGCGGACAGGAGAGACGATCTTCTCCTCCTTCTTCAAATCCTTGAAGGCCTTGTCAATGTCTTTGCGGTCAAATCCGGTGATCTTTTCCACTTCCCCCGCGCTGACGGGAGCTCCGGCTTCGGCCATGGCTTTAAGTACAGCATCTTTAATTTCCATATATTCTACCTCCTTTAGGCTCAATATCTTCATTCTATCACAGATCTTTATGGCGTCAACGCCGTTCCCCAAAGGCTTCCGGTTTGCTTTTGTTTGACCCTCTTTATGAAGAAAGGGTGAATAAACAAAAGATTTTGATTAAATTTAATTGTATGCTATTGAATATAATTCTCAATTGAGGTAAGATAAGACCATAGACAACATCCTCCCCGTGGGGGAGAGAAAATATTGATTTTTAACGATTTTGGAGGAATTAAACATGAAACATGAATTACCTAACCTTCCTTATGGATATGCCGACCTGGAGCCCTATGTGGATGAGATGACCATGAACATCCATCACACCAAGCATCACCAGGCTTACATCAATAACCTCAATGCCGCTTTGGAAAAGTATCCCGAGCTGCAGGAGAAGGACCTGAAGGCGCTGATCCGCGATCTGGACAGCGTACCGGAAGACATCCGCACAGCCGTCCGAAACAATGGCGGCGGTCATCTCAATCACAGCCTGTTCTGGACCGTGATGAAGAAAGCAGAAGGACAGAAGCCGGAAGGCGAACTGCTGGAAGCTCTGAACAGCGCATTTGGCAGCTACGATGAGTTCAAGGCCGCCTTTGCCAAGGCTGGAGCCGGACGCTTCGGATCCGGATGGGCATGGCTCATCGTCAAGGACGGAAAGCTGGCCATCACCTCCACCGCCAACCAGGACAACCCCATCTCCGAAGGAGTGGAAGCCATCCTGGGACTGGACGTGTGGGAGCATGCCTACTATCTGAAGTATCAGAACCGCAGACCGGAGTATATCGAGAACTGGTTCAATGTCGTCAACTGGGATGAAGTGGCCCGACGGTTTGCCGAAGTCAAGTAACTGAAGTCATCAACCTCCTTATAAGAAAAAGGCCTAGCGTGATCCCGCCGGTTCCCCCTGGCGGGATTTCGTTTGGGCTTTTTTCCCGTGTACAGATAATCCGGGGAAACGTACAGATGTTGGGCTTTCCCGCGAAAAAAGATCCCTGGAATGGGGTATATTGAACTCATGGACGTCATTTTCCGGGTAAACCCCATTCCCTTTGGCGTTACGATGAATAATGGAGGAAACCCATGCGTAAACTGACCCTGGATGATTTTAAAAACTATAAATTCCTCTCCGGCATTGAGCATTCCCCCGACGGCCGTCATGTGGGCTTTGTGGTCCACGAGGCGGACATGGAAGAAAACAAATACCGCTCCAATCTCTACCTGGCAGAAGTCGCCACAAGAAAGATCCGTAAGCTCACCACCTTTGACAAGGAATCTTCCTTTAAATGGCAGGATGATGAGCATCTGGTCTTCGCCACCATCCGGGATCCCAAGGACAAGGAGGCCGCAGAGTCCCACAAGGAGTTCACCCAGCTTTACCGCATCAATATCCATGGCGGTGAAGCGGACAAATACCTTCGGCTGAAAAAGAGCCTCGGCAGCTTTGATTTTCTTGCCGGCGGCGATGTCCTCGCCACCTGCGCCTTTGATCTCAACGCCAAGGATCAGCTGAACCTCAGCGAAACGGAGCTTTCCGACGAGCTGAAACGCCTGAAGGAGGAAGAGGACTATGAGGTCCTGGAGGAAATCCCCTTCTGGTCCAATGGCGGCGGTTTTACCTCGAAAAAGCGAAGCCGGCTTTGCCGTTTTGACGCCCAGGGAACCTTCCAAGGCTATCTCACGGGCGAATACACCAACGTGGAAAGCGTCAAGCTGAATGAAGAAAAGAACAAGGCCGTCCTCGTGTCCAGCACCTTCCAGGACAAGGAAGAGCTGCTTAATGAGCTCTCCTACTTCGACGGAGAGACGGTGCGGGTCTTGGACACCCCAGGCCTCACCATCAGCTTTGCCGACTTTCTGGACAAGGATACCCTCATCTTCACCGCCACGGACATGAAGAAACTGGGCCTCAATGAAAACGGAAAGTTCTACACCTATGATCTTCTCACGGATACCTTAGCCCTCATCACGCCGGATCTGGACCAGTCCCTCTACAATTCCGTGGGCAGCGATGCCCGCTATGGCGGATCCAAAACCCGGGTGGTGGACGGTGGGGAACTCTATTTCACCACCACCCTGGGCACCAACGCCGAGCTGTGGAAGGTGAACCGGGAGGGAGTACTGCGCCCCGTCATCACCGAGGAAGGATCCGTGGACGGCGTCAGTGTGAAAAACGGTCACGTGGCCTACATCGCCATGAAGAACACCACCCTCCAGGAACTCTACTTCCTGGAGGCGCCTGCACTTCCGGTATCCTCATTCAACACCTGGGTCCAGGAAGAAATTCAGCTTTCCCTTCCGGAACCCCTGAAACTCACCCTGGATGACGGCACCGTCATCGACGGTTTTGTCCTGAAGCCCGTGGACTACACGGAAGGCAAAACCTGGCCGGTGCTCCTGGAAATTCACGGCGGACCCAAAACCGTCTACGGCAGCGTGTTCTATCATGAACTCCAGCTCTTTGCCGCCCAGGGCTACTATGTGGTCTTCTGCAATCCCCGGGGATCCGACGGCAAGGGCAACGACTTCTCCGATATCCGGGGGAAATACGGCACCATCGACTATGAGGATCTCATGAACTTCACGGACCTGGCCCTCTTCACCTATCCGGACATGGATCTTTCGAACCTCTTTGTCACGGGCGGATCCTACGGCGGGTTCATGACCAACTGGATCATCGGTCACACCAACCGCTTCAAGGCTGCCGTTTCCCAGCGCAGCATCTCCAACTGGATTTCCATGTTCAATACCACGGACATCGGCTACTATTTCGCCGATGATCAGAATGCCTCTTCCCCCTGGGATAACCACGCGAAAATGTGGTGGCATTCTCCCCTGAAATATGCAGACCAGGTGGTGACTCCCACGCTCTTCATCCATTCGGAAGAAGATTACCGCTGCTGGCTCACGGAAGGTCTCCAGATGTTCACGGCCCTGAAATACCACAATGTGGAGTCCCGCCTGTGTCTCTTTAAGGGCGAGAACCATGAGCTGTCCCGTTCCGGAAAGCCGAAGCACCGCCAGAGGCGTCTGGAGGAAATTTCCGGCTGGTTTGCCCGGTACCGGACCCTAAAAACCGCTGACGAGTAACCTCTTCACTATATTTTTCTTCGCTGGCAGTTTCTGCCAGCTTTTTTTGTGTTCAGCTTCTTTTCCTTCATTGACAGCCCTCTTATTTTCCCCTATAGTACTACTAAACTAGCGAAAGAGGTGCACTCGGATGAATAAAGAAACCCAGCGAACACGCATAGAAGCTTCGGCAGGAAGGATCCCCTGCGACCGGGTTCTTCGCCATGCCCAGGTGGTGGATGTCTTCAGCGGGGAAATCCTCCCCCGGGATGTGGCCATAAAGGACGGCTACATCGTGGGCTTCGGCGAAGCCTATGTGGGCCATGTGGAGGAGGATCTCCAGGGACAGTACCTGGTTCCTGCCCTCATGGATGCCCATATCCACATTGAGTCCACCCTGGTCACCCCCAAGGAGTTTTCCAAAGCGGCGCTTCCCCACGGCGTCACCGCCGTGGTCATGGACCCCCATGAAATCGCCAATGTGCTGGGCCGGGAAGGCATTCGCTACATGCTGGATACTTCGGAGAATCTCCCGGTGGATTTCTATGCCATGCTCTCCTCCTGCGTCCCCGCCACGGCCCTGGAAACCTCCGGTGCCGTCCTAAGAGCCGATGATCTGCGAGATTTCCTTGAGGAAGAGCGGGTATTGGGTTTGGCGGAGGTCATGGATCTTCAGGCGGTGAAGGACGTGGAGCCGGACATGGCCAGAAAGCTCCGCGACACCCTGTCCCGGAAACTGGTGGTGGATGGCCACGGCAGCGGTCTTTCGGCCATGGACAATAATGTTTACCGAACAGCCGGGATCAGCACCGACCATGAGTGCACCACCAGGGAAGAAGCCATGGACCGTCTGTCCAAAGGCTTCTACATCCATATCCGGGAGGGCTCCGTGGCCAAGAACTTCGAGGCCCTGATCCCTTTGGTAAATTCTGCCAATCACCGGCGCTTCACCTTCTGCACCGATGACATCCACATCAGCGATCTGGCTGAAAACGGCAGCATCGACCTCATGGTCCGCCGTGCCATCGAAGAGGGTCTGACTCCTGTGGAGGCCCTGCGCATGGCCACCCTGAATCCTGCAGAGTGTTACCGGCTCCATGACCGGGGAGCCGTGGCTCCCGGTTATCAGGCAGATCTTCTGGTGCTCTCGGATCTTCAAACCTTCACCATTGAAAAGGTCTATAAGGATGGGGAACTTCTGGTGGACCATGGCGCCACGCTCTTTGATTTTGGCAATCATCAGGAACCCCTGGCAAAAAATACGGTGAAGCTCCCGCCTCTGACCCTAGCGGATCTGGAATTTCCTTTAAGCAGTGATGCGGTGAATGTCATCCGGATCCATCCCAACTCCCTCCTCACGGACCACGAGGTGGTCCCCGTCAGCGGACCTCGTTTCCAGAGCGATGTGCAGCGGGACCTGATGAAGATTCTGGTCCAGGAGCGCCATGGAAATTCTGGCACCTGCGGCAAAGGCGTGGTCACCGGTTTTGGGATGATCAAAGGGGCCGTGGCCACCACCATCGCCCATGACTCCCACAATATCGTGGCCATGGGCGTCGAGGACGGGGATCTTCTCCTGGCCATGGAGCGCCTAGCCGTCATCGGCGGCGGGATTGTCCTGGTCGACGATGGCAAAGTCCTGGCGGAGCTGGCGCTTCCTTTAGCAGGGCTCATGTCCCAGGAACCCCTGGAGGATATTTCCCGGGCTCTTCACCACCTCCATGCCACGGCAAAAGATTTTTTCAATGATCTTACCTTCAACCCCTTCCTCACCCTGTCGTTTCTTACCCTTCCGGTGATTCCGGAGCTGAAGATCACGGACCGGGGGCTTTTTGCCACCGCCACCGGGGACTTCATCCCCGTCAGCGCCGCAAGAGATTAAATCAGCGCATAATAATAGAGACCGCCGAGGCGGTCTCTTCCTTTTTCAGCTATTCGTGCAGATAGGTTTTTTCCCGGGTAAGCTCCGCTTCGGCTTTCAGCCGCTCCAGCTTCTTTTCCAGGTACTGCTGCAGCTTGTCCCAGAAGATCATGCGGAAATTTCCAGGATTGTCGATGATGGATATGGCGGAGAAATCCTCTTTACCGTCCAGCTTTCGCAGGAGAAACAGCACGCCCTTGTAGTCCAGCACCAAAATCCGCTCCGTGCAACGATGGCCGTCGGTGCCCACATTAAGGTCCTTACAATATTGGGTGACATTCTCGATGAGCGTTTCCCCCATGGAATCAATGTTGGTGACGGTATATTTTCCCGATACCCAGCGATACCAGCCTTCATTGAGATTTACAAAGTTAAAAAATTCATCATGCTCCTGGATCAGTCGTTCCAAGGAGGCCTGTACCACGTCGTGTTTCACATTTTGGATTTCTCTTCTTTTGTTCATGTTTTCTTCCATACGATTCACCTCGGCCACAATTATCACAATATTCTTATGATGATTATACCATACTTTTGAATAAGGGATTAAGAAGAATGGGCAAACTCTTCATGAATTGGTCGAAAGATGTTGAAATTCCATCATTCCAGGACACTAGCCGCATTTTGTTTGTGAATTTCCTTATAATTTGGACCGGAATAAAAGCCGGGTATACATCATCCTGATATACTCCCGACTTTGCTTTTATGGCACTCTGTTATTTTTTCGCCTTTTCTACCCGAAGGGTTTTCCCTTTAATTTTCCGTTCGGAAAGTCCCTTCAGGGCAATTTCACCTTTGCCATGGAGGATGTCCACATAGGATCCGGCATCCAGAACCTGGATAATTCCGATGTCCTCCGGTTCAATTCCTTCAATGGCATGGAGGGTTCCCGCAATATCTCCGGGGCGGATTTTCTTTTGCTTTCCGCCATTGAGATAGAGCTTGGTGATATCCTGGTGGATGACTTTCTTCTGGGGACGATGCTGGCGAAGGGTTTTCTGGAACTCCCGGTAGCTGTCTTTTTCTTCGGCGGTGGTTCGCATGGGCAAAGGTTCCTGGAGGGTGAACGTATACCCCACATAGCCCTCCACTTCCGCCATTTTGCGGTGATCCCGGTCCGTGACGAAATAGATGGCGAGGCCTTCCTTGAAGTTTCGTCCTGTGCGTCCTTTGCGGTGGACAAAGCTTTCCTTCTCCACGGGAAAATCATAGCTCAAGGAAATTTCCAGATCGGAGATGTCGATACCTCGGGCCGCCACATCCGTGGCCACCAGATAGGGTACTTCCTTGTTTTTGAAGCGTTCCATGGCTTTCAGCCGCTCGTCCTGAAGCATGCCGCCATGGATTTTCAGGGTATCGATGTTTTGATCCGCCAGTTTCTGTGCCAGGGTGTCACATTCATCCTTGGTGTTGACAAACAAGATCATGCTGGCGGGTTTTCGCCGGTAGATCAGGGACAGAAGCGTCTTAAACTTATCCCGGTCTTCCACGGGATAGAGAAGCTCCGCAATATTGAGCTCCTGGGCGGTCTCCGCTTCCACAATGTCATAGCTTAAGGCCATGGCGGAGGCCACATTCTTCACCCGGTCGGAGATGGTGGCAGAAAACATGAGAGTCTGCTTCACGGCCTTCAGTTCCTTCACAATGGCCAGGACTTCATCCTGGAATCCCCGGTCCAGGAGCTCATCTACCTCATCGATGACCAGAACCCGAATGGCCGCAGGATCCAGAGTACCCCGGCGCAGGTGATCCAGAACCCGGCCTGGGGTTCCACAGATGGCCTGGTGACGGTTCTTCATGGCTTTCACCTGGTCCGAAAAAGGCTGCTTTCCAAAAACTGCCACAGCAGACAGCTTCTTGTAACGGCCCAAGGTGTCATACTCCTTCTTAATCTGCAGGGCCAGCTCCCGGGAGGGAGCCAGGATCAGCGCCGAAGCGTTCTGCTCTTCCCAGGAGGTCCGCTCCAGAATGGGCATGAGATAGGCCAGGGTTTTCCCGCTGCCGGTGGAGGAGGCCCCCAGGATATTTCGTCCCTCCAGCGCCAGGGGAGCCACCTTTTCCTGGATTTGGGTCATGGTGGTAAATCCCAGGCTTTCCACGGCTTTGAGGATTTCTTTGCTGATGTTCATCTGTTTAAAATTTGTATTCATGGATTCTCCTTTAACTTGAGAGACAAGACTTTGTACCTTCAGCATAGCTTATTTGGCCGCTGAAGACGAGTGAAATTCACTGCAGTTTTCTGCAAATGAAAAACGTGCAGGGATGCTGCACGTTTCAACATGGAGCTACTGAGCGGAATCGAACCGCTGACCTGCTGATTACGAATCAGCTGCTCTACCGACTGAGCCACAGTAGCAAAATTAGTTACTATAATATTTTAGTATAAATCCCTCCGTAATGCAATCTTTCTTTATTTTTTGAGCGCGTCAAATTGACCTCAGCCAATGGCAAAACTAAATTCTACACCTCTACTCCAAATCCTGGAAATTACTTTTGCAAAGCAAGAACTGGAAATTAGTTCCGCAAAGGGTATGCTAGAGAAGTTGGTGCCTCCGGGAGGATGAGTTCGGGATGACTTGGCTTACTAGAAGAACGAAGGAAAAAAGAAGAACATCTCTCTTCTTCCCGAGAGCATGTTCTTCTTTGAGGATGATTAAATGATAAATTTGGATACGGTGTCTTTCAGTTTTTCCGCAATCATTTGGAGCTTTTCGCCGCTGCCTGCAATTTCATTAATTGTGGCGCTCTGCTCTTCGATGGCTGCCGAAGCCTCTTCGGTTCCCGCTGCATTTTCTTCCGATATGGCGGATAAGTTCTGGGTCAGCTCAATGATTTTATTTTTATTGATGATCATCTTGGAGGAGGATTCGTTGAGGACCTTCAGAATCTTTCGGACTTCATCGATGGATTCCGCGATGGAATCAAACTTGTTTTCCGTGATATGGACACTGTCTTCCTGCTCTTTGATGATCTTCAGCACATCATCCATGGTTTTGACCGCAGTCTCGGAGTTGACCTTGAGCTCATTGATGTCGCGTTTGATTTCATTGCTGAAGGTTCCCGACTGCTCCGCCAGTTTTCGGATTTCATCCGCCACCACGGAGAACCCTCGTCCGGCTTCGCCGGCCCGGGCCGCTTCAATGGCCGCATTTAAGGCCAGGAGATTGGTTTGGTCGGAGATGTTCTGAATCATGGAACTGGCCTTTTCAATTTTCTCTGCACTGAGATTATTCTTGAGAATGGTCTCATGGATCTCCTGGGTGGCCTTGCTGCTTTCCCCTGTCTTTTCCACCAGGATCTTCAGCACGTCAAAGCCTTCGGTCTTTTCTTTCTCGATGGCCTGGGTGGCGCAGTTGAGCTGGGTTAGTTCATTCTCTTCTTCCTCCAGCAGTCTGCCCATCTCGTAGATGTTCTCCGCGGTAACTTCGGTATCCACGGCTTGGCTGCTGGCTCCCCGGGCAATTTCCTCAATGGTTTTGGCCACTTCATCGGAAACCACGGAGGCTTCGCTGGAAGTTTTGGCCAAAAGCTCGGTGAGTTTTGCCATCTCTTCCGCATTGGCGGTGATGCCCTCCACCATGGTGCGCAAATCATCCAAGACCTGATTATAGGAGGTACCCATCTGCCCCAGTTCATCGCGGCTTCGCACCTTCACAGGTTTGGTGAAATCCCCCTGGGCCAGATAGGAAAGATTATGCGCAAACTCTTTAATGCTCTTGGAGAAGGAGAAGCTGTACAAGCTGATGAGAAGGGTGGCCAAGAGGAGAATGCCTAGGCTCAGGACTATCCCTTTGACCACCATGGCATCCACCGCACTGTAGAGCTCATCCATGGGGGCCATGACCACCAGTTTCCAGCCGGTGCTGGCCAAGGTGATAAAGTAGGCTTCGTAGTCCCTCCCCTGGACATGCACCGGAGCACTGCCCGTTTCCGACTGGCTCAGGACGGTGGCGATGCCTTTCAGGTCCTCATCTTCACTGATCTTCAGTTTCATGACTTTGTCCGGATCTTCATGGGCAATGAACATGCCCTCCTGATCCAATAGGAACGCAAAGCCGGTTTCGGCCAGTTTAACTTCCTGGATTCTTTTTTGGATGGTGAACAGATCATAGTCAGCGGTGACCACACCCTGAACCCCTGCACTGGTCAGAACCGGTACCGAGGTGGTAATCATGGTGATACCTGTGGTTTTGTCATAATAGGGACTGGACCACACACTGCCGGAGGTCAGGGCTTTTCCCGACTTATACCAGTCTGTGGAGGGATAGTCATATTCCGCGGTCTCGTAGTCCTCGGTATAGACGATGGAATCCCCTTCCCGATACACATATGGCCCGAAGTACTTCACCTTTTCATCAAACACCTTGGGTTCCAGCCATAACCCGGAGCCTAAAGTATTCTTATTAATGGTGACCAGCTCTTCCAAGAGGTCCTTGTAGTCACTTTTTTGTATGGTATTTTCTTTTGCCCGGTACACTGCAGCCACAGCTTCTGCGACCTTCTTGTGGGCGGTAAACTCATGCTCAATGGACTCATTGATGGCATTGAGTTCTTTCTTTACCCGTTCATCAATCTGAATTTCCAGCGCATCTTTGGCATCTCCGATGGAGAGCACGGCGATGACGCTTGTGGCAATCAGGAGGATGGGTAAGAATACCATCAGCATTTTTGTTCGGATACTTTTTCTTTTGTTGTAAAGCCCCATGGATCAATCTCCTCACTTCTTCGGTTTGGATTTATTCTTTTGATGTTCAAACTAAGCCGTCCCTCTTTTTATCGGTGAAGACGAAGGTTCCATTAAGGGGAAACGGAGCAAAAAACGGAAGTTCACAAGTCCATCCAAGAGAAGGATCTTCTGTTGCCTGAACCTCCCTTCCCTCACAATAACCTGCTTTGCCGCGTCCCGGGGCTATGCCCGCTGAACGCCTCTACTCGTCAAAAAAATCAGCTGGGCTTAAAGTTTAAGCACCAGCTGATTCCTGTTTTTTCCTTTATCGCACCGACTCAACGATGACTCGCTCCATGAGCTCTTCTGTGGTGAGCAGGGACACGGCATCATGGACATAGGCTTTAAAGGTGCGGATGCCGTCTTTTTCCGTCATCCGTTCCTCCGCCACTTCTGCCGCCACCCCCATGACCGCAGTCCCTAGGGCAGCACTGAGGAAATAGTCCTCGGTGAGACCGGAATAGGTGGCCATGATGGCGGCCACGGAGGAACCGGCACCGCAGATTTTCTTCAGCCGGGGATTCCCGTTGGCGATTTTGGCCACCCGGGTCCCATCGGTAATAATATCGGTCTTTCCCGTCATGACGACGACGGTATCGAGTTTTTTCGCCAGCTCCAGACAGTACCGCTCTCCATCGGCCTCGTCCTCAAAGGAGTCGATGCCTTTATTCTTCGTGTCGTAGCCCAGTATGAACTTAATCTCCCCCAAGTTCCCCTTGAGAATGGAGACCTTCACCGTGCGGAGCAAGTGCTCAATGGCATATCGGCGAAAGGAAGAGGCCGTCACCGCCGCCGGATCAAGAATCACCGGCACCTTCACCCGGTTGGCCGTGAGGCCGGTTTCGGTCATGATGTCCAGGTATTCCCGGTTGATGGTCCCCAGATTCATCACCACAGCCTGGGATCCCGAGTACTCCACCATTTCATGGGCTTCGGAAATCTCATCGGTGAGCACAGGCGATCCCCCGGAATGGATGCACATGTCCACCAGATCCAGGACCGTGGCGTAGTTGGTCAGAAAGCAGACCAAAGGGTACCGTTCTTCAAACTTCTTGGCATAGAGCTTTTGCATCTGTTCCTTCAGTTCCATGGTGCCTCCTATACGGCCTCGGGGACGGGCACATCCACCACGCGAGCTCTCTCCCGCACCTCTTCGTTGGAAAGAATCGACAGAGTGTCCAGGAGATGGTGCTTGTAGGTGTAGTAGCCTTCAGCCCCGTTCATGCGGACGTCGGCGATTTCCCCGGCGATGCCCATGAGGATGACCCCGGTCATGGCGCTGTAGAAGTAGTCCTTCGTCACCCCGCTAAAGGTGCCCACGAGGGCCCCAATGGTGCAGCCGGTGCCAATGACCTTCGGCAGATTTCGGGAGCCATTCTTAATGCGGACCACCCGCTGGCCATCACTGATGACGTCCTCCACGCCGGTCATGGCCACCACGCAGCCGTACTTTCGGGCCAGGGCCACCACATACTTCTCGGCCTCAGACTCATCCTCATTGGAATCCACACCCTTGGACGTGGTTTCTACCCCCAGGCAGGCTTTGACTTCCGCCAGATTTCCCTTGATGACGGAGATCTTCAGCTCTTCCAGCATCCGCTGGATGGACTGGGCACGGAAGGGAGTGGCACCGGCAGCCACAGGATCCAGCACAATGGGAATGCCCAGCTCCGTGGCTTTCTTTCCGGCTTCGATCATGGCATTGACCTGCTTCTGGGTGACGGTGCCGATGTTGAAGACCAGGGCATCCACCTTCGCATACTCCACCACTTCCGCGGCATCCACGGGATCGTCGGTCATCACCGGCGTTCCGCCAAAGTACGAGGTGATACTCGTTAGTTCATTGGCGGTGACATAATTTATGAGAAAATCCACCAGGGGATTCTCTTTTTTAGCTTTATCCATCAAATTGATGATTTCATCGATATGATTCATTATTAACCTCCTTATTCTCCCAGGTCATTTCCTGAGGACAACGGGACCATGGTAGCAAAAGAAGTTTCGGGAAACAATCGAAGAGGGGGAAATGTCCAGAAATGTTACGGAGAATTTAAAGTTCCTTCATGGTTTTATCCGGATATTTGGGGGATTTTCGCCCTCTTCTCAGCGAGTTGGCCTTGGGTTTCCCGGGTCCGGCGGGCATTCCTGGCTTGGTTCCGCCGAAGCGTATTTCAAGTTCCGTACTTTATGCACAGAATGGATACGAAAATCGTGATTCCTTTTCATTGGTTACATCTTTAACAAAGTTATGCGCCGTTTTAAGGTTATATCCTTTATCTCGAATTCAATCAAATTTTTCATAACTTTTCTGTAAATCTGCATATTTATGGATATATTGCGTTTGAATACGTTTAGAAACAAAATAATGATAATATCGTGAAATTAATAACAAAATATGTGGAGATTCTATTGACTCTCCGAATGGCCGGTGGTATGATTCACTTGTCAATAAATTAACAAAGGATGGATGCAACATGAGCAGGATCACGACAGTGGAGGAACTGAATCTCCGAATGGAATCCTTACGACAGGCACAGCGAGAATTCGCCACCTACACCCAGGAGGAAGTGGACGAAATCTTCCGTATGGCCGCTCTGGCCGCGAACAATCAACGCATCGAACTGGCCCGTATGGCGGTAGAAGAAACCGGCATGGGTATTGTGGAAGACAAGGTGATCAAGAATCACTTTGCTTCGGAATATATCTATAACCAGTACCGTAACGACAAAACCTGTGGAGTCATTGAAAAGGATGATTCCTACGGCATCACCAAGGTGGCGGAACCCATCGGTATTGTGGCTGCGGTTATTCCCACCACCAACCCCACCTCCACGACGATTTTCAAAGCTCTGTTGGCCCTTAAAACCCGTAATGCCATCATCTTCTCCCCCCATCCCCGGGCTAAGAACTCCACCATTGCCGCAGCAAAGGTCATCCTGGATGCGGCGGTGAAAGCTGGCGCTCCGGAAGGCATCATCGGCTGGATCGATGAACCCTCCCTGGAACTGACCCAGCGGGTCATGGCTACAGCCGATATCATTCTGGCCACCGGTGGCCCCGGCATGGTCAAGGCCGCCTACTCCTCCGGAAAGCCCGCCATCGGCGTGGGTGCAGGAAATACCCCGGCCATCATCGATGAAACTGCCCACCTGAAAATGGCCGTTTCCTCCGTGCTTCTTTCCAAGACCTTCGACAACGGCGTCATCTGCGCCTCCGAACAGTCCGTCATTGTCCTGGATTCCATCTATGAGGAAGTTCGCCGGGAGTTTGCCGAAAGAGGAGCCTATATCCTCAATGAGGAGGAAGTGGAGAAGGTAAAAGCCATCATCTTGAAAAATGGAGCTTTGAACTCGGCCATCGTGGGCCAGAGCGCTGCCAACATCGGAAAACTCGCCGGTATCGATGTTCCGGCGGATGCCAAAGTGCTCATTGGGGAAGTGGAACGCATCGACGATGAGGAACCCTTTGCCCATGAGAAGCTCTCCCCCATCCTCGGCATGTACCGGGCCATGACCTTTGCCGAGGCTCTGGATAAAGCCGATGAACTGGTCCGTCTGGGCGGTTTTGGGCACACCTCCGTGCTCTATACGGATCAGCTGAAATCCAAAGCCCGCATCACCGCCTTCGGCAACCGCATGAAGACCGGAAGAACCATCATCAATATGCCTTCCTCCCAAGGCGCCATTGGCGACATCTACAACTTCAGACTGGCTCCCTCCCTCACTTTAGGCTGCGGAAGCTGGGGCGGAAACTCCGTCAGTGAGAATGTCGGCGTCAAGCATCTGTTAAACATCAAGACTGTGGCGGAGAGGAGAGAAAATATGCTTTGGTTCCGTGTTCCCGAAAAAATCTACTTCAAGTATGGTGCCCTGGAAGTGGCCCTTCCGGAGCTTAAGGATCTGGGCAAAAAGCGAGCCTTCATCGTCACGGACCGTGTCCTCCACGATATGGGCTATACCCAGAAGATTATCACGGTTCTGGAAGACTGCGGGGTCGATTTTAAGATCTTCTCCGAGGTTGAACCGGACCCCACCCTGGCCTGCGCAAGAAAAGGCGCCGAGGAGATGCTGTCCTTCAAACCCGATGTCATCATCGCCCTGGGCGGCGGTTCTCCCATGGATGCCGCCAAGATCATGTGGACGCTCTACGAGCATCCGGAGGTCCGATTTGAAGACCTGGCCATGCGCTTCATGGATATCCGCAAGCGAATCTATCCCTTCCCCAAGCTGGGCGAGAAGGCCATGTTCATCGCCGTGCCTACCACCTCCGGAACGGGTTCGGAAGTGACGCCTTTTGCGGTGATCACCGACGAAACCACAGGAATCAAGTATCCCCTGGCAGACTATGAGCTGACCCCGGATATGGCCATCATCGACACCGAGCTCATGATGAATATCCCCAAGGGACTCACAGCAGCCTCCGGCATTGACGCCCTGGTCCACGCCATTGAAGCCTATGTCTCCGTGCTGGCTTCGGAATATACCAACGGATTGGCCCTGGAAGCCATTCGCCTCATCTTCAAGTATCTTCCCCTCTGCTATACAGAAGGAAAGACCAATGAGAAGGCGCGAGAAAAAATGGCCCATGCCTCCACCATGGCCGGAATGGCCTTTGCCAACGCCTTCCTGGGCGTCTGCCACTCCATGGCCCATAAGCTGGGAGCTTTCCACCACATCCCCCATGGAACCGCCAATGCTCTTCTGATTAATGAAGTGATCCGGTTCAATGCTGCGGAAAATCCCCGCAAGCAGGCCGCCTTCCCCCAGTACAAGTACCCGAATATCACCTTCCGTTATGCCCGCATTGCTGACTACCTGGGTTTAGCCGGAGCCAATGATGCAGAAAAGACCGAAGCCCTCATCACCGCCATTGAAGGACTGAAAAAGCAGCTGGATATTCCCTCCTCCATCCAGGAGCAGGGTGTCCCGGAAGCTAAGTTCCTGGAGAACCTCAATGAGATGTGCGACCAGGCCTTCGATGATCAGTGCACGGGCGCCAACCCCCGATACCCTCTGATCTCCGAAATTAAGGAGATGTACCTCAACGCTTACTACAAAAAATAATAGAACGTATCCCCCCGATACGGAAAAAAGGAGATGTCCACTTTGGGCATCTCCTTTTAAAATCATATATCATTCTAAAACTCAAACAGCATCCAAACTCGGATTACTAAATTTATTTTCTAAGTAATTTGATTGCTAAGATCACTCTAACCATGTCCTTTGTTTACCCGCAGAATAGAAACACATTGGTGTATCTAAGGTGTCATACTATTTCAAATTTTACGGGTTAAAGTCGAAACAATTTCTTTAAATCGCTCCTTGCTGTATCCCAATCTTGGGAAGGGATTTTGCTGAGTTCAAAATAATCTATTTCATTAAACCTTGTTCTGTACAATCCAATTCGATCTGTTTTATATGGAAATTCATTGTTATTATCGGATTCATGAAGCTCAAAGAATTCGGAAGAAATATCCGAGAAGAGGGCATACCCCATTAACTGAGCGACTTCTTGCCATTCATAGCCCCTATTTTTGCTCGTTTTAAAGTCATACATCGTTCCATCGATATATAAATCTGCATCAGCTCCTCCAACGGCTAGACTAACTTTACCAAATATTGGATGGTACTCAACGTTTGCTCCCTCATGGATCAGTCCCGTATCCACAAAAGTTGTCAAAAACCCTTGAAACAGACCACGAAGATCCTCGGTAACTGATCTTGGAAGGTCTTCTATAAAATACGGTATAGGTTTCTCTGGCAACTTGAATGATCGCTTATAATTTTCTAACTTTGATGATATCATTGCAGCACTAATCAACTCATCCATCTCTACAGGTTTATTTTCAACGTAATTGCGTATTGTCGTATAATTTTTATTATATTCTTGGTATATTTCTTTAAATTCTGCCATCGGCAACGTATTTTGCAAGATTTCTAGCCCTTGCACTGCCAATCCTGTGTTCCGTGCTTTTATCTTTTCTTGTTTACTTTGGGATGCTCTTCCAATGTGATACTTTGCCATTAACTCAATAGCAGTCCCCGTTAATGCTGCATATTTTAAATTATCCGAATTGTAAGGTGTAACAGGAAGTGCTTTTGCATCAAAGGCCATTGCCCCGCTCAATGTTGTAAACTGATTTTTGCTTGGCAAAACGCTTCTAATAATTCTTTGCAACTCTATTGATTTTGGGGTTTTATCTTTTAACATACTTACCAATGACATTCTACTTCACAACCTCCTTAATAATGTACAATTACAGACTTTAATGATTATTAATTTTTCGTTCTATAAACACTCTTTATTTTGATTATTTATATATACCATATCATAAAACTAGAAGATTCAAAATAGATTTGCAACTATTTAATCCTGATGAAGTTCGAGGTTGAATACATATTATCCATATATTATTTATATCATTAGATCGCAACATCAAATTTTTTTACTCGTAAAAGAGGGGATATCCTGAATAACCTGAAGCTTTACCAATACCCGTGCTTGTATTTAATTTGGTACCCCTCCAACCTCATTCGTAAATATCTATAGGAAAGTCTTCATCCCGCTTAAATATTTGAAGATCAAAGGGGGGCGAAAAGATATGTATATAATCTTCTATTTTTCCTTTGTGACGCTGTACTCTTTTTTAACTAATGAGAATTATTACAATTACTGCTCAACTCAACAATTTTTAATGCTGAAAAGAAACTTCACTATATGGTAAATCTGATCAAACTATAATCAATAATTGTTCATGCTATTGCAATTTGACGTTATGTCTCGGCTATGTTTATCTACTAAAGTACTCCAAAAAAAGATCTGAACCCCGGTAAGAATTGCTCTTACTTGGTTTCAGATCTCTTTGTCTATGGCGGAGAGAAAGGGATTCGAACCCTTGGTACCCTTTCGAGTACGTCGGTTTTCAAGACCGGTGCCTTAAACCAGCTCGACCATCTCTCCATAGTCTGCGACAACGTTTATTATATCAACTATAAAAATGACTGTCAACGGAAATCGGCCTTGAGACGACTGGGATGGCATGGAAAAGAGCAAGGGTTTTCCCTTGCTCTTGCAGCTCTGTTTCTTACTTGATGAGCTCCTCACCCTTGAGGTAAGGTCTCAGCACTTCGGGGATCGTCACGGTTCCATCTTCGTTCTGGAAATTCTCCAGAATGGCCGCCATGGTTCTTCCAATGGCTACGCCGGATCCGTTGAGGGTATGGACAAACTTGGGCTTGTCCTTGGGAGTTTCCTTATATTTGATGTTGATTCTTCTGGACTGGAAGTCCTCGAAGTTAGAACAGCTGGAAATCTCCACATAACGGTTGTAGCTAGGCATCCAGACTTCCAGGTCATACTTCAGCGCAGCGGTGAAGCCCAGATCTCCCTTGCAGATGCGTACGACACGATAAGGCAGGCCCAGTCCCTGAAGTACGCGTTCCGCATCCTTCACCAGGAGTTCCAGCTCCGAATAGGAATCTTCGGGCCTCGTGAACTTCACCAGCTCCACCTTGTTAAACTGATGCTGACGGATAAGCCCACGGGTATCTCTTCCCGCAGATCCTGCTTCAGCACGGAAGCAGGCAGAGTAAGCCACATGCTTGATGGGCAGCTCTTCCGCTGTGAAGGTTTCATTCCGGTACATGTTGGTCACCGGAACCTCAGCGGTGGGGATCAGGAAGTAGTCATTCTCCGTGAGTTTAAAGGCATCTTCCTCAAACTTCGGCAGCTGGCCAGTACCGGTCATGGATGCCCGGTTCACCATGAAGGGCGGAAGGATTTCGGTGTAGCCGTAATCGGAATGGGTATCCATGAAATAGCTGATGATGGCTCTTTCCAGCCGTGAACCGAAGCCCTTGAGGAACGTGAACCGGGAACCGGTGATCTTTCCGGCCCGTTCAAAGTCCAGGATGTTCAGGTCAGTGCCAATATCCCAGTGGGCTTTGGGGTCAAAGGTGAACGTGGGAATCTCGCCCCATTTTCGCTCCTCCACATTGTCCTCATCGGTATTTCCATTAGGAACATTCTCATGGGGAATATTGGGGAGACGAAGCATAATATATTCGATCTCCTCATCGAGGCTCTTGACCTTATTGTCCAGCTCCTTGATGGTTTCACCCAGGGTCTTCATCTCGGCCATGATGTCCGTCACATCTTCCCCGGCTTTCTTCTTCTTGGGAATCTCTGCAGAAACCTGATTCTTGCGGGCCTTGGCAGACTCCACCTCCACCAGGGTTAGACGGCGATCCTCATCCAGGCTCACCACCTTGTCAAAGTCTCCCAGGTCCAGGCTTTCTCCCCGGTCCCTCATGAGATTCTTGATCTCTTCCGTATTTTCACGAATGCGTTTAATATCCAGCATTTGGCTCACTCCTTTTGATTTTAATGTATAAAAAAGAGTCATATCATTCCCCAGGGACGATATGACTCGCGGTGCCACCCTAATTCGACGGATTCCTCCATCCTCAACAAGATAACGGCTTGGACCGTACTGTGGTTAGCAGTCCCTCGGAGGCGGATTCCCAAAAGTTAAAACCGCAGATTCTCACCAGCCATCTGCTCTCTGAAGGTTCTTCTTTATGGTACTGTTCTCGTCAACGGTTTAATTTCAACTTATTATAGCCCTTCCCCCGGGAAAGGTCAACTGTCGATGGACTTCGTGACAATGATGTTGACGCCCATGTTCAGGATGTTATTGCAGATGATGTCCCCACGCTTTAAGGGGACCCCCACATAGATCCTCGACAGCACCTTGGAGATCTCGATGAACCGGTCATGGGACACGGGTTCGTCGCTGCGCACGGGAACCATGCTGTGGTTTTGGGATCCCTTGATGCGGATGACGCTGGTATAGTATTCCTTCTTCATGGCTCTCTCCTTACATGGAATCAAATTCCTTGATGCGGGCGGATATGATTTGGGAGTTCTTCCGGTCATTCATGATTTCCATGGGGCTCTTGTGGAGCTCCCGGGCAAGGATCCGAATCACCTTGGTCAGGCAGTAAGACCCCTGGCAGCGGCCAAAGACCGTACCCGTTCTTCGGCGGACTCCCTCCACCGTGCGGGCTCCCATGGGTCGCCGAATGGAATCCACGATTTCCCCTTCCGTCACATTGGAACAGAGACAAACCATCTGTCCGTACTTGGGGTCGATGGCGATGATCTCATTGCGCTCCTTATCCGTCATTTCCCGGAAACGGTAGTACTTGCGGCGTTTTCCTTCAAAGTCATTGTTGGCCGTGGCCTTGAAGTGCTTCATCACCATCTCCACGGCATCCGCCGTGAGGCCGGAGAGCACATTATCCAGGGCATAGTTCTTCGCCTGAATATGGAAGTAGCCTTCCTTGGCGTACTCATCGTCAATGCGGATGGGTTCCGACCAGAAGCGGTTTTCATTGAGGATATCCACCCGTTCCGGCGGGAAGGGCCCGATGATGCCTTCCACTTCCTTCTTCATCTGGGAAAACTCCTTGGACTTGCTCGTCTGGAGACTGGCCAGGAGCTTGTTGGTGGAGGTAGGCAGCAGCGTAATGACGTCGCCGTTCTCCTTGTACTTCGTGATGATCTGCTTCACATCCGTGGCAAAATCCTTCTCGATGAGCATATTCTCCAGGATATCCCGGGAGCCCACGGTCTGGGCATCTTCCTTGATGGTGTACTTGTCCCCAAAGGTGGTGCGGACCACCACCCGGGAGCTGTACTTGTTTTTATTCGTTGTGACCTTGATCCCGCCCCGGGACTGGGTCTGGATGTCCAGCACCTCCTCCTCCAGCCGGAAACTCACCCCATTGTCGTAGGCAATTTCCGCCATGGCGGTGGCATAGTCGTAGGGGGAGATAACTCCGGTGTTCTCCGAATAGATGACAAACGCATCCTCCGGCTTCAGGTTATGGTTGACCTTGGCCGCTTCTTTCCCCGTCATGAGGGAAAGCCCCGGAATTTTTCGCTCCTTTGCCCGCTGCATGGCTTTTTCCGCCAGCTCCCGGGTGGGGTAAATCGTAAAGGAGGGTACCTTCTGGTAGAACACATCCAGCTCCTCTGAAAGACGGTCCAGGTTCCGGCTGCTTTCCCGGATCAGCCGGTAAGCCTCCTCGTCCTCGATGTCCTTGCCGTCGAGAATGAGGGAGGCGTTAAAGAGCGCCACATCCTCGGCGATATCAAAATTCTTTTCGATGAGAGCGATGTTGAGATTATATTTGCACAGCTCATAGGCCATGGAGCAGCCGATGAGACCGCCGCCTAGGATCACCACATCATAATCCATACTATTCCTCCTTGGACTCCAGCATGGCTTGGAGAACACGCTCCAGCTCATCCATGAGTCTTCCATACTCAGCCCAGTTTCCGGCGCGCTGCGCCTCGATGGCCTGGGCAAACAGTTCATTGGCCTTGGCGGCCAGCTCCCCGTTCACGGGACCTTCGCCCGGGGTCTGGGGCTCTTCGCCGGTTTGGCCTTTAAAGAGCAGATTCAGGGCTCCTTCAAAGGTATCCGCAATGACGATCTCCTCGTCGTTGGACATGACAAAACGCTTGATTTCGGGAATGCTGCTGCCCCCGTCCGCCACAAGATAAATGGGGACCACATAGAGCAGGGAGTTTCCGATGGGGGTGATGACCATATCCCCGAACTCCACGGAAGATCCGCCGCTGTCCAGAAGGGACAGCTCCTTGGAGATCTCCGCATCCTGGTTCATCCGGTTGCGGAAAAGGTAGGGGCTGGACACGGTTTTCTGGGGCGGGAACTTGTATTCAAGAAGGTTTCCGTAATGCTCCCCTTCCATGCGCACATTGACGATGGCCACCATGTTCTCCTTACCCTTGACGGTGTAGTACTCCGTAAAGACCAGCTCCAGGTCATCGGAATCCCCGAAGGAGGTAAAGAGGGTATAGGGCTCCTGGGCGGAACGTTCTTCCTGGTTAGTAGTGGTCACCTTGGATTTCTCCCATACATCTTCCCCGTTATAGAAGATGTTGGGGTCCGTCACATGGTAGCGTTCCAAAACCGTGGTCTGGAGGGCAAAGAGGTCCTCCGGATACTTGATATGGGCCCGAAGACCTTCCGGCATGGTATCAAGATCCTGGAACAGGCCACCGAAGATTCGGTTGTAGCTCTGGGCGATGGGATCCTCGGGATCTGAGAGATAGAACTTCACCTCGCCGGTATAGGCATCCACCGTGACCTTCACGGAGTTTCGGATGTAGTTGATGCCGTTGAACACCAGGGCGTTGGGATAGCGGTCCGAGACGGTATAGGCATCCATCATCCAGAAAAGCTTTCCTTCGCTGACCACCAGATAAGGATCCTGGTCATAGGTGAGGAAAGGGGCGATGGTTTCTACCCGGGCCCGGATATTTCGGCGCCAGAGAATCTTGGAGTCACTTTCGATGAGGGAGGAGATGAAAATTTTCGGCTCCCCCTCTTGGATGGCGTAGAGGATCTTATTGAAGAAATTCAGGGGAATTCCGGCCGTACCCGTGTAGCGGTAATTCTCGTTTTCGCCGCCCCGGGGGTAGTCGAACTCATCCAGATTCGTATTGACGATGATGTAGCTGTTTGTAAATTCCCCAAAATAGATCCGGGGATTGGTGATGTCCAGGTCCGTGCTGTTATTGGTGGGGATGTCCTTCATGAGAAAATCCGGCTGTCCCTGGGCGGTGACGGTACTGGAGTCTGTCATGACCAGCCCGTAGCCGTGGGTGTAGAAAAGATGGGTATTTTGCCAGGTGGCCGGGGAAATGAGACTGGTGTCGATTTCCCGGGCGGACAGGAAGATCTGCTTCTTCGCCCCGTTGATCGTGTACCGGTCCACATCCACATCCTGGAAGTCGTAGTATCCGCGGATGACCTGGGCCTGACGGATAAAGTCCAGGGTGTGCTTGTAGGAATTCACCTTGATGCTGTCCACCACATCCCGGTTGGCCGTGATGTCGCTGAAGGGGATCTCTTTATCCGCTTCAAACTGGCGGATTTCCACATCATTGATGCCGAAGGCCTGGCGGGTCATGCGGATATTATTCTCAATATAGGGTCTCTCCCTCTCCAGCTGGTTGGGATTCACCACCAGTCCCTGCACCGCCAGCACCGCCACAACGCGGACCAGGCTGAGGCCGAGCATGAGGAAAACGGGATAGGCGATGAGCTTCATGTTGCGCTTCAGAATGCCGACAGACACAATGACGGCTGCGGCAACGGAAAGCAGAGCCAGGATCCGGAGGAAGGGCACATTGATTTTTGCGTCGGTATAGCCTGGGCCATAGACCACCCCCGTGGCGTTGTACATGACATAGAAGGAGTCAATGTACCACCGGGCGGCCAAAAGGAGAAGGTAGAGGGAGATGAGCATGGCCAGGGACTTGCCCGCAAACTGAATAAACCCGGTCTTCATGACATGTAGAATGCCCTTGGCATTGCGAAGGTTCATCCGGTTCAGGGAGCTCTTGGCGGAGATGAAGAGATAGATGACCACCGTGGCGATGATGAGGAGAAGAACCACGGAGATGGCCATGGAGATGAGAAGATTGTAGAGCGGAAGACGGAACACATAGAAGGAAATGTCCTTTCCGAAAAGGGGATCCGTCTTCTGGAAATCCACGCTGTTGAAGAACTGCAAAATGATATACCAGTTGTCCTGGGCCAGGCCATAGGCCAAAACCAGGAAGAACACGGCGGAGGAGATATACACGATGCGGTCCCGCTTTTTGCTGTACTCTTTGGTGGGCGCCGGATAGCTCACCTGATCATATTTTCGGGCGATGCTCAGGTAATAAAACATGGAGATGCCAAAAAGCAGCAGGAAAATCGGCAGGGTGAGACTGGTCACGGCCAGGGCCCGGGTCAGATAGGTCCGGGTGTAGCCCACTTCCTCAAACCACTGGAGGTTGGCAATGACATCCGTGGAACTGAAGAGGACGATGATGCCCAGAAGGATGGCCACGAGGATCAGATAAATTTTCTTGTTGTCCTTCAGATGGATGTTCCGGAAAAACTTGGGTTTAATATCAATCTTCATGGGATTCCTCCATTCTTTAAATCTAACGGCAGTGCTGTGGCGGGGTCTTAATAGCGGTCATCGTGGCGCTTGAGAAGCGCCAGGGCGGCTTGGGCTTTTTTCCTCTCTTCCTCGTTCAAGGCGGGAAGATTCTGGGGCTTATGGTGGTATCCCACCACGGCATAGAGATAGGGAGCCTCTTCAAAAATCCCCCGGTCCCGAAGGATCCGTTCGCCGATTTCTCCGTGATAGAGATAGGAGGCCACGAAGGGGAATCGCTCCATCCTCTGGAGATGTTCTCCCAGGAGCTTTTTCAGAACCACGGCTGCGCTCTTTCCTCCAAGGCCGATGCGGTACTGGATTTTTCCGATGTCGTGGAAAAGAGCCATTTTAACGAGTTCCGCCTTGGCGGAACTTTCGGCTTCTTTGGCTACCCCCAGGGCCACCAGATAGGCATGGTAGGCCTCCGACCGGCGCAGGCGATGGAAAAGCTTCACTTCTTCGGGCTTCAGATATGCGTTGAGAAAAGCCTCCGGGGGCTTCTGGAAATGATAGCTCCCCTGGCGAAAAAACTGCAGAATGCGATGTTTCATTTTAACCTCTTTTGTTGTGCCCTAGGGGGCTGAGTCGTTCCCCGGGGCCGAATTCGATACTATACTACGATTATAATCTAAAACCGGCCATAAATTGTTATCGTTTAGAGAATATTCACCGATAAGACCCAGAATGCACTGAAAAACCTAGGCTTTATCGTCTATAATGAAGAAAAGAGCAAGGGGGGATATGCCATGAAAATCTATAAGAAAGCCTTCTCCATCAGCACCATCACCAAGGACCAGTTCCGGGAAATCACCGACGAAGTCCGCCAGATACTCAAAGAATCCGGAATCCAGGAGGGTCTGGTCACTGTCTATTCCACCCATACCACCGGAGGAATCTGCATCAATGAGAACCAGGATCCCGATGTCCTGAAGGACCTGACCCTGGGGCTCAATAAAGCCTTCCCCGATGATCCCCGTTTTCTGCACATGGAAGGAAATGCCCAGGCCCATTTGAAGGCCATCAACATCACCAACTCCGCCACCCTGATTCTGGACAAGGGACACATGGAGATGGGCATCTGGCAAGGCATCTTCTTCTGTGAGTTTGACGGTCCCCGGGAGCGCAAAATCCTGGTGCAGGTCATGGGCGAATAAGCTTATAACGTTCTATCCTAAGAAACATTTAAAGCCCCTTTGGGGCTTTTTTTGAGGAACTGTAGCACAAAAAAGTAAATCCGAAATCTTCTTCGTAGAAGATTTCGGATTTACTTATGGTGGAGATAAAGGGATTCGAACCCTTGACCCCCTGCTTGCAAGGCAGGTGCTCTCCCAACTGAGCTATACCCCCATATGGTGGACCTTCAGGGACTCGAACCCCGGGCCGACCGGTTATGAGCCGGTTGCTCTAACCAACTGAGCTAAAGATCCGGGATCTGGCGTCAACCTGCTTTCCCACAGAGCTGCCCCTGCAGTATCATCGGCACCTATAGGCTTAACCTTCGTGTTCGGAATGGAAACGGGTGTAGCCCTATAAGTCATCAGCACCAGATAGATGTAAATTACCGACGAGTCATCGGAATTTACTATACAAAACGTGCATAACAAGAATATTGTTTTCACGTATTGCTTTTTCAAAATTTACTTTCATAAATTTTGAGAACAATAATTATTATAGAGTCTTCAATTCCAACTGTCAACTTCTTTTGGGCTTCTCCGTCAAGTATTTCACGGAAATTTTCCGTTGGAAATCAACCAGATTCCTCAAAAAAGCCTCCTTTCCCCTGAGGGAAAAGGAGGCTTTGGAAAACCTGCAGATTTAGGGCTTCAAAGGCCATGCTCCTTGGTGGCAAAGGGACGGATGCTTCGTTCCAGGATGCCGTTCATGTGGGCGATGAGGATTCCATAATTGGTCATGGGGGTTTCGGCTTCCTTGGACTTTTTGATTCTCCCCTGCATCTCCTTTTCCTGGAGCATGCATCCTCCGCAGTGCACCACTAAAGCATAGCGCTCCAGCTCCTCCGGATAGAAGGTTCCTGAAGAATGCTCGATGATGAGGTTTTTTCCCGTATGCTTTTTGATCCAGGCCGGAAGCTTGACGGTACCGATGTCATCACACTGCCGGTGATGGGTGCAGCCCTCCGCAATGAGGATCCTATCCCCCTCCTCCAGCTGATCCAGGGTTCTTGCCCCCTTCACGGCGCCTTCCAGGTCCCCTTTGTAGCGCGAAAGAAGAATGGAGAAACTGGTGAGTTCCACGTCTTCCGGCACGATCTTTTTCACCTCTCCAAAAGCCTGGCTATCGGTGATGACAAGCCTGGGCTTTTTCCCCGCAATTTCCAGGGCGCTTTTCAGCTGGTCCGTCTGGACCACCAGAGCCTGGGCTCGGGCATCCAGGATATCCCGGATGGCCTGCTGCTGGGGGAGGATCAGTCTTCCCTTGGGCGCTGCCGAATCCACGGGCACCACCAGGATGACGAGATCCCCCGGCGAAAGAAGATCTGCTACCAGCCGTTTCTCCTCCCCTTCTTTGCGGGGAAGTCGGGCCAGCTTTTCCCGGAGCTCCCGAATATTCTCTCCCGTCTTCGCGCTGACAGTAATCCGATCAGCCCCTTGGGCATCTGCTCCCGGGATCCCTTCCTGGAGGAGGTCCCCCTTGCTGAACACCACCAGATGGGGGATGGCCTTTTCCTGGATGCGCTGAAGGATGGTTTCATCCATGGCCGTCATCCCCTCTTTGGCATCCACCACCACCAGGGCAATATCGGTTTTCTCCAGGACCTGGTAACCTCGCTTTACCCGTAGGAGGCCCAGCTCCCCTTCATCATCCAGACCCGGGGTATCCAGAAGAACCACAGGCCCTAGGGGAAGGATCTCCATGGATTTCGCCACGGGGTCGGTGGTGGTGCCCGGAGTCTCCGAGACGATGGAAAGATGCTGTCCGGTCATGGCGTTGATGAGGCTGGACTTTCCGGAATTCATCCGTCCGAAAATCCCGATGTGGAGGCGTTCGCTTCGGGGTGTTTCATTCATTCCCATATATTTCTCCTTAAAACCTGAAGTCCCGCTTGCCGCTGCTGATCTCCAGAAGATTCTCCTCCGCCAGACGCCGCACCTTAGGGTTCGTCACTTTGAACAGTTCTTTTTCAATGAGGGCTTCTCCGCGGATCCTGGTTTCGGGCGAAGCATAGTCCTGAAGGTACTCCTTCAGGGTCATTAATGCATTGGGATGGCAGCAGTTCTGAATCTGTCCGCTCTTGAGCAGCATCATGAACCGGTCGCCCGTTCGGCCTTCCCGATAGCAGGCAGTGCAGAAGCTGGGAATATGCCCCATATCCATGAGCCAGCGAACGATCTCGTCCAGGGACCTTCGGTCGCTCACATCGAACTGCTCCGTGCTCTCCTCCTCCGATTCCCCCTGGGCATAGCCACCCACGCTGGTTCGGGAGCCGCCGCTGATCTGGGAGATCCCCAGCTTCAGGGCTTTTTCCCGGCAGGCTTGGCTTTCCCGGGTGGAGACGATCATCCCCGTATAGGGAATGGCAATGCGAAGACAGGCCACAATTTTGGCAAAGGTCTCATCACTGATCCCGTTGGTGAAGGAGTCCGCCACAATATCATTGGCGTTGCGGATCCGCGGAACACTGACGGTGTGCGGTCCCACCCCATAGGCAGCCTCCAGATGCTCTGCATGGAGAAGAAGCCCGGTGAACTCATACCGGTAACGCTCCAGTCCAAAGAGAACGCCGAGGCCCACATCGTCGATGCCCCCTTCCATGGCCCGGTCCATGGCTTCCGTATGATAGGCGTAGTTGTGCTTGGGACCCGTGGGATGAAGCTCCTCGTAGCTTTTCCTATGGTAGGTTTCCTGGAAAAGGATGTAGGTGCCGATGCCGGCATCGGCCAGCTTCCTGTAATTTTCCACGGTGGTGGCGGCAATGTTGACGTTTACCCGGCGAATGGCGCCGTTTTTATGCTTGATGCCGTAGATGGTCTTAATGCTTTCCAGCACGTACTCAATGGGGGCATGGAGGGGATCCTCTCCCGTTTCCAGGGCCAGGCGCTTATGGCCCATGTCCTGGAGCGCCATGACTTCTGCCACGATTTCCTCCTGCGTGAGCTTTTTCCTTGGGATGGTCTTGTTCTGGAGATGATAGGGACAGTAAACACAGCCGTTGACGCAGTAGTTGGACAGGTAAAGGGGCGCAAACATGACAATCCGGTTCCCGTAAAATCGTTCCTTGATTTGTGCCGCTAAAGTATAGATCTTGTCGTTGAGATCCGGAAGACTGCAGTCCAGAAGCACGGCAGCTTCCCGGTGACTGAGTCCCTCGCCGCGCTGGGCCTTTCGGAGGATGGCTTCGATGAGAGGCCGGTCTTGGGCGTGGTCTTCTGCATACTGGAGCGTTTCCAGAATTTCGCCGTCGTGGATGAACTCTTCGGCCTTTTTGGATTTTGGATTATACATGTTTTTCGCTTCCTTTCGCGGATTGTACCTGGATAGAGGAGGTTAATCGGTCCACGGGATCCCCTCGGTGAACCACCACGGCTAACCCGATGGCCGCCATGGATGTTTTCAGTTTCTCGAGGCTTTCCGCTGCCTCTGAACCCGTAAAGGCCTTATTGTCATAGAGAAGATATTTTTTTCGGACTTCCTGGGGGGAAAGATTCGGCATCACCACATTAGCTCCCGAGGCCATGCCCTTTTCCCGCCCCAGTCCATCCAGGGTCGCTAAGGATGTGGTGGCCGGAATGAGGGCCTTTGGAAGCATGATTCGGATGAGAGCCAGAAGAAAGAGCGTCAGCTCCACGGAGCCGGCGGGTTCATCCTTGAAGCGGCTGGCATGATGGGGTACAAAGGGTCCGATGCCCACCATTTCGGGATCCAGCTTCTGCAGAAGAAGGAGATCCTTGGCCAAGGCCTCCGGGGTCTGGCCCGGGGATCCCACCATGAATCCTGTGCCGATCTGATACCCCAGTTCCTGGAGCATTTCCAGATGGGCGATTCGCTGGGAAAGCTCCTGGCCTTTTGGGTGCAGAAGGCGGTAGTGGGCCTCATCCGCCGTTTCATGGCGGAGAAGGTAACGGTTTGCCCCCGCTTCAAAAAGGGCGGCATAGCTCGATCTGGGGCGCTCCCCGAGGGATAGGGTGATGGCACAGTCCGGGTAGCGCCGGCGAATCTCCTGAATAAGAGGAACCAGCACCTCATCGGTAAAATAGGGGTCTTCTCCACCCTGGAGGACAAAGGTCCGAAATCCCAGGGCATAGCCGTTGCTGCAGCAGGCAAGCACCTCCTCCGGGGTCAGCCGGTAGCGCTCCGCCGTGGGATTTCCCGCCCGGATGCCGCAGTAATGGCAGTCGCAGCGGCAGTAGCTGGTGAGTTCAATGAGGCCCCGGATATAGACGGTGTTCCCATAATGCTCTTCCCGAAGCTTTTTCGCCAGGGACTGGGCATAGGCGAGATCCTCCGGAGTATAGGTGGTGAGGAGCGCCGTGAGGTCCTCCTGGGGGAGAATATGGCTCTGGAAAAGCTCGAGGATCCTTTGCTGATTTGTTCTCATCCTTTTTCTCCTGCACTATGGGCATAGATGGTCTTGGATGAGACCCCGGGGAGCATGCCCAGTTTTCCTGCAAGAGCGCTGATGACCGCCTGGGGGGCATCCACGGCCAGGGAGATGAGGTTAATTCCTTTTTCCCGATAGGGGATGCCCATGCGTCCGATGACATATTCCCCGTAGCTGTGAAGAATCGAATTGAGTTTTTCCGCAGACTCATAGTTTTCAATGACGATGCCGATGAGGGCCACTCGTGTTTCCATGATCTTTCCTCCCAAATAAAAAAGTGCGCCGCAAGGCGCACGAAAATAACCTTTCCTCCTGCGCCTTTCCCCGCAGACGAATCTTAGGGGTCAGTACCAGTCCTGTTCAAGGATTTGGAGTCAGGAATCCCTTTCTCCGCATCATGTTCATTATAGCAGGATTATTGTTAATTTTATATCATGGAATGAAATATATTTTACGATGAAAAAAAGCCCCTGGACAAACGTCCAAGGACTCTGTAACTGGCATCCCCCTACTTTCCCACAGAGCTGCCCCTGCAGTATCATCGGCACCTATAGGCTTAACCGTCG
>NZ_JAGSCS010000013.1 GCF_018128025.1 Proteiniclasticum sediminis | reverse complement strand
TTGGACTCGTCAATATGTCCCGTTGGAAGTACTCCGCTCGTATGGGAAATAGTGTGTGTACAACATGCTCAAAACAAAAAAGAACAGCTGGAATCCCTTATTTTCAAGGGTTCCAGCTGTTTCTCAATTTTTGAAGTGTCAAAGTCGGGATTATACTATATCCCGGGACCTTTGCGGAAAGGGAGGACAAAGAGGGGACATGGGGAATTTTATGCTCAGGTTCAGTCAATATTAAGAAGTTTTTAGTATGCTAGAGAAAGATTGCACATCTCCGGGATTTCTTTGGGCTGAATTTTCGCCAAGGGGAAATTCATGTATAATATGGAGAGAAGAATGGCGTGAAAAAGGATGAAACTCATGAATAAAAAGAAAAAAGGCTTCAACCGGTACACCGGATTGCTGTTGGTGATGATCCTCATCTTCAGTCTCCTCATCAACCAAATGGTCAATCTCCAGGTGATCCACGGAGAAGAGTATGCCCTCCGGGCCAATACGGAATTCATCGTGAACATTGACAATCCAGCTCCCCGAGGAGAGATTCTGGACACCAAGGGCCTGGTTTTGGCCACCTCCGTCCAGAGCTATGATCTGATCTATGTGGATACCACGGAGTCCCGGAAGGTGATTTACTCCACCATTGACAAGGTAAAGCAGCTTCTGACGGAATCCGGTCAGGAGATTACCTTCGAATTCAGTCTCCAGACGGAGCCTTTCCGCTTTGAGTTTGGCTCCGATGACCCCGAATTTATCCGCAAAAGTGAACTGCGGTGGAAGAAAGACCGGGGAATCAATGATTTCCTTTTCCGCAAGATTATGCAGAAAGAAACGGGAAAAGACAAGATCAGCGAGCTCAACGAAGCGGAGACTGACCGCCTGGATGAGCTGATTCTGGCCTTCACCCCGGAAGAAACCTACATGTATCTTATGGATTTCTATGATCTCTATGATGCATTCATGCCCACAAAAGAAGAAAAAGCTGTTTATGCGAAGATGAGCGGGGAAGAAATTTACCAGGAACTTCTGAAAAAGTTCACCCCAGACCAGATTCATTCTTATCTGGTTATCCGGGACAGCATCAAGATGGAGAGCTACTCCGGATCCAAAGCGGTGACTTTGGTCACCAACATGAGCGAGAAAGCAGCCTTCACCTTCTTGCAGCAGCTGAGTTTTCTCCCAGGCATCGACGTGAAGACGAATCCCATCCGCCTGTACCCCTATCAGACGCTGGCTTCCCATGTCATCGGGTATCTCAATCCCATTCCGGCGGGATCCCAGACCTACTATGAGGAACGGGGCTATGATCTGTCCACGGACTTTATTGGGGTATCGGGCATTGAAGCAGCCTATGAGGACACGCTAAAGGGACGAAAGGGCAGTCAGACCGTCCGCGTGGACAAGAATGGCCGTGTGGTCAGTGAGCTTTTCGAACTGGATTCCTATCCGGGCAATACCGTGAAGCTGACCTTGGATGCGGGGATTCAGAATGCTGCGGAGCAGGCCCTGAAGGATATCATCATCGATCTTTCCACCGTCAACACCAAGCACCGGGTGGCCGGTTACAATCAGGATTCTTCCAATGCCACCCGCGGAGCCGTGGTGGTGCAGAATGTAAATACCGGAGAAATTCTGGGCATGGCCAGCTATCCCAACTATGACCCCAACATTTTCGCCGTCCCTGGGCGCCTGAGCACAGAGATGTACAATGCCTATTTCAATCCCGATTATCGGGCCTATGCCGAAGAGCTCATCAAGAAAACCGGCATCAGCGCCACCCCGGAGGATCTCTTCCGGTTCAATGCCGATGGAACGGTGACGGATTTCAACGATATCTATGCCAAACCCTTCTTTAACTATGCCACCCAGGGTCTTACCCCACCGGGATCCACCTTTAAACCGGTGACAGCGGTGGCTGCTCTGGAAATGGGCGTGGTGACCAAGGATACGGTGATCCGGGACACGGGGGCTTACAGCAATCCCAATACGGGAACCCCGGTGACCAATGAAGGACAGGCCGTATACGGAAACACCAATCTGGCCAAGGCCATCGCCAAATCCTCCAACGTCTATTTCGCCGATATGGGCTACCGGATCTACAGCGCCGGCGGGCTGAACAGCCTGGCGGAGTGGTCCTGGAAGCTGGGCATGGGTTACGATCCTTCGGAATCCGCCCACAGCACTACAGGAATCGAAATTGGCGAGAATATTTTCGGCAATGTGTATAATCATGGAACAAAGGTTGCCCTCACCCAACGACTCTTTCTCTTTGACCTGGTGGATTTCCTGCAAAAAGGAAAGTCCCGATCGGGGTCTTCCTTCCATCCCCTCAACATCGGAAAGGACAATGCCGATGAAGAGGCTGTGGCCCTGGCCAAGGAAGCCATCAAGGAGGAAGTGCGAAAAGGATTTGCCCTGAGTCTGGAGGATGCCAATGTCATGATCCGAAAGGATTTTTACACGGTAAAGTCCAATCTCACGAAGCTTTTCCAGGATTATCTCAATCTCCTGCCTGCGGAAGAAAAGGCTGCGGCAGCACCGGCTTCCTTTTATGCGGATCAGGTGTCGGCCAAGATCGTTTATGACCAGACCAGTGAACTCATCAGCCCCAGAAACGTCATCAACGCTGCCCTGGGACAGGGCGACAACCAGGTGACCCTGCTCCAGATGGCCAATGCCCTGGCCACCATCGCCAATGGGGGAACCCGTTATAAGACGACGCTCATTAAAGAGATTCTGGATCAGGAAGGCCAGGTTGTCTTTAAGAACGAGCCCCAGGTGATGGAGGAGACCGGAATCAAGCCCGGCACGGTCAGTGCCATTCTGGAAGGACTCCATGACATTACGAAGCCCGGCGGAACCGCCTACAGCATTTTCAAGGATTTCCCCATTTCCAATGGCGGTAAAACCGGAACGGCCACCTTCCGGGAAGACCAGGAAACCGTGGGCAGAGCGGCCTTTGGTATTTATACCGCCGTGGCGCCCATTGAAAATCCGGAAATTTCCGTGGCGGTGATCGTCTACGATGCCACCCGTGGATCCTTTGTGGCTCCTGTGGCCCTGGCGGTCTTTGAGGAGTATTTCAAAGACCGGCTGGCTGCGGAGTATCCGACCTATCAGCGCAAGTACAATTATGCACTGCCCCAGGCCATTTCGGCCTACGGCAGCGAACCGGAAACTCCGGCAGAAAGCGCGCCTAATACGATCATTGGGCAGGTCAGCACGCCTTAGAACGAAAAAATGCGGAGTCTCCCGGGAGGGAGCTCCGCATTTTGATTAGGGCTGAGGAAGAAGCACTGGCCGCAAATCTCCTTTTTGGGAGGCCTCCAGGGCAAGACGGGCAAAAGTTTTAAAATCTTCCGAAGAAGTGGTGGCGCCGGTGATGAGATCCACCTGGTCAACGTCCTGGGATTTCAGGAGATCCGCTTCCAGCAGGGCCAGATACTCCTCGGGTTTTGTTCCGGTCACTGCAGCCATGGCTTCATTATAGGCCGGATTTTCCGATTTTACCGTGCCCTGGGCTTCTCCGCTTCCCCAGTAGTCAAAGTTCACCTTGGCGATCTTCCCGTCTTTTACGGTCAGCTCCAGAAAGGCTGTCCATCCTGTGGCATCCGGTTCTTCATAGGCAACGGAAAACGTCCCGTCGGATAGAGGAGCAGCAGTTTTTGGGGCACATCCGGCGAAAAGCAGGGCAGGGATGAAGAGAACGGGAATCCAGCGGTGCATGTTCAAGATCAATTCCTCCAGTGTTGTTTCAGGATCAGTCATAAAATCATCATAGCGCATAAATGTATTTTATGCAATTTAATATTTTCTTTCCGCTGGAAGGCCGAGAGAAGGGGAAGGAAACCGAGAATCCTGCAGTGGGAAACTTTAAAAGTTATGGAATTCACAAACTTAGGCCCGCTGCATTCAAATGCCTGGAGGAATCTGGTATAATGAATATTCGAGATGGTTATTCATCCAATGTCCTAGGGAAGGGAACAGATTATGAAGATTAAGAAATGGGATATTATCATCATCAGCCTATTTGTGCTGATTTCCTTTATTCCTGCTGCGGTTTTTGCGTTTCAGGAACAGCGGCAAACCAGCGGACTCTATGCGGAGATTAAAGTCCAGGGCGAGGTTTTCCAGACGGTGAAGCTCACGGGGCACACCGGCCGTGAGGAGATCCGCATCGAGACGAAACTGGGCGTCAATATTGTGGAAGTGGTGGATGAGAAGATCGGCATGTACGAAGCGGACTGCCCGGATCAGATCTGCTACAGTCCTGAATTTGTGAGCAAACCCGGCGAAACCATTGTTTGTCTTCCTCATCGGGTAGTGGTGGAGGTCAAGGGGGAAGCCCCGGACAAAGACGGCACGGATATCATTGCCTATGGAGGAGAAATCCATGACCACGAGTAAGACAACAAAAATGATTTTCATTGCCCTCATCGTGGTCATCCTCCGGGTCGCGCTGGCCACCATGTTCGGAGGAACCTTGTCTTCCTTCATGTTCAGCCTCAGCGGAGGCATTCTCAGCCTGGTCATGATGTTTCTGGTGAAAACCCTTCTGAAGGACAAAGTCAGCATCATCGGGATCAGTGGAGCAGGGGCCGTAAGTCATAACATCGGTCAGCTCCTGGTGGCTTCTTATATTGTGCGGAATTTTTCGGTGATGCTCTATCTTCCTGTGATGACGTTCATCGGCATCGGCACCGGAATCTTCATCGGCATTGCGGCCAACTACATTATTGGGCACATGTCGAAGATCAAAACGGTGCAGAAAATCAGCCTGCTGAAGGATGAAAAAACCTTCCGGTAAAAAAGTGGAAGAAATTAAATATAAATTTTTTGTGAATGATTGACAGCTATACGCTGTGGTGATATTATAAAAAGTTATGCGTTTGACACGTTCTGAAAATTCCTGTATAATGGGAAATGGAAGAAGGTGTTTAGATGGAATACAAAAACATTACCGACATCCGGAATGAAATCCAGCAGAATGTTGGACGGGATGTCAACCTGAAAGCCAACATGGGGAGACGGAAAATGTACGAAAGCTCCGGCACCATTGAAAAAGTCTATCCCAGTATTTTTGTGGTTCGGCTGGACAACGATACCAAGGGCTGCGTATCCTTCAGCTACTCGGATGTGCTGACTAAAACTGTCATGATCTCATACAAGAATTAGTATGTACAGTACCGGTTTTCCGGTACTTTATTTTTTTGTGGTCATTCCCGCCGGTTTTTGTCATAATGAGAAGATAAAGAAGAAAAGTAGGTGACGATATGCGGCTGGAAGCCCATGCGAAAATTAATCTGTCTCTGGATATTGTGGGCAAGCGGGAGGACGGCTACCATCTCCTGTCCATGGTCATGCAGTCTGTGGAGCTCCACGACATCATCGAGCTCCTTCCGCTGCCGGAAGGGATTGTGCTGGAATGTGACAAGGAGTATGTCCCCCTGGATGAACGAAATATTGCCTATAAGGCGGCGAGACTGATTCAGGAGACCTGCGGGGTGAAGGAAGGGGTAAAAATCCGCATCACCAAGAGAATCCCTGTGGCGGCGGGGCTGGCAGGGGGAAGTGCCGATGCCGCAGCGGTGCTGAAGGGGATGAACACCCTCTTTTCCCTGGGGCGCTCGGAAGAGGAGCTCATGGCCCTGGGGCTGAAGATCGGGGCGGATGTGCCCTTTTGCCTTCGAGGAGGCACCTGTCTTTGCGAAGGCATAGGGGAAAAGGTAACGAGCCTGAAGCCCTTTAACGACTATATCGTGCTCTTGGTGAAACCGCCCTTTGGGGTCTCCACCAAGGATGCCTATGGAAGCTTTGATCTCAGTCTCATCAAAAAGCATGTGGAAACCGACAAGCTCATGGCGGCCATGGAAAGCGGAGATCTGAAGAACATGGGCTATGCCATGCGAAACCTCTTGGAGAACGTGGTGCTCCGGAAGCATCCCATGCTGAAGAATTTGAAGCAGACCCTCCTTCGCTATGGGGCAGAGGTATCCCTCATGAGCGGCAGTGGACCCACGGTGTATGGAATCTTCACGGATCTCCAAGCCGCGCAGAACGCCGCCAAGGCCTTGGATAAAAACGGAAATGAAGTGATCCTCACCCGTACTATGGCATAAGAAAATGACCAGGAAACCCATGGGTATCCTGGTCATTGTTATAATTGCGATTATGAAATGGAAGAGATTTTCGCCAGTTCTCCCAGATGCCCCGTGTCTTTCTCGTCGATGAGCTGACGGCAGAGGAGGTAGATATCCTGCGAGGCCTTGGGCTTGCCGTTTTGCAGCGAGCGCTCCCGAAGGTTCTGAAGGTCTTCTTCGCTGGAAAGCAGGGCTTCGATTTTTTCTGCGCAGTTTTCCCCGGTGCCCAAATCCAGGGCAAGGCCATGGCGTAAGAGGTAATCCGCATTCTGCAGCTCGTGGCCAGGAATGGCGGAATAGATGGCTAAAGGAGTCCCCATGATGAAACTTTCTGTGAGGGTCAGCCCACCGGGTTTGGTGATGAGGAGATCTGTTATTTTGAGAATATCATTCATCCGGTCCGAATAATGGAGGGGAACAATGTTTTTTTCCTCATCGAAGGAGAGTTCCAGGATTTTATCATAAAGCTTCCGGTTGCTTCCCGTGAGTACCAGCACCTGGAAGTCCAGGGGGATGGAAACCACTTCGTGGAGAATGTCGACAATATTTCCGAGACCTAAGCTGCCGCCCATGATGGTGATGGTCTTCTTCGCTTCCAGCCCCAGATCCGTATAGATCTGCTCCTTGGGCCTTGTCTTAAGAAAACTCTGGGATATGGGAATTCCATAGGGAAATACCGTCTCGGCACTGCGGCCCCGAAGCACCAGCTCCCGGATCATATCCGAGTTGGACACCACATAGGCATCCACATTCCGGTGAACCCAGAAGGCGTGGGAGGCATAATCCGTCATGACCACCAGGGAGGACTTCTGCCAGCCAAACTTCTTCCGAAGAATGGACAGGATTTGTGCGGTGAAAGCGTGGGTGGCGATGAGGATATCCGGATCGAACTCCAAAATCTTAGGATACAGCTGTTTGGTCAGATAATCATTGACCATGGCGCTGGATTTGGCGAACTTGCCCTCGTCATCGGAATGTTTGTAGATGTACTGGAAGAAGGAGGGGTAGTACCGAATGCTCTTCAAATAAGTCCCCACCACCAGTTTGTCCAGGAAGGGATTGATGTACTTTATGGTATCGATGATCTGAACATCCGAATCCGGTTCATTCACCAGAATGGACTCTTTGATGGCTTCTGCAGCCCGCTTGTGGCCGCCGCCTGTGGAAACGGACAGAATTAAAGCTTTCATATTACACCTCAATCAGGATCTCAGATAATTATACCATGTCCTCCCGGATATCCCAAAGAATAACCCTCATTGGCATCCGGGGGATCCCCTGGATTGCTGGGGTGAGGATTGGACCACGTATGAAATTAGTTTATAATGAAATTATTAAGATGCTGTTAAAAAAGGCCTGCTGATTCTTAAGATATGTTGATATTGAGACGGCGCATGAAGGAGGAGCACGATGCATAAAGTGAAAATCGAGATTTCCAGCAATCGAATCGATGAACCGCCCATCGAGGTGGTGTATTTCGGATCCATGGAAGAAAAAGAAGAAAATGCCCTCATCCGGTACAGTGAGAGTGAACTCACCGGGATGGAAGGGGTTTTCACGGAGCTCCTCATCCGCGGGGATCATCTGGAAATTGTCCGCACGGGAAAAGTGGAGGCGCGGATGGTGTTCAAAGAAAAGGTTCAGGACCGATTTCTCTATGCCATGGAAATGGGAACCCTCAACATGGTGCTGAAGACCGACAAGCTCCATATTCACCGCACGGGCGGGGGTTATGCCATTGAGATCCGCTACCAGCTGGAGATCGGCGGAAATCCTCCGGAAGGCAATGACATGAAAATTCGGATCACCCGAAACTAAAAAAACTCCAAAAAAGAAAAAAATAATAGTAGCACACCACGCTGAAATGTGCTATTATTACTCGTATATTATTTTATTCAATAGTTACCCTATTTTATTTTATGGGGGTAATTCTCATTATAACAAATGAGCGGGCATTGTCAACACTTTTTTTGGAGGTTCAGCGATGAAAAATACAAAATACATTTTTGTTACCGGTGGCGTCGTCTCTTCTCTCGGTAAAGGCATTACAGCAGCCTCCCTGGGCAGGCTTTTGAAAAATCGGGGACTTCAGGTTTCCATTCAGAAGTTTGATCCTTATCTTAATGTGGATCCCGGTACCATGAGTCCCTATCAGCACGGGGAAGTCTTCGTCACCGATGACGGCACGGAGACGGATCTGGATCTGGGTCACTACGAGCGCTTCATTGACGAGAATCTGTCGGAAAGCAGCAATGTTACCACGGGAAAGATCTACTGGAGCGTCATCAGCAAAGAGCGAAAAGGCGAGTATCTGGGCGGCACGGTTCAGGTTATTCCTCATATCACCAATGAGATCAAGGATCGGATTTCCCGGGTTTCCCGCGAGAAGGACGTGGATGTGGTCATAACCGAAATCGGCGGCACCGTGGGTGATATTGAGTCGCTGCCTTTTCTAGAGGCGATCCGCCAGATCAAGTATGATGTGGGGACAGAGAATGTGCTCTTCATCCATGTCACTTTAGTGCCCTATCTGGGGAAAGCCGGGGAGCTGAAGACCAAACCCACCCAGCACTCCGTCAAGGAGCTGCGCAGCATCGGTATTCAGCCGGATCTCATCGTCTGCCGCTCCGAGAAGGAACTCTCCCAGGATTTGAAGAACAAGATTGGGCTTTTCTGCAACGTGGAAGGTCGGGCCGTATTCCAGAATCTGGATGCGGAAACCCTATATGAGGTTCCGCTGATGCTCCATGAGGAGGGTCTGGATACCTATGTCTGCGAGAAGCTGAAGCTGGACTGCAAGGACGTGGACAACCGCGAATGGACGACTATGGTACACCGGATGAAGAATCTGACGAAGAGTGTCACCATCGCGTTGGTGGGAAAATACACGGAGCTTCATGATGCTTATCTTTCTGTGGTGGAAGCTCTGGGCCACGGCGGCCTGGCTCACGATGCCCAGGTGTCGATCAAATGGGTCAATGCCATGGAAGTGACGGATGACAATGTGGAAGAAGCCCTGTCCGATGTGGATGGAATCCTTGTCCCCGGCGGTTTCGGCACCCGGGGTATCGAAGGAAAGATTGCGGCTATTGGCTATGCCCGAACCCACGATGTGCCCTTCCTGGGCATCTGCCTGGGGATGCAGACGGCGGTCATTGAGTTTGCCCGACATGTTCTGGGCATGGCGGAGGCCAACAGTTCCGAGTTTGCACCAGAGTCTCCCTTCCCCGTCATTGATCTCATGGCGGAGCAGAAGGATGTGGAGGATCTGGGCGGAACCATGCGGCTGGGACTCTACCCGGCGGAGCTGAAGGAAGGAACCTGGGCCAGAGAAGCCTACGGCACTGCCCGCATCGAAGAGCGTCACCGTCATCGCTATGAGTTCAACAATCGGTTCATGAAGGATTTTGAAGCCCACGGCATGGTCTTCTCCGGAATCAATCCGGACAAGCATCTGGTGGAAATCATTGAAATCCCGGGAAAGCGCTGGTTTGTGGCCACCCAGTTCCATCCGGAGCTGAAGAGCCGTCCCAATCGGCCTCATCCTTTATTCGCCGGACTCATTGGTGCAGCCTTGAAGAAATAACCTAGAAATTTGAAATGAAGAAGAAGCCTTTCGGGGCTTCTTTCCTTTTCGGTTACTTTTGAATACGTCACGGAAAGTTCCAAAACATCAGCAACTAAAAACCGCTATTTGCTTTTCCGAAGAAAAGCAAATAGCGGTTTTTTAAGCCGGTAGATAGAGAACCGGAGTTTTCTGCTCCAAAGATGAAGGCACCTGGAGGATGCGCTGATTGGTGGAACCTCGCCAGAGCAGGTCCAGGGTTCGCTTTTCCTGGATGAAGCGACCGTCCACCAGAAGGTCCAGTTCCAGGAGAAGATCCAGAGCGGAGGGGACTCTGGTGAGGAGTTCCTCAAAGGTATAGCCGGTGTAGGCCATGAGGGAGAAGTCCGGCCGGGAACCGAACTCCTTCCGGATTCTGTTGGCTAATAGGGCCAGTTCTTTAGCCTGGAGAAAGGGTTCTCCACCGCTGAAGGTTACGCCGTCCAGGAGAGGGTTCTCCCGGATGAGGGAGAGGAGAGCTTCCTCATCCAGCCAGGTTCCGCCCTGAAGGTCATGGGTTTCGGGGTTGTGGCAGCCAGGACAGGCATGGGGACAGCCTTGGGTGAAGAGCACCAGCCGGAGCCCTTCTCCGTCGACGATGGAATCCTCTGTGATTCCGGCGATGCGGATCCCCATGGCTAGTTCCTTTCGCCGTGGACCACCCGGTCCCGGACCTCGCTGAGCTTGGCGTTGTTGAACCGGTCCAGGTTACCCACCAGGTACCCGGTGATGCGCCGGATTCGGACAAAGGGATGCTCTTCTTCCGTGCGTCCGCACTGGGGGCAGGTGTCACCGATGATGCCCACATAGGAGCACAGGGGATCCTGATCCACGGGATGATTGACGGAGCCGTAGCCGATGCCCGATTCCTTCATGTGTCGGATGATCTTCATGAAGGCCTTGGGGTTCTTGGAGGTATCGCCATCCAGTTCCACGTAGGTAATGTGGCCGGCATTGGTCAGTTCATGGTATGGAGCTTCCAGACCAATCTTCTTGAAGGCGCTGAGGGAGTAGCCCACGGGGACATGGAAGCTGTTGGTGTAGTATTCCTTGTCTGTGATGCCGGGAAGAGTGCCGAACTGCTTTCGGTCCAGGCGGACAAATCGCCCAGCCAGGCCTTCCGCCGGGGTGGCGATGAGGGAGAAGTTCAGCTGATGTTTGGCAGTTTCTTCCTCCATCCGCTGACGCATGCGGCGGATGATGGCAAGGCCCAGTTCCTGGGCTTTGGGGTCTTCGCCGTGATGGACACCCAGGAGCGCAGTGAGGGTTTCTGCCAGACCGATGAAGCCCATGGAGAGGGTGCCATGCTTCAGCACCTCTTCCAGCGTATCCTCCGGAGACAAGGTTTGGCTTCCCGTCCAGACGCCCTGGCCCATGAGGAAGGGGAAGTTCTTCACTTTCTTCGCCTTCTGGATCTGGAATCGGTCCAGGAGCTGACGCACCACAAGATCCATGGTTTCTTCCAGGGAGGACCAGAACCGGTCCAGGTTTCCTTCAGCCTGGATCGCCAGCCGGGGAAGGTTGACAGAGGTGAAGGAGAGGTTTCCGCGGCCGTAGGGGCTTTCGTTTCCGGGGTTCAGCACATCGGAGATGACACGGGTGCGGCAGCCCATATAGGAAATTTCCGTCTCCGGATGCCCGGGTTTGTAGTACTTGAGGTTAAAGGGGGCATCCTGGAAGGAGAAGTTGGGGAAAAGCCGTTTGGCACTGACGGCGCAGGCTTGTTCGAAGAGATCGAAGTTCGGCTCTCCGGGATTGTAGTTGATGCCTTCTTTGATGCGGAAGATATGGATGGGGAAAATGGGGGTTTCGTGGTTTCCCAGTCCTTTTTCCAGGGCCAAAAGCAGGTTCTTCACCACTAGGCGACCTTCGGCCGACGTGTCGGTACCGTAGTTCAGGGAGGAGAAGGGGACCTGGGCGCCCGCCCGGGAGTTCATGGTGTTTAGATTATGGATGAGGGCCTCCATGGCCTGGAAGGTGTTCCGGTCGGTTTCCCGCAGGGCTTCCTTCTGGGCAAAGGCCAAGGCCTGCTGGGCCACAGAGGCCGTTACGCCCAGGGTCAGCAGCTGGCTTTCGAGAGCTTCCTCATACTTCTTCTCCCCGGCCATGGAAAGGACGTGGCCCTTCTTTGTTAGGTCCTGGTGTAGGGTCTTCAGATCAGGGAGGTTCACTTCCGGTGCCGTGAGTGCCAGGGCCTTTTCCAGGTTGGTCAGAAAGAGCCGTACATAGGTTTTTGCCACTCCCTGGGCCATGGCGTAATCGAAGTTAGGGATGCTCTGACCGCCGTGCTGGTCATTCTGGTTGGACTGAATGGCGATGCAGGCCAGGGCGCTGTAGCTCATGATATCCTGAGGTTCCCGGAGGTAGCCGTGGCCCGTGGAAAATCCTCCCTTGAAGAGCTGGATGAGATCGATCTGGGTGCAGGTGGTGGTGAAGTTGTAGAAGTCCAGATCATGGATATGGATGAGTCCATCTCGGTGAGCCCGGGACTGGTCTTTCGGAAGAACAAAGAGCTCGGTGAAGGCCTTGGAGCCCTCGGAGCCGTATTTCAGCATGGTGCCCATGGCTGTATTTCCGTCCACGTTGGCGTTTTCTCGCTTCAGATCCGCATTCTTGGCGTCCTCGAAGGTGATTTTCTCATAGATCTTCATGAGGGAAGAGTCCATGACCCGGCGCTCGCTGCGGTGGTTGCGGTAGAGGATGTAGGCTTTGGCCACTTTATAGTCCCCGTTTTCCTGCAGGATCAGTTCCACCTGATCCTGGATTTCCTCCACGCCGGGCACGTCTTCATTTTTTGCGGCGAGGGCCCCATAGACCTCATCGGCCATGCGGCTAAGTCGCTCGGGGTCCACAGCGGTGCCCGTGCCTAAGAAGGCTTTGCCCATGGCAGAAACGATCTTCTCGTGGTTATAGGACACGATGCGTCCATCTCTTTTGCGAACTTTTCGGATTTCCCCAATTCTTGCTTCCATACGATTACCTCCAAAATAATAGTGGGAACCCACGTCATGACGGGCCCCACCTTGGGTGCCAGCCCCATGCGACGTGAGGCGGTGCGATGATCCGGACCAACGACCTGGCTCGAGCTTTCGCTCCTACAGTGGCGGCACCGCACAGGATTTTGACCTGTTTCCATGGTTCCCGGATTTCTATATCTTGTGTTATTTCTTTCTCATCATACTACATGTTGTGTTGCGTGTAAATCATCAGGGGTGTTTTTTTAGAGAATAAATTCTTCGGGCAGGAGAATCTCCACCTGCTGTCCCCGAAGTTCTAGAAGTCCGTCCCGTTCCATATTTGTCAGTTCCCGGGAAACCGAAGGACGGGCCACTTTGATGATTTCTGCAATCTCGGTTTTTTTATGCCGCAGGGTAAAGCGGGGGCTTTCGGCCAGATCCATCTCCCGGGACAGATAGATCATGAGGCGGGAGCGGACATCATTGTGGGAGAGAATCTTGATCTTGTTCTTCAGCACCAGAATATGTCGGGATAAAAATGCCAGATAGTTGTGGTTGAAGGTGGGATTCTCTCGCAGCATCCGAGTGAGCTGCTCAAAAGGAATGAAGAGCACCGTGGAAGGGGTCAGGGTGAGGAGGGTGAAAGGGTACAGGGGATGGGGAGTGAAGAGGAGGGGGGCGCCGAAACAGTCTCCATGACGGAACACATTGATGGTCAGGGCATCACCGCTTCGATCGTACTGTTGGATATGGAGCTTTCCCTCCAGTACAACGCCCAGGGTGCTGCAGGGATCATTTTCCTGAACCACCAGGGTGTCCTTTTCGTAGACTTCCAGGGTGCAGGAGGAGAGATCCACCAGCTCCCTGATTTCCTCTTCGGTCATCTGCTGGAAAAGCGCATTTTTTCGTAACTGGCTCATTGGAATGTTCATGGTTACCTCAAATTAAACAGAAGGGGGAAGACACTGCATTTCTGTTTCATTATACTCAAGATTACTCCCCGGGGAAATGGGTTTTTCCAAGAACAGGTCAAAGACCCGGGGAGGGATAATCCTGGTGAGCTTAGGCCTATCCTGGCTTTTATCACGGGGGAGTATTTATTGTCTGTGTTTTTTTCTCGCAGGATTTTTAGAAAGTGTAACAGAGGTTACAGTTTTTTGTGGGGCAGGACTGCTATACTGACAGAGTCATTAATTCAGAGAAGAAAGGTAGGATATAAATATGTCTAAGACCATGGAACCGGCAATGTTTTGCTATCAGTGTCAGGAAGCCAGCCGAGGAACCGGATGCGAGATCATCGGCGTCTGCGGAAAGAATCCGGAAGTGGCCAAGCTCCAGGATCTCCTCATCTATACCCTGAAGGGCATCGCCCAGGCTGTGGTAAGAGGAGCTGTGGAGGTCAAGGCTCGCCAGGAGATGAACCATGAGGTGATCAACGCCCTCTTCATGACCATCACCAACGCAAACTTCGACGATGGCGCTTTGGAGGCGCAGATTCGGAAGATGCTGAGCTTCCGAGATGGTCTCACCGCGGAGCTTGCCGGCGTGAAGCTTTCCGATGCCGCCACCTTCACCGTGACGGACAAAGAGTCCATGCTGAAAAAAGCTGCCTCCGTGGGGGTTCTCGCCACGGCCAATGAAGATATCCGCTCCCTTCGAGAGCTGATTCTCTACGGACTGAAGGGAATGGCAGCCTATGCCCACCATGCGCTGAATATCGGACTGGAGGAAGAGTCCCTCTATGTCCACACCTATGAGGCACTGGCTGCCATGCTGGACAACACCCTGGGGGCAGACGAGCTGGTGGCCCTTACCCTGAAGACCGGAGAAGTGGGCGTCACCGCCATGGCCATGCTGGACAAGGCCAACACCTCCAGATTTGGAAATCCGGAAATCACCGAAGTGAACATCGGTGTGCGAAATAATCCCGCCATTTTGATCTCCGGGCATGATCTGACGGATCTCATGCAGCTTCTGGAGCAGACCGAAGGCACCGGCGTGGATGTCTACACCCACAGCGAAATGCTTCCGGCCCACTACTACCCGGCTTTCAAAAAGTTTACACACTTTGTGGGCAACTACGGCAATGCCTGGTGGAAACAGGTGGAAGAGTTTGAAAGCTTCCGTGGACCCGTTCTCTTCACCACCAACTGTCTGGTTCCCCCCAGAAATGAAGCGCTGAAGAGCCGCATCTTTACCACCGGAGCCTCAGGGTTCCCCGGATGCACCCACATCGAAGGGGATGAAAACGGCAAGAAGGATTTCTCGGCCATCATCGCCCTGGCCAAGACCTTGGAAGCTCCCCAGGAAATCGAAACGGGAAAGATCGTGGGCGGCTTTGCCCATGCCCAGGTCCTAGCCCTGGCCGATCAGGTGGTGGAAGCCGTGAAGACCGGCGCCATTAAGAAGTTTGTCGTCATGGCCGGCTGCGATGGCCGCATGAACAGCCGAAGCTACTACACGGAGTTTGCCCAGAATATGCCCCAGGATTCGGTGATTCTCACGGCCGGCTGCGCCAAGTACCGTTACAATAAGCTGAATCTCGGCGACATTGGCGGCATTCCCCGCGTTCTGGATGCAGGACAGTGCAATGACTCCTACTCCCTGGTGGTCATCGCTCTGAAGCTGAAGGAAGTCTTTGGCCTTGCGGATGTCAATGATCTCCCCATTGCCTACAATATTGCCTGGTACGAGCAAAAAGCCGTCATCGTGCTTCTGGCCCTCCTCTACCTGGGCGTCAAGAATATCCACCTGGGACCCACACTGCCGGCATTCCTTTCCCCCAACGTGGCCAACGTTCTGGTGGAAAAATTCGGCATCGGGACCATCGGAGAAGTGGACGAGGACATCAAGCTCTTCATGGCCTAAACGATTCACGATAAAGCAGATACCCCAGTTTTTGGGGTATCTTTTTTCATCACTGCCCAAAGTGGACCTTTTGTTGTATGATGGGGGAAGAGAAAAATGAGGTGTGAATACAGTGATCATATTAACCGCAGAAAATCTCGCCAAGAGCTTTGGCGAAAAGAAACTTTTTGAGGATGTGACCCTCACCATCGGCGATGGGGACAAAATTGGGATTATCGGCATCAACGGTACGGGGAAATCTACCCTGCTGAAAGTGCTGGCGGGGGTGGAACCTCCCGATGAGGGCCGGGTGCAGATTCCCAGCGGCATCCGGGTGGAAGTCCTGGCTCAGGAGCCGAAGTTCAATCCCGACCATACGGTGCTCATGCAGGTGTTCAGCGGCGACAATCCCTTGCTGAGAACCCTTCGGGCCTATGAAGAAGCCCTGAAGGAGACGGCGCAGCACCCGGAGGATCCAACGGTTCAGAAAAATCTTCTTCGCCTTTCCCAGGAGATGGATACGCTTCAGGCCTGGAACCTGGAAGCCGATGCCCGGCGGATCCTGACGAAACTGGGGATTACCGATTTTTCCAAAACCATGGGGGAACTTTCCGGGGGACAGCAAAAACGCGTGGCCATGGCCACGGCCCTCATCACCCCCAGTGACCTGCTTATTCTGGATGAGCCCACTAACCATATCGACAATGATACCGTGGCCTGGCTGGAAAAAGAGCTGGCCCAGCGCCGGGGTGCCCTTCTCATGGTGACCCATGACCGTTACTTCCTGGAGCGCGTGACTAACCGGATGCTGGAGATTCAGCGGGGACAGGTATATAGCTATGCGGTGAACTATTCCAAGTTTCTGGAGCTGAAGGCCCAGCGGGAGGAACTCCTGGAGCTGGCGGACAAAAAGCGAAAAAAGATCCTGGAGAAGGAGCTGGCCTGGATCCGCAAGGGGGCGAAAGCCCGCTCCACAAAGCAAAAGGCCCGCATTGACCGCTACGAGCGGCTGAAGGAGGAAGAGGGGCTCCAGGAAAAGAGTGAGCTGGAGATCAAAGCCCTGTCTTCCCGGCTGGGAAAGAAGGTCATGGATCTCGAACATCTGGAGAAGTCGTTCCCTGGGGAAGTGATTCTTAAAGACTTTAGCTATCAGGTGCAGAAGGATGACCGTATCGGCATCGTCGGCAGCAATGGCATGGGAAAGTCCACATTTCTGAAGATCCTGGCGGGGCTTTTGCCCCCAGACGGCGGGGTCCTCTCCGTGGGCGAAACGGTCCGCATCGGCTATCTCTCCCAGGAGTATGTCATTCCAGACGAAGGCATGCGGGTCATCGAGTTCATCCGGGAGGCAGCGGAAATCATCGAGACGGGAGAAGGGAAAGTTACGGCTTCGCAGATGCTGGAAACCTTCCTCTTTCCGCCCAGCGAGCAGTGGACCCCCATCCGGTCTTTGTCCGGCGGGGAGAAGCGGCGCCTCATGGTCCTTCGGATCCTCATGGAGAAACCCAATGTGCTGCTTCTGGATGAGCCCACCAATGATTTGGATATTGACACCTTGTCCATCCTGGAAGACTATCTGGAGGATTTCCCCGGGGCAGTGATCACCGTCTCCCATGACCGGTATTTCCTGGACCGGGTAGCGGAAAAGATTTTTGCCTTTGAAGGCGAGGGCAAGATTTCCATTTCCTTCGGGAACTATTCCGACTACGAGGAGCGAAAGAATCTCGAAGCGGAGCAGGAGGAAAGCGCCGGTAAAAAGACGGAAAAAAGTGAAGTTCCACCTCCCCGGGAAAAGGAAAAGAAACGGAAATTTTCCTTCAAAGAACAGCGGGAGTTTGATGGCATCGATGACCGCATTGCAGATCTGGAACGCCGAATCCAAGAGGTGGATGAAGCCCTCCAAACCCATGCCACGGATTTTCTCAAGCTGGAACAGCTGATGACGGAGAAAACGCTGCTGGAGAAGGAGCTGGAAGAAGCCATGGACCGCTGGACCTATCTGAATGAACTGGCCGAAGAGCTGGGCTTATTGTAGAGAGAAGGAAAACCTTCTCTTTTTTTATTCAGATTTTGGAGAAGAAAGGTTTAATTTTCGAAGAAAGGGACCTTGACAGCTATATCGGGAGGCGTTATAGTAAGTGTATCGGAAGCCGTTATAACGGAACTGGATGTATCGGAGGTGGAAATATGGCAAATACAGAAAATGTGGCGCTGACCGAGGGGGTCTATTATATTCTCTTGTCACTCCTGGAACCGCTCCATGGGTACGGGATCATGCAGAAGGTGGAGGGACTCAGCCAGGGAAGAGTGGTTCTGGCGGCAGGTACCCTCTATGGGGCCTTGAGCTCGCTGACGGAAAAAGGGTGGATTCAAGCGCTGGAGGAAAACTCCGGGCGAAAGAAGGAATACTGCATCACGGATGAGGGAAAAGAGAAAGTCCGGCGGGAGATTCAGCGCCTGGAGGAACTGCTGCATAACGGAAAAATGATGATGGGAGGGGACAATCATGACGCATAAAAAATATCGGGCATTTTTTGCCTGGGAACATGAGCGGGAGGAAAAGTGGCTGGATACCCAGTCGGATAAAGGGCTGCAGCTGATCCGGGGAGGGGGTATCTCCTATGTGTTTGAGGAAGGCACACCGGGAGAGTACGCTTACAAAATTCTCCTTCTCGATGAACTTCCCACCCACAGCAAAAGCCGGGATTTTCTCCGTTTCTTGGAGGAAACTGGGGTAGAAGTGGTGGGCTCCTATATGCGGTGGGTCTATCTTCGCCGCAGACGAGCCGAGGGACCTTTTGAAATCTACAGCGATGTGGACTCTAAAATCCTTCATCTGAAGAAGATCCGAACCCTGCTTTTGGGTCTCCTTCCCCTAGAAGCGGCGGCATTCCTCGGCAATGCCGGCATCGGACTCCATGGATCCCCGGGCAACTTCCTGCTGTCTCTTCTTTTAGGCTTCATCCTGGTCATGATCATCACCCATTCCCTGCAGATCACCGGAAAACTGAAAGACCTGGCTCAGGAACGGGTTATTCATGAATAGCGCACGAACAAACGAATAAAAGAACGCAAAAAAAAATGAGGATCGCGATGATCCTCATTTTTCAATGAAAAGTCCTACTCTTCAGTTTTGGTCGTCAGGTTGAACTTCTTGTTGAAGCGATCTACTCTACCACCAACATCAACAATCTTCTGCTTACCAGTGAAGAATGGATGGCACTGGGAGCATATTTCCACTTTCAGTTCGGGCTTGACGGATCCGGTTACGAATGTGTTTCCACATGCACACTTTACAACGGCATCGTCGTTGTACTTTGGATGTATGCCTTCTTTCATTTATTTCACCTCAATTTCATGGTTTTTTAACTACTCAATTCTATCATTACAAACCGCCACCGTCAAGAATAATATGGAATACCCGGGGGTGAGATGCTATAATTAGTAGGGATTATTGAAGTATAGGAGTAGGAACATGAGCAAATTATATTTTCGATACGGGGCAATGAATTCCGGAAAGTCCACCAACCTCATGCAGGTGGCATACAACTATGAGGAACGGGGCATGAAGGTGAAGATTTTCAAACCCCAGGTGGATGCCAAGGGCGGAACCAAGCTGGTTTCCCGGCTGGGGGTTGTCCGGGAAGCGGACTATGCTGTTCGGGAAGAGGATGATCTCTATGCCATTACGGAAAAATGGATTCAGCAGGAAGGGACCATTCACTGCATTCTTGTGGATGAGGTGCAGTTTCTCAAAGCCAAACATATCGATGAGCTCCTGAAAGTCGCCGTGACGCTGAAAGTGCCGGTGATCTGCTACGGTCTGCGGACGGACTTTCTCATGAACGGCTTTGAGGGCAGTGCAAGGCTTTTGCTCCTGGCCCACAGCATTGAAGAGCTCAAGACCATCTGCACCTGCGGACGAAAAGCCCTGCTCAACGGACGGAAGATCAATGGAGAATTTGTCTTCGAGGGAGCTCAGGTGGCCATTGATCTCGTGGATCAGGTGGAATATCAGTCCCTTTGCGCTGACTGCTACTTTAAGTATAAGAAAAAAGATGAAGAACGAAAACGAATGAATAAGGATTTGGTGAAGGCATGAAAGAAACGACCGTAGGCGGGCAGGCCGTCATTGAAGGGGTCATGATGCGGGGGAAAAAAGGAATTTCCACCGCCGTGCGAAACCCCTTGGGAGACATTGTGGTTCATCACGATGTCCTGACGCCCTTGTCCCAGCGGCATAAAGCGTATCGGCTTCCCCTGATCCGCGGGGCTGTGGCCCTGGTGGATTCGATGCGGATCGGGATCCGAAGCCTCAACTGGTCGGCTTCGGTCTTTGGTGCCGATGAGGAACCGACAAAACTGGAGAAGATGCTCCGGGATAAATTTGGCGAAAAAGGCGAAAAAATGGTGGAAACTCTGACCCTCCTGTTCAGTTTGGGACTCAGCATCCTCATTTTCTTTGTGCTGCCCACCCTGATTACCGGAGTGCTGAAAAATTACGGGCTGCCGCCTTTAGCCCTGAATACGGTGGAAGCCCTTCTTCGGCTGACGATTTTCATTGGATACCTCTATGGGATCAGCCAGCTGAAAGACATTTACCGGGTGTTCCAGTACCATGGCGCAGAGCATAAGGCCATCGTATGCTATGAAATGGACATGCCCCTCACGGTGGAAAATGTCAAGACCTGCTCCCGCTTCCATGAGCGCTGTGGAACCAACTTCATGTTCCTCGTCATGGCGGTGAGCATTCTGGTCTTTTCCTTCACCGGATGGTCTCACCCGCTTCTTCGGGTGGTGCTGAGGATTCTCCTTCTTCCGGTGATCTCGGGAATTACCTATGAGATTCTCCGCTGGCTGGGAAGGACCAAAGGGCCCATCCAGCGCGTGGTGGCCTATCCGGGGATGATGCTCCAAAGGCTCACCACCAAGGAGCCCCTGCCGGAGATGCTGGAGGTGTCCATCCGGGCACTGAAGGAAGCGGAAGGACTGATGGACGATGAAAATTAAAGCTGCCCTGGATGAAGCCAGTCTTCAGCTTCAGAAGGTTTCCGACACGGCCCGGCTGGATGCCCGGGTACTCATGAAAAATGTTCTGGGTCTGTCGGATTTGGAACTTCTCACCCGGTGGGAGGAAGAACTCTCCAAGGACGAGGAGCACCGTTTCCGGAACCTTTGGAAAGAGCGTCAGTCTGGGAAGCCCGTGGCCTATATTCTAGGCTTTAAAGAGTTCATGGGGATGACCTTTAGGGTCACAGAAAACACCCTGATTCCCCGGCCGGATTCCGAAATCGTCGTGGAGGAAGCCTTGAGGCTCATCCGGGAAAAGCACTACGAGACGGTGCTGGATCTTTGTTGCGGGTCTGGAGCCCTGGGGCTTTCCATCGCCCGAATCTTGGAATTTACAAATGTGACACTTTCTGATATAAATAAAGAAGCTCTAAAGGTCACGGGGGAAAATGCCCGGAACCTGGGGGTGGAAAGCCGGGTCCAGTGTGTGGAGTCTGATCTCTTTCTGCACCTTCCCCAGCGCTTTGACCTCATTATCAGCAATCCGCCGTACATCAGTGCCGCGGACATGGAAGAGCTGCCCCGTTCGGTGAAGGCCTTTGAGCCGGAACTGGCTCTTTACGGCGGCACGTCCGGGCTGGATTTTTACCAGAGCATCACCGCCAGCGCCCGGGAGCATCTCCAGGAGGGCGGAGCGGTGGTTTTCGAAATCGGATATGATCAACGCCACGAGGTGGAGAAAATGCTGACAAACCACGGATTTGGAGAAATAAAAACCATCAAAGACCTGTCCGGAAAGGACCGGGCAGTGAGTGCTGTCCTGCTTCCTGAAACTTAGCGTTCTGGTGGGATTTTTCAGGATCAAAAAAGCAAGGAGAGAAAAGAAATGCTGGAACGATTAGGATTTATCGAAGGAAAATATGAAGAACTCACCATGAGAATCAGTGACCCTGCGGTCATTGCCAATCAGGAAATGTGGCAGAAGCTGGTGAAGGAACATTCTGAGCTTCAGGTCATTGTGGGGAAATACCTGGAATACAAGAAGCTGAAGGAAGACCTTCAGGCCAATATGGATATGCTTCAGCTGGAAGACGATACCGAAATGCGCGAGATGATCAATGAGGATGTGCGCAGTATCAAGGCCCAAATGGAAAACATCGAGGCGGAGCTGCAGATCATGCTGCTGCCCAAGGATCCCAATGACGAAAAGAACGTATTTGTGGAAATCCGCGGCGGTGCCGGCGGCGATGAAGCAGCGCTCTTTGCCTATAATCTTTTCCGCATGTATTCCAAGTATGCGGAATCCCAGCGATGGAAAGTGGAAATCATGAGTCTCAATGAGACAGATATCGGCGGATTCAAGGAAGTGGTCTTCATGGTCAAGGGCCAGGGAGTTTATTCCAAGATGAAGTATGAGTCAGGGGTACACCGGGTGCAGCGCGTTCCGGATACGGAAAGCTCAGGACGGATCCATACCTCCACCGCCACGGTGGCTGTACTGCCCGAAGTGGATGAGGTGGATGTGGAAATCAACCCCAATGATTTGAGGATTGACGTGTACCGTTCCTCCGGAAACGGCGGACAGTCCGTCAATACTACGGACTCGGCGGTCCGGGTCACGCACTTGCCCAGCGGGCTGGTTGTGGCCGTGCAGGATGAGAAATCCCAGCTGAAAAACAAGGAAAAGGCCATCAAGATTCTCCGTTCCCGGCTGTATGAAATTGCAGAGCAGGAACGAAGCCAGAATATTGCCGATGAGCGAAAAAGCCAGGTGGGCACCGGGGACCGTTCGGAGCGAATCCGAACCTATAACTATCCCCAGGGCCGCGTGACGGACCATCGGATCAACCTCACCCTGTACAAGCTGGAATCCTTCCTCAATGGTGATCTGGACGAGATGTTCGATTCCCTCATCCGCTATGACCAGGCGGAAAAACTCAAAGCCATGGGTAACCGAAATAACTAGGGATTGGGGGGACAGTTTGTTAACTGTCCCCATTTTTGGAGAGAAAAATGGAGACGATCAAGGTACAGTTTACGGGTAGAATTGAAGAAGAAGCCATCCTACTGGCGGCAAAGTGTCTAAGGCAGGGAGGCCTCGTGGCCTTTCCCACGGAGACGGTCTATGGCCTGGGGGCGGATGCCCTGAACAAAGAGGCCGTGGCGGGAATATTCCGGGCGAAGGGAAGACCCCAGGATAATCCCCTGATCATCCATGTGGCGGATTGGAACCTGGAGCCCTATGTGACCCATGTGCCGGAAAAGGCCAAGGCCCTCATGGAGCGATTCTGGCCGGGACCCCTGACGGTGATCTTGCCCAAGACGTCCCTCGTCCCCGAGGAAACCAGCGCAGGGCTCTCCAGTGTGGGGGTCCGTATGCCTGCCAATGAAACGGCCCGCCGAATCATTGCAGCGCTGGGTCATCCCGTGGCGGCTCCATCGGCCAATCTTTCGGGAAAACCCAGTCCCACGAATTTTGACCGCTGTGTGGAGGATTTGGACGGGAAGGTGGATATGATTTTGGGCGATGGGCAAAGCATTGTGGGGCTGGAGTCCACCATCGTGGATTACAGCATCGATCCCCCCAGGCTCCTTCGGCCAGGTTTTGTCACCTATGAGGAGCTCCTGGAGGTGGATGGGCGAATCCTCTATGAGGAAGCCCTGACCCGGGTGGGGGAAAAAGAAGCACCCCGGGCACCGGGGATGAAGTACCGGCATTATGCACCCAAAGCGCCCTTAACGGTCATTGTGGGCAGTCCTGAAAAACGGGAAGAGGAAATGGAGCGCAGAATCACCGAGGCTGTGGAGCAGGGAAAACGCGTGGGCGTACTGGCCGCGCGGGAGCAGGAAGCAGCCTATGCCCTTAAAGGGGTAGAGTTTCAGTCCTACGGCAGCGCAAAGAATCCGGCGGAGATTGCCCGGAATCTCTTTGAAGCGCTGCGCCGTTTTGATGATTTAGAGGTGGAGCTGATCTATGCCGAAGGCATCGACGAATCCGGTGTGGGCCGGGCGGTGATGAACCGCCTGAAAAAGGCTGCAGGATACCGACTCATTGAGGTGTGAAATGAAAATTCTTTTTGTATGCACAGGAAATACTTGCCGAAGTCCCATGGCTGAGGTAATCTTTAATGAGACTTTTCACCAGGCCAAGGCAGAATCCCGAGGACTCTATATTCAGCGGGGAAGCCGCATCGCCAAAGAGGCTCAGCGGGTCTTAGCCCGGGAGTACGGGTATGTGGTGGACCGGGAAGCGGAAGAGCTCCTGGAGGTGGATGTGGCCGACGCCGACTACATCATCACCATGACAGAGGCCCAGAAGCGGGAACTGGTCCGGCGCTATGGCCATGAACGGATCCATACGCTGAAGGAAATTGCGGGGGAAAAGGGCGATGTGCCGGATCCCTACGGCATGGACGAGGATGAGTATGTGAAAACTTTCAGCGAGCTTCGGCGTCTCATCCAGAAAATCGAAGAATTTGAACAGTACAGGAGGTAGGACATGAAAATTGCACTGGGTTGTGATCACGGCGGATTGAACCTGAAGGAACTGATCCGGGAACACTTGGAGAAAAAGGGGATCGAGGTGAAAGACTTCGGTACCTACACCACCGCATCCTGCGATTATCCGGATATTTCGGAGAAGGTGGGCGTAGAGGTCCGGGATGGGCATTTCGATTTTGGAATCCTCATTTGCGGCACAGGCATCGGCATCGGCATTGCCGCCAACAAAATCCCAGGGGTGCGGGCAGCCCTGTGCCATGACACCTTCAGTGCCCACGCCACCCGTCAGCACAATAACGCCAACATCCTGACCATGGGAGAGCGCGTTGTGGGACCGTCTCTGGCCCTGGACATCGTGGATACGTTCCTCGGCGCTTCCTTTGAAGGGGGAAGACACCAGACACGCATTGACAAGATTACACAGTTGGAAGAAAAATATCAGCGATAATCCCTAAGGAGGAGAACAAATGAGCAGAGTAACAGAAATCAACCACCCATTAGTACTGCACAAGCTGGCCATTATCCGGGACAAGAACACCGGATCCAAAGAATTCCGTGAGGTCGTGGAAGAAATTTCTACCCTCATCGCCTATGAGGTCACCCGGGATCTGGCCATGGAAGATGTGGAGATTGAAACTCCCGTGGGCATTGCCAAGTGCAAAACCATCACCGGCAAGAAACTGGCCATCGTTCCCATCCTCCGCGCCGGCATCGGCATGGTGGACGGCATGCTGAAACTGGTTCCTGCTGCCAAGGTGGGCCATATCGGTCTCTATCGTGATGAGAGCACACTGCAGCCCGTGGAGTACTTCTGTAAGCTGCCGAAGGATATTGAGGAGCGCGATGTCATCGTGGTGGATCCTATGCTGGCCACCGGCGGATCGGCCATCGACGCCATCTCCATGCTGAAGAAGCAGGGAGCCAAGTCCATCAAGTTTGTGGGACTGGTGGCTGCACCGGAAGGCATTAAGGCCCTCACGACGAAACACCCCGATGTGGATATCTTCATCGCGGCCATCGATGAGAAGCTCAATGAGCACGGCTATATCGTTCCCGGTCTGGGCGATGCCGGCGACCGTTTGTTCGGAACCAAGTAAAGAAATTACGCCGCAGCTTCTGCTGCGGCGTTTCTTTGTTTAAAAAGTGGCAAAAAATGGCTGATGAAACGGGGGAAGTCCGGGGAGAACGGGTTCTTGGACCAGGGTTATCGATAAGAATATCACAAAAGGAGCGGTTTTCACCGCTCCTTTTCTTCGATCAGGGCACCTCTCAGAATAAGGAGAAAATGCTTTCGGGCCAGTTCCCGGATATTAAAGCGACCTTCATGGAGACACCAATGGAAGATGACCCCTCGGGCCGTCATGAAAAGCTGGTCCACCAGGTCATCGGAGCTTTCCATGAACTCGGGAGAAACCTTGACTTGACGCCGGCGAAGGATGGTTTTCAACACCTCCTGCATGGGGCGGTGGGGCATGACAAAGTATCGGTTGGATGTGGTATAAAGATGCTTGATAAAATTCAGATCCTGGGCGCTGACAAAGCTGATGTAGTAGTCCATATAGTCCAGGATGAGGGGAAGGGTCTCCTGGCCTTCCTGGTCCACCTGCTCGAAGCGGGTGAAGTCCATATCTGCCCGGCGGAAGTTCTCATAGATGATGGCTTCTTTGCTGTCAAAGTAGTTATAGAAGGAGCCCACGGAGACGCCGGCTTCCTTGCAGATGGAAGCAATGGTCACTTCGTCCAGGGATTTTTCGGTGAATTTGCGCAGGGCCACTTCATAGATCCGGTTTTTCGTCTCCAGGGACTGGAGCTGTCTTGAATTCAGTTTGTCACTCACGTTTTCCATGCCTCCTGTGTCTGTTCCTAGTCTCATTATACTCGAAGATTTCAAAGGATCAAAAACGATAAAAATTTCACAAAATATATTGATAATCTTCTAACAATATGGCATAATAAGTTCATTGGGTGAACGTATTCATTGAACGTGTTTACTAAAATTTAATCTTAGGGGGAAAATATGAAGAAGAGAGGAAAATTTCTGGCGGCAGCCTTAGCGGTGCTCCTCACCGTATCCTTGGCCGCATGTCAGAAGAAAGCAAACACCACACCAGAAACACCAGCCGAAAGCAGTATCTTCACACCCGGAACCTATGAGGGGAAAGCCAATGGATTCCATGGGGAGATCAAGCTCACCGTCACCGTGGATGCCACAAAAATTGTGGACATCAAGGCAGTACATACGGAAACCCAGGGCCTCGGCGACATGGCTGTGGAAGACCTCATTGCGCAAGCGAAGGAAAAAAGCTCACTGGCACTGGATCTCATGAGCGGAGCCACTTACTCGTCCAACGGTTTTATGGCCGCACTGGAAGATGCCCTGAAAAAAGCCGGTGCTGACATCGAGAAGCTGAAGGTCAAGGGCGAGGACGAGCAGTCCGCACAAAAGGACATCGTTTTGGATACCGAAGTGGCCATCATCGGAGCCGGTGGAGCCGGACTTGCCGCAGCCGTATCCGCCCATCAGAATGGCGCCAAAGTCGTCGTGGTGGAAAAGATGCCCAATGTGGGCGGCAATACCATCATCTCGGGTTCCGCCTACAATGCCGTGGATGAGAAACGTCAGTCCGCCATGGGCATTGAAGACTCCATTGAGAAGCACTACACTCAAACCTACGAGGGCGGAGACAAGCAGGGAGATCCCGCGCTGATCCGTGTCCTGGTGGAAAATGCCTATCCCACCATCGAGTGGCTGGAATCCCTGGGTATGAAGTTCAAGGATACCGTATTTACCGTTCTTGGCGGTCTCTGGCCGAGAGCCCATAAGCCCGTGGAACCCCTGGGCACCGGTTACATCAATACCTACATGAACTACATCAATCAGCATCAGGATGAAATCAAGATTCTGACGGAAACCGAAGCCAAAACCCTGATTCAGAACACCGAAGGTCGCGTCGTGGGCTTTGAGGCCCAGGGCAAGAATGGAAAAGTCACCGTCAATGCCTCTAAGGGTGTCATCATCGCCAGCGGCGGATTCGGGGCAAACATTGCCATGCGCGACAAGTACAACACTCTTTGGCCGACGCTGACCAACATCAAGACCACCAACCACAAGGGAGCCACGGGAGATGGTATCGTCATGGCGGAAGCCATCAATGCCGACATCATCCAGATGGAGAACATCCAGCTTCTTCCCATGGGTGATCCCATCACCGGAAGCCTCAGCGGAAACATTGAGCAGGGCGTGGAAAACCGTATATTCGTCAATGCCGCTGGTAACCGTTTTGTGGATGAAGGCGCTAGGCGAGATGTTATGACCAAGGCTCTCATGGCCCAGACCGACGCCATGATGTGGGTCATCGTGGATCAGCATTCCTATCCCACGGGAGATACTGTGAACAACTTCAACGAGTCCATCGATTCTCTGGTGGAGCAGGGCAGAGCCTATAAAGCAGATACCCTGGAAGACCTGGCCAAGCAGATCGGCGTGGATCCCCAGAACCTGGTGAAGGCTGTGGAAGCCTTCAATGCCTCTGTGGACAGCAAAGTGGATGAGTTCGGACGAACCCTCTTCAAAGATAAGCTGGATACCGCACCGTTCTATGCCGGTAAGCGTGTCCCCACGGTTCATCACACCATGGGCGGCATTAAGATCACCACGGAAACCCGTGTTGTGGACAAAAATGGCGTGGTCATCCCCGGACTCTTCGCCGCAGGCGAAGTCACCGGCGGAATTCACGGCACCAATCGTCTGGGCGGAAACGCACTGGCGGATGTAAATACCTTCGGACGTATTGCGGGAGCAACAGCAGCCAAAGGAAACTAGTATCCTTCCCTCATTTGTTTTACGGAAGCTTCCTGTGGAGGTGGTGAAAACCCCTCCCCAGGAAGCTTTTCCGATATGGAGAAACCTCGTTGTTGTCATCCAAAGAAAGCCTGATAAATATCGGGAATCAAAAAAAGTGCCTGGAATTGTCATCATTCCAGGCACATTTCATCGCATTAATAAATTATTTCAGGACATCCCCATAGGAAGGGTTTTTCTTGAATTCTGCAGCGGCGAAAGGGCACAGAGGAAGAATCTTTACGCCTTCTTTCCGGGCTTCTTCGACGAGCTTTTGAACCATCTGATTGCCGATTCTTTGTCCTTTATAAGAAGGGTCCACTTCCGTATGATCAGCGATCCACAGCGTGGGGGATGGGGAAAATGTGACTTCACCGATGACCTTTTGGTGATCATAGGCGACGACTCTTTTGTTCTCGAGCTCCATGACAAATTGAATCATACTAGCCTCCATGAGTTTATTTCAGTTTATACTTCAGGGCGCCTGAAGGGCAGGTATCAATGACCTCCTGAATATTGGCATGCTCTCCGGTTCCCAACATGATCCAGGGGCGTCGATTTACATTAAAAACTTCGCTGTTTCCTTTGACGCAGTTCCCGGCATGCTCACAGATCGAAGCATTCCAATAGACGGTAATATCAGCGTTCTCGTAAGCCTTGTAGCCTTTTTGGGTTAAGTTTTCTGTCGTTTGATTCATCTTTAGCCCTCCCTCGTTGCTTCATTCTTAGTATTAATTTACTATAGCACTAATTCGTACAATTGCAATGAGGTTAGAGGAAAGAGGATTTTCTACGACTATGTTTTAAGATAGTGTTGAAATTTGGGGATTTTAGAAAGGATCCATCAAATCCAATGATTTATCAATGCTGATGAAAAAAATCAAGCTTTCTGGATAATATATCTTACAATTTTGCTGATTTCTAACCATTTTTCATAGTCCGAATCTATCTCCATATCAGATTTGCAAAGGACTGCACTTCGATTAAAATCCTCATGCAGTCTAAGAATTTTTAACGCGTTTTTCAGTTTGTCATCCATGATATTTCGATGATGTTCAAAAATGCATGTAAGAACTTCCGACAATTTATCAAAATATTTTTGTTCTATCCATCGTGAATTATCATCACGATCCATGAACAAGGTAGAATCTTCTTCTGATGGACATAATCCAAAAGCAGCAGAGGTGTTTTTATTAATTCTGAAACTCAATAAACTTTAGAAATAGAATCATATAAATGCGATTGATAACTTTATGATATTAATTTTTCCATAAATGCGATAGTGCTAAGCAGGATGAAACCTCCGCAAACAAATGAGTTTAGAACTTTCCTCTTTCCTGTTACGGAGAATTAATGGTCAATTAGTCTAATAGCTGTAAACGATTTATATATTATCTATTGTATGATATAATGTGAAAGAGTATTATTTTTTTGGAGGTATATGCATGAAAATTAGACTGTGTATTTTATTGTTGTTTGTTTTGGGGATGTTTTATCAAGGAATTGAGGTAAAAGCTGATGATAAACTTCAGAATGATGGATATGAAAAATACAATGTCTCACCAAATGCATTGGAATTTTTACAAAACAAAGAGAAGGCTACTTTAATTATTGATTTATTTATATCAACAGAAGCTTATCAACCAAATTTGATTGGTATACACGATGAAGTTTAATAATAAACACAATGCAAACAAAGCATTGATAATAATATTAATACTAGTTTCGCTGCTTTCTTCAGTATCGTTATTTACCGTGCGGGCAAAGGTGAGGTGGATTGAGAAAGATTTGTACAGAGTTTATGTAGCAAGTTTGACTACAATGTTGGAGTCTAAAGATCCTGAACAGTCCATATCCTATGCCATTAGCTCATTAGATCTTTATTACTCTTCTAAATCATATTTCAAACTAACGACGGAAGAGATAAGCACTAGAGATTTTATGAGAAATTTATTGTTCGGGATTCAAACAATAAAAAGAAGGGATCTTGATGATACTTTCTTAAATGAAGATTGGAGTATAATATACAATGCTTTATACGAAAAAATAGAAGAAAAGGGTGTCTTTGATTATCGTGATCTCGCAAGTGTTTACGATGAACTGCGAAATGAGAATTTAAGGTTTTTATTTTCAAATTCGTTTTTTGGCCTTTAATATTCAAAGTCATTGCACTAGCCTATGGAGGGCTATCCTACGCAAAGTATCTGGAAGCAAGTAAGTTCAAATGGGATGTTTTTTGTGGAGGATTTTGTGGTATTCTAAAGGTGAAATAAACTTTCTTCAGCGCAAACAGAACAAGCTCATTTCTCTTGTCAAAGAAATGCAACTTGTTCGGGGGCTCGTATTCCGTTTTTGGGATGGCAGCTGTGCATCGTTAGTTTATTATAGGACACTTGGCCGCAAGGTCACATTTTCTGGATGGATGCGCACCAAACCCAGCTTTCGAACGATACCCGACAAAGTAACGGAGAGCTGATTAAAGGGCGCATCTTCTTTTTCATTTTCTATTCCACAACGCTTACTACTGTATCGAATTTTCTTCTTCAATTTAGATTGTGTGGATTCTTGATGCAATTTTAAAGAAAAAGCTTGAAATATAGCAGCCAAGACGATATACTAGATTTTGTCAGTTCAAATGCTGATGCTTGAAAGAAGAATCCGGAGGAGTACCCAAGTGGCCAAAGGGGGCAGACTGTAAATCTGTTGCAAGTTGCTTCAGTGGTTCGAATCCACTCTCCTCCACCATTTTTTCTTCAGAGCATCACCAAGATATTGACAAACAAAGTCGGCTGTTGTACTATGATATGGCAGTTGTACACAATAGGGAGGAGTACCCAAGTGGCCAAAGGGGGCAGACTGTAAATCTGTTGCAAGTTGCTTCAGTGGTTCGAATCCACTCTCCTCCACCATTTTTTCTTCAGAGCATCACCAAGATATTGACAAACAAAGTCGGCTGTTGTACTATGATATGGCAGTTGTACACAATAGGGAGGAGTACCCAAGTGGCCAAAGGGGGCAGACTGTAAATCTGTTGCAAGTTGCTTCAGTGGTTCGAATCCACTCTCCTCCACCAATAAAGACACAATTGTAATGATTGAGTCTTTTTTTATGGAAAAACTGAAAACTGAATACTCTTATCAAGAGAGGTGGAGGGAAAGGGCCCGATGAAACCCGGCAACCTGTAGCAATACGTGGTGCCAATTCCTGCGGCGGGAGCTGCAAGATAAGAGAGATGTGATTATTTGACACCTCTTCTTATCGTGAAGAGGTTTTTATTTTGCGTGTAATCAAGGAGGAAAGAAATGAGAAGACTTTTTACTTCAGAGTCGGTCACTGAGGGACATCCCGATAAGATTTGTGATCAGATCTCCGATGCCATACTGGACAGCATTCTGGCGGAGGACCCCATGGCCCGCGTGGCCTGTGAAACTGCAGTGACCACGGGTATGGTCATGGTGATGGGAGAGATTACCACCAGCTGCTATGTGGATATTCCCAAGGTGGTTCGCAAGACTGTCACAGAGATTGGTTATGTCCGAGCCAAGTACGGTTTCGATGCCCAGACCTGCGCAGTACTGACATCCATCGATGAGCAGTCTCCGGATATTGCCCAGGGTGTCAATGCTTCCCTGGAAACCCGTGAAGGGGACCATGATGCGCTGCTGCAGACTGGCGCTGGCGATCAGGGCATGATGTTTGGTTTTGCCACCAACGAGACGGAAGAATATATGCCCATGCCCATCAATCTGGCCCAGAAGCTGGCCCGAAGACTGGCAGAAGTGCGCAAGCAGCAGATTCTCACCTACCTGAGACCCGACGGCAAGACCCAGGTCACCGTGGAATACGACGAGAACGACCAGCCTTTGCGTGTGGATACCATTGTTGTCTCCACCCAGCACAGCTCCGAGGTCACCCAGGCGGAAATTCACCGCGACATCACGGAGCACGTGATTCAGGCCGTGATTCCGGAAGAGCTTATGGATGAAGCCACCAAAATCTACATCAACCCCACGGGCAAGTTCGAAGTGGGCGGACCCCAGGGAGACTCCGGTCTCACGGGCCGTAAGATCATCGTCGACACCTACGGCGGCTATGGCCGTCACGGCGGCGGCGCATTCTCCGGTAAGGATCCAACCAAGGTGGACCGTTCTGCGGCTTATGCTGCAAGATGGGTCGCCAAGAACCTGGTGGCTGCAGGAGCCGCAGACAAGCTGGAAATCCAGCTAAGCTATGCCATTGGCGTGGCAAAGCCCATCTCCATCGAAGTCTTCACCTTCGGCACCGAGAAGGTCTCCCATGACAAGATCATCGATATCGTGAAGAAGGTCTTCGATCTTCGTCCCGGAGCCATCATCCGGGATCTGGATCTGCGAAGACCCATCTATCGGCAGATTGCCGCCTATGGCCACTTCGGCCGAAATGATCTGGACCTTCCCTGGGAGCGTCTGGACAAGGTGGACATCATCAAGGAACTCTTGGGTTAAGCAAGAAATAAGGACGCGAAGGGGAAGTAAAATCCTCTTCGCGTCTTCTGATTTTCGAACATAAGTTGTTGATCAAAAGATGATATAATGAAGAAAAATCTGGGAGGGATCATCATGTATCAGCTGAAAGAAAACGCCCTAGTGGCGGTTGTGGATATGATTGAAGGGTTTATTAACTTTGGAGCGCTAGCTTCCCCGGATATTCAGGCCATTGTCTCCCCCATGGCGAAGTTTCTGGAAGAAGTAGAGGCGAGGACCGTCTTTCTGGTGGATTCCCATGACCCGGATTCCACGGAGTTCCAGGATTTTCCGCCCCACTGCATCACCGGCAGCGGGGAAGATCAGGTTATTGCGGAGCTTCAGCCCTTTGCCCAGCGGCAGTTTCGGAAAAACTCCGTCAATGCGTTTCAAGCCGAAGGGTTTCGCCGCTATCTGGAAGAAGAGGTCCCGGAGGTTTTGAACTACTACATCATCGGATGCTGCACGGATATCTGTGTGCTGAACCTGGCCCTTTCGTTAAAGACCCATCTCCATGAGCGGAATGCGAAAAAGGAAGTCTATGTCATCGAGGATCTGGTGGAAACCTTTGATCTGCCGGGGCATGACAAGAACGTGGAAGCCCAAGGGGCGCTCCGGATCCTCAAAACCAATGGCGTCAAAGTGATCTCCCTGGACAGCTTAAAGAAATAGGGGAGCAAAAAAAAGGACCTGTGCATGATGCGCAGGTCCTTCGTGATGTGGATGACTTTGTTAAGGCAGATCCACCAGCAGGATGAGATCGATGCTCTCATACCGGGGCGTATCAGTCTGGATGGTGGCGGAAAGATCCCGGACAATTACCTTGGCCTTGATGCCTTTATCCTCCACGAGGAAGGAGAGATCATCATAGCTTAAGACTTTCTTGCCGTCATTTTCGCCATAAGTGTCCAGGAAAGCCTGAAGCTCCTTGGCGATGGAGACTTCGAAGATGACCTGATCCTGATCCTTCAGCCGGATAATCTGGTCAGCGCTGCTTAAGGAAGCTTCGATTCCCGGTTTTTCTGAAGCAGCGGCCTGATAGGTGGCTAACGGGAAGTACAGATCATACCCGGCGATGTCGATGCCCTTATTGTTGGGCTCGGCATGGAGGTAGAGATAGCGCTGTCCCGGGAAGTAGTTGTCAGCGAAGGGGTCAAAGCCGAAGACTTTGTTAAAGTCCTGGAACTGGAAATCCTCCGGGAGATAACTCAGCTTTTCGAAGCCCCGCTCGGAGAAGTAGAGGACAATGCTGGAGATATCCCGCTTGTCGTCGGTGGAAACCTCTTTTCCGGGAACCACTTCTCCGGAAACCAGCATACTGTTCTTCTCCAAGAGCGCCGTGAGACGGGCGTTCTGGCTGTTGGCCGAGACATTGAAGGCGGAAAGGGGACCATACATGGAGAGCAACACAAAGACAGCCAGACTCATGGGGACGAAGGTATTCTTCAGCTGACGTCGTGCCACATAGTACCCCATGATGAGTGCTACCCAGATGCCCAGAAGCACTACAAAGTAGCGGGGCTCCGTGAAACCGTACTGGCGGATGCGGATGCCGATGGAGACAAACATCATGGCCAGAATGGGGAAGCTGATTCGCGGGAACCAGGTGCGGAAGAGCATCGCCACTTTATTCTCTTCCAGAATCGGGGTGATGAAGAAGATCACTGCGGCGGATAGGACGGAATACCAGAGAACAAGGTTGGATACCAGTCCCCGGGGCCAAACCTGAGTGAAGAGAATCTTGGCAAAATAGACATAAAGGATACCGGTATAAATGGTGATGAGGGGAATGACAATATAGAGCACCAGGACTTTCAGGCCTTTGGAGTATACGGAACCTTCAAAGGTTTCTTCCTCCTTGGGCAGTTTGGAGAGCAGCATAAGCATGCCGAAGACAAAGGCGGTAAAGAAGAAGACATACAGGTAGTACTTGGAGTCAATCTCCGCATCGAAAAGGGAATTGATGGTGAAGATGATGGCCGCGACACCCAGATAGAGAACCCCGGCATAGAGTACAGTGAGGAAGAAGCCAGAGAAGATGCGCATGACATACACTTCGTATTTTTCATTCCTGCGGATCTTCAGGGTGAAGAACACCGTCACCAGCAGGAAGAAAAGGGTGCCGGCATACCGCATGTAGTCCGTGGCATTCATGTCCTTCGTGAAGAAGAAGTAGTATGCGCCGAGAAGAACGGCATTGACGGGGATGAGAAGCAGTAAACCGCTGCCTCGCTTGGTGAAGCGCTCCACCAGATGTTTCAGGGAGACACTCAAGGGAAGACCTAACGCGAAGGTCATGCTGATCCGGGTGAGGGTTTCGTTCTCATAGTAGCCCCGGATATTCCGTTCGGAAAGGGTGATTAAAATGATCATGAGGGCGAAGGATAACAGCGCGGTAATGGGGTAACGGGCTGCACTTTCCCCGAGACCTGCGAATTGATCTTTGATTTTTCTGGTCAGTTTCATACGATGGGAGACGCCTTTTCGGCGTTCATCCCTTCACCTCCTCTATTGTGAATCGGTCGGGTCGGGGGGGAATGGAATATATCTTCTTTCTTCCATCATATTCTGAATTTCAAGAACAGGATATCTTTTCGGTAAAAATTCAGAATTCCTTAATAATGGGGAATTTCTGGGCTTGGATGGGCCTTGCCCATAAAAAAACGCCGGAGAACCTCCGGCGTCATGGGGGAGAAATTAGAGTTTTGGCTGACCTTTTACAAAGACCTGCTCCACCAGAAGATCGGAGGAGAGAATCACCAGATCCGCGTCATAATCCATGGCCAGCTTCCCGGTGGTCTTCTCGATGCCGATGAACTTGGCGCCATTCCAGGAGGCCATTTTCACCACATCCTGCAGGGGAAGGTCGGTGTTGTTGAAGACATTCTTCACCGCCTTGTCCATGGTGAGGATGGATCCGGCGAGGGCGCCGGATTCCAGACGGGCGGCGCCGTCTTTGGAGATGACCTTCTGTCCGCCCAGGGTATAATCGCCATCGGGCATACCGCAGGCCATCATGGCATCGGTGACCAGAAGCACCTTGTCGGCGGTTTTTTGCTTATAGGCAACGCGAAGAGAAGGATAGCTCACATGGATCCCGTCGGAGATGGTTTCCGTGGTGATGTCGGTGTCAAAGATTGCCCCCACCACACCGGGTTCCCGATGGGTGAAGGGAGTCATGGCGTTGAAGAGGTGAGTGGAGTGGTTGCAGCCGGCTTTGATCCCGGCCAGGGCCTCCGCATAGGTGGCCTTGGTGTGGCCGATGCTCACGTTGATGTTGTGGCGGCGAAGGTGGGGAATAAACGCTAAAGCACCCTCCACTTCAGGGGCCATGGTGATGTTTTTAATGAAATCCTGATGTTCGCCCACCATTTCCAGGAAGGCTTCCATTTCGGGCTTCCGGACATAGGCCGGGTTTTGTGCCCCAATGGCGCCGCTGCTGATGAAGGGACCTTCCAGGTGAACACCGGCGATGGAAGCGCCGGTGACTTTGCCCACGGCATCCTTGGCGGTTTCCACCGCATGGCGGATGTCCTTCAGGTCCAGGGTCATGGTGGTGGGGAGGAAGGTGGTGGTGCCGTGGCGGACGATGGTCCGGGAGATGGTCTCCAGGGCTTCAAAGGTACCTTCCATGGTATCCTTATTGCCGGCTCCATGGATGTGAATGTCGATGAATCCCGGGGAGAGATAACGGCCATGCCCTTCCACGATGTCATCGCCGGAATTAAAGTCAGGAGTAAAACTCACGATCTTCCCGTCCTTCACTTGAAGGGAGCCCTCCTCGATCCGGTCGGTGAAAATCAGTTTAAAATTACGAAATATCATCCTTGCACCTCATTTAATTACTCTGTGCTCAAAGCACCTTATACCTTATTATAACGCAAATTGCATCAAATTTTTTGAATCCCTTGTGAATATTCAGCAGAAGGGAGGCCATAATGGGATTATCCTGAAGTGTGGAAACCCCGGGCCTTTTCGATTATCATATAACTATGAGTAAACCGCTAGAGACGACCAAGGGAGTAGTTATGGAAATTATAGAAGGTGTGGTACGGGACATCATATTTCAGAATGAGGAGAATGCATTTTGCATCATGCGCATCGAGGATGACGAGGATGTGCATATTGCCCTCGGGACCTTTCCGTTCATTGCTGTGGGGCAAACCCTGCGGCTTCATGGGGACTGGACGACCCATGCCAGCTTTGGAAAGCAGTTTAAGTGCGTGAATTATGAGGAAGTGATGCCGGATTCCCTGAAGGGCATTGAAAAGTATTTAGCATCAGGCTCCATTTCAGGAATCGGTCCCATCACCGCCAAGAAGCTGGTGGATAAGTTCGGCCACGACATTTTTGACATCATCGAGAATCAGACGGAGCGGCTCATGGAGCTGGAAGGCATCGGGGAGAAAAAGGTGCGCCTCATTTACGATTCCTACATCAAGGGTCGGGAAGTGAAGAACATCATGGTGTTTCTCCAGAGCTACGGAGTTACGCCCAAGCAGGCGCTGAAGATCTACCGGGTATTTGGCAGCGATTCGGTCCGAAGGGTTCGGGAAAATCCCTATGTGCTTTCGGAGGAAGTGCCCAGCATCGGGTTCAAAACCGCGGACAGCATTGCCCGAAACCTGGGGATTGAAGCAGATTCACCCTTTCGCATCCAGAGCGGGATTAAGCATCTGATCCAGGAGTTCTGCACCCAGGGAAGCACCTATATGCCCAAGGATCTTTTGGTGGAGCGGGCAGGGATGACGCTGGAGGTGCCGGAGGAACTCATCATCGCCAATCTCACCCACTCCGTCATGGCCGGCAAGCTGGCCCTGGAGAAGGTGGGAGACCGGGAAGGCGTGTTCAGCCTGCCCTATCTCTATGCGGAAGTGGCTGTGACAAAGATGATCCTTTCGCTGGCCCTGGATGAGCTGGAACCCCTGAAGGTGGATGTGGAATCGGATATCCGGGAGTTCGAGGAGAAAAATCAGATTCAGTTCCATGAGAAGCAGATCGAAGCCATCAAAGGCGCCGTGAACCACGGCATTGAAATTATCACGGGCGGTCCGGGAACGGGGAAAACCACCATAATCAAATGCATTCTCCATATTTTCGAAAAATCAGGCATGAAGGTGCTCATGGGAGCGCCCACCGGACGGGCGGCCAAACGGATGTCCGAAGCCACCTTGCGGGAGGCGAAGACCATCCACCGTCTGCTGGATCTGGGGGTATCCTCCGAGGATGAAGAGGTGCTCTTCGATGAAGACAACACCTTAAGCTGTGACGCGGTCATCATCGATGAAGCCTCCATGATTGACATCATGCTCATGAACAATCTGCTCAAGGGGATCAAACCCAAGACCCGGCTGATTCTGGTGGGGGATGCAGATCAGCTTCCTTCGGTGGGGGCCGGCAGGGTTCTGGAAGATCTCATCGACTGCACCGCATTCAAGGTGGTGAAACTTGATTACATCTACCGTCAGGGAAAAGAATCCAACATCACCCTCAATGCTCATCGGATCAACACCGGGCAGATGCCCACCCTCAATGCCAAGGACAGTGATTTCTTCTTCATCACCGGGATGGACAATCAGGACACCTTGGAAAAGACTGTGGATCTGATCACAAACCGGCTCCCGAAGTTCCATGAGAAATGGGACCGGATCAAGGACTTTCAGGTTCTTTCACCCATGCGAAAGGGCGACCTGGGGGTGAACAATCTCAATGAAGTTCTCCAAAAAGCCCTGAATCCCAAAAGGAAAAAATACGGCTTCACGGATTTTCAGGTGGGCGATAAGGTCATGCAGACCAAAAACAACTATATGATCAAGTGGAAGAAAATCCAGCGGATCCATGGGGAGCCACCGGAAGGGCAGGGAATCTACAATGGCGACATCGGCTATGTGACGGCCATCAATGAAGAGGAACAGCAGGTTTCTGTACTCTTTGACGAAGATAAGATCGTGGATTTTGAATCCCAGGATCTGGATGATCTGGAGCTGGCTTACGCCGTCACCATCCATAAAAGTCAGGGCAGTGAGTTTAAAGTCGTCCTCATTCCACTCTTCATGGGGCCACCGCTCCTCATGAGCCGAAACCTCATCTACACCGGGGTGACCCGGGCCAAGGAGCTTCTGGTTCTGGTGGGGTCAAAAAAGGCCCTGGCCTACATGATTCAAAACACCCGGACCTATGAGCGATACACGTCCTTAAAATACCGGATCATGAACATTTTGGACAATCTCATCACATAGGGGGATAAACGATTGCTAAAAGAAAAGTTTGAACAGCTTGAGACCTGGTACGATCATTCCGTGGAAAAGACTATAAATATTAAGACTGTGCCTTACCGGGGTGTGGCCCCCTTTTTGGAACTGGTGGACAAGGTGCTGCGAGCCGGAGGAAAAGTGCTCTACATCACGGGGGAAGATAAAGAGAAGGTACTTCTGGTGGAAGAGCTTCGCGCCCGGGGGTGGGACTCCTTTTCCCTGCATCAGGAGTTTGAGATCCAGGAGGATGCAGCCCTGGTGGTGGTGGATTATCACCAGGCCACCCGCGTACGGGGAGCCTATGACCTGGCCATCTATGATGATGTGAATTCCTTCCCCATCCACAAGAAACCGGAGATGCAAACGCTCATTGGGCTCATCTACGGCCACTGCAAAAAAGTGCTGGCCTACTCCTTCGAAACAGTGTTCATGGGAGTGGAAGTGGTGGAGGTCCCCTTGGCAGAGCGCAGCGGGTTTGTGTCAGAGCCCCGGGTCATTGAAACCCGGCTCAATCTGGAGGAGTTTGTGCCCACTTCGGTCTACGAGTATCTGCTCTGGTTTGTCTATGAGAAGAAGAAGGTTCTCTTTCTCACGGAAAACAAGAAGGTCAAACGAAAGGTGGCCCGGTTTTTGAGCAAAATCGATGAAACCTTCAGTGCCTGCATCTATGATGTGGATGAAATCGGAACCCGGAAGATGGTTGAACTTTCTCAGGATGAAAGCAAACCCCATATCTTCATCACAGACGATTTGGACGATTATCTCGATGTGCCGGCCAATCTTGAAATCATCATCCATGGGGCCGATGCCCCCCGGTACAGTTATCGGGAACTGCTCTTCTTCTGCCTGCGCAGCGGATACTATGATGAACTCAATGGGGAGGTCATCATGCTTTGCCAGACCATTACCCGGGATATAGAACGGACCCGGGAGATGACGCGCTACTTTAACAAGGTGCTGTGGGAGCAGGGGTTTGAACAGTCTCCAACATAAAATCCTGGAGTTCTTCTTTCCCGAGCTCAGCTGCCCCTTGTGTCGTCGGTTCAGTGAGGGAATCTGCGGGGAGTGCCGGGGGAAACTTCCCTCTGCCCAGAGCGGGTCTCTGGAGACTTGTCCCCAGGGAACTGCTCTTTACCGTTATGAGGGAGGGGCCAAGGAACTCATTTCCCGGTATAAAAAGCATGGCGGATTCTCCGCCATGCGGGCCATGGTCCGCTGCATCGTGGAGAGAGAAGGGGAGACCCTTCGAAGCTTTGATGTTCTAACCTATGCGCCTTCCTCACCCAAATCACAAAAGCTGCTGGGGTTTGACCATGGGGCACTTTTTGCCCGGGAAGTGGGGATTCAGCTGAAGCTTCCCGTATGGTCCTGCTTTCGCCATGGAAAATTGGAGCAGAAAGCGCTGGATCGGGAAGAGCGGAAAGAGAATGCGAAAAACATTGCCCTCCTTCCGGAGGTGCAGCAGCAGCTAAAGGGAAAACGGCTGCTGATTCTGGACGATGTCCTGACCACCGGAGCTACGGTGGACCGCTGTGTGGCCCTCCTGGAGGAAGCAGGAGGGGAAGCGAAATACCTGACCTTTGCCAGGCATTGACAGGAGCTTTGCTTTGAAGAAATTCTGGATAGTTCTTGAACTTGAAGAGGAACCCCGCTATAATATTTCATGAAAGTTACGTTTGTAGTTGCTCGGGAGTTTTTCCCGATAGTCCATGCCAGTCGCAGGCAAAAGGATCCACGTAAGTCAGCCAAAGTGCTGTCAATCATGGTGCGGTTTAGATGTTAGTCCTGCCAGAAATGAGAGGGTTAGTAGTGAGAGGTTAATTCCGGGTAGCAAAAGCTCCAGCAGGCGAGTGTGGGGTCAAAGACTAGGTCAAGTAACTTTTAGCACGCAAGTGCAAATTAAGCAGCGTTAAGCTGCTTATTTTTTTACTTTTGATTCTACTTTGGTCCCCCTGGAAGAGGAGTAGAATTTTTTTCTTCGAGGGATGGGGGGGAACACGGGCATAGTTTCTTGGAGAATGAGTTCATTCGGTATTCTTTTTCAGGGTGCATAGGGTATAATGGAGGATATGGAGTAAAGTGCTCCTGGTATTGCAACACGTGAAATGGAGTTATTATGGATACTCTTCTGTTTTATTTTTTTATGTTCTATTCCATCCTGCCCAATATCTTTTTCCGCTATTTCTCCCGGAAGGTGAGAAAGAGACTGGATACCAAAGATAAATCCATCGCCATCACCTTTGATGACGGACCGGATCCCCGCTATACGCCATTGCTGCTGGATCTCCTGAAGAAGTATGACGTGAAATGTACATTTTTTGTTCTGGGGGAGAAGGCGAAATTGTACCCGGATCTGGTGAAGCGCATTGTCAGTGAAGGTCATACGGTGGGTCTCCATGCCAATAAGCATGTGGGAGCGATTTTTCGATCCTACAAGGCCACCAAAAAGGATTTTCAAAGTTCCCTCAGCGTGCTGAAGGAGCTGGGCATAACCGTCCGCTTTTATCGTCCGCCCTGGGGGCTGGTGAACATAACCTCCTCCAACTTCATTGAGAAGTATAAGTTTCAGCCGGTGCTGTGGTCTCTGCATGCCTCAGACTGGAGCAAGTTCAGTGATGTGGAGCATATCTTCACCGTATTGACGGAGAAAGTGAAACCGGGGGATATCATTCTCCTCCACGACGGCCGGGGAGCCAAGGATGCCCCCATGCGGACCATCGGGGCCTTGGAGACGGCATTGCCTAAACTGATTTCCCAAGGGTACAAGTTCGTGATTCCCGATGAAATCTATCGGGAACACCCGCACAAGGAGAGATAAGATGAATATACTGCATGACCTCGTGGCGTTCTATGACCGCAATATTGTCCGTCTTCAGGGGTGGAAACCCGTACCGGGAAGTGATATCGGCTTTTTGTACTTAGTGCCTTCCGTCTATAAGGGAAAACCCGTGACCATCAGTGATGGTACGGTGATCAAGAAGGGCGATAAGTTTTTCGAAATTCATATAATCAACACAAATTTACACATGCTGAATACCCACTATGGTAACCTGTTTGTCATGCTAAAGGATGAACTGATAAAAGTCGGGGAACTTCTGGAACAGGAGGGCTATGAGGACTATAAAGCAGTTCTGGGCATTACCCTGCTCTATCGGCTGGCGAAACGAGTGGGCTTCACGATTTTTGAGATTGAACCGGCATGGAAACGGTCAATGATCTCCTTTGGGGAGAATGTCCTTCGTTCCTCCCTGCGTAAAGGGAAAGAAGAGCGGAAGGACAAAAAGAAGCGCTACGCGAAAGAATGCTGGATCTCCCGGGATCAGATCATGAATCTGAAACACCAGGGTGGTGAAGAAGGGGAATCTTCCGTCTAGTCCATCGTTGACACCAATTTAAAGCCTCCTTCCTCCACTGGGGTTGAACCTCCGGTAGAGGAAGGAGACTTTTTTAGGTGAGTGGGGTGAAGGTGTGCTAGGAAATCATGAAAAAATAGTACAATAAGAGAATTGAAAAGGAAGTTTGTGCTATTTATATCGAAGTTTTTCCGGAAAAATACAAGGAGATAAACGACGGTTTTTTAGCGGGTCAGCGCAGAAAAGAATCGTTCCAGAAAAGGAACTCAATAAAAAAGAGTAAAGTATGACAAAAAAATGCTGTAATGGGAAAATTAATTTTATGCAGGTCTGTGCAAAAGATCGGAACAAATTATGACATGTAAACGACTAAAAAAGGAAATCTGTACTATGTTATCCGTAAGATTGAAGATAAAATATGTTCACTTACCATAAAAACAGATGAAGTGTCAAGACTTAACCTGTAAAAATGCAGTAATGCTGCGGAAAATTATTATTGACCAGGGATTAACAAATGCTGAAAGCTATTGTATAATAGGTCTGTAAGAAAAAAACAGATTGGTGATTTTAACCACATGTGTTATAAATCCATGAGGAGGCATACTAATGCAAAATGAATGGCAAGGTTTTGTTGCAGGTGACTGGCAAAACGAAATCAATGTAAGAGACTTCATCCAGAAGAACTACACCGAGTATACCGGTGACGATAAGTTCCTTCAGGGTCCCACAGAGAACACAAAGGCTGTCTGGAAGACCTCCAGCGAACTGATCATCAAGGAAATCAAGCAGGGTGTTCTTGGCGTAGATCAGGAGAACGTTGCAGGAATCAACAACTTCAAGCCGGGTTACATCGAGAAAGAGCATGAGACCATCGTAGGTCTGCAGACCGATGCCCCCCTCAAGAGAATCATCAACCCCTACGGCGGATTCCGTATGGTGGAGCAGTCTCTGGAAGCTTATGACCTCACTGCTTCCGATTCTATTCTGAAAGAATTCCCTAAGTACAGAAAGACCCATAACGAAGGCGTATTCCACGCTTACAATAAAGAAATGCGTGCAGCCAGAAGCGCAGGACTGCTCACGGGTCTTCCCGATGCTTATGGTCGCGGAAGAATCATCGGCGACTACAGAAGAATCGCCCTCTATGGTATTGACCGTCTGGTCGCAGAGAAGAAGAAAGATCTGGAAAATCTGAAGGGCGCTATGCTGGATGACCTCATCCGTAGCCGTGAAGAAGTTAACATGCAGATCGTTGCTCTTGGCGAAATCAAGAAGATGGCTGCCACCTACGGTGTGGACATCTCCGCTCCAGCCAAGAACGCTCAGGAAGCTGTTCAGTTCCTGTATTTCGGATACCTGGCTGCGGTTAAGGAAAACAACGGTGCCGCTATGTCCCTGGGCAGAACCAGCACCTTCCTGGACTGCTTCATTGAAAGAGACCTGCAGGCCGGCATCATCGACGAAGCCTTTGCACAGGAACTCATCGATCAGTTCGTCATCAAGCTGAGACTGGTTCGTCATCTGAGAACCCCCGAGTATGATGATCTCTTCGCCGGAGACCCCACCTGGGTCACCGAATCCATCGGAGGTGTGGGACTGGACGGCAGATCGCTGGTCACCAAATCATCTTTCCGATTCCTGCACACCCTGATCAACCTGGGCACTGCGCCTGAACCAAACATGACGGTTCTTTGGTCCCAGAGCCTTCCCGAGAACTTCAAGAAGTTCTGTGCGGATATGTCCATCAAGACAGACTCCATTCAGTACGAGAATGACGATGTCATGAGACCCACCTATGGAGACGACTATGCCATCGCCTGCTGCGTGTCTGCCATGACCATCGGAAAGCAGATGCAGTTCTTCGGCGCCCGATGCAACCTGGCCAAGTCCCTGCTGTACGCCATCAACGGCGGTGTGGATGAGAAGACCGGCAAGAAGGTCATCGCAGGCATTGAGCCCATCAATGACGAAGTTCTCGATTACGACAAGGTCCTGGCCAACTACATCAAGGTTCTGGAGTACGTGGCTGATCTCTATGTCAACACCATGAACATCATCCACTATATGCATGACAAGTACGCATACGAAGCAGGACAGCTGGCTCTCCACGACACCAATGTGGGCAGACTCATGGCCTTCGGTGTGGCTGGACTCTCCGTGGCTGCAGACTCCCTGTCCGCCATCAAGTTTGCCAAGGTTAAGGCACACCGCAATGAACTGGGAATCACCGATGACTTCATCATCGAAGGCGAGTTCCCCAAGTATGGCAATGATGATGACCGTGTTGACGACATCGCTGTCCATCTGGTACAGAAGTTCTCCGATGAGCTGAAGAAGCACCCCACCTACCGTGATGCCAAGCACACCCTTTCGGTTCTGACCATCACCTCCAACGTGGTGTACGGAAAGAAGACCGGTGCTACACCGGATGGAAGAAAGGCTGGCGAGCCTCTGGCTCCTGGTGCAAACCCCATGCACGGAAGAGATATGGAAGGCGCTCTGGCATCCCTGAACAGCGTTGCTAAGATTCCTTACTGCAACACCTGCGAAGACGGCGTTTCCAACACCTTCTCCATCGTTCCGGATGCCCTGGGCAAGTCCGAAACCGAGAGAATCAACAACCTCTCCGCTGTCCTTGACGGATACTTCGGCCAGGATGCCCATCACCTGAACGTGAATGTGCTGAACCGGGCTAAGCTGGAAGATGCCATGGAGCATCCCGAGAAGTACCCCACACTGACCATCCGTGTCTCCGGATATGCCGTTAACTTCAACCGTCTGTCCAGAGAACAGCAGATGGAAGTTATTTCCAGAACCTTCCACGAAACGATGTAATTCGTTCACATAAACCATAAAGGGGTGTAAAGACATTGAAGGGAAGAATTCATTCAATTGAAAGCATGGGACTGGTTGACGGACCCGGAATCCGCAGTGTTGTGTTTCTGCAGGGCTGCAAGCTTCGATGTCTTTACTGCCACAACCCCGACACTTGGCAGATGGGAGCAGGGGAACAGATGGAAGCTGCTGATCTTATGAAAAAAATCAAGCGCTATCGACCCTACTTCGAAAAATCAGGCGGAGGCGTCACCTTCTCCGGTGGAGAACCCCTCCTGCAGCCGGAATTTCTTCTGGAATGCCTGAAGCTGTCCAAGGATATGGGAATTCATACCACGCTGGATACAGCAGGGTACGGTTTTGGGGACTATGAGGAAATCTTGAGCTACACCGATCTGGTACTTTTTGATATCAAGCACGAGGACCCCAAGCAGTATCTCTTTGTCACCGGACAGAAGGAAGACAAGTCCAAGCGCTTCCTGGAAGCCTGTCAGCAGGCAGGTGTGAAAATGTGGATCCGCCACGTGGTGGTGCCAGGCATCACCGACGGGGAAGACCATATCCGCAGTCTGGCGGCAAAGATAAAAACCCTATCCCAGGTGGAAAAGGTAGAGCTTCTGCCCTACCACACCCTGGGTGAAAATAAATATGAGTCCATGAACATCAAGTATAAGCTGGAGGGCGTGGAGCCCATGAACCGGGAGCGTACGCGGGAATTATCGGATCTGCTTTTTGCCGAACTGGGAGAGGATTTCACTTCTGTCGGGAAAAAAGACGAGTTCGTTGCCCAGCGCATCGGCTAAACTCCAGACAAGACCAGGGGACCGAAAGCCTGAAACAGCGTTCGGTCCCCTTTTGATTGCACAAAAAGAGCTCCCCTTTGCCTTTTCCTAGGAGAAAAGGCAAGGGGGAGCTTGCTTTTGGCCCTGCGGATTCTTCTCAACGATCCCAGGTCAGTCTTGGGCTAGGTCGGGGAAGGCGCGGCTTCGCTCAAATTCGACCACGTCCTCGGGGGTGACGGTAAAGGCGGGATCCGGGTAAAACCTTCCATGGACTCCATCTAAAGCCCCTGGTTTCAGTTCCACGGCCATGAAGGCTTCAAAATTCTCGCCTTCCTCGGTGGTGATCCCAAAGGCAGAGGCATCCTTAAACCCAAACTGATGGTAGTAAAGGGGGCTGCCATAGAGGACAATGCCCTTGTACCCCAGGGCCCAGGCCAGGTCCATGGAGGTCTCGATGAGCTTTCGTCCCACTCCCCGTTTCTGATGCCGAGGGTGTACCGAAACCGGACCGAAGCAGAGGACGGTATGGTTATGGCCGTCTTCATCTTCCACCCGAGCCCGGGTGTAGAGAATCTGGCCGATGATTTCGTCATCCAGGGTCACCAAAAGATCCAGTTCAGGCACGAAGGCTTCACTCTGCCGAAGGCGGTGGGCGATGAGATGTTCCTCGCAGCCGGGCTTGTAGATATTGTAGAAGGCTTCCCGGATGAGGTTCTCCACCTGAAGGTAGTCTTCCTCTTCCTCATGTCGGATGATGATATCCATGTTCTGTATTTCTCCTTCATCAATAATGGGAAAGAAAAAGGACATCTCGGGGAGATGTCCTCTGGGTGTCTTACTCTTCGACCTCGAACTGGTCCTTACCAACGCCACACAGCGGGCAAACCCAATCCTCAGGTAGATCTTCGAAGCTTGTTCCTGGGGCGATTCCGTTGTCTTCATCGCCTACGGCGGGATCGTAAACATAGCCGCATACTAAGCAAACATAACTCTTCATCATATTCCCTCCTGTTATAATAGTGTTATAGCAAATCATAACCTACTCTGATTATAAGGTACCTCGGAGTCTCTTTCAATAGATTTTTAGACAATAAATATGTTAAAAAACCGCGTCATCCTGTATACTAGAGGCTTGAGAGGTGAATTTATGCAGAATGAAGAACCATTGAAGATCCCTAAGGATCATTTTTATAAGTTGCTCCTGACCATTGCCATTCCCATCATCATTCAGAATTTCCTGTCCTCCTCCCTGAACATGGTGGACAACCTGATGATCGGAAATTTGGGGGAAGAGGCCATCGCCGCTGTGGGGCAGGCCAATCAGCTCTTTTTCCTGTTCAATCTCATGTCTTTTGGACTGAACAGCGGGGGCGCCATCTTTTTCTCCCAGTCCCACGGCAGCAAGGATTATAAAATGTTTCGGAAATATTTCGGGATGACCTTCCTCCTGGGGACGGGGATTGCCCTCCTTTTTTCCCTCCTGGCTATTTTCGTGCCGGAGCGGATCATGGCCCTGTACTCCGATAATCCCCTGGTGCTTCAGGAGTCGGTGAACTACCTGCGCATCGTGGGCTTTTCCTATGTGCTGAACAACCTGTCCTTCACCATGATCTTCGCCCTCCGGGCTACAGGACAGGCCATGATCCCCATGGTGTCCAGCATTGTGGGTCTAAGCACGAATACCATCCTAAATTATGGCATGATCAACGGCAAACTGGGCTTTCCCCGGTGGGAAGTCCGCGGGGCGGCCCTGGCCACCCTCATTGCCCGGGTGCTGGAGTTTGCCATTCTCTTCTATGTGGTATTTATCAAAAGCAATATTCTCAATGCCCAGCTGAAGGAGCTCCTCTCCTTCAACCGGGAGAATCTGAAAAAGTACCTTCTCGTGGCTTCGCCGGTGATTCTCAATGAGACGTTCTGGTCTCTGGGCATCATGGTCTACAATTATTCCTATTCCAAACTCGGTGTATCTTCCTTTGCCGCCATCCAGATCCAGAACACCATCACCCAGCTGTTTTATGTATTCTCCTTCGGCATCTGTAATGCCGCAGCTATTATCACAGGAAATCAGATTGGCAAGGGAAACTTGGCGCTGGTGAAAGACTATGCCCGTCGGATCATCCGGCTCACGGTCATGGCGGGCCTCGTCACGGGAAGCCTTCTCTTTCTCTTGAAGGGCCCGATCCTTTCCCTCTACAGCCTGGAGGAAACCACTCGGGTGACCACGACGAAGCTTTTGACTTTAGTGTGTTTCATCGTGCCGGTGCGTTTTCTCAATGTGCTCTTTGTGGTGGGGCTCTTTCGCGGCGGCGGTGATACCCGCTACTCCCTCTTTGCGGAAGTGTCCAGCCTCTGGCTGGTGGGGGTGCCCATGGTCTCCCTGGCAGCCCTCTATTTCCGTCTTCCCGTGGAGTGGGTGCTCCTCACGAGCTTTGCCGAGGAGCTGGTGAAGTTCCTCCTCTGTTATCCCCGTTACAAATCCCAGAAATGGATTCGGCGGATCATTTAAATCAACAAGGGATGCCCTCGAAAATAGAGGACATCCCTTGTTTTATAGGTTATTTTAGTTCTGTTTTCCCAGTTCCTGGGCGAAGGTTTCCAGCATGGTGAGGCAAGAGTTGAGGGTTCGGTTCTCCCGATCAATGACCGGATTGAACTCCACAAAATCAATGCTGCCCACCAGCTTCGTGCCGAGAATGGCCCGGATGAGGTCCTGGCTCTCTTCGATGCCCAGGCCGTCTTCTACGGGAGTCCCGGTGCCGGGGACCAGAGTCTTGTCCAGGGAATCGATGTCGTAGGACAGATGCACATGCTGGACCTGGCTTTCTTTCAATGCCGAAAGGAGCTCCTGGATCACTGCAGCCATGCCTTTTTCCTTGATGTCCGTCATGCGCCAGATCTTAATACCCTGCTCGCGGATGATGACTTCTTCGCCCTCATCCACACTGCGAAGGCCCAGGATGTAGATGTTCTCGGGCTTCACTTTCTGTCCTTTTTCGTAGAGGGCGGTGAGGATCTCATCACCCAGGCCGGCGGAAGCGCCCAGGGGCATGCCGTGGATATTTCCGGATGGGGAGGTTTCTGTCACATTGAGATCCGCATGGGCGTCGATCCAGATGACGGCGAAATCCTCTTCCGTGGCTCCGTGGACTCCCGCCAGGGAACCCAGGCCCAGGGAATGATCCCCGCCCACGGTGAAGGGCAGACGTCCGTTTCGAAGCGCGTTTTCCACGGCCTTGGCCAGATGTTCATTGCCGGCGACGACCTGTTTGAGATATTTCATGGACGGATGAGTAGCATACTTCATTTCCGTCCCCACTTGTTCAACTTCTATATTCCCGCGATCATTCACATGATTTAAATTCTTTTCAAAGATCTCCACAAGACCATGGGCTCTCAGTTTGTCCGGACCTTGTTCAACTCCCGGTCTGTCGCAACCGTAGAACATGGGAAAACCGATCAGTTCTATTTTCATTTATACACCTCCATGTAAATTCAATCTATTATATCTCATAAGCCCCTTGAATACTATTCTTTCACGGATAAAATATTTATTCAAAAACCTGTATAAACCTACGAAAATCAAGGGTTTGCGCGGGGCTTCTCCCCAACGGAACGGGGCGAAAAGGGCACAAAATGCTCACGTTCTATTTCTAGGGAGTTCATGATCTCCTCGTATAATAAAAGCTCAATCTTGTTTCAAAGGAGGACATCATGAAACTCAAAAATGTAAAAATTTCAGTGGTGGGTGCCGGATTTGTGGGTTCCACCACCGCTTATGCCCTGATGCTCGGGGGAATCTGCGAAGAGCTGGTTCTCGTGGACCTGAATCAGAATAAAGCCGCCGGAGAGGCCATGGATCTTTCCCACGGCGCCGCCTTTGTCCGGCCGGTGAAAGTCACCGCCGGAACCTATGCCGACACGGCCGGATCCGACATTGTGGTCATTACGGCCGGTGCAGCCCAAAAACCTGGAGAGACCCGGCTGGATCTGGTCAACCGTAACATCAATATCTTTAAGTCCCTGATTCCGGAAGTGGTACGCTACAGTCCGGAATCCATCCTCCTCATTGTCTCCAATCCCGTGGACATCCTCTCCTATGTGGCCTATAAACTCTCTGGATTTCCCCCGGAGCGGGTCATCGGGTCAGGAACGGTCCTGGATACCTCCCGGTTCCGTACGCTTTTGGCCGAGCATCTCCACGTGGATGCCCGAAGCATCCACGGCTACATCATCGGGGAGCACGGGGATTCCGAAATCGCCGCCTGGTCCCTCACCAGCATTGCAGGGGTGAATATGGCGGAGTATGTGGGCATCACCCATCAGAATAAACCCGATCTGGACTTCATGACGAAGATTCCGGAAGGGGTAAAAAATGCGGCCTATGCCATGATCAGTACTAAGGGCTACACCAACTACGCCGTGGCCCTGGCGGTAAGGAGAATCTGTGAAGCCATCACCGGGGATGAACGGTCCATCCTTACCGTATCCTCCCTCCTTCAGGGAGAGTTTGGGCTGAAGGATCTCTATCTGGGCGTTCCTAGCATCGTGGGCAAGGAAGGCGTGATCCAGGTCCTGGAGGTGCCTCTGGCTGAGGATGAAATGGTACGTTTCATGGACTCGGCCCGGACCATGGAAGACGTACTTCGAAACTCCAGTTTGTAAACATGCAAATGCCGTGGAGCGCTTTTTCGCTCCACGGCATTTTTCTTAATTCAGGATCTTGACCTGGTTGATGATGGCGTCATCTTCCACTTCGATGGAATAGGCGAAGCTGCCCAGCGCCTGAAGTACTCCACCCAGGAAGGATTCCCGGAGGGTGTAGAAGAGTCCGTCATGAACTCCGGCTTCATTATAGTATTTGCCATGGACATCCCGGACGGCGTGCCAGACGAGGGTATCCTCGGAGGCTTCCACCAGCTGATTCACCTTATCGCAGGGCATACCATCCAAAAGCACGGTGGTGATGAACTGGTAGAGTTCCTGGGAAGAGTTCAGGGAAACGGAACCCGCGTAGCGCTGGCCCAGTTCCTGTCCAAAGGCAGCATAGGCCTCCTGGAGAGCTTCTTCTCCCTGGGATTCCAGAACCTTTTTCACCAATTGAGCGATGCGCTTCTCATTGGCCACCAGGTGACCTTCCAGCCAGCCGTGGATATTGTCCAGATCGATCTGCAGTTCCAGGCTTACCTCCTGGGAAGGGGCACCAAACCGTTCCATGGCCTGGGCGTGGGTATCTTCCAGGGAAAATGCCTTGACCAGATGGTTTTCCAGGGTTTCCTGAAGATGAATTCGGTTATATTGAACAAAGTGAATAGGGGCTAATTTTTCTTTCATATCTTCCTCCAGAATTAGGATTTCTGGAGTATTATACCTGACTTCCGTGAAGAAGAGTATGACTTCCGTCAAATTTCTGGGAAGAAAGCCGATTTTTTTACCGTTCTTTTTGGGATTCTAGAACCTCCCTATTTCCGGGGAAGCCTCTCCAGGAAAAGGCAAGCCCCTGGAAGAGTTCAACAGGTGCGCTACTTTGCGCAGTGCCAAAAGGCACCCGGGAGGAATTTCCGGGGAAGGGTGAAAAAAACGGGAAAATATTGTATACTGGCATGTATGAGTAATGGAAATAGGAAAAGGTGATAGGATGAGATTACGGAAAAAGTGGTGGGCTCGGCCGGAAATGGAGCAGGACAGCAAGGCGGTTTTTGAAGCCTGGACACAAAAGGGAAAATGGTCGGAGGTATTTGGCAATGATCAGCCCATCCATCTGGAACTGGGTTGCGGAAAAGGCCAGTTTGTGGCGAGAAAAGCCGAAGCCAACCCCAACATCAACTACGTGGCCATTGACCTCAAGGATGAGGTGCTGGTCTTTGCCCTTCGAAAGGCCAACGAGAAAGGCCTGACCAATGTTCGGTTTGTACCGCTCTTCATTGAGCGGGTGGAAGAAGTTTTTGGGACCGGTGAGGTCAGCAAAATCTACATCAACTTCTGCAATCCCTGGCCGAAGGCTTCCCATAACAAACGGCGTCTGACCCATCCGCGGTTCCTGACGAAGTATAAAACCTTCCTGAAACCCGGAGCGGAGATCTGGTTCAAGACCGATGACGATGAACTCTTCGAGCATTCCCTGGAGTACTTTGCGGAGGAAGGATTCACGGAGCTCTATCGAACCTTTGACCTCCATGAGAGCGGCTTTGAAGACAATGTGAAAACCGAGTATGAGGAAAAATTCAGCTCTTTCGGGGTGAAGATCAAGTTCGGTATCTTCCGTTTTGAAGGATAGGGGGAGGACCATGGACTACGAGGAAATCCAGGAAGATCTGGTCAAGTTTGTCCGAAATTATTACAGCGATTTCGAGGTGCTGCATTTGGATGTGCCCAAGGAGGAAGTGGAGCTCCGGTTCCACCTGAATGAGGAACAGCGCCAGCAGATCACGGTCTTTTTTGAAAACAATATTGAAGTCTTTCAGGGCTATACGGAGGAAACGCGCCGGGACCTTCTGGAAATCGACAGCGTAGCCATTCGGTTTGACGAGGATGGACTCTACTTCGGAAAGTCAGGCTATGACTATATTGCCTCCAATGCGGCGGCTTACTACCTCCTCACGGTTTATCTGGAGGATCTGGTGGAAGAGCTGCCCGTGAAGATGAAGGACTACAAGACCCATTATTTCTATAATTAGCGCGATTAAAAAGAGCTTTTCCGCCATAAGCTCTTTTTTTGCGCTCAAGAGTCATGGGCAAAAGGAAACCCCTCCCAAAGACTCCAAAGAGCGGGAGGGGAAATCGGGACATAGAGAAAAGGGTCAGGCCTTGACGGTCTTCGCCGCTTCTTCCAGAAGCCGGTCATAATTGGGTTCATGGCTGATTTCCGGCACATACTCCACATAAGTGATCCGGTTCGCCCCGTCGACCACAAACACTGCGGGGGCAAGAATTCCCAGCTCTTCCACATAGGTGCCCGTGATTTCGCCAAAGGTGCGGAATTTGCTGTCGGAGTAAAGGGTGATGTAGTCTCCAGCGTTGTCCTTGTTCCACTTTCTCAGGGTAAAGGGGAGATCCAGGGACACAGCGAGGACCGTCAGCTCGGGATGGCTCTCCAGCCGGTCGGTGAGGGTCAGAAGCTCCAGGGTGGAGGTGGATGCATCGGCAGAGGGCAGGGTCAGAATGACCTTTGGCCCACCCAGAGTCGCGCTCTCCACATCATTGAACTGCAGATCCGTCAGCATGAAATCCGGAAAAAGATCTCCGGCCTTTAAGGGCTGTCCGTAAAGATGCACTTCGTTTCCTTTAAAGGTAATGTTCATGAAATCACTCCTTTGCCATAAATCAGTCAAAAATCAGTCGGTATTTCTCTTCAAGGAACTCGGGGCTATAGGATTCCTTGGACTTGCGCAGTCCGGGAATCCCCATGTCCTGTTCGCGGTTGGTATAGAGGATGCCCTCGCCGAACTCATCCAATGCGGTTTTCGCGAGGAAGGCATAGAGTCCGCTGAATTTTTTCTCTGCCTTCTCGATATGGTTGAGGATCACCTGGTCACTCAGGATTTCCATCAGGGTGAAGGCTTGGCATTGGCCGTCGATGAAGACGGCGATGCCTTTGATGTTAAAGAATGCCGGATCAAGAAGGAGAGAGCGGATTCCTTCCAGTTCCTCCAGGAGGGCAGGATTCTGGTCGCTTTCATCATACCAGCGCCGTGCCAGCTGCAGGCATTCCTCCCGGCAGTCTTCCACGTAGCGGATGATATAGTCGTTGTTTCGGATAAAGTTGTTGTAATGGTTCTTCTTCCCGTGGAGCGCTTTTCCGCTGAGGGAGCGGAGCTTTTCCACCAGGTAGATATATTCGAAGTTATCCCGGTCAGGTACCGCGGTGAAGGAAAAGCCCAGATCCCGCAGCGCCTTTACTTGGCGCGGATCCGCATCCCGAAGGATGCGGGGAAGCCCCCGAGCGGTCATTTCGTCCAGAAGCTTCGTGCAGGCGGCTTTGAGATCACCTCCGGGGAGGACTAGAGGAGGCAGGGGAAGGGGATTTTCCCGTCCCTTCAAGAGATAGAGGGCCTCACCGTCTTCGTGGTACTTCAGGTTCTGGCTGTTCCGCCAGATATAGAGATTGGTGAAGCTGTAGGTGGAGGCCAGGAAGGGGTAGGGGGTGAGGTAGCGGTCGAAGACCGCTTTGCTTTCCTTATCCAGTGACGTAAAGTGCAAGTTGTTCACTCCTTAAGGGTCAGTTTCTTTGGAGGGGGAGAATTTCCACGTCCAAGGGACGGGAATAGAGGTAGCAGAAGGTTTCGTTAAGTTTCATGACTTCGTGGAGCTCAAAGCGAAGGGGATCATCGCTCTTAAAGACCAGTTTTACACATTCCGGCGTAACCTCCGCATGATCGAAAACCACAGTTTTCTTGTCGGACTTTAAGAGGTTCTCCGCCATGCTGACACAGATTCCCAAGTCGTATACCATGGCCAGGTCCATGCGGTTGATGATCTGCCCAAAAGCCAGAAGCGGGGTTTCCTTGGAAAATCCCTGATCAAAGGATGCGGTAAGGGCCGCCATGATCACTTCCCGGTGATCCAGTCCATTGAGCTCGGAGTTGGAGACAATATAGAAATTGTGCCGGTTGTGGTTGTAGAAACGTACAGAAAGGCCCACATCCCGGAGTTTGGCGCTGACTTTGAGGATTTCATCCAGGTTTTCCCAGGGGCGATGAACGCCCTTCAGGCCCTCATAAATCGCCTTGGTCAGCTGATAGCGTCTTTCGGCCTTTTCCTTGTCCACATTATGGCGGGAGAGGATGTTGTCAATGGAGCGATCCAGCATGTCCGGCATTTCCCCATAGGTTCGGGTGAGATAGCTGAAGAGGAACCCTTCCCGGATTCCCGCACCGCTGATGCGGATCTGCTGAATGCCGGTTTTTTTCAAGAGGGCATAGACGATGGCCAAGGCTCCCGGAAGGATATCCGCCCGGTCCTTGTCCAGTCCGTCGATGGTATAGCGCTGCTTTAACGATTTGGTCATGAAGTTGGTATACATGGCCTTGATGTCCAAATCCTGCATGGGGTATTCATGGATGATGCTGATGGGATATCGGCGCTTTTTCCGGTCGATTTTACTGATGGCCCGGGCGGAACCGCCCACGAAGATCAGATCTTCGAAGAGAAGATTGTGAAGCCAGGGGATTTTGTCGATTTCCGAGGAGAGGAGGGCATCCAGGGCCAGGTGGGCTTCTTGGGATACGATCTCTTCCAGATGGAATTTCGCAGTGAGCGTCAGGGTGCCCATGGGCAAAAGATAGGATTCCATGAGCTGCCCATCCTTCACCCAGGCCAGCTGAGTGGAGCCACCGGCAATGTCCACAATGAGGGAGTTCCGGATGCGCATGGCATTGATGATGGCGAGGTAATCCAGGCTCAGTTCTTCCTCGCTGGTGAGTTCAATGGCTTCCACCCCGGCTTCGGCCTGGAGGCGGAGGCGGATCTGCTCCTTATTGTCGATGCGGGCAAAGAACTCCGAAAGGATCACAAAGATTTTATCGGCGTTCAGCGATTCCGCAAATTCCCGAAAATTGCGGATGATGTTCACGAGCCGATCAATTTTGGGCTCGGGGATGAGATATTCTTCCATGGTATCCCTGCCGAGCTTCAGGGTTTCTTTATAAGACTCCAACAGCCGGTAGCTGCGGTCGTCATTGATTTGCCATAGGGCGAATCGGGTGGTGTTTCCGCCTACATAAATAAGTGCCAGATTCTCCATTTCATTCCCTCTTTTCCTGAGATTTCAGTCACCCTTATTATACACCAAATGGGCAAGGACAACAGGAAATTCCAGAGGCGGAGGGCTCCTTCCCCAGGGAAAGAGTGACCATAATTCCAGGAACATAAGGCCATCCAAGGGAAAGAAACAACGCAAGATCAGGCCGGTGTGGACTTGAACCTCGGGGTGTAGTAAAATAAATGGGAAAACAGGGGTGCTTCGCGAGGGAGCATCCGATACCTGGAGGAGGTAAAGCATTGGATTATAAAGATTTAATCGCCACCGGCATTTCCGGCGCTTTGGAAATCAGCAAGGAGGATGTCGAAAGGCTCCTTGAAATACCGCCAAGGGCGGAGATGGGGGACTACGCTTTTCCCTGCTTCCAATTGGCCAAAACCCTGAGAAAGGCCCCCAACAGCATTGCCACAGAGCTGAAAGAGAAGCTTCATCTGGATGCCGTGGAAAGAATTGAAGTCATGGGCCCCTATGTGAACTTCTTCCTGAATCAGCAGGCTTTTCTGAAGGATACGGTGGAAACCGTGCTCAGCCAGGGAGAAACCTATGGCACCACAGCCCTGGGGGAAAACAAGCGCATCATTGTGGAGTACTCATCGCCCAATATTGCCAAGCCCTTCCATGTGGGGCATCTTTTCACCACCGTCATCGGCAATTCCCTGAGTAAAATCTACGGGAAACAAGGCTATGAGGTGGTCCGGATCAATCATCTGGGCGATTGGGGAACGCAGTTTGGAAAACTCATCAGCGGCTACGAGCGCTGGGTGGATCTTACCAAGCTGGAAGAATCCCCCATTGAGGAGCTGAACCGGATTTACGTGAAGTTCCACGAGGAAGCGGAGCTGGATCCCTCCCTCAATGACGAGGCAAGAATGCACTTCAAGAATCTGGAGGATGGAAAACCCTACGAGGTGGAGCTGTGGAAGCAGTTCCGTGAGCTTTCCCTTCATGTGTTCAACCGCGTGTACGAGGAGCTAGGGGTGGAGTTTGATTCCTATGCGGGAGAAAGCTTCTATTCCGATAAAATGGATGCCGTGGTGGATCTTTTGAAGGACAAGGGGATCCTCACCGAAAGCAATGGAGCCCAGGTCGTCATGCTGGAGGACTTCAACATGCCGCCCACCATCATCAAGAAGGCCGACGGAGCCACCATCTATGCCACCCGTGATTTGGCGGCAGCCATTTTCCGAAAAGAAACCTATGATTTCCATAAAAATATTTACGTCGTGGGCACCCCCCAGGCTCTGCACTTCAAACAGGTCTTCAAGACCCTGGAGCTGGCCGGTTTTGACTGGGCCAAGGATTGTGTCCATGTGGGCTTTGGATTGGTGAAGTTCCCGGGCAAAATGATGTCCAGCCGAAAAGGCGATGTGGTGCTTCTGGATGATCTTCTCAAGGAAGCTGTGGAGACAGCCAAGCAGATCATCCTGGAAAAGAATCCCAATCTGGAGAACAAGGATGATACCGCCAAGAAGGTGGGCATAGGCGCCATCATCTTTACCTACCTCAAAAATTCCCGGGAAAAGGACATCATCTTCGACTGGAGTGAAATTCTTTCCTTCGACGGAGAAACCGGTCCCTATGTTCAGTACACCTATGCCCGAGGAAAGAGCATTTTGCGCAAGAATGAGGCGGTGAATGAGGCCGATCTCACGGTGCTGAGCTCTGCCGTGGAGTTTGAGCTGGCCAAAACCCTTGCAGGCTTTGAAGCGGCCATTGGGGCAGCGGCAGAAAAGTATGAGCCCTCCATCCTCACCCGGTATGTCATCCAGGTGGCGAAGGACTTCAATAAGTTCTACAACAACTGTCCCATCAATTCCGCAGAGCCTGCGGTGAAGAAGGCAAGACTCCTTCTGGTCCAGGCCACCACCGCGGTGATCAAGAATGCCCTGGCACTCCTGGGCATCGAAACCGTGGAAGAAATGTAAATTAACTGCCTCTTTGCGCTGCAAAGGGGCAGTTCCTCTATGGAGAAATTAGATCTTGGATGAGTTTTTTCGCAGCTTCCACTTTTGTCGGTTATCCCTTCATCAGCATGGGCGGTATGCCCGGGAGAATGATATGCGCAAAGTTACCCTGTGTCTTTTTATCTTCCTCCTCCTTTTGCTTCCCCTAACGGGCTGCACCGTCAATCAAAACATCTCCGACGAAGAGCGTCTGGTGGTGGAAAATTATCTGTCTCGGGTACTCCTTCAAGGAGAGGATGCCGGGGAAGTTTTTGCTGCCGTGAAGGTGCTTCACCGAGACGAACTCTCCGGAAAAATGGAGGTCTGGGCTCTGGTGGAAGGGGTGGCCATGACAAAAGAGGCCGAGATCAACCAGGGGGTGTCCCTTCCCGTTGTCCTCTGGACGGCTAAAGGGGATGCCGGATTCAGGGTCACAGGCCATGAGGTGCCTCGGGATGGGGCAGACTATGCCCAGGATCTGAAAACACTTTTCTCCCGGCGAATCCAGGGAACCCTTTCGTCTTTTTCCGAATCCAGGGAGCTGGAAATTCTCGAAAAGCGGATTCAGGACCGGATCTCCCGTCGGCAGCAACTCTCCATGGAGGAGCGTCAGGCGATCCTTTCCGCCTGGCAGTTTGTACAGCATCAGCCCTGGGAAGGAAAAGACCGCATTGACCCCATGCAAGTGGAATTTCGGGAGCTCTCGGCTATGCCGGGCATGGAGTACTGGGGGCAGGGAGAGACCTGGAGGCCTCTGGATGGGGATGATTTTGGCGTGGTCTTGGGGGACTCCTCCAGCCATCAGTTTGCCTTTGTCATTCTTGACGGGGTCACGAAAGAGGCTTTAGGCTTTATTCCCGTGGAGTAGCTTTTTTCAGGTTTTCAAAAAAGATCGTGGAGAATTCTTGCATTAATGCGGGTTCAGGGACTATAATAGGAGTATCTTCTCTGGGGCGATAACTCAGCTGGGAGAGTGCCACCGTCACATGGTGGAAGTCGCAGGTTCAAGTCCTGTTCGTCCTACCACGAGAAAATCCCGTTTGTCTTCCCGGACAGACGGGATTTTTATTTGATAATCCATAGGTTAGCCCGGCAGATGGAGCTCAACCGCTGTCTGTGACGGGGGCTTTGGGAAGACTTCCCTGGGATAAAGCAAAAACCGGCTCTTGCGAACCGGTTTTTGCTTTAGGAGAGAAATGGGTGAAACGAGAAAAGCAGCCCGGGGGCTGCTTTTGTGAATTTTAGAGATCGGTTTTCCAGAGTCCGTGGAGGTTACAGTATTCATAAACTGTTCCTTCCGAGACATCGGCAAACTCTGCCTTCGGCTCCATGCCGGGCTTCAGATGGACCACTTCCAGGCGATCTCCGGATTCCAGAGCGATCCATTCAATAAAATGGGCATCGAGCATGGGGTGGATCGTAGATCCCACCTGGACGTTCAGTTTTCCGTCTTCTCTTACCACGAAGGGTACATGCTTCTCTGTAGCGGCATCGGTGGTATTGGGCTCCAGTTTTTCCATTTCCTGACCGCAGCACACCAGTGTTCCGCCCCCCTTACGAATGAGCGCCACCAGATTTCCGCAGACTGCGCAACGATAAAACACAACATTAGCCATTTTTTTACCCCCTTGATTGATATTGCAGGTTTTCATCCCCGTATCGTTATTGTATATCAATGCCGGAAAATTGTATAGCGCATTAACAAAGAGTTCATGAGGGCACACCGGGGAAACCCAGAAAGATGTTCTCGGGCGTAGAGTCCTTGCCTCATTGACTTTAAGCTCGATCAATGACACCATGAAGAAAGAAAAGAAGAAGAGGGAATCCCCTCGAGGAGGACAGAATGAAGTTTGTATTTGGACGCCAGGACTGGAATACGCTGCGTCGGGGGCAGGAAAAATGCTATCTGCTCACCAACGAAAAAGGAGGATACAGCTGCCTTACCATGATCGGATCCAGCGCACGCCAGGAGCAGGTGCTTCTCATGGCTTCCGTCAAGGCCCCGAATAACTGGGTTCAGATGGTGAGCAATGTGGAGGAGCTGATCCATAGGGAGGGAAAGACGGTGTCTCTTCTTTCTCAGGAATATGTAGGCTATGCCCATAATCAGGAGGGCTTTCGCCATCTCCAGGGCTTTGAGGTAAATCCCTTCCCCCATTGGACCTATCAGGTTCAGGGATTTAGGCTGGAAAAAACCATTCTCCTGGCCCATGGGGGGAATCAGGTGGCCCTGGATTATGTTCTCCATAATGGTGGAGAGGAACCGGTGGTGGTGGATCTGAAACCCTGGCTGCGCATGACGCCCAAGGGGGAAATGCCCAAGATCGGGGAAAAAGGAAACGTCACGGTATCGGAAATCCATCGCCATGGCCAAAAACTCTATTTCGCCTGCGACGGGGAGCTCCTTTTAGAAGGAGAAACCTGGCAGGAGGATCTCTATTTCCAGGATGACGCCAAGGATGACCGGTCAGCGGTGGGGAAGGCTTTCTCCGACCACCGTTTCCGTTATCGCCTCGAAAAGGGCGAAACCCGCCGGGTATCCCTGATCTACAGCACGGAGCCCGTGACCGCATCCGTGGAAACCCTTCGCCGGGAGGAGCTTAAGCGGCAGAAAGACCTTCAGGACCAGGCTGGGATAACCTCCGCCTTAGGTCGGCAGCTGGTCCGGGCGGCGGACCAGTTTGTGGTGGACCGGGAATCCACCGGAGGGAAAACCATCATCGCGGGGTATCCCTTCTTCGGGGACTGGGGACGGGACACCATGATCGCTCTTCTGGGCTGCGGTATTGCCGCGGGACGAAAAGCAGACTGCGAAAGCATCTTCCGGACCTTCATGGCCTATGTCCACCAAGGGCTCATGCCGAATATGTTCCCTGAAGGGGACAAGCCGCCCATGTACAACACCGTGGACGCGTCGCTCCTCTTTATCTATGCCCTCCACGCCTACTATGAGGAGTTTAAGGATCTGGACTTCGTCCGGGAGGCCCTGCCCGTCATGGCAGAGATTCTGCACTGGTACCAGAAAGGCACGGACTTCCACATCCGCATGGATGAGGATGGGCTCCTGGAAGCCGGAGGGGGATTTGAGCAGGTGACCTGGATGGATGTGCGCATAGGCGATGTCCTGCCCACACCGAGGCACGGAAAACCAGTGGAGATCAATGCCTACTGGTATAACGCCCTCATGACCATGGCTCACTTTGAACGGCTACTGGAGGGGGAAGACCGGGCTAAGGATTATGAGAACCTGGCGGGCCGGGTGAAAAAAAGCTTCCTGGAAAAATTCTGGAATGGGGAAAAGGGCTGCCTATATGATGTGGTTTCGGGTAATCCCTATGATGCTCAGGTGAGACCCAATCAGATCTGGGCGGTATCCCTGCCCTTTGGCATGCTGGATCCCCAGCGGGAAAAACAAGTAGTTCGGAAGGTTTTTGAAGAGCTCTACACGCCCTATGGCCTTCGCTCCCTGTCGCCCAAGGATCCGGAGTTCAAACCCTTCTACGGCGGTTCCCTGTGGGATCGGGATACGGCATACCATCAGGGCACCGTGTGGGCATTTCCTTTGGGCGCCTATTATCTAGCCTACCTCAAGGTCCACGGGTTCACCGCAAAAGCGGCAGCGGCGGTGATGGCGGACCTCTCCATGCTGGAGGGGACGCTGCAGGAAGGCTGCATTGGACAGATTGCCGAAATCTTTGACGGGCTTGCGCCCACCGTATCCAAGGGGTGCTTTGCCCAGGCCTGGAGCGTGGGGGAACTTCTCCGAGCGCTGAAAGCTGCCGAAGAGATCCTTCGGAAGCAAACCGCCGAAGCCTTGGCGGAAAAAGAAGTCTGAAATCTCGTTTTTCCATTCGATGGTATAATGGACCTTTGAAGCCACCATGAAGAGACCAGAGGAGAATGATGAGTGAAACATAAAGAAATCCTGGAAATCAAAAAACGATACAAGAAAGATCAGTGCACCTTCAGCCGCGTCACCGGCTGCTACGTCAATGGCGAAAAGCAGATTGTAACCACTTATCGGGAGACGTTTCTCAACCTGGAGGAGTCGGAACTCCATAAGTATCTGGATATCGCCAAGAAAGTCCTGTCCGGAGCTTTAGGAAACAACCTCCTGGATTTGGAGTTTCACCGGGGAGAAGGCTACCATAATGAAAAACAGACCTTCCTCATGCAGCTGAAAAGCAGCGAACTGAAGGACGATGCCCTGCTGGAGGAGTTTTACCAGTCCGTTATCGCCCATTATGGGCATACGGGCAATTTTCTGATCCTCCTGTATCATGATGCCTATGACGTGATGAAACGCACCAGTGACAACCTGAAGCTGGATGAGTCGGAGGAAACCTATGCCTACGTGCTTTGCGCCATCTGTCCGGTGACCCTCTCCGAACCAGGGCTTCACTACAAGGATGAGGAAAAGAAAATGCGGGTGCGTGATCGGGACTGGATGGTGGAAGCCCCTGCCCAGGGATTCCTTTTCCCGGCGTTCACCGACCGCAGCAGCAATGTCCATGAAGTGCTGTACTACACGAAAAATCCCAAGGATCCCCAGCCGGAAATCATGGAAGAGGTGCTGGGCTGCGATTCCAAGCAGACCACAGCCCTGCAGCGAGAAATGCTTCACAGCGTCATCCAGGAAGTGGTAGGCTCGGAGGAGGAGGCGGAAAATCTCCTCCTGGAAGTCCAGGACAGCCTCCAGGGTTTCCTGGAGGAATACGAAACCACCCACGGCTCCGCGGAGGAAGAGCCTTTGGTGCTGACCCATGATCATTTCCAGGATCTTCTTTCCGATGCCGGCGCATCGGAAGAGACCGTGGAAAAGCTCGGGGAAATCTATGGCGAGTACTTTGGGAAGGAACTGCCCTTTGCTCAGCGCATGCTGGATCAGAAGCTGGTGAAAAAGCACGAGGAGCGGAAAAAAGAACAGGATCTTCGCCACCAGGTGGAGACCCTGCGAACGAAGCTGGAAGAAACGGCAGCGCTGAAGGAGGATCCGGCAGCGGAGTTCGCGGTGAACCTGCAGGTGAAGCCGGAAAAGGTGGCCCAGATCAAAGCCCAGATCATCGACGGGCAAAGGTGCATTGTCATCCCCCTCATGGAGGATGAGCAGGCCGCCGTCAATGGGGAGCCCAACCTTCTCTAGGGTGCAGTGGACCCCAATAAGTTTGAATAAACGCGAAAAACCATCCTTGCGGATGGTTTTTCATTTAGTAGCGATTTATGCCATGGGGATCAGGGCTTGGATTTGGTCAGAAATTCAATCTTCTGCCCTTGGCCGCCTTTTTGTTCGTCGTACACGGGACAGCTGGTGACACAGGAGTCACAGTTACAGCCGCCCTTGGCGGTTTTTCGGATTTTGCCGAAGAGAAAGTAGAGAGCGGCGCCCACAATGAGGAGCGTAATGGCGATTTCCATCTTGAGCCTCCTATAAGATAAGGGATCCTGCCTGATAAACCAGGAAGGAAACGATCCACGCTGCAGCGAAATAGAAGAGAGCACTGGAGAGGGCGAACTTGCCGCCGTATTCCTTCTTCAGGGTGGCGATGACCGCCACACAGGGGGTGTAAAGAAGGACAAAGACCAGGAAGCTCAAGGCGGTGAGTTGCGTAAACATGGTGGGAAGGATGGTGGTCAGCTCTGCGCCATAGATGACGCCCATGGTGGATAGCACCACTTCCTTGGCCAAGATGCCTGTGATGAGGGAGACAGCGGCTTCCCAGGTGCCAAAGCCCAGCGGGGCAAAGAGGGGAGCCAGGAACCGGCCGATGGTGGCCAGGAGGCTGTCGCCCATGGCGGAGATTCCGCCAAAGTTGAAGTTGGACAGGAACCACACCAGCACCGACAGGGAGAAGATGACCGTGGAAGCCTTCTTGATGAAGCCTTTGCCCTTGTCCAAGGTGCTCTTGGCCACTAAGGAGAAGGAAGGGACTTTATACTCCGGAAGCTCGATGATGAAGGGCTCTTCGTCCTTCTTGAAAAGGGTGTTTTTGAAGAGAAGGCCTACCAGCACCACCATGACCATTCCAGTGAAGTAGAGGCCCAGGACCACCAGTTCGGGATTCTTCGGGAAGAAGACCGAGCTGAAGAGGACAAACACCGGGAGTCGTGCGTTGCAGGAGACGAAGGGCGCCAGGAGGGCGGTGAGCTTTCGGTCTTTCTCGCTCTCCAGGGTCCGGGCGGACATGATGGCCGGAACCGTGCAGCCAAAGCCCATGAGCAGAGGAATGAAGGCTTTGCCGGAAAGGCCGATTCTGCGCATGAGGTTGTCCATGATGAGGGCGGCTCGGGCCATATATCCGGAATCTTCCAGAATGGAGATGCCGGCGAACATGGTCATGATGATGGGGAGAAACACCAGAATGGAGCCTACGCCACCGATGATGCCGTCCACGATGAGGGCCTGGAACCATTCGCTGGTCCCCGCCAGGAGCGATGAAGCTCCTCCCTGAATGCCGGGGAGAACCCAGCCGTCCAGAAGGTCCGCCAGGGGCTGACCCACCCAGGAGAAGGTCAGTTTGAAGACCAGGTAGATGAGTCCGATGAAGAGGGGATAAGCCAGGAAGGGGTTTAGCACCACTTTATCGATCTTTGCCGTCCAGGAGGAAGATTCCTTCACCACCTGGGACGACATTTCCAGGATACGTCCAATTTCCGCATAAGCGGTCTTTTCATCCTCATAGTGTCGAAGTTTCGGCGTGGGAAGGGCCCGTCGGTCCTTCAGCACGTCCAGGAGGTGATCGATGCCCTGACCTTTGGTGGCCAGAATGGGCACTACCCGGATCCCCAGCTCTTTTTCCAGCATCTTGGGGTCGATGGAGAGTCCCTTCATATCGGCCATGTCCAGCATGTTGAGGGCGATGACCACAGGAATTCCATACTGGAGGATCTGGGTGGTCAAGTAGAGATTGCGCTCCAGATTGGAGGCATCCACGATGTTGAGGATCAGATCGGGTTTCCCGTTCTCCAAAAAGTCCTTGGAGACTTTTTCCTCATTAGAAAAGGTATCTAATGCATAGATACCCGGAAGATCCGTAATTCGTATCTCTTTATGGCAGCCTTCTTTCTTTTCCACCGTCACGCCGGGCCAGTTGCCCACATACTGATTGGAACCCGTGAGGAGGTTGAAGAGGGTCGTTTTGCCCACATTGGGATTACCGATGAGTGCAATTTTGGTCATATTCTGGCCTCCACGCGGATGCTGCGGGCATCCTTTCGGCGGATGGCCAAATTGGAACCGCGGAAAGACAGCACGATGGGATCTCCTAAGGGAGCCTGACTGACCACTTCGATGGCGCAGCCCTCCGTACAGCCCAGCGCTGACAATCTTTTAACAAGTTTCTCGTCGCCAAATACCCCACTCACCGTGGCTTTTTCGCCGAGCTTCAAATCATTAACGCACATGATACACCGTCCTTATTGAAAGTCATTATCAATTACAGACCTATTATAATCTCTTGGGTTCTGTGCGTCAAGCCTTTGTGTGGAATGATATTATAATAACAAGGAGAAAAGATGCGGAAGGGGCCGAAGATACGGTATAATAGGAGGAGATATGGCAATGGGTATGCCTTTGCCATCACTTTTTCTACGGGGGAGTTCAGCATTGCGCCAAGCGGCTTTTGGGATATGGAGGTTTGACAATGGGGATCAAAGGGGTCATCTTTGACCTGGATGGAGTGCTGGTCCATACGGACCGCTATCATTATTTGGCCTGGAAGAGAATCCTTGCGGAGTACGGCAAGGAGTTCAGTCTGGAGGACAATGAGAAGATCAAGGGCGTAGCCCGCTCCCGATCTCTGGAAATTCTTCTGGAGATGAAGGATATTTCCATGAGCGAGGTGGAAAAGATCAGCGTTCTGCGGAAAAAGAACAACTGGTATCTGGAGTCCGTGAAGGATATCGACGAGGAGGATGTGCTCCCCGGGGTCCTGGATTTTCTGGAGCAGCTGAAATCCAACGGATACCGCACCGCCATTGCTTCCACCAGCGACAATGCCTACATCATTCTCGAACTGACGGGACTTCGAAAGTACTTTGATAATGTGGTGGACGGGTATAAAGTGAAATCGCCAAAGCCCAACCCGGAAGTCTATCTGGTGGGCGCTTTGGAAATGGACTTGGATCCTTCCGAATGCCTAGCCTTTGAAGACAGTCATGCTGGTGTTCTTTCGGCGAAACGCGCGGGCATGAAAGTCATCGCCGTCAGCGACAAGGAAATCCCGGAAGCGGACAAATGGATCACCAGTCTGGATGGGCTGGATCTGTCGATACTGACGATCTGAATCAAATCGAAAGGAGAGATTAGGGTGAGATCAGCAGCATTTTTTGATATTGACGGTACCCTCTACCGGGAAGTGTTCATGAAGGAGATTTTTAAGCGGATGATCCGCAGTGAAATCATCAAGGAAAACCAGTGGTATGTGCAGGTAAAACCCTACTACGATCAGTATGACCGAAGAATCGGTTCCTATGATGAGTATCTGATCAAAATGGCAGCCATCTACACGGAAGCCATCAAGGGCTTCCACCGCAGTGTCATCGAACATATTATCCACCACGTGGTGGAAGATAAGGGCATGCGCAACTATCTCTTCACCCGGAACCGGATCAAGTGGCACAAGGAACAAGACCACAAGGTCATCACCATTTCCGGAAGTCCTGCAGAACTGGTGAAGGAAATGGCTGCGCTGCATCATTTTGATGACTGGCGAGGATCCCTGTATCTCCTGGACGAGAAGGATCGATACACAGGGGAATGCATCCCCATGTGGGACAGCCGGTCCAAGCAGCGGGCAATTTTTGAGATGAAGGAAAAATACGATATCGATTTGGACTCCTCCTATGCCTACGGGGACACCGCCGGCGACTTCAGCATGTTCCAGCTGGTGGGCCATCCGGTGCTGGTGAATCCCACACGGGAACTCATCAACCTCGTGCTCAGTGACCCCGCCGTCCGGGCCAAGGCCGAAGTGGCCGTGGAACGCAAGGATGTCATTTACCATGTGCGGCTGGAGGATTTGGCCAATGACTTTGGAAAAGAGGGATAAGCTTGCTGATACATGATGTGTTGATCCCCGCGGAGCCGGTGAATCCGCGGAAAAGCCTCAAGATCAATCACCGGGAAATCATCGACAAGGCGATTTTTTTCGACCTGGAACACTACCTTTATAAAGAGCCCATCTGCATCGGGGTATTTGGAGCGGCCACCTACAGCCGGGAAAGCCAGGCCATCCACTCCACCCAGTATATGATTGAGAATCAGCGGGATGCCCGGGAGATTCTGAAAATGACGGAAAAGTACTTCCGGCTTCAGAAGGTCAATGGCATGGAGTACATCGTCACCTTCTCCGGAAACAATGACTTCATGGTGATCAACCATCTCTTTCATAAGTATGAGATCGACTTTAATTTCGAAGAGAACTTCATCCTGGTGGACCTGCAGAAGGAATACGAGCATCGCTTCCATCGGAATATCGGGCTGAAGAATCTGGAGCGACTTTTTCGCATCGAGCGGCAGGGGGAACTCATCTCCGGCATGACTCTGGCCAAGACCTTCTCCAAGATCATCAAGGATCGGGACTACATCGCCCGCATGCCCAGGGAAAAGATTCTGAAAATCCTCAATTACAATGAGCAGGATGTGGTGAACCTCTACAACATCATGAATCACTGGGAGGACATCGTCGAAGCGGATGTGGTGCTTCTGGAAGAAATCCTTCTGGAAGAAAAGCTGGTGAAGCTGGAGAAAAAGCGGCTTCAGGAAGAAGCCCGGCAAGAGGCCCTTCGGGAGAGCCTTCCCCAAGAGCATGATGACCAACCCCCAATTTGGGAATCCGCAGGTCTGTAAGCGGGACCGGCACGAAACCTGTACATCACGTACAGGTTTCGTGCCGTTTACCCGGTCTTTTTAAGCCCAGTCCATCCCCTTGGAAGGGAATGGCGACTGTTGGGGAAAGAGCGTTGCAACCGGGAGACAGGTGGCTTAAAATAAGGATAAGACGACCCAGAAGAAAGGAGCCGAAGGCATGGGATTTAATTTCAGAAAAAGTTTCAGAATTGGAAAACTGTTTCGGGTAAATATTGGAAAAAGCGGGGCCAGTGTATCCTTCGGGGGCAAGGGCTTCCGCCAGAGCATCAGCACCTCGGGCAATGCCCGCACGACTTTCAGCATACCCGGCACGGGGCTTAGCTACAGCAAAACCCTTTCGGCCAAAAAACTCCTGAAGAAGGAGTCCAACCGTCCGGTTTTCCAATCCGCCAAGGGAATCGATCCGGCGGGGGAAGTGAAAGCCTACCAGGAGGACATCGCCCTCATCACCAGTCTTCATCTCTATGAGGATTATCCCCGGGGCATCGACTGGAATGCCGTGAAAAGCGAAGAGGAACCCTTTAAAAAAGGTACCGACGGTCCCCAGGTCAAAGAAGCCAAAGCCCTGCTGGAGACTCAAAGGCCCGGACTCTTTCAGCGGGTCTTCGGAGGGGGAAAAGCGGTCATGGCGGAACTGGAAGCCAACCTGGAAGAGGCCAAGAAAGCCGATGAAGCCCTCTACAGTGCCTGGGAAAGCAACAAAGTGCTGGCGGAGAAAATCCTCGGACAGAACAAGGACAATTATTTGGAGGCCTTGGAGGAAGTCAAGCTCAGCGAAGAACTGGGAAACTACATCCGCAGCCTGAAGTTCACCTATACGGATGAAGACTCCCTCAAGGCGGACATGACCCTCAGTGTCACGGATTTCATTCCGGAGCAGTATAAAACCCTAACTCCCACGGGGAAACTCTCCGTGAAGGACTATACCAAAACCGACTACTATGAGATCGCCAGCCGTTTTGTCACGGGACTGGTTTTCCGCACGGCCCGGAACCTTTTCAATCTTCTGCCCATCGAAGATGTCCTCATCGAAGTATCGGAAATGGAGAAAAACAAATACAGCGGGCTGGAGGAGAAGGAGCGGATCCTGTCCATCCTCATTGACCGCAGTACGCTGGAGAAGATTGATTTTACCGAAGCCAACCCTTTCGAGGCCCTGACGAATTTCCGCCACGAGGTCAATTTTGTGAAAACCAAGGGGTTCACGAAGATCGAAAAGACCGTGCAGTAAGATGGCTGGATCTCTCCCACCCCAGGGAGAGGTCCGGTATTACTTTTTACATCCCTTTAATTTTCATTTAATCTTCGGATGTTAAAATGAGTTCATGGTTTTGGGATGAAGGCCTGGCCAAGATCCCAAAATCACACCGGCAATGAAAAATTGCGAAAAATGGAGTAGTTGCCCGGAAAACCCTGATCTTTATGAATTGGATGCAAAAATTGAACAATGGCCTCGAAAAAAATACCGATTAGGGGTATTTACAAATATCATCGACGATGATATTTTTATATCGTAGGCTTTAGCACTCAACAAGCGAGAGTGCTAACAAAGAGGTGAAATGCGATGGCAACAAGTATGGACCGACGAAAAATGGAGATCCTGAAAGCCATAGTGGTGGATTACATCACCACAGGCGAACCGGTGGGTTCCCGGACTTTGGAAAAGAAATATCAGCTGGGGGTAAGCTCCGCCACCATCCGCAATGAAATGGCGGATTTGGAAGAGCTGGGTTACCTGGATCAGCTGCATTCTTCTTCCGGTCGGATTCCTTCCGCCAAAGGCTATCGGATGTACATTGACCGGCTCATGACCCTGGATGCCTTAACCGTGGAAGAAGCGGAGTTCATCCGGGATAAGATCGTCACCATGGCCGCCACGGAGATCGACAAAATTATGAAGCAGACCGCCATGATGCTGTCGGAGCTCACCAACCTGGCGGTGGTGACCCGCAAGCCCAATATCAGTCAGGCCCACCTGAAGGCAATCCAGCTGATGATCGTGGAAAAGAACACGGTGCTGGCCGTCATCATGGCGGACAACGGCACCATCACCCATAAGGTGATCAAACTCAACGACACGCCGTCGCCGGAAGTGCTCCTGAACATCTGCAATCTGCTGAACCTCAAGCTGAAGGGGATGAATATCGAGGACATCAACCTCCATATCGTCAACTCCCTGAAGAATGACCTGGAGGGTTACGATGAGCTGTTTCTCTCCATACTCTCGGCCATCTACGAAAGTCTCACGGAGGAAGCTTCCGAAGACAAGTACTTTGTGGACGGAACGGCCAAAGTCCTGAATTATCCGGAGTTTGCCGATCTCAACAAAATGAAGGACTTTTTGAACCTTCTGGATCAGCCGGATCTTCTCTTCCATGATTTGGAAAAAGGGGAGAGGCAGGATCACGATGTGATCATCACCATCGGAGACGAGCTCACGCTTCCGGAGGCCAAAGATCTGACAATCATCACCACCCAGTACAAGGTCAACGACGAGAGCGTGGGAACCATTAATCTCATCGGTCCTCGGCGGCTGGATTATTCCAAAGTGGTGTCGATTATAAATAACGTGAAAAAAGAGCTGGGTAAAAAGCTCAACGAGGAGGATGGAAATGACGGAGGATAAGAATAAGAACCTGGAAGAACATCTGGCCGATGAGCCGATGAACCCGGAAACCGAAACGAGGGAAAATCCGGAAGCCCCTGAAGAAAATCCGCAAGGAACAGGAGAGGCCGAGGAGTTGAAGGGTGAGGACGTCATCGAGATGAAAGAAATGTTTAAGAAGAAAAAAGAGCTCCAGGACAGACTGAAGAAAGCTGAAAATGAGAACGCTGCGCTAAAGGACAGGCTCCAGAGGCTCAGCGCAGAATATGACAACTACCGGAAGAGAACCCAGAAGGAGAAGGAAGGGCTTTATGCCGACAGCATCAATGATGTGGTGAAGACGATTCTTCCCATCATGGACAGTCTGGAAGCTTCCCTTCAAGTGGAGCACGCCGATCTTCCCTCCATGCGAAAAGGCGTGGAAATGACCCTCGGGATTTTCCAGGATGCCCTGAAAAAACTGAAGGTGGAAGAAGTGTCCACCACCATACCCTTTAATCCCAATTTCCATGATGCCGTTATGCACGTGGATGACCCTGCCCTGGGGGAAAAGGAGATCGTTCAGGTCTTCATCAAGGGCTATCAGCGAGAAGACAAGATTATTCGATACAGCGTCGTGAAAGTCGCAAATTAGGAGGAATTGTAAAATGGCAAAAGTTATCGGTATTGATTTAGGAACCACGAACTCCGTTGTCGCCGTCATGGAAGGCGGAGACCCCGTCGTCATCACCAATGCGGAGGGCGCAAGAACCACCCCTTCCGTGGTCTCTTTCCTGGCCAACGGGGAAAGACTGGTGGGCCAGGTGGCCAAGCGTCAGGCCATCACCAACCCCGACAGAACCGTAGCATCGGCCAAGCGCCATATGGGAACCAACCACAAGTATGCCATCGACGGAAAAGACTACACTCCCCAGGAAATCTCCGCCATGGTGCTGGGCAAGCTGAAAGCAGATGCTGAGGCTTATCTGGGCGAAAAGGTCACCCAGGCCGTCATCACCGTGCCTGCATACTTCAATGACTCCCAGCGTCAGGCCACCAAGGATGCCGGAAAGATTGCCGGACTGGAAGTTCTGCGAATCATCAACGAGCCCACCGCCGCATCCCTGGCCTACGGCATGGACAAAACCGACGAAGCTCACAAGATCCTGGTCTTTGACCTGGGCGGCGGAACCTTCGACGTGTCCATCCTGGATCTGGGCGATGGCGTCTTCGAAGTCCTGTCCACCAATGGTAACACCCATCTGGGCGGCGACGACTTCGATGACCGCGTCATGAACTACATTGCCGACGAGTTCAAGAAGAACAATGGCATAGACCTGAGAACCGACAAGATGGCCCTGCAGCGTCTGAAGGAAGCTGCGGAGAAGGCCAAGATCGAGCTTTCCTCCTCCATGACCACGTCCATCAACCTGCCCTTCATCACCGCAGATGCCACAGGACCAAAGCACATCGACATGACCCTGACCCGCGCCAAGTTCAATGAACTCACCGGCGATCTGGTGAAGTCCACCATCGAGCCCATGAAGAAGGCGCTGTCCGATGCTGGTCTCACCATGAACGATATCGACAAGGTGATCCTGGTGGGCGGTTCCACAAGAATTCCTTCCGTGGTGGATGCCATCAAGGAGTTCACGGGAAAAGAGCCTTCCAAGGGCGTCAATGCCGATGAAGTGGTAGCCCTGGGTGCAGCCATTCAGGCAGGTGTGCTCACCGGCGAAGTGAAGGACATCCTTCTCTTGGACGTAACCCCGCTGACCCTGGGTCTGGAGACCTACGGCGGAGTGGCCACAGCCATCATCGAGCGCAACACCACCATCCCCACCCGAAAGAGCCAGATCTTCACCACCGCCGCTGACGGCCAGACCTCCGTGGAAGTCCACGTGGTTCAGGGCGAGCGTCAGATGGCTGCGGACAACAAGACCCTGGGAAGATTCACCCTGTCTGGCATTGCCCCAGCAAAGCGTGGAATCCCCCAGATCGAAGTTACCTTCGACATTGATGCCAACGGCATCGTGAAGGTCACTGCCGTGGACAAAGCCACCGGCAAGGAAGCCAACATCACCATCACTGCCTCTACCAACCTTTCCGATGATGAAATCGACAAGGCTGTCAAGGAAGCTGAACGCTTCGCCGAAGAAGACCGCAAGAAGAAGGCCGAAGTGGAAGCCCACAACAATGCAGATCAGGCCATCTACCAGACGGAGCAGACCCTGGAAGAGCTGAAGGATAAAATCGATGCTGCAGACAAGGCGCTGATCACGGAAAAGCTGGAAGCCCTGAAGAAGGTCAAGGACAGCAGCGATGTGGAAGAAGTGAAGAAAGCCACGGAAGAACTGACCAATGAGTTCTACAAGGTTTCTTCCAAGATCTACGAAGCCCAGGCCCAGAATGCTCAGGCAGGGGCACAGGCTGGTCCCCAGGACGACAATGTTGTGGATGCCGATTTTAAGGTTGAGGACGACAAGTAATCAAGGTATAATACAAGAGCTGATTAGGGATGGGCGCCAAAGCCCTTCCCTAATTAAGATTAGACGGCATTCCTGTGCCTGGTCTTAGGCATGGTAATCCATAGGTGGTGTGAGAATGGCAAAAAGAGACTTATATGAGGTCCTGGGACTTCAGAAGGGTGCCGACGAGAAAGAAATCAAAAGCGCCTTCCGGAAGCTGGCGATCAAGTACCACCCGGATAAGAACCCGGGGGACAAGGAAGCGGAAGAAAAGTTCAAAGAAATCAATGAAGCTTATCAGGTGCTCTCGGACCCGCAGAAAAAAGCCCAGTATGATCAGTTCGGAACAACGGACTTCAACGGTTATGGTCAGGGTGGCGGACAGTACAGTGCCCAAGACTTTGGCGATTTTGGCGATATTTTTGAAACCTTCTTCGGCGGCGGCTTCGGTGGCGGCGGTCAGCGCAGACGCACGGGTCCGCGCAGAGGGGCAGATCTGGAATACAAGCTGGATCTCACCTTTGAAGAAGCGGTATTCGGCGTTGAAAAGGAAATCAATATTACCCGCACGGAGGACTGTGAAGTCTGTGCCGGCAGCGGAGCGAAAAAAGGAACCCATCCGGAAACCTGTAAAACCTGTCACGGTTCGGGCACAGTCCGCGTTCAGCGACAGAGCCTCTTCGGCAACATGGTCCAGGAAATGGTGTGCAACACCTGCGGCGGTTCCGGCGAGATCATTACGGATCCCTGCGATAACTGCAAGGGAAAAGGACAGACCCGTCAGAGAAGAAAAATCACGGTCAAGGTTCCTGCCGGGGTGGATATGGGCAATGTGATGCCCCTTCGGGGCCAGGGCGACAAAGGCACCAAGGGCGGTCCCCAGGGGGATCTCCATATTGTGCTCAATGTGAAGCCCCACAAGTTCTTCATCCGCAAGAACAATGACATCTACGTGGATGCCCACATCAACATTGCCGAGGCAGCCCTGGGCAAAGAAATTGTGGTGCCCACCATCGACGGAGACGTATCCTATGAAGTTCCTTCGGGAACCCAGTCCGGTACGCTCTTCCGCCTCAAGGGCAAGGGCGTCCCGTTTGTGAATTCCCGAAGCGGCCAGCGCGGCGACCAGTTCGTCAACGTCATTGTGGACGTGCCCAAGAAGCTGAACGATGCCCAGAAGGAAGCTCTCTACCAGTTCCTGGAAGCCTCCGGTCAGATCGTGGGCAAGGAGCAGGAAGCGGAGAAGAAGGACGGGAAGAAGGACAAAAAGAAGTTCAACCTGTTCGGATAGCTAGCAAGAAAAAAAGATCATGCCTCGCATGATCTTTTTCGCTTGATTGGAGTTTAGTACTCTTCCAGTTCCAAGTGCTTGTGGCTGCCTTCCTCCATGGTGTTTCGGATGATGTTGGAGGCACCGAAGAAGGCGAAGAGGAGACCCAGGCCGATGTTTTTCCAGACTTCGCCCACATAGAAGAGTTCGCTGTCAAAGAGGGCCCGGGGAGCCACGGCGAAGGATTCCCAGGCGGTGAGGCCCAGTTCCGGAGACATGAGAAGTCCCAGGGCTACCTCCACCACGTTGGCAAGGATGATGGTGAGAACGAGGGAACCCAGAATAATGGGGGTCATGCCCTTGCCGATCTTGCCGCCGAAGGACTTGTAGCCGTGGTAGGCCAAGTACCCCATGGCAAAGCCCACTAAGGCCACCAGGAAGCCCAGATAGGAGATGACCACCCAGAGCACCCCGCCAAGGAGGGACCCCAGTAGGGCGCCCACAAGGCCTTTGACGTAGGATCCGCTGTGCACTTCCTGCTCCTTCACGGCAGCCAGGGTTTCCTGGACCTGCGCGATACACTCCGGACAGGCTTCTGCGCTGATCTGCCCAATGCGGTAGGCGGAAAAACGGCCTTCCTTGTTGCAGAGGTGACAGGAATTTTGGTACCCCTGGGCGGCGAGGGTGGAGGCGACATCGTCCAGTACCCCGCGAAGATACTCGGCGGTGGCTTTGGTGGTCATTTTCCGGTTCAGGGTCAGAATCAGAATATGGCCGTCTTCCATGCGATACACGAATTTGTGGGTTTTCCGCAGGGGTTCCAGAAAGGTCTGGAAATACTGGAAAGCCCCTTCATCGGGAAGATGAATTGAAGTGATGAGCGTATAAGTGCTGGATGCCGCATTGACTGAAAACCACAAACCATGGAACTCCCCCATGAGGGTATTGTCTTTGCTGCGGAAGGCGGGATCTTGAGAAAGAAGCTTCAGAACGGGATCTGCCATAGTAGTCCTCCGAATTTCGTATTTTGAATAAATGAGAACGGTTTACCCGATTGTTTTCATTATATCAAATCTCCCGATAAAGACGAGGAATTTTAAAAAGATTGATCTTGGCGAACAGTTCCTGGTGTCCCCAGAGCAACCTCCAAGCGTGAAGAGTTGGCAGGCGTGGACAGGGGAAGAGGACTTTTGATATAATCTACACACAAGATGAGAAGAATAGAGATCAAGGAGAGAAAAAGATGAGCAGTTGGAATGAAATAAAAATTATCCTGAATCCCGAGGATTTGGAATATATCCAGGGTGTGTTATATACCATGGACGTGAAGGGGGTATCCATTGAGGATCCCCAGGATATCCTTGGCCGGGAGCAGGGTCCCCTGACCTGGGATTTCGCCGATATCAATATTTTTGAGCAGGGGCGGGACAAGGCCGTGGTGAAGGCTTACTTCAACATCGGCACCGAGGTGGAGACGGTCATGGAAGAAATCCGGCAGAAGGTGGAGGAAGCCAAAGGCTTCGGTGTCCCCTTCGGCGACGTGGAAATTCTTTCCAAGGAAGTCAACGAGGCCGACTGGGCCAATGAATGGAAGAAGTACTACAAGCCCATCAAGGTGGGCGAGCGATTTGTCATCAAGCCTCTTTGGGAAGAATACACCGCCAAGGAAGGCGAGATCATTCTTCATATGGATCCGGGCATGGCCTTTGGCACCGGCACCCATGAAACCACCAGAATGTGTCTGGAAGCCGTGGAGGACTATATGCGGGCGGATACCACCGTCTTCGACATCGGTACGGGTTCCGGGATTCTCGCCATCGGCGCTTCGAAACTGGGCGCCAAGGAAGTGGTGGGTGTAGACCTGGATATCGTGGCTGTGGACTCCGCCAAGGAGAATGTGGGCCACAATGCCCTGGACAATGTGTCCATTCTCCACGGAAACCTCATGGATGTGGTGGAGGGCCAGGCGGATATCATCGTGGCGAACATCATTGCGGAAATTATTCTGGTGCTCCTTCCCGATGTGAAGCTCAAGCTGAAGGATCAGGGGGTCTTCATCTCCTCCGGAATCATCCGGGAAAAGGAAGCCATGGTGAAGGAAGCTCTCGCCAAGGAAGGCTTCTCGGTGCTGGAAACCCGTCACCAGGGCGAATGGGTCTGCATTGTGGCTGAGGTCAGCCATGCATAAGTTTTTCACCCCCCTCATTGAAGAGAACTGTGCCATCATTGAAGGGGATGATCATAAGCATCTTTCCCGGGTGCTGCGGGTCCGGGAAGGGGAGGAAGTCCTGATCAATGACCTCCGGGGCATGGACTTTCGCGGGAAAGTCCTGGAGATCGGGAAGACCCGCTCCGTGGTGGAGCTCCTGGAGCGCTCTTTAGTGAGCACGGAAAGTCCCGTGGAAGTCACTCTTTACCAGGGAATTCCCAAGGCGGGAAAGATGGACCTCATCGTCCAGAAGTGCACAGAGCTCGGCGTTACCCGTATTGTACCAGTGAAGACCCAGCGGGTGGTGGTCAACAGCACGGAGTTCAAGAAAATGGACCGGCTAAACCGCATCGCCCTGGAGGCGGCCAAACAGTCCAAGCGCAGCCGAATTCCCGTCATTGAGGAGCCCATGAGCTTTGAAAAAATGCTGGAGGAAATTCCACACCTGGATCTTTTCCTTGTTCCCTATGAAAACGCCGAAGAATTCGGATTTCACCGGCTGGTTCTAGATCAGCCGAAGGCCGCCTCCTGCGGCATCCTCATCGGTCCCGAGGGAGGATTTGAGGAAGCAGAGATCGAGGAACTCCGCCGCCGAGGCGCGCGGATCATCACCCTGGGTCAGCGGATTCTTCGCACCGAAACTGCAGGATTTACCGCATTGACCCTGGTGCAGACCTTTTACGGGGATATGGGAGGGAGTAGATAAATGAAAGTAGCTTTCCAAACCCTGGGCTGCCGGGTGAATGTCTATGATACGGAAGCCATGGCGGAAATGTTTGTCCAGGATGGATATACCCTCACGGATTTTGATTCCGTTGCCGATGTCTATGTCATCAACACCTGCACGGTGACCCATATGGGCGAGAAGAAATCCCGCCAGTACATCCACCGGGCCAAGCGGCAGAATCCCCAGGCCATTGTGGCCGTGGTGGGCTGCTTAGCCCAGGTGAGCAAGGACGAAGTCATGGCCATTGAAGGGGTGGATGTCATCGTGGGTTCCCGGGATAAACGCGATGTGGTGTTCCAGGTTAACCGGGCCATGGCTGAAGGAAAACAGATCGTGGCGGTCTCGGACAGCCTTCTGCTCAACCACAAGTTCGAGGATCTGGGCGTCACCGGGTACGAAGGAAAAACCCGGGCGTTTTTGAAGATCCAGGACGGGTGCAACCGCTTCTGCTCCTACTGCATTATTCCCTATGCCCGGGGCGGGATCTCCAGCAAGAATCCCCAGGTTCTCCTAAAGGAGATCGAAGCCTTGGCCGGGAATGGATACCGGGAAGTGATCCTCTCTGGCATCCATATCGCGTCCTATGGCCAGGAGCTGGCGGAAAAAATGGATCTTCTGGATCTCCTGGAGGCCGTGGAACAAATCCCGGGCATCGAACGGATCCGCATCGGCTCCATCGAGCCCATGTTTTTCCAGGGGGAAAGGCTGTCTCGGGTGCTGGCGCTGACGAAGCTTTGTCCCCATTTCCACCTGTCGCTGCAGTCCGGCTGTGATGCCACGCTGAAGCGCATGAACCGCCGCTACACCGCGGAGGAGTTTGCGGCAGTGGTGAAGGCGCTGCGGGAAGCCATTCCTGAAGTGTCCCTGACCACCGATGTCATCGTGGGCTTCCCCGGAGAAAGTGAAGGGGAGTTTGAGGAAACGGCTGCATTTTTGGAAAAGCTCCAGCTGACCCGGATCCATACCTTTAAATACAGTCCGCGAAAAGGAACACCGGCCTTCAACTTCCCCAATGAAGTGGAAAGTGCCGTGAAGGAAGACCGGAGCCGCCGGGTGATGATGATCAGCCGCCGGGGGGAAGAGAAATTCCTCGCCCGTCATGTGGGGCAGGTTCTGCCGGTCCTCTTCGAAGAAGGGAAAAACGGCGTCCATCTGGGCTATACCCCCAATTATCTCCAGGTGCGGGTCCCATCAGCGGTAAATCTTCAGGGGAAGATCCTGCCCACAAAGCTTACAGGCCTAAAGGGTGATGTGCTGCAGGGAGAAATCCTGGTGGATCTTGGGTTTAGCCAACCGTCATAAGTCCTTTTACGGAAAACTTCCCGGGAACTTGAAGAATTATCGGACTATTTTCGGAAAAATTGTGTATAATAGAACTGAATTCTAGAACCGGAAGGGGGGAGAAAAAAATGGATTGTTTATTCTGCCGAATTGTCCGTGGAGAAATTCCCTCCACAAAAGTTTATGAAGATGACGACCTATACGCCTTCCGGGACATCGATCCCAAAGCCCCCACCCATATCCTTCTGGTCCCCAAGGTTCATCATTCCTCGGTGAATGCCCTGGATGAGTCTTCAGCGGCCGTGGTGGCCAAGGCCTATGTGGTTCTGAAACAGCTGGCCGAGGCTGAAGGAATTGCCCAAAGCGGGTACCGCATTGTGGTCAACACCGGGAAGGATGGTGGCCAGTCTGTGGATCATCTGCATTTCCACTTGCTGGGGGGAAGAAGTTTGTCCTGGCCTCCAGGCTAAAAACATTGACTGATGATTGGTTTTGTACTATAATTATCAGTGTGTTATTTTGCCCTAAAGGCTGATATTTATATTTTTAACTAGCGGAGGGAGGGATAATGAATGTCAGAGATCAAGGTTGGAGAGAACGAATCTTTAGAGAATGCGCTCAGAAGATTTAAGAAGAAGTGTGCAAGAGCAGGTGTTCTTAGCGAAGTCAGGAAGAGAGAGCACTACGAGAAGCCAAGCGTTAAGCGCAAGAAGAAGTCAGAAGCTGCCAGAAAGAGAAAGTTCAAGTAGTACTTGCTTTAAGAAGGTGTAGTGATGACCATAAAAGAAAGACTTCAGGCCGATTGGAAAGAAGCCCTAAAAAGCAAGGATAAGCCGAAAGCCAGTGTATTAAGCATGGCAAAATCTGCGATTCTCTATGCGGAAAAGGAAGCGCGAGCCGATCTGACTGAGGAAACGATCATTGAAATTCTCGCCAGAGAAGTGAAAATGAGAAGAGACGCTGTAATCGAATTTGAAAAAGGCAACCGAAGCGACCTGGTTGACCAGGGAAACTTCGAAATAGAGACTTTACTCAGTTATCTACCAAAGCAGTTAAAAGAAGAAGAAATAATTGAATTGGTTGAGAATACAGCTAAGGAAATTGGTGCAAATAACATGAAAGACATGGGGAAACTCATGGCAGCGCTCAGACCGTTAATCACAGGAAAGGCCGACAATAAGCTCGTCAGTTCCCTGGTGAAGGATTATTTGACTAGATAAGATGAAGCTCATCCTGGTCCGTATGGATTAGGATGAGCATTTATTTTGCGTGAAAATCAGGATGTGAAATTAAGGTAGTGAGAAGTGGGGAAATCAGGGTATAATGAGAGAAAACAAATCTCCAGGCATGCGGATTCTGGGGAGAGGGAGTGAATTATGGAGACTTATCGCGCACTGATCCTCCGAAATGAAGATGGACAGGGGACGGCAGCCTATGAATCGGTGACGGCGAAACCCCTGGAGGAAGGGGAACTGCGGATCCAGGTACAATTTTCCGGGATCAACTATAAGGATCGTCTGGCCATGAATCCCAAAACTCGTGTGGTTCGCCAGTATCCCATGGTTCCGGGCATCGATTTTTCAGGCGTGGTCACGGAAACTCGGTCATCAAGATTTCTTGTTGGAGACCAGGTGTTTCTCACGGGCTTTGGCTTTGGCACCGACACCTGGGGCGGTTACCGCGAACAGGTGGAGGTCCATGAGTCCTTTGTCTGTAAAATCCCTTCAGCCATGACGGCGAAGGAAGCCATGATCCTGGGAACCGGGGGCCTGACGGCAGCCCTGTCTGTCCACGCCCTGGGCGAACTGAAGGCTCCGGCGAAAATTCTCGTCACGGGAGGCACTGGAGGTGTGGCTTCCCATGCCATACTGATCCTGAAGGCCCTGGGCCATCATGTCACGGCAGTGACGCGAAACCCAGCCCACGATGGGTATCTGCGCTCTCTGGGCGCCGACGAGGTCATATTGCACAGTACGCTCCTGGAACCCCGAAAACCCCTCTCCAAAGAGACTTGGGATGGGGTGGTGGATGCCGCGGGCGGAGAAGCCCTGGGCAATATTTTGACGGAGGTCCGCTACGGCGCCGTGGTGGCCGCTTCAGGAAATCTCGCAGGAGCAAGTTTCCAGTCCACGGTATTTCCCTTTATCCTCCGGGGTGTCACCCTGAAGGGCGTCGATTCGGTTCAAGCTCCCCGAGACCTCAAGGAGAAGCTGTTTGGCCTTCTCGCCACTTCCTGGAAATCGGCACAACTCGAGGAAACCCTGCGCCAGGAAGTCCCTTTTGGCAAGGTTTTGGAGGTACTCCAGAACGAACCCCAAGGAGCCGGAAAAGACCTGATTGTCTTTGAATGATCCGCGGCGGCAAAGGCCCTGGTGGCAATCCGGGGCAGACTTTGCTACACTGGAGTTAACAAATAGAGGGATTTTCCCATGGCGATGGCGAAAGGCCCTTGAGGAGAGATGAGATGAAAATCGATCGGAAAGCCTGGCTTAGAGGCGGTGTTATCGTCTTGTCCATGGTGGTGTCCTTTGGTGTACTGGTCACCAGTATCGTGAATAAAAAATATGATCTGGCCGCGGGCGATATCGCTCCGGTGGATTTTAAAGCCAATGTGGACCTGGTGGACGAAATGACCACCCAGGCCCTCATTGCCGATGCCGTGAACAATGTGCAGCGGCAGTACAAGCAGAATCCGGAAGTACGAAGGGCAGCCTTGAAGGAGAATAGTGATTTCTTCAATGGTATCATCAGTTCCCGCAATCCTCTGGTATCCACTTCAGAAATTGCCGGACTTTTGGCGGCGAAGGGCACCTACGGGATTACTCCGGAAGGGTATCTGGCCCTCCTGTCCATCGACAACAGCGATTTGCGCTACGCCATGAACATCATGAACAACAGCATCTCGAAGATTTATGATACGCCGCTGGAGGAAGATGATCCGCTGAAGCTGGAACAGTCCAAAACGCAAATCAGCGATGCCGTGGAAAGCATCAATTTTTCCGAGACGGCAAAAGAAGCGATGAAGAGTTTTGCTGTGGCGCTCATTAAACCGAACTATTCCTTTGATGAGGCGGCCACACTGCAGCTTCAGGAAGAAGCCCGGGACAGCGTGACCCCAGTGATCATCAAGAAGAACCAGACGATTGTCACCGAAGGGGAGCCCATCACCGCCAACCAGCTGGCGATTCTGGAAGAGCTGGGGTACCTCAATCGGAGCGGATTCAATGTATTTCCTTTCCTGGGACTGGCCGGAGTGGTTCTGTCCCTCCACGGCCTCATGGTCTATTACCTGCGAAGGTTTTACCGGCCCATCTATGACGATCTCAAACGGATGACCCTGATTTTTCTCCTCATCAGCACCACCCTCCTCATGACCCGGGTGCTGGTGATCATCAGTCCGTTTATTCTGCCCTATACGTTTCTGCCCATGCTCCTCACCATTCTGGTGAAGAAACGGGTGGGGCAGACCCTGGCCATGTTCACCGCCATTATGATGGCGGTAATCACCGGATTTAACGTCCAGGTCCTGATTCTCCTCATGCTCACTTCGGTGCTTAGCGTAATCTTCCTGAAGAAAGTGGAGGAGCGCAATGATATTATTCTTTCCAGCATCTCCATCGGTGCCGTAACCATGCTTCTTGCCCTGGGGATGGGGCTGCTCCTTTCCGCATCGGTGATGGATTCTCTTCAGAACGCCGTGTTCGCCGGAGTTGGCGTGCTGACTTCCGGAATTATGGTCATTGGGGTACTTCCCATCATTGAGAATACCTTCAATGTGGTGACGGAAATCAAGCTCCTGGAACTGGCCAATCCCAATAATCCTTTGTTGAAGCGGCTACAGATGGAAGCCCCGGGCACGTATCATCACAGCATCATGGTGGGCAATCTGGCAGAAGCGGCAGCGGAGGAGCTTCATGCCAACAGCATCCTGCTTCGGGTGTCCGCTTATTACCATGACATCGGAAAGCTTTCCCGACCCCAGTTCTTCAAGGAAAATCAGATTGGCTCCAAGAACCCCCATGATGAGATTTCTCCGAATCTTTCCACCCTGATTATTCTCAACCATGTAAAAATCGGGCTGGAGATGGCGGAAAAAGCCAAGCTGCCCGAGGAGATCAAGGATATGATTGCCCAGCACCACGGGACCACCTTGGTGAAGTACTTTTATCTGACCATGAAGAACAATACGGAGGATCACTCTTCCATCAAGGAAGAAGACTTCCGGTATCCCGGACCCAAGCCCAAATCCCGGGAAGCCGGGATCATGATGCTGGCAGACAGCGTGGAAGCTGCAGTGCGCAGCATCACAGAACCCACCGCCGGGAAAGTGGAAGCCATGGTCTACAAGATTTTTAAAGACAAACTGGAGGATGGCCAGCTGGATGAATGCGACATCACCTTCAGCGAAGTAGCCAAAATCCGGCTGAGCTTCCTGAAGACCCTGGGCTCCATTTATCATGAACGGATCGAGTATCCGGAAGACAAACGCAAAAAACTGCTAAAGTAGGATGGGTGTATAAGAATGATCATTATCGAAAACGAGCAAACCATCGTGGAAATGGAGGCCGGGTTGGAAGAAGCCATCCGGGAAACCATTGAAGCTTCCCTATTAGACCAGGGGGTACAGTATGAGGCCGAAGTCAGTGTTCTCCTGGTGGACAATGAGGCCATCCGGGAAATCAATCGGGATACCCGGAATCTGGATGCGGTCACCGACGTCCTGTCCTTCCCCATGATTGACTATGAACCCGGGCTTACCTATACGGACCTCTACCGGGACTATGATTTCGGGGATCAGTATTTTGACGGGGATGCGCTGCTTCTGGGGGACATTGTGATTTCCCTGGAACGGGCCCTGGAACAAAGTGAAGAGTATGCCCATTCCCTGAAGCGGGAGGTATGCTATCTCACGGTTCATTCTGTGCTTCATCTTCTGGGCTACGACCATATGGAAGTAGAAGACAAGGCCAAAATGCGGGATGTGGAGGAGCGGATTCTGGGGAAGCTGGCCATTACGCGGGATTAGGAAGGTGGAAGGATGAATTTTAAAGGTCTCATCGACAGTTTCAATTATGCCATATCCGGGTTCATCTATGCGGTCCGAACCCAGCGAAACATGAAGATCCATATGGTGGCCGCCATCGGGGTCATCATCTTTTCCCTGTTCACGGACATCACAAAGCCGGAGCTTCTGGTGCTGTGCATCGCCATCACCATGGTCATGTCCGCTGAACTTTTCAACACCGCCATTGAAAGCGCCATTGACGCCACCACCAACCATTACCACCCCTTGGCTAAGATCGCCAAGAACACGGCGGCCGCTGCGGTGCTCCTGACGACGATCAACGCCGTGATCGTGGGCTATTTCATCTTCTGGAATGAGATTACCACCTTCACCTACCGGGGGGTTCAGCTGGTGAAACACGCCAGTCCGTATCTGGTTTTGGTGGTGCTGGTCATCGTTTCCTTATCGGTGATCCTCACCAAGGCTGTGGTGGGGGAGGGAACGCCTCTAAAGGGCGGTATGCCTTCCGGCCATGCAGCAGTTGCCTTTAGCCTCGCCACCATCATCAGCTATTTGTCCGATTCCACCATCGCCATCACCCTGAGCTACCTCATGGCGATCATCGTCGCCCAGTCTCGGGTGGATTCCAAAGTCCACTCGGTGAAGGAAGTATTCGTGGGCGGACTTTTAGGCTTTCTCATTACGATTCTCGTTTTTCGGATTTTCGGATTTTAACGAAAAATCATCAGTACGGCCCCCTTCCTCGAAGGGGGATTTGATGTCTTTAAACAATAATGTAAGCGAGGGAAAAGAATGTATAAAGAATTGATTGAAGCTGCACTGACTGCCCGGGAAAACGCCTATGTACCCTATTCACAGTTCAAGGTCGGCTCTGCGGTGCTCACGGAAGACGGTCAGATCATCTCCGGATGCAACATCGAGAATGCTTCCTATGGGGCCACCAACTGCGCAGAACGGACAGCCATCTTCAATGCTGTCTCCCAGGGACACCGCCATATCAAAGCGCTGGCCGTGGTGGGGGACACCAGCACCTTTACCTATCCTTGCGGCATCTGCCGCCAGGTCATGGTGGAATTCGCACTGAACAAAGATATCCCGATCATCATTGTGAAAAACAGCGAGGAGTACCTCGTGAAGACCCTGGAAGACATTCTTCCGGGGGCGTTTACCAAATCGGATCTGGATGCACATAAGGGAGAGAAAAATGTTTAAATCAGGTTTTGTTACCGTCGTTGGACGGCCGAATGTGGGAAAATCCACATTCATCAATCATCTCATGGGCGAGAAATTGTCCATCGTATCCAACAAGCCCCAGACTACCCGAAAGAATCTCAATGCCATATATACGGATGACGAGGCACAGATTATCTTTGTGGACACCCCGGGCATCCATAAGGCCCAGAACAAGCTGGGCGAGTACATGGTCAGCGTGGCCAAGGAAAGTCTGAATCAGGTGGATCTTGTCATCTTCATCACCACCGCCAGCGGGGCAGTTCACCCGGGGGATGTGAAGATCATGGAAGAGCTGAAGGAACTGAAAACCCCCATCTTCCTCCTCGTCAACAAAATCGACGAGTTTGACCAGGACAAAGTGGCCAAGACCCTGGAAGCTTACGGGCAGATGGTGGATTTCAAGGAAATCTTCCCCATTTCTGCACTGAAGGGAAAGAACACCGAAAATCTTCTGAACCTGATGAAAAGCTACCTTCCGGAAGGGCCGCTGTATTATCCGGCGGACATGGTGGCCGATGTCCATCTTCGGTTCATGGTGGCGGAGTCCATCCGGGAGAAGGCGCTGAAGCTCCTTCAGCAGGAAATTCCCCACGGCATAGCCGTGGAAGTCACCTCCATGAAGGAGAAGGACAACGGAAACTGGACCATCGAAGCGGATATTATCTGTGAGAAGGACTCCCATAAGGGGATTATCATCGGCAAAGGGGGCCAGACGCTGAAAAAGATCGGAATTTGGGCCCGGGAAGATATGGAAAAATACCTGGATGGCAAAGTGGAGCTGAAGACGTTTGTCAAGGTTCGCAAAGAGTGGAGGGATAATCCGAATCTCCTGAAGGAACTGGGCTACAAGGATTAATGCAGGAAAAAGTTAAGGGTGTCGTTCTGAAAACCATGGACTACAAGGAGAAAGACAAGCTCATGTGGATTTTCACCGAGCAGCTGGGAAAGCTTTCGGTCATCTGCAAAGGTGTGCGCTCCCCCAAAAGTCGGTATCAGTCCCTGGTTCGGCCCCTGCTTTTCGGGGAGTTTCTTCTCTATCCAGGAAAGACCCTCTATATTCTGAATGAGGGGACACCCATCAACAGCTTCAAGGCCTTGACCCAATCCCTGGAAGCCTTGACCTACAGTTCCTACTATGTGGAGATGGCAGATATCGCCACCTCCGATCAGGATCCTAACCCACTGCTTTACCGGAATCTGGTCACCGCCCTTTATCTTCTGGAATCCGGGGCCGTGGACATGGAAGTCCTGACATTGGCCTATGAAGTGAAACTCATTGAGTCCACGGGTTTTCGCGTGAGCACGGACCTGGTGCCTTTTCCCGTTTCCAAGGCCGCGGAAAATGTCCTGGACTTCATCCGGCGGACGGACATGGCCAAGGTCCATGTGCTTAAAGTGGAAAAGGGTCTGCAGAAGGAGCTTTCGCAGCTGACAAGTTACATCATTCGGGAGAATTACCCCCGGAGACCCAAAAGTTTGGATCTGCTGAAATATATGTAATGGAGCGGATCAGCAAGATATCTTGAGGAGGAGGAAGTAGTCGTGGAAATGAACAGCGATCTTTTAACCAAGGTGGATGAACTGCGCAAACGAAAAAAAGTGAGTTATGAGGAAGCTAGGGAAGCTCTGCTCCAAAGCGGAGGAGACACGCTGGAGGCCCTCATCTATCTGGAGAACCTCCGGGAAGACCGCTTGGAGAACCTAAAGGAATCCTCGGTGGAGACACTGCAGTCCCTGAAGGATACTGGGACAGGTCAGGTGGAGTTTCAGTTCCGGGAAAAGAAGGTGGAAGCTCCAGTGCCCCTGGTCCTGGTGGGGACGTTGCTTCTCGCTCGAAAACCCAAGCTTTTGGGGTTTCTTGCTGCGGGACTGCTCTTTTCCGGCACCGACGTCCGCTTCCATAAAGGGGAGAAGACCGTGGAGCTGACGAAGCCCCTGCGGGACAAGTGTCAGGGGATGCTTCAGGATCTGGGCATCGACAAAGAAAAGATCGTCCAGAAAATCGACGGCCTGGGCGATAAGATTCACTTCAAGAAAGAGTTTTCGGAAGAGGATGATCTCAAGGGTTATTTTTCACCGGATATCTATTAAAATTCGATCTCCAAAGAAGACTTCCATATCCAAAAGGAGGTCTTTTTTTGCGGATTTATGCCGTTCTTTTTTAGCACAGTCTGAAGTCGTTTAACCCCCTTGTTTTACAACATAAGTTAATAATATGAAAATCCGATGAAATCATATACATTCCCGACTTTGACAGTTCAAAAATTGAGAAACAGCTGGAACCCTTGAAAATAGGGGATTCCAGCTGTTCTTTTTTGTTTTGAGCATGTTGTACACACACTATTTCCCATACGTTCGGAGCACTTCCAACGGGATATATTGACGAGTCCAATCTTTTCCCAGCAAGCGGTTGATCTGCAAAAAGTCTTCATTGCCAAACACTTCCCAGTAGCCTTTCTCCAAGGGGCGGCACTGCGCGCTGAGAAGTGCATTTTGGATTTTTTCCGGACTGAACACTCTCTGGAG
>NZ_JAGSCS010000012.1 GCF_018128025.1 Proteiniclasticum sediminis | reverse complement strand
GCGGTGTAAACCCGCTTGTTTGCTATGCCGAAAAACAAGCAATGAAGAGACATTGCTGAACAAAAACTGCCAGAATCTAAAAACTAATCAATCCAGACTCCGGCAGTTTATAGAGTTTCATATTAACTTAATGACATTGATCCGCTCCTGGGTATACTGTTTGTAGAGATAGTCAAACACCGAATAAATTTCACTGTCAGCCACTTCAAAATTATGGTATTCGATATAGGCAATGAGGTCCCCGATATTGCTGTCCTTGGGCTGTTCATTGCCGGACACCACCAGAGCCAGACGCTTTTTTGCCCGGGAGATGGCCACATTGAGGAGATAGGGATCATCAGAGAAATCCGTCACCACATCATCCACGGGGGTCAGAATGATGGTGTCCTTCTCCCGCCCCTGGAATTTATGCACTGTGGCCACATCGATCTTGGCGTTATTCACTGCCTGCCGAAGAGCCTGAACCTGGTCATTGTAGGGGGCTATGATGCCGATATTCTCCGGAGCATCTTGATCGAGCCGAGGGAGGACTTCGGCGCAGAGTACATCAATCTGCCGCTGATTGAACCTTTCCCGGCGGTGATCCCCGGCCACGGTCTTGTAGACCAGGAGGGGATCTTTCTCCCCTTTGTCCCGGGTCATGATGAGAAGCTCGTTATTGTAGAACTTCTGATTGCAAAATCCGATGATCTTGGGATGACAGCGGTAGTGCTCCCGAAGGAGGGTCTGGGGGGCTTCGGGTAAAATGGTGCCCACGGACTTCAAGAAACTGTTCCCGGCAAATGAGTACCCCTCATGGAGGCGATACCGCTGAAAAATCGCATCGGTTTTCTCCCGGATCTCTTCCGTCACTACATTGGGAAGCTGCTTGAGATCACCCACGATGACAGCATTTCGGGCGCAGGCCATGGCTAAGGCCCCCGTGGCCACATCCACCTGGGATGCCTCGTCCATAATGAGATAATCATAGAGGACCCCTTTGCCAAGACTGCTTCGGGAAGAAAAGGTGGTGCTGAGGATTACGGGGTACTCCCGCAAGAATGCGCTTGGCCTTTTCCAAAGGTCCTCCCCTTCAAAGATCTTCCGCTGGGTGCGGGTGCCATAGGTTTTATAAAGCTCCGCCCGGAGATAGTCCAGGGATTTTTTCGTAAGGCTTTCCAGGGTCTGATCTCCCTGCTGAAGAAGATTCTCCAGCTGCTGGATCTCCCGCTGGAGCTCCTCCTGCTTTGCCTCATAATACTGGGCCTGAAAGACGGTGATCACGCGGGGCAGGTTGATCCGGTAGGACCGCCATTCCCGAAGACCCGTGATGCGCAGATTCCTCAGTTTAAACCCCAGGGATACAGGCTGATCCAACTCCTGAAAGCGCTGGCATTCCTGCCAGGTTCTCATGAGTTTTTTGGAGGATCGCCGTCGCCCTGAAGCATTTTTTGACCCTCCCAATCCGGTTTCCGCGCAGTACTGCTGAAAATGCCGAACTTCCACCGTCAGGGCTTCCTGTTCCTGTCTTGCCCGGGCCAATCGTTCCTGGCGGGCAAAAACCTCCGTGAGTTCCTGGGAAATTTTCCGGATACTCCACCGCCGCTTCTCCTGGTTCTCCTCACTGGACATCCAGGCGGAAAGATCCGGGTAAACGCCTGTCTGCCGGCTTAAAAACCGGGTCTTGTTCTCCATGCTGCCCAAGGGCGCGGCTAAAAAACCCAGCCCGTAACGGGGGGATTCCAATTTTTCCTGAATATTCGCCGTGGCGGAGTTATTGTTGGACACCACCAGGACACTTTTCCCCTGAATCAGGAGATTGGCGATGATGTTGAGAATGGTTTGGGTTTTTCCCGTTCCCGGGGGGCCCTGGATGATGCTGACCTGATTCGTCATGGCTTCACGGACAGCCCGAAACTGGCTGGCATTTCCGCCAAAGGGAAAGATCAGTGCAGGCTCTTTCCGATGCTCCAGGGAATAACGGCGAGGATTGAGGTAGGTGGCCAGGGCAGAATCGGAATCCAGAAAATCCAATTTTTCATACTGCTGGGCAAGAAGCCTGACCCCATCCTCGGACTGCAGTTCGTTCACCGCCGCAATTCGTCGAAGATACTCCAGACTGGAGGCCATATCTTCATGGCGCAGGCAGGAGGACTGAATATCCAGTTCTCTTTTGAGATAGCAGGCTTCCCGTCCATCCTGAAAGAGAACCTTCCAGTACACCCGATTTGCCCCGGAGAACTCCAGAATCCCCTGAATATCAAAGACCTCCCTTTCCCGATGCTGGATGCTGAGCCACTGATGATCCACTGTTTTCGGGTTTTTCAGCCACAGGATCGAGTCAAAGTGAAAATGGTAGGTTTTTCCATTTTGGTAGGTCACATCATACTTTTTCGTCTGGGGATTGTAGGCACACCACTGCACATTGGCCGTGACATCTTCCCCTTTCTGCAGGATTAAGTTGGCTTTCGTGTTCATGAACATCTCTCCTACATCGATCGTTCGTTCTTCCCGTCATCCTTTCCTCCGGTCTTACTCTTCATCCCGAAGAATTCGGGAAAAACTACAGAGATTGGTTCAAGATGGCCAGGATGTCCTCTCCATACTTCTCCAGCTTCACCGGGCCAAATCCGGAAATCTGTCCCAAGTCTTCCAAGGTCCGGGGTTTCTTCGTCACAAGCACTTCCATCTGGGCATTGTTGAAGATAAAGTAGGCTTTCACCCCTTCTTCCCGGCTCTTTTCCAGCCGGTAGGCTTTCAGCGCTCCGTAAAGAGGATGTTCCTCTACGGACTGCCCGGAATCCTTTGAAACGTCGGAAACCTCCAGGTCTTTCTCGGCAGGTTCCTCCACGGGTTCCGTATTGTCCGGGATGATGCCGTAACGGGCAGCATGGTCTCTTTCCCTGGGCTTATGCTGGCTCAGAAGAAACTCCGCTAGCTCGTACATTTGCTTATCCTTACTCGGTTCTAGCTTGCTAGCCTCATTCACCGCCTTCATATGGCGGATGAGCTGGTCACTGCGGATGAGCTGATCTCGAAGCTCCCTGGGCGCTTTTCCGCCCCGAAGGACCGTTTTGAGATTAGCCAAAACCACCACAGACTTGTAGTTCTCCTCGAAATACTTCTCGAACATCATTTTCAAAATTAAATTACCCTTTGACTCTTTACGGATGGCCTTCAGAATGTCCAGATGCCGCTGATTCTGGGTGATAGGACTGTAGATTCCTTCCTTCCTGCGCCATCCGTCTAACTCCACGGTGCGGACAAAGTTCCCCTCGGGACTCAGTTCCAAATCCCCATAGAGATTTTTACACTCAATGACGAAATTTACCTTTCGCGTGATGACCACAAAGTCGATCTGCGCCTGAAGTCCTTCATAATCCAGCTCCAGCCCTTCCAGGATCAGCATGGGCATGAAACTGTTCATGAGCTCATAGCGAACGGTCTTTTCCCCCATTTCTCCATACTGGAGCAGGCGCAGATCCTGCCGAATGGCTTTTTTTGAACTTTCCGGGGCCTCTTCCAGGAGTTTCTGCAGCTCCGCGATTTGCTTGCTTAGAGCATCGGACTCCCGGTACAAAATCGGTTTATCTAAAGTATTAAAGAATCCCATAATCTCCCTCACTTCCTTGAATTACTTCTAGTTTATTCGATATATCCGTTCTATACAACCTTCTTCGCCAAACCGTTGTTTTTCTTCGTAGATATGTTCCAGAGTGGACCTCAATCCCTATACTGCTGGAGAGGATATGGATGCAAAAAAAGGACAGCCATTCGGCTGTCCCGTATAGTTTAGGTTTCCTCCGGGAGGGTGAACTTCGTCACCGACTCTTTGGTGGTGTTCACGGCCCGGTCTGCCAGCTCATGGAGCGACAGCTCCGGATCCGGCAGGGCCAGTTCCACATAGGCCATGGTGTTGAGCCCCGTGACCAGAACTTGTTTTTGGGGACTCATCATGCACTTCAGGGCCGCCACCCGAAAGGGGGAGGCGCCAAGCAGATCACAGGCATAGAGGATTTCCTGATCCCCCAGGGTGTCCAGAAGTGCATTCAGCTTTTCCTCCAGCTGAGGAAGCCCCTCCTCGGTTAAATCCAAAAAGTGCATTTGCTGCGGCACGCCGGAGAGCATCTCCAGATTCTTCCGAATCCCTTCAGCATAGCCGCCATGACCCATGACGATAATATTGATCATTTTGTCTCCTCTTGACGGTTATGCGTAAAAACCTGTGGCATAGCCTAAAGCAGTAAGTCCGGCAGCGATGACGAGGATAAGGCCCATGAGCTTCAGGGGTGACCATTTCTTCTTGGTATAGAGATAGTATACCGAAAGGGTCAGGCCCAGGGGAAGAATCTTCGGGAAAATATTGTTCAGCATGGCGTCGGCATTGAAGATTACCTGATCCTTCAGCACGATGCCCTGGGTGGCGTCAAACACATCCCGGACGATCTGGATGGGCATAACCATGTTAACGAAGGAAGCTGTGAGGGCACCCACCACGATGAGGCCCAAAACCGTCATGGCTTTGGTCAGTTTATCCAGCTTGCCGTCGGACATGAAGGTCTGCATGCCTTCGAGACCGGAGCGGTAACCCAGTTTGAAGAGATACCAGCTGAGCATGAATGTACCCACGGGGTACACCACCATGTAGAGCGCTGCGCCCAGCCAGGACATGTTCTCGGAGGTCTGGGAAAGGGAAAGGGCGATGGTGAGCAGGATCGGAATGATCGTGGCCACCCAAAGGGAGTCGCCGATGGCGGAAGACGGACCGATGAGGGCCACCTTCACGCTGCTGATGAGCTCCGGGGAGCTGGCATGATTGGCATTGGCTTCTTCCAAACCGCAGACGACACCATTGACGATGGAGCCCACCTGGGATTCTGAGTTGTAGAGGGTAATATGGCGCTTCAGCGCTTCACTCTTCTCTTCCTTGGTCTCATAGAGCTCCTCGATGACGGGAGCCATGGACTGGCCAAAGGCCATACCCAGCATGCTTTCGGCCTGCTGAGAGCATCCGTTGAAGAAGAACCAGTGAAGGAAGGATTTTTTCAGGGTCTTTTTGCTAATTTTCTTCTCCATGATTAAGCCACCTCACTTTTGCCCGTTATGGCGATATAGTAGAGTATTGCGGCGATGATGGCCACCACAGCAACAGCCATGGTATTCAGCTTGAAGTAGGTGACCAGGATGAATCCGGCAAGATAAATCACCACATGATATTTTTCCTTCAGCAGGAAGGACAGGATGATGCCCATTCCGAGAGCCGCCATCATGCCGCCGAAGACGGAAAGGGCGGTGGTCACCCAGCCGGGAATCAGGGTGGCAAAATCTGCCTGGGCAGAAGCTGCGGTCATGGAGGTGAGCACGATGATGGCGGGGACAAATCGGACAACGAATCCGATGGCCTGGCCCAGGACCACATTGGGAATGAACATCTTCTTGGTTTCTCCGGCGGCAGCGTATTTCTGGGCCACACGGTTCAGCGGAAGACAAGCGGCATAGGACACGTTCCACATGAGCTGTCCCACCAGGCCGCCAATGCCGGCAAAGACTACGGCAAGGCCGATGAGCTCCGTGGCTCCCATTCCCTTGCCAAAGACCAGGGCTCCTGCGGTGCCGATGTAGGTGGCATAAGAAAGATCCCACGCCACGGCTCCGCCCGGTGTCACATTACCCATGTACATAATCTGGAGCGGAATGCCCACGATCATGGCTGTGGGCACATCCCCCATGATGAGGCCCACGACGAAGGAGGCCACCAAGGGTCTGCCCAGGTTATACCAACCCAATGTATTTCCGACGATGGAACCGATGGAACCGAGATAAATGAACAAAGAAACGAGGATAATCTGTAAAGTTGTCATTTTCTTCCCCCTTATGATTCATTATTTGATGGTTTTCATAAAACTTGTCCAAGTGGTTTCCTGGGTGCTGGGCAGCTGGTGAAACGAGATCTTCTGCCCTTCCTGATGGAGACGGTCTAAAAATTCCACATCATCATTGCTGAGATAAAAAATACCTGTAGCCCCGCTGACCTTGTGCAGCGTGTCTTCCCGCTTCGCCAGATTCCCCAAAATAATTTGTTCGATCCCCCCTAACTGGTTTTCCAGCGCTTTCAAAACGGACGGCACCTTCACAATGAGCAGCCGGTTATGCGGCTGTTCCGCCTGAAGAAGGGCTTTCGCCTCCTCCAGGGTCACGATATTGGTCTTGTATTTGGATGGCACTCCCATGGTCATGATGGTCTTCAGCATCGGATTCTTGGCGCTGACGTCATCCACGGCAATGATCTCCGCAATGCTTAACGTCGGGCACCAGGCCAGCACGGTCTGTCCATGGATCAGCCGGTCATCGATGCGCACATAGGTCTTTCCCATGATTTCCTCTCTCCTTTTCTTTTACTGCGACAGGCATTTCCGCACAAATCCTCCATGTTCCTGGAGCCTTCTTTGCGCTTCTTCAAGCTCCACCTGGCCCAGAATCATGACAATGGCTGTTTTGATGGAATTCCCCGCTTTTTTCAGTGTATCCTCCGCCTCCTGTCTTGTACAGCCCGTGGACTCCATGACGATGCCCTTGGCCCGCTCCAGGAGTTTCAGGTTGGTGGGTTTCATGTCCACCATGAGGTTTCCGTAGACCTTGCCCACCCCCACCATGGAGGCGGTGGAGATCATGTTGAGGATCATCTTCTGGGCGGTGCCGGCTTTCAGCCGGGTGGAACCCGTGAGGACCTCTGGTCCCACTTCCACTTCCAGGGCCAGATCCGCATGGCTGGAGAGCTCCGCATGGGAATTGCAGGAGATGCCGATGGCACTGGCCCCTACAGACCGGGCATAATCCAGGGCCCCGATGGCATAGGGCGTTCTGCCCGATGCGGTGATTGCAATGACCACATCCCGAGGGTTCAGATCGATCTTCTCCAGATCTTCCCGGGCTAAGGTCATGGAATCTTCCGCCCCTTCCACGGCCCGGACAAAGGCTTTCTCGCCGCCGGCGATGATGCCCTGCACTTCCTCCCTGGTGGAGAAGGTGGGGACACATTCCACGGCATCCAGGATGCCCAGTCTTCCGGAGGTGCCTGCCCCGGCATAGATGAGCCTTCCCCCATTTTTCAGCGCCTGGGTGACTTTGGCCACACACTGGGCCACCTGGGGGAGCACCTGCCGAACCGCCCATACCACCTGCTCATCCTCCTCATTCATGATGGTGAGGATCTCCAGGGGATCCATGAGATCCAGGTGCAGCGTCCGGGGATTTTTTGCTTCAGTTCTAAGATGATTGATTCGTACTTCTGCCATCGTCATCACCATAGCTTTCGTTCAATGAGGCTGGCGTACATGTAGCAGACGGTGAACCGGGTCGCGCCGGCTTCGATCTGGCGGATCTGCCCGTTGGTCCCGTAGTAGGCGCCATAGGGGAAGTCATTGACTTCGCCGTTGAAGACATCGTAGCTTCTCAGGGCCTTGAACCAGTTTTCCACTTCATCCTCTTCCAGTTCGAAGTAGGCCTGGGGAAGGAACCCCACCAGGTCCTCAAAGGTTTCCCCATAGACCAGCCGGATCTCCTGCCCTTCCTGCCGCAGCTTCTTCACCGCCGCGGTCACGGCATCGTGGGTGTTGATGTGCCGGGGATGCATGGAGCCCCGCCAGTGGGTGATAACGAGATCCGCCTTTTCCTGGCGGAAATAGTCCACGAGGTACTGGGTGAACTCTTCCAATGTGGGCATATGGCTGGACACATAGCCGGTCCAGATCCAGTCGGCGCCCAGGCCTTTGGCGGCCTTTTGGTTCTGCACCGTGAGCTGTTTCAGATATTCTGCCTTGGCTTCCTCCGTGGCCTCCGGATCCTCCAGCCTTCCCCGGGTCACATGGACCAGGGTGCAGTGGGCTCCTAATTTTCCATATTTCAGAAAGAGGGGGCCCCCCAAGAGCTCCGCATCCAAAGAATGGGCACCCACACTGATCACGCGTTTAATCTCTCCCATGTTTATTCCTCCCATCGCTTGTCGTAGGCATGGAAGGTCCGGAAGACCTCCAGTCCATGCCGCTCATAAAACCGTCTTCCCGGAATATCCGTGGTGACGAAGTACAGGTGATAGACGCCTCGCTTGGCCATCTCCCACTGCATGGCATCGAAGAGAATGCCGCCGATGCCGTAGTTTCGGACCTTCTCGCTGATCCCGATGGGTCCGAACCGCATGGGATTCCCATCGATCATCCGCATGGCGAAGCCCACCACATCATCCGCCGGGTCCGTGACCAGAAGTATATTCTCCTGAGCCAGGCCTTGGCGAAGACTGATCAGAATGTTTCGTTTCCATCCTCCGCCAAACTCATCCCGGGCAAAAGTGAGAAGCTTCAGGGTATAGCGGTGGTCAAAGGCCTTCAGGGAAAATCCCTGGCGCTGAAGTTCCTCTTCCCGGGCCGCCATCTCCTTCGTTTTTCGAAAACCATGGAGATCTTTCCGCATGGAGAAGCTCACATCCCCCTGAACATAGCCGTGGGCCTCAAAGAAGCTTTGGGCTGCGGGGTAATTTTCCCCATCAATGCCGGGGAAGAAGTAGTTGGGGCTGTATGCCCCCAGGGTGATCCTTTTTACGCCCAGGGCCCGAAGATCCCCTTCGGCTTTTTCCAGCAGAGCCCCGCCGATGCCCTTCTTCTGCATCGCCGGATCCACAAACATAACGCTGATGAATCCCCTTTCTGGTTCCAGTCCCCGTTCCAGGTAGGGAAACTTCCGCTTGATGGCCAGGAGGAAACCCGCCAGGCTCTCCTCTTCCAAGGCCAAGTAACAGAGCTCCTCGTCAAAGTTCTCGTCAAAGAGCACCTGGTTTCGGAACTTGTCCACGGTGATGGCATCCACCGGGAGCGTTTCATTCCAAAGGTCGATTACCTTTTTTTCATAGCTTTGCGCGTACTTGATGATCCTCATGTGGTCATCCCCTTAACAATGATAATTTGACATGTTAACATGTTAACATGCTAAGATAGTTTCACTATACACCCATCCTTTCTCCTTTGCAATCCATTTCATGAAATAATATCCTGTTTTTCTCCCCCATTTTTTGAAATATCCGTTCTGGAAAAAGGTACAAAAAAACTGCTCCGCCCAAAAATCGGGAAGAGCAGCGAAGGGTCTTCAGGTGTCGGGGGGTTTTCCCCTGCTGTTTTTTGCTAGGTGGCGAACTTGATGTTCACGTCCACGGAGTAAAGCTCCTTGTTGAAGTAGGTCTCGGAGTATTCCACGATCTGGTTCCGCTCATCAAAGGCCGTCCGCTTTACGTAGAACGTGGCGCCGCCTTTCTTGATCTTCATGAGGTTGGACACCACCGGATCATTGACCTCCTTCACGGAGTAGTTTTCATTGGCCCACTTGGGTATGATGCCCCGTTTCTCCAGGGCCTTATAGAAGGACTTCAGGGCAATGACGTCCTGGGCTTCCTCCAGGCTGAGTTTTTTTGCATCGATGTAGGAAATATGGAAGGCCAGAGGCTCCTCATTGGCCAGCCGAACCCGCTTTACGCAGATCAGGGGATCGTCTTGGCCGATGCCCAGCTTCTCCGCCACATGGGGGTTCACCACTTCCTCAATGGAGATGATGGCCGTATCGATGGCATACCCCTGCTGCAGGAGTTCATCGCTGAAGCTGATGGAGGTGAGGCCGCGGATCATCTGCTTCTTGGCCACAAAAGTCCCCGCTCCCTGGACCCCCACGAGAATGCCGTCATTGATGAGATCATTGAAGGCCTTTCGCACCGTGATGGCGGAAACGCTGTATTTCTTCTTCAGCGTGGACTCGCTGTCGACTTTATCTCCGGGCTGAAGAACGCCGGTCTTGATGGCATCGAGGATGTCCTGTTTAATTTGGAGGTATTTCGGGATACGGTACGCCATGATCATTTTCCCCTTCATCCTAGGTTAATATGCTAACTTAACCAATTATACCTTATCCGTTTCCTTTTTGCATTCTCTTCTTGCGTGGGAAAAATGGAATTGAAAGAGCGTTCCGTCATCCCTTCACGCCTCAAAGAAGCGGCGCTAAAATCCCATCATGGCCCTGGGCCATGATGGGAAAAGATTATTTTTAACTCCTGGGGCTCACCGCTTTACAACGCTTCTCCTCCGTGCCATAATGAAAAAAAGAAATCTTTAATGCAGGTCCTGAGAGACCTCCAAGATTGCATACGAGAGGGCGGCTTTGCGGCCGGTCATGCATACAATCTTGCGAAAGCACGATTTTTTTTTGCAGATTTTTGCACAGAAAGAGGATGATGTATCATGACAAAACAGGTTGTTGGTTACTTGCCCGATGAAAGACCCCCATTTATCGAACTCATCTTTTTTGCTCTTCAGCAGATCGTCGTCATGTTTCCCGCCACGGTACTGGTGGCCCTCATCACCGGATTCCACGTTTCCACCACCATCTTCGCCTCCGGTCTGGCCACTTTAGGATTTCTCCTGGTCACGGGACGAAAGATCCCCCTCTACTATGGTTCCAGCTTCTCCTATATTGCGGCCATCGCCTCGATTATGAGCGCCGATGCCTTTGCCAGCTATACCCTGAACGATAAAATCTCCGTGGCCCAGTTTGGCATCGTCATGTCCGGACTGGTCTCCATCGCTGCGGGGCTTCTCATCCGCCGCATCGGCAAGGACTTTATTCAGAAGGTCCTTCCTGCCACAGTGACCGGCAGCATCGCCATGATCATCGGCTTATCCCTGGCAGCCAATGCCATGGGGAACGCTTCTTCCATCCCCAAGGGACTGGCTGACAGTGTCAAAGAGCAGGCCACGAATTACGCCTGGATCATCGCCCTGGTCACCCTATTTTCCACCATTCTCTATTCCGTATACCTGAAGGGAAAACTCAGCCAGTTCCCCATCCTCTTTGGCCTCTTCACCGGCTACTTTGTGGCCCTGATCATCGGCTGGACCACGGGAATTCCCTTTGTGAGCTTCAATGCCATCACCAGCGACAGCATCGTGAACCTCCCCATCTTCACCCTGCCCAAGCCCTCCTGGGCGGCGGTCTTCGCCATCATGCCCATTGCCGTGGCCACCATTCCGGAATCCACGGCTCACATCTACCAGCTGGACATCTACGTGAAGGACCTAGCCCGGAAGAAAGGCTCCCCCAAGGAATACGACATTGAGAATAAACTGGGGATCAACCTGGTGGGCGACGGGTTGGGCGACATGATCTCCGGATTCATCGGCGGCCCCGCCGGAACCAACTACGGCGAGAACATCAGCGCCATGGCCATTTCCAAGAACTTCTCCGTCCCCGTGCTCATGGCTGCGGCCATCATCACCATGATCATCTCCTGCTTCACCCCCCTCATCAACATCATCTACTCCATCCCCACGGCTGTCATCGGCGGACTGTCCATCTACCTCTTCGGCATCATCGCCGCCCAGGGCATCACCATCATGATGGATAAAAAGGTGGATCTCTTCAGTGCCAAGAATCTGGCTATCATCTCCGTCATCCTCATTGTGGGCCTGGGCGGAACCTTCAACTATGAAGGGGGCATGATTCCCATGTTCGGCATCGAACTTCCAGCCATCGCCACTGCCGCCATCGTGGGCATCCTCCTGAACCTTCTCCTCTCCATGGGACCGGAAGAAAAGAGCGCGGTCCTGGACGAAACCATCATCAGCTAATTCTTCTTCCCCAGAAGCTTCCCCAAGGAGAAGCTTCTTTTTTCTTGCCTTCCGTTCACGAACCGTTCTTCAATTCTTCTTGTTTTGGTTCTTGACTCTCCCTCCCCCTTCTTTTACATTGAAGAAAACCCCTTGAAAGGAGACCGCCCATGAAAAATATCGTTCCCCACCTCTGGTTCGACAAGGAAGCCCTGGAAGCTGTGGAACTCTATATGAGCCTCTTTGAGGATTCCCGGATACTCCGGGACATCGTCATTGAAGGAACGCCCTCCGGCGATGCCCGGATCCTCGCTTTTCAGCTAGCCGGACAGGAATTTTCCGCCATCAATGCCGGTCCCTATTTCACCTTCAACCCCTCCGTCTCCTTCATGGTGGCCTGTGCCACGGAAGAGGAGCTAAGACGGATGTGGACGGCTCTGACCGAAAAGGGACGCATCCTCATGCCCCTGGAGAAATATGACTTCAGTCCCCTCTATGGCTGGGTGGAGGACCGCTTTGGCCTCTCCTGGCAGCTAAGCCTCCAGGAAGGCGGGGAGATCCGGCAGAAAATCGTCCCCAACCTTCTCTTTTCCCGGGAGGTCTGCGGAAAAGCCGAGGAAGCGCTGAAGTTTTACACGGAAGTCTTTCCCCATTCCCAGCTGACCTTCCTCAGCCGCTATGGCGAGAAGGAATCCCAGAGTCCTCTGGCCAAGGTGAATTATGCCGAGGTGAACCTCCATGGTTATGTCCTCTCCGCCATGGACAATGCCATGGACGCCGACTACACCTTCTCCGAGGCCATCTCCTTCATGGTGAACTGCGAAGGCCAGGAGGAAATCGACGAATACTGGGACAAGCTATCCGCAGTGCCGGAAGCCGAGCAGTGCGGCTGGATCAAGGACCGCTATGGCCTCTCCTGGCAGATTGTTCCGGCGGACTTTGACGATATCTATGTGGTGGGTACCCCCGAGGAAATCACCCGGGTGACCCAGTCCCTCCTCAGCATGAAAAAGCTGGACCTGGCTGCCCTGGAAAGGGCCCGCCTGGGAATTCCCGAATAGTGTCCTCTAGAACCGAAGAAGCGATTTGATGTTGCATCTTTGGTTCTTTTCTCGTCTTCCCTAAAAAAGATGGAGGGGAATCCTTGGGGGAGACTGTTAACCGCTTTTTCACAACCCTGTGCTATGATGGCCTTAGTCAGATCCTGCGAAGAAAACTGCCTATGGGAACTGCTCCCAAAAAACAAAGGAGGGATATCCATGAAGAAACTGCCGCTCATTCTTACCGGATTGGCGCTCCTTCTCTATCCTGCCGCTGTTTCTGCCCACTGCGACACCCTGGACGGTCCCACTGCCAAGGACGGGCTCCTGGCCCTTAACCGGAAGAACCTCAACTATGCCCTGAAGTGGATCACGAAAGACCATGAACCGGAACTCCGAGAAGCTTTTCGCCTGGCCCTGGCGGTGCGGGATCTCAGCGATGATGCCAAGACTCTGGCTGAACGGTTCTTCCTGGAAACCTTAGTCCGGCTTCACCGCGCCGGGGAAGGGGCCTCCTTTGAAGGCCTGAAACCCCATGGCACCCCTGTGGAGGAGAAAGTCGCCGCTGCGGACCAGGCCATTGCCCAGGGCTCCCTGGAGCCTCTCCAGGGACTGGTGCCCGAGGCGGAACTTCCCGAGCTCCAGGAGCGGCTGGACCTGGTGCTCCAGAGGCTAAACTACGATCCTGATAATCTGGAAGCCGGCCGAGCCTACATCGAAGCCTATGTTCATTTCTTTAAGTTTGCGGAAGGAGAAGACCATGACCATCCGAAGCACCACCACTGAAAAGCCCGGGAAGGCCTGCCCCGGTGAACTTCTCTCCTTCGCGGACTGGGCCAGCCTTCTTCTTGTGCCCCTGGCGGCCTTGGCCATTCGGCGCTGGGTCTTCTCCTGGGGCCTCGTCACTTCGGCCTCCATGGAGCCCACCCTCCATGCCGGAGACCGCATCCTCATCCGTCACCGCCCCCAGCAAAATCCCCTTCTTCGGGGAGACATCGTCATCTTCCGCTCCCGGGAGCTGAAAAAAAACCTGGCAAAACGGGTCATCGGTCTTCCCGGAGAAACGGTGAGCTGGAAAAACGGTACAGTCTTCATCGGGGACCGGGCGCTCCATGAGCCCCAAATTCAGGGGAGTTTTCCTGGGGAGGGCAGGGTTACAGTTCCTGAAGGCTGCTACTTCCTCCTGGGGGACAACCGCCTTCATTCCCTGGACAGCCGTAGCTGGAAATCCCCCTTCATCGCCTCCAAGGATATTCGAGGCGTGGTCTGGGGAAAAGGTATCTTCCCCGTCCATCGAATCTAGCAAAAAAAAGGAGACGGTCATGCGAAACTTCACGCCCTTCCCCCTACTTCTCACCCCCAGACTGCTTCTTCGTCCCCTGACGGAGAAGGATGCGCCCGATCTCTTTGCCCTGCGAAAAGATCCGGAGCACCATGCCTTTACCGACACCCGGCCCGATGGAGCCCTCCAGGAAACCCTGGCCTATATTCGGGCTATGAATCAGGGGGTGGCGGAGAACCGGTGGCTCCTCTGGGCCATGGAACACAAGGAAACCCATACGGTCATCGGCACCATCAGCCTCTGGAACTTTGCCGATGGGCTAAACAGTGCTGAACTGGGCTTTGGCCTCCAAAGAAAATGGCAGGGCCAGGGCTATATGAAAGAAGCCCTCTATGCCGTGGCGGACTTTGGCTTCACGCAGCTTCAGCTGAGCTTCCTGGACGCCTATACCGAAGAGCAAAACCTCCCCTCCCGGCATCTCCTGGAGAGCGTGGGATTCACCCTGGCCGGAGCTCTTTTGGAAAAAGGAATGATGAAAGAGCAGGATTTCTCCATGCTCATCTACCGAAAAACTCGATAAAGGACCTCCTCTTCTCTCGGGGATCCGCATAACTATGCACGGAAAGCGAATATTTATTATCCCCAGAATTTTCGTTCTCCCGCTTTATTCAAACTTCTTTGGGTTTTCATTTGAAGCTTTGAGAATAAAAATAAACGAGAACCCGCGTAAATATACGCAAACCTTCCGCAGACCGTGCTAATCGGCAAAAACGGGCCAGAACCGAGTTTGAATATTCCGTCAACTTCTCTATAATTAAAGTAAGCTCCAAGGAATACCTAAAACAGAAAGCTGACTCAGTCAACTGGGAAACGAAACATCATCATCCCATCAAAAACTCTGAAGACCAAAAATCTACTATATCTGTTCAAGAAAAGAGAAAACCGTTTATCTTAGGAAGAACCCCATGGAAGAAAAGGTTAGAAAGCCCGAAAAACTTTAAAACCCAATTAGAAATGGACAAACCTACATTTAGACAAGAAGTACCTTAGATTCACCAGACGAAGAGTTTAGAGACGATGATCCGATGGGAAACATGAAAGGAAGACAAGGAAAGACGGATGTTGATAAAGGTTCGTTGGAGCCCCTGTTTGTAATCAAAGAGCCCTGCAACTTGCAGGGCTTTTTGATTGCGTCAGCGATGATATTCCGCGATGTAGGGCAGATTCCGGTACATCTCCTTGTAGTCCAGCCCATAACCCACCACAAATCCCGGAGGAGCCGTGAAACAGGTATAGTCGATGGACAGGTTCAGAAGCCTCTCCTCCGGATTGTCCAGCAGCGTACAGACTTTGAGACTTAAGGGGCTGCAGCTTTCCAGGTGCTGGAGCACATAGCTAAGGGTCAGCCCCGTGCCGATGACATCCTCCACCAGAAGGACATGTTTTCCGGCAATGTCGATGTTCAGATCCTTGTAGAAATGGATGGATCGGGTTTTGGTGAGCTCATCCTTGCGCACCCCAATGGCCAGAAAATCCAGGCTCATGGGCATGGTCAGCCTCCGGGACAGATCCGCCAAAAAGTAGAGGGAGCCCTTCAGGATCCCCACAAGAACCACCGGTTCTCCCCGATAATCCCCATTGAGCTGCCTTGCCACCTCCTCAATGCGGTTTTGAATGGTCTCTTCTGAGAAGACAATCTTTCCCAGCCCCATCTTTCCCATCAGTCTTCCTCTCCTTCCTCATGGCCCAGCCGCTTGATCAGCGAATGGAAGTCGTCCTTGAACACAATCCGAATGTTGGTCCCCGGGTAGAGCTTTCTGAGAAGCTCTGCCTTTTTCTTTTTCGTCGCCGTATATTTCTGGGTCATCACCGTCAGCTCCAGATAGGTGTCAAACCGGGGCAGATAAAAGTCCGGAGAAAAAGCCTGGGTGATGTTGCCTTCCGCATCCCAGCGGATGGGGAAGGTTCGGGGCTCATACTCCCATTCCAGGTTGTAGAGGTCCAGGATTTTCGCAAACTCCTCCTCGGAGGGATTCTTGAACACCACTGGAGGCTTCCCCCCGTTTTCCGGGGCCTCTTTCGGCAGAAGCGCCGCTTCCAGCCGTTTCTTCGCCAGCTCCTCGATAAAGGCAACAATTTCCGAAACCCCCAGATGATCCGTGTTGAAGGTCAGGTCATAGAGCTGGGGATCAGCCCAATCCCGGTTGAATACCGTGCGGATATACTTCTTGTGTTTGCGGTCCGTGAACTCGATGATTTTTTCCGCATCCTGGCGGATGAGGCGGTTTTCCTTCATGACCCGCTCCACCCGAACCTCCGTGGAGCCGATGATGCGTACATGGATGGCCTGGGGATGGTCTTTGAACAGCAGCTGGGAGCCCATGCCACTGATGACGGCGGAGCCCTCCTCAACCACCGTCTTTAGTTTTTCTTCCAGAAAACCGGAAAAGGTCACTCCGGAAGCGGACTCCCGAAGATAATAGGCGGGACTTTCCAGGAGCATATGCAGATCATGCTTGCCGGCAATTTCCGGAAACCAGCGCTCCACGGCGAACCGCCGTGTGATATGGGGAATCTCCAGGCGCTGCGCCAGGACTTTCGCCACTTCGTCCCCCAGACTGCCTGTCTGTCGCGATATCGTAATCAGGATCAATCCCATCACCTCGAAAAAGACTCTTTTTCTCATTCTACCATGAAAGAGAATGGAATAAACCCTCCATCCTCGGGCAGAGGGGTAAGGATCCCGGCAATCCAGCGGCAAATCTTGCGTTGTATCTTAATATTCCGCAAATTTCGCCGATAAGAGGAATAAAACGATCCGTAAAATCGGCTTCACCAAAGAAGGATGTGCATCATGGACATGGAAAAAAACCATCTCGACAACCGCCGGGTTGACCGCTTCAATCTCAAGCTTGTTTTTGGCCTCCTGGGCGCTCTGGTCCTGCAGACCTTTTTCAACTACGGTCCCCGGTACTCCCTCATCATGGGCGGCTCTGGACTTCTCGCCGCTTTTCTGGGCCTTCTGGTCTATCGCCTCCCCTTCCCCACAGGGTTTCGAAATTTCTTCATCGGAAGCTTAGGCATGTATGAGGCCCTCTTCATGCTCCACATCACCCAGGGAGAGCCGAAAATCTTCCTGGCCTTCTACATCTCCCTCCTCATGGTGGGTCTCTATTTCCAAAAACTTCTCATCCTGATCTTCGGCATCCTCTTCAACCTCATTCTCACCATTTTCTTCCTTCTCTCCCCCCACAGCGTCCTAAAAAGCGGAAGCCTCCAGGAGTTCATCTCCTTCATGGTCCTCTTCGACCTAGCCTGTGTGGTCTTCTACCATCTGGTGAAGTGGGGCCGAAGCGCCATGGACAGTGCGGCAAAAAGCGCTAAAGACTCCTCCCGCCTCCTGCAGACCCTGGAAGAAACCCTCCAGGCCATTGACGAGGGAACGGGCTCCCTCCGGAGTGAGCTGGCCCAGTCAGCGGAGGATCTCACCTCCATCAGCGGCATCAGCCAAAGCATTACCCGGGCGGTGGCGGAAATCGCCCAGGGCGTGGGTGACGAAGCCCAAAGCGTCCAGGAGATCAACTTCCTGGCTGAAGAAACCGGAGAGCTCCTCTCCCGGGTGGGATCTGCCTCCACCGAAGTCTCCGTCATCACGGCGAAAACCGCCGTTCAAACGGGGGACAACCGGAAAAGGCTGGAGGAATCCTCCACGCAGATGACCTTCATCGGCGACCGGGTGGATCGAGCCTCGTCGGAGGTTCGCCTCCTGGAGGAAAGCATCGGCCGCATCCACCAGATTTTGGACAGCATTACCCGCATTTCCGACCAGACGAACCTCCTGGCCCTCAACGCTGCCATTGAAGCTGCCCGGGCCGGCGAAGCCGGACGGGGATTCTCCGTGGTGGCCGACGAGGTCCGCAAGCTGGCCGAGGAAAGCCGGGTCAGCGTGAAAAAAGCATCGGGGATCATCCAGGAAATCCTGACCGGTGCCGCCAAAGTCCTGGAGGAAACCTCCCTCAGCCGGGATTCCGTCCTCCAGGGAAAAACCCTCATGACCGGGATGAGGACCAGCTTCCAGCTCATGGAAGAAGCCTTCCGGGAAGTACAGATAAAAACCGGGGAGCAGGAGACGTCCCTCCGACAGCTGACCCAGAAGTTCTCCATCATCCAGAGCCAGGTGGAAAACATTGCCAGCATCTCCGAAGAGCATGCGGCAGCGGTGGAAGAAATCCAGGCCACCTTTGAAGAGCAGCACGACCGGATCCTCCATGCCTCCCAAGCCCTGGAAACCATGAAGGCATCCAGCGATGCCCTCCAGAAACTCACCGCCCACGAATAAAATCCGGGGAACCTTCCCGTCGAAGGTTCCCCGGATTTCTTTTTTTCTATTAAGCTTAAAGGGTTTTCAGCTGGTTCAGCAGTCGCACCACGTCGGCGGACAGTTTGTCCATGTCCTGAAGAAGGGTTTCTGCCAGATTTTTGTTGCCGCTGTTGTAGGCCTCGATGGCTTTGGCGGCGGTGGCGTGGAGACCCGCATGGGGCTTCTCCATTTCTTTCAGCACCGGGGTAAACTTTTCAATGCTGCTCCCCGTCTGGCTGATCCATTTTCCCAGGCGGCAATGGGTATGGGAGTTCACATTCTCGCTGCTGAGCTTCTCGTACCCGAGAATCATGTTGTATACAGCCCACCGCCACATGAGGTGATCCGTGATGCAGAGCTCCATCTGGGCCAGGAGCGTCAGCTTCGGGGACTGGGCCAGGGCCTTTTTTCGAATGCTGTCGATCATGGTGCTGATCTCGTAGAATGCCCCGCCGGTCTTCACGGTCTCCCCCTGAAGAATCTTGATCTTGTCGTTGACGAGCACCAGGTTCGCCGTCATCTCTTCCGTGGCCGCGGTCTGTTCCTCGATGTTGGTGGTGATGTCCGCAAAGTTCGTGCCCACGATCTTCAGGGACTTTTCCATGGCATCGATGGCCAGGACCGCCTCATCCATGGACGCTTTGCCCTGGGCGAAGGTCTGGGCCACATCGTCGATGGCTCCGGTGGACCGGTCCACTTCCTGATGGAGACTCCCCACCAGCTTCTGAATCATGGCCACATGCTCCTTGGTGCTGTCGGCCAGCTTCTTGATCTCATCGGCCACCACGGCAAAGCCCCGGCCGGCATCCCCGGCCCGGGCCGCCTCGATGGAGGCATTGAGGGCCAAAAGATTGGTCTGGTCCGCCACCCCTTTGATGACCCCCACAATCTCCGAGATCTTGTTGGCTTCCTGGTCCACCCGATGCATGATGGACTGGGTTTCCTGGGTTTTTTCAAAGGCACTGTCGATATGCCGGAAGGACGTGCCGATGAGTCCCACACTCTTCTTGGTCAGATTCATGGCCTCCGCTGTATTCTCGCTGGAATGGAGCACAAAGGCAGAGATCTCCGACACGGCGGCGCTGAGTTCCTGGGAACTGGCGGCCAGGTCATTGACCATTTGGGCCTGATGTTCGGCATCGGTGAGCATGTCCTTCACGTAGCTCAGCTGGGTGATGTGCTGCAGGAGGCTGTTGACGGAAAGGAGAGTCTCTTCCAGAGTCTTGGCAGACTTATCCTGTTCTTCCTTCAGCCGGGTCAGTTCCAGATCGTCCGTCAGGGTGACCGTGACGGTCTCCACTTTCTTTTTTCTAAACATTCTTTTCCATCCTTTATCGCTTATACTTCGTCAGTTTCGGCTTTCGCTCATGGTCTGTTTCTTCTATATCGTCCATATTTTTTAGAATTTAACGGATATCGAAAGATTTCGTCCAACTTTCCCCTAAGGCAATCTTCGTAAATTGTTCCCGAAATCTTTCCAAAAAATTATCGCCCGTCCCCTATAATGAGGGTGAACAGATCCGGAGGAAAGGACGTTTCCCCATCTTCGCCTTTCCCTCCTCACTCTTTTTCTCCTCGAAAAAGGAGGTCTTCCCATGAAGGAATCTCTGCTCTACGAAAAGCTTCCGGAGGACCGGGTGCGCTGCAGCACCTGCCCCCACCGCTGCGTCATTGCCCCGGGGGCCCGGGGTCTCTGCCGGGTCCGGGAAAATCAAAGGGGCATCCTCTTTGCCCTGAACTACGGGAAAACCATCGCTCTGGCGGTGGATCCCGTGGAGAAAAAACCCCTCTACCACTTTCTTCCCCATACAAAAACCTATTCCTTCGCCACCCAAGGGTGTAATCTGCGCTGCGCCTGGTGCCAGAACTGGGAAATCGCCCAAAGCCCTTCCTTCCAGGCACCTGTGGAAGGAAGGCTCATCTCCCCCGAGGAGCATGTGAAAAATGCCCTGGCCCTCCACTGTCCATCCATTTCCTTCACCTACTCCGAGCCCACCATCTTTCTGGAGTATGCCCTGGACACCATGGTTCGGGCGAAAGAGGCGGGGCTCAAGACCATTTGGGTCACCAACGGCTACATGACCCCAGAGACCCTGGAACTCCTCCTCCCTTATCTCGATGCCGCCAATGTGGACTACAAAGGTGCCGATGATCAGGTCTACCAAAAATACTGCGGCGGCACTTCCGCTCCGGTGCGGGAGACCCTAAGGCGCATGGTGGCGGCTGGGGTCCATGTGGAGGTGACCACCCTCGTCATTCCCGGGGTCAACGATTCCCCCGAAAGCCTCGACTCCATCGCCCGGTTCATTGCTAAGGAACTGGGGCCCACGGTGCCCTGGCATGTGAGCCGATTTTTCCCTGCCTGGAAAATGCTCAATACCCCTATAACCCCTAAGGAAACCCTCGATCTGGCCGAAGAAATCGGAAAAGCTGCCGGACTTCTTCGAATCCATCTGGGCAATCTCTAGCGAAAGGAGGAACCATCCATGTCCATTCTTGCTGCCTTTGTGGTCCCCCATCCCCCCCTGCTGGTGCCGGAAGTGGGCCGGGGGGAAGAGAAAGAAATTCACGCCACCACAGCTGCCTACGAGGAAGTGGCCCGGCAGATCGCCGTCCTTCACCCGGAGACGGTGGTGCTCCTTTCCCCCCACGCCCCCGCCTACGGGGACTACTTTCAGTTCACCAATGGCTCTGCCGCTTCCGGAAGCTTTGAGGCCTTTGGTGCCCCGAAGGTTAAGCTGGAAGCTGCCCTGGATGAGGAGCTGATCCAGAAGCTCAGCGAACTTTGTCAGGCCCAGGACCTTCCCGGAGGAACCCTGGGGGGACGGCAAAAAGCCTTGGATCACGGCACGCTGGTGCCGCTCTACTTCATCCAGCCGAAAAATCCCCATCTTCGCCTAGTCCGCATCGCCCTTTCCGGTCTTCCCCTGGAAGAGCATTATCGCCTGGGGATGCTCATCGCCAAAGCCACAAAAGCCACGGGTCGCTCCGTGGTCGTGGTTGCCAGCGGGGACCTGTCCCATAAGCTCACAGCTCAGGGACCCTACGGCTTTGCCGAAGAAGGGCCCATCTTTGACCGGCAGGTCACCCAGGCCTTGGCCCAGGGAGACTTTTATGCGCTTCTGAAGCTGGATCGTAACTTCACCGCCGCGGCAGCGGAATGCGGACTTCGCTCCATCCTCATCCTGGCCGGAGCCCTGGATCGTCAAAATGTGGAGGCAAAGCTCCTCTCCTATGAGGGCCCCTTTGGCGTGGGGTACGCCGTGGCCTCCTTTTACCCGGGGGAAGCCAATCCCCAGCGGGCCTTTCTTCAACAGAAGCTAAGCGAGGAAACCCAGCGCCTGGACAGCCTGCGGATGGCGGAGGACCCTTTCATCGCCCTAGCCCGCTATGCTCTGGAAACCAAGGTGCGAAAAGGGGAAACCCCTGCGCTTCCGCCGCTGCTGCCTCCCAGCCTCACCCAGGTACGGGCAGGCGTCTTCGTCTCCCTGAAGCTCTTTGGGGAACTTCGGGGCTGCATCGGCACCATCTCTCCCGTCACCGCCAGTCTGGGGGAGGAGATCCTCCGTAATGCCGTTCTGTCCGGTACGGAAGACCCCCGGTTTTCCCCCGTGACCCCCCGGGAGCTTCCGCTTCTGGTGTACAGCGTCGATGTCCTGGGCCCTCCGGAGCCCATCTCCGGCCTCGCGGAACTGGATCCTCTGCGCTACGGCGTCATCGTTCGGCACCGGGGACGTTCCGGGCTTCTTCTGCCGGATCTTCCTGGCGTCACCACGGCTAAGGAGCAGGTGGCCATTGCCCTTCGGAAGGCCGGCATCGATCCCCAGTCTTCCTATGGGCTGGAACGCTTTGAAGTGGTCCGGCATACCTAAGGGTACCGCCTCTTCGCCCGGAACTCATCCGGGCTATTTTTTTGCCCAGCGCCCCTTGTCCTTGTTTCCAAAACGATATCTCTTCGCCATAAATTAGGGTATAATAGTATCGTTGACTTATGCTTCTCTTTATAAAGGTCAGGTGATTCCTGTGATTGAAGTGCAGAACCTTACGAAATCTTTCCGCATGAACAAAAAATACCCCGGTTTCCGGGGTGCGCTGAAGTCCTTTTTTTCCACCGAGTACACCCTGAAAACCGCCGTGGACAACATCAGCTTCACCATTCAGGATGGGGAGATTGTGGGCTACATCGGCGCCAACGGAGCCGGTAAATCCACCACCATCAAAATGATGACGGGTATTCTCACCCCCACTTCAGGAGAAGTCCGGGTGAACGGGGTGGTCCCCTATGAGGACCGGCAGAAAAATGCCCGGGACATCGGAGTGGTTTTCGGTCAAAAAACCCAGCTCTGGTGGGATCTTCCCCTATCGGAAACCTTCACGTTGCTTCGGGATATCTATGAGGTGTCTCCCCAGGACTTTGAGGAACGCATGGCGTTTCTCGATGAAGTGCTGGAGCTGAAAGAGTTTCTCTTAACCCCCGTCCGGGCCCTCTCCTTGGGTCAGCGCATGCGGGGCGACTTAGCCGCCGCCCTCATCCACAATCCCAAGGTGGTCTATCTCGATGAACCCACCATCGGCCTTGACGTGGTGGTGAAGGAAAATGTGCGCAAGGCCATCCAGAAAATCAATGCCACCTACGGCACCACGGTGATCCTCACCACCCACGACCTCACGGACATTGAAGAGCTCTGCAGCCGGATCATCATCATCGATGCCGGCAAGAAGATCTATGACGGCAACCTCGCCCACATCAAGGAGAAGTTCGGCTATATGTCCAGCGTCGAATTTCTCACGGGCTCCCCGGTGCTGCCGGAAAAAGTAGAGTTCATCCGCAGCCTGGATCCCGAGTATCTGGAACTGGAATACGGTGAAAACCGCCTCCAGGTGAAGTTCAACCGCAACAACACCTCCACCACGGAAATCACGAGGCAGCTCATGGGTACCCTGGATGTGCTGGAATTCTCCATTAAGGAGACCAGTATCGAGGACATCGTGAAGAAGATTTACCGGAACGAGGTGTAGCCATGCAGCGACTGAAAAGGCTACGCGCCTACTTCCCCTTTACCCTCAACGTCTTCCAGCGCATTCTCTCCTATAAGGCCAATGTGCTGATCTTTATGATGGGCGAGATCATGATGCTCACCGTGACGTATTTTCTCTGGCAGGCCATCTTTGCCAGCTCCCCGGACCGGGTCCTCCATGGCTTCACCCAGGGAGAAATGGTCCTCTATGTCCTGGTGTCCTTTCTCACCGCCCTCATTACCTCCGTGGACATCACCTATGATATTTCCCGGGAGGTGAAGGACGGCACCATCGCCATCAACCTCATCCGACCCGTGAGCTACGAGATGCGGATGCTGTTCCAGGCTTTGGGCAATGTCCTCTACAACTTTGTCGTCATCTTCGCCGGCGCCCTGGCGGCCGTATCCTGGCTGTTCTATAAATCCACGGGGGCCTTCCATGGCGGGACGCTTTTTTTCTACCTCCTTAGCATCCTCCTGGGCATTTTTATCAACTTCTACTTCAGCTATGCCTTTGGCCTCCTGTCCTTCAAGATTACCAATATGTGGGGCATGTCCCAGATCATGCAGGCCATTGTGCAGCTCTTCTCTGGTGCCCTCATCCCGTTGGCGTTCTTTCCCTCGATCTTCCAAAGGCTCATTGCCTTTTTGCCCTTCAGCTCCCTGATCTACACCCCCACCATGATCTATCTGGAGAAGCTCACGGGGGAAGCCATGGTCCGCGCCATGCTGCTGCAGGTCCTTTGGCTCTTCATCCTCATGGGGGTTTCCCGCCTTCTCTGGAAGGCCCTGGTCAAAAATCTGACCATCCTGGGAGGTTAAGGCCATGAAACGATATGCAAAACTATATCTAAAGTTCCTCCTCCAGTACGTTAAAACCCTCATGGAGTACCGGACCGATTTCATCCTGGGCCTGGTGGGCTTCATCCTGGTCCAGTTCACCGGGGTCATCTTCATCCGGCTCATCTTCAACAGCATTCCCTCCCTGGAGGGCTGGAGCTTCCACGAGGTGCTCCTCATCTATGGCATGGCCCAGATCCCCCGGGGACTGGACCACATCTTCACGGACAACCTCTGGATTCTCAGCGGAAGCATCATCCTGGAGGGTCGGTTCGACAAGTACCTGGTGCGCCCCTTAAACCCCCTGTTTCAGCTGATCTCTGAAAAGTTTCAGCCGGACGGGTTTGGGGAACTGATCATCGGGATCCTCCTCTTCAGCTACGCCTCGGTGAATCTAAATCTAACGTTTACCTTGGGTAAGTTTCTCCTTCTCCTCCTGGTGGTGGTGGCTGCCAGCATTCTCTACACGGCCATCAAGCTGGCTGTGGCCAGCATCGCCTTCTGGATCAAGTTTGCCCAGTCCTATCTCTACATGACCTATCAGCTCAGCACCTTCACGAAATACCCCCTGGGCATCTATCCCCAGGCCGTGCGTTTTCTCCTGACCTTTGTGGTGCCCTTCGCCTTCACCGGTTATTTCCCCGGCGCCTATTTTCTGGGCCGGGAAAGCCTCTTTCGGGGGATTCTCCTCACCTGCATCGTGAGCCTTGTGAGCATCCTTCTGGCCTACCGCATCTGGCTTCTGGGCATCAGCCGCTATGAAAGCTCCGGCAGCTGATCCAGATCTTTGCTACTCTTAAGAACAACAGGAGGGCCATCCTTTTATGGGATGACCCTCCTTCTTTTTTTCGTTATGTCGTGCTGATTTTCTTAATTTCCTTGTGTTCTGTAAAGTACTCCACGATGCTCTTCTTCACATAGCGCTCGATCTGGGTGTAGTGGGTTTTGATGGGATAGGTCAAGACCACATTCCAGTTAATGGGAGATTCAAAGTGCCGTTCTTTGATCTCCTGGATGAAAAAGTGATGCCGGATGGGGGAGGGCAAAATGGTGATGAACTCCGAGGTACGGGTCACCTCCAGGAGGAAGTCCCAGGATCCGGACATGAGGGAGATTTTGGGATCCATCTTCAGGGCGTCGAACTTACGCATGAGCTGATGGTGGATCATGAACGTCTCATTGAAAATCACCAGATCCCGCCCCCGCAGATCGTTCCAGGTGAGGATTTCTTTCTCTGCCAAAGGATTTTGCGCGGACATGAAGGCCGTGAGCTCGTCCTGGCGGATGATCACCTCCTCGTAGATCAGGGGACTGAGGTTGGTGGGGGTGAGGAGTAGGGCAAAATCCAGTTCGTTGAGGAGAAGCATTTTTCGAAGCTCGAAGGCCCCCAGCTCGATGATCTCAAACCGGATGGTGGGGTTCAGGGAAATGAACCGGGACATGACCTCCGTGAAGAGCACCGTGAGGATCAGGGGTGGGATCCCGATGCGGACGCTGCCCTTCACCGTGGTGGAGTGCTCCCGGAGCTCCTTCAGCATGCCGGCATGATGTTCCAGCACCGAGATGGCGTTATTGTAGAAGTTCTCTCCCGCCGGGGTAAGGCCGGCGAGACGTCCATTTTTCCGTTTGAACAGCTGGACCTTTTCCTCCTCTTCAAACTTCAGAATATACTTGCTGAGGGCAGGCTGAGACAGATGAAGCTTCTTGGAGGCATTGGACAAATTGAAGTCATTATTCACGATGGCGACAAAATACTTCAGCTGATTAATATCCATGGAAATCTCCTTTGATGTTCAAATTACTTGCTTATACTATACCTCATAACTTCCAGTTATAGCAACCATGAGATTTTGATTGTCGACATTTGTCAATGACAACGTTTAAATTATAAATGTAGTTGTTCTCATCCTCATATTTCGGGGTATGGAGAGCAGAAAGAAATCATTCCATAAGGAGGAGTTATGAGAGAAGTCGTTATCGTATCCGCCCAAAGAACCCCCATCGGAGCTTTTGGTGGAGCATTCAAGAACATCTCCGCTGTCGAACTGGGTACTGCCGCAGTTAAAGGCGCCCTGGAAAAGATCGCTTTGGATCCCAAGCATGTGGATGAAGTGATCCTGGGCAACGTTCTTCAGGCTGGACTCGGCCAGAATGTATCCCGACAGGTGGCCGTCCATGCCGGCATTCCCGTCGAAGTTCCTTCCCTGACCATCAACAAGGTCTGCGGATCCGGATTGAAGGCAGTTCAACTGGCCTACCAGGTCATTGCATTGGGTGAAGCCGATGTCGTGGTTGCCGGCGGGACCGAGAACATGAGCCAATCCGCCTACGTCATGCCTGGAGCCCGCTGGGGTCTGCGCATGGGTGATGGAAACCTCGTGGACACCATGGTTTATGATGGACTCACCGATGCCTTCCACAAATACCATATGGGCGTCACTGCCGAAAACATCGTCGAGCAGTTCCATCTGGAACGACAGGATCAGGATGAACTGGCAGTATCCAGCCAGAACAAAGCCGAAAAGGCCATCCAGGCCGGACGCTTCAAGGATGAGATCACCCCGATCTATGTTCCCCAGCGTAAAGGCGATCCCCTGGTCATCGACACCGATGAATATCCCAAGTTTGGAACCACCCTGGACAGCGTAGGTAAACTCAGACCGGCATTCAAGAAAGACGGTACTGTCACCGCTGCCACCTCCTCCGGAATCAATGACGGCGCAGCCGTATTGGTGGTCATGAGCCGGGAAAAGGCTGATGAACTTGGCCTTAAGCCGCTGGTCACCATCCGCTCCTCCGCTTCTGCCGGGGTAGATCCCAGCATCATGGGCTGCGGCCCCATCCCTGCCACCCGAAAAGCCTTGGAAAAGGCCGGACTGGAAATGAAGGACATCGATCTGGTGGAAGCCAACGAAGCCTTCGCCGCACAAGCCTTGGCCGTCCTTCGTGAACTGGACGCCGATATGGAAAAAGTCAATGTCAACGGTGGAGCCATCGCCCTGGGTCACCCCATCGGCGCCAGCGGAGCCCGTATACTCGTCACCCTGATCCACGAAATGCAGAAGCGGGAAGCCCGATACGGCTTAGCCACCCTTTGCATCGGCGGCGGACAGGGAATCTCGATGATCGTGGAGAAGTAGAATGAACAAAATAATCAGCTTACAAGAAGCCGTGAACCTGGTCAAGGACGGAGACGTCCTCATGGTCGGTGGATTCCTCGCTGTAGGATCCCCCAACCGCCTCATCGATGCCCTGGTTGAAAAGGGCGTCAAGGATCTGACCCTCATCTGCAATGACTCCGGTTTTGTGGACAAAGGCGTCGGCAAAATGGTCGTCAACAAGCAGTTCAAGAAAATCATCGCCTCCCATGTGGGCACCAACAAAGAAACCGGCCGTCAGATGCTTGAAGGAGAAACCGAAGTGGTTCTGGTTCCCCAGGGAACCCTCATCGAGCAGGTCCGCGCTGGCGGACACGGACTGGGCGGTGTCCTCACCGCCACCGGTCTCGGCACCGAAGTGGAAAAGGGCAAAGACAAAGTTGTGGTGGACGGCAAGGAGTATCTCCTGGAGAAACCCCTGCGCGCCAACGTGGCCATCATCTTCGGAAACATGGTGGACAAGTACGGCAATATCCACTACCTGGGCTCCACCCGAAACTTCAACAACATGATGGCTGCTGCGGCAGACGTCACCATTGTGGAAGCCAACCAAGTGGTGGAAATCGGCGAACTGGATCCCAACTCCGTTCATACTCCTGGAGTATTCGTTAACTACATCGTGGATGGAGGTGCGCTGTAACATGATGGACAAAGCATTAGTTCAAGAATTCATCGCCAAGCGCGTGGCCCACGAATTAAACGACGGCGACGTCGTGAATCTGGGCATCGGCCTTCCCACCAAGGTGGCCAACTATGTTCCTGAGGGAAAGACCGTCATCTTCCAGTCCGAAAACGGATTTGTCGGCCTCGGCCCCTCCCCCAGTGAAGAAGAAGCCAACCCCTACATCACCAATGCCGGCGGAATCCCCGTCACCATCATGCCTGGCGGAGCCTTCTTCGACAGCGCCACATCCTTCGGCATCATCCGCGGCGGCCATGTGGACCTGACGGTTCTCGGTGCCCTGCAGGTGGATGAAAAGGGCAACATCGCCAACTACATGATCCCGGGCAAAATGGTTCCGGGCATGGGCGGAGCCATGGATCTTCTCTCCGGTGCCCGCAAGGTCATCGTGGCCATGGAGCACACGGCCAAGGGAAGCCCAAAAATCCTGAAGCACTGCAACCTGCCCCTGACGGCCAGAGGTGAAGTGGATCTCATCATCACCGAAATGTGCGTCATCGAAGTTACCCCGGAAGGCCTCCTGCTGAAGGAAGTCAACCCGGAGTACACCATCGAAGAAATCCAGGCCGCCACTGAAGCTACCCTGATCATTCCGGAACACCTGACCACTATGTAACACGTTAAAAGGGAAACAGTATATTTAGCAAAATGGAGGGATAACTATGTTAAATCAAAAAGTAGCCGTCGTCACTGGCGCAGCCAGCGGCATTGGCCTGGCCATCGCCGAAATGTTCTCCGCTGAGGGAACTAAGGTTGTCATGGTTGACATCAACGAAGCCGCTCTTCAGGAGCATGCCGCCCGTCTTGGCGCCAGCTACATCAAGGCTGACCTGTCCAAGCGCGACGAGAACAAGGCTGTGGTGGATTTTGCCGCCAGCACCTTCGGCACCGTGGACATTCTGGTCAACGTGGCAGGAATTCAGACCGTTTCTCCCGTGGAAAACTTCCCTGAGGACAAATGGGACTTCATGATCAACCTGATGCTGACCTCTCCCTTCCTGCTGAGCAAGTACTCCTGGCCATACATGAAGGAGAACAAGTGGGGAAGAATCATCAACCTGAACTCCATCCATGGTCTGGTCGCTTCTGAGTTCAAGTCCGCTTACGTATCCGCAAAGCACGGCTTGTCCGGATTCACCAAGACTGCAGCTTTGGAAGGCGGCCCCCAGGGAATCACCGTCAACTCCATCTGCCCTTCCTATGTCAGAACTCCCCTCGTGGACAAGCAGATTGCCGATCAGGCCAAGAACCACGGCATCTCCGAGGAAGAAGTTGTGACCAAGATCATGCTTCAGAAGGCCGCTGTCAAGCAGCTTCTTGAGCCCTCCACCGTGGCAGAAGTCGTCAAGTTCCTCTGCTCCGATGCAGCAGCCATGATCACCGGATCCACCATGACCATCGACGGCGGTTGGACTGCGGGCTAAACCCTGACCTGTTCTTATTGTTAAACTGCACAGGCTCGGGAAATCCTGTGCACCATACCACAGGATTTCCCTCCCTGTTGTTTTGCACTAATCCAAATTGAGGAGGAAAAACATGCTAAGTTTATTCGGAATTTTTCTAGGTCTTGCATTACTCATGTTCCTCGCGTACAAGGGCTATTCCATCGTCTGGGTTGCCCCCCTCACTGCAGCGGTTGTTGCTCTCCTGGGCGGACTGAATGTTCTTGATGCCTACATGGGACCCTATATGGAAGGTCTTGTGGGATTCGTCAAGTCCTGGTTCCCTGCCTTCATGCTCAGCGCCATCTTTGGTAACCTCATGGACTACACCGGATCGGCAAAAGCCATCGCCATCTGGCTCACCAAGACCCTGGGCTCCAAGAGCGCCATTTCCGCCATCATCCTCGGATGCGCAGTTCTGACCTTTGGCGGCGTCAGCCTCTTCGTGGTCGTATTCGCCATCTATCCCCTGGCTCTGGCCATCTTCAGAGAAGCCAATATCTCCAGAAAGCTCATCCCTGGCGCCATTGCAGCCGGTGCGTTCACCTTCACCATGACGGCTGTTCCTGGAACACCCCAGATCCAGAACCTGATCCCCATGAAGTACTTCGGAACTTCCCCCACAGCAGCCCCCATCATGGGTCTCACCGCCACCGCCATCCTGTTCTTCGGTTCCGTGTTCTACCTGGAATGGAAGAAGAGAAAGCTGGAGTCCCAGGGTGAAGTCTTCACCGAGCCCGATGCCGCTCACGCCGCAGCCCATGTGGAAGAAAAAGATCTTCCCAATGTGCTTCTGGCCATCATCCCCCTGCTTTGGGTCATCATCATCCTGAACTTTGTTCCTTCGATGATCGGCCTCAAGGCTTCTGATCCCAAGAACATCATCATCGCACTGCTCACCGGTATCTTCGTCACCATGATCCTGAACTTCAAGAAGCGTTCCGGATTCATCGCTGTCGTGGGCAAGGGCGCTCAGGGTTCCATCGGAGCCATCCTGAACACCGCTGCTGCCGTCGGATTTGGTACCGTCGTGAAGACCGTTCCCGGATTCGCTGAGCTGACCAACATTCTGCTCTCCATCCCCGGAAGCCCGCTGATCTCCCTTTCCGTGGCTGTTAACCTGCTGGCAGGTGCCACCGGATCCGCATCCGGCGGTATGGGAATTGCGCTGGAAGCTCTTGGTTCCAAGTACATGGACCTGGCTACCCAGAACAACATCAACCCCGCAGCCTTCCACAGAATCGCATCCCTGTCCTCCGGCGGTCTGGACACCCTACCCCACAACGGCGCAGTGCTCACCCTGCTGAACAACACCGGCATGAGCCACAAGGATTCCTACATCGACATCATGGTTACTTCCTTGATCCTGCCAGTTGTGGCCACCATTCCTGCCATTATCCTGGCAAGCTTGGGCATCTACTAAAAATCAACGTGTACCCATATACCCTGAAGAAGAGCGAAGGTTTACCTTCCTCTTCTTTTTTATCCTCCATTTCCGGCTCATCAGACTGTACAATCCCTTCCCTTTTCGACTATGCTGAAGATAATGAATCAAAAGGAGGTCTCCCATGGAACGACCCTTCATCTTACTCGACACCATCACGCTGGACTGCCTGGAGGAGGATATCCCGAAGCTCATGGACTTCTATGCAAAGCTCACGGGATTTCAGCCAGAGATCGTGGATGGGGTGACCTATCCCACGCTGCTTGGCCGACATCTGGCCCTGTCCTTTTTCGCTGTGAACCACTACATTCCCCCCACCTTCCCTTCCCCGGCCATAGGTCGCCAGATCCATCTGGATTTCTACGTCACGGATCTTCCCTCTGCCGTGGCCTTTGCCCGGAGCATCGGCGCTAAAGACTCCCCCAGGCAGTTTCATGACTCTTACCACATCCTCTTTGATCCCGTGGGTCACCCTTTCTGCCTCTCGACCAACGGCCCCACCGTGCCCAAGGCTTTCCTGGAGGAGCAGTCACATCCATAAAGAAGCGGACAGCCAAGGGGTGATCCTTGTCTGTCCGCTTCTCTATTTGAACTAGGATTTCTTTTGGGCGGCTTTCTCCGCTTTCTTTCGCTTTCGTTCTTCCTTCAGCGCCTCCACGGCCTTCAGCCGATACTGGACGATGCGCCGAATAAGGGGAAAGGGCAAGGGCTCCGTCAGGGGAATTCGGATGGTCCCCTTGGATGTGCTGTACCCCTTCAGTTCCTCCGCAAACACTTCCATGGCCTCGGAACCCGGATAGACTCCGATATGCCCCTCAAAGGCCGCAAAATGGATAAGATTCTGTTCCTGATGAAAGGTGGGCAGCCCGTAACTGATCTTTTCCTTGGCCAGGGGCGCCTCTTCCCGGATGACTTCCCTTAAAGCTTTCAGCTTTTCCTGAACTTCTGCGGGACAGGCGGCGATGTAGGCGTCAATTTCATTGGGCATCATGGGGTCCTCCTGCTCATTTTCTTTCATCATATCAGCTTCTTCTGCCCCTGAACAGTACCCCGAAAGCTTAGGCTGAAACCAGTTCGGCCTTCTTCATCTTGGTCCGCTGACCCATGATCATCAGGGCAATGACGGCGATGCCGAGAACATCAGTGATCATATTGGGATCGATGAGCATGAGACCTCCAGCCAGGATGACCAGGCGCTCCCAGGGCGCCATCCTGGTGAACATATAGCCTTCCATGCCCGCTGCCACGCCATAAATGCCCAGGAGGGACGTGAGGACGATGCGCCCCACCTCCAGCGGCGTGGTGTCGATGAGGAGCATGGCGGGGTTAAAGGCAAAGATATAGGGAACGATGAAGGCGGTGATGGCCAGACGCGTGGCCAGAACACCGGTTTTGAAGGGATCCGAATGGGCGATGGCGGATCCCGCATAGGCCGCCAAAGCCACCGGCGGGGTGATATCGGCCACGATGCCGAAGTAGAAGACGAACATGTGGGCGGCCAGCATGGGGACGCCCATACTCATGACGATGGGCGCTGTAATGGTGGCCATGATGACATAGTTGGCCGTGGTGGGGACGCCCATCCCCAGAATGATGCAGCTCACCATGGTGAGGAAAAGGGCCAGGAGCTTGCTCGTGCCCGCCACGGACATGAGGACGTGGAGTAGATCCTGTCCCAGCCCCGTGAGGGTGACGATGCCCACGATGATGCCCGCCATGGCACAGGCCACAGCCACCCCCATGGTGTTCTTGGAGCCATTGGCAAGAGCTTCCCCAAAGGTTTTCGGCGTAAGCCGGGTCTCCTTGCTGAACATGCTCACCACCACCGCGGTGAAGATGGCATAGACGGCGGAGTAGGCCGGGGTTCGACCCAGACTCATGAGAACCACCAGGGTGACGATGGGCAGGAACAGATACCCTTTCTTCCAAAGGAGTTTCCAGAAGTTCGGCAGGGTCTCCTTGGGAAGTCCCTTAAGGCCCAGCTTCTTCGCTTCAAAATGGATCATCATGAAGATGCCGGTGAAGTAGAGAAGGGCGGGCAGAATCGCCGTCATGGCGATGACCGCATAGGGGGTATCCGTCATTTCCGCCATGAGGAAGGCTGCCGCACCCATGATGGGGGGCATGATCTGTCCGCCGGTGGAGGCGGCAGCTTCCACGGCGGCCGCAAACTCGGGCTTATAGCCCGTCTGCTTCATGATGGGAATGGTGACACTGCCGCTGCCTACGGTATTGGCCACAGAGCTTCCGGAATACATCCCTTCCAGGGCACTGGAGATGACGGCTACCTTAGCGGGTCCGCCGGAGGCGTGCCCGGCAACGGAGTTGGCCAGATCAATGAAGAAAGTGCCGATGCCGGTCTTTTCCAGGAAAGACCCCAGAATGATGAAGAGCACGATGAAGGTGGCACAAACGCCCAGTGGGGTGCCGATGATGCCGTCTGTGGTGTAGAACAGCTGATGGATCACCCGCTTCACCGTGTGTCCGCTGACAAAGGCATAGGTGATGAAGCCTCCGGCCACCACCAGGATGGGCAGCCCCACCACTCGGCGGCAGAGCTCCACCAAAAGCACCAGACCCAGAATGCCCACGGCAATTTCCACCGTGCCGATGTTCACGGCCTTGGCCACAATGGCTTCAAAGTTGAAGACATAGTAGAAATACGCGCCGGAACCCAGGAGGGCAAAGAGCACATCATACCAGGGAATGGTGTTCACCCAGGATGCATGATTCTTCTTGATGGGATAGAGCAAAAAGCCCAGGAGGATCAAAAGACCTAAAAAGGAAGCGCGGCGCACCTGCTCCGGAGGGGTGGCGATGAGTGTCATCCAGAACACATAGAGGGCAAACGCCACCAGGAGCCCCTCCATGATCTTCTGGGGTAGTCCCGTGAAATGCCGGGTATTGGACTCCCGGTCAAATTCCGCCATGAGCTCCTCCACGGCTTTCGGTGAACTGCCAGTTCCTGGTGCGGTGGTCTCCACCAATTTTGTCTTTCGTTTCATCTCTCTCACTTCTTTCCCTCTTTCCCTTTTACGGTTTCACTTCAATAATTATGCCTGCATTCTTCCCGCAAAGCTGGGTGAGACTGTAGGTTTTCCCTTCAATGGTCAGGGTATGGTCTGATACGGTTCCCACGATGAGCCGAAGATCGGGATACGAGTGCGAAAATCCCGTGATGACCATCTGTCCCTTTTCGTCATAGCTGAGCGTTTCCCCGGGCAGAAGATCGCTTTCCACCCCTGCGCCCAGGCCGGTGTACACGGTCTTTACCGCCCGCAGGTGATCCCCCTCCACGGCGAAAACATCCAGGATGGGGCTTTTATTCACCGAGTGGACAAAGGAGAGGGAAAATTCCGTTCCCTCCTCTACCACCCAGGTTCCGTAGACCTTTCGCGTGTCTCCATCCCGAAGGATCAGCCTCTTTTCCCCCTGCCGGGTAAAAAGCAAGGCCAGCGCCACTAGAAGCAGCGCCGCCAGAACTCCAATCTTTTTCATCTACTTGAGAATTCCGATTTCCTTGAAATACTTCTCTGCGCCCTTATGGAAGGGAATGGAGATTCCATCCACGGCGTACTGGGGGTCCAGCTCCTTGCCCTTGGCATGGGCGGAGGCGATGGCGTCCTTGTTTTCAAAGAGGGCCTTGGTGAGCTTGTAGACCAGATCCTCCGACAGCTCATTGCTGACGATGAAGGTGGCTTTCACCGCTACGGTGCGGATATCTTCATCCACGCCCTTGTAGGTTCCTGCCGGAATATCATAGGCGGTATAGAAGGGATGGGCACTGATGAGCTTGTCTGCTGTGGCCTCATCCACGCCCAGGATCTTGATGTCCTTGGAGGTGACCAGATCCATGATGGCCGTGGTGGGTGCGCCGGCGGTGCAGAAGAACGCATCGATCTTGGCATCCTTGAAGGCATCGGCAGAAGCGGCAAAGCTGAGATTCTGCTTGTTGATGTCATTAAAGGTGATCCCATAAGCTTCCAGAATCTGCTTGGCGTTGAACTCCACGCCGCTGCCGGCATCGCCGACGGATACATTCTTTCCTTTGAGATCGGCGATGGTTTCAATGCCGGATGCCGGATCAGCCACAATCTGAACCACCTCGGCATAGACCGCCGCCATGGCAGAGAATCCCTTCACCGCACCATCGGCGGCAAACAGGTCCGTGCCATTGTAGGCATAATCCATGACATCGTTCTGGACGATGGCCATGTCCACTTCCTTGGCATCTATAAGCTGAATATTCGCTTTGGACGCCCCGGTGGACTGAATGTTGAAGGACACGCCCGCCTTGCTTCCCAAAATCTGTCCTACGGCGGTGCCGAAGGAATAATAAGTGCCGGTGTTTCCTCCCGTCGCCAGCTTTACGCTGTTTCCCTTGCTGCCGCAGGCGGACAGCAAAGCGGTGGACAGCAGGGCGATTCCCATCATGGTGATCCATTTCTTCTTCATGTTCCCATCTCCTCACATCTCGTTTTCTTTTGACTTACAAGAATTGTATAAGAAGGCCCGATGTGCTGTCAAGGGAAATTCCGGGAAAAATGCATTTTTTAAAAACATTTCTTGCATTTTTTCTTTCATTCAACCAATGCCATCCTTCAAAATATGTTTCTGAATTTATGTAAATCTTTTAATATCAGTACATTCATGCTCATTCACGAATCCTTCATTTTTAAAAATCATTGAGTGGACTCTTCGATCCTTGCGATTTTCATTTTCAATTCTTGCAACTCACCTCGGACACCCCTTCAATTTGCGGATAGAAAAACATCCGGACGGTTTCCCTGTCCGGATGTTTTCGCTTAGCTATTCAGGAGCGTCTGGAGCTCATCCAAGCTCCTTATTTCAAAGTTCGGGTGAATGGAGGTGGCATTGGGGAGCCCTGAAGGGTTATACCAGCAGGTGGCGATGCCGAAATCCCGGCCACCCCGGATATCCGAGGAAAGATTGTCCCCCACCATGAGCACTTGGGCCTTGTCCGTATGGCCAAACCGTTCCAGGGTGTACTGAAAAATCCGGGAATCGGGCTTGGCCACGCCAATCTCTTCCGAAATGACGATTTCTTCAAAGTACTTCCCGATGATGGACTGGCGGATCCGCCGAGTCTGGACCTCCGTGAGGCCATTGGTGATGATGCCCAACCGGTATTGTCCGTAAAGACTTTCCACCAGCTCCTGGCTTCCCTCCAGGAGAAAGGAGGCTTCCCCCAGATGACCCATGTAGCTTCGGGCAAACTCCTCTTCGTTAAAATCCGCATGAAGGGCCTTGGCCAGCCGCCGAAACCGCTCCACTTTCAGGGTTTTCTGGGTGATCTTCCCCTCTTCAAATTCCTTCCAGATTCCGTCATTGATTTCCTGATAGATCTTCAGATGATGTTCCAGGTTCTGGTCCAGGTGATACTGGATGAGGGTCTGTTCAAAGGCATACCGCTCCGAGCGCTTGAAATCAAAGAGCGTCTCATCGGCATCAAAAAGTACGATGGAATAGTTCAACATCCTCTCTCCTCTCCGGGGTCTTTTCCTTCTACGTTACCACAGGCCAAGAGAGATGAAAACCCCAAAGCGCGGATCAGGAAGGGGGTAAGCCCTCCGGTACGGGGATCTCCGGGAAGCCGTTCAGGGAACCCAAGGTCAGGGAAATCCGACTCTCCACCACCACATTCTGGATGCTATGGGTAATCTTCAGGGAAAGGTCCTGCAAAAGATCATCGCTCTGGCGAAACGTCATGCGAAAGTCATAGGAAGAAATGGTCCAGGCCTCCGAATCCCAGCCCAGGAGTGTAGCGAGGAGAGCCTTCAGCTCCTCTTCTGTCCATAGGGTGGATGTGCTGAACACCTGCAGATTCTCCTCTTGGCTTCTCTCCATCTGGGTGAGGAGGCGGAGAAATCCGGCAAGATTTTTATTGGACCAGAGGGCGGAAAGCCTGGCGGGATCGGCCCCTTCTGCCACGGGCACACTGCCTTTTGACCAGGAGGCGAAGGGCAGACTGAATTTATGGTAAGCTCTTTCTCCCTCCTGATAGATCCTCAGGAGCTCCCGCTCTCCCAGGGGGCCTAAGGCCAGCGCCACTGTGGTGAGGCTCCGGTCTGTGCTGCGATCCAGGGAAATGTTGCCGAAAACTTTTAGGGGTGGATTTCCGCTTCCCATTTCCAAGCGGTACTCCACCGCCAGGGTCTTGGCCCGGCTGAGGAGGAGGTAATTTTTCAGCGCTAACCGGTACCGGTTGGGGGTTAGAAAGAACAGCCCTCCCCCAAGAAGCACAAGAAGAAGGATTCCCATGGCGATTTTCTTTCCCATAACTTCATCTCCTTCCCTGGATTTTCTTCACCTTACCACAGGCAAAGACATAAGATGCAAAAAATCCATGAACACCGGCAAAATATTCGGAAAATCTTCTCTTTGGCCTTCTGTATTCCCCCTTTCGCCTATGCTACCATGGGAATAAGGATAAACCTTTCTTTGGGTTTGTCCTTCGGAAGGAGTGAACGAACCGATGAATGAAATCCTCATGTCCCTAAAAAACCGAAAATCTGTGCGCCTCTTTGAGGACCGCCCCGTGGAACCGGAGGTGAAGGAAGCGATCCTCCAGGGCGCCATGGAAGCGCCCACGGCGGGGGCCATGATGCTCTACACCATTCTGGACATCACGGATCAGACCCTGAAAGACCGGCTAGCCATCACCTGTGATCACCAGCCCTTCATTGCCAAGGCTCCCCTGGTGCTGATCTTCCTGGCGGATTATCAGCGGTGGGTGGATGCCTTTACCGTGGCGAACTGCCAGCCCAGAAAGCCCGGGGAAGGGGATCTTCTTCTGGCTTACGCCGATGCCCTCATCGCGGCGCAAAACAGCGTCGTGGCAGCGGAATCCCTGGGGGTGGGCTCCTGCTACATCGGGGACATCCTGGAGAATGCCGAAGAGGTTTCCTCTTTTCTCGATCTTCCTCCCTATGTCCTTCCCGCCGCCATGGTGGTCTACGGATATCCCCAGGAATCCCAGAAGCTGCGAAAGAAACCTGCCCGATTTTCCGCCCAGTATATCGTCCAGGAAAACCGGTACCGGAAACTGACGCCGGAGGAACATCTGGCCATGCATGGCCAGCGCCATGCCGCCGGGGGCTATCCCCCCAAAGATGTACAGGCGGACCTTCAGGCCTTCTGTCTTCGCAAGTACCATTCAGCCTTTGCCCGGGAAATGAACCGATCAGCCAAGGTTTACCTGACCCCTTTTCTTACGGAGGACCAGCCATGAGCATTGAAGCTGTCACCCCAAAAAATCTGGAACTGTTTTTAACTTACTGCCGGGAGCATCGCCAGGAGATCGACGATTCCAACCTCTACGACGAGGACCTGGAGGTTTTCCTCCCCAACGGAGAAAACCCTGCCTATCTCCTTCGAAATCCCCAGGGCGACGTCCTGGGGGCCGCGGCGCTTCTCCTGGATGACTATCACCGGCGGGGCAAGGAATCCCGATTTCGGATCCTCCATGCGAAAACCCAGGATCTAGGCCACTACCGGCAGCTCCTGGATGCGCTGATCCCCCATGGTGCGGGCCTCTCAAATTTCTTTATTTTCGCCTATAAAAAGGATCCTGCATATTTGGAAATCCTGAAAGCCTTGGGATTTCTCCCGGGAAGCACGCACTACTTCCTGGTCTATCATCCCCTCTGCGCGAAGCCGCCCGTCCTTCCGCCGGGCTTTGCCTTTCGTCCTTTTCAGCCCCAAGAGGACAATGCCCTTTGGGCGGAAATCCGAAATCTGGCCTTCACGACTTATCCTTCCCTCACCCCGGAATCCATAGCGTCCCTCTATGAAGGATCCACCTACCTGCCAGGAGGCATGCAGTTTCTGCTGGAGGGGGAAACCCCCGTGGCGGTGATCCGGGCAGGCCTGGACAGCTTCGAGGAGGAGCCGGCGGTGAACATCGGACCGGTGGCCGTGCTTCCTTCCCATCAGGGAAGGGGCCTGGGCAAGGTTCTCCTTCGCCACATCCTCGCCTTCGCCCGGGAAGAGGGATTCACCACCGCCGTTCTCAGCGTCAACGGCGCCAATGATTCGGCGGTGAAGCTCTATACCCACGAAGGATTCCGAGAGGAGGCAGCCCTGATTCGCTGCACATTGCCTCTTCAGCCCTGAAGCCCTTTCGTCCGTCCCCTTTCCATGCCAAGAAAAAGAACATCCCCGGGAAAGAGCAGCGCTCTATCCCGGGGATGACTGTTGTATCATGAGGAAACGAAGTTGCGGTTATTTGACCTTCAGGTTGATGGTCACTTTGCTCTCGAAGGATGCCTTGATGGCTTTCACGATATCGCCATGGCCGTCATTGAGGCTCATGGTGGCGCTGGCGGTGACATCGGCCAGCATGGCTTTTTCTTCTGCCGTCAGGGCATCATACTTGGCCTTGTCTGCAGCATCTTCTGCGCCGTCCTTCAGCGGTCTGCCGTTGCGGTCGGAGGTGTATTTCTTGAACCAGTCTTCCACTTCCGTCACGGTTTTGCCGATGAAGAGTTTTTCGAAGGCATCCATCTGGCTGGTCCAGGTGCCGATGCCCACCTTGTAGCCTTCGCCGCGGTCGCGCTTGGTAACCCAGCTTTCCACTTCGGCAAAGAAGTTCTCTTCGGTATCTGCGGTTTTGCCTTCAATCTTCTCATCGTGGTTTTCATCATAGTTATAGCCGCCCTGTCCGGGGAATCCGCTGAAATGCGGCATACCTTCGCCGTCATAGTTGGGGGTGGCTACTTCCAGCTGATCCACATGGATGGCGACAATCTTGCCGTCCTTGTCGAAGAGGGTGGTGGCATAAACCTGATTGAAGCTGTATACCTGAGTCTCTGTGGAGTCTTTTCCGGGGCCGATTCTGGGGGTAAAGGAAACGCCCAGTCCCATGGATTCGGCTTCCGTGACCTTCAGGGCCATTTTCTTCTCATAGGCTTCCTTGATGGCGCCGATGATGTCGCCATGGCCGTCTTTTAAGCTCATGGTGGCGCTGGTGGTAACATCGGCCAGCATGGCCTTGTCATCCGCAGTAAGCGCATCATACTTTGCCTTGTCCGCAGCATCTTCTGCTCCGTCCTTCAGCGGTCTGCCATTGCGGTCAGAGGTATATTTCTTGAACCAGTCTTCCACTTCTTTTACGGTTTTGCCCACAAAGAGTTTCTCAAAGGCATTCATCTGGCTGGACCAGGTGCCGATGCCGACTTTGTAGTTGTCGCCGCGCTGACGCTTGGTCTGCCAGAGATTGATCTCCGCCTTGTAGTTGTCTTCCGTATCTTCCGTCATGCTGTCGATTTTCTCATCATGGTCGGAGTCGAAATTGTAGCCGCCCTGTCCGGGGAATCCGGAAAGATGGGGCATACCATCGCCGTCATAGTTTGGCGTGGCCACTTCCACCTGGTCCACCTTCAGATAAAGAATCTTGCCGTCGCCGTCAAAGAGAGCGCTGGCGAGAACCTGGTTAAAGCTCCAGACCTGGACTTCCTTGTCGTCGGATCCGGGTCCCTTACGGCCAGTGCTGGTCATGCCGAAGCCCAAAAAGACATCAGAGGCGCCCACTTCTCCAGGAGTTTCATTGCTTTCCATGGGCCAGGGATTGGCCTTGGGATCCAGTGCGTTTTTCACCGCATAAATGATGCCGCGGCTGGTGACCGTGGCCCCAGCGATGACATCCACGTCGGCAGAGTTCGCAGCAACAATCTTTGCAGGAAGATCCGTGATGGCTTTTCCGCCCACGGCTGGGGTTTCCTTATCACCCTTGGCTTCCACCTTGGTGATCTTGTCCCCTTCTTTCGTCACGGTGACGGTGATGTCTCCGCCATACCCTTTACCCGTGCCGGTCAAGGTTTTGACATCTCCGCCGCTTTTGGAGCAGGCAGCAAGACTCAGAACCAGACATGTTGACAGAAGAACTGAGATGGTCTTTTTCATGTTTCTACCCTCCGTTAAATATTTTCCCCGTAGACCAATGGTAAATATTGTTCATTGTTAATAATATTTCAACAATATTTACACTATTGGTTAATTCATTAACAATTATAGCGGAAGTAAACGATATCTTCAAGATATTTTTCTTAACTCTGCCGAAGTTCCTCCATCTTTTTCGCCAGCAGCAGGTAGGCTTCCTGGGAGGTCTTGGCCCCCTGGATGGTTTCATCAAAAATACAGGGTCCTCTGCCTGAACGGTTGAGCATCTTCGGAACCAGTTCCACGTAATGGCAGCGGATGTCTTCCTGGTGGAGCAAACTCAGGGCATCGGCGCTCATCCTCGGCGTGGCCACCTGCCGAATGCCCGCCCGCAGGATCAGCCAGGCTGCGGCTTTTCCCACAGCTTTATCCGCCAGGCTGAGCTCCCCTGAAGAGGTATGGGCACTTTTGATGAACTCCAGGAGCGGCCGGATTCCGGAATAGTCCGATGAGAAAATCACCCGGCCATCTTCCCGGATGACGCAGCTGGCCTTTAGCTTTTCCAAATCCTCAATTCGTGCGTACCCTTCCATGGGCAATCTCCTCCTTTTCCAACAGTTTCATCAGGACCGGGATGACCAGAAGCTGCAGCAGTGCCCCCACCAGGCCCTTGGTCAGGGCGCCCGCCACATAGACCCCTGGGGACAGGTGAAGCTGCAGGGCAAACTGCAGGCCATATACCGCAAGGGCCATGGCGCCTCGGCCTGCCAACATGGCCAGAAGCAGGGATCCGGGTAAAGGAACATGCAGCCGCTGATAAAGGGTTCCCGCAACTAATGCGTAAATGGGCAGCTCCGCTGCCATGAAATAGAGAATGGGCACCGGCGGCATTCCCGTGAGGAAAAAGCTAATGGTCAGCATCAAAAGCGATATCAGCGCTGCCGTCCCGGGGCCCAGAAGAAAGGCCGCCACAAACACGGGAAAATGCATGGGGAGAATGAAGCTCCCCCCGGTGGGTCCCAGGATCAGGTGCACCAGTTGAGGAAGCACCACGCCCAAGGCCACCATGAGACCGGAAAAGGTGAGTTTTCGTGTCATCACATTCCCTCCCAGACAGGGCTAACGCCATCTCCCAAGAGACAGCCTTTTTTGCCTTCTACAGGTTCATCGTACCATTTCGCAGCGCCGATGGGAAAGCCCATTCATGATAAGTTTAAATTTTGTCACAAGGAAACCATATTCATGATTTTTTCTTCACAATATTCATCATTGCCCTGGCGTGGGGGGCCGCTCCGTTTGAACTGCCGGAGAGGGAGGGCTATAGTGATTTTGTAGATAGCCTGTTAAGGAAACTGGAATGCTGCCTAAGAAGAAAAGGAGGTCATGACATGTTCAACGCCAAGGTGTCTGTGGTCAAATCCGGCCATCTGCCGGGAAATGCCTCGTTTCTTGCCGGAAAGTTCGTCCGCAATCCAGAGGATATCCGACAGATCAAGGAGGTGGTGAAAAAGGCCGTGGAGATGGCCGTGGGTTCCCCCGATGCCATCATCCATGAAGGCCAGACGGTGCTCATCAAGCCCAATATCGCCTTCCTTGCCCCGCCGGAAAGCTTTGCCGTGGTGGATCCGCGCGTCATTGAAGCCGTTGTGTCTTATTTCAAGGAGAACTCCAAAGCCAAAGAGATCTGGATTGGCGACAATCCCTCCCTGGGCATGCATGTGGGTAAAGCCCGGCCCGCTCTGGAAACTGCCGGATTAACCGCCGCCGCCATCGCCGGCGGAGCGGACCGCATCATCTACTTTGATGAAGAGGAACTGGTGGACGTGGAGGTTCCCGGAGCCACCTTCTTCAAGAAAGCCCAAGTCTTTAAGCCCTTCCTGGATGCGGATGTGGTCATCAATCTGCCGAAGCTGAAAGTCCATCTGGCCGGCACCGTCACCTTAGGCCTGAAGAACTGGAACGGCATCGTCCCCAATGTCCACCCCTCGGGACAGCAGCAGGGCGTTCACCGCATCGATCTGGGACAGAAGATGGCAGATATGTATCGCATCCGCAAGGCTGACCTGACCTTAGTCGATGCCATCATCGGCATGGAAGGGCAAGGCCCCCACGCCGGAACCCCCGTGGAGATGAACCTCATCATCGCCGGAACGGACACCGTGGCTGTGGATGCCGTGAGCTCCTCCATCATGGGCTTTGAACCCATGGAAATCCCCGCTGTGCGCTGCGCGGCCACCGACGGTCTCGGCGAGATCGACCTGGAGAAAATCGAAATTGTCGGAGAACCCCTGGCCAGTGTCCGCCGCTTCTTCAAACGGCCCAATGGCGACCCCATCGGCATGTACAAGGAAATCACCGTCTTTGCCCAGCAGACCTGTCCCGGCTGCTTCGTCAACGTCCGGGGCGCCCTGGATTCCTTTGTGAATACGGGCATCGACATGGGAAAAATGGTGAAGGAGCATGGCGAAATCGTCGTTCTAGGCGGTGGGGTTCCAGACTTCGATCCGGAATTTGCCCGGGGAAAGAATCTTTTCATCACCGGCGACTGCTGGAAATACTTCCCCACCAGGGATAAGGTGGAGAAGGCCGCGGCTTTAGCCAAGAGCGTCACCTACTATCCCGGCTGCGCTCCGGTGTACGTCTTCTCCCAGCTCAATGCGGATCTGCAAAAACTCTCCAAGCAGGAAGAACCGGCCCTCACCCGATAATCCTTTGGAACCAAAAGGACAGCCTCAGTGGCTGTCCTTTCATCTTTTATCCCATTCCCCATGGGATTTACAGAAATGTCATGGAAGTTTTACCATTCTTTGGGTTAGAACTCTTCCTTCAGGCTGCGGACAAAGAGTCCGTTGAGGGTTTCTTTGGGATCCTTACCCTCATAGAGTACGGCATACACCGCTTCCGTGATGGGAAGGTCCACCCCGTAGGTTTCCGAGAGAGCCATGAGGGCCTTCACCGTATAGTAGCCCTCGGCCAGGTCCGTATAGGCCTCTCCCCGAATGAAGCTTTCGCCGAAGGTTCGGTTGTGGCTGAAGGGCGAAAACACCGTGGCCTCGTAGTCGCCCAGATGGCATAATCCGTAGGCCGACAGTTCATTGCCGCCCATGGCCTTGATGAGCCGGGACACTTCCCGGGTTCCCCGGGACATGAGGGCCCCCTTCAGGGAGGACAGATGCAGTCCGTCCAGCATGCCCGCGGCAATACCGATGACATTCTTGGCCGCCCCGCCAATCTCGTTGCCGATGAGGTCATTGCCATAGTAGAAGCGGATAAGGTCATTGGAAAAGTTCTGGATGAGCAGCTCTTTGACCTCTTCCTCCTGAGAATCGATGACCATGCAGTTGGGAATGCCCTTGTAGAACTCCTGGACATGGCCGGGTCCCAGCCAGACAGCGGTTTTGCAGGTGGCATCGGTGAACTCCGCCATGACCTCTGTGAGGCGTTTTCCGGTGCTGATCTCCATCCCCTTCATGCAAAGGACAAAGATCTTGTCCCGAAGGACCAAGGGAGCCAGCTCCGTCATCAGGGCCCGCAGCCCCTGGGAGTTCACGGAAATGACGATGACCTCCGCTTTGGTCGCCTCTTCCAGGTTCGCCGTGAGGCCGATGGACTCGGGCAGGGTAATGAGCCCGTTGGTTCGGGTCTCCTGAAATTCCTTCATATGTTTGGAGGATGCGCGACCATAAAGGCTCACGTCATGCCCTTTCCGGTCCAGGTACCAGGCGATGAACGAGCCCCATCTTCCGCATCCGATTACACTAATCTTCATCTTTTCTCTCCATTCTCTTCAATGAGTTGATGTAACATGCTTCTATTCTGTTGTGCATATCCCCTATTCTAATCCATTCCACCCTCTTGTGCAATTTCTTCTCGCTTTCTTAAGAAAATCCACAGGAGAGCCTCCCCTTCAGGCCCAAAGAAAAATCCGCCTCACGAAAGGCGGATTTTTTCCTGGTTTTTTCGTTCGTTTAGCGGTTCACCACTTTGGCATAGTAGTTTTTTTCCAGAATCTTGGTGGAGAAGTAGAACTGCCGGTCAATCTCCGCAGAGATGGCCTTGCGGTAGTCGTCGGCCGTGGCATACCCTGCCGGCAGTGTGGCGCCGGGATTGAGGGTAAACTGCTTGGTGACGGAGTTGTACTTTCCAAGATCGGTGATGAAGCTTCGGTTGTTGAAGATAATGAGGGGGGCTTTGGTGGAGAACATATCCACGCCCATGAGGAGGCGGGAGTCATACTCCAGGCCCAGCAGGTTGGAAATGGTGGGGATAATGTCCAGACTGGAGACCGGGCGGTCAATGGTCATGGGCTCCATGCCCTTGGCATAGAGGATGAAACTGGATTTGTAGAGTTCGAAGTTGCTTTCCACTTCATGTCCGGCCAGATTGTCGATATCGGCCTTATCCAGTCCATAAGGATAGTGGTCAGCACTCATGGCGATGAGGGTGTTTTCCGCCACGCCGGCTTCATCCAGCTTCTGGAGAAGATACTCCAGCGCCCGATCCAGCTCGATCTGGGTGGCCAGGTAGGCTTTAGCGCCTTCGCTGTAGGGCAGATTCTGAACCAGGGCCTTGTTCTTGCTGGCGATGAAGTTGCCGCCCCAGGTGTAGCGCATATGGCCGCTGACGGTCATGAAGTAGGCATGGAAGGGTTCATCGTGGACGAACTCCTCCGTGGTGACCTCCATCATCTCCAGATCGGATTCCGGCCAGGTCTTGCGCACCTGGAGTCCGTTGCCCAGGCCTTTGTAGTCATAGCCCAGGTTGGGATGGGAGACGTCGCGGTTATAGTAGTTGTAGGTGTGGTTATGGTAGGCCAGGGTCTTGTAGCCGATGTGTCGGAGCTGATTGCCCATGGCGAAGGGCATGGCATTGGAGCCGGACTTGTACATGCTCCAGACCCCGCTCTTGGGAATGAGCCCCGTGGTGGCCACGTATTCACCGTCGGAGGTGGATACGCCCCAGATGGGGTTGTAGAAATTCGTGAAGTTGACGCCTTCGTGGGTCATCTTGTAGAGGGTGGGGGTTACATCCTTGTTCACGGCGTAGTGGGAATACCCCTCGGCGGTGATGAGGATCAGGTTGTAGCCCTTGTATTTTCCGGTGAAGTCATTCTGCAGCGTAGCTTCCCGGTTTTTGAAATAGGTGTGCATCTTGGCGAGCTCCGCATCGGTTCCCGCCTGGGAAAGTAGCTGGTCAAAGTCGATGGTCATGACATTGGGCGCATAGACCTTGGGCGGCTCTTCCGTGGGGGATTCCACCGGAGTCTCCGAAGGGGTTTCTCCGGGGGTTTGGGGCACTTCCACCACAGGAGGCGGGGCTATCACGGGATCAAAGCCCGTGAGGGTACGCTGAAGATCCAGCCGCATGCTGGTCAAAAGCCCCAGCTGGTTGACGGAAGCCACGGGATAGTTGTTCTTGTAGTACATGTCAAAGGCTGAATTCTGCTCCTTGTCGCCCAGGTTGATCCCCATGAGGGCTGCGCCGAAGAAGAGGACAAAGAGCGCCAGGCTGATGCCCCGTTCGGTCCAGGTGAACCGGTAAGTGCTTTTGCGGCTTCGGGCCTTCAGCACCAGGAACAGGACCAGAGGAAGGAAAAGGAGAAGAAGCCAGAGGAAGTTCTTGCGGATCATGAAAAGAATGTCATTCATGAACTCCAGCACCTGTCCTCCATTCTGGGCGGAGAAGACCGTATAGAACGTCTTGAAGATCTTGTAGTAGATGAACTGGGAGGCGAAGAGAATGGTGGTCACCCCCAGGGTGAGCCCCAGAATCAGCGTTCTTCCCCATCCCCGGAAAAAGCTGGTGAGAAGATAGATGCAAAGGGCTGTGGAAGCGGCAAAAAGTGCCGAAAAAATAAGTCCGATGTTGAAAAATGAGGTTTCCGTGTTTACTCTCAGGATGATCTCCATGAAGAAGATGGACCCCATGAGAAAGATCAGCAGATTGAACCCTTCCAGGGCCGATCTTTTTTTGCGTCTGTCCAGATTTCTGGACCTTCTTGTCGTTGTATACATTGGCTCGTCTCCTCTATCCTAACAATGCGTTCAGTGCGTGATGGATCTCTTCCAGGAGCATCCACCGGAATAACTGATGAGGGTAGGTCATCTCCCCAAAGGAGATGCGGTGATTGGCCCGGGCTAAAACGCCTTCGGAGAGGCCCAGACTCCCGCCGATGATAAGCTGTACCCGGCGTCCGGTATCCTGGGCATCTTGAAGGAGGCCTTTGAAGGCGGGACTGTCAGTCTTCTTGCCCGCCAGATCCAGCACCAGCACCTGGGCCTGGGGATGGATGTGCCGCAGGATACCCTCGCCCTCCTGATTCTTGACCTTCTGCATTTCTTTCTCACTGGCCCCCTCGCGGGTTTTTTCATCCTTCACTTCAAGAATGCTGAACCGGCAGATTTTGGACAGTTTTCGCAGCCAGTCCTCCTGGGCATCCCGAAGATAGGGTTCTTTGAGTTTGCCCACCACAATGAGCTCCACCGTCATCATGGCTGGTTCACCGTGATGGAATACAGGATTTTTTCATAGTACTCCCGGTGGTTCTCCAGATTCTTGCTGGCGCTCCAGATGATGCCCTGATAGAAATTGGTCCCATCCTCAAAGACCACAAATCCATAGGTGATGGAAACTCCATCCACCAGGCCCTTGACGTAGAAGCTTCGGGCCGGCTGTCCATCCAGCACCAGGGACTTCATGGGCGTGATCTCCCCTTCCTCCAGATCCTGGAGTGTGGCTTCCCCCGTCAGTTCCCCGTAGTAATCCAGGTCCACCGTGGGGGGCAGCGTGGCCTTTTCATCGGCCAGAAGGATCAGGTAGGAATTGTACTCCTCATTGGCCAGGGAGAGGACCGAGTCCTCATGGAGGGTGGGATCCTCTACCCAGAGGTCCGTGGCTGTGAGGGACAGGTGTTCATCGAGACTTTCATAGACTTTGGGGATTTCCAGATTTTCCCCCGGGGTCTCTTCCGGTCCTCCTGGGGAGAACAGGGCGCACCCGCTGAGAAAAAGCATCAGAATCAGCCCCAAGGGGACAGCTATCCGTTTTTGCATGGCATTTCGTCCGATGGCGGACGTCTCCCCCCTTCCTCGTCTTTCCTTCATGGTAACGTTCTGTCCGGTGAAATTGGTATCAAAAAAGAAAATTTCCCGGATCTTCAGCAAACTTTAAAATCCCGCAGCGGCGGGTACAAAAAAACTCCTTAATCATCATGATCAAGGAGTTTCCTCAGCCTTAACTATGATGCCTTGCCGTGGCATTTTTTATATTTCTTGCCGCTTCCGCAGGGACAAAGATCATTTCTTCCCACTTTGCTCTCATTTCTCACGGTCTTGGAATCCTTCAGGGCCTTCTTCAGCTCTTCGCGCTTCTCCAGGGTGAGGATGTTCTCCCAGGCAGGAATGGTGTAGAGGTACTCTGCTTTGGCATCCAGCATGTTGTAGTAGAGTTTCTCCAGGTTGATGTCCAGCACCAGCTCATCGGTGGCGGAGACATTTTCCAGATCCAGCATGGTGTTCAGGGAATCGTTGATTCCATCGGTAAAGCCCATGACGAACTCATTGGTGGTGTTCATCTCCTTGGCCAGGGCTTCGATGGTGTAGGTGAACTTTTCTTCCGGATGGGCCAGAATCTTGGTGTAGATTCCCCCCTCCACGGCAGAATATTCTTCCCAGAAGGCTTTTTCCCCCTTGGTTTTTACATAATCAACAACCATATCGTTCCAATCTTTGTACAGGCTCATCCGTCAATCTCCTTTTCATCTTGCATTTCTTGGGGTGGAGGGACAATCCCTCCGGGCATGGCCGTCAGCCGATAGGCCGAGGGCTTTTGGCAGTAGGGGCAGGTTCCCGTGGGATCCTCTTGGATCACAGGAAAGGTCTGGCTTTCGAGAATAAAATCATCGATGGCCAGATCATAGTCTTCGAGGCAGCTGTATATTTCCCTCATTCTATACCTCCGTATAGCTGGACGGCCGGATCCGGCTGGCCAGGGACAATTCGGCATCCATCCCTTTTCCCAGGGACAGGCCTTTCTCCACCAGGATGTTTTCCACCGTTTTATAGGCCAGTTCCGGAAGATTGTTGGTTCCGGACAAATGGCCCAGGATTATTTTCTTCTTGCCTTCCTTCAGAATCTCCAGCGCCGCCAGGCCGCAGTCCGTGTTGGACAGGTGACCGATCTCACTGAGAATCCGGCGTTTGAGTTCATAGGGATAGGGACCGAACTTCACCATTTCCACATCATGGTTGCTTTCCAGAAGGACCAGGTCACTGTCTTTGATGTTCCGACGGATCTCCTCGGTGAATACGCCGATGTCCGTGGCCACACTGACCTTTTTTCCTTCCGCCGAAATGGTGTACCCCTGGCAGGCCGCGGCATCATGGGGCACCCGGAATGCCCGGATGTCCAGGTCATCCACGGTGAACTCACTGCCCACGATGCGGATGTTTTCCGTGGCAATCTTGCCGAGGCAAGATTCCATGGCCACCCAGGTTTTCTCATTGGCGTAGATGGGAAGGCCATACTTTCGGGACAGGATTCCTGCTCCCTTGATATGGTCAATATGCTCGTGGGTGATGAGAATTCCGCTGAGCTCCCGGGGATCTTCCCCGATATTCTCCAGAGCGCTGATGATGCTTTTGCCCGTGAGGCCTGCATCCACCAGAATCTTCGTGCGGCTGGAAGCCACAAAGAGGCTGTTTCCGCTGGAGCCGCTGTAGAGTGAACAGAAAATCATGATCTCACTTCCTAATACTGCTCGATGCGGATGTCGGCACCCAGGTTCTTGAACTTGTCTTCAATATCCGGGTATCCCCGGTAAATGTGCTCAATGTCGTAGATTTCCGTCTTTCCTTCGGCAATGAGGCCGGCAATGACCATGGCCGCACCTGCCCGAAGATCCGTGGCCCGCACCGTGGCGCCGGAAAGCTTTGGCACGCCCTCAAGGATAGCCGTTCGGCCTTCCACCAGGACACTGGCCCCCATTTTCTTCAGCTCATCCATATGCTTGAATCGGGATTCCCAGATGCTCTCATTGATGATGCTTCGTCCCTTGGCGATGCTCATGAGCACGCTCATGGGCTGCTGAACATCCGTGGGGAAGCCGGGATAAGGCAGGGTCTTGATGTTCACAGCCTTCAGCTGGGAGGGTTCCGAGGTGATGATGAGACTGTCATCCAGCTCCTCCACCTGAACGCCCATTTCCTCCAGCTTGGCGGAGATGGACTCCATATGCTTGGGGATAATATTTTTGATGGTCACCCGTCCGCCGCAGGCGGCGGTGGCGATCATGTAGGTTCCTGCTTCGATCTGGTCCGGAATTACGCTGTAGTTGCAGCCGTGGAGCTCCTTGACGCCGTTGATGCGGATGACGTCGGTACCGGCGCCCTTGATGTCTGCCCCCATGGTGTTCAGGAAGTTGGCCACATCGACCACATGGGGTTCACGGGCCACGTTTTCCAGGACGGTCTGTCCCTCCGCCAGAGTGGCGGCGAGCATGACATTAATCGTGGACCCTACAGAGACCACGTCGAAGAAAATATTCGCACCGATGAGCTTGTCCGCCTTGGCGGTGATGGAGCCGTGCTCCATGGTCACTTTAGCACCCAGGGCTTCAAAGCCCTTGATATGCTGATCCATGGGACGGACGCCGATGGCGCATCCCCCGGGAAGCTCCACCTTGGCGCTCTTGTAGCGGCCCAGGAGGGCACCCACCAGATAGTAGGAGGCCCGCATCTTGCGGACGTCTTCCGTATCGGCCACCACCTTTAGCTCATCCGTGGCATCGATGGAATAGGTCGATCCGTTCTTTTCAATCTTCCCGCCGATGGACTCGATGATCCGCTCCAGACAGTGTACATCGTCGATGGCCGGGATATTTTCAATGACTGACTTTCCTTTGGACACCATCAGGGCTGCCGGCAGGATTGCCACTGCGGCATTCTTTGCTCCGCTGATTTCCACCTCTCCGTAAAGTTTTGCTCCTCCATGTATAACAAGCTTTTCCATCTATATCCACCTTTTAATTCATTCTCATTCATTTTTTTCAGCTTTTTTCAAGGCATGGGCACCTTTCTTTTGTGCTGTCCATAATCCATGGACTTCAAGCCAAATCTACAATAATCCCATGATAAAATAATACAATACATTATAACATAAAACCCCTGGAGTTAAAGCTACATTTTATGAACATTGACAAGGGTCCTGGAAAGGGAATCCCCTAGCGGGCTAACCCCGGCCTTTCCCCGAAAAATCCCGCGCAATTTAGCCCCAGCTCCTGCCCTTTCCCCTGGGGACAAAACCCTCTTCTCTTTCGGTTAATGTGGTATAATGAAAAAAAACATGCACGGAGGCTCGTTGATGAAATACTATCTAGTGGCCCTTCTGGACAAGGATTCCGGCAAAGCCATCGAGAATTCCACCAGAAACCTGATCAAGAAAATCAAACCCAAGAAAAAGACTTCCTTCTTTGGCGTGGTTCTGGAGGTTATTGAAGATCCCGACATGACAAAGCTGGAGACCCTCATCAAAGACATCTCCAAGCCCGTGAGACGCTTCAAAATCGATGTGGAGGGAACCTTGTCCTACGATGAGGAGTTCAAGACCATCGGACTGGATGTGGTGAACTTCGGGTACATCAAGCGTCTTTCCCGGAACTTCAACTCCCTGCTCACCCTCCATGGCTTTAAAGTACGGGAGGAGTCCGTGGTGGAAAACCAGGAAAAGGTGCAGCTGATCCTCTTCAACGGCGGGGTCACCAAGGATCTGGAGACCTACCCCAATGTCCTGCGAAACAAGGACACCATCTTCCGCATCGACCGGTTCCAGCTGTGGAAAAACTTCAACTTCAAAAAGGATTCCGTGGTGGTGAACTTCCCCCTGGTGGATCCCAATATCATATCCTAAGGCGCAAATTGCAAAGGACCGGAAAGGTCCTTTGTTTTTCGCTGAAAATCAGGGGATTTCCAGGCCATCGAAGAAATCCCCCAGGATTTTTGCTATAATCTTCTTAATGAGAATCGGGGGAAAACATCCATGAGCACAATAATGCTGCGTCCTTACAAATCCAATATCGTCACCTTGTCCTCCCACTTTGTGGATTACTTCATGCCGAAAGCCCGGGGAGAGTACGTCAAGGTCTATATCATGCTCCTCCGGTATACCCAAATGGGCGAGGATGGCGTCACCACGGCATTTCTTGCGGATATCCTGGGTCTGTTGGAGACGGATGTCCTCAAAGCTCTAGACTACTGGCATGAAGTGGGCCTTCTTTCCGTGTCCACCCTGGACACCTATGGCAATCTGTCCCTGGAAATCCGAGAGAGCCAGGTGATTCAGAATCCCCGGATGGATCCGGCGAAAATCCTGGCGGAGAAAAAAGCGGAGCCGGAGATGGGAAAAAGTCCCGCAGCCACACCGGAAGATCCCATGCTGAAGGAAATTTCGCTTCTTATGGGCCGGCCCTTAAGCTCCTCTGATGCGGAAAAGTTCCTCTATTTTAAGGAAAAATACCGCTTCCCGGAGGAAGTGATCATCCTTCTGGTTCAGCACTGCGTTTCCAAGGGGAAAACCAGCATGCGCTATATCGAGACGGTGGCCATCAGCTGGGACAGCCAGGGCATCAAGACCGCAGAACTCGCCCAGCAGAATATCCGCCGGCACGAGGACAAATGGACCAACTACCGCAAGGTCCTCAGCTACTTGGGCATCAACGACAAGGATGTGCCCAAGCCCCAGGAGGATCTCCTGGAGAAGTGGTTCTACACCTTTGAGTTCACCACGGAAATGATTCTCAAGGCCTGCGATATCAGCTTCAGCACCCTGGGAAAAGTGGAGCTGGGCTATATCAACGGAATTTTGCGCAGCTGGCATAAAGACGGCATCAAAACTCCCCAGGACATCGAGAATCAGGAAAAGAAGCCCCGGAAGGGCAAAAGCCGCAAGGCTCCCGAGAAGGACTTCACCGAGCGGGAATACGACTACGACGATCTGGAACGAAAACTATTGGGGTGGGATAAATGATCAAAGGATATCACGGCATGGTCATGCAGCGTTATGAGGACCTTCGAAACAAAGAGCAGCAGGCTCTGGCCCAGCGAAAATCCGCTTTGGAAGCCAAGGCTCCGGAACTGAGCTCCATTGAGACCAAGGTCGCCAAGCTCAGTATGGAGCTAGCCATGCTGAATTTTCGGCGGGCTAAAAATCACGATGAAGAGTTTCAGCGCCTGAAGGGGGAAATCACCGATCTTCGGGGAAGACGGCTGGAGATCCTCACCACCTTGGGGTATCCCCTGGATTACCTGGACCACCACTATGCCTGCGCCAAATGCCAGGACACCGGCTACATCCGGCAGGAAAAATGCGTCTGCTACAAGCAGCGGCTCATCGAAGTTTACCATGAGACATCGGACTTCAATGACCTGGCCCGGGAATGCCGATTCAAAAACTTCAAGCTGGACCTTTTTGACCGGGAGTCGGCGGAGTATCCCCTCTCTCCCCGGGAAAACATGGCCAATATTTTGGAATCAACCTTGAGCTATATCGCAAACTTTGACCGGGAGACCCGGAATCTTCTCTTCTTCGGCAGCCCCGGCACGGGCAAGACTTTCCTCTCCGGATGCATTGCCCGGGAACTTCTGGATAAGGGGGTCCTGGTGGTCTACCGCACCGCCGATGCCCTCATCCAAAATCTCAAGGATGTGAAGTTCAACGACAATACGGAGCTCCTGGAACTCCTCACCCAGTGCGATCTTCTCATCATCGATGATCTGGGGACGGAACTGACCACGGAGTTTTCCAAGGTGGAGCTCTTCAATTTCCTCAACATGAAGCTCCTCAAGAAGAAGAAAATGCTCATCAGCACCAATCTCACCATCGAAAACCTGAAAAACAAATACGACGAACGCATCTATTCCCGGCTTGTGGGGGATTTCGCCCTCTTCAAGTTCCTGGGCGAAGATCTGCGGATCAAGAAAAACCATGAACGGACAAAAAAGGCTTTGGGATAACCCAAAGCCTTTTTTTGATCCTGGAAGACCCGGAGAATCCTTTTCCGTGGTCTATTTTTCTGAGCTGAAATTTGAAAGTTATCCACAATCCCTTGGAGAAATCCCCGATTATTTCCCCAGTTTTGTGGATAACCCTGTTCATTACCCCCAAGTTATCCCCATTCTGGTCACATGGACCCGGGATAATTTAGCCCCGGGGGAATTTTGGGCAATAAAAAAACTCACTTCAAAAAGTGAGTTGACACTGGAGCTGGTGAACGGAATCGAACCATCAACCTGCTGATTACAAATCAGCTGCTCTACCATTGAGCCACACCAGCAAAAGTGGCGACCCAGAAGGGACTCGAACCCTCGACCTCCGCCGTGACAGGGCGGCACTCTAACCAACTGAGCCACTGGGCCATGTAATGGTGGGAACAACAGGGATCGAACCTGTGACCCTCTGCTTGTAAGGCAGATGCTCTCCCAGCTGAGCTATGCTCCCATACTGGTGGAATAATGGTGACCCCTAGGGGAATCGAACCCCTGTTACCACCGTGAAAGGGTGGTGTCTTAACCGCTTGACCAAGGGGCCATATCGCCATTAACATCCTATTCAACTGCCTAAAATCAACGTACCCGTTAACCTGACAAAGACTATAATACCGAAGAATGAACAAGCTGTCAACAATTTTTTGTAAAAACTTTAACCGGCTAGAGCAGGCTGAGCTCCACCAGCGTACAACCTTCCACATACTCCATGCCCTGATTTTTGCAGTACTCGCGGATGGCTTCGCTCCGTGCACCGGGTTGTGCCAGGACCATGCGGATCCCATAGTCATGGGCTTCCTTCACGATCTGCAGGCCGCGTTCGGGATTCACGACGAGATTCAGCACCTCAAACTTGGTCTCTCCGTTGGTGACCTCCGCAAAAGTGTTCAGGACTTCCTCATTCTCGTCCAGGGGATGAAAGCCCACGACGTTGTAGTCTCTTCGTTTCAGCTTTTTATAGATCCGGCCGGCATATTTCATCTCATTGGTGACATCCCCAGCCACTACCCAGTTTTTGAAGTTCATCATTTCGCTGGCATCCATCATGTGTGATCCCCCCTGCTTTCGATAGTTTCATTATAATATACCCATCTCCCGAATTCCATCACTCTTTGCACTTAGCCCAGAAGGGGATCCGGGGTAGCCCTCAGTTTTTTGTCCTTGCCTCCCCTGTCAGGGGATTTCTATATTATAATAGGAAGAACAAGAATCCTCGTAAAGGAAGGTTATCCATGATCAAGCATGATATTCTCATTCTGGGGGGCGGCGCATCAGGCGTCTTCCTGGCCCTCCTTCTGGCCGACTGCGGGAAAGACGTGGCCATCCTGGAAGGCAAGGACCGAATCCTGAAAAAGCTCCTGACCACGGGCAACGGCCGGTGTAATATCACCAATGCCCAGGTCATGGAAAACATTCCGGACCGCTACACCTCGGCCAATAAAGACTACCGTTTTTCTCCCCTGGAGATTTTCCCCCTGGAGGATACCCTGGGCTATTTTCAAAGCCTGGGGCTAAGCTTCACCACCCTGGAGGAAGGAAAGATGTATCCTCTATCCCTCCAATCCTCTTCTGTGGTTGACCTTCTTCGCCTTGCCCTGGAAGAGCGGCAGGTTCCGGTTTACCTCCAGGAGAAGGTCCAAAGCATCGTTAAAAAAGACCAGTTCCTGGTCACCACGTCCACCGAGCGCTACAGCGCAAACACGGTGGTGGTGGCCACGGGCGGGATGGCCGCCCCGGGCACCGGTTCCGACGGTTCCATGCTAAAGCTCCTAAAAGGCCTTGGGCACCGGATTATCAAGCCCGAGCCTGCGCTGGTGCAGCTGAAGCTGGAAAGTCCGCTGCTTCGGGGACTCAGCGGGGTGAAAATCCAGGGAGAAGCGACCCTTTCCTTGGAAGGACAGCCCCTGCGCAAGGAAGCCGGAGAGCTTCTCTTTACCGACTACGGCATCTCCGGTCCTCCAATCCTGCAACTCTCCCGATTCCTCCATCCCCATCTGGAGGAACACAAAAAACTGACGGTGACACTGGATCTCTTCCCGGACTTCTCTGCGGAGGAAATGAAGGCCATGGTGCTGGACCAGGTGGCCACCTTCAGTTACCGCACCGCCATGGATACCTTCCGAAGCATCCTTCCGAACAAACTGATCCCCCTGATTCTAAAAGAAGCGGGTATCGAGCGCCCCTCCACCGTGACGGGCGAAGTGCCTCCCGCCCGATTCCTGGCCCTGGCCTCCCTGCTGAAAGCCTGGACATTCCCCGTGACCGGAACCCAGGGCTTCAACATGGCCCAGGGAACCTACGGCGGCGTGGATACCCTGGACGTCAAAGAGACCCTGGAATCCCGAAAAATCCCCGGGCTCTACTTCACCGGCGAAGTGCTGGATGTACTGGGCGCCTGCGGCGGCTTCAACCTCCAGTGGGCCTGGTCCACCGCCGGAACGGTGATGAAAGCCCTCACCCGCAGCTGAACCTCCCCTCCATGAACGTAAAAATCTCCCCGAAAATCCGCTGATGCAGAATTTTCGGGGAGATTTCCTTATTTCAACGATTATAGGCTGTCTTTCTTAAAGGTCTGGCTGCGCTTGGGTCCCACCGAGATGATGGATACCTTGATGCCCACCAGCTCCTCGATCCGCTCGATGTAGGTCCGGGCATTGGGGTGCATCTCCTCATAGGAGGTGGCTTCCTGCACGCTGTCATCCCATCCGTCGAACTCCTCATAGAGGGGTTCGCACAGGGCAAGATCTTCCAGACTTGCCGGCACATAGTCGATGACTTCTCCGTTCAGCTTGTAGCCCACACAGACCTTGATCTTCTCCAAGCCTGCCAAGGTATCGATCTTGGTCAGAACCAGGGAGGTCAGTCCGGAAACCCGCATGGCGGTTTTCACAATGACCAGATCCAGCCAGCCGCAGCGACGGCTTCTTCCGGTGGTCGTGCCGTACTCAAAGCCCTTTTCCCGGATCCAGTCGCCCACTTCATTCTCCAGTTCCGTGGGGAAGGGTCCCTTGCCCACACGGGTGGTGTAGGCCTTGGTGACGCCAATGGCTTTCTCAATCATATTCGGGCCGATGCCTGAGCCGGAGGCTACGCCGCCAGCGGTGGTGTTGGAGGACGTCACGAAGGGATAGGTCCCGTAGTCGATGTCCAGAAGCATGCCCTGAGCCCCTTCAAACAGCACTTTCTTCTTGTTTTTGATCTGCTCGTAGATGACGACGGAAGTATCCTTCACATAGGGTCTCAGCCGTTCACCGTAGGCCAGATACTCCGCGTAGATGGCTTCCCCATCCAGCGGTTCTCCGCCAAGTACCTGGACGATGTATCGGTTCTTCTCTTCCATGTTCTGCATGAGCTTTGCCCGGAAGGATTCCGGATGCAGAAGGTCGCAGACACGGATGCCGCAGCGCTCCACCTTGTCGGTGTATGCGGGCCCGATGCCTTTTCCCGTGGTGCCGATGTCATTCTTGCCCCGGGCTTTTTCCTTCAGAAGATCCAGTGTTTTATGGTACGGCATGATCACATTGGCCCGGTCGCTGACCAACAGATTCTTTTCATTCACATCCAGTCCGAAGTTGCGAAGATATTCCACCTCGTCGAAGAATGCCTTCGGATCCAGGACCACGCCATTGCCGATAATGTTTAGTTTATTGCTGTTGATGACTCCGGATGGAATCAGATGAAGCTTGTACTGCTTGTCTCCGACTTCAACGGTATGGCCGGCATTGTTTCCACCCTGGAAACGGACAACCACTTCCGCGGTTTCTGCCAGATAATCGGTGATCTTGCCCTTGCCTTCGTCGCCCCATTGCGCCCCTAAAATGACTAATGTTGACATTTAAAATACCTCCCAATCGAATTGACACACCTATAATATCAGAAACGGACAATTACTTCAAATAATAAATGATCGTCAGGACATAGGTGAATGCTTCTCTAGACCCGAACAATATCATCTGTATTTCTTCGCAACGTCCACTTTTCTCCCCAAGGCTCTGCCCACGCCCTTCCTGGGAGGCTCCAAGGCTTGAAATTCCAATGACAAGACCCCTTCCATGGGGTATAATGGAAGTAACAGAATAGTAAGTCATTTCTTCCCTCTCAGGAAATGGCAATCTTTTCACAAAGGAGGGATGAAGCGCCTCCGGGCGGCTTCGCGCAATATGAATCTCCCCAATATGATCACACTGTTTCGCCTGGTGCTGATCCCGGTTTTTCTCTTCGTTTACTTTAAGAATCCGGAGCAGAATTTAATCCCTTCGGTGCTGATTTTCTTTGTGGCCGGTTTTTCAGACTTTCTGGACGGCTACCTGGCCCGAAAAAAGAATTTGGTCACCGTTTTTGGTACGGTGATGGACCCTTTAGCCGATAAGCTCATGCTGCTCACCGTTATCATCTCCTATGCCATCACCGGAGTTATCCCCTACTCGATTCTCATTCTGGTGGCGGTGAAGGAAATTCTGATGATCATCGGCGGTGTGGTGGTCTATAAAATGGGCATCATCAATCCGGCGAACAAACTGGGCAAGTTTGTCACCTTCTCTTTCTATTTCGGGATCCTGATTCTTCTTTTCAGCCACACCTGGGGTGTCTACTTTCTCTTTATCTCCGCCCTCCTGGGCTTCGTGGCCGGTTCCACCTATGTGCGCACCACCTGGAAAAAGCATCAGGAGCAGAAACAGGAACCTGGTCCTTCGTCAGAAAAGCAGTGAATCCACAATCCGGTGGACATCACTGCTTTTTTATGGCGTTTAATCGTCATTGGCCTGGAGGTAGGTCTCGATGAATCCCTGGGCTTCCTTCAAGATCTCCCGGCTTTCAGAAAAGGTGATTCGCTCCAACGCCCTCTCGTAGGGCAGGTAAGCATATTCCAAGATTTCCTCCGGCTGAATCCTCACCTCTCCCGTGGAAAACCCCAGATAATAGGTCACGGTTTTTTCCACTCCAGGTTGGGGGCTATACCGGGATTTTTCTCGGAATCCCTCAATGAGGCGAACTTCCAGTCCCGTCTCCTCATAGACCTCCCGCAATGCCGCCTCCCGGTCGTTCTCCCCGTTTTCCTTATGTCCCTTGGGGAAATCCCAGTGATCCCCGTAACGGTGCCGTATGAGGAGAAAATCCCGGTTCTCGTTGATGATCACCGCGCCATAGGATTTCTCCCGGGCTCCTTTGTGGCGGGGGTGGTGTTTTCTCTCCGACATGGCCTCAGCTCCTCGTTGCCGTATTCTAAGGGATGGTTCTCTCTTCATTATACCGTGTTTCGGAAAAAGAACAAAAGGGCTCTGACGCGTCAGAGCCCTTTTCCATTGTCTTAGTAACCCTGATGAACCATGTCCAGCCGGGCAAACTTGGAGTATTGTCCCAGCCAGGCCATTTTCACGGTTCCCACTGGGCCGTTTCGCTGTTTGGCGATGATGCATTCGGCGATGTTCTTGTCTTCCGTATCCTGATTGTAGTACTCGTCACGGTAGAGGAACATAACTAGGTCCGCATCCTGCTCAATGGAACCGGATTCTCGGAGGTCGGACAGCATGGGGCGGTGATCCGCACGCTGTTCCGGGGCTCGGGAGAGCTGGGACAGGGCGATGACCGGACACTGCATTTCCTTGGCCAGCGCTTTGATGCTTCGGCTGATCTCGGAAACTTCCTGCTGACGGTTTTCCCCTTTTCCGCTCATGAGCTGCAGGTAGTCGATCATGATCATGTCGATGCCATGCTCCAGTTTGAGCCTTCGGCATTTGGACCGCATTTCCGTCACGGAGATGCCGGCGGTGTCATCGATGAAGATCTTCGCCTGGGATAAAGGTCCCGAAGCTCGGGCGATGTTTTCCCAATCCTTGTCATCCAAATCACCGTTTCGCAGCTTGGTCAGTTCCACATTAGCTTCGGAGCAGAGGAGCTTGTACGCCAGCTGATCCATGGACATTTCCAGGGAGAAGATGGCCACGGATTTTCCCTCCCGCAGGGCGGCGTGTTCCGCCAGATTCAGGGCGAAGGTCGTTTTTCCCATGGAGGGACGGGCCGCGATGAGGATCATATCCCCCTTCTGGAAGCCGGAAGTTTTTCCGTCCAGCTCCGGGAATGGGGTGGCAATACCCGTGGTGGTTCCTTTATTGTTGAAAATCCGTTCGATTTCCACAAAGCCCCGTTCCAGAATCAGGCTAATGGGTTCAAAGCCTCCGGAATTTCGCTTTTCTGCAATGTTGAAGATTCGCTTCTCCGCATCTTCCACCACCGCATCCACTTCATCCTGTTTGGAGTAGCTGTCATCCATAATTTCCGTGGATGCCCGGATGAGCCTTCGCAGCATGGCTTTATCGGAAACGATCTTGATGTAGGAGAGAAGGTTCAGGGTGGTGGGCACGGAGGATGCCAGTTCCGTAAGATAGGAGATCCCGCCCACGTTATCCAGCTTATCGATGGATTTCAGGTGGTCTGCCAAGGTCACCAGGTCAATGGGCACATCTCGGGTAAAAAGGTCCAGGATCGCCTGGAAAATGGCCCTGTGGCCATCTCGATAGAAGTCATCCGCCTGGAGCTTTTCCAGAACGGTGGCAATGGCATTCTTGTCCAGAATCATGGAGCCCAGAACCGACTGTTCAGCTTCCTGATTGTTGGGCATGATTCGTAGTGGTCTATTCTCCATGAAATTCTCTCCTTATCCTAAAATAATGTCCAGCAGCTCGTCGATGGTCTTCACCGAGCGGACTTTGATATCCGTGAGTCCTGAAGGAATATCATGCCGGTTGTCCTCCGGAACGATGACATTCTTCATGCCTTTTCGACGGGCGCCGTAGATTTTCTCGAAAATACCGCCCACAGGCTTGATCTTGCCCCGCAGGGAAATTTCGCCCGTCACCGCCATATCCTGACGGATGGGCTTGTTGAGAAGTGCCGAGATGATGCACACCGTGATGGCCGCTCCGGCTGAAGGACCATCGATCTTCCCTCCGCCGATGACATTGACATGGATGTCGTAGTCCCCCATGTCAAGACCGGTGATCCTGCGGATCACAGAGGCGGCATTGAACACCGAATCCTTGGCCATGCTACCGGCGGTATCATTGAACCGGACGATGCCCTTGCCCTTTTCATGGGCTTCGAACACCGTGGTCTCGATTTCCAGTGTGGAACCCATAAAGCCGGAAACCGCCAGGCCATAAATATGGCCGACTTCCATTTCATGGTCATGGGTCGTGATTTCATAGGGGGAAATTCGGGCAATCTTGATGACTTCATTGATGTCCGCTTTTTTGATCAGCACCCGTTCTTCCGGATGGCCCTTCTGGCGGTAAAGGATAGCGCCGTAGGCGTCTGCCAGGAGGTTAATGGCGCGTCTTCCCTCTATGGTGTAGTGGGAGATGATTTCCGCCACGCCGTCCTCCAGGTCCACCTGGAGCTTTTCTGCGGCATTCTGCACAATCCTGGCAATGTCTGCCGAGGACAGGGGATTAAAGAACACCTCGGTGCAGCGGGAACGCAGCGCCGGACTGATCTCCTGGGGCTCCCGGGTGGTGGCGCCAATGAGAACGAAGTCCGCCGGAGCACCGTGATCAAAGAGGTACTTCACATACTGGGGAGTGTTCTCGTCATCGGGATCATAATAGGCGGAAGAGAATTCCACCCGCTTGTCCTCTAGAACCTTGAGGAGCTTGTTCTGCAGGATCTCATCCAGCTCCCCGATTTCATCAATGAAGAGAACTCCGCCATGGGCTTCGGTGACGAGGCCCAGCTTGGGTTCCGGAATTCCGCCGTCGGCCAAATCCCGTTTGCTTCCCTGGTAGATGGGATCATGGACGGAACCCAGTAGGGGGTTCGTAATCTCCCGGGGATCCCAGCGAAGGGTCGTTCCATCCACTTCCACAAACTTGGCATTCTCATCATAGGGCGTCATGCTGAGCTTCTTGGCTTCATCCAGGGCAATGCGCGCCGCGGTGGTTTTGCCTACCCCTGGCGGACCATAGAGGATGATGTGCTGGGGATAGGGCGAAGAGATTTTGGAGAGAAGCGACTTGATGGCACTCTCCTGCCCAATGATCTCCTCAAAGGATTCCGGTCGAAGAAGACTCTGAAGATTCTTGGACAGGTGCTTCATGTCGAGCTGCTGCAGCTCCTCGTACTTCTTCTTGGTCTTGGCATTTTCGGGTCCCCGTTTTTTTCGGAGAACGGAAAGGCGGACTTCGTCGATGTACTTATCCTGCTTGTCCATGAGCTCTTTTTCAACTTCTTCTTCCACCTTGCGCTGGATATAGTTCCGGGCAATGTTTTCCGAGATCCATCGGTTGGTGTCTTCCACCATCTCCGTCAGGGACTCCTCATCCGGAAGAGTTCCGGTGCTGAGCCCGTCGGAGGCGATCATGTTCACCGCATAGGCTTTCTCATAGAGATTGCCTTCTAAATATTTGGCCAGCTTAAACTTGGAAGTCCGCGCTTCCACGGCTCCCTTGTCCAGGATATTTTCCAAGATATCCAGCTGCACATTGACTTCAGCCAGGATATCGCTGTCTTCGTAAATGGGTCTTTTTTCTGATTTCTTCAAGTCAATGCTCCTTTAGTCTTCCTGTACGGTGACCTTAAGCTTCGCGCTGATTTCCGGATAGATTTTGACTTCCACGTCATAGCTTCCCACCAGCTTAATGGTGGAGACCAAAACCTTCTTCTTGTCGATGTTCGTCCCGAAGGTGCGGTTGATGAGATCCGCCACATCCTTGTTGGTGACGGCGCCGAACAGTCTTCCGCCTTCTCCGGCCTTGGTTTTAATGATGACTTCCTGATTTCGCATTTTATCGGCGATCTTCTGTGCGGCTTCCGTTTCTTCCAGTTTCTGCCGACGCTCATTTTCCTTCTTCAGGTTGATGATGTGGAGATTCTCAGAAGTCGCTTCCTGAGCCAATTTGCGGGGAAATAGGAAGTTTCGGGCATATCCGTCGGAAGCTTCCAGAATGTCTCCGGTTTTTCCCAGGTTCTTGACGTCTTTCAGTAAGATAATCTTCATAATGTATTCTCCTCTTTTCGATGTTTTTGCATGGCCGTCATGAGTTTTTCATAAGCTTCGTCCATGGTGGTGTCATTGAGTCGGGCCCCCGCCATGGTCATGTGACCGCCGCCGCCCAGTTCTTCCAGAATCAGCTGAACATTCAGCTCTTTCAGGGAACGTCCGTTGATGATGATGTCCTCGTCAACGGCTGTCAGCACAAAGGCGGCCGTGACGTCTTTGAAGTTGGCCAGGTCATCGGCGGCCTGGGCGGAAAGAAGGGGATCGTCCAGGTGATCCACCCGGGCTATGGCAATCTTGTCGATGATTTGCGCGCTACGGATGATTTCAGCTTTCTTGTTGAAGCTCTCGATATCCGTGGCGAACATCTCCCGAACTTCCACCGTTCGGGACCCCTGCCGTTTCAGGAAGGATGCCGCTTCAAAGGTTCGGACACCGGTTTTGAAGTTGAAGCTCTTGGTATCCACCCGGATACCGGCAAACAGGGCCTCGGCCTCGAGGATGCTGAGCTGGGGCTTTTCAAAGATGTATTGGATGAGCTCCGTCACCAGCTCCGAGGTGGAGGAGGCGTAGGTCTCAATGTAGGATAAGGTCGTTCCCGTGATCTGATCCGGCGTTCGCCGGTGATGGTCAATGACGACGATCTTCTTGAACCGGGAAAGGAACTGCTCATCCAGCACGTAGTTCCGGGCATGGACGTCCACGATGATCAGGGTATCGTCGGGTTTGACCTTGCCTGATGCTTTTTGCAGGCTGAGGATGTCCGAGCGGTATTCATCCACTTCCATAAATTTACTGTAAATCGGCAGGATGTTCAAGTAGGGTTCCTCGTTGAGAATGAAGGCTTTCTTCCCCAATCCCCGGGCAATGACCTTGATGCCCACCGCAGCGCCAAAGCAGTCCATATCGGGATTGAGATGTCCCATGATGAAGATATGATTGCTTTCCAGAATAAGATCCTTCAGGGCATGGGCGATGACACGGGAGCGAACCCGGGACTTCTTCTCGATTTCCTTGGAGGTTCCGCCGAAGAACTCCAGATTCTTGGGGGTCTTGATGACCACCTGGTCTCCACCGCGGCCCAGGGCCAGCTCTTTGGCGGCCTTGGCCAGGGCCTGGTTTTCCTCGGGCGTGGCGCCTTGGCTGCCGATGCCGATGCTTAAGGTGGGCTCCAGGGTATTGCCCTGGTCAATGTTCTTAATGTTGTCCACCACGGGGAATTTCTTGCGTTTCTCGTCATTGATGTAGGAATCGGAGACCACAAGAAGGAACTTGCTCGTTTCGTAGCGGCGAACCATGGCTTTGATCTCATGGGCGTAGGCATAGATAAAGTTCTCAATTTCGGCCAGCAGGAAGGGCTTTCGCTCATTATCCACACTGGCGATGAGATCACTGTAATTGTCAATTTCAATGGCCATGACGGAGGTCATGCGGGATTCCGATTCCTTAATGAGGGAAACGTCGCTGAAGATGAGGACCTTCAGATTCTCCGCAAACTCCCCTTCCGCATGATCCACGGGGATCACTGTCACATGGTAGTGGTGCTTGTTGATTTTCGCTTCCAGGAATGCCGTGCTGTCTTGCTTTAAAAATGAAGGCTTCCCTTCCGTGAAAATATCCTCTACGCGAAAATGATGCTCTTTCTCGGAAAAGAGCTCCAGGGCTTTCTTGTTGTACCAAATGATCTCCCCGGAGTCCCGAAGAAGCACCACGGGAATATCGCCGTCTTCCAGCGCCTTCACCACGGACTTGGTCATCTTCCCCAGAAGATTCTGGATGAATTTTTCCCATTTCTTCTTTTTATAAGTATAGAGGGAATTCAGATAGATGATGATGCCGAGGAAGGCCACCAGAAGGATCCCCGCGGCCACCCATTCCCCTTGAACAAAGAGAACGGCAATGGCGAGGGCAACCAAGAGGCTATACAGGGTATCACTTTTCCTGAACTCGTAATATTTTTCCATTCTTGCCCCTCTTTTCTCTGGCAGTTACTTCGTATTGTCGATGCGGCTGCGAATCAGCTTGTACAGTCCATTTCCGCTCAAGGTTCGGAAATCGAAGGCGCTGTCTAGAATTCCCACGATGCTAATAAGGGAAATCATATTGGAGGTGCCCACCAGAACCAGGAGGACGATGCGAATCACCGCCGGGTACTTCAGCCGATACTCCAAAAAGTAACTTAGGAGGGACACGCCCCCCACAGCACCCACCAGGGTGAAGAGATTATTGCCCAGGAGCATGTACCCTTCCGCCCAGCCAAAGCCCAGCTTCACGCCCAGAATCCCCAGCATGGACAGGAGCAGCGTGGCGATGATCAGATGCATGTTGGCCTTGATGGCGCTGAGCTTCGGGAATGCCTCCACATGAATGCCCAGCTTCTTGAAGACCAGGGAGGACACTTTATAGATAAAGGCTGAGGAAATCATGGCATAAAGGGCCAGCAGCGTAGGAATCAGGGTGATGATCGTTCCCGGGGTGAGATTCTCAATCATGGTCACGGCGGGATTGTTCTTCATGTCCACCCCCATGGTTTCATAGGTGGTTTTCATTTCCGCCACGGCGATCTTCATCTCCTCAATGATGAGGCTTAAAAATTCCGTGAGGGAAGAGCTGCCCATGATGCTGAGGTTAACAGAAAACATGACCACATAGCCCACGCCCACCGCCAGTGCCAGCACCAGGAAGTTCACCAGAGGCCCGGTTTTGCGCTCAATCATAAAGATGAGACCCATGCCTGTGATGTAGTTCAAAAGCGCCAGGGTGACGCCATAGATGGGGCTGATGAGGATGGAGACCAGAATCATGGTCACCACGAAGGAAATGATCGTATTGCCTTTTCCGCCCTTGTGGTAAATGAGCGCCACAATGAGAGGCGCCACGGCAATGGACACCATATCGAACAGCGGCAGCGTTCCCAAAAGGGAGAACACCACCATGAGGGAGGTCAATAACGAGCTTTGGACCAGTTGCCTGGTCTTGGGATTTGTATTATTCATGATCGTCTCCAATAATGCGGATTTTCTTTGATGGGGAAACTCTTTCCAGCCAAATCAAACCCGGTGTTTTACTTAATATTCTATCATAACTGTGTCCATAATTACCCCGAAATATGTAAAAAACCGTGATCCTGCGGACCACGGTTTTGAGAATTAGTCTTGTGTGAAGGGAAGCAGTGCGATATTTCTGGATCGCTTGATTGCTTCGGTCAGTGTTCTCTGATGCTTAGCGCAGGTTCCTGAAATTCTTCTTGGCAGAATCTTGCCTCTTTCAGTAACATACTTTCTCAGCTTGGACACATCTTTGTAGTCGATGTGATCAACCTTATCTACACAGAAATTACATACTTTTCTCTTCGCTCTTCTTCCTCTGGGATTTGTCTTCTTAAAATCCCTCGATGAGTTTTCTCTGCTCATGATTTACCTCCTTACCAAAAGTTTAGAATGGAATGTCTCCATCATCGATCGGAGTCATATCATCAAATGATGCTCCGTATCCCGGTTCATCGTTGCCCGCAAATCCGCCGTTCTGGCCCTGGGTCTTATTTCCCCACTCCAGGAACTTGACTTCTTCGGCAACAACTTCAGTCACATATCTTCTACCGCCATCTTTAGCTTCGTAAGATCTGGTTTGAATTCTTCCCGCAACACTCATCAGCTTTCCCTTGCTCATGTACTGAGCGGTGGACTCTGCGGACTTGCCCCAGATAACCACGGGAATAAAGTCAGCTTCACGCTGATTGTCTTTGGAAAATCTTCTGTCAACAGCCAACGTTATCGTAGTAACTGCAGTACCTGATCCTGGAGTGTATTTCAATTCCGGATCTTTAGTTAACCTACCAATTAGAACTACTTTATTCATTGCTGCACCACCTTACTTGTCGAGCTTAACGATGATATGTCTGATTACACCGTCAGTGATTCTGAAGATTCTGTCCAACTCTTTCGGTAATTCAGGCTCAGCCTGGAAGTTTACCAGAACATAGATACCTTCGTTAACTTTGTCTATTTCGTAAGCGAGTCTACGCTTGCCCCACAGATCAACGTTATCTACGATACCACCTTCTGTTTCAATTACACCCTTAAACTTGTCGACTGCGGCCTTAACGGCTTCCTCGTCAAATGATGGATGCAATATGAAAATAGTTTCATAGTTTCTCATCATGTCACCTCCTCCCCCCGGACTAAGGCCATGCATTTCGCATAGCGGGGATTACATCATTAAATTTTAGCACTTGCCTTCACATTATGCAAACATTATTTTTGCTCAATCACTTTTTTGGCATCTTTTTCAAATTTACTTCGGGGCAGCATGACGATGCGTTCGCACCCCAGGCACTTGATTTTAATGTCCGCGCCCAAGCGGGTCACTTCCCACTGGTAGCTTCCGCAGGGATGCTGTTTCTTCATTTGGACTACGGTCCCCAGTTCATATTCTTTGATCATTCCGCATCCCCCTCTCTGATTTTTTTCATCCCCAGATCTGTGATATGATAGAGCGCTTTATAGCTGAGCCCGGAGTCGATGAGCCGGCTTACTCCCTCCAACGCCTCTTCCTGAAACCGCATGCTGATTCCGCAGCTGCCGATGATCTGGGGAGGGGTGGGATACACCACATGACTGACGGAGGCTGTTTTAAAGGCCTCATCCCCTTTAAGGGCGTCCAGGGTGTTCTTGAATACTAGAAGGTAAAAATCCATGGTTTCTCCTCATTTTCTATCTTTGGTCAATGCTACAAGTATTATACATGATACCCCAATGATTTTGCCAGTCAAGAGGAAATGGGGAAGAAGAACGATTCGTTAATTTTTTGTGGATAAAATCCCCATTCTATCGGGGATGCCTTATAATGAGGTATATGAACGACTTGGAGAATATCAACATGATTTATATGGACAACGCCTCTACCACTTGGAAAAAACCTCCCGCCGTCAGTGACACAGTGTATCGGAGCCTTCAGGAAGGCGCCGGAAATCCCGGTCGCGGTGCCAATGCCGTTTCCTTGGGCTCTTCGGGTATTCTACTGCGCACCCGTGGACTTCTCATGGAACTTTTTCAGGCACCTCAGCCGGAAAACGTGATCTTCAAGGCATCAGTGACCGATGCCCTGAACACCTTGCTTTTGGGCCTCCTTAAACCCGGCGATCACGTGATTTCCTCCGTCATGGAACACAACTCCGTGCTGCGTCCCCTGGAGCATTTAAAGCAGAAGGGAATCATCACCTATGATCTCCTGGGAGCTGACGAGGAGGGCAGAATTCTCCTCCAGGAGCTTCCCCAGCTGGAACGACCGGAAACCCGGGCTGTAATTCTCAGCCATGTCTCCAATCTCACGGGGACGCTGCAGCCTATAGAAAAGGTTCGGGAAAAACTGAAGAACAAGGATATTTTTATCCTTGCCGATGCTGCGCAAAGTGCAGGGTATCTCCCGGTGGGGCTAATCTCCCACGATCTGGATGCCATTGCCTTCACGGGGCACAAGGGACTTTTGGGTCCCCAGGGCACAGGAGGATTTGCGCTGAGTGATCGCCTCAATGCGGCCATGGAACCTGTCTTCACTGGCGGAACCGGCTCCGATTCCCTCAGTCTCCATCAACCGATGTTTCTTCCGGACAAGTTTGAATCCGGAACGCAGAACGTGGCGGGAATCGCTGGACTGGCCGAAGGAATAAAATATATAAAAGAACTATCTTTAGATATTATAAGAACTAATCACCAGCGCTTGACCGAAGTTTTCCTTCAAGAGCTTTCCACCCTGCCGGAAATCACCCTCCATGGCCCCGCTACCTCTGCCGGCAGAGTCCCGAATTTTTCCATGACCTTTGCCACCCTGAATCCTTCTGAAGCAGCTTTTCGCTTGGAGCAGGATTTTGGGATTATCGTTCGTTCCGGTTATCACTGCGCTCCTTTGGCCCACAAGGCCATGGGAACCTTCGAAACAGGCAGTGTCCGGATTAGCTTCGGTCACTTCACGACAGAAACGGAACTGATTCAACTTATCCAGGCTTTAAGAACATTATGCGAGGTGCAGCATGGAAGATTACCGTAATTCCTACATTAAAAAATATGACAAGATTCTATTGTATTTTGTTTTCTACACCCTGGCCTTTCTCTTCTTCATCAAGACTCTCCCCTACACCATTCCCTTCGTCATGGCCTTTGTGGTGGCCGCCATCGTGGCTCCTCTGGTCAAACTGATCATGCGGATCACCAAACAGAAGAAGGGCGTAACGGGACTGATCCTGGCAAATCTTCTGGTGTTCTATGGCCTCATCGGCACTCTGATCACCTTCCTGACGGTGAAGCTTTTTAACCAGACCGCGCTGTTAGCCACCAATACCGTCACCTATATCAATGATAATTATGAAAGCATTGCCAAATGGTTTCAGACCCAGTATGAGTGGATCGTCTCCAATCTCCAGAACCTGGATCCGGCCATCGTGGAATCAGGACGGCAGATGCTCTCCTCCACGCTGAACTCCCTGAAAAACGTTCTGGTCACCGTGGGAAGCGCCATTGGAACCTTCACCCTGAACCTGGTTGCCCAGGTGCCGAATCTCCTTCTCATCATCATCTTCACCATCGTCTGTTCGTACTTCTTCACCCGCATGCTGATCAAGAATCCCGACTTTGTCTATGACTACCTCCCCACCTCTTCCTCCGAGGAGAATCGCCTGAAGGTCATCATTAAAGAAGGAAAGAACATGATTCTGCGTTACAGCCTCTCTTATCTGCTGATCATCATGATCACCGGCGTCATTTCTACGGTGGGCTATATGATCCTGGGTGTCCCCTATCCCCTCCTCCTGGGCATCATCACCGCTTTCCTGGACCTTATGCCGGTCCTCGGCGTATCCGCGGCCTATGTCCCCGTGGGAATCTACTATCTGCTCTCCGGAAACTATTTTGTTCCTGTGGGACTGGGAATTCTCTGGGTCATTGTGGCCGTGGGCAGAAACATCTGGGAGCCTCGCATCGTGTCCAGCTCTTTGGATATCAACCCTGTGATCACCATCATGGCCATCTTCATCGGTTTGAAAATCGCCGGCGTGGTCGGGATGTTCTATCTGATGTTCATGGCTGTAGGCTTCAAAGTTCTACAAAAGGTAGGCGTCCTGGACACCTTCGGGGATCAGGAGCAGCTGTAAAATATAACTGAGCTACAGTTTAATGAAAAACACCGGAATGCCCCGCATTCCGGTGTTTTTCTCTTCTACTTCTTTTCCAGCCCCATGGCCTTGTTCATGGCATACATTTCTTCATCGGAGAGGTTGTATTTCGAAACCCCTTTCACGATGGGCTTTGCATAAGAGGTACTCATGTTTCGGCCGAAAATGCTCGTGAGGATTACTCCGTCATTCTTGTTGTCCAGAAGGGCGATGCTGTAGCTGAGGTCGCTGCCCACGTCCTCAAAGGCTTTGAAACGCACCACGCCCACTTTCTGAAGACAGTGGGTAATCTGATTGTTGAGAAGCTTGATATCTTCCAGGGCAAGTCCGGTATCCGTCTTGGTCTGGTCGATGCGCTCCTGATACTTCAGGATCATCTCTTCCAGAGATCCTTTATCCGATCCCTTCATCAGATTGTCATAACGCTTTCGAAGCTTCGCGGTTTTCACAAAGAGAATCAGGATCAGCACGAGAAGAAGAAGGAGGAGGGCTGCGCCAGCGATGATCACCGTCTGAAAATTGGTTTCCATAAATGCCTTTAGTGCTTCATAATCCATAATTTACCCCTATTCTTCCAACTGCAGGAAATCCAGAATACGCTCCAAATCCTCTGCACTGTAGTATTCAATTTCAATTTTTCCTTTGTTTTTGGCCTTGGGCTTAAGCTGGACTTTTGTGCCCAACGTCTTGGCCAGGCGCTTTTCGATATCCTTAATATAAGGATCTGCGCGGTGCTTTCGGGGAAGGGGTTTTTCCTTGAGGAATCCCGCCACCAGATGCTCGGTTTCCCGCACGCTCAAACCATTGTCCACGACCTTCTGCGCACAGAGATACTGATCATCCAGACTTTCCAGTCCCAGGATCGCTCTGCCGTGTCCTTCGCTTAAGAGATCTTCCATGAGAAACACCTGGACACGCTCATCCAGATTCACCAGTCTCACTGTGTTGGCAATGGCTGTCCGGGAACGCCCGATGCGCTGAGCCAGGGTCTCCTGGGTAATCCCAAAGTCGGCCATGAGGCGGCGATAAGCATTGGCTTCTTCAATGGGATTCAGGTCCTGACGCTGGATATTCTCGATGAGGGAGATCTCCAGTACCGCTGAATCCGTGAGATCCATGACCACCACGGGAACTTCCTTGAGATTCGCCAGTTTGGCTGCTCGCCAACGCCTTTCCCCGGCGATGATCCGATAATCCTCTTTCACTTTCTGCACAATGATGGGTTGTATCAGGCCGTGTTCCTTGATGGATTCTGCCAGCATGGCGATCTTCTCGTCATCAAAGTATTTTCGGGGCTGATCTTTATTGGGCTTAATCTGATTGATGCTAAGCAGATTAAGATTTTCAGTCTCCTCTTCCGGGATGAGCAGATCCAGCCCTTTTCCCAATCCAAATTTCTTCGCCATATTATACCTCCTTCACCTGTTTTCGTAGGAATTCGTCCGCCAGATCGGAATAGGCTTCCGCTCCCTTGGCTTTATCATCATAAAGCGCGATGGGCAGTCCGAAGCTTGGCGCTTCTGCCAGCCGCACATTTCGCGGAATAGAATTTTCGTAAACCAGTTCCCCGAAATAAGTCTTCAGTTCCTCCACCACCTGCAACTGCAGATTTCGACGAGGATCAAACATCGTCAGCACAACGCCTTCCACTTCCAGGTTACGATTTAGTCCTTTTTTCACCTTCTGGATGGTCTTCACCAGCTGACTGATTCCCTCCAAGGCGTAATATTCGCATTGCATGGGAATGAGCACAGAATCGGAAGCCGTCAGGGCATTGATGGTTAACAGCCCCAGAGACGGCGGACAGTCAATGATGATATAGTCATACTCATTCTTGACCTCTTCAATCTTCTTTTTTAGGATGGATTCGCGATTTTCCTCATAACTCAGCTCCAGATCCGCACTGGCCAGATTCATATTGGAAGGAACGATCTTCAGATTATCGATCTGGGGGACACTTTGAATGACATCACGTATGGAAATATCATTGAGCAGCAGCTCATAGGTGGTGAGCTCTAGCTTTTCTTTCTCCACACCTAACCCACTGGAGGTATTTCCCTGCGGATCAATGTCGATGACCAGGACGCGATGCCCCTTCAGGGCAATGTACGCTGCAAGATTGATATTGGTGGTTGTCTTGCCCACTCCGCCCTTTTGATTGAATATGCTTACAGTTTTCATTCCCTTCTCCTCTGTATCCATGACACATATGAACGCAACATCTCTTTCTGATTATAACCCCTTATGGGACATATGGAAAGTGAACATCAAATTGTTTCACGTGAAACAATTTGATCAAAAGAGAAAAGCAGAATGTTTCACGTGAAACATTCTGCCCTTTTACTTCTGAATGATCGCTGAAAACAGCGTCTTCCCATGCATTATTCTGCTTAACTTCTCATGTATTCGGATATCATACCTTCATCGATAATCCAGGAAGTAAACTAATCCGATTTTGAGCGGATAAACCGCATTCCTTCCAAGAGTAGCCCTTCAGATGAACTGACGTGGGTAAGAATGAGGGTATCTTGTCTCATCTGAAATCGAAAGGTCTCCTGATTGTGCATCCGAAGTATCAGCTCATGATCCTCCACAGTATATGTGCCTGCTGGCTCATAGGAAATGGCGATACCGAGATGAATCACAAAGGTGCCATCCTCCTGGAGCAAAATCCAGAGATCTTTCCCCCCCTTCGATTCCTGCAGCACATACTTTCTCACCGGAGGTTCCCCTTGCTTTGGTGAGGTGCAGGCTGCGCCACTGAGAATGAATAGAAGAAGAGTTAGAAAAATAGTCACCCTTTTCATGTCTTCATCCTCCTTGCTCGCAAGAGACCTCAATTGTTTCACGTGAAACAATTGCTCCTATAGCGGTTTTTTAATGGCAGCAGAGGTTCTCGGAAAACGCTTCGGTGTCTCCTGCAGCTTTTTGACAATCACCAGGTTATGCTTTAAATCCGTCCCTGCCACAGCAACTTCCATCACTTGCGCGACTTTTCCACCTAGCAGCGAAATTGTCTTTTCTGCCTGCAACAACTCTTCCTCCACCGCCGGACCTTTCAGCGCAATGAAATACCCGCCTTTTCGCACATAGGGGAGACAAAGTTCTGCCAAAAGGGTGAGATTGGCGACAGCTCGTGAAACGGCGATGTCAAACTTGTCCCGATATAGAGGATTACGGCTTCCATCCTCGGCCCGGGCATGGACATAGTCAATATGGGTCAGCTTCAGTTCACTGCCCACCTCTTTCAGGAAGTTCAGCCGTTTGTTCAGGGAGTCCAGAAGCGTCAGTTCCAGCTCCGGCTGGATGATTTTCAGGGGAAGACCGGGGAATCCCGCTCCAGTCCCCACATCGATCAGGGTCTTGGCTTCCCGGATCGGCGGAAACTGAAACACTGTGAGCGAATCCAGGAAATGCTTGGTCATGATTCCCTCATCATCCGTAATGGCGGTGAGGTTGATCTTTTCATTCCACTCTTTCAGCAGTTCCCCATAGCGGAGAAATTGCCCATACTGGACCTCTGTCAGTGTTTGGCCGCTTTCTGCCAAGCTCTTGGCCATAAGATCAAAGTACATGCTACACATCCTTCCGCTTTTTGTTGCGCTCGAGATAAATCTGAATGACGGTGATGTCTGCAGGATTGACACCGGAAATTCTTGACGCCTGACCCAGGTTCAGCGGTTTCATCTTGTTCAGCTTCTGCACGGCCTCGATCCGCAGGCCCTTGATGTCATTGTAGTCCGCAATTTCATCCAATTTCCGGCTTTCATACTTCATGAACTGGCTCACCGCTTCGAACTGTTTCTTGATGTATCCCTCATACTTGCTCATGATGTTGACTTCCTCCTGGATATCCAGCCGCAGCTTCGGACGATCAGGGTCCAGGAAGGCCACCTGGAAGTAATCCAGTTCCGGCCGTTTGATCAGTTCATAGAGGGAGATGGGCTTCTTCAGTTCTGTGGAGCCCAGGGCCATGAGGGCATCGTTGACTTCCTTCTTTCCCGTAATCTGCAGATTCTGCAGGCGCTCCAGTTCCGCTTCGATCTTCTCTTTTCGGTCTAGGAAGATGGCATAGCGCTCATCGGAAACAAGACCCACCTGCCGGCCGATTTCCGTCAGCCGCAGATCCGCATTGTCCTGCCGAAGAAGCAGACGATATTCCGCCCGGCTGGTCATCATCCGGTAAGGCTCATTGGTTCCTTTGGTCACCAGGTCGTCGATGAGTACACCAATATAGCCCTGGGAACGGTCGATGATCAGGGGATCCTTCCCCTGGATTTTCATGGCGGCGTTGATGCCTGCCACAATCCCCTGGGCAGCGGCTTCCTCATAACCGGAAGTGCCGTTGATCTGACCGGCGCCATAGAGTCCTTTGATGGCCCGGAACTCCAGGGTAGGTTTCAGCTGCAGGGGATCCACCATCTCATATTCGATGGCATAGCCCGTACGGGTGATTTCGATATTGCGGAAGGCCGGGATGGTCTTCAGCATTTCAATCTGCACCTCTTCGGGTAAGGAAGAGGACATGCCCTGGACATACATCTCCTGGGTGTCTTTTCCCTCCGGCTCAATGAAAATCTGATGCCTGTCCTTGTCCGGGAAGCGGTAGATCTTATCTTCGATGGAGGGGCAGTATCTTGCGCCAACGCCTTCGATGCTTCCGTTGAACATGGGAGACCGGTCCCGATTTTTCGCAATGACCTCATGGGTGTCTGCATTGGTATACGTCAGATAGCAGCTGATCTGCTCCCGATCCACGGGAGCCTCCAGATAGTCTGCGTGGAGAAAGGAGAAGGGGATGATCCGATCATCACCTTTCTGCTCCTCCATGAGGGAAAAGTCCACACTGCGCCGGTGAACCCGCACTGGGGTTCCGGTCTTGAAGCGGTGCATCTGGAAGCCCAGCTTCGCCAGGTTCTGGGGCAGGACCTTGGCCGTGGCCAAGCCATTGGGGCCGCTCTCGTAGTTGGCTTCGCCGATGATCACCTTGCTTGCCAGGTATGTGCCGGTGCAGAGAATGACCGCTGGCGCATGGAAGTTGCCGCCGTTTCTGGTGGTCACTCCCTGGACCTTTCCGTCCTCCACCAGGATATCCGTAACTTCGATTTGCCGCAGATAGAGGTTTTCGGTGTTTTCCACCACCCGTCGCATCTCTTTCTGATACTGAACTTTATCCGCCTGGGCCCGAAGGGAATGGACAGCAGGACCTTTGGAGGTGTTCAGCATTCGGGACTGAATGAGGGTCTTGTCGATGTTGACCCCCATCTCGCCGCCCAAAGCATCCAGCTCCCGGACCAAATGACCTTTGGATGTCCCTCCAATATTGGGGTTACAGGGCATAAAGGCCACGCTTTCTATATTCATCGTGCACATGAGGGTTTTTAGCCCCAGCCGAGCAGAAGCCAATGCCGCTTCGCAACCGGCATGGCCCGCGCCCACCACGATCACATCGTAATTACCTGCATGATATGTTATCAAATTCTTCACTCCTATTTTCCGATGCAGAAATCTGAGAAGATTTTATCCACCAGATCCTCTGAAAGGGTATCGCCCGTGATCTCTCCAAAATAGTTCCACGCCGCACTGATGTCAATGGCGGCGAGATCCAGAGAAATCCCGGCATCCACGGCATTTTTCGCGTCCTGCATCTTTTCCAGCGCCCGCATGAGGGCTTCTTTATGTCGGCGGTTGGTGACCAGCACGTCCCGGATTTCCAGGCTTCCATGGAAGAAGAGATCCTTGATCCGCTTCTTCAGCTCGCCGATGCCGTACCCGTTAAGGGCAGAAACGGCAATGACTTCGCCCAGGGGAAGCTTCTCCAGTTCCAGCTTGTCTTCCAGATCCGTTTTATTCAAAAGTGTTATGCTTTTTCTATTTCCAATATATTCTATTATATCGTAATCTTCTTTTTCCAGCGGACGGGATCGATCCAGCACAAAGACGATGAGATCCGCCTCCTGGATTTTTCCCTTGGAGCGGTCCACGCCGATCTTTTCCACCACGTCCTGGGTTTCCCGGATGCCCGCCGTATCGGTGATCTTCACGGGGATTCCTTCAATATTGAGGTATTCCTCGATAATGTCCCGGGTAGTCCCGGGTATATCCGTCACGATGGCCCGATTTTCCATGAGGAGGGCATTGAGCAGGGAACTCTTTCCCACGTTGGGTTTTCCAATGATGGCGAGATTGAGGCCTTCCCGAATGATTTTCCCTTCCTCCGCCGAGCTTAAGAGGCTTTTCACGTGGTCCATGAGAGCTCCTAGCTTTTCACTGACCTCCTGGCCCGTGGTGAATTCCAGATCTTCCTCCGGGAAATCCACTGTGACTTCAATATAGGCCAGCACATGGAGGAGACGGCTTCGGATATCGGCGATCTCCCGGGAGAGCCGCCCTTCGCTCTGCTCCATGGCCGACTTCATGGCCAGCTCCGTCTTGGACTGGATAATATCAATGACAGCCTCCGCCTGGGAAAGATCAATACGGCCGTTGAGGAACGCCCTTTTCGTGAATTCTCCCGGCTCTGCAGGGCGCGCCCCGGCTAGGAATACCTGATTCAGGACGCTTTCGGTGGCCACTCTGCCGCCATGGCAGTTGATCTCCACCACATCCTCCGCCGTGAAGCTTTTGGGTCCCTGAAAATAGCTGACCAGCACTTCATCCACATGCTCTCCCGTGGCGGGATTGATGATATGCCCGTAATTCATATACCAGGGTTTAGCCTCTAGAAAGCTGCGGCCGTTTTTTTGGACGAAGATCCGCGCCACAATGGCTTTGGCCTCTTCTCCGGAAATTTTGATGATGGAAACCCCGCTTTCGCCCAGGGATGTGGATATGGCGGCTATGGTTTCGAATTCACGCATGGGGCACCTCCTTCAGGTGGTTTGGCTCTATTCTACACGATATGGGGCAGGTTGGTAACAGGATCAGCGGGATTCTCCGGAGAAAATCTTCCGCGGGCGATCTTCCCTCGATGCCGATCGTTGATCTTCATCACGAACTTCACCAAAGAGGGGAGGGATTGTGTTTTTGACAACAAAAAAGCCTGAGACGAGCTCAGGCCAGATCCTACTTATGCAGTTCTACGACCACTCGTCTGAATGGTTCTTCTCCGATGCTGTGGGTGGCGATTTTCTCGTCCGCCTGCAGCTTGGAGTGAATAATTCGTCTTTCATAGGGGTTCATCGGTTCGAGTTTCATGGGACGACCGTACTTCTTGACCTTGTAGGCGGTCTTCTCAGCCAGGCGTTCCAGGGTTTCCTCTCGCTTCAGGCGATAGCCTTCCGTATCCAGGACCACGCGCACATACTCCCCTTCGCGGTGCTTGTTGACCACGAGGCTGGTGAGATACTGCAGCGAATCCAGGGTTTCTCCGCGATAACCGATGATCAGGCCCATTTTGGGACCTGCCAGTTCGATTTTCAGGGTGCCATCTTCCAGCTTGCTCCGGATTTCCGCCATGATGTCCATGTTGTTCAAAATCCCCCGGAGGAAAGTCTTGGCTTCCTCCTGCAGATTTCGCTCCACAGGCTTCATGGTTACCCGGATGATGGCCGGCTTTGATCCAATGAGGCCCAGAAGGCCCTTGGATCCTTCATCCACAACTTCATATGTAATTTTATCTTCTGTTACCTTAAGTGATTTCAGCGCTGCATCCAGTGCTTCGTCCACATTCTTGCCTGAAAATTCCATACTGTTCATTATGACACCACCTTACTGGCAAATAATCGCAAAACCTACTTGATGATCTGAGCTTCTTTCTTCTTTTCCAGTTCGTTGATCACGAGATACTGGAAAATACGGAAAATGTTGCCTGTGATCCAATAAAGGCCCAGTGCAGAGTTGGATGTGTATGTGATCCATCCGAAAAGTGCGGCCATGGCATACTGCATCCGGTTGGCGGAAGCCGCTGCCGGGTTGTCAGCCACCTTGGTTCTCATGGTGGAGATGTAGGTGGAGAGCAGCATGGTGAGCACGGACAGGACGGACAGAATGATGTTGTGGTTGGCGGCAAGATCCGGAATCAGGAACGTGAATCCCATTCCCGTGAGTTTGCCTTCGGCGACCAGCTGACGGAAAACACCGAACATGGCGATGAAGATCGGATAGGTGATCAGCAGGGGGAGACATCCTCCGAACATGCTGACATTGTTGTCCTTATAGAGCTTCATCTGCATTTCCTGCATTTTCTGCGGATCATTCTTGTATTTTGCCTGAAGTTTTGCCAGCTCAGGCTGAATGGCCTGCTGTTTCTTCATGGACTTGATCTGAGTTAAGTTCACGGGCAGCATCAGGATATTGAAAAGTATGGTGAACAGCACGATGGCTAATCCCCACTGGCTGCCGGGATCAGTGACGAACAATTCAACGACAGATTTTAACTGTTCAAAAATCCAGATAAACAGTTGGTTTAATTGAGACAATGCTTTTCCCTCCAGGTACTATTACTCAACCGGGTCATAGAGGCTTCCTTTATAAAAAGGATGGCATCGCAGAACTCTTCTCACAGAAAGGTATCCTCCCTTGAGTGCACCATACTTCTCCACCGCCTCCAGCGCATAGGTTGAGCAGGTAGGCGTGAATCGGCAGCTGGGTGGCTTGTTGGGCGAAATATATTTTCTATAAAACCGGATTGCTTTTAATAGTATTTTTTTCATCATTAAATAGACCCGCCTTTTTGAAGACGTGCTTGAGTGATTTGTCCATCTCGGCATAGCTCTTGTCATGACTTGCTACTCTGGCGATGATCACAAAGTCATACCCTACAGGGAATTGATCCTTGTTCAAGCGATACGATTCGCTGATCAGTCTTTTCACCCGACTCCTGACGACGCTCTTCCCGACTTTCTTGCTCACGGAGATTCCGATCCTGCTGAACGGCACACCGTCGAGGACGTTTTTCCGATTCTTGAAAACATAGAGGACTAAGAGATGGTTCGCAAAGGACTTACCTCTCCGGTAGACAGTCTGAAATTCAGCGTTCTTCCTTACTTTTTCATGTTTCATGGAGATAATCCTTCCGCAGATTACAGAAAAAGGTCACATGATGCGACCTTAAGCTGACAATCTCTTTCTTCCCTTAGCTCTTCTTCTCTTCAGAACGTTTCTACCATTCTTTGTAGCCATTCTCTTTCTGAAGCCGTGCTCTTTCTTGCCCTGCTTCTTCTTAGGCTGAAATGTCATCCACATGTTGACACCCCCTTTTGCTGATTATTACCTCATATTATTCGCATGCCCGAAAATCCGGACTCCGCCTAATATTACGATTTTACTACACTATTATACTCATGAGACCCAAGGGTGTCAAGAATTCTGGGAAACTGTTAACATCCCGGATTTAGCCCCAGCGGATTGTGGATAACTTATTGAACTGGTTCATGGACTTGTGTTATTATAAATAGGACCTGTGGATGAAACGCCTCAAATTATGGGTTTATCCACAACTGTGGACAAATTTGTGCATAACTTGTTCATTTTTATGTACACAACTTTATTGGACTCTTTTAACCCTTGGGAATCAATGGATTCCGCCATCGAGGAATGTGCAGGGAATCTTCGTCTTTTCTGTGAATGAGTCTTTTTTTATGGCTTTCTTCCCAGAATCCACACCTGTTCCCTCAATATTATACACAAGATTGCCTGGCATTTTTCCTTCGGGGATATCCTGTCGATAAACTGTTGATTACCTGTTCACACAGGTATTTTATTTTCTAATCCGCATTTTTTTATTTTCCAAGGAGGACATTACATGGAAACCCAATTGCAAGAAACATGGGAAAAAGTACTGAAGATATTAAAGGTAGAGATCATGTCCGAGGTTAGCTACAACACCTGGATTCTCGGACTGAAGCCCATCGGGATCAGAAATGGGGTTTTCATGATTGATGTGCCCAATGAACTAACCCTGGATATCATCAATCAGCGCTACAAGCTGCTGTTCAAGGAGTCCATCAAACATGTCCTGAACCAGGAGATCGATGTGGACTGCGTCGTGGGCGGCCTCAAGGAAGAAGCTGTCCAAGAGGAACAGGAAGAGAAAAAGGAGAAGGAGAAGGTTCAGGCTCCCGAGGTTTTCGGCACGCTGAACTCCAAGTACACCTTTGACTCCTTCGTCATCGGCAACAGCAACCGTTTCGCCCATGCAGCTTCCGTGGCCGTGGCGGAGTCTCCGGCCAACGCCTATAATCCGCTGTTCCTTTATGGAGGAGTAGGACTGGGCAAGACCCATCTCATGCATGCCATCGGCCATCATATCCAGGCCAACAATCCCAGCGCCAAGGTGGTCTATGTCTCCTCGGAGAAATTCACCAACGAGCTGATCAACTCCATCCGCTATGACAAAAATCTGGATTTCCGCAATAAATACCGGAATGTCGATGTGCTCCTGGTGGATGATATTCAGTTCATCGCCGGCAAGGAAAGCACCCAGGAGGAGTTTTTCCATACCTTCAATGAGCTCTATGAGGCCCGCAAACAGATTATTATCTCCAGCGACCGACCGCCCAATGAAATCCCCACCCTGGAAGATCGGCTTAGAACCCGGTTTGCCTGGGGACTTCAGGCGGATATTCAGGCGCCGGATTTTGAAACCCGAATTGCGATTTTAAAGAAGAAAGCGGAGATCGAAAAGTATGTCGTTTCCTCCGATGTCATGGTGTATATCGCCACGAAAATCAAGTCCAATATCCGGGAACTGGAAGGGGCGCTGATTCGCGTCATGGCCTACTCCTCCCTGACCAATAATAAAAACATCACCGTGGATTTGGCTGCCGAGGCCCTGAAGGACATCATCTCTTCCAGTCAGACCCGTAGCATCACCATCGACCTGATCCAGGATGTGGTGGCGAATTACTTCAATCTTTCCGTGCAGGAACTGAAGTCCCAGCGCCGAACCCGGAATGTGGCCTATCCCCGCCAGATCGCCATGTATCTTTCACGAAAGCTCACGGACATGAGCCTGCCCAAGATCGGCGACGAGTTCGGGGGAAGGGATCACACCACCGTGATCCATGCCTATGAAAAAATCTCCGATGCACTGAAAACCGATGATTCCCTCATCAGTGCCATCAAAATCATGACGAAAAAGATCAACAACCCGTAATACACAATCCGTGAAGAAATCTGTTTATCCCCATGTGGATAACTTTTGACCCCGGTTTTGCCTGTGGAGAGTTGTGGATAACTCACCATTCTTCGGAAAAACCTTCCACAGGGTTAGAAATCCCATCGTCGGATGAGCCTCAGCGCTTCCGGGAGTTTTCCACAGAATACCGGCCCCTACTACTACTATTACTAAATAATCTATTATTATTATCTTCTTATGCGGGATTTTCTGCCTGCTCATGTTGAGGAAATTATACACACGAAACAATGTTTCATTAAATGAATTCAGGAGGATTTTATCATGCATTTCCGATGTGAAAAGAGAGACCTGGTTGAAGGCGTCTCCACCGTACAGAAAGCTATTCTGGGAAAGTCGCCCATGGCGGTGCTGGAAGGAATCTATATTGAAACGGGAAGAAATGAGATTATCATGAGGGGATCCGATATTGATCTCAGCATTGAGACCCTCATTCCCACCACAGTCCTGGAGGAGGGAAGAATCGTCATAGATTCCAAGCTCTTCGGTGAAATCATCCGTAAGCTTCCGGATTCCACCATCGAACTGGCCACCATGGATAACAATACGGTGCTCATTTCCTGTGAAAACTCAGAGTTCAACCTCCTGTACCTTAATGCTGAGGAGTTTCCCATGCTGCCGGATATCGGAAGACAGGAACGCATTGCCATCAAGGAACATGTCTTCAAGAATCTGATCCGTGCCACCTCCTTTGCCGTGGCCCAGGATGAAACCCGACCCATTCTAATGGGCGTGCTCTTCGAAGTGAAGAACAAGGTGCTCAACATGGTGGCCCTGGATGGTTTCCGTTTAGCCCTGAAGAGCGAGTATCTGGAAACCAATGACGATGTCTCCGTGGTTATCCCGGGCAAGACCCTCAATGAAGTGGCTAAGATCATCAGCGACAGCGATGAGGATCTCTTCATCAGCTTTAATGACAACCATATTCTTTTTGAAGTGAAGAATACGAAAGTGGTTTCCCGGCTTCTGTCTGGAAACTTCATCAAATATGAGTCCATCATCCCTGCGGACCACAAACTTTCCTTCAAGGTGAAGCGCACCGTCTTTGCCCAGAGCATTGAACGTGCATCCCTCATGGCCAAGGACGGTTCCTCGAGACTCATCAAACTGAACATTGAGAATGACAAAGTGGTCATCACCTCCAACTCCCAGTTCGGTAAGGTGAGAGAAGAAGTGGATGTCACCATGGATGGGGATGCGCTGGAAATCGCCTTCAATGCCAATTATCTTCTAGACACCCTAAAGATCATGGATGAAGAAGAAGTCATTGTGGAGATGACCTCCAGCGTCAGTCCCACGATCTTGCGCAACAGCGTCACGGACAACTGTAAATATATGGTGCTGCCGGTGCGGCTAGCCCGATAGGAGTTTTCATGGAAATCAAGATCAATACCGAGTTCATCAAACTCGATTCCTTTTTGAAATGGGCCGGTGCGGCATCTCTGGGTTCAGAGGCCAAAGCCTATATTCAGGAAGGGCTGGTCAAGGTCAATGGTGAAGTCGAAATGAGAAGAGGAAAAAAGATTTATCCGGGGGACCGGGTGGAATTTAACGGAGAAGTTTTCACAGCGGTGGCTGCCGAATAATCACTCCTCATTTTCTAAAAGCATTGGGATTTATACCACATGGAAGGGAAATCTTTCATGTGGTATAATATATTGTAGGAGTTTTTTGGATGAAAATACGAAACATCAGCCTGATGAACTATCGCAATTATGAAGAATTGAATATTGAACTGGGAAAGGATGTCAATGTCTTCCAGGGGGAAAATGCCCAGGGAAAGACCAACGTATTGGAGTCCATTTATTACTGTGCCTTCGGCCGGTCCCACCGGACCGCCAAGTCCAAGGATCTTATCCAATGGGAAAAGGAAAATGCCCGAATTCGGGTCTACATCGAAAAAGACCGGCTGGACAAGACCATTGAAATCAATCTTCTCACCGACGGGAAAAAGTCCATTTCGGTGAACAAGGTGAGGCTCCATAAGATCGGCGATCTTCTGGGGATCCTCAATGTGGTGATGTTTTCACCGGAGGATCTGAAAATCGTCAAGGAATCCCCGGGACTTCGCCGGAAATTCCTGGATATGGAGATCAGCCAGCTGGACCGTCGGTACTACAATGCCCTGGTGGTGTACAACCAAATCCTGGCGGAGCGGGGCGCGCTCCTCAAGTCCCGAAGGGTGGACCGCAATATCCTGGACATTTACGATCAGAAACTGGCCCAGGAAGCCAGCTATATCGCCAAGCAGCGGGTGAACTACATCCATCTGCTCAATGTCCACGGTCAGCCCATTCATCAGGAGATTACCACCAACAAGGAAGAAATCCGTTTTGAGTACAAGTGCTCCTTCAGTCTGGAGGGGAACCTCCAGGACAACCTCAAAAAGGAGCTTTCCCGAAAGCGGGAGATGGATATGGACCGGGGAACCACCTCAGCGGGGATTCACCGGGATGACTTCACCATCCGCATCAATGGGGCCGATGCCAAGGATTTTGGATCCCAGGGTCAGCAGCGGACGGCGGTCCTCACCATGAAGTTCGCCTCGCTGGAGATCATCCGCAAGATCAATGGGGAGTACCCCATCCTGCTTTTGGATGATGTGCTGTCGGAGCTGGATCTTTCCCGCAAGAAATTTATTTTAAAATCCATTGAAAACATTCAGACGGTAATCACCTGTACAGGCGTGGAGAATATTGAAGAATACCTCACCGGCAATTACAGGCTTTTTAATGTGGTCAATGGCACGATCATGACAGGAGGCGAGTAAATGTTTCTACATCTGGGCGAAAATACCGTAATTCCCATGAAAGATATTATCGGGATCTTTGACATGGAGTCCTGCATGTATGGCGCGGACACCAGTCAGTTCTTACGGCTGGCCGAAGAGGACGGATTCGTGGTCCGCATCAATGAGGAACAGCCCAAATCCATGATCGTTACTGAAGTGAACAAGAAATCGAAGATTTATCTTTCTCCGATTTCATCAAAGACACTATCCAAACGTACCAAATTCCGGTACGAGGACTAGAGGAGGCAGCGGAATGACAGAATTCAACCAAGAGAACATAGAGAAAGATCAGACAGTTTCCGAAGCGGAAATGGCGAAAAAAGCCCTGGGACAGGCCATCGAGTCCTCCACCAAGGTGGAGCAGAGCTATGGGGATGACCAGATCCAGGTGCTGGAAGGGCTGGAAGCCGTTCGGAAACGTCCGGGCATGTACATTGGCTCCACATCCTCCCGGGGGCTTCACCATCTGGTCTACGAAATTGTGGACAACAGCATCGATGAGGCACTAGCCGGATACTGCACCCATATCGAGGTGACCATCCATCCGGACAACTCCATCACCGTGGTGGATGATGGCCGGGGAATGCCCATCGGAACCAATGAGAAACTGGGAAAATCCACGGTTGAAGTCATCATGACCGTGCTGCATGCCGGCGGAAAGTTCGGCAGCGGCGGCTATAAAGTGTCCGGCGGTCTTCACGGCGTCGGGGCTTCCGTCGTCAATGCCCTGTCGGAGAGCTGTATCGTGGAAATCCGACGAAACAATAAGCTCTACCGTCAGGAGTTTGCCTATGGCAAAACCGTCACCGACCTTCATGAAGTGGGTGTTTCCGAGCATACCGGGACAACCACCCATTTCCTGCCGGATAAAACCATCTTCGATGAAGTGGTCTTTGATTACGAGACCCTGTCCCAGCGTCTGCGGGAACTGGCTTTCCTGAACAAGGGCTTAAGAATCTCCCTCACCGATGAGCGGATCACGGAAGAAGAGGGAACCAACTTTGAAACCTATCACTATGAGGGCGGCATCAAGTCCTTCGTGGAATACCTCAACCGAAACAAGGAAGTTCTCAACAAGGACGTCATCTACATCGAGGAGATGAAGGAAGACTACATCGTGGAAGTGGGTCTCCAGTTCAACGACAGTTATAACGAGAACATCTTCTCCTATGCCAATAACATTGACACCATCGAGGGCGGAACCCATCTGGACGGGTTCAAGCGCGCTCTGACTCGCGTCGTCAATGATTATGGCCGCAAGTTCGGTCATCTGAAGGATAACGACAAAAACCTCACGGGAGAAGACATCCGTGAAGGGCTCACCGCGGTGGTTTCGGTGAAGCTGACGGATCCTCAGTTTGAAGGACAGACCAAAACCAAGCTGGGCAATGCGGAAGTCCGGGGAATCGTGGAAAATATCGTCAGTGCCGCCCTCATGGTCATTCTCGAAGAGAATCCCACCGTGGGCAAGACGATCATCGATAAGGGACTCATGGCTGCCCGAGCCCGGGAAGCTGCTCGTAAGGCCAGAGAACTGACCCGAAAGAGTGTCCTGGAGCGAAGCTCCCTTCCTGGAAAGCTCGCAGACTGTGCCTCCAAGGATCCCCTGGAGTGCGAAATCTACATCGTCGAGGGAGATTCCGCCGGCGGCTCGGCCAAGCAGGGCCGAAACCGTCAGTTCCAGGCGATCCTTCCCCTCCGCGGAAAAATCATGAACGTGGAAAAGGCCCGGCTGGATAAAATGCTGGGATCCGACACCATCCGTTCCATGATCACCGCTTTTGGCGCTGGCATCGGCAAGGACTTCGACACCTCGAAGCTTCGCTATTCCCGAATCATCATCATGACGGACGCCGACGTGGACGGTGCCCATATCCGGACCCTTCTTTTGACGTTCTTCTACCGCTATATGCGGGAACTGGTGGATGAGGGCCATGTCTACATTGCTCAGCCGCCGCTCTACAAGATTTCCAAGGGCAAAAATCATGAGTATGCCTATTCCGATAAGGAAATGGAAGAAGTGCTCGAACGCCTGGGCGGAAAAGACAACACCATCAGCATCCAGCGATACAAAGGTCTGGGTGAAATGAATCCGGAGCAGCTCTGGGAAACCACCATGGACCCGGAAAATCGGATTCTGCTTCGCGCCGAAGTGGAAGACGCCAAGACAGCAGACGAGATCTTTACGATTCTCATGGGGGACAAAGTGGAGCCCCGAAGAGAGTTCATCGAGAAGAACTCGAAATATGTTGTCAATCTGGATATATAGGAGGCCGGCATAATTGAACAATAATGAGGGTAAGATTTTACCCATAGACGTAAGAAAAGAAATGAAGACCAGTTATATCAATTACGCCATGAGCGTAATTGTCGGAAGAGCCTTGCCGGATATCCGTGACGGCCTGAAGCCGGTTCACCGAAGAATCCTGTATTCCATGCATCAGCTGGGAATTTACAACGACAAGGGCTACCGAAAATGCGCCAGAATCGTCGGTGACGTTTTGGGTAAGTACCATCCCCATGGCGACTCCTCCGTGTATGACGCTCTGGTTCGTCTCGCCCAGGATTTCTCCACCCGCTATCTCCTGGTTGAAGGCCACGGAAACTTTGGTTCTGTGGACGGCGACGGCGCGGCTGCCATGCGATACACCGAAGCCAAGCTGGCGAAGATTTCTTCGGAAATGCTGCGGGACATCACCAAGGATACTGTAGATTTCATGGACAACTTTGACGGCGAGGAAAAAGAACCGGTGGTTCTTCCTTCCCGTTACCCCAACCTTTTGGTCAATGGTTCCTCCGGTATTGCCGTCGGTATGGCCACCAATATTCCTCCCCATAATCTCCGGGAGGTCATTGACGGTACAGTGTATCTCATCGAGCATCCTGAGGCGTCTGTCCTGGAGCTTATGCAGTTCATCAAGGGACCGGATTTCCCCACGGGCGGGATCATCATGGGCGTTTCCGGTATCCGGGAAGCCTACGAGACTGGCCGAGGAAAGGTGATTATCCGCTCCAAGAGCGAAATCGAAGAACACAACGGCAGACAGCGCATCATCATCACCGAGCTGCCCTATATGACCAATAAAGCAAAGCTCATCGAAAACATCGCAGAACATATTCGGGACAAGAAGTTAACGGGCATCTCGGATCTTCGGGATGAGTCCGACCGCGATGGTATGCGCATCGTCATCGAGCTGAAGCGCGATGCCAATGCCCACGTCATTCTCAATTACCTCTACAAAAAGACGAGAGTACAGGATTCCTTTGGGATCATCAATCTGGCCTTGGTGGATAATCAGCCGAAGGTTCTCAACCTGAAGGAAATGCTGGTACAGTACGTGAAATTCCAGAGAGAAGTGCTGGTTCGCCGCAGTTTATTTGAACTGAACAAGGCGAAAGAAAGAGCCCATATCCTCGATGGTCTGCGCATCGCCCTGGACCACATCGATGAAGTGATCAAGGTCCTTCGAGGATCCAAGACCACGGATATTGCCAAGGAAGAGCTCATGACCCGCTTTGGACTATCCGAAAAGCAGGCTGTGGCCATCCTGGATATGAGACTGCGTCGTCTCACCGGACTGGAAAGAGACAAGATTGAAGAGGAGTTTGCCGCATTAATGCAGCAGATTGCCTACCTGGAGGGAATCATCAGCAATGATGACATGCTCATGGGTGTGATCAAGGACGAGCTTCTGGAAATCCGTGACCGTTACAGCGATGACCGCCGAACGGCCATTGAAAAGTATGCCAATGAAATCGACTATGAAGACCTCATCAGCGAAGAAGATGTGGTCATCACCCTCACCGAGGATGGCTACATTAAGCGCATCAGCGCTGCAACCTACTCAGCCCAGAAACGGGGCGGACGAGGTATTCAGGCCATGACCACCAAGGAAGACGATGTGGTGTCGAGGGTCTTCGTGACGTCGACCCATATGAATCTGCTTTTCTTTACCTCTAGAGGAAAGGTCTACAAGCTTCGTGCCTATGAGATTCCGGAATCGGGAAGAAATTCCAAGGGCATGAATCTGGTGAATCTCATTCCGCTGGATCAGGATGAGAAGGTATCATCCGTGATCTCCATCAGCGAAATGGAAACCGAGGGCTACCTGGTCTTCGGCACGACCTCGGGCATCATTAAGAAGACCACGCTGGAGGAGTTCTCCAATATCCGAAAGAGCGGACTCATCGCCCTGAACCTGAACGAAGGGGATTCCCTGCTCAATGTGAAGTTCACCCAGGGTGATGCGGATCTCATTCTCGTTACCCGGGACGGCTATGCCGTGAAGTTCAACGAGCAGGATGTTCGACCCATGGGCCGAACCGCCACCGGCGTCAAGGGCATCAGCCTGAGAACCGGGGATATCTGCGTGTCCTTTGACATTGCGGTACCTGGGGAAGATATTCTGGTGGTTTCCGAAAACGGATTGGGCAAGCGCACCCCCGTGGAGGACTACAAGCTGCAGAACCGCGGCGGAAAGGGCCTCATTGCCTATAAGGTGACGGAAAAGACCGGCCATGTGGTGGGAGCCCGCTCCTGCCAGAATGAGGATGAACTGCTCCTGGTGAATTCCGCGGGCGTGGCCATCCGAATCAAGGTCAGCGATATCAAGGTCACCTCCAGAAATGCCATGGGTGTTAAGCTCATGAAGACTTCCGATGACTGCAAGGTCGTCTCTTTGGCGAAAATCATCGCTTCACGCGACGAGGATGGCCCAGAGGTGGAGGAAATCGACAGCGATGAAGTCCTTGATCTGGAGCTCGAGGACGAGCTTCTGGAAACGGATGAGCTGGACATGGAAGAAAATGAAGATATTGAAGAAACGGAGGATGAGGAGTAATCCCTCATTCCCGAAAGGTTGAAGGATCCGGATTTCCCCCAAGGGAATCCGGGTCCTTTTTTTAGCAGAAGAGAATCCCTTCTTTATATAAGCAGAAAAATGCGGTCGAATATTCCCCAGGACGCAAAGAACTCATTCGAAGGGAAGGAGGGGGGAAAGGGAATCAAGGAGAGGAAATCCCTAAAGAGAGGGGAGCACGCCATGAATCAAGCCACCAGAAACCGATGAGTTTCCTTCTCCTGCTCTTCAAGGGAGAGGGATTCATCCCAGGGGGAGGCTCTCGCTAGAGGGGCGGAACTGGCCAGCGAGGGGGATAAGGATGCCCATATTCGACGGAAGACCCCTGATCGCCAGGGGAAATGGAGAATGGGGGAGAAAGAGATCCTTCGGGATCCCCTTTTCGATCCTGCGAAAGGAGCATATCAGGCGGATTGTCAAAAAATCACAGAAAATACGAACTATTCGTGTGATCATCGTGATATCATTCGGAAACAGACCCTATTTGACCCAATCAATTATCTGAAATCAATATTTAACTAAGTCAACAAAACCGTGTGTATCATCACATGGATAACACCGAAATAGCGAGGAAAATTGAGTATTCGTGATTTAATCTCTCCAAATCAAATTGTGTAGAAACACCGACAATTCAGGAGGTGCTAAGATAAACAAGTCGCTAGAACAGCGGCAAACAAAACAAAGCTCTTTGAAAATTAAACAGAATATAGGTAAAAAACCAAAGTAATTCTTTTGAGAAATCAAAAACAATCGTTTCTGTCGCAAGACGGAAACAAAAGCTAGTGTAATCAACAGCTAGTTCAAACTTTTAATTTGAGAGTTTGATCCTGGCTCAGGACGAACGCTGGCGGCGTGCCTAACACATGCAAGTCGAGCGGAGGATTCAAGATGTTTACATTGAGAATCCTTAGCGGCGGACGGGTGAGTAACACGTGGGTAACCTGCCTCAAAGTGGGGGATAGCCTTTCGAAAGGAAGATT
>NZ_JAGSCS010000011.1 GCF_018128025.1 Proteiniclasticum sediminis | reverse complement strand
CCAGCTTTGCCGCCTGGCTGGTCTTGGCAAAGCGCACCTGAAAGGCGTTCTTCCGATTCTGCAGCACCAGCGTGCCCTGCTCATCCGTGCCGCTCTCCAGCCGGTTGTCCATCTCCACGAGTTTCCCCTGCTCTTCAAAATGCACCGCATCAGGATGTACCGCGGCCAGGGTGGTCCAGTCTTCCCGCAGGAAGTGCTTCACATTCCGCTCCCGCTTGTCCACCACTTCCCCCAGAATCTTCGGGGCAGCCGCCTGATGGCGCGAAGGGGGTTCCTGAACCTCCTCGCCGGATACTTTTTCGGGAATGGGTAGAAGAAGCAGCGCCAGACATAGAAAAGCGGCCGTCAGTTTACGGAATCGATACAGGAACATCACCCTTTCGCTTTATGTTTGTAATCGATTCCAATATACCAATAGCCGACGATATCTTCAAGATTAATTTTCCGAATTACTCCAATTTTCTTTTTGACTCTCCATTATATGGATTCTCCTAGACATGCATTATAAATAGTCCCCGTTCGAGCTACACTGACTATTCCATTGTGCCTTTGCATGATTTCTTCCTCAATTTTGCCCAAAATCTGAATGATGCTTCTAGAAGTAAGCGTTACCGCAAAAAAGCCACAAAAAAGATCTGAGCCTCACAACTCAGATCTTCATTCATTTGATTTACTTAATCTTTATTTCCGTTCGGAATGGGCGATTCTGCTGGCAGCCGCTGCGGCCAAGGCAGCCACAATATCATCGAGGAACGTATTCACATGAACCCCGTGCTTCTCCCGGTCCAGCTTCTTGATGATGCCGATCTTTTCCTTATCCAGGAATCCAAAGTTCGTCAGCCCGATGCTGCCGTAAACATTGACGATGGATAAGGGGAGAATTTCATCGATGCCGTAAAGTCCCTCATCGCTTTCCACGATCTCCTGGAGGGGTTCCGGCAAAAGCTTCTTCTCCGCCAGCTCATCGATGGCGATGCCCGTGAGCACCGCATGGATGATTTCCCGCTTGTGGAGGACGGCGTGGATGTTCTCCACACAGAACTCCTTCGTGAGTCCTTCATAGTATTTTTCCTGGAGGATCATGACGATGTCCGCAATGTCCTCCACCGTGACCCCGCGACGGTTCAGGGTATCCAGGGTCATCTGGTACAGTTCTTCCATATTGTACTTGTAAGCCATGAAACCCTCCTACTTCTTAACGGAATCGCGCTCCACGAGATAGTACTGCAGCGTGTACTGATCCTCATCCAGGGGTTTGTTGTTGACGATCTTGATCAGCATGCGCATGCCCACGGAACCCATGTCATACATCGGCTGAGCCACCGTGGTGATCTTCGGGTAGAAGATGGAGGCAGCGTAGCTGTCGTTGAAGCCCATGACATCCACATCCTCAGGGCAGCTTAAGCCCTTGTCCCGAAGGGCATTGATGGCGCCCATGGCGATTTCGTCGGAGGCACAGAATACCGCGTCGATCTCCTGGTTCTCCAGAATCACGTTAATGCCGTTGTAGCCGTCTGCAGCCTTCAGGTCTCCGAAATACACGAGGCCCAGATCCACTTCCTTACCCGCATCCTTCAGCGCCTTCTCATAGCCGCTGTAACGCTGGGAGGTGGCATTGTTCTTGTCCTTCTTCAGACCGATGAAGGCCACTTTCTGGTTTCCCTTGTCCAGAAGATACTTGGTGGCATCATAAGCTGCCTTCTTGTTGTCGATGGTGACGCTGGGATATTTTTCCCCGGCAATCTTCGTCTCCACCAGCACGGTTTTGATCTCCACCTCATCGATGAGGTTCAGGATCTCCTTGTCCAGGGAGGAACTCATGTAGAGCATGCCGTCCACCATTTTTTCCTTGAGCACGCGAATATACTCTTTCTCCTTGTCCAGATCGGAGTCGGAGTTGCACAGAATGATGTTGTAGTCATAGATATTGGCCACATCTTCTGCTCCGCGAACCACTTCGGGGTAAAACTGGTTGGAGATGTCCGGAACCAGAATTCCGATGGTCTTGGTCTTTTGGGTTTTCAGGCTTCGCGCCACGATATTGGGACGGTATCCCAGTTTCTTGATGGCCTCCTGAACTTTTTTCTTGGTATCCTCATTTACGACATCCACATTGTTAAGCACCCGCGATACGGTGGCGATGGAGACGCCGGCTTCTCTTGCAACGTCCTTGATTGATGCTGCCATTTCATTCACTCCTTGTTCTTCGGTTTTTAGCTGATTTTGTCCTGTCTCATTCGTCATTCATTCTAACGAATATTTCACCGGAAATTCCGGATAATATTTTCTCGAAAACCTTACCATATACATTATAAAGGATATTTCCTGAAAATAATTTGAACTTTCTATAAAACATGAAAACCTTTGGTCGTTTACATATTCTGATTCCATTCTAGCACAGTCAGGGCGAAAGATGAAATTGTTTCACGAAAAAATTTCAGTCTTTTTGGGTTTTTTCCTGTGTTTCTCCCGATGAAACCTCCATTCATCTCTCCATCGACGATCCCCTGGGCAAAAAGACGAAAAAGAGCCTCCCCCATCGGCAGATTACTGCAGAGGGAGAGGCCATTTTCGGAGTTTCCCCACCTTTGGAGCCGGGGTCTAGTTCAGAACCCGGACGCCCATGTTCAGGGATTCGCCGTTGATATTGAATTCTTCATAGGCAAATTCTTCGCCGTAATGCACAGCTTCCGCTAGAGTCTCCTTCTTCAGGTGCTCCTCATACTTTCGGATGATGGGCAGAAGCAGCTCACTGCCGGAAACAAAGAGCTCGATGCGGTCCGCCACCTGGAAACCCTGCTCCTTGCGGAGGTTCTGGATCTTGGAGATGAGCTCGCGCACATCGCCCTCTTCCTTCAGTTCCGGGGTGATGTTCGTGTCGAGAATGACCCCCAGTTCGCCTTCTCCGGCAAAGGCATAGCCTGCCAGGCCCTGCATGGTCACCAGAAGATTCTCCTGGGAAAGGGCGATCTCCTGTCCGTCGAGATTTACGGTGACGGTTTCGCCGCCGTTGATCTTTCCAGCCAGTTCCATCTGGTTCATCTGGTCAATGGCTCCCTTGATCTTGGGGATCAGCTTGCCGTAGGTTTTACCCAGCACCGGCAGATTGGGCTTGATCTCAAAGTTGACATAACGGGAGAGGTCAGCGCCCAGGAGCACTTCCTTGATGTTGAGCTCATCCTTGATGATGTCGCCGTAGTAGTCTGGCAGCTCCTTTTCGGAAATTAGCATCTGAGACAGAGGCTGACGGTTCTTCATATTGGCCGTATTACGCGCGCTTCGACCCAGCTTCACCAGGCTCAGGGCCAGGCCCATCTCCTTTTCCAGGGTGGTATCGATGAGGGTCTCATCGGCTTCCGGGAAGCGGTTGAAGTGGATGGATTCCGGTGCGTCTTTGTCCAGGCCCACCACGAGATTCTGATAGATGGTCTCGGTGATATAGGGCACAAAGGGTGCTGCGGTGGTGATCAGGGTCACCAGTACCTTGTAGAGGGTGGTGTAGGCGCTGATCTTGTCCTCGGTCAGCTCATCGGACCAGAATCGGGCACGGTTTCGGCGTACATACCAGTTGGAGAGATCATCGGTGAACTCCTCAATGGCCAGGGCAGCCTGGGTGATGCGATAACCGTCCAGATCCTCGGTGACTTTCTTCACCAGGCTGTTCAGCTTCGAAAGAACCCACTTGTCCATGACGTTCTCGGAGACATGATCGGCATAATCCAGAGGATTGAAGCCGTCAATGTCGGCATAGAGCACATAGAAGGAATAGACATTGTAGAGGGTCAGCAGGAACTTGCGCTGGGTTTCTGCCACATCATCCTCGGAGAACCGGGTGGGCAGCCAGGGCATGGATGCGGTATAGAAATGCCATCGGGTGGCATCTGCGCCTTCTTCGTTGATGACCTTCATGGGTTCCACCACGTTGCCCTTGTGCTTGGACATCTTAATGCCCTTCTTATCCAGGACGTGGCCCATGACGATGACATTCTCGAAGGGGCTGCGCTTAAAGATGGCTGTGGAAATGGCCAGCAGCGTATAGAACCATCCGCGGGTCTGATCCACGGCTTCCGAGATGAACTGCGCAGGGAAGTTCTCCTCGAAGAGCTCCTTGTTTTCAAAGGGATAGTGCCACTGGGCAAAGGGCATGGAGCCGGAGTCAAACCAGGCATCGATGACCTCGTGGGTTCTCGTCATGGTTCCACCGCACTTTTCGCAGCGCAGGTGTACCTTGTCGATGTACGGCTTATGAAGCTCAATGCCTTCCGGGACATCAAGGCCCTTTTCCGTAAGCTCGGCGATGGAGCCGATGCATTCCCGATGTCCGCATTCGCATTCCCAGATGGGCAGCGGGGTTCCCCAGTAACGGTCTCGGGAGATACCCCAGTCGATGACGTTTTCCAGGAACTTGCCCATGCGTCCGGTGCGGACATTGTCCGGATACCAGTGAACGCTGTCGGAATTGGCCATGAGTTCTTCTCGAAGGGAACTCATGCGCACAAACCAGCTGTCCTTGGGATAGTAAAGCAGCGGAGTATCGCAGCGCCAGCAGTGGGGATAGGAGTGGGTGTACTTCTCGGTGCTGAAGAGCTTGTTCTCCTTCTCCAGCCACTGCAGGATGGACTTGTCCGCTTTTCGGACATCCATGCCGGCAAAGGGGGTTACCTTCTCCACAAATTTCCCCTGCTCATCCACCAGGTGGATAAAGGGGATGTTGTTCTTCATGCCCACCATGTAGTCATCCTCACCATAGGCCGGTGCCGTATGGACCACGCCGGTACCATCGGACAGGGTGACAAAGTCCCCGTGGATCACAAAGAAGGCACGCTTTTCCGGGGTATGGAACGGCATCAGCTGCTCATAGTCGTTGTTGACCAGTTCTTCGCCCAAAAATTCCCGGACGATGGTGTACTCCTGGTCCTTCAGCACCTTTTCGCAAAGATCCTTGGCCAGGATGTAGATCTCCTCGCCTACTTGAGCTTCCACATAGGTGAAGTTCTTGTTGACCGCCAGTGCGGCATTGGAGGGCAGCGTCCAGGGGGTGGTGGTCCAGGCGAGGATATACTTATTCTCGGTGCCCTTCACCTTGAACTTGGCAATGGCGGTGCTGTCCTTCACATCCTTGTAGCCCTGGGCCACTTCATGGGAGGACAGGGCGGTGCCGCAGCGGGGGCAGTAGGGCATAACCTTGAACCCTTTATAAAGGAGGTCATTTTCCCACATGGTTTTCAGCGCCCACCATTCGGATTCGATATAGTCATTCTGGTAGGTGATGTAGGGGTTCTCCATATCCACCCAGAAACCAATCTTCTCCGACATCTCTTTCCACATGCTGGTGTACTTGAAGACGCTCTCTTTACATTCATTGATGAAGTTCTCCACGCCGTACTCTTCGATCTGCTCCTTGCCGTTGATGCCGAGCTTCTTTTCGATTTCCAGCTCCACGGGCAGGCCGTGGGTATCCCATCCGGCTTTTCGAAGAACCTTATAGCCCTTCATGACCTTATACCGGGGGATGAGATCCTTGATGACACGGGTCAGCACGTGACCCACATGGGGTTTGCCGTTGGCTGTGGGCGGGCCGTCGTAGAAGGTGAAGGACTTCCCTTCCGGATTCAGTTTATAGTTTTTCTTGATGACATCCTTCTTCGCCCACAATTCGCGGATTTCGTCTTCCATGGCGGCGAAGGACTTCCCCGCCTCAACCTTTTTGTACATGAAACCACAACTCCTTACTTTCTTCGTCTACTTGGTTTTTGCTATAAAAAAAGACCTGCCCAAAATAGGGCGAGGTCTCGCTATACCACCTAAATGCATGTTTCGGATGCGCCGGACAGTCGCCGGGAGATCCTATTTCATAACGCGAAACCACGTACTGGCTTACTTCACTGTTCAGCCCGTCTACTCCCAGGTGATTTTCTTCCGCCCCAGCTGAGATCTTGCACCACCCGATCCCTCTCTAACAGCTGATCTGCGGACTACTCGTCCTGATCCTCGTATTTGCCTCATTATTATAGTATAAGGATTTTCCCTTGTCAAACCAGAGGATTTCCCCGATGAAACATCGCCCATCCGAAGAGCCCTTTAGTTTTTCCTTCGATTCACATAGGCCTTCAAGGGAATGACGTTACTTCCCATGCGTATTTTTCGGGCTTTGTGCTCCTCCAGGGAATATCCCTTGAGATCCCAGCGGCTAAGGGACTGAAGATAGGACTTCATTCGCTGGGCCATCTCCTTGGACTCTTTCAGGGAATCAAACTCCAGGTTGGTCCATAGCTCGGTGATGATTTCCTCGTAGGGACCCAGCATTCGCCAGAGGGCGATGGTCCGATCCAAGAGCATGCCTAGGACGAACTCCCGACTGATCTCCGGAAAAGCCTGGGTCAGCTCTTCATCCACCGCCAGGTGGGGTTCCAGGGCATCATAAATCTCCCCGTAGCCTTCCGGCTCTTCCAGGAAAAGAGGATGGCCGGCATCCAGAAGCTCCGTCCGGGTAAAGGGCTTGTAGCTTACCCCCTTGCCCCAGGTGGCCACATCCTTCAGGGTATGGAACTGGGAAAAATCGGGATCCACAATGTATTCCACATCCTTGTCGTAGAGGGGGATGTAGAGATCTGCCAGAGCCTCCTTGTAGGAGAGGACCCGCTCAAACATTTTCCGGTCCATGTTGCCATGGTTGCGGGAAACGATGCTGTAGAGATCGTCCACGGGCAAAGCGCCGTAGTAGTATAGACATCCGGCGATGAGCCGCGCCGCTTCATCCAGATAGGCCGCCTGGCTTAGCCGCACCGGCTCCAGGTAAGGTGTAAACAGCTCCAGAAACTCCCGGCTGGCAGATGCCTTGTGCCGGCCCTCTTCATCAAAGCTCACCTCCGGATCGATGAGGCAGAAGTTCGCCAGGATTCCCAGGCTATCCAGCACTTCCGCTTCCTCTTCCGCTTCCGGATTCAGAATGTAGTTTCCCTCATGCTCCGTCATGCTCTTCAGAATGCCCAGCTCCCTTTGGGAAAGCATGTAGAAGATCTCCGTCACATAGGTGCGGAGGGCTTCCTCCAGCTTCTCCATCAGTTCGCCCTTGCGCCAGGACTTCTTGTAATCCACATCCATGACGTCCAGGGCGATCATGATCTCGTCCTTCTTGTACCGGCGGATGATGTCGCTTATGGTTTCAAATCGATATCCCATGCTAACTCCTTGTCTTTCTTAATTTTCTCCATTATACCTGATCCGGCGGCCAATTCCATTCCTTTTTCGAAGTTCTCTTCGAAGAGGAAGGGCTGCCCCCTCGTAAAAACGTCAGTCGGCGAAGGTGATGGTCAGGTGCCGAGACTCTTCCTGCAGTTCGCCAAAGAGATCCAGAAGGGAGGCGCCATAATCCCCCAGCTGCTCCAGAACAGCATCCCGATGGAGGATCACCACTTCTGTCTCCTGATCCCAGGTACTGAGCAGGTCCCACAGGGCATCGAGGTTTTTGCCGTAATAATCTGGGAAGCTGAACTTCCGTTTCAGATAGGCATGGGTTTTTTCCCGGGTAATCATTCGTTTTCCGTTGAGGATAATCCGATCCATGCTCAATCCCCTCCATAAAGTTTGGTGAATGTCTGGTAGTGGTCCCTGGTGTAGTAGATGAGCCCGTCATTGGAGTACACCAGCCGTTCCTCTCCCCGGAATCCGCCGGTGTAGTTGATGTCGCATTCATACCACTGTCGTCCCGCGGCTTTGGGAAGCAGTCCTTCCCGGTTGCCAAACCGGTCCCCGCCGATGCTCATTTTGTCCGTCACGTCCCAGAGATTGCCCTTGCTGGCTTCCCAGCCCTTATCCATGGCTTCGTTTTTCGTGAGAAAGTTTCGGGGCAGCTTTCCGTAGGTATGCAGATAGAGGGCCACCTCCTCCTTGGAGGTGTAGACCCCGTCCTCCAGAATGGCTCCGGTGACACCCGTTTCGACTGGCGGAGCCGATTCCACGGGGAGGCATCCAGCAGCGCCCAGGAGGAAGAAAAAGAGAAGCAGCAGCAATGCGGTGGGTTTTGTCCAAAGGTTTCGCCTCATTCCCACACCCCCGCCTTATACTCATCGATGAGGATCTTGATCTTCATGCCGCAGCGCCTTCCCCGGCATTCTCCGGATCCGGACCCGAGGAGGGCATTGACCTTGACGACGGAGTCCGCCCCGCTTCGGATGGCTTCTTTGATTTTGCTCCGGGGGATCGCCCGGCAGATGCAAACCTTGGTGATCCGATCCAGGATCTCCGGTTGAATTCCATTGTCCATAATATCACCTCTTTCTTCCATTATAGCGGATCCCCTGAAAATGCATACCGCCGATTTCAGGGGAGAAAGTAGACCCGGATCGTCCATTGAGTTCCCCGAAGGTTAATGGCATAATGAAGCTACAGGGCCAGCGCCCCATCATGCCTTTCCTCTTCTAAGGGGAAAGCCTGGCTGAAGGAGGAACATCCATGGAAGATAAAATATTGGTCATTGCCCACAGCATCCTGGACCAGGGAACTCTCCCCCCGGAGAAGCGCCTTTCCGCCGGCGCCCTGGGCATACTGCAGGATCTGAAGGAACTGGGCGTCAACCTCATTCCCCTTCCCGATCTCTATACCTATTATCAGCAGTGGACGAAAAAATCCCAGGAGGAAGGGCGCAGTCCGGAACCCTACGAAGAATATCTTCGTCGGCAGCTGGTTCCCCTGGTGAACCAGGTCATGGACCGGGTTCGAGGTGGAGCCCGATTTCTGGGGGTTCTTTCCTATCGGGGCGATGCCAGCCAGCAGGTGGAACCGGAGAACAGCCCCCTCATGGTGGAGCTTTTCCGTCTCTTTGACCGCAACTGCATGATCACGCCCTACTACGAAATCCCCCTGAACCTCACCCCAGAGGAGGAAGAATTTCTCATTGCTGATCTCGCCGATACCCTGAGGTTTTAGCCATGAGGTACATCGTGATCCGAAGCCACCTTTTGAATGAAATCAACCGGATCGAGCTAAAAAAGGGAGACCGGGTGGTCCGAGCGGAGGAGTACATCGGCAATCCCCTCTGGAAGAACTGGGTGTACTGCATCTCCCAGGATACGCTCCAGGAAGGCTGGATCCCCCGCCTCTACCTGGAGGATCTGGGGGAAGAATCCATTCTCACCGAGGACTACAGTTCCCGGGAGCTCCCCGCCTCCCCGGGGGATCTCCTCCAATGCCGACGCATGGTAAATCAGTGGGGTTACTGCCGCCGCCTGGGTGACGGGACGGAAGGCTGGATACCTTTGGACTGCCTTGAACCGCTGCCGGAGGAATAAGTCCTTCATTTCCAGGAAAATCAAAAACCTCTGCCCAAGGAAAGAACCTGAATAAGGGTTCTTCGCCAAGGGCAGAGGTTTTCTGCTTTAAAAATGCTGTTTGATGATGCCGTTTTTATACTCGGGGACAATGTCCTCCACACTTTCCTGGAGACAGAAATCCAGATCCTCGGAAAGTCCCAGCTCTTCCAGCACCCCATAATGATGGGCCTCCTGAATGTAGCTTCGCAGATCCCGATGGGTCTCATAAATGATCAAGGCGGTCTTTGCCACATCGGTGAGTTCCGCCGGCTTTAGCTCCAGCATATGGGCGATGATGGCTCCGGCGGTGATGAAGTCATCCATAGAGAACTCACCGCCTGTGCCGGCATTGACGATGACCGCATCTCTCTCCTCCGCCACAGCAGCTTCAGCCACAGCCCGGGCATTGCGCAGGGCGCCGATGAAGATCCGAGCGGCGGAACTGGAGCGGGCAATGGCTTTGGTGCCGTTGGTGGTGGTGAGCACCACATTCTTCTCCGCCACGGCGGAGGCGGTGTATTCCTTGGGGGAGTTGGACAGATCAAAGCCGTCGATGAGCCGAGCCTTCCGCTCACCCCCCAGCACGACATTTTCCAGCTTCTTCTTGGTCTCCAGCGCTTCTTCCACACTGGTCATGGGCACCACGCTTTTCGCGCCGTGACTGATGGCGGTGATGATGACGGAGGTGGCCCGAAGGGTATCCACTACCACCGCCGTATTTCCTTTCACCGATTCCGGGGACACATGGTCCGCACAGGTGATTACATTAATTTTCATGGGTCATCTCCTCGGGGAGCGCATCCGCGCTCCATCTTCTGTTCTTCTTTGTCCAGTTTTTTCCTTGCCAGAGATCCTGGGCTTCCAAGTACGCATCAATGGCATTGAGCACTTCCCATTTTCTCAGGGACCACTGGGGGCCGATGAGAAGGGCCCGGGGGGCATCCCCCGTAAGGCGGTGAATGACCACCTCTTCCGGAAGTCGAGCAATGGATTCCGCCACCAGCCGGACATAGTCTTCCATGGTCAGGAACTCCAGCTGCTGCCGTTCATACAGGTGAACCAGCGGGGTGTCCTTCATGAGGTGAAGCAAATGGAACTTGATGCCCTGGATGTCTTGACGGGCCAGATAGTCCACAGTTTCCAGCATTTCGTCCGGGGTTTCTCCCGGGAGACCAAAAATCACATGGACCACCACATCAATATCCAGCGCCCGAAGCTTTTCCAACGCCTCTTCAAACACCGGCAGGTCATAACCCCGGTTGATTTTCCGAGCATTTTTGTCATGGACCGTCTGGAGTCCCAGCTCCACAAAGGTGTGCACCCGGTCCCGGTATTCGGCCAGCACCTCCAGCACCGCTGGAGGCAGACAGTCCGGTCGGGTGGCGATGGACAGGGCCACCACGCCTTCCCGGGTCACGGCTTCCTCGTAGAGAGCCCGGAGCGTATCCGGATCGGCATAGGTGTTGGTGTAGGCCTGAAAATACGCGATGTATTTTCCTCCCTTCCACTTCTTCGCCATGACCCCCTGGATCTCCTCAAACTGCCGGGTGATGCTGAAGTTCCGGTCTCCGGCAAAGTCACCGGATCCCCGGTCGCTGCAGAAAAGACATCCCGTTTTGCTGAGGGTTCCATCCCGGTTGGGACAGGAAAACCCGGCATCCAGGCTGATCTTGTATACTTTTTCCCCAAACTTCTCCCGCAGAAAGGGATTGAGGGCATGGTATCTTTTTCCGCCCCAGGTTTTCATGGCTTCACCTCCTCCGAATTTTCTCCATAATAGAGAATTATACCCGATGAAAACCCGATCAAAAAGTGAAATCTTTCCCCTTCGATTTCGCCCAAGAAAAAAAGATGCCGGCAAATCCGCCGTGCACCTTCTTTCAAGCCTTAAGGCAAGTTCTCAAAAAATCGTTGAATCCCTCGGACTAAACCCTCCACCAGCTGATCCTGATACTGGGGTGTGGACAGAAGAACATCTTCCTCAGGATTGGACATGTAACCCAGCTCCACCAGGCTCACGGGCATCTGGGCCCAGTTGATCCCGGTGAGATCATCCATGGCTCGGATTCCACCGCTCTTGGTGCCGGTGACCTTCACCATTTCATCATGGAGAAGCGTGGATAGCCGGAGGCTCTCCGGGCTCAGCGCCGCCACAAAGGGGTTTTCCAGCGACGGATAGATGGTCATGATCCCACTCACCGAGGGGTCGTCGTTTCCATTGGCGTGGATCCGCAGGAAGAGATCAGCCTTGGCGCCATTGGCCATTTCCGCCCGTTCCTTGTTGCTGAGGTTCACATCATGGCTTTCCCGGGTGAGAATCACCGTATAGCCCTCCGCCTGGAGCCGATCCCGAAGCTTCACGGAAATCTGGAGATTCAGGACGTACTCTGGAACGCGGGTCACCCGTCCTTGGGTACCCGAGGACACTTTGGTCTTCAGAATGGCGGATCCCGGTCCCACGGGTTCTTTGGCATAGTTGCCCTTGAGCTGATGGCCGGGATCAATGACGATGATCTTCGGCACTGGGGGCGGTTCCGGTGGAGGTGTCTCATAGGCAATTTTGCGCTCTTTGATGTCTTCCAGCGCTGCCATGATCTTTTCATCCTCTCCGGCAAAGGTCAGATATTCTTCCAGTTCAGCCAGGGCTTCGGCATAGCGGTTTTCCCCCGCTAAGCTTTCGGCTTTGGTCAAATAGGCTCCCTGAATGTCCTGGAGAAGATTTTCTTTGCTCTCCAGACCGCCTTCGTCATTCTTGCTGATTTCCTTCAGGACGGCAAAGGCCTCTGCATACTGCTCATCCTCCAGAAGATCCGAGGCTTCCTGAAGCTTCTCCCGGGAAAGCTTCAGCTCCCGGGAAAAATCGCGCTTCTCCATGATGGTGATGTTATCCGGATTATCCACCAGGAGCGCTTCAAAAAACGTTTCCGCTTCCTCAAATTTTTCCATGGCGATGAGCGCCTCGCCCTGAAGCAGTTTTTCCTTCAGTTCTTCCCTCCGATCAGAGGCGCAGCCGCTGATCCCGAGAAAGAGACTGAGAAGAAGGAGAAGAATCCCATACTTTTTCATTCCCGCGCTACTCATGCTTCCACTTGACTTCCTTCCTCGATCCATTCATCTTTATTTGCGTTCGATGTCCCGATGCTGGGTCACCACGTTGTAGTTCTTATTTTTCAGATGCTGCGCCGTTCGGCGGGCAAAGGATACCGAGCGGTGTTTTCCCCCGGTGCAGCCGTAGGCCACCACTAGCTGGCTTTTTCCTTCCTCCATGTAGAGGGGGATCAGATACTCGATGAGATCCATAAGCTTCGTAAAGAGGGTCTCCGCCAGTTCCGTGGCCATGACGTATTCAAAGACATCATCATCTTCTCCGGTTTTATTCCTCAGCTCCGGCACATAGAAGGGATTGGGCAGATACCGAAGATCAAAGACCAGATCCGCATCATTGGGAATCCCGTACTTGTAGCCGAAGGACACGGTCTTGATCTGCATGGTCTGGTTCACTTCATAGGCAAAGAGATTGTTCACCTCTTTTTTCAGTTTGGCCGTGGCCAGAAACGTCGTATCGATGATGTAGTCCGCCCGGCTCCGAATCCCTTCAAAGGACTTTCGCTCGATATCGATGGCTTCTTCCAGCGATGTGATCCGATGATCCATGAGGGGATGCTTGCGGCGAGTTTCCTTGTATCGGTTCAGGAGGGTTTCATCCGAGGCATCCAGGAAGAGAAGCTTATAGCGAATGTCCTGCTCGTCCAGCATGTTGATTTCCCGTTCAAACTCCGTGAACAGGTCCTTGCTCCGGGCATCCACCACCAGAGCCAGCCGGTCCTCTTTTCCTTCCGTCTGCAGCGTCAGCCGCGCAAAGGGAAGGAGAAATTTCGGCGGCAGGTTATCCACGCAGTAATAGCCCAAATCTTCCAAGGCATTGACGGCCACGGATTTCCCCGCGCCGGACATGCCGGTGACAATAATCAGTTCCATCGAAGCACCTCCCGTGGGACATCCTCGTCCCGTCCATGAACCCCTGCCCGAAGGCCGGTGAACATCATCGCTTGTTTACTCTTCCTTGAGATGAACATCCCGGTGGATCTTCTCTCCTTCATAGAAGTCCTTGGCCACATTCCGGTAACCCATTTCCTTGAGCACCCGGACCACCACGCCACGAATCTCGTAGGTGGAGGTGACACCGTCCTCTCCGCGGACTTTCCTGATGGTTTTCTCCACCGATGCCGCAATGAGCTCCAGTTCTTTTCCCGTCAGCTGAATGTTGGAATCCCGGGCGCTGTTCCCCACGGATACCATAATGTTCTCCCGCTGGAAGTCAATGATCCGACCGTCGCGCTTTACAACCTTTAACATCGTTTATCCCACCTCGTCGTTTATTATCTTTATTATACATGAACTCCCCAAGAAAACCGCTCTCTTTCACGAAAATCTTCCCCTGAACCGGGATATTCGGCATCTGAATCCAAGACCGATCATGGGATCCAGCAGTCCTAAACCTCAGGGCTAGGGTATCTTCGGAATCAATCACCGTGCAATCCATCTCTATAAATTGAACATATTTATAAAGTATTTATCGATACGAAAAGATTATTATTCAGAATATTATAAGAACTTTTCGCTTTTTTTTTTGCTTTTACTCTTTAAAATCAAGTTAGATAGGAATGTTTTCCATGACGAGTTTTCTTTGTTCCAGATTACCCTGCACTCCCCCGAAGGAGGAATGATCGTGAAAAAGTCTCTGATTTCTGGTTTCGTCCTTTGCCTGGTTCTTCTTAGCGGCTGCGCTGAAGTTCAAAAACTTCCCGCCTCCTCTCCCTCGTCTGCCGAGACTGCCCCTTCGATGACGGCGTCTTCGTTATTCTTCGCTGAGGATCCCCAGCAAAAGCTTATTCTCGCCACCACGGCGGACTACGTCCTCATGACTCCGCAGCAGGTCTCCAGTAAGGCAAATCTGGTTGTATTGGGCCAGTTTGTCAAAAATCTAGGGTCCTGGGTGGAAGAGAACGGAAGAGTCTACACCAAGGGTCTGGTCCGAGTTACCGACATCCTGAAAGGGGAGTTGCGGGAAAGAGAAATCGAAGTGGTCTTCAATGGCGGTGTGGTTCCACTCTCCGACTACCTCCGTTCCTTGGATGAGGCTTCCGTGAAAAAAATGGGAATTCTTCCCCAGGACATCGCCGATGGGGATACGGTCTTCGACCATTTCGGCCCTTACCAGGCGAATCCCGCCTTGAATCAGCCTTACCTCTTCCTGCTCAATGCCATGGAGAAGGAGAACACCTGGTTCCTGGGCAGTGACGCCCTGTCCATGCTTTCGGTAAAGGATGAACAATATTTCGACAAACTGACGAAGTCCTGGAATCCGGTCCGTGATCTGTTTCAGCCCTAACCAGATCCTCATTAGAATATCTGCAACCTCCATGAAATTTTTCCTCTCCGGAATGCTTTGGCGTCCTTCGCGCTGGGCAATTCCGGAGAGCTTTTGTTTGATGGAGTCCTCCGGGATCTTCCACCACATATGACACTCATGTTAATCATTCATTTAAAGTTTATTCAAGAATTTATTGTATACTTTATCCACAAAGTATACGTGAGAGGTATTCCTATTCCTTGAATGTTCCGAAAATTCAATATATTAGGAGGTATGTTTATGCGTTACACCATCGCCGAAAGATTTCCACACCCCATCATCGACAAGAGCACCGGACCTCTGGTTTCCATTTTCATGCCCACCAGCCGGTTGAGCACGGAAACCCGGAACAACATCGTCCGGTACAAGAACCTGCTGAAAACCGTGGAAACAAAACTCGGGACGGAATATCCCGGAAAGGACGCGGAAACACTTCTCGCCACCCTGCGGGAACTCACCGAAGACAAGATTTTCTGGAACTATCAGCTGGACGGCCTGGGAATCCTGGCCTCGCCGGAGGAAACCGTCATCTATAAACTGCAGCGGGATATTCCGGAGTTTGTGGAGGTGTCCGGCACCTTCCATATCAAACCCCTCCTCAGTGCCTACCAGGGCGATGACAGCTATCAGATTCTGGCCCTGAACAAGAATGAGTTCCGCCTCTTCGAGGGCAACCGCGATGCCATCCGCGAAGTGGTCCTGCCGCCGGAGGAGCGAAAGACCCTGAAGGATGTGGTGGGAACCTTCTATGAGGAAGCCGGAAGCAATGCCGTGAGCCTCGGTTCCAGCGGAAAGGTCATGTTCGGCGGAGTCGGCGGATCCACCCGGGATGAGGAAGCCGTGGATCAGGAAAAATTCTTCCGCTATGTGGACCGCTATATTTACGAATCCCACTCCAAACGAACGGAACTGCCGCTGATTCTGGCCTCCCTGCCAGAGCATCAGAAAGACTTTGCCAAGATCAGTCATAACGAGTTCCTCCAGAAGGACGGCATCAAAAAGGATCCTCAATCCCTGGATCCCGACGCCCTCCGCACCCTGGCCTGGGAAATCCTGGAACCCCAGTTCTACGCCACCATCGACAAACTGGCGGAGCGCTATGATCTGTCCAAGTCCCGGGAACTGGCCTCGGAAGACATCAGCGAAGTGGCCCGGGCTGCCCTGGAGAATCGGGTGGACACCCTTCTGGTCAATCTGGATAAAACCATCCCGGGAAGAATTGAACCCGGCAACGACCGGCTCCTGGTGGAAAACGGCGCCGGAGACATGCTGAACGACCTGGCTGTTCTCGCTCTGAAGCAAAAAGCCAAGGTCTTCGTGGTTCCCAAGGAGAAGATGGACCTGGAAACCGGCGTGAAATCCATATTCCGTTACCTGTAAACTCCCATTACCCCGGAACTCTTTCCGGGGTAATTTCTGTCCATTGTCAGATTTTCAAAATACGCCCCACCTCCACAGCCATTCTGCCTTTTCACAACGTTTCCCCTCGTCAATGTCCGATTTTTATCGTCTTCCCGAAAAAAAGCAAGAGCAGCCATGCTATACTTTGAGGGAAGAGACTACCGAGATATGGAGGATTCTATGAAACTATTTGTCACGGATCTGGATGGCACTCTACTCAACGCCGATCACCAGCTGTCGGAGTACAGCCAGCGGACCCTGAACATGGCCATGAACATGGGCATTCCGGTCTGCATCGCCACTGGCCGCTCCTATGGGGATATTCTGGGCATCCTCTCCGGTTTGGAGAACATGCCCTACATCATCTCCTCCAACGGAGCCAGCATCTACGATAACCAGGGGAAAAAACTCCACTCCATTTCCATCCCCATGGATCAGACGCGAGACATCATCACCTACCTCAAAGCCAGCAACCTGGAGTTTGAAGTGGCCAGCGATGAGTACACCTACGTGACCCAGGGAGGACTGGATCTTCTGCGCCAGGAACTGGAAGATCTGGGCGCCATGGAATCGGCCAAACGCCAGGAACTGGAGAACGATGTCCTGGGTCTTGTCCTGTCCCAGGGGAACCTGAAAGTGGTGGATACCCTGGAGGACGTCCTCGCCCAGGCGAAAGAAGCCAACTCCATCTCCTCCATCAGCGCCTACATCAACAAAATCCATAAGGCCATGGAGTATTTCTCCATGGATAAGCGGATCCGCACCTTCTCCTCCTGGAAGTACAATTTTGAAATGACCAGCAAAAAAACCTCCAAGGGCATTGCCCTGACCTACCTGTGCGAGCATCTCAACATTCCTTTGGCCGATGTGGCCGCCATCGGCGACAACTACAACGACCTGTCCATGCTGAAGGTGGCGGGCATCAAGGGCGGCATGGCCAACGCCGTTCCCAACCTCCTCAGCATCGCTGACTATGTGGCTCCCTCCAATGACGAGGACGGCGCCGTGAAATTTCTCCTGAAACTCATGGACGACATGGGGTATCTCTATAAGTGATGAACCTTTCATCTTCTCTTGAGCTTTGCGTTTTTCAGGGCTATACTTAAAAGTAAAGGTAAAACGTTATCAGGAGGATGAGTTATGGCTTTGTTTCATCACAATGACTGCGACCTGTTCTATGAAATCCGGGGAAATGCGGCTTCGCCCTACGGCGTAGTTTTCTTAAACGGCGTCATGGCCAGCACCAACAGCTGGTATGCCCTCTCCCGCCCCTTTGAAGACCTGGGCTTCAAGGTGCTTCTCCATGATTTCAGAGGACAGCTGAAGTCCGACAAACCCGAGGGTCCCTATACCTTTGCCCAGCACTGCGAGGATCTTCTGAATCTTTTGGAAGCCGTGGACATGCCCAAGGCTCACTTCATCGGCACGTCCTACGGCGGAGAGGTGGGGATGAAGTTCGCCGCCCGCTATCCGGATCGGGTGGCCTCCCTCAGCATCATCGATTCCGTCAGTGAAACGGATCCCCTCATGGAATCCTTCATTGATTCCTGGATCGTGGCCGCCCAGTCGGGAGACGGCGAGCGCTTCTTCAACACCCTGGCTCCCGCCATCTACGGCGGAAAATTCATGAAGGAAAATCTGGAGTTTCTGAAGTCCCGGGCCGCCGCCACAAAGCATGTGGGGGAAGCCTATCTGAACGGCCAGATCGAGCTCTACAAGACCTTCAAAAATGAGGTGAACTTCACCGGGGAGCTGCCCCTGATCAAAGCGCCCACGCTGATCATCTGCGGAGAAGAGGACCTCTTAAAGAACCCGGCCTTCTCCCTGAAACTCCACCAGGGGATTGCGGGATCGGAATACGTCACCCTGCCCCAGTGTGGCCATGTGTCGATTTTCGAAAAGCCCCAGGAACTGGGAACGCTGCTTTTGGGCTTCATCCTGAAACAGCTTCTACCCCAAGGCCTGGTGGGTCTCGCCTAAGGACAAAACCTCTGGAACGCCAAACGTTCCAGAGGTTTTTCTTCATTTTTATGCTTTTTGAGGATCCGTCAAGGCCAGGAATTTTTCAATATCCTTTGCCACCAGTTCCAGGGATGACCGGAAAAAGTCCGGTGTCGTCACATCGATGCCCATGGTCAGGGCCACTTCTCGAATGCTGTTCTTTCCGGTCATGGCCAGAAGTTCATCATAGGCCGGCACAAAGGCTTCACCCCGCTTCAGGTACTCGGCATAGAGCCCCTTGGAGAAGAGCAGGCCAAAGGCATAGGGGAAATTGTAGAAGTTTCGGTTGGGGAAATAGTAGTGGGTCTTGTTCAGCCACATATAGGGATGCAGATGTTCCGGGTCCAGACCCTCCCCGTAGGCTTCCTTCTGGGCCTTCAGCATCATGGCCTTCAGCTCCTCCACGGAGGCCGGATGGTCCTCCCGCACGGCAAAGAGCTCCGATTCGAAGAGGAATCGGGAATAGATGTCCACGATGACCTGACAGGCATCGGAGATGGACTGCTCCAGAAGAGTCAGGGCTTCCTCCCCCTCCAGCTCGGAAAGGGCCGCGTTGACCACGATGGTCTCGCAGAAGATAGAGGCGGTTTCCGCAATGGGCATGGGGTAGCTGCTGTTGAGGATGGTCTCCTTCTTCAGGTTGTGCCCATGATAGCCGTGGCCCAGTTCATGGGCCAGAGTAGTGAGATTGCTGAAGCTCCCGTCAAAGTTTGCCATGATCCGGCTTTGGCCGATGGCGTGGAGGTTGGAGCAGAACGCTCCTCCGCGCTTTCCGTCCCGGGGCTCCACATCCAGCCAGTTCTTCTCGTGGGCATGGCGGGCAAATTCTCCCAGGGCAGGGCTGAAGGTGCTGAACTGCCGGACGATGTATTCCATGGCTTCGTCATAGGTAAAGTGCAGACGGCTCTTTCCCAAAGGGGCAAAGAGATCCGCGAAGGGCAGCCCGTTTTTGTGCCCCAGGATCTCCGCTTTTCGCCGAAGGTATCGGCGAAAAGCCGGCAAGTACTCCCGGATGGCTGTGAGCATGGAGTTGAGAATCTCCTCCTCCATGCGGGCATGGAACAGGGTTTCCGCCAAGGGAGAGGAGAATCCCCGGAGGGCCGAGACTGTGAGGACCTCCCCCTTGATGCCGTTCAGCGCCGCCGCCGAGGACTCCTCAATCTTCCGGTAGGCCTTGAGCTCGACTTCGTGGGCATTTCTCCTCACCTTTGCATCCTCATGGTGAGCCAGGTTTCGCACGGCAGGCAAGGGGCGGGACACGATTTTTCCCTCCTCTTCCATCTCCACCAGGAGTGTGGACGACAGGAGGTTCTGAAGATTAGTCCAGGCTTTGGAACCCGAAGTGGTCAGTTTCGCCAGAAGCCGCTCTTCCCCATCGCTTAACAGATACCGGGCATTTTCCTGGAGCTCGTGGAGATAGAAGCTGTGCTCCGAAAGAAGGGGATCCTCCTCCAAGAGGGGCGCAAGGTCACCCAGTTCGCCCAGATACCGCTGAAAGCGGACCTCCGGTCCCGTTAGATTAGATACGGTCATGGCCATGCGGGCATAGACTGCCCGGGCTTCCTCGTGACGGGCATTCACGGCCAGGGTGAGGTTGGCAAAGGCCATGACCTTCGAAATTCTTCGGTTCACTTCCATTTCCAAGGTGAGGAAGTGGGCGATCTTTTCTCCTGCCCTTTCCGGGGACATAAAGTTTACTGCCGCATATTCTTCCATTTCGGCGATCTCTTCCGGAACCCTCCGGACGTCCTCCAAAAACTCTGGGGAATCAAAGGACGTATACAGATCATCCAGACTCCATCTCATCATCAATCTCCACCTTTCATCGTCAAGATGCTTCCATTATAACATTCCCGCCGTCTTCAGCGGCAAAAGGCCCGGGGGAACTGTGTCCCTCGGGCCCGTTTCTGTCTTGATTTTCAGGCGCGGAGCAGCCTGTCCTGGAGATCGCTGAGAAAGAGCTCCGTGATCACCGCCAGGAGCGTCACCGGAATGGAGCCTTCCAAAATCAGCACCAGATCAAAGGTTTTTACCCCATTGACCACCAGGACGCCCAGGCCTCCCGCCCCCACGGCGGCGGCTAAAGTGGCCGCGCTGATGTTGATCACCGTGGAGGTGCGAATACCGCCCAGGATGGCCCCCAGAGCCAGGGGAAGCTTCACCTTCCGGTAGACTTCCGCCGGGGTCATCCCCATGCCCTCGGCCGCCTCCACCACATCCCGGGGCACTTCCTCAATGCCCACCACCACGTTGTACACGATGGGCATGAGGGCATAGAGGGTAAGGGCGATGAGCGCCCCTTCCATGCCATAGCCCACCACGGGCACCGCCAGGGCAAGAAGCGCCGCAGAAGGAAAGGTCTGCATGAGGCTGACGATTTTTAACAGCGGCGCCTTGAAGGACGCTCCCCCTTTGGTCGTCACCAGGATCCCCAGGACAAGCCCCAGGGTGATGGCGAGAAAACTGGAGATGCCCACCATCTGAAGATGCTGAAAGAACAGCTGATGAAGAGGCGTTCGGCTCCCGCTGCTGAACTTGGAGGTGAGCCAGCGGATGAGGAGGGCCTCAAAGGCCTGATCATACACCAGCATGGCACCCAGAAGGAGGCAGAGCAGCAAAAGAACCCCATGACGAAGACGAAATCTCATGCCCGATCCCCCCTCATGGCACGGAGGATCCCCTCCAGAGAGAGGCTCCCGCCCGAGAGGGGCACCCGGGTAGTCCCGTGTAGGAGCATGGCCGACAGGGCATCCTTCAGGGTGCAGTCCGGGGAAAGGACTTCCCCTTCCACTGGAATTTCCTCCCGGTAGTCCTTTCCGGAAAAACGCTGCAGGAGGCTCAGCACGCCTTCTCCGCCTAAAAATTCCCGGACAAAGGCATCCTGGGGATGACGGATCATATTCTCCGGTGTATCCAGCTGGACGATTTCGCCGTCGCGCATAATGAGAATCCTGTCCCCAAGGAGGAGAGCCTCCTCCACATCATGGGTGACGAAGAGCACCGTTTTCTGGAGTTTTTGCTGAATGGCCCGGAACTCCTTCTGGATCCTCACCCGGTTCAGCGGATCCACAGCGCCAAAGGGCTCATCCATGAGAAGGATATGGGGATCTGCCGCCAGGGCCCGGGCAACCCCCACCCGCTGGGCCTCTCCTCCGGAAAGTTCCCGGGGACGCTTTTTCAGGTAGCTGGGGTTAAGACCCACCAGCTCCAGAAGCTCCAGGGTCCGGGCTGCCGTCTTCTTCTTGTCCCACTTCAGGAGTTCCGGCACCGTGGCAATATTGGCCGCCACATCCATATGGGGAAAAAGCCCCGTGCTCTGAATGACGTACCCCATCTTCCGCCGCAGGTTCTCCACCCGGAAGCTGTCGATATTCTCGCCCTCGATGTAGATCTCCCCGGAGGATCGTTCCACCATCTTGTTCAGGAGGCGAAGGGTAGTGGACTTCCCGCAGCCCGAAGGGCCCAGGAGAACAAAAAGCTCTCCCTTTTCCACGGTGAGGGACAGGCTTTTCACCGCTTCAAATCCATCATATTCTTTCGTGACCTTCTCCATGCGGATCATGCCTCATTCCTCCTCAGCGCTTCTATCAGTTTCTTCATGATGTGGTCCATGACCAGGGTAATGACGACAATGGGGATGACCCCCAGAAGGATCAGGTCCGGAGAGGCTTCCGCCAACCCGAGAAATACAAAGGTCCCCAGCCCGCCGCCCCCCACAAGGCCCGCCAGCACGGCGCCGCCAAAGGCTTGGACCAGGGAGATCCGAACGCCGGTGAGAATCAGGGGAAAGGCCAGGGGAAGCTCGATCCTCCGCAGGATTTCTCCAGACGTCATCCCCATGCCCTGGGCCGCCTCCACCACGCTCCGGTCGATGGCCGTGAACCCCACCAGGGTGTTTCGCGCCATGGGCAGGAGGGAATAAAGACTAAGGGCCACAAAGGCCGGCGCCCAGCCGATGCCGCTGATGCCCAGCCCCTGGAATAGGGGGAGCTTTCCCAGAAAGGACAGGGGGACCAAAAGAATGCCAAAGAGGGAAAGACTGGGGATGGTCTCCACAATGCTGAGGGGCACCATGATGCCGCTCTCGAAGCTTCGCCGGCGATAGGCTGCATAGCCCAGGGGCGCAGCTACGAGAAACCCCGCCAGCACCGAACCGAAAGCCAGGAAGAAGTGGGTGGCGAGGCTTTGGCTGAACTGCCCCTGCTTGATGCGAAACTCCTTCACCAGGGAAAAGGCATTGAAGTCTCCCCGAAGAAGAAGCCCCAAAAGAAGCAAAAGGACCACGCCGAAGGCGAGGCGAAAAGTTCGCTTCTCCCCAGGGCCTTCATCCGCCGAAAGACCCAGAAGAAGCCCCGAGGAGAGAAGGAGGAGATAGAGTCCCGAAGACAAGGTTATGCGCTGGGCTCCTTCCCCGGGAATCGCCGAAGGCTTTCCCAGGGCCAGAAGCAGTAGGAGAATCCCCCAGGCCAGGAAGGTCAGGAGAATTGCGCCTTTCGCTTTTCTTTGACGCTTTCCCCCAAGGAGAAGGAAGACCAGGAGAAAAAGTAAGCCCGAGAGGAACGCCGGCCACCCCAGAAATTGAGGTGCGGTATAGCGCACCCCGCTGGCAATCCGGTTGGGCTTCACTTCCACCAGGGGCAGGAAAAAAAAGGCCACAGTCCCTGTGGCCGCAAAAATCATCTGCGGGAGATCCCGACGTCGTTCCAAAATTCCACCTCATTCCCATGCTGCTACTTCAGAATTCCCTTCTCTTTCAGGAATGTCCGGGCCACTTCCTTGGGGGAAAGCCCGTCGATGATCACCTGTTTGTTCAGGGACTGGAGATTTTCCTTGGTCAGAAGGGCAAAAATTTGCTCGGCGATTTCGCCCACTTCCGGATACTTATCCAGCACTTCCTTGCGCACAATGACCGAAGGTTCATACACCGTGGGGATGGACAGGGTGTCCTCCAGAATGACGAGCTTCAGATCCGCCAGGGAGCCGTCCGTGGCATAAGCCAGGGCCACATTGACCCCGTCGGTGCCGTTGGCCAGGGCCTTTAGGGTTTCCGCGGTGTTTCCGTGGGGAAGGAGGATCAGCTGATCCGGTTTTAGCTTGAACCCATAGGCCTTCTCCATGCCCAGAAGCCCGGCTTCCTTTTCGGCAAAGAGCTGGGAGGTGATGAACTTCACGGGTTTCCCGGCATTGACATACTTCGCAAAGTCTGCCATGGTCTTGAGCTGATTTACCTCGGCAAAGTCCTCTTTCACCGCCAGAGCCTCCGTATTGTTGGCCTTCGCTGGCTCCAGCCAGATCAGCTTGTTCTTGTCGGCATCGTAATCCCGGATGGTCTCAAACCCTTTTACCCGATCCCGGAAGGTGTCTTCCTTGGCCCCTTCCACATAGAACTGGCCATTGCCCGTATAGTCGATGCCCATGTCCAGCTCGCCCTGGAGCAGGGCATTGCGGTGGACATCGGGGGTGCCGAACTGCACCTTGTCCGTCATGAGGTACCCCTTGTCCTCCAGGGCCAGAAGGAGCATATTGCCGAGGATGCCACCCTCCGTGTCCACGAAGGAACCCAGGGTAATGGGGTCATTGGGGTTTTTCACTTCTTTCTTTGGGTCGCTGCTGCAGGCGGCCAGGAGGCTCATGGTGAGCACGGCCGAGGACAGGATGGCCCATATTCGTCGTTTCATGGTCATTCTCCTCTCTTTCCTCCGGTGATTCCTGAAGGAAACCGGATTCTTTCTGATACTCTCATTATATCGGGAGAATAGATGACGAGGGGAAGTTTTCCTGAACTTTCCGAGAAATTTGAGTGAACAGCAGCGCCAAGGTTATCCACAGTTTTGCAGATATTTCGTGATATCACGGTGAATAACCCCTGGAGGAAGAATAGTTATCCATAGAAAAGCCATTTTTGTCCACAATTTGTGGATAAGTCTCGAGGGAATATTCGCACAACGGGAAAACCCTTTGATCACGAGGTGTGATGAAGAACAAAAAAGCTGCGGACTTTTCCACAGCTTTTTTGCGCTCTTGTTGATGATTTGAAAATCCCTTTGGAGGATTCCTCCGATTTCTCCTTTACAGGGTGATCTCCACTTTGTAGATCTTTCCTAAAGGCTTCACTTCTTTCAGCGGGGCCACCTCGGACTTTTGGCTGTCGGGATACCAGGTGAGCTCCACATTGCCGTTGTTCAGGTTCCGGACTTTGCGGAGCAGGTTCTTTCCTTTGTACTCCACCAAAAGGATCGCGGAGCCGCTGATCTCCTTGACCTCCACCGCTGAGAGCACATCGCCCGTGCGGATCCGAAAGCCCTTCATGTCGTCATTGTCCACCTTCAGCTGGAAGACCTTGTCCATGGGATGGCCGTCAATTTTCTTGCCCTCCACCACATGGCTCCGATGGGAAAGGGGGCCACTCATGGGGTAGCCATACACCGGCACATTCTTGATGTTCTCCCCAAAGGCCTGATTCCACAGCTCATTCACCGGAGTGGCCGGAGCCGCATAGGTTTCCTTTTTCACCTGGGGGCGCGCCTTTTCCGGAGCCTCGTCCTGTACGGACGCCTCCAGGGAACCCAGGCCCAGGGGACCGGCTTCCTTCTTGAATACTTTGTTGAACCGTTCCAGGAACGCTTCATTCACCACACGCCGTCCCTGCTCCACCTCGTTGATGAAGCTTTCGGAAACCCCCAGCTTTTTGGCCAGCTGCTTCAGGGACATATTGGCGTCCAGTCTTGCTTTTTTCAGTTCTTCGCCTACTCTTGCCATGTTTTCACTCCATTGGTCATTTCATTTGCGCTCTGCGCTCTTTCTCGATCTGACGGTTTTCTTCCCGTTCCTCCAGCAGATGACCGATCATGCTGTTGAACCTCCACGTCAGATTGGTTTTGGTGATCACAGCCATGATGGCACCAAAGACATGCTCCCGGCGGATTTTGGAAATCACGTCCTTCAGCTCGTCGTTGGTGTCATACCCGGCGAAAATCATAATTTTCACTTGGCCCATGGGTTCTCCCTCATGGGGCACGGCCTGATCGTCCAAGAGTTCCTGCAAAGTGCCGCCGCCGTTGGCGTTGTCCACTTCCTTCAGGGTCAGTCCTTCCGACCGCAGCCGGTCCTTTTCCTCCGGGCTCAGCCCGTAGATCAGTACTTGTCGATGATTTGTCATATTGCGCTCCTGTTTTCGGTATTTAACACACATTCCGAAAGCTTAGAGAGTTTCCGGTTCGCCAATCTCCTCCGCATGTTCCACGGTCACCTTTTCCATGACCTGGTCCACTCTGGGCATATCCCGATAGTCCCGGTCTACCCGGGCAATGTCCAGGGCATTGTCCAGTCCGTCGATAATCTTGCCGAAGGCGGCATACTGGCCGTCCAGGTGGGGGGAATCGGCCACCATGAGGAAGAACTGGCTTCCTGCGGAGTCATTGTGCTGGCTGCGCGCCATGGAAATGACCCCGGTGGTGTGTTTCAGGTCGTTCTGGAACCGGTTGGCCCTAAACTCCCCTTTGATCTTGTAGCCAGGACCGCCGATGCCGACGCCCTGGGGGCATCCGCCCTGGATCATAAAGCCGGGGATGACCCGGTGGAATTTCAGTCCGTCATAGAAGCCTTTCTTCACCAGGGAGACAAAATTGCGCACTGTATTGGGGGCAACCTCGGGGTAGAGCTCCACTTTGATTTCTTTGCCGGTATTCAGCTTTATCGTGACGATGGGATTCATAGTTAAAGCACCTCGTTTCATCTATTTGCTTGATTTCCCTTCCATTATACCAAGAGTGAAGAAGAATTCAAAAAAAAGTAAAGCCCCCTATTGACGCGAACACATGTTTGTCTTACAATAAAAACAGAACAGTAGTTCGCAGTGCATCATCACTGCACCTGGACAAACCAGTCTTCCCCTGGGATGTCCCACTCCTGAGAGGCCTCGGGCGATTTCAGGACTCACCCCTATATTCATGACCCCGAAGGGGGTTTCTTTTTTTGCCCAAAATCATGGTGCGCCCTCCCTGACGGGAAGGCGCACTTTATGGTTCTATGAGGATTCTTTAGGAGGTTTACACCAGTTCCAGGAGGTTATCCCGATAGTGCTTGTAGGCTTCCCGCAGGTCATTGATGGTGCTGTACATTTTCTTCTGCAGCAGGGAGAGGGTACTGTAGTCTTCCGCACAGAGGGCGTCGCGCATCTGGTTGAAGATTCCCTTTTCCACATCCGTGTCCTTCATGAGGGAAATCTTGATCTTCTGCACTTTTTCCCAGTTGGCCCGGTCATTGAGGAACTCCTCATCCCGGTGCAGTTTTCTGCAGGAACGGATTTCATTGATGAAGCTGGGAATGATTCGGTGGTTGAGCTCCGTGTACCACTTGTACATGAGACCCTCTTCATAGCTCTCCAGAATCTGGTCGGTGAAGACGCCATGGCGTTTCAGCACCTCAAGCTTCTCCGGGTACTTGCCGAAGGCCTGGACATTCTCAAAGACGGTTTCCGGCACCACCCCGAAGTACTGTTCCCGCTCTTCATCGGTGAAGTCGTCAAAGACATCCTTCTCCGTACGGTATGCCCGCTCCTTCTTCAGGTAGCCAAAGTCTTCTCCCGGGGCCTTGGACAGCTCCGCCAGAAGATCCGCCGGTGCCTTGTCTGCCGCATAGAGCACGCCGTCGCTCATGGCCATGAGCAGGGAGGCGATGCAGAGGAAGGTGTTGGTATGGGGGTTGGGGGAACGCAGTTCGAAACGGGTGGCCATGGGGTTATTTTCATCCCGGATGAGGCCAATGAGGATGGTTCGGTTTCGGGACGGAATCTCCGGGGATCGGCCCAGGGAGGACACGATGGAGATGGGCGCCTCATAGCCTTTTTTCAGCCGCTTGAAGGCTTCGTTGGAGGAGGTAACAAAGGGATTGATCACCTCATAGTTGTGGAGAATGCCCATGAGGGAGCCGTAGCCCAGACTGCTCATGAACTGATCCTTGCTATTGGGGGTGAAGAGATTGATCCGCTTGCCGTTTTTCAGCTTCAGGGATGCGCCCATGTGGGTATGCTCGCCGCTGCCGGCGATCTTGTCCAGGGGCTTTGCCAGGAAGGTCACTTCCAGTCCATAACGGATGAAGACTTCCCGGACCAGGTTTCGGACGAGCATCTCATAGTCTGCGGCGATTTTGGGGTCATTGAACCGCCAGTCAATTTCCAGCTGCTCCAGAACGCCGGAGAATTTTCCGGAATCCGTGAGCTTGGCCCGAACGCCGCCCACTTCCTTGTGGCCCATTTCCGGCTCCAGGCCGTAGAGCTCCATGATCATGAGGGTTTCTTCAATGGCACTGCGCACGGCGCCGCGGGTTTTGCTCCAGTACTGTTCTTTCAGCTCCTGGGAAGTGCTTAAGGCTTCGATGTCCCCATGGGTGCTGGGGGATTTAACCCAAAATTCCAGCTCCGTGGCCGCGGTGACCTGAACCTCCGCAATATCCTCTTCGGCAAATCCGAATTCGCTGCAGAGGCGTGGGCTCTTCTTGAACACCTCCCGGACATTCCGCTTGAAGTCATTTTCTGCTTCCTGGAGAATATGGCGGGAATCCACAGCCTTGCCCTCATGGTAGAGGAAGCAGGGGATCTTGATCGTGCCCACACTCTTTCCGTTTTCGGGATCGCTGAGCTCAGTGTTGTACTCCACGTACCAGTTGCAGTCCGTATCGGCCACCATATCCACCTTGGCGTTGTTCAGCGTGGCGATTTTCGGCAGAAATACAGAGGATCCGTCGGTCTGGGCTGCGGTGCCATGGAGAAACTGCTGGAGATCCTTCCGGAACAGTTTCACGGGAATCTTCGCATCGGTCTCATGACCAATGAGATCCACGGCGGCGATGGAGACAAAGCGAATTTCCGGATGGGCATCCAGGATCTGGATGAGTTTTTCTTCGTTCAGCTCTTCCCGGTGTATGGTGTAGATCAAGTCCTTACTCAACAATATCAACCCCTTGTCTTTTATGTTAAAAGTTTACTCTTGCCCCGGTGCACCGTCAAATCATTTCTCCCGGGGTAACGATTACACGGCCCATTATTGTGAATCTCACAATTTGTATTGATTCCCCTGATTTGCTAAAATGGAGGAGACGATTATCAGAAATCAGGTTGTCAATTGGAGGCATCTCATTATGGCAAATAATCAACCCATCGGCTTCTTCGATTCCGGCGTGGGCGGGATCAGCGTGCTTCAGGCCGCCGTAGCCCTTCTGCCCCAGGAGGACTTCATTTATTATGGGGATTCTGCCAATGCGCCCTACGGCGATAAGACCGTGGAGGAGATTCAAGGGCTCACCGCCCGCGCCGTGGACTTTCTCCTGGCCAAGGGCTGCAAAGCCATTGTGGTGGCCTGCAACACCGCCACCAGCGCCGCCATCGACCTGATCCGGGAAACCTATCCCCAGATCCCCATCATCGGCATCGAGCCGGCCCTGAAGGTGGCCATGGACCACACTTCCCAGGGGAAGGTCCTCGTCCTGGCTACCCTTCGGACCCTTCAGGAAAAGAAGTTCCAGGATCTCAGCGACCGCTATGCCCAAACCCGTACCGTGATCCGCCGCCCTCTGCCGGGCCTGGTGGAAATCATTGAAAAGGGCGGGGATTTTCAGGAGAAGAGTTTTCAGTTTCTCCAACGGGCCCTGGCCGATGTGGACAAGGATGTCTCTGCTGTGGTTCTGGGCTGCACCCATTACCCCTTCATCAAGCCCTCTTTGCGCCGCCTGTTTACCGGGGACACCCTCATTGTGGACGGCAGTGAAGGAACCTCCCGGCATCTTCGGGATGTGCTGGCGGAAAAAGGACTTCTTGCCGAAGCCGGCCATCCGGGAAGCGTGACTTTCTACAATTCCTCTCCCGATCCTTCCATGATTGATCTTTCCCGGGCGCTCCTTCAGGAGGAAGCCCGATAGGAAAAGTCCCTGGACACCGCCTTTTGGGGCCGTATCCAGGGACTTTCTTCGTTACTCCAGAATGAAGAGCTTCAGGGCTTCCTCTTCCGTATACATCTTCAGCCGAGCCATTTCCTGCAGGGCATAGTTGTCGATGGAGCGCTTGGCCGTGGATTTGATCTTCGTATCGATGGTCTTCACCGCCTCCATGTTCTTTTCCCCCACGCGAATCTCAAAACGCTTTCCGTTTTGCAGGGTGAAGGTGTAGTTCAGGCGATGGTCCTCCCCTTCCAGGGTGGTGGAGGCATCCACCTGGGCCACGTCGAGATAGGTATAGGCCCGGGTGGTGAGAAGCGTTCGGTCCACGATGGTGAACTCCCGAAAATCCGTGAACCGGAAGAAAGCGCTGAATCCCACCACAGCCAGGAGAAATCCGGCCAGGACGGCCAGCCATTTCTGGCCCACCTGGAGCTTGCCCCGCCGGTTGAAGAGGGAGATGAAGGCGATGACCGCCAGCACCGCCCCCGCGGCCATGAGGAGCGTTCCCACCGCCGGGGTTAAAAATCCGCCTTTTCCCAGGAACACCAGGGAATCCTCGGCACGGAACACCGCCGTCCGGATGGTGTCTGCCAGGAGCGCAAAAACGGCCAGTACCGTCAGGGCTCCCAGGGTGAACTTCATCTTGGAGAACCGGGGCTTTCCCTTTCCTCCGCCAGCGTCCACCAGGACCTTATCCACTTCCACCACTTCGTTTTGACTGTTTTCCACGACCTCCGCTTTTTTTGCCCCATCCAGGGCCTTGGAAGATTCAAACTTTTCTTCGCCTAAGATAATCTTTTCTTTTTCCTGATCGGCCATAAGCCACCCCCGCTGTTCTTGTTATGGTAAGTTCTTTCCCATGGATGCTTTATATACCGCCAGCCACTCTTCGGCGGTAAACCGAAGGGGCAAGGCATCCAGGGCATTCTTGATCCGGTCCAGTCTTCCCGAGCCCACAATGGGAAGAATCTTCCCCGGATGACTCAGAAGGAAAGCATAGACCAGAGTATCAATACGGTTTTCGTTGAACCGCTCCCCCACGGCCAGGAGGGTTTTGCGCACCTGATCCACCCGTTCACTGGTATGGCTGAAGATGTCCCCGCCGGCCAAGGGCGACCAGGCCATGACGGGCATTTTCCGGATCATGGCGTCATCCATGGTGCCGTCTTCAAAAACCGAGAGCTGCAGGGGAGAAATCTCCACCTGATTGGTCACCAGCGGCATCTTCAAAGCGGAACTGAGAAGGGCCACCTGGGAGGGCTTGAAGTTGGACACGCCAAAGTTTCGCACCTTTCCCGCCTGATGAAGCTCCAGAAAAGCCTCCGCCACTTCTTCGGGATCCATGAAGGGCGAAGGACGGTGAATGAGAAGAAGATCCAGGTAATCCGTACCGAAGTTTCGGAGTGACTGCTCCGCCGACTCCACAATGTGGGCTTTGGTCTGATCATAATGATGGCTGGTGTACTGGGGCCGCTGAGCGCAGGGGAACACTATGCCGCACTTGGTGATTATGGTCAGCTGTTCCCGAAGACCCTTTTTCCGCTTCAGGGCTTCTCCGAAGGCTTCCTCGCAGGAAAAGCCGCCGTAGATATCCGCCGTGTCGATGGTGCGGATCCCCAGATCCGCCACCCCTTCGATAAAGTTCAGGAGCTCCTCAGGGGAGAACTTCCAGTCGAGTAAACGCCAGTGCCCATGCACTATACGGTCCATGGTGAGGGTATCTGAAAATCGGATGGATTCCATGTGCCGATCTCTCCTTTCCATATGGTTTCATTCTCATTATAGCCTCAACCCCAGGGAATGTTCAAATATTCATCGAATTTTCAATCCATTCATCATTTCTTTTCAACCTCGTCATCTCCTTGGGGTTTTTTTTAGGGTATGATGGAAGAAAAGCAGGAGGCACATTATGGAAAAAGAGCCCAAGCCCATGGAACCCCTCGTGGAGGACGCCGCCTCGGATTTTGAGGCGGGAAACCTCAACAAATATGACTGTCTGAAACTGAAGGAGAAGAATCTCCACATCACCACCACGGAAAAGGAGTATGTGGATCCCGCGGATGACGAGGTGAAGAACATTGAGGATCACCCCTGCGTGGACCAGGAAGAGCTGAAAAATCGCTGACTTAAACTCCCAAAGAAAAACCCCAGATGGCTTCTCTCCCCACACCAACTCATCTCCACCATAAAACCCATGGATGATTTACCCAAATCGGGTCATCCATGGGTTTTTCTTTGCTCTCCCTTTTTGGGGATGGTTGGGCATTCTCGGGACCGCTGATCTTCCTCAGGAGACGGGAAACCCTTAATCGGAATCCGCAGCGATCTCCTCCTGATGCTTTAGGCGATTTTGAGCAATCGGGCATTCACCGCACAGATGATGGTGCTGACGGACATGACCGCAGCTCCGATGGCCGGGGTAATGACAACCCCTTGATGGGCCAGAACTCCTGCCGCAAGGGGAATGGCCAGAATGTTATATCCCGCAGCCCAGATCAGATTTTCAATGGTCTTTCGGTATGTGGCTTTCGACAGTTTGATCAGGTTCAGCACATCTCGAGGATCGCTGTCCACGAGAATGACATCGGCAGTTTCCATGGCAACATCTGTCCCCGCCCCGATGGCGATCCCCAGATCGGCTGTGGCTAAAGCAGGAGCATCATTAATGCCATCGCCCACCATGGCTACCTTTTGGAAATCCTTCTGCAGTTCCTGGAGATGCTTTGATTTTTCCTCCGGCAGCACTTGGGCGTAAACTTTCGACAGACCCAGTTCTCGGCCCACATAATCCGCTACTTTCTGGTGATCGCCCGTCATCATGATGGATTCGATCCCCATTTTTTTCAGCTGGGCGATAACTTCCTTCGAGGTGTCCCGGATGAGATCAGCCACGGCGAGCATCCCAAGAAGTTCCTCTTCTTTCGTGACAAACACAACGGTTTTCCCCTGGGAAGACAGCTGCTCAAACCCCGCCACGTCATAAGCGATATTTCTTCTGGCCATTTCGCCTGGACTTAAAATATAGTAGGTTTCCCCCTCCAGATCCGCTTTCAGCCCCGCACCCGTGAGGTTTTCATAGTTGCTTGCTATTTTCAGGGCAATTCCCTTTGCCTTCACATCCCGCACAACGCCTTGGGCAATGGGGTGATCCGACAGACTCTCCAGGGAACCGGCAATCTGTAGCAGTTCTTCGGCTTGAACGCCTTCTTGAGGGACCGTATCTGTAATTCCAAACTCCCCCATGGTCAGGGTGCCTGTTTTGTCGAAGACGATGCGGCGGATCTTCCGGGCTTCTTCAAATTGCGTGCGATTTCGGATGAGCAGTCCTTTTCTTGCTGCAATGGATGTGGACACGGTATTCACCAAAGGCACGGCAAGACCCAGGGCGTGGGGACATGCAATCACCAGAACCGTGACCATGCGCTCCATGGCAAGCGGGGTATTCCCGTTGATCATCCAGTAGAGAAACGTCAGCCCTCCGGAGAACACGGCAATGTAGAACAGCCATCCGGCTGCTTTTTCTGCTAATCCTTGGCTTTTTGATTTTTGAGCCTGCGCTTCCTGTACGGTCTTAATGACTTGGGCTAGATAAGTTTCTTCGCCCAGACGCTCCACTTCGGCAATGAGGACCCCATTCCCATTCAAGGAGCCGCCAATAATTTGCATCCCGGGCGACTTCTCCACGGGTACCGACTCTCCAGTCAGCATGGACTCATTCACGGCAGAAAACCCGTCAATCACCTTGGCATCCGTGGGGACTTTTTCTCCGGATTTCACCATGATGCGGTCTCCCCGCAGCAGCTCCTTGATGGACACATCGAGGATCGCCCCATGCTCATCCACTTTATGCGCCACATCCGGCATGAGCTTCATCAGCTCTTCCAGCGCTTTTGACGCTCCCATCTGGGAACGCATTTCAATCCAGTGGCCCAGGAGCATGATGAGGATCAGGGTGGATAACTCAAAATAGAACTCCGATCCCGCGATAAAGAATGTCGTCAGGGTACTGTAGAGATAGGCGGCAATAATGGCCAGACTGATCAGCATCATCATTGCCGGTTTTTTCGTTTTGGCTTCACTGACCGCTCCCTTCAGAAACGGAAGCCCACCATAGAAGAAAACGAGGGTGGACAGGGCGAAGAGAAGAAATTTGGATCCTGGAAAAACCAGGTGGTAGTCCAAAAGCATTTGGAACATGTTGGAGAGGAGAATAATCGGAATACTGACGACCAGGACCACCCAGAATCGCTTTTTGAAGTCCTGAATCATCATCTCGTGGTGGCCCCTGTGCCCTTCATGGCTATCCATGTGGTCGGTCATGGCGTGATGCTCATGATGACCTGTGCCATGCTCCTCCTTCATGGGGTGGTGCTGTGCATGATCTTCCTTTATGGGGTGGTCATGCCCATGATCCATGGGCTTCTGGTCATGGCCGGCAAGGGGTATCCTCGTCGAATCCATCTCCTGGGCATGGTGATGGGTGTCATGGTGGTGTTCGGGCATTTTATTCAATGCTTCGCGAAGAGCCTCTTCGGCTGTTTGGATATTCTTTTCCGTATTTTTCATTTTCTTCCTCCTCTGCTTTTCAGCGCTCGAAAGAGTTCACCTCTGTTTTCCTTACTTCCTGTGGTGTTCGCATTGGCAAGGAGTACATTGACAATGCAGTTCTTCAACACCTTGTTTAGCTTGAAGGATCGCCGTCAGGGACTCGATATCTCCTACGCTCAGTTCATAACGATCAAGAAGTTTTCCGAGAAAATCCCCAGTCTTCATGGTACAGATTCGATCAAAAAGCTTGTCCGCTGCCACGAGGTTGCAGCTTTCTTCGGTGACTGTGGGTTGATAGAAGTTCAATCCATTTTCTTTCACCGCTTGAAGATACCCTTTCTCCACCAGTCTGCGAATCAGGGTTTTCGCAGTGGACTCGTTCCAGCTTAGTTTTTCTTGAAGTCCGTTAATTATATAGCGTCCGAAGGCCCCTTGATGGGCCCAGACAATTCTCATGACCTCCCATTCGGCATCACTGATGGCGGATGGGGGCATCGTTTCCAAAATACTCATCTCTTCTTCCTCCGATAGTTTACAAATGTAATCTTTGCCTTTAGTCTACATTTGTAAATTCAAAATGTCAAGCTGATCTTTGTAACTTTTCCATGATGAAAGGCGGGACTTAGTTTAAGAAGCTCCTCCTTTTATTGACTGATCATATCTATGGAGCGATGGTGCCCACCTAGCCGGACCCGAAAAAGAGGAGCATATCAAAGGTATGCTCCTCTTGGTCGTTTCTCGATTCTTTTTACAAGCTGGTGATCTGTTTGAAGAGCTCCATGGCCGCATCTTTGGGACCATCCTTCTCCAGTCCCCGGACGCCCAGCTGGGTGTAGATTTCGCCCACCTTGACGTTGGTGGCGAAGAGCTTCTCAAAATAGAGATCCAGGAGCTTATCCGTATCCTTCGCCTTTTGCAGGGGACCAAAGGGATTGGCAAAATAGGACTCTACGAGACCGCTTTCCGTGGTGGTGCCTTTGGCCATGCGTCGTCCCCCGCGGAAGACTTCCTTCGCGGTTTCGGGATCGGTGAAGTAGGATACGCCGGACTCCCCTTCCTTCAGCACACGGTAGTTGTTGGCATAGAGGAAGAGATCCACGGGATAGCCCTTCATGATTTCCTTGTAGGTGGCCACCGGCATCACCAGACGGGCATTGGTCTTGTCCGGATTCATGAAGATGGAGCGGTCAATTTCCTTGAAGGCGTAACCCTGATCCAGGTCATCCAGCCGGACGAAGGCCCCGATCTCCGTGCCGTAGGCCATAATGCGGCCGTCCTCCACGGCAAAGTAGCCCATATCGTCAAAGACGATGGTCATGTCGCTGATGTAGTCCTCGGAAAGGCTGCGCAGCGCCTCCAGAGACTCTGACTTGCCCGCGCCGGAGTCGCCCATGATCACCACATTGGCGGACTTTCCGTTCTTCATGTTGATGTTCACCATGGCCCCATGGATGGGCAGGTTCCCCCGCTTGATCATGATGAGGTTGTGGAGGGTCAGGGACATTTTCTTCATGTAGCCGAAATAGTCAATTTCTTCGCCATAGGGCACGAAGCCCAGCATGATGTCGTTCTTCACATCGTCATAGAAGACATTGCCCAGGGTCTCATCCCCGGATTTTGCCCCATAGAGATAGACGATGTCCGGTTTCTTCCCCACATACTCCTCTTCTCTTGCCATCTCAAAGAGGTTGGACAGGGAAATGCCGTGGGCCATGAGGTCCCGGTGGAAATAGAGGAAGGCCAGAAGCCCGCCCACTTTGGCGGGGTAGCAGAAGAAATGGTCTTTATTCAGGTAAGCGTCCTCCATGGGATGGGTTTTTGAGGCCTGGAAGATGCCGTCCCGGGTATTCTTTTTCGGGTAGGAGATAAAGGGAGAATCCATAACGATGGAGGTGATGAAGGGCACATCCTGAAGAATCTCATAGCCGTCGGGAATGGGCCAGGTGGCTTCCGTCAAGGTCACCCCGGCATTGGTTCCCGCCGGAACCTGACGGTAGACATTGGGCTCGATGAGCAGCACATTCTTCTCCACCTTGCGGTAGAGATCCAGAATGAGGTTGGTAAACTTGATGTTCGCTTCAATGAAGCTGGTTTGTGCCAACCCCTCCGTGGTGCTCTTGGCCTGGATAATGGAGTAACGCTCCAGTCTACGCCAGTAGCCGTAAAGATCCTCAATGACTGCCACAAACCAGTCCTTGTCCTTCAGGAGCCGGTCATACTGGGGCATGATCTTGGCCACTTCCTCCGCTTTGAAGAGCGTCAGGAGCTTGATCACCTCAATGAGCTGACTGGCGACTTCTTCTGCCGATTCCTCCCGGTACATGGCCGACAACGCTTTGTAGTTCCTCGTGTTTCGCTTGGCGATGGAGTCTAGATACGCTTCAATGACTCTTCGGAAGGCTTCCGATTCCAAAACCTTCTCATGGCTGTCGCAGTATTTGGCGGAAAAATTGATCATGGCCTTGCCGCTGCTCAGGGAAAATTCTTTTCTCATGGTAATCTCCTCTTTTGTTACAAGTTTTGTGGTTTGCTCTTTTAGTATACTTCAGCTTTTTCCGGTTTTAAAGGAAATTGTTCTTTCACTGTTCTTTTTTTACGAAAGAAAGGCTGCAGAAGCTCTGCAACCTTCGTCTGGCATTGTGTTACCTTCGGGATTCTCCCAAGTCGCGAACCCGCTGAATCCGGGTTCTTTCGTCCAAAATCGCCCCATCCTCATCCACCGTTACATGGTACCCGTTGTGGATTTCTGTTCGGAAATTCCCCTGGGCCACGGAGAAGCCCTTGAGGCCCGGCGCATCCAGAAGACCTTCCTTGATGGCCAGATAAATCACTTCCGGATCCGTCAGGGGATCCTTGGTGTCCTTGAGCTTTGCAATTTCCCCCAGGAGGTATCGGACTTCTTTTTTCAGCTCCTGGAGGCGATGGGCAAAGGCCGGATCCAGGGCCAGGCTTTCCAAAAGCCCCCGCTCGGCGATCTCCATGGATTTGTTCACGATGCGGACGCTCTCCAGAATTTCCCGGCTGGTAGCCCGTTTCACCGCTTCGCTGTAAGAGACCACATGGACGATGTCCGGTTTCAGGAAGGTGCCGTAGAACATGGTGGAGGCAATGAGCCCCTTGGCCTTGTCCATGTCGGCAGGATAGGCCAGAAGGCCTGTCCGTACCATGCGGATGATCCGGAAGGATTCATCTTCCAGCTCCCCCATGAGATCGATCTTGGCCTGCATCTTCGCCAGGTCCATTATGGGGGAAATGGACGGGGGATTGGCCAGCATGTACTGCATGACCATGTCCTTCACCCCCAGATGCTTGGCCACCTTGGCCGTAATATAGCTGATGGCCACTTCCACCACATCGGAGCAGTAGCGAAGGGCCCACTGGTGGGACTCGTTCATTTCCACGGGAACCCCCATCTGGGCATTGTATTGGATGGCTTCCATATTTTCTCTGATGGCCGTGAGAAGCTCTCGGTCGGAGCGGCGGTCCAGCTGACTGTACCAGGTGAGGGGGATGGCCGCCCAGGCATTGTTCAGGGTTTCCTTCAGCACGCGGGAAAAGGGAAGCATATCCCGGGTCCCCGAGTAGCACCGCATCATGGGGTAATTTCCCCGGCGGGTGGCCGCATACATGCGCCGAAGATCCTCCTCGGTGCGGATGGGCACGCCTCCGGCGCCGTCTTCCCCCCGGGGCATGGCTTCCTGGTGGTAGTAGTACTCCTGGCAGTTCTGATCCGGGGCCAGGGAGATGACATCCAGAAGCCGGCTCTCCGCCAGGATGCGGATATGCTCCTCCGTGTCCTCCAGGGTTTCCAGCCCAATGTGGTGCCGGATGATGGGAAAGGGCTTTTTCCATTCAATGCGCTCCCGGAGGGTCTGGGGCGGGATCCCCTCTTCTTCCTCTCCCCGCTCCATGCTGCGCAGGTAGATGAGGCTTTCCGCCTCTTCTTCCGTTCCGTCAAAGACCTTACGGATATAGCTGAACTTCCGGGCGGCCTCGGCCGTTTCCACGGTGCCCCCGAAGATGAACACCAGATCCTGAAAATTCTGCTCCATCATGATCCTCTCCAGCTCCCGGAGAAGATACTCCGCCCCTTCCTTGGAGAGACGGTAGCTCAGGGCCACCACGTGGGGCTGGAACTCGATGATTCCCCCCACCAGTTCCCGCAGGGGCACGGCAGAGCCCAAATACTCCACCTCATAACCCTCCTTCCGGGCCAGAACACTGAAATTATAGATTCCTGCGGCATGGACACAGTTTCCGATGGATGCCACAATCATTTTCTTCTTCATCGTACCCTCCTTTAGGTCAGCAGGATATCCTCCACTCGAACACCCTTCATGAGATCCTTGTAGTCAAAATGAAGTTTCTCCGCAGTGCGGCCCGTGGCCCGAAAATCCGTCTTCAGAAGCAGATTCGCCAGATCGATGACAGCACGGGTATGGGTCATGGCCAGTCCCAGATCCTTCCCCATGCTTTCCAGGGGGACCAGCCCGTAGGGGACATCTTCCAAGAGATACCGGTACGACAGGGTTCGGGGAGCAAGGATGGTCTCATAGGAAGGATTCTTCTGAATGCATTCATAAAGAGTGTCTTCCTGAAGCCCATAGGAAATATTCATCCACTCCAGCACGGAGACCACGGGATGATTTAGCGCTCGAGCCACAGCCTGGCGCTCTCGGTCCAGCTCCTCGATGAAGGCGGTGATGGTGGGCGAGATCCCCTCCCGGTAATACTTGAAGTCGTGGTCCGATTCCACCCACCCGGCGTTGAGCACCATGGGGGCGCAGTGGAGAACCATTCCCACATTGCCGATGGAGGTTTCCACCATGCTTTTTGCCGGTTTATAGAATTTGTTCAGCTCATCGGGAATCCGCAGCAAAAGCTCCGGAAGGTTCACCCCTTCAAAGGTTGAAATCAGCACATCCCGCTTCAGGGCAAGGATGTTTACGCTGGTTTGGCTGAGCTTTCGGCAGGTGTAGATGATGGTCTGGGTTTCCAGGATACTGACATTCTCCTCATTGCCCATCTTCACTAGCTCATCCTTGAAATCCACCGCGCCGAAGGTTCTTCCGGGATTGAGGATGACGATGTGGTCTTTCCCCAAGTAAGGCGCCATGAGTCTGGCCAAATCCCCGTGGGAGGTGGCCGGAGTGGTCACCAGAATGATCTTTGACCACTTCAAAACGTCCGCCATATTCGTCGTCACCAGGTCCAGGTCAAAATCCCCCACGAGCACGCCAGTGGTGGTGATTTTCCGTGTTTTCTTCAGTTCGCTCACCGGTTCTTCGCTCCGGTTCCATAAACGGATCCGGTGCCCCATGAACCGAAGATGTGCGGCCATGGCCAGTCCAGAATTTCCAGCACCGATGATGGCAACTTTCATGGTCTTTCCCCCTCGCTTTATTATTCTCAAATTCAACTGTCGATTTATCCCGTGAAAACAAATGTCCTTCATTGAAATAGAAGTAAATTCATTATACTAAAAACGAGGTTTACCGTATGTAAACATTAACAGAATTTACAGAATCTTATCATTATGCTCACATCTTAAACGAAGAAAAACCAGCGACTTCCTCCAATAAGAAGAAGCGCTGGTTGATTCTGCTTTTTACAAGGCTGGGACCTGGTGGTTTTTTTGCGCCTGCAGGTACTCCCGAAACCCCATCCAGACCACCCAAACATACGCCAGGGTTTTGGGGATCATGAGAATTCCCACCAGGGGATACCGGTCAGCCCAGAGAACCACGGGGACATAGAAGAGGAAGGAGAGGAAAATGGCCAGGCCCATGGGGCGAAAGGCCGCATCCTCTTTTTCCTTCGCTCCTTTCCAGGCCAGGATCATGACCAGGATCCCCATGGCGGCAAAGGGAAGATTTCGAAGGATTCCCCAAAGGAGGGGTCCTTCCGCATCGGTCCAGCGGTTCTGGGGCATGAGGCACAGTCCGAAGCGAAGGAGCCCAAAGAGCCCCATGGCCCAGTCCCATCCCCGGTTTTTCTTCCCGTAGCGCTGGCTCAGAATCCGATAGAGCACCAGATAGAAGATGGTCATGGTGAGGGAGGTGATAAACTTCCCCCGTCCTAAAGCCACCGCATGATTCGCCAGACCATCCGTCATGAGGGCGTAGGCCCGGGGAACCAGATGGAAGGCATCGCCAGCCCCCAGGATGAGGGCCATGAGGCCAAAGGACCAGGATGGGCTTTTTCGGGGATTATTTCGAAGTAGAAGAAGACCTGCGGTGATCACCGAGGTCAGATAAAGCACATCGAAGAGGGTTTCCATGATTGCTTGCATAAGATCACTCCTGATTTTTAATATGAACATTGTTCACGGAAGGAGAAAAAGAAAAATCATGCAAGGGGTATGATTTTTCAAAAGGTCCTTAAGGCCGGGAAACAATCCGGTCCAGAACTTCCAGCAGCATAGTGATCTTCTCTTTCCGCCGCAGGGCGCCCATGAGGTTTTGAAAGAGAAAGGTGCCAAAGGCTTCCTTGGTGAAGGTCTCCGTCCAGGGATAGGCATCCAGGGCCGCATCGCCCTCCATGAGCCGAAGAATCCGCTGTCGGATCTTCTCGTCATAGCTGCCCATGCGGGCACGGCCGGCATCCCGGTCAGGCCACTTTAAAAGCGCCATGTCCTCTAGCCAGTTGGAGCGGTATTCCGTCAGACGTTTTTCCAGCACCGTATAGACGGCCATGAGCCGGTGCTGAAAATCCTGGCTCAGAAGTTCCTCCACAGACACGTCCGAAAAAGCTTCCTCCCAGAAATCCTCCACCACATCAAAAAGAAGTTCGGCTTTGGAGGGGAAATAGTTGTACACCGTCCCCACGGCAATGTCGGCTTTCAGGGCCACCGCCCGTATACTCACCGCCGCAACGCCCTCTTCCCGGGCGATGGCTTTGGCGGCATCCAGGATCCGCGCTTTGTAGTTCAGGACTTCCATCGGTTTTCCTCCGTCATGAACACTGTTCATCGTCAGTATAATCCTCCTCCGTCCATTTGTCCATCTTTTTTTATCGGACTTCCGGCCGACCGTCCACCAGACGGTGGAGATAGGACACCATGATCTCCGCAGAGGTGATGTTCGTGGCGATGGGAATCTTATGGACATCGCAAAGGCGAAGGAGCGCCTGGACATCCGGTTCATGGGGCTGGGCTGTGAGGGGATCCCGAAGGAAGATGACAAAACGAATCCGTCCTTCGGCGATCATGGCGCCGATCTGCTGATCGCCGCCAATGGGGCCGGACTGAAGACGGTGGACCTTCAGTCCCGCTTCGTCGATGAGCTTCTTTCCTGTGGTCCCTGTGGCGTAAAGATTGAACTGATCCAGGACGGTCTTGTGTTTTTGGGCAAAGAGAACCAGGTCGTCTTTCATGTTGTCGTGGGCTATCATGGCTCCATTCATGTTAAATTCCTCCATTTATTCGTATTGATCGGCCCAGCTGGTAGCCGTGGTTCACCACCCGGGTCAGGATGAAAACCAAAGCGATGCCAAAAAGGATTCCCGTGACCAGGCGCCGACCGTTTTTGCTTTCATAAGGGGTGTAGAGCTGAAGAAATCCATCCGCCGTCAGGGGAATCATCATTCCCAGTTCCAGCCAAAGACTTCTTCCCGGAAAAAGGAAGAGTCCCAGAAGACCGATCCCGTAGCCCGCCAGGATTCCCGTGCACCGGGCACAGAGGGGAAGGGGCTTTCCCCGAAAGAAAAATGACCGGTCCGGGCGCCCATGGCAGTGAAATGCCAGAGCCAAAAGCTTTTGGCCGGTCACGGCTAAAAGCTCTCGCCGGCGGAAGCCAGCCCCGCCAGGATGGCGATAACCCAGAAGATTCCCGTGATCACCAGACCGCCGATGGTCCATCCGCATACGGACTTCGCTTTTCTCGGATACTTGTCCCGCCAGACCAGATAGAGTACGATGCCCACCAAAGGAATACAGCAGGCAGCGATTCCCGCGAGGGTATCCGCTTCATCCCGCACTTCCCGGGGCTCGGCATACTCCCGTTCCCTTCGGGGCGCACCGTATTCATTCCTCCGGGGAACCTCCCCCTCTTCCGCCATGCCGGCTCCGGGCATGGGCGCTCCGCAATGATAGCAGACTTTGTTCTCGTCCCCGTTTCTCACGCCGCATTTACTGCAATACATTCTACCCCTCCATATTTTCCATATCTTCGCTTACCCGAATTATACCATATCCCTAGCGGGATTCCCTCCTCCTTTGCCGGCTCCTCCCAAGGATTTTTCAATCTGTACCGTCTTGGGAAACAGCTGTCTGCATATTAACCCTTCGTTCATGTTTTTTCGGTATAATAGGCTTATCGATAATTTAGGAGGTTGTATCATGACGAATATTCCCCTTTGGACGCTGAATAACGGTTTGACCATTCCCAGCCTGGGCTTTGGCGTCTTTAAAGTTACCGAAGGCGAGCAGGTATACCAGGCTGTGCGGGAAGCCCTGAAAGTGGGTTACCGCCTCATTGACACCGCCGCCATCTACGGCAACGAGGAAGGCGTGGGCCGCGCCCTGCGCGACAGCGGCATTCCTCGGGAAGAGATCTTCCTCACCACCAAGCTCTGGAATACGGATCAGGGGGATGAAGCCACGGTTCGAAAGGCCTTTGAGACCAGCCTCAAAAAGCTGGATACCGATTATGTGGATCTTTATCTCATCCACTGGCCCGGCAAGGACAAGTTCGTGGAGTCCTACAAGACCCTGGAGAAGCTTCTCGCCGAGAAGAAGACCCGGTCCATTGGCGTCTGCAATTTCCATGTGCACCACCTGGAGACGCTCCTTTCCGAATGCACCGTGGTCCCGGCTATGAACCAGATTGAGCTCCACCCGCTCATGAACCAGGAGGAAATCCGCACCTACTGCAAAGCCAAGGGAATTCAGGTGGAAGCCTGGGGACCGCTCATGCAGGGAAAAGGCGATCTGGAAGCCCCCGTCTTTGTGGAACTGGGGAAGAAATACGGAAAAACTCCCGCCCAGGTGATCCTGCGCTGGCATTTCCAGAACGGTGTGCTGGCCATCCCGAAATCTGTCACCCCCTCTCGCATTAAAGAAAATCTGGAGATTTTCGACTTCGAGCTCAGCGATGAGGATATGGGCCGCATCAATGGCCACAATGAAAACCGCCGCTTAAGCTCCAATCCGGACACCATGATGAACGGATTCATCTAGCCTCGTACAGCAAAAAGGTCCTGGTTTCAAAAACCAGGACCTTTTTTTCAGGAATAATTCTTTTTTACTGGGCTTACTGCATTTCCAGATACAGCTTCTTCAGCTCTTCCTTCAGCTGATTCTTGGCTTCCCGGTAAACTTCCACGCCCTGGCCCTGGGGATTCGGGATGAAGTCCCACTCGATGACCTTATTGGCGAAGACCAAAGGGCATCCCCCTTCATCGCAGCCCACTACCACGGCGTAGTCCAGATCAAAGTCCAGATCAAAGAGCGTCTTGAGGGCGATGCCCTCCAGGCTCAGCTCATCCTCTTCCAGTACCGCCAATGCTTCCGGATTCGCCGTTTCTTCCAGGCTACCTGCCGCAGAAATCTCCGCTTCGGGGAAAAACTCCCGGGCCACCGCTGCTGCCAGCTGGGCGCGGATACTGCTTCCATTGCACACAAATGCCATTTTCATGAACATACACTCCTCTTTGTCTTTATTTTATTCTTCTTCCGGCTGATCCGTGGCTGCCGCTTGGCCCTCCGGTGTCACGGCCAGGGTTTCCGCGTCGTAGAAATCCAGATAGGAATGCTTCCCCGTGCCGTCCACCCAGCCGAGGACCCCATCCATGTGGATATTTTCCTGGGCGCGGAAGATGCACTTGTCCACGTCCTTGTTCTTTTTCTTCAGTTCTTTGATCATTTCCCGGATCTCGTAACGCTTGTTGCCGATCTTCTTCGCCGCCACCATGCAGGCACAGTTCAGGGGCCAGATGCCGGCATTCTGAATCCAGTTCTTGATATGGTCCTCCTCCACCAGGTAGAGGGGACGGATGATCTCCATGTTCTCGAAGTTATCCGACTTCAGCTTGGGCAGCATGGTTTTGAAGCTCCCCGCATAGAGGATATTCAGCATGGAGGTTTCGATGACATCATTGAAATGGTGGCCCAGCGCCAGCTTGTTGCAGCCCAGATCCTGGGCGAACTGGTAAAGGGAACCCCGTCTCATCTTCGCGCACATGTAGCAGGGATAATCCTGGGCGATTTTATCGATGACGGTGAAGATTCCGGAATCATAAATTTTCACCGGAATGTTCAGGTACGCACAGTTCTCCTCCAGGAGCTTCCGAATCTCCGGATGGTAGCCCGGGTCCATGGCAATGAACTCCACCTCGAATTTCTGCTGGGGGTGCTTTTGCAGCTCCTGGAATAGCTTCGCCAGGATCAGGCTGTCCTTTCCTCCGGAAATGGCCACGGCGATTTTATCGCCGTCCTGGATCAGCTGGTACTCCGTAATCCCCTTGATGAACTTTCCCCAGATGTCGCGTTTATAGGTCGTCGTAATGCTTCTTTCAATATCGCGGAGGCTCTTCCTCTCGCTGAACGGTACCAGGATCTCGCATCCTTCTCCCGCAATACTCATGATCATACACCTCAATTTGTGTGATTCTTTGCTGATTTTTCAGCACTACTAGAGTACCACGTTTTCCTTGGATGATCTATGCTCTTTTCAAAAACCCCTTCTCCGCCTTGCGAAAATGGAGCGCCTTCGGGTTAAAATTAAATTAAATTGCCCCTATTCCCGCGAAAGGAGATCTATAATGAAGCTAACAGAAATGAAGGAGGAATGGACATGATTATCACCACCACCAATTCTATTGAAGGAAAAACCATCACCACCTATAAGGGCATCGTCTTCGGCGAGGTCATCACGGGCATCAACTTCATCAAGGACTTCACCGCAGGATTATCCGACTTTTTTGGCGGCCGCTCCAAAACCTACGAGAGCGAACTCATTGAAGCGCGGATCAACGCCCTCCGGGAACTGGAGGAACGAGCCTATAACCTGGGCGCCAACGCCGTGGTTGGGGTAAAAATCGACTATGAGACCCTGGGACAGTCCAACGGCATGCTCATGGTCACCGCCAGCGGCACTGCCGTCATCGTTCAGTAAGTATACCTTTAAGCATATCTAGAGATTCCGCATGGACCTTTCGTTGGAAAAACGAAAGGTCCGTGCGGTTTTTTCTTAATAGCCTTCCTCCAGATCCACAAGATTCTCCAAGGGTTCTCCTCGCTCATAATGGCCGATGTTCCGGACGAGGAAATCCACGGTCCGATCCGTGTGCCGATCGCTGAATCCCCCGATGTGGGGGGTGAGAATCAGGTTCTCCAGATCCCAAAGGGGACTGTCCTCGGGAAGGGGTTCTTTGCTAAAGACGTCCAGCCCCGCCCCCCGGAACCACTTTTCCTGAAGGGCCCGAAGGAGCGCCGCTTCTTCCACTAAGGGACCCCGGGCGGCATTGATGAGCACCGCCGTGGGCTTCAGGAGCCTCAGCTCCTTTTCCCCCAGCATCCCTCGGGTACTGGGGGTTAATGGGGCGAGGAGGACCACATAGTCCGCTTCCCCCAAAGAAACCTCCAGCTGGTCCAAAGGACGTACCTCGTCATAATCCGGCAGGGCTTCGGGATGGCGTTTGAGCCCCACCACCTTCATGTCGAAGGCTTTGGCTTTCTTCGCCAAAAGCTGGCCGATGCTGCCGGCCCCCACAATCAGCAGGGTTTTTTCCGTCAGCTCCTCCAGGGGATAATCCACCTGCCACCGTCTTTCCTTCTGGTGGCGGATGCATTCCATGAGGGGGCGGGAAAAGGCCAGGACCATCCCCATGATCTGATCGGACATCTGAGGGGCATGGGTCCCCCGGGTGTTGGTCAGGAGGATTCCCCTTTTGGCGATCTCCGCCAGCGGATACGTGTTCACCCCGGCACTGAAGGACTGAATCCAGCGAAGATTCGGAAGTAGATCCAGATCCTCCGCCTTCAGGCGCCACCGGGGAATGATGGCCGTGACTTCATCCAGGCGCTCGCCCAGGTCCAGAAGACTTTCCACATCGACAATCTCGGCTCCGGTTCTTCTTCGGAGCTCATCGGCTTTTTCCCGGGACAGGACATCCCGGGGCATTTGGTTGACAATCATCTCTTCCACCTCTTTCTTCGGCGTTTTTTGAAAACTGTTCAAAATCCGCCATGGTTCTCCTCTTGGGGTATAAGGTCTATGTGCTATAATAACCATAGTTAATCTGATTATGCAAGGAGGAACTTTTATGCCAAACGAACAGCGAAAGGCGTATCTGGCTGCCCTGGGTTTTTCCCTCATCATAGGCTTTTCCTTTCTGGCGTCCAAGATTGCGCTACGAAGCGCCTCACCGGCGGACATTCTCAGCTACCGGTTCTTCTTTGCCTTTTTTGCCCTCCTTCTGGTGCTCCTTTTACGCCCCTCGAGGCTGGGGCTGCACAAAAAGGATCTTCTTCGAATCCTGCCCCTATCGCTCTTCTATCCCCTAGGATTCTTCTCTCTGCAGCTCCTGGGTCTCCAGAAGGTCTCCTCGGCCCAGGCTGCCATCATCCAGGCCTCCATTCCCTTTTTGACCCTGGTTCTGGCCACCGTGTTTCTAAAGGAAAAGTCTTCCGGACGCCAGCGATTCTTCATGGCCCTTTCCCTCAGCGGGGTCCTTCTCATCGCCCTCTGGACTCAAAAGGGAAAGATTGCAGAAAGCCCCTGGGGAATGGTGCTGCTCTTTCTCTCCGCCATCGCTTCCGCCAGCAACATGGTCCTCATCCGGAAATTCTCCCGGCGGTACTCGGCTTTCTCCCTGGCTGCTCTGGCCATCTTCTCCGGGTTTCTTGTCTTTGGTGCAGCCAGCCTCGGGGAGCATCTTTACCAGGGGACTCTGGCGAGCTATTTTTCCCCGCTCCAGGATTGGCCGTTTCTCCTCTCGGTGATTTTTCTGGGGATTTTTTCCACTTTAGGTACTGCGCTGCTCTCCAACTACGCCCTCACTCGCATGGAAGCCTCCCGCATGAGCATCTTTCAGCACCTGTCCACGGTGATTTCCATTCTGGCGGGGATCCTCTTCCTGGACGAAACCCTGAGCCCCGTTCAGGTTCTGGGCGCCGTTCTCATCGTGGCCGGGGTCATGGGCACTCAGAAGCGAACGCGCTCCTTCGGCGCCGATCCTGCGGGATCCCTAAAGAAGGACTGATCTCCCTCTTCCTTATAATATGGCGGAAAAAATCAAGGGCAAGACGACGGTCTTGCCCTTTTTGGTGTTTTTTAGCGGGAACAGGTTTCTGCGATAGTCTTAAGGATCACATAAGAAGACATGGCTCCCGGATCCTCATGGCCGATGCTTCGGTCACCCAGATAGGATGCCCGCCCTTTGGTGGCCCGGATGGTCTTGGTGAAGGCTACGCCTTCCTCGGCGGCTTTCACCGCGCGGTTCAGGGCCTCCTCCGGAGCTGTGCCTTCGTCCAAAGCGGCTTTCAGCGCATCCAGCGCTGGCTCCAGGGCATCCACCATGGTTTTTTCACCACGGACAGCTTTCCCTCGGCTCTTCACCCCGTCCAGGGCAGACTCCAGCATGGCGGTGAAATCCGCCAGTCCTATTTCTTCTTTTCCCGCCACAACTTTGGAGGCATTCAGGAATGCGGTTCCATAGAGGGGACCGGCTGCTCCGCCCACTTTGGAGATCAGCGCCATGCCCACGGCTTTGAGGATGTCGCTGGGTGTCTGGAAGCTGCCGCTTTCAAGCTTTTCCCGGGCAGCACCAAAACCCTTGGCCATATTGAGTCCATGGTCTCCGTCTCCGATCGCTGCGTCAAGCTGCGTCAAATACAGCTTTTTTTCTTCAATGATGTCACTGATGGCCATGATGACATCGAAAACCTTATCCTTGTTTGCCATGGCAATGTCCTCCTTAATCTGCGGTTACAGGCTCTTAAATGCGGGGGTGTCTGCGGGAGCGTCGAAGAGTTCCTTCAGTTCCTCATCCAGCTTCAGCAAGGTAACGGAGAATCCAGCCATTTCCAGGGAGGTCATGAACTCGCCCACCAGGGACTTGTAGACCTTGATGCCCTTGGAAGCCAGGATCTCGTGGACACGCTTGTTGACAATATAGAGTTCCATGAGCGGTGTGGAAGCTAGGCCGTTGACCAGAACCACTACCTCGCCGCCGGTGTAGTCCAGATCCTCCAGGATCTTGCCCACCAGGTGGTCGACCATTTCGTCTGCAGTCTTCAGGGCTTCGCGATGGGTTCCCGGTTCGCCGTGGATGCCCATGCCCACTTCCATCTCATTTTCAGCTAAGGTAAAGTTCGGTTTTCCTGCAGCAGGAACGATGCAGGGGGTAAGAGCCAGGCCCATGGAACGGACATTGGCGATGACCTTTTCGGCGACGCGCTTCACTTCAGGAAGCTCTGCTCCCGTTTCAGCCTTGGCGCCAGTGATCTTGTGGACGAGGACGGTGCCGGCGATGCCGCGGCGTCCGGTGGTCCAGGTGGAATTCTCCACGGCCACGTCATCATTGACGACCACATAGTCAACCTTGATGTCATCGGCTTCGGCCATTTCCTTGGCCATTTCAAAGTTCATGATGTCGCCGGTGTAGTTCTTCACGATGAGAAGAACGCCCTTGGGTCCGGCTACAGCCTTAACAGCCTCATAAACCTGATCGGGGGTGGGTGAGGTAAAGACGGCTCCGGCAACGGCGCCATCGAGCATTCCGGTTCCCACAAATCCGCCGTGGGAAGGTTCATGTCCGGAACCTCCTCCGCTGACGAGGGCAACTTTTCCTTCGATGGGGGAGTTCTTGCGGACCAAAACCTCAAAGCCTTCCAGTCTTCTGATATGATCGGGATGGGCTAATACCATACCCTGCAGCAGTTCGTCAACGACATTGTTCGGATTGTTGATGACCTTTTTCATGACTACCTCCTCATTTTTCAGAAATGAACAGCGCAACAAACAGAACACTATTCTCTCAACCACTCTAAAACTCTGGAGAATAACTTTCATTCTTAATTTTGAAACGAATCGTTTACATTGTCAATTGATACTTAGTAAATATTTAGTTAATTCACACATTGAAATCAATCTTTCTTATAATTTCCCATGAAAAAAGGACCGGGGATTTCTCCCGGGTCCTCAATTGGTCTTATTTGCGGCGCTTAGCGGCCACTTCGAATTTGGCTTTCCGTCCGGAAAGCTTCACGCCGTTGCAGTGCTTGGCGATGATGTCTTCCTGACCGGCCAGTACATCCACAAAGCTGAACTTCGTGAGGATGTCGATGGTGCCGATGACATCGGGCTTTACGCCGGAGTTGGTGGTGATGAAGTCAATGAGCTTCTTGGGGGTGAGCTTGTCCATGGATCCCACGGTGATAAAGAGACGGACGAATTTCTTCGGCGTATCCAGCTTGTTCACCTTGTAGTCAAAGCTGAGCTCATCCTTGTAGAGCATGTTCATCAGCGCTGCGGCAATGTCTTCCACATTAAAGGTTTCCTTCATTTCCTCGATGACGGGATAGAAGGTCTTGTACTTATTGGTGGAGAGCTCGGCGGTGATCTTGTCCTTGAAGGTGTTGTTCTTCGCTTTGAAGATTTCCTCCAGGGTGGGGATTTCCTTGCGCTCGATGGTGCTCTTGGTCACGCGCTCGATCTGCTTCATGAAGGACAGTTCGCGGCCGTTGACCAGGGAGTAGGCGATACCCTGACGGTTCGCTCTTCCCGTTCTGCCGATGCGGTGAACATAGGACTCAATATCCTGGGGAAGATCATAGTTTACCACATGGGAAAGATTGTCGATGTCGATGCCTCGGGCTGCCACGTCGGTGGCCACCAGGAACTTGAGCTTTCTGTCCTTGAATTTCTTCAAGGTGGCGATGCGCACATTCTGGGTCATATCGCCGTGCATACCAGCGGCGTTGTAACCTCGGGCAGAAAGATTGTCCACCAGTTCATCCACGCCACGCTTGGTTCGGCAGAAGATCAGGACAGATTCCATATCTTCCGCATCCATGACACGGCAGAGGGTTTCAAAGCGATACTGCTCCCGAACTTCGTAGTAGCTCTGGGCCACGGTGGAAACCGTCATGGATTTCACGGCCACCTTGATATGGACGCGGTCTTCCTTCATGTATTTGCGGGACAGACGCTTGTATTCCTCAGGCATGGTGGCGGAGAAAAGCATGGTCTGCTTCTCCGGATTGGTGCCGGCCATGATGGTCTCAATGTCTTCCACGAATCCCATGTTCAGCATTTCATCGGCCTCATCGAGAATCAGGAAATCCACCTGGTCCAGCTTCAGCACCTTGCGTTCCATCAGGTCGATGACGCGTCCCGGTGTTCCCACGACGATATCGATGCCCCGGCGCAGCGCCCGGACCTGCATCTCAATGCTGGAACCGCCGTATACAGCCAGCTGACGGACGCGGGAGAACTTGGCAATCCGTTCAATCTCCTCGCTGACCTGGATGGCCAGTTCCCGGGTAGGAGCCAGAATGATGGCGGAGACCGCATCTTTCTTTTGGAGCATGCTCAGCATGGGCGCCGCGAAAGCCAGCGTCTTTCCCGTTCCCGTCTGCGCCTGGCCGATGACATCCTTGCCTTCCAGAATTACCGGGATAACTTCTTCCTGAATATCGGAAGGAGTCTCATACCCCATGGCGGCAATCGCCTTCTGCACGTCTTCGCTCAAACCCAAATCAATAAATCTTTTTTCTTCCATATTTACCTCGTTTTCATTTATTTTCAAATGCAAATTCCCATAAAAAAACCTCGCAGTAGTGCTGCAAGGTGATGAATAACAAATTGCAAGTTTTTTACTATCCTAAACCACTGATGTATTATAACACCAAAAAGCTCCAAAGGCAATGTGTTTCAAGCATTTTGAAAAAAATTGTCATTTTCTTCGCTGCAATCGATTCCTTATTCCAGAATTCCGAAATGGTAACCTTCCGCCTGGAGGCGTTGGATCACCGCCTGGAGATACTCCGGCGTGACACTCTTGGAGTCATGCATGAGAATTACGGCCACATCGGGCTCCCGGTTATTCATCAGCGTGTCCATGACATACTGCACCGTGGCTGCCGTATCCCCTGGTCTTCGGCTGGCTGGCTCCGCATCGCCGGAGATGGAGTTCCAGTCCATGTCCACCACACCCAGGTGAAGAAGCTTCTCCCGCGCCGGGGCGATATTTTTCCAGCTTCCGGAACCGCCGGGGAACCGAAAAACTTTCGACTCAAAGCCGTCGCCCAACAGGGATTTCATCAGAGCCAGGGTTTTCTGATACTCCTGGACAATCCGGTCAGGATCCGCCACCTTGTTGGGATACAGGACCTTATAGTCATGGGAATAGCTGTGGGTACCCAAAGCATGGCCTTCTTTGATGTACCGCTCCAAAATGGCCTGATCCGGAAAGCGCTCCAGGGTGATGCCGGGAATGAAGAAGGTGGCCGGGACATGGAGGGCCTTCAGGATATCGAGCACTGGGGCGGTGATCTTCGTGGGCCCATCATCAAAGGTCAGGAAGGCGATCTTCTCTCCCGTGTAGGGCACATAACCCTTCATCCAGTTTCGCACATCCTGGGTTTTGTAGGCATAGGCCGAAGCTCGGAGGGAATGGTTGGTTCCTGTCTTCAGCTGATCTTCATCCACGGGGGGAGGAAGATCAGGCTCGCCCTCTGGGCTGGCATCTGGAGTCTCTGGTTTTTCTAAAGTTTCCGGTGGCGGCAGTTCGCCAGAGCTTTCCGGCGTTTCCGGAATAGGCGTTTCTGCTGGAGTTTCCGCTGGGGTCTCCGGCATATGTGCTCCCGTATCCACTGGAGTTTCTTGAGGCGGTGGTGTCGTCTGTCCATTCTGCAGCCAGTATAGCCCGTATCCTCCACCCAAAAGAAGAAGAAGAGCCAGAAGACCTGCCAGAATGCGGTTACGCCGGACCCCTTTACGGCGGTCACGAAACAGTTCTCTTCGTGCCATGGCCTTCTCCTCCCTTCTTCCATTGATACCTTTATTCTACGCGGGAGGGGACGAGGAGGATTGACATTTCGGTTACTTCCCCCCTTTTTGGAGCGGAATTCATCGTCCGTTCTCAATCTTCCCCTCCATAATTTGGTATGATAGGGGTGAATGAATACGAAGGAGGAATCGGCATGAATTACTACCGAGGATTTATCGGATCGTACACCCGGAAGAGCAGCAAAGGCATTCGCGCCTTCCGATTCAATGATGAGGAGTTTGTGGTGGAAGATTTCTTTCCCGTGGAGGAACCCAGTTATCTTCTCCTCAGTAAAGACGGAGAAACCCTCTACAGCGCCATGAAAGACGGTGATGCCGCCGGCGTGCTGTCCCTGAATCTCTCCAGCGGTGAGAGCAAGAAGCTCACCTTCCCCGGGGAGCGAACCCCCTGCCACCTGGCCTGGTCCGAAAACGCCCTCCTGGCCAGTAACTACCACCAGGGTCGCTTTGATGTGTACGAGACGGCGGAGGGGATGATCACGGATCGCCTGCATTCTTTCCAGCATACAGGCCGGGGTCCCGTGGAAGGGCGGCAGGACAGCTCCCATATCCACTTCGCCCAGAAGAATCCCTATAACGCGGATATCCTGGTCTGCGATCTGGGAACGGATCTTCTCCATATCTACCGGCAGGAACCCGCCTTCGAAAAGGTATCGGAAGTGCTCCTTCCGCCGGGCAGCGGTCCCCGCCATCTGGTTTTCCACGGCAAAGCCCCCGTGGTCTATGTCTTCTCCGAACTCACCTCGGAGATCTTCACCCTGGACTTCAGCCAGGGGGATTACCGCATGAAACAGGCCATCGCCACCCTTCCCGAGGACTTCCAGGGGGAAAATACCGGAGCCGCCATTCGAATCACCCCGGATAACCGCTTCCTCTATGTATCCAATCGGGGCCACGATAGCCTGTCGGTTTTTGAGATCAAGGAAAACCACCAGCTCCGTCTGGTAGAGATCCTCTCCACGGAAGGAGATCATCCCCGGGATTTCAATCTCACCCCCGACGGCGCTTTCCTCCTTGTGGGCAACATGAACTCCAATACCCTCACTCTCTTTAAGCGGGACCGGGAAACGGGAAAGCTGCAGCTGCTGAAAAAGGATCTGTGGACCCCGGAACCCACCTGTATCCTCTTCCAGCCGTAATTTTGCAGAAGAAAAATGCACCACCAGAAATGGGGTGCATTTTCTTATGGGTTTATTGTATCTGTGGGTTAAACCACAGCGGTGAGAACAAAGGAAAGGATAAAGAGCACGGTGATGATGTACATGATGGGATGAACCTTGTTGCCCTTCTTGTCCAGGATCATGGCGATGGAATAGAAGAGGAATCCGAAGGCAATTCCGTTGGTGATAGAGTAGGAGAAGCCCATGAAGGCCAGCACCAGGAATGCAGGGATGGCAACGGTCAGGTCGCCCCACTCAATGTTCTTCAGGCCTTCTGCCATGAAGATACCCACGACGATGAGGGCAGGAGCAGTGGCTGCACCCGGAACCATGAGGGCAACGGGCGCCAGGAAGAGGGAGATCAGGAAGAGTACGCCGGTGGTCAGGGAAGCCAGACCGGTCTTTGCGCCCTGGGCAATACCCGCAGCACTTTCCACATAGGTGGTGGTGTTGGAGGTACCCAGAAGAGCTCCGATGGAGGTGGCCGTAGCATCGGCGAAGAGAGCTCTTTCCATCTTGGTGCTCAGTCCCTTGGAATGTTCCACGGACTTAGCGTCATCTTCGGTGAAGATCCCGGACTTTCTGCCGGCACCCAGGAAGGTTCCGATGGTGTCGAAAGTATCGGTGAGGGAGAAGGCGAAGACGGTGGTCAGGGTGATGAAGAGCTTATCCCCGGAGAAGAGACCATTAAAGTCCAGCTTCAGGAAAGTCGGTGCCAGGCTGGGGATCTTGAACATATCTGCCGTCAGCGCTGGAATCTGGGTAACATTGAAGGCAATACCAATGATGGTGGTGGATACAATTCCGATGAGGATGGCACTCTTCACCTTCTTCAGGAGAAGAACCACGGTGATGAGAAGTCCAATAAGGGCCACCTGGGAAACAGGATCCGTGAAGTCAGCCAGGGCAGGAACGATGTTCTTGAAAATTCCGCCGCCGCCTTCAGTGCTGACCATGAGGTTATAAGCTTCGCCTGTGAAGGTGAGGAAGTGAGCTTCCTTCAGGCCGATGTAGGCGATGAACAAACCAATACCGCCGCTGATGGCGTACTGGAGGGATTCGGGAATCGCCTGAACGATCATCTTACGAATCTTGGTCACGGTGATGAAGATGTTGATGAGTCCGCAGATGAAGACCAGAGCCAGGGCCTGCTGCCAGCTGTAACCTAGCCCGAATACTACGGTGAAGGTGAAGAAGGCATTAAGTCCCATGCCAGGAGCCACGGCAAAGGGCACATTGGCCACGAAAGCCATGATAAAGGTTCCGATGGCCGCAGCCAGGATCGTCGCAGTGAATACGGCTCCGGAAGGTACTCCAGCAAGGCCCAGAATCTGGGGATTGACGAAGATGATATACGCCATGGTAAGGAAGGTGGTGAATCCGCCGAGAACTTCGGTTCTCACATTGGTGCCATGTTCCTTAAGCTTGAAGAATTTTTCCATTTTACACCTCGTATAATTTTTCGATAAGTACATGCTTATTTTATCCGAATGATATTCTCATTGCAAGTCTTTTTCATTCGCAATTTGAAACTTTTGCACATTCCTTAAGTGTAAACGGTGATATCGCCTTTTTCGTCCTCTCTTCGCGTGATTATCCGGTAACATTCGTAAATCCTCGCACCATCCACAGGCTCCATGTTGATAATGTTCGCAATTTAACGGATGAGTTCAATGCTTCACCTTTAGCTTTTCATTTTATTCCAATAGCTTAAAATCCCATATATTTCGTGCTTTGCAGAAAATATCTTTCGTACTTTTTTCAGCCTTCGTCCACAACAGCCAAATAAAAGACCCCCGCCGCAGCGGAGGCCTGAACTCTCAAGTTATATCTTGTAGATGGTGGATGCGGTATTGCCGCCTTCTCCAGACCAGTCGTGGTGGAAGAACTCTCCCCGGGCCTTGTCCGTGCGCTCAAACATATGGGCACCGAAATAGTCCCGCTGGGCCTGAAGAAGATTGGCCGGAAGATTTTCCGTGTGATATCCGTCATAGTAGGACAAGGCAGCCCCCATGGCCGGGAGCGCCACGCCGTGGGTCACCCCCAGCACCATGACCTCCCGAAGTCCCTTCACAGCTTCCACCAGAGCATCATGGAAGAAGCTGTCCAGCATGAGATTCTGCAGTGCGGGGTTTGTATCGTAGGCCTTTCGGATCTCATCGAGGAAGGCTGAACGGATAATGCATCCACCGCGCCAGATGGAGGCGATTTCTCCGAGATTCAGCTCCCAGTGGTAATGGGCGGAAGCGGCCTTCAGCAGGGAGAAGCCCTGGGCGTAGGAGATGACCTTTGCAGCATAAAGGGCCTTTTCCAGGGCCTTCAGGGCCTTTCCCGTTTCCGGAGTCTCCCCTTCAGGACGGGTAACCCCCTTGGAGGCCTCCACTCGTTCTTCCTTCATGGAAGAGAGAATTCGGGCATAAACCGCTTCGGTGATAAGGGAGACCGGCTGGCCTTCCTCCAAAGCGGAGATGACCGTCCATTTTCCTGTACCCTTTTGCATGGCCGTATCCAGAATACGGTTCACCAGATACCCGCCATCGGCTTCTTTTTCCCCCAGGATTTCCGCGGTGATTTCCACCAGGTAACTCTTCAGGGACCCTTCATTCCAGGCGGAGAAGACCTCGGCCATTTTTGCATTATCGATTTTCAGCACATCCCGCATGATGGCGTAGGTTTCGCTGATGAGCTGCATATCGCCGTACTCAATGCCGTTATGGATGGTTTTCACATAGTGTCCGGCTCCGCCGTTTCCGATCCAGGTGGTGCAGGCTTCATCGCCATGGACCCCCGCCTTGGCCGAGATGGCCCGGAAGATTTCCTCAATCTCCGGCCACGCTTCCCGGGAGCCTCCCGGCATGAGGGAAGGCCCGTATAACGCCCCCAGCTCCCCGCCGGATACGCCGGAACCCACATAGCGGATCCCCTTTTCCTGGAGAGCATGGACTCTGCGCTCCGTATCCTCATAGTTAGAGTTTCCGCCATCGATGAGGATGTCTCCCTCCTCCAGATGAGGAAGAAGCACGTCAATGGTGGCATCCACCGTGGTTCCCGCCTTGATCATGAGCATGATCTTCCGGGGCTTCTTCAGGGATGCCGCGAACTCCTCCACCGTCTCTGCGGGCAGAAAGTTCTTCCCCTTTCCTTTTCCTTCCATAAAGTCCCGGATGACCTCCGTCGTCCGGTTCATGATGGACACGGTGTATCCCTTGGATTCCATATTCCGGGCGAGATTTTCACCCATGACGCGGAATCCGTATATTCCAATATCACCTAACATAGTAACCTCCCACGGGCAGTCTTCCTGCCCCAACCATTATGCATTTGCATTACCCTTATTATCCGGTGAATGACTTTGCATTTCAAGTCCACGGCTTTCTCTTCACGCTTTGTTCACAGGAAAGGCGGCCGAGGTAATCTCCCGGCCGTCTTTGAACTTCTCTTTTCGTCTTACTCCGTGTCCTTCAGCAGTTCGATGTAGTGGATGTCCAGTCCCTGGGCAATCTTCCTCAACGTCTTAATGGACGGATTGGTCCGTCCGATCTCCATGTCGGACAGGTAGGTGTTGGATATCCCCACCTTCTCTCCCAGTTCCTTCTGGGTAATGTTCTTCTTCTTTCGCTCTCTTCTGATATTTTCTCCAATGGTTGCCAATGGTCCCTTTGCCGGACAAGCCTCCTGCCGGCTCCCCCTCTCCTCTAATCATTCAGCGCAGGATGCGCTGTTTTCCCAGGACGCATCCCTTGAATCCCTCATTTCTCCCGACTTTCGTCCAAAGGGTGAAACGGCGGGATCACCTTCCTCCGTTAGCTCAATTATACGTTAATATCGAAATTCTTCAATAATTTTACGTTGATATCGAAATATATAGGTTTGTTTTTTGGATTTCATTCCTTAATTCCGTAAATATTGATAAACTACAACTGTGTACGGAATGAGGGGGAAAGCCATGGATATTGGAGAAAAGCTCAAGAAAGTTCGGAAAATCCGGAAATATCGGCTGAAAGATCTGGCAGAGAAGACCAATCTTTCCATCTCCTATCTCAGCGATATCGAGAACGGCCGCAGCACACCGCCGCTGCAGACCCTTCAGATCCTTTGTGAAACCCTGGATATCCCCATGTATGAACTCTTTCGGGAGATCGAACCCATGCTGGTGAAGGAAACCGCCCGCAATCAGGAACTCTACGCTTTGCTGGAGGACTTCAACGAATGGGATGAGGGAGACAAGAATGAACTCCTCAGTTACCTCCGGGCCAAGCGCTCCGCCCGGAAGGAAACCCCGGACAAAGCCGAAAAATAGTATAAGAAAAGCTGAAGGAAGCTTCCCCAAAAAGCTCCTTCAGCTTATTTTTTTATCCAAAACCGAACTTTTTCTTCCTCACTCAAGGAGGCGGCAAACTCCCGCTTCAGCGCCAGAAGGATCTGCAGGTCCCGCACATACTGATAGAGGGATGATCGATTTTCAAACTCCTCCCGGGTTTTGGGCAGTTCCTGCCCCCGGAAGATATCCAGATAACCCTCCAGATCCTCCAAAAGCTCCTGGGCCGTGTTCAGCTCATGGAACTGATACGCCACCAGCTCCGTGAGGGACGCCACCAAACGGTTTTGCTCATAGTACTTGCTGATCCGGGAAAAGTGGCTGCGCATCTGCTTCAGCACTTCCGCCTGGCGGATCCGCATCTCCATGTATTTAATATAGTAGGTATAGCTTCGGGTGAGGGAATTGGAATAGAGCCGCTGGGCCCGCTCATACCCGCCCTTCAGGGCCTGGTCCAGCTCCACAAAAAGCTTTTCCTCATTCACCGCCACGGACTGGGTCATCATGGAGGAGGCCAGTTCCCGCAGAATGGCCTTCATGAGATTCTCCACCCGCTGCTGATCCTGGCGGATCTCCTTTTCCACACTGGGCATGTGGAGATTGAAGATCAGCGCAATCCCTGCCCCAATGAAGAGAATGCCGTACTCATTGAGAAGCAGCGGCAGCGCCACCGACTTTTCCAGAAGGAGGTGGGTCACGAGGACAGAGCTGGGGACGATGCCGTCATGGAGCCGAAGCCTCGCTGCCGCCGGGATGAAAAAAAGCAGATAGAGCCCGTAGGTCCAGGGACTGTACCCAAAGAGGGTGAAGACCGCGGCCGCCGTGAACAGCGCCAGGGTGGTGGAGCTTAGGCGCTGAATGGCCAGCTCCAGAGATTTCTTTTTTGTATTTTGAACACTGAGTACCGTGATGACGCCGGCGGAAACGGCATACTGAAGCCCCAGGGCTTGGGCGAAAAAGATCGCCAGCGCCGCACCCACCGCCGTTTTCAATACCCGGTACCCAAAGAATGGTTTTCGCATTTAGTCTTCCCTCCGCTGCATTTTCTTCATGAGCCGAACCAGTTCTTCCTTTTCCTCTTCCTCAAGACTCTCCAGCTCTTCCCGGAGAATCTCCAGGTGCTTGGGAAATACCCGCTCAATGATCTCCCGTCCCTTCGGGGTGAGCCGAAGGCTGTAGGATCGGCGGTCGCCCACAGTGTCCATTTTTTCCACATAGCCATCCTTCAGGAGATTCCCGATGACCACGGTCATGTTCCCCGCCGTGGACAGGATCTTTTCCGTGATGTCGCAAACCCGCATCTCCCCTTTATGGTAAAGAATCTCCAGCACCATGAACTGGGAGGAGGTGAGGCCATAGCTTTTCATATTCTTCATGGTGTTTCGATTCAGGGCAGCCACGCCGCGGCTCAGGGAAATCACCACCTTCAGATTTAAGTTGTTTTCGGGGCCGTAATCGCGGCGGGTGTCCTCTCTTGGAGAAAGGGGATCTCGCTCGTCTCTGGAGTTTGCCATGGTGAACCTCCTTTTTTCCGGGATCCTCACCTGTGGGATCCTTTTTTTCTTTACTTTCATCTTATCATAAGGAAGTCCTTCTGCCACCCCGGGATCCTTTCTTCCAGTTTTCCCGCTTCCACCAAAACGATTTCAATATTTATGCATGATTCATGAATAAATGAATATTCCTTTTCCCCGAATCCTTTTAACCTCACATCGATAATCCCCACGAAGAAATGAGGAAATTAAAGCTTCTCGCCCAAACTTTTGTATGTTAACGCCTACATCACGGAAAATCGACGCTGAATATGAACAAATCTTGAATTTCCCTATTGCATAAACATGTAAGATTATGTATTATTATGAGCAACGAAAGATTTGGAGGAAGATCATGAAAAACAATGGATGGAAAAAAATAACTGCCCTGGCTCTGATGGCCGTATCCCTCATCGCGTTCACCGCCTGCGGACAAAAAGCTGCCCCTGCCCAGACTCCTGCGGAAACCGCCGTGGAAACCCCCGCCCAGACCCCCGCGGAAGCCCCCACTCCCCTGGAAGCCTTAAAGGCCAAGGGCACCCTGGTCCTGGGCACCAGCGCCGATTATCCCCCCTATGAATTCCACGCCGTCATTAACGGCCAGGATGAGATCGTCGGATTCGACATTGAAATCGGCAAGAAGATCGCCGAGGAACTGGGTCTGGAACTGGTCATTAAAGACATGAAGTTCGACGGACTCCTGGCCGCCCTCGATCAGGGCACCATCGATATCATCATCGCCGGCATGTCCCCCACTCCGGAGAGAGCTGAAAATGTGGACTTCTCCAACATTTACTACGAATCCACCCAGACCATCGTGGTGAAAGCTGCCGACAAGGACAGCTATGTGGATGCTGCCAGCCTGGCAGGAAAGAGACTGGGCGTGCAGAAGGGTGCCATTCAGGAAACAATCGCCGCCGAACAGTTCCCCGATGCGGAAGCTGTAGCCCTGGGCAAGGTCACTGACCTGATCATCGCCCTCACCAGCGGAAGAATTGACGCCGCCATCATTGAACTTCCCGTAGCCAAGAGTGCTGTAAAAGCCAACCCTGAACTCTTCGTCTCCGCCATCGATGTGCCGGAAGACAGCAAAGGAACCGCCATTGCCCTGAAGAAGAACAGCGGAGACTACCTGGATGCCGTCAATGCCATCTTGAAGAAGCTGGGCGAAGAAGGACTCATCGAGAAGTTCGTTGCGGAAGCCACCGAGCTTGCCGATCAGCAGCTGGAACAATAATTACCCTTCAGGCGTAGTCAGGCAAGTCCTGACTATTCCTGTTTTCCCGTTTCACCATCAATCGGAGGAGGATTCCCATGGACTTCAGTTTTTTGCCTAAATATCAAAACTTCTTTCTAAACGGCATGCGCTATACCCTAATTCTCGCCTTTTTCACCGTCATCCTCGGTTCCCTGTTTGGTCTCTTCATCGCCCTCATGCGCATGAGTTCCAATAAGGTGCTCAAAGGGGTCAGCGGAGCCTATGTGGAATTCATCCGCGGCACCCCCCTTCTTCTGCAGCTCTACATCGTCTACTATGGACTTCCGGATCTGGGCATCATGCTGCCGGACTTCCCGGCAGGCATTGTGGCCCTGTCGGTGAACAGCGCTGCCTACGTGGCCGAAATCATCCGTGCCGGCATCCAGTCCGTGGACAAGGGCCAGATGGAAGCGGCCCGCTCCATCGGCATGAAGCGGGGCATGGCCATGCGCTTCATCATCATCCCCCAGGCAGTGAAGACCATTCTTCCGGCCCTGGGCAATGAATTCATCACCATCATCAAGGAATCCTCCATCGTCTCAGTGATTGGAATCCATGAGCTCATGTACAACACCGATACCGTGAAGGGCAATATCTTCAGTGTCTTTGAGCCCCTCATCGTTGCCGCCATCTTATACTTCCTCATGACCTTTGGACTGTCGAAGCTCCTGGGACTGTTGGAAAGGAGAATGAAAACCAGTGATTAGTGTAAAAAACCTGAAAAAGCAGTTCGGAAAACTCGAAGTCCTCAAGGGCGTGAACCTGGAAGTGACCAAAGGAGAAGTAGTGGTGGTCATCGGCCCCAGCGGCTCTGGAAAGAGCACTTTTCTTCGCTGCCTCAACCTGCTGGAAGTGCCCACCGACGGGGAAATCATCTTTGAAGGGATTTCTCTCGTGGATAAGAAAACTGACATCGACGTGGTCCGCCAGAAAATGGGGATGGTGTTCCAGCAGTTCAACCTCTTCCCCCACCTGTCTGTCCTGGAAAACATCACCATCGGTCCCCGAAAGCTTCTGAAGATGACCACGGCCCAGGCCAACGAAGTGGCCATGACCCTTCTCAAGCGCATCGGTCTGGAAGACAAGGTCTCCAGCTACCCCGCCCAGCTCTCCGGCGGCCAGAAGCAGCGAATCGCCATTGCCCGGGCTCTGGCCATGTCCCCCGACGTCATGCTCTTTGACGAACCCACCTCCGCCCTGGATCCCGAAATGGTCGGCGAGGTGCTGGATGTCATGAAGAAGCTGGCCCTGGAAGGCATGACCATGGTGGTGGTCACCCATGAAATGGGCTTTGCCCGGGAGATCGCCGACCGGGTGCTCTTTATGGATGAAGGACTCATCGTGGAGGAGAATACCCCCGCGGAAATCTTCACAAGGCCCCAGCACCCCCGCACGAAGGATTTCCTGTCCAAGGTCCTGTAAGATTGACCGATATTGGAGGAGAAATGATGAAAGAAACATTCGCGAAGATTCTGGATACCCTGAAGCCCACGCTGGTATCCCTCAACGACTATATGTATGCCCATCCCGAAGGCGGAGATCAGGAATTCCTGGCCACGGAAAAGCTCACCTCCACCCTCCGGGAACACGGTTTCCAGGTGGAAACCGGCCTAGTGGGAAGACCCACCGCCTTTAAGGGGGTCTTTGACAGCGGGAAACCCGGCCCCACAGTGGCCTTTCTGGCGGAATATGATGCTCTGCCGGAAATCGGCCATGGCTGCGGCCACAACATGATCGGCACCATGGCTCTGGGAGCGGGCATCGCCTTAAGCCAGGTACTGTCCCAAACCGGAGGTCAGGTCCTGGTCCTGGGCACCCCGGCAGAAGAAACCAATGGGACCAAGGTGGCCATGGCGAAGGAAGGTATCTTTGATACGGTGGATGCCGCCCTGATTCTTCACCCCTCCCAGGAATCCTCCCAAAGCGGACGCTCCCTGGCCATGGATGCCCTGGAGTTTGCCTACACCGGGAAGGCCAGCCATGCGGCAGCCCAGCCGGAAAAGGGGATCAACGCCCTGGACAGCGTGATTCAGCTCTTCAACGGCATCAACGCCCTCCGGCAGCATGTGCCCTCCGATGTCCGGATCCACGGCATCATCGCCAAAGGCGGTGTAGCCGCCAACATCGTTCCGGACTTTGCCGTAGCCCAGTTCTACATCCGGGCTGCAGAGCGGAGCATCGTGGACGAGGTGGTGGACAAGGTAAGGAAGATTGCTGAGGGTGCCGCCCTCATGACGGGTGCCACCCTCGCCATCTCCAACTATGAGCTCTCCTATGACAATATGCGAACCAACCAGACCCTTTCCCAGTGCTTTACCCAGAACCTCCTGGCCATGGGGGAGGAAAAAGTTTCCCCCGCCAAGGAAGATTTGGGCTCCATCGACATGGGCAACGTGAGCCATGTGGTGCCCGCCATCCATCCCTACATCGGCTTTGGCTGTCCCCAGGCCGCTTCCCACAGCAAAGCGTTTGCCGACGGCACCATCACGGACGAGGCTCACGCGGCTCTCCTTCGGGGAGCCGGCGCTTTAGCCCTCACGGGATATGATCTTCTCACCCGTCCCGCCCTCCTGGATCAGGTGAAGAAAGAGTTCTCCGGGAAATAACCGGTTAGGGGACAACATGGAATCCTCCCCATGGAAAAGGACTTGAGCATGACGCTCAAGTCCTTTTTGGGTCCATTCTTATTTCATGTCAGCAGCTGCAGTCTGTCCGGCAATTCTTCCAAAGACGATGATGTCGGTGACGGCGTTTCCGCCGATGCGGTTTCCGCCGTGGACACCTCCGGTGACTTCACCGGCAGCATACAGTCCCTTGATCACCTGGCCGTCTGTTCCAATGACGCGGGCCTCGGTATCAATCTTCAGTCCACCCATGGTGTGGTGGATGCTGGGGGTAACCTTCAGGATAAAGTAGGGTCCATTTTCCAGGGTCTGGGTCAGATGGGTTCTTCCAAACTCGGCATCCGTTCCGCTCTTCACCGCTTCCCCGTAGGTCTTCAGTGTGGCTTCCACAGTGGCGGCGTCGGTTCCGAGAAGAGTGGCAATATCCGCCGCGGAGGCACACTCTACAGCATAGCCTTTCTTCACATAACCGGCTAAAGATGCATTTTCTTCCTTCATCTCTGCGTTGGTGACGAGGTAAGCAATCCCATCGGTCTGGGCCAGGATATTGGCGGAGACCACGTCGCGGGTGAGCAATTCGTCCGTGAACCTTTTGCCCTCCGCGTTGATCAGGATGGCTCCGTCGCCGCGGAGACCTTCGGTGAACATGTATCCGGATTCAGGATCTGTGGTGGGATGAATCTGGATCTGGTCGATATCGGTGAGATCTGCCCCCACACTCTGGGCCATGGTGATGCCGTCTCCGGTGGCTCCGGCGTGGTTGGTGGTGGAGAAGCCCACCAGGTCAGGACGGAAGGATTCCACCATCTTGCTGTTGGCGCCGAATCCGCCGGCAGCCATGATCACCGCCTTGGCGCTGATGGTAAATTTGTTGCCGCTGGCATCTTCGGCTTCAATGCCGACTGCAGCGCCATCCTTGGTGAGAATGGTCTTGGCGGTGGTTTCCATGAGGATCTTTACCCCCAGGGATTCCAGCTTCTGGGAAAGGACCTTGACGACGACAGGGCCCACAGGGGATCCGTCTTCTGGGGTATGGATACGGGGATTGGTGGCTCCACCGGACAAGGTCACGCGAGTGAGTCCTGCCCCTAAATCATTGAGCCAATCCACAGCTTCGGCGGAGTTTTCCACAAGAATACGAAGGAGCTGGGGATCATTGAGGTTTTTTCCACCCTTCATGGTGTCATCATAGAAGGTCTGGATGGTATCTTTAATCCCGGCAGCTTCCTGATACTTGGTTTCTGCTGCATTGATACCGCCCGTGGCACGATTGGTGTTTCCTCCCACGATGGGCATCTTTTCCACAATGACCACAGATTTTCCTGCGGAGGCGGCTTCTACTGCAGCAGCCATTCCCGCTCCACCAGCGCCGATGACCACCACGTCAGTGGTCAGGTCTTCCTGCTTCACGGTTTCTTTCTCGTACTTCACTTTCTTCAGGGCTTCGATGTCTGCACCGGCCTTTTCCAATGCCAGCGTGATGGCCTTAATGGCTCCGTTACTGGAATTGGTGGCTCCGGTGACCACATCCACACCCAGCCCCTGGCTTTCGAGGATCATGGAAGCGATGGCTTTCGCCGCTTCATCGCCCAGCCCCTGGGTCTCATCGGGAGCATCCACGGTGATTTCCGTGATCTTCTCTGCGGTGACGGTGATGGTGGCCTTGATTTTTCCACCATGGCCATCGGCTTCTGCCGTGTAGGTTCCCGCGGTGAACAAGGATCCGGCTGGCTTTTCATCGGCTTTCTTTCCGCAGCCGAATGCACTGAGGGCAAGAAGCGCCATGAGGGATCCTGCCATAATTTTCTTCATCAATTTCATTCCTATGATTCCTCCATTTGTTTTGTCCTGACGAGTATACCAAGATCACTTTGTTAATTCAATAACAATAATTGTATTTTAAGTGCATTTTTTAACACTTCGCCGGAACCGATAAAAAATACCCGGTTCTTTGCTACGAGAACCGGATGTCTTCATGCTATGATTGAGGAAAGAAAAACCACAAATGGAGGTGCGCCATGCTCACCCTAAAAATCCTCATGAAAGATACATCTTCTCCCGCATATTATCGGCAAGCCGTGGAAGAATACACCAAACGCCTGGGCAGGTACTGCAACCTCTCCCTGGAAACCGTCAAGGAAAGCGACCTGGAAGCCGCTCTGGCTTCTCCCGGGTATATGATTCGCGTCAGCCAGAAAGGCCGACAGATGGACTCCGTGGCCTTTGCGCAGCAGCTGGACTCTTTAGCCACCCAGGGAGTTTCCAAAATCACCTTTATCTTGAACATGAAGTACCCGGATGCCCAGGATTCCCTCTCCCTAACCACCATATCCCTCGAGGATCCCCTTCATCTTGTGGCGCTTCTGGAACAGATCTACCGCTCTTTCCGTATCACCAATGGGGAACCCTATCATAAGTAATGTTGTAAATTGTACCGCTCTATTGTCATGAATCAGCTTGTGTTCTACTCTATATCCGCATCTTTAATGTAAATCCTTCCCAAATACAACTCCTATTCATTGCTCGGAAAGCGATGAATAGGAGTTGCTTTTCTGTCTTACTCAAGATATCTCCCCAAAAAGCTGTGGGGAATCTCAGCACAAAGCAGCTCCTCTTCCCGGGTTACCCCTAAACTGCCCTTTCCCTTTTTCCTGGAAATCCATTTTACAATCTCGATCTTAAACCTCATCTTGTGATTTGCATCCCCAAATCATCTATTCCAGATCTTGAGGCTGATCCACATCTTTAAGCTCTTTTTTATCGATCTCCATATACGCAACATCTTCCAGGTATTTATTCATGACCTTTTTGCCGCCTTGCTCACCCTGTAGCTCGAGTAATTCCGGATAATACTTTTCGTCAAAACTCACCGGATTCCCCGTAATCTTGTTGTTTATCGCACACAGAAACCCCGCTTCCGTCTCCACGGCTTGGAGTAGAAATTCCTCTAACGTATCCTGCTTCAGCCAGGGCTGGTCCGCGGTTAGGAAAACTGCAGCCTCTCTTGTTTCTTCCCCACCCTCTAGCGGAAACCCTAAACCCAGCTTAATGGACTCAGACAGTCCATTTTCTGGACACCTATTCTCTACACACTTCAGCCCGAAAAGTTTTCCTGTGTTGAGAATTTCATCATAGGAAGAAACCAGGATCCCTGTTCCTTTCTCGGGATATTTCTTAAGAAACGCAGAGACATTCTCCAGCACATACTGAAACATCGGTTTTCCCTCAATTTTCACAAGGAGCTTGTTTTCTCCAAAGCGACTGCTAAAACCCGAAGCCATGACGATGATCCGCAAATACCGCTTCATCGCTTCTTTTCCTCCTTTTTAAAATAATCCAGAGCCATTTGGAAAGCCTCTTCTCGACCCATCCGATCCAGGTCCACATGGAGGCCTTCTTCTAAGCTCCATACTTTTCCAGTAAACGGAAGGTTTTCCTTTTTTAAGACCACCAGTACAGGAATCTCTTTCTGCACAATGGCATTCCAAACGCCATCTAAAAAGGCAGGAATGTCTTTTTCAAACCTTCCGATTTCATCCATGAGGATACACTCACTCTTGTCCTTCAGGCTTCGCTCGATGGCTTTTACGCCCATGACGGTAAAAGCATCCGGATCGATTTTGAGCTCTCCATTTTCTTTAAACCTGGCCATGGGAAAACCCGCAGGGGTCCGTTTCCCTTCTTCCAGGGGAAACAGATCAAACCCGATCCTTTTCCCCTCATGAATCACAGGCATCGTACAAAACCCGCCTGCTTTCCAGCCTAAAGCATTCAAGATTCTTTGGCACAATGTGGATTTCCCCGTACCGGGCAAACCGGTCACCATCATCAGCATGGTCTGTTCCTCCCCTAGGTCTTCCCTTTATATCGTTAACACCCCGATCGTAAGACATGGTGTCTACAATATCAGGGTGTTCCATACTCTGTTTTAGGAGGGATTTACTGCAATTTCCAGCATCCCCATGGCGACCTTTTCACTGGTGATGGGCAGACTGCGCACATTGACTTTCGTGGCATGATACACGGCGTTTGCAATGGCGGGGGAAGGCGTGTTGATGACAATTTCCCCAATGGATTTTGCGCCAAAAGGTCCGGACGGCTCATAACTGCTCTCAAACTCCACACGAATATTCCCCACATCCAATCGAGAGGGAATCTTGTACTTCATGAAGGAGTCCTGAACGAGTCTGCCCTTCGTATCATGAACCACATCCTCGTATAAAGCCATCCCGATCCCCTGGACGATCCCTCCCTCCGTCTGGATTCTGGCGAGGTTTGGATTGATGGGGGTACCGCAGTCCACCACGGCCACATAGTCAATCAGTTCAATTTGCCCCGTTTGCTTATCCACTTCAATTTCCACCAGACCCGCCATGAAGGGTGGAGGACTGGTGGGGGAAAAGTGAGACTCACTGGCCGTAAGGTACTGATTCCTTCCCACCAGGGAACTATTGCCAATGTCCCGCAGTGTCACTTCTTTTTTGTGCTCCAGAGAAAAGACTTTTTTTCCGTCAAACTCAACGTTTTCCACTGGCAGATCCAAGAGTCGAGCTCCTTCTTGAAGGATTTTATCCCGAAGTTTCTCGGCGGTCTTCACCACCGCCATGCCGGTGATATAGGTGGTACTGGACGCATAGGATCCTGTATCATAGGGCGAAAGATCCGTGTCCACGCCATGTACCACGATATTGTCCACGTCGCAGTCCAAGGATTCTGCGGCCATTTGGGCCAAGATGGTATCGCAGCCCGTCCCCATGTCTGTAGCTCCAATCAAAAGGGTATAGAATCCATCATCATTCAGCCGAATCTCCACCGCGCCTACATCCACGTTCGAAATTCCTGATCCCTGCATGGCGACAGCGCAGCCTACACTCCGCACCTTATTGTCCCCCATATCTCTTGCTGGGTATTTATTATCCCAGTCGATCATCTCTTTGGCTCTTTTGAGGCAATTGTCCAGATGACAGCTCCCGAGAACTTCATTATAGTATGTGGGCAGAGTGTCCCCGACCTGGGTTTTATCCAGCATATTCTTCATTCGAAGCACCGTGGGATCCATATTCATCTTCGCTGCCAGTTCATTCACGGCGGATTCCAGCGCAAAGAACCCTTGGGTTGCCCCATATCCTCTAAAAGCTCCTCCGGCCATGGTATTCGTGTAGACCACATCGTATTCAAACTTTGAGGCTTTGATTTTATTGTAGATGGTCATCGCTTTATGCCCGGAAAGCCCTACCGTAGTGGGGCCATGGTCTCCATAAGCCCCTGCATTCCACAGCGAATGCATATGAATAACTTTAATGTTCCCGTCCGTATCAGCCCCGAGACGAACAGTAATCTCACTCTCATGGCGAGGCCGTCCGCAAGTCATGCTTTCTTCGCGGGTAAAGATCAGTTTGGCGGGTTTTCCCGTCACCTTGGTCACGAGAGCCGGATAGATTTCACTGACGATGGACTGCTTGGCGCCAAATCCTCCCCCGATTCTGGGCTTAATGACTCGAACCTTCGATTTGGGAATCTCCAGCGCTGTGGACAGAATCCTTCGGACATGGAAGGGAACCTGCGTGGACGTTGTCACCACCAGTCTTCCGTAAGGGTCTAAACTGGTGTGGGTTCTGAAAGTCTCCATCATCGCCTGGCTATTGGCCAGGGTGTGATATTTCTCGTTCACCACATAGGCACAGTCCTGCAGCTCTTTCTCCACATCGCCAATTTCCATGGAACTTGTGGCACAAAGATTTCGCTTAGGGTCAGCGCCCACATCCACTAACGCGCGAAAATCATCCTCGGGATGGACGATAATGTCACTATCGATGGCAGTTCTAAAATCAAGTAAAGGAGTAAGCACTTCGTATTCGACTTTGATTAGCGCCATGGCTTCGACAACCGCTTTTTCATCCCATCCGGCGATAATGGCCACCGGATCTCCCACACTGCGAATTAAAGGATCCAGAATAAGCCGGTCATAGGGACTAAATTCCGGATAAGTCTGTCCGGCTGTGGTAAATCTTGTTTTTGGAGCTTCCTCATGGGTTAAGATGCATTCGATGCCTTCGACTTTCATGGCCTCTTCTTTCGAAACATGGAGGACTCTCGCATGGGCATGGGGACTTCGCAGAAGCTTTACGGTCAGAAAATGTTCCGGTGTAATATCATCCGTAAAAACCGGTTTACCCGTGATCAGGGGAATCGCATCTTTCTTGCGTATACTCTTATTTACGGTCTTCATGGCTTACCTCCTGGTGGGCATCCAAATATTTGCGAATGGCTCTCATATGCCCCATGTAGCCTGTACAACGACAAAGATTGCCCGCAAGATAATGCTTAATCTCTTCATCACTGGGATTTTTCAGTTCATTTTTCATGGCATACATATTCATGATCAACCCTGGGCTGCAAAAACCGCACTGTTCCGCTCCCTCATCGGCGACAAACAGCCCGATTTCCAAAGCCTCCTTTTGAATCCCTTCCAGGGTGACCACATGTTTTCCCTGGGCTCGGGCCACAAGGGTAGAGCAGGAAAGGACCGGTTTGCCTTCCAGCAGTACGGTGCATAATCCACAGTTGGAGGTTTCACAGCCTCTTTTTACACTGAAACTCCCTTTCGATCGAACAAAATCAATGAGAAGCGTCTCGGGTGCTACCTCTCCTTTCACTTCTTTTCCATTGATCCACATTTTAATGTCCATGATACCCTCCTGAGATCTTCTCTACATTTCTTTTCGTGAGCACTTTTGCCAGCATGCTTCGGTACTCCTGACTTCCCAGGTAATTCGTCCCAAAGGTCATTTCTTCCATCATCTTCCTCTGCATCTCTTCCATTTCTTGTTCCAGAAGCTGAGGTCCTGCCTCAAAATCCATTCTCTTCGGCGCCCCTGGCCTTCCCCCCAAGACGACAGACCATACGCCATTGTTGTAGGAAACCGCACTGGCAAGAATCGGAAAATCTGTGGCGCTTTTTCTCACGGTTTCATAAGCCGCTTTTCGACCATCCTTTTTGATGATAATCCGGGCTAAAACATCTTTGATCGGCTTCATTTCGAGATAATCTTTTAATGGAACCCGCCCTGCATGCACAAACTCCAGCTCCGTGTCTAAGGCAAGAAGAGACGTGATAACATCGGAGAATCCCAGCTTAGAAGCCACTGATCCTCCTACGGTTGCCCCGTTGCGAAACTGAACGCCCACGATCCCTTTAACGGCCTTGGCCAGATACCCCTCAAAATAACGATTTAAACCTTCATGGATTTCCATGTCTCTTAAGGTGGTCATGGCTCCGATGATAAAGGAATTTTCATCTTCTTCAATCCGATTTAACGACAGTGCAGAAAGATCAATGGCATTTTCAATCTTTCTATTTCCCATTTTAAGCCACATGATTCCGCCTAAAATTACACTGCCTCTTTCTTGAATCAGATCATAGGCTTCCTCCAGACTTTTCACCATAACATGATTTTTTGTCGTAAACATATTTCTTCTTCCTTTCTTCCCCGTTTTCAGCGATCCCGCTTGTTAACATCCCTGCTATACAACGCGAACCCATCTTATTATTTTGATTCTAATTTTGCTTATCCACGAATACTCTTCCTGGCGAAAACTCCACCAGTTCCACATCCCCATAGACTTGTCTCATCTTTTCTTCCATGGACGCTTTCGTCTCCTGATGAACCTCAATGGTGGACACGACCTGACCCTCTTTAAATAAATGAATTCGATCGGCGTAACGTAAGGCTAGGTTCGGATCATGAATCACAAGAAGGGAAATGCAATTTCGCTTTTTCGTTTCCGCCAAGACCAGTTCCATCATTTCATGGCGAACCATGAAATCGAGGGTGCTCTCCGGCTCATCCAAAAGAAGTACAGGAGTTTCACGAATCAGGGAGCGAATCAATCTCACCTTTTGTTTTTCCCCTTCACTCAAGGTGGTAAAGTCTCGGTGAAGATACTCCAGAAGACCAAACTCCTCCAGTTCACGACGAACCTCTTTTTTCATCGTCTTACTGTAATTTTGGAAAATCCCCATATCCGGATTAAATCCCATGAGAATAATTTCCTCTACCGAAATGGGATAGGTCACCTTAAAGGTCTGCGGCATAAAGCTGATATACTTCGCCATTTCCCTCGTGGTTTTCCGGCTTAAATCCGTATCTCCCAAAGACTTCTTTCCTTCTGATTTAAGAAGCGCCATCATCCCTTTCACGAAGGTGCTTTTCCCCGATCCATTCTTCCCCACTAAAGCCACCAGCTCTCCCGGGTAAAGATTCAAATTGATCTTTTTCGTTTGCCAGTGGTCATAGCCGCACTGAAAATTTTCCAAGCTCAGTTTCATCATAATTTCCCCTTCCCTCTCATTAAGATGATGAGAATGGGCGCCCCAAGAAGAGATGTCAAAATGCTGACGGGGATCTCCGCGTAGGTGAGGGTTCTCGCGAGGATATCGGATACCAAGAGAAGATTCCCGCCAAGGAGTCCCGCAACAATCCAAGTATTTCGGTTGTTGGTTCTTAGCAACAATCTCGCCAGGTGTGGGGCAACTAGGCCGATAAAGGATATAATTCCCGTAATGGAGATTAATGAGGCCACCACTAAGGCAGACAAAAATAGAATCACTGGTCTGATGATTTTAAGGCTTACCCCCAAAGCTTGCGCTTCTCCATCGGATAAAGATAAGATCCCCACCTGTCTTCCGAGGAAGAGAAGGAGAATTAACGCAGGGAGACTTCCCAAAAGGCCCAGAGAAACTTTTCCCAGGGTGACCGCCCCAAGGCCTCCCATAAGCCAGAATTCAATGGCAGACAGCTGATTTTCCGGGTCTGCCATCAGTTTCATCAGCATGAGAACCGACTGGGCCAGGGCATTCACCGCCACTCCCGCCACCACAAAGGAAGCCAGCTGTTGGCTAAATCGGCCGCGTGTAAGATATACCGCCAGACTAATGGCCAGAAGTGCACCCACTAAAGCCCCCGAGGTTACGGTAAGAAAGCCCCCACCGCCCAGGATAATGCCTAGGGCCGCTCCCGCACTGGCTCCACTGGAGACCCCCATGATATCGGGAGAAGCCAGGGGATTTTTAAAGATGGTCTGCATAAATGCCCCCACCAAAGACAGGGCAAACCCTGCATAGAGGGCCATCAGAGTTCTGGGCAGTCTTAGCTGATAAAACACCTGATAATCCAGAGGATCCGTCATCTTTCCCAAGATCATGCTTGTCAAAGACACCTCATACTTCCCAACTTCTAGGGAAAGAAACAGGAGGGATAGCGTACTGATCAGAAGAAAAATCACTGTTTTTTTTAGCTTTTTCTCCATAGACATTTCCCTCCTTCTATTTTCAGTTGTTTCTCTTTAATTTAGTTCTCCCGAGAAGGTAAAGCCATAGAACTTTTCATAATACGCCACCACATCCGCTTTTAGTTGTTCCGCGTCATATTTCTCTTCATAAAGATAAGAGCATATGGCTAACACGCCCAGAACACTTGCCGGTACTGGCGAATCCCAAGATTCAAGATTTGACGGAAGTTTATAGACTTTCTTTTCTTTTACTGCCGTAAGGTCCGAAAGAACAGGATCCGTTAAAACATCCTCTACGGTATAGCTGGCATCCGAAGCCAGGATAATATAGTCAGGCTGCCATGCGAGGATCTGCTCATAAGACACTTCGGACCAGTAGCTGTCTTCCAGCTCCTTGGCGACGTTTTTTGCTCCAGCTTCTTCAATCAAGGAAGACTGATGCATTTTACCCCCGGCGGTGGTTAACAAGCTGCTATTGCCCCCAAAGTAAACCGTGGCCTTTTCTTCTTCAGGGACGTTCCCTGCTACGGCTTTCGCCTTGGCCAGGAGCTCCTTATTGTACGAAATGATTTCTTTTGCTCTGTCTAGCGTTCCCGCGGCTTCCCCCAGCATGGTCAGCACTTTTTCCATGTCGGTAAAACTTTCCGGATTAACCCCTAAGGCTTTAACCGATAAACCCTCCAGGGTCTTGATCACGTCTTTCAAACGAACAGGAACCACAAGGAGTTCTGGTTTTAGAGCCAACGCGCCTTCCATGTTAAACTCCTTCGCCGTACCCACATTGGGCACTTTTAAAAGTTCTGGAGCCGCTAGGGAATATAAGGGCCTGCTCTCGGCCTTGGCCTCAATTCCGACCATTTTGTCCGCAAGTCCTAACGCCATGAGCATGCTGGATGTGATGTAGTATCCGCTGACTAACCGTTCCGGTGTTTTTTCAAACATGACTTCTCGGCCTAGATCATCCGTGACTTTAACGCCCTCAACTTCTGTGGGGGTCTCCACCCCAGGGGTTTCCACGGGAGTTTCCGCAGCCTTTGGCTGACATGCTCCTAAAGTGATCGCCATGACACTGACGATGAATCCTGACACCAGGGTCTTTAATCTTTTGTTCATTCTGTACTTCCTCTTTTCTTCATCCCTTCACCAAGGCGAAATGAACGATAATTTTTGTTGTATTTGAGACTAGAATATATTTTTATGATATTAAATTAACGAAATATTTAGTTTTCTCCTGTATTAATTTTACAGGCATTTCTTCTGTTATTCAAGGTAACGTACGATTACCAACGATCTGCCCATTGGTTTATTCAATCTTTTCCTAGCCTGTTCCTAATGATGTCCCATTCTGATCTGCAGATTTATGTATCCTTTATTGATCTCTTTGACGACATTATCCTCCAGGGGTCACCCCAGGGTGTCGTCAAAAAAAGGACGGACAAAGCCATTCAAAACGACTTCGTCCTTTTCTCGTTCATTCAATAAAGGATCATTATCTTTCAAGTACGGTTTTTTTCATGCGCCATAGTCTTGATCCAGAACATCGTCTCTTCACATTTCTTCACTTCCTCGACATTTGAGTCCGTCTTCGTATTGAAGGATTCTGCACACATTGCAGCTCAGCTGCTCTTCTAGACGTCTTCTTTATCGAGATTCTCTCGTTCCTTCTGCTCTTCTGCCAGTGACTTTTTCGGAATGACAACATTCAGGAAAAGAGCCATCAGGGTCGCAATGACCACCGGAGATCTTCCGAAGACCATCATGAACCAGTCCGGAAAATTGATCAGCGCTGCGGGTACTTGGGTGATCCCCATACCTAAAGCAATGGAAAGACCAACGATGGACATGTTTCGATTCGACAGTTCCTCTTGCGTAATGAGCTTTATCCCTGTCATGGTAATCATGCCAAATACTGAAATCGTTGCTCCACCCAGGACTGCGTAGGGGATCGTTGTCATAAAGGCACCAAACTTAGGAATGAGGCCCGCAACGATCACGATACTGGCGGCAATCGCAAACACTCTTCTCGCCACAACCTTTGTGCTTGCAACGATGCCTACATTTTGACTGTACGTTGCCGTCGGCAGAGCGCCAAGAATCGAGGCGAGGACACTGGAAAGCCCATAGGACTTAATTCCGCCAGAAAGCTCATCATCGGTGACTTCTCTGTTGAACCCCCCCACAGTGGTGGAAGAAAAATCCCCTACGGCCTGGATCGAATTAACCACATACATGACTACCATGGAAATTGCCGCTGTCGGATAGAACTCGATGCCGAAGTACAGTGGTTTTGGCATTGCTACCCAGCTCGCTGATGCCAGTGGCGCAAAATTAACCATACCTAGTGGTAATGCGACCAAATAACCGACAAGAATTCCCACAAGAATAGAGGCCAGCTTAAAAAACCCTTTTCCATAATTGTTGCAGACAAGAACAGTTGCCATCACCACGAAGGCTACACCCCAATTTAAGAGTGAACCATAAGTCGGCGTTCCCAGTCCACCGGCCATATAGTTTACGCCGATGGGGTACAGGGAAAGACCGATGGTCAGTACCACTGTACCTGCCACGATGGGTGGAAAGTATTTTCGAATGGGCTTAATGAAGAAACCCATCAGAATCGCGGCCAGGGATCCGATGAGCTGAGCTCCAAAAATCGCTGAAATCCCGAATTCTGATCCAATGGCTAACAGTACGGGAATATAGGAAAAGGATATTCCCATGATGACTGGAAGCTTCGCCCCAATCTGCTTAATAGCGAAAAGCTGCATGAAGGTGGCAATCCCTGCAATAAACATCCCAGTCTGGACCAATAGAGTTCGTTCATCCATGGTCATTCCTGTCGCTGCAGCAACCATAATCGATGGGGTAACATTACCAACAATCATGGCAAGAACATGCTGAATTCCCAGTGGAATTGACTTTGCCCAACTCGGTTTTCCTTCATAGTCGAACAAAGATGTATTTCCGGCTTCATTTTTCTTCATTTTCACACTTCCCTCGTGTATTTCAAACAATTTTCGAACTCTAGGTGTTCATCCGATCTAGACTACAATCATCCGATAGAATGAACCTCGCACCGTCATTTTCTTCAACACAACCATGGATGACCAACACTTGAGGACAACCCTCAAAATCGTCACCAAGCCGTTTAGTTGAACGATGTTATAGATATACCATGAATCATTCGTCTTGGTCAATGATTTTTTCATCTCATAAGCTTGCATCGTTCGTTAATTATCGGGCATTCTCCCAAAAATGCTCCTCCAGTAGCCTTGATCGTTCGGACTCGCTTGATGAACAGTCCGCACAAAAAACTATCTTCGTGGATGAATACTCACGGTCATCGTAGACAGAAAAAACCCATGGAGTATCCATCATGTTACTCCATGGGTGAAAAATGCGGAACCAGAAAACCGCTATGCGCTCATTTACTTCGAACTACTCTGTCTAATTGCAAAAGACGCTTATCTTCGATCAGACCTGTTCATGGCTACGCCGACGGATATCCTTCGGGAAGCCCTACCACAAGTAACACTAAGTAAATATGAATGCTTTGAATTATGACTATTGCTAGTGTACTCACTAGATTTCAGCCTTTCAATGGAAATATTACTTATTCGTCAAAATATAAATTTGGCTAGAATAACGCCACCATCTATAAAGAGGTGGCGTTCTGGCACTTTCCGGATGTTAATTTATGTTAGTGTCGATTGATATCCTCATCAACCATCCTCTAAAGTTTTCTGTAAAATTGATTATTGTTTCTTTTTTCAATCGGATCTATTTCCCCATGACTAAGAGCATGGTAGTTGAACCTCTTTCCTAGTGTGCGTAGTGTACTATGTGGGACATACTGCCAAAAGTCACTTAACAGATCTCTTATTCCAAACTCAGTACCGGTATTCAAAACTTCAACGCGAGAAAGCAGAATACTCATAAGCTTTTCTTCAAGCCAGAGTTCAAACGATTTTCGGTGTAAACTCTCCACCCATTGAGAACATAGAAGGTATTTATGTTTTGCTGTTACGATGGGCGAATCATAGTATCGGTTATAGCCTCTCAGATCCCGTTTTTGATCTTCAATTGGAGTATTTACATCAACAATTTTTAGCACTTGAAAGTTAATATTGAAGGTCTTCTTCGAATACTCTTCATCAGTCATCGACTTGATTTCACTTTCTGTAAGAAAATCACCTTGCAGGAATCTAGTAAACAAAAACCTTACTGTCTTTCCAATTTTCATTTCACCTTTTTCGATTACGTGTTCGTCTACGGAGTCATTCTTTAAGTTATCCCCGATCTCCGCGACTAGTATATTTTTTGCTCTTGCTAAAATTTCTTCATCAAGTTTTGACGACTGAATAATACTTTTTAACGCTAGCACTTGTAACCCATCTCTGAAAATCTTCCTTGCGCTTGAACTTCTACTTCTTCTTGAATTTAGAGTGAATTCTTCTTTAATAAGTTTTTCTTCAGGGTTGTCATCAGCTTTAAACACATAATAGTACTCGATAAATACTCTTCTGCCGATCTTATTAAGCAACGTATCGATATCCTCATTTTCAGGATGGTCGGTAATGTCAAGAACTTGTTCATTCGCACTATCCTCCATGTTTTGGTAATGCTTAATTGTCATTATGACATGGGTAGGTTTGTTGTTCTGAAATATAAACGCTTCTCTATCTGACTCCAACCTCTCGCAAATACCTTCAAAATCATCCAATAGATCCTCCGGACTAATGATTTTATTGACATCAATTTTCATGGGTACGACCTCCTTTATGTTTTGTTAGTGTCATCATAACATCATTGTTTTGTTTTGTATACCCCCTAACAAAATATTTACTTTTTTTACTAAATAATCTCTCTCTATGCCTTCCTGACGTTGTAGACGATGCTCGATAATACTGGAAGTACATCTCACAACTAAGACTGTCTCGGGCTCGCAGACAACCAACGTATGCTTTCAAGAGAGTCCAAAATGTCAAATAGACTAACTTAGATCCTTCAGCAATGATAATAAGTGGCACTTACAGTTGAAGACTAACCTATCCCACTAACAACAGCTTTGATAAGCATAAAAAAGCTTGGTCCCACTTGAATGAGAAACCAAGCCTTTTATGACAATCTGATTGATTTATTTTTTCTCGCCAAGACTGCAAAGAGAATCAAAAAGAGACCTTCCTCTCTTCAAGACTTACAAGTTCTCATAAAGCTTTTAAGAAATAAATCCATGAATCAAAATGACCAATCTCTAAATATTTCATCCCAGCTCCAGGACGACCTTCTTCAAATCCTCGATAATCGTGATGAACTGGGGACACTGGGGTTCACAGGCTCCACATTCCTGGCACATGGAGGCTCGTCTTGATTCATCCATGCTTTGATAGTTCAGCTTTGCTCCTGGAAGATCCTCATAGATTGCTCCATTATTCCAGATTTTGAAGTTCCCTGGAATATTAACCCCGAATGGACAGGGCATGCAGTATCCACAGGCCGTGCATTCATTTCGCTGCCTACTTCGGTAGATTTTAGTTACCTGCTCCACAGCGTCGGACTCCGCGGGACTAAGCGGCGTAAAATCCCCAAAAGTGTGCAGATTATCCTCCAGCTGATCCATTTCGGTCATGCCGGACAGGATGACTTTGACGTTGGGAAGCGAAGCCACATACCGAAAAGCCCAGGAAGCCACAGATCGATGGGGACTGACCTCGCGGAAGATTTCTTCCATGGCTGCAGGAAGCTTCGCCAAAGCGCCTCCCTTGACCGGTTCCATGATGATAATGGGGATCCCCAGCTTTTCTGCCAGATCATATCCTTTCATTCCCTGCTGAATCACGGTATCCACATAGTTCAGCTGAATTTGGCAGAAATCCCAGTCTCGGTATGTCAGGATCTCTTCAAATACCGTGTATTCATCGTGGAAAGAGAACCCGATATAGCGGATCTTCCCCTCCTCCCGGAGTTTCTCCACTTCATGAATCATCCCCAGCCTTTTGATGGCTTCCCAGCGGTCCTTGTTCAGGGCATGGAAAAGGTAGAAATCCACATGATCTGTCTGCAGTCTTCTCAGCTGCTCCTCAAAATATCGTCGAACATCGGCGGTCTTCTCCACCAGCCAAACAGGAAGTTTTGTGGCAAGAAAGTAGCTGTTCCGATCATGTTTGGACAGAGCCCGTCCCAGGAACTTTTCGCTCTGCTCATTGTGATACGGGTATGCCGTGTCAATATAGGTCACCCCCGCGGCCAGGGCCCGATCCAGCAGCGCCTGAGCTTTTTCCTCGTGGATACTCTTATCCTCCCGCATGGGAAAGCGCATACAGCCAAAGCCGAGAAGAGAGGGTGAAATGTTCAGTTTTTCCAGTCTTCGTTTTTCCATAATGATCCCCCTTTTGGGAAAGAGTATCCCGCTTGCGTCAATGACAATGGTGAGCGATCAGTCATTTTCATCGAAACTATCGAATTTGCTTTCATTTTAACACAGCATGTCTTGTTTAAATCTCAGCCTCTCGTATACAGCCGAAAAATATTGGAAAGGAGAGATTCCCATTCTCCGAACTCCTGATAAAATCAAACAGATGGGATAATTAGCAAAATCACAATTTGCATCATTATGATTTTGCTAATTATGATTTTGCTGATATAATAAGGGAAACGAGGAGGGGCGAAGATGGATTTTATTGGAAGAACTTACGAGTTAGAAGATTTGGAGAATCAATATCGTTCAAATCAATTTGAAATGTCCGTCATTTACGGACGGCGACGTATCGGAAAGACCACGCTGATCAATAAGTTTATCACAGGCAAAGAAAATGCAGGATACGCCATTGGAATTGAATCCTCACTTTCCTTGAATCTGGAAATTCTGTCGAAAGCCATTTATCAGGCTACAGGATTCCCTGCACAGCTGCCTAGCTTCAAAACCTTACCCGAGGCCTTCACCTTCTTATTTGAAGCATCCACAAACAAGCGAATTATTTTTGTAATTGATGAATATCCATATCTCGCCAATGCTGAACCGTCTGTATCTTCTGTACTTCAGGCTACCATAGATCATTATCGTTCCCATTCAAAATTAATGCTCATTCTCTGCGGATCATCCTTGTCCTTTATGGAAAATCAGGTGCTTGGATATAAGAGCCCCCTATACGGAAGAAGAACTGCTCAATACAAAATCAAACCCTTCACTTATTGGGAATGCAGGCAGTATCTAAGCTCATTCTCCAATGAGGATGCCTCAATGTTTTTCGCAATAACTGGTGGAGTAGCCGAATACTTATCCTTTGTCGATCCCGACTTATCCTTAAGATCAAATATTATCAATCTGTATCTTACCCCCAGCGGAAGATTATTTGAGGAACCCCGGAATCTCCTTCAGCAAGAGATGAGGGAACCCAAAATCTATAATGACATCTTATCCGCCATCGCCCATGGTTCCACAAGAAATCATGAAATCGCGTCGAAGATCGGGCAAACTTCCGGAGCATTAAGCCATTACTTAAAGGCGCTTATGGAGCTGGGAATTATTGAGAAAAGAACGCCCATAGGGGAAAAAACAGAAAGAAAATCGATTTACGTCATTGTGGATGGAATGTATCGTTTTTGGTATAAGTTTGTCCGACCTAACCTCCAGGCGATTGAACTTCGCCAAGGGGATATCGTCTTTGATGAACGGATAGCAGAGAACTTATCCGAATTCATGGGGTTCGAATTTGAACAGATGGCGATACAGTATCTCGAATCTTGCATTCAACGAAATGAAGTCCCTTTTTATATCCTGGAGTATGGCAACTGGTGGGGCAATAACCCTTATGAAAAACGACAAGAAGAAATTGATATTGTGGCACTCGGGAATAATGCTATTCTTTTCGGGGAATGCAAGTGGCGAAATCAGAAGCTTGATACCAAGGTATTCGATGCCTTACGAAGTAAGGCAAGATTATTTCCCCAGGAAAACAAACAGTACATGCTCTTTTCAAAGTCAGGCTTTACGGAAGACCTGCTCAAAGAATCCGCTGATCAACAGAATGTTCAACTCATTGATCTGGAGAAGATGTACTGGATTAAGGAGACAGCCAGTTCATCCTAGGTCCCCATTTCCCGAAAAATAACGGAGCAATCTTTAATAGCCCTTCTTGAGGTGAAGATGATGAACCGAATTCTCGATGAAAATCTGATTTATGAGATCCTGTCTGTGGTGGAGGAAATCCCCCAGGGCAAGGTGGCCACCTACGGCCAAATTGCACGGCTAATCGGGCGCGAAAAGAATGCTCGACTTGTGGGGAAGGTCCTCAGCATGTCCGAGTATTATGGACGCTACCCTTGCCATCGGGTGGTGAATCATGCCGGCAGACTGGTCCCCGGATGGACAGAGCAGCGGCAGCTCTTGACCAGCGAAGGTGTGCCCATGAAGGATGAGTACCACGTGGCATTGAAACTCTGCCAATGGGACTCCTAAAGAACCTCCGTGTCGACTCCAACTTTCGATGAGGTAGAGGTATACTCCAAAGTACTTCATATTTTCTATGCTAAGCCATGAGAAATCCACCTGAAGTGTCATCGAACACATCAGGTGGACTTTATTATTTCAGGAAAAATTGATCCTCTGCTATTCTACGGCAGCTTCCGGGGCATTCTTCTTGACGGACTCCACCCCGTTTACGCAGGAAGCCTTGGTCTTATAGCCTTCACTGGTGGCGATGACCTGGCCGTTCTTGGCCTTCAGCCGGAATCTGAATTCCCCGGCATGATCCTTGTAGACTTCAAACTTCGGGTTCTTCATGACGCTGAAGCCCTCCGCTGTCTGATCTTCCAGTTCCGAAACCGGAGCATTGTTCTTCACGCTTTGAATTCCATTCTGGACCGCTGCTTTGGAGGAATAAACCTCGGATGTGGCAATGACTTGGCCATTGGTAGCCAGCAGATCGAACTTCAAGCCTGTTTTCGTTTCCTTCACAACAAATTTCGATGCCATAATACCCTCCTTAAAATTGTAATGCGGTGAAAAGCGGTTTCGATTGAATTTTCTTTCTATTTATAAGTATAGCAAATCATCGAATGATGGACAATAAGGCAAAATTCCAAAAAACATTGACGCCCTGAAAGATTCATTAATGATATGCCACGTACAGGGCTTTTTTTGACAGTACTTTCGCTATCTCGGCATGATGTCATTCATCTCTTCCCCTTAACTTTCATGGTATACTGAAATCAAGATGAACCACTGGAGGGATGAAGATGAATCTCGAAGCCTGCAAGACCATGATCAAAGAGAATACGTTCTGTGTATTATCCACCAGCAAAGACAATGCCCCCAACAGCTCCCTCATGCTCTACCTCCCCCAGGATGATGGAACCAAGCTTTACTTGATCACCTTAAGGGGCAGCCTGAAGCATCAGAATATCACGGAAAACCCCCAAGTCAGCCTGCTCATCGATACCCGAAGGACCGATCATGAGCAGCAGGTGAAGGCCCTCACTGTCTATGGCCTGGCCAGAATTCTGGACGATACCCCGGAAACCATGACGATCATGGAGGAAATGGTCACGCGTCACCCCAGTCTGGGCACCATCGCGAAAAACCGCGATGCCTGCATTGTGGAAGTGGCGGCAGCACGGTTCCTCTATCTGGATGGAGTCAATGATCTTCAGCACCTGGTGCTGGGATAAGACCTCCAGCCAAGACTATTTCTCTCCCGAATCATACATTCTCAAGAATTTGCATTCTCCCCATGACTTGACTCTTCGATTAGTCCGGACCTGCACCTCATTTTGGTGTGGGTCTTTTTTCGTTCACTGCTCCTGCAAAGAACACCTTCTTAAACTCTTTTTCAAGTATCTTTCTAGCTCACGAGGAAATCTGGCCACTACTCGGTAGGGAGGACATGCCCTTTGGCAACAGTTCCCCGGAGAGTCACCTGACTCCCAATGAAATAACTCCAGTCAACCTGAACTCGTTCTTCCCCGAATAATTGTGAAAAATTCGAGAGTTTCGCAATTTCCATCCGCTCCACAAAAACTGGAAACGATTTGATCTTCAAACTATTGAGTTGATTTTGCTGATTTATTGATATTTTGGCCCTTTTCTTGTTGAACCAATTTATTCTTTTCCCTTTTTCCTTTGACACTGGCAAAATCCTGGGGTATTATGGCCTTTAACACAATTTTTTGTGCTTTATATTTTTATACGAAAAGGGGAAACAAAATGGAAGCAATCATCTCATTAACCTTCATCCTGGTGGTCTACTCCATCGGCGACTTTATCTCGGTGAAAACCAAAAGTATCGTGTCCATGCTCTTTACCTGCTCGGTGATTTTCCTCATCGGGTTTTGGATCGGCGTTCCCACTACGCTCTTTGAGACGTCCAAGCTGCAGGGGATCGGCGGACTTCTCATTACCCTCCTTCTCGTCCACATGGGCACCATGCTGAACTTCAAGCAGCTGAAGGAGCAGTGGAAGACCGTGGTCGTTGCCATTGCGGCCATCGTGGGTATCGTTATTGCCCTCCTCGTCATCGGCGCGCCCATCATTGGCCGAGAAGCCGCCATCATTGCCGCTCCTCCCATCGCCGGTGGTGTCATTGCCGGCATTCAGATGGCCGATGCGGCCAGAGCCATCGGCAATGAAAGCTATGCGGTTCTTGCTACCCTTCTGGTTGTTGTCCAGGGCTTCGTGGGCTATCCTATCGCCTCCTTCTGTCTGAAGATCGAAGCGAAGCATGTACTGAAAAAGCTGCGCAGCGGAGAACTGGCATCGGAAAAATCCAGCGTTCAGGTGGCTGAAGCCAAACCCAAGTTCTTCAAGCCCGTGGCCGCCAAGTACGCCTCCGAGAATCTCTATCTGGCCAAGGCCGCTGTGGTAGCTCTTCTTGCCACCTTCGTCTCCGCTAAAACCATGGAACTGGTGGGCTTCAATCTTCTGGACAAGAACATCCTCTCTTTACTCTTTGGAATCCTTGCCGCAGAAACGGGATTCCTGGACCGGGAAGTGCTGAAGGAGGCCAACGCCTTCGGTTTTGCCATGGTAGCCCTCATGGCCGTCATCTTCTCCAATCTCTCCAAGGCTACACCCCAAATCGTCCTGGAGCTTCTCAGCACCATCGTCCTGAGCCTCGTCATCGGTTCCGTCGGCATCATCATCTTCAGCTTCCTCGCGGGAAAGATCCTGAAGGTTTCCCCTTACCTGGCCGTAGCCATCGGCGCATCTGCCCTCTTCGGCTTCCCTGGAACCTACATCATCTCCAATGAAGTGGCTGTAGCCACAGGCGAGAACAGCGAAGAAGTCGCAGCCATCGTTGATGCGATCATGCCCAAGATGCTGGTGGCCGGTTTTATCACCGTCTCCATCGCTTCCGTGGTGCTGGCGGGAATCCTTGCTCCGCTGCTTTAAGATAACTCATCTATTTTAGGAGGTACCTCATGTTGAACATTCAAGAAAATGCTGCAAAATATAATGACTATGTCATCGCTATGCGTAGACACTTCCACATGCATCCGGAACTTAGCCTGGAGGAGTTCGAAACCACAAACTTTGTGGCAAAGGAACTGGAGAAAATCGGCGTGCCCTATGAGCGGCTCACCGAAACGGGCCTCGTGGCCACCATCGAAGGCCGTGGCCCCGGAAAGACCGTGGCGCTACGCAGCGATATGGATGCCTTAAATGTCACCCAGAAAAACGACGTTCCCTACAAATCCCAAACCCATGGCAAAATGCATGCCTGTGGCCATGATGCCCACACGGCGATTTTGCTCGGCGCTGCCCAGATCCTCAACGACATGAAGGACACCTTTGACGGAACCGTAAAGCTCGTCTTCCAGCCAGCGGAGGAAGTGGCCGCCGGCGCCAAAGCCCTCATGGCTGCGGGAGACTGGTACAGCAAAGTCGACAACTTCTTTGGTGCCCATGTCTGGTCCGGACTGGAGGCTGGAAAAGTCTCCGTGGAAGCTGGTCCAAGAATGGCCGCTGCGGACATCTTCAAAATCAACATCACCGGAAAATCCGGGCATGGCTCTATGCCCCATCAGACCCTGGATGCCGTGGTCGTGGCCTCGGCCATGGTCCTCAACCTCCAGACCCTGGTGAGCCGGGAATACAGCCCTCTGGAACCTTTAGTCATTTCCGTGGGCTCCATCCACAGCGGAAACCGCTTTAACGTCATTGCCGGATCCGCCGAGCTGGAAGGAACCGTCCGCTATTTCTCCCGGGAAATTGCCGGAACCATTGAAGACTCCATCCGTCGTGTGGTGGAGAGCACAGCCGCCATGTATCGCTGCGAAGCGACCCTGGAATACTCCTATGTGACGCCTCCATTGATCAACGAGGAAGCATCTTCTGCCCTGGCCTATGAGGCTGCCCTGAAGACCCACGGTGCGGACAATATCGTCAAGCTGGAGAAAACCACCGGAGGTGAGGACTTCGCCTACTTCCTCAACGAAAAGCCCGGCTGCTTCGCCTTCATCGGAACGAAGAACGCTGCGAAGAAAACCGACTTTGCCCACCACAACGAGAATTTTGATATTGATGAGGATGCCCTCATCGGCGGCAGCGCCCTCTATGCAGAGTATGCCCTGACTTTCCTCAGCAAGAATTAGTCTTTCCATCAGTACGCTGAACTAAAGAAAAAAAGATTGCCTTCGTTAAAATGTACCTTATGTATAGACCCCCCTAAAAAGGTAGCTACACTATAGGGTAATTTTGTTATACTGAAAGAATATCAAATAAGGATTCAGGAGGAGACGAGATGAGTAAGAAGCTGTTCACCAAAGAAGAAGTGGAAGAACTGTCCAAGAACCCCTGACAAGCCAGGGAGGCATGGCCAAGCTGACGTATGTGAGCAAAGCGGTTATCGGAGGAAAACCCGCTTCCACGGCCATCTACTATCTGCTCACCAAGGATTCCTTCTCCCACATGCATCGGCTTCCCACGGATGAGGTGTTTCATTTCTACCTGGGCCATCCTGTGGAGCTTTTGGAACTATTTCCCGATGGCTCCCACCGGATCACCCGACTGGGGGCGGACATCTCCAAAGGAGAGACTCCGCAGCACGTGGTTCCTGCCGGTGTCTGGCAAGGGGCTCGCCTGGTCTCGGGAGGAGAGCTGGCTCTCCTGGGGAAAACCATTGCCCCGGGCTATGTGGATGCGGACTATGAACATGGGGACGGTCCTCTCCTTGCCCATCAGCATCCTCAGGTGAAGGATCTGATCCACAAACTCACCGGCGAGGTGAGCGCTTTCTAATCCTAAAGTCCTGATATCGTCCTCATGACGGTACCAGGCCTTTTCCCGCCTTTTCCCTTGAAATGACATAATCCTTAAATATTGTTAAACTTTTAATAAACCGTTTTCGTGTCCTTGAAACTTTTTGTGAGAGGTCTATAATGCAAATTGCAAGTTAGAGAACCCCCCCATCACCGACAGCAAGATGGGCACCAAGGCACCTCCGATGGCTTCGGAATTTTCCAACCTGACACAAAACAAAAGAAAAAAGGATGGATTATTATGAAATTTGTTACCACCACCGGCCACGAGATCAACGCTGAAGAAACCTTTGATTCTGCGCTGACCAGCAGCAACGACTTTTTCACCAGCTACACCGGAGGATACACGGCCAAGGATACCGACTTCTTCACCAGCTATACGGGCGCAGGCAAAGCCGAATTCCAGGATTTCTTCACCAGCTACACTGGTGCAAACCGCACGGCGGAATCCCAGGACTTCTTCACCGGTTACACCGGAAATGCCAAGCCTTCCACCTTGAGCTTTTTTGAAGCCTATACCGGAGCTGCCAAGTAAGGCTTAGGTTCCTCAGCAATCATAAATCAGGCTAGCCCATAGCCTAAAAGCCGGAAAGGATCCCAAGCGGATGATCCTTCCCGGCTTTTTTCGTAGAGCAAAGATTCCCCCTTTTCCCGGGGGGATGATCCCGGGTTTTTACCATAATGTCATCCAAAATTCCGGCTCATCTCCTCCAATGAGGGTGAAAGGAACCAGCAAAGATCGATGGATTTTTACTTCAGCAATTCACGGGAATGCGCCTGGAGGTGATGATCATGAAAGGCAGAACAGGTCGGATGATTCTCCGTCTCTTGGTTCTGATTCTTTTATCGTCCCTGGTGAGCCGCCCCCCTGTACTTGTCTTCGCGGAGTCTCCTGTTAATTTCCTCATGGAACTGTCGGGCACTCCCGTCCTGGAAGCGTCAGCAAAAGCCCTTCCCCTGCACCTCCTTCGTCGACATCCCGTGATCCCTTATCGGGGAGAACCCTTCGGACGATGGACACCTCCCCCTCCACCGGTGATCTACACCTTGGGAGACCGGGGAGAAGGCGTTAAGGCCCTGCAGCTTCGACTGGTGGCTTACGGCTATCCACTGTCTCCTGATGGCGACTTCGGGCCCCTGACCCAGTGGGCTGTCCGGGATGTTCAGAAGAGACAGGCTCTGCCCCTTACCGGTACCGCTGATGATAAGCTCCTGAAACTTTTGGCCAAGGAACCGGTGGAGGAGACCCGCTTTCCGGGTCCTGTTTTCTCCACTCTCTTAGCCAAAGGATCCTCCGGGGGTGAGGTGCTGACGCTCCAGATCTACCTCAATCGTTTCAATTACCGGCTGAACCTGGACGGTGTTTTCGGCAGTGCCACCCTGTGGGCAGTGAAGGACTTCCAGCTTAGAAACGGTCTTTCCATCACCGGAACTGCCGATGCGAAGACCTGCGCCAAGCTCCTTCTAGCTCCCACAACGAAGACCTGGTACACGGGATCCCGCCCGGAGACCGTGGTCACCGCCTCCGCCGCAGAGAGCTTTGTGGACCGCAAAGGACTCCAAAGCCCCACGCCCTATCTCCTTTGGATCGACACCTCCATCCCCCGGCTCTATCTCTTCCAGGGGGAAGCCGGGCAATGGACTCTCCTGAAGAACTTTGCGGTCACCGTGGGCAAACCTTCCACGCCCACCATTAAGGGAACCTTCTCTGTGAAAAAGAAGGGGCTCTCCTTCATCGTTCCCGATCATGAGGACTGGATGTGCAAGTATTATACCCAGTTCTACGGGGATTATCTCATGCACTCCATCGTCTATGACCTGGAAGGCCATGTGGTGGACGGAAGGCTGGGAAAATACCTCTCCAAAGGCTGTGTGCGCATGGCCACGGCCAACGCCAAATACATCTATGATACTATTCCCTACGGAACCACCGTCTACGTCAACTGAAGGAATCGTGGCAATAAAGGAAGCCGGGCACTGCCCGGCTTCCTGATTTTCTTCCTGAACTAGCTCTCCTGGAAATATTCCTCCATCTTTAGTCCCAGATCTTCGGCCAGGGTCCTCATCTCATTCCAGCTCCCTTCGGTGACGGGTATGCCTTCAAGAATCCGTACGGCATAAGCTTCCCGCTCCTTTTCTCCGTGGATGTAGATCCGCTCTTGCCCAAAGGCCTTGGGAGACTGGCGAAGGGCTTCCAGATAACCCGACAAATGCTGCTGAATGGCCTGGGGATCGCCAAAGATTTTCGGATCGATGGCGGCAAAGAAATGACAGACTCCCGCCTGACCTTCCTCCTTCTCCACCAGATGGGAAGGCGTTCCCAGGGAGAGGATGCTGGTCAGGATCTCCACCATCATGGAGATGCCATACCCCTTATGCCCGCCGAACTCTTCCGTTCCTCCCCCCAAAGGGTGCAGGCCCGAGGTTCCCGCATAAATGCTCTGAAGTAGCGCAGATGGATTTTGCTCCTCTTTTCCCTCAGCGCCGATGCCCCAGCCCAAGGGGAGGGTTTTCCCCATCTTTTCGGCCACTTCGATTTTCCCCACAGTGACCACGGAAGTGGAGGCATCGAAATGGAATGGAGCGGGCGAAGCCGGGAAGGTAAAGGCCAGAGGATTGGTCCCCAGCATGGGGATTCGGCCAAAGGTGGGCACCACCGCCGCCAAGGAATTGGTCATGGCCATGCCGAGATAGCCCCGTTCACTGGCCATGAGGGAGTAATACCCTGCGATGCCGAAATGATTGGAATTGCGCACGGTGACCAGGCCGATACCGGACTTTTCCGCCAAGTCCATGGCCTTCTCCATGGCAAATCGGGAGACCAGCTGTCCCATGCCCCGGTTTCCATCCACCACCGCGGATACCGGTGTCTCAAAGACCACCTGGGGTACTGCTTCGCAGTCGATGAGCCCCTGGCGGATCTGCCCGTGGTACATGCCGATCCGGTTGGTGCCATGGGAGGTAATGCCAAAGAGGTCGGACTTCAAAAGGGTATCCGTGATGAACGCACTGTCCTCCTGGGGGAAGCCAAAGCGCTGAAAGGCTCCCTCACAAAAATGCTTCAGTTCTTCATAGGGCAGATTTCGCATGATCATTCTCCATTCTTATGCAGGATTTTTAATAATTATACATATTTTATCGTAAAGCGCTTGGATTCGCAATCTCCAGTCCCACCCCTTCCCCTTTCCCGATGGAACCTAGAAGCACAGAAGTCAGGGCTGTCCCCGACTTCTGCATATCGTTAATTTTTCTCCTGCGGGAAACTTTGGCAAAAGTAGCTGCTCCAGATTTACTCATCCCGAGAATAGGCAAACTCACTGACGGTCATGTCCTTGGCCTTGCCCTCCGTGACTAAAAGATCCAGCGTCACCCCCAGGAGGCGGAATAGGTTTTTGACGCGCTCATGGTCGGTAATCTCCCCCACCTGGCGATACAGCACGTGACTCATGGTTACATTTTCTTTTCGGGTGAAGAGCCCCTTGTTGTCCTGGACCTCAAAGAGTCCCTGGGCCACATTCTCCCGGAGCAGTCTGCTGAACTCCTCCTGCTGAAATAGTCTTTTCGTCTTTTCTTCGTCATTGCTCTTAATGCGGTAATCCTTGTCAAAGTCCGGGATTCCGATTTCGATGTCCTGGCCCCCGAAAACTTTCATCATCTTGCTCAGCCCCCCTTCCTTGTAGACAGAAAGGGTAAAGTCGCTGCCTTTGACAAAGGGGACAAAGATCCGCGTATAGGTGATGGAACTGTTGTGATCACCGCCCAGCACCACCGCTCCTTCCATGGCGCGATTTGGGCCGTCATGGCCTTGTCGTGTTTCGGTATACATATCCATCTCGATGTTCCAGTTCTTGTAAGGGAGGACAATTTTCGGACCGCCTTTGAGCATTCCCCGGTCCATGAACTCTGCGCCCATTTCTTCACTCAAGATTTTCCAGCTTTCTGCCCGGTCTTTACCGGTGAGTTTTCCAAATATGCCCATGATAAACCACCTCAATTTCTTCAAAAATCATTCTTCTCCAAGTCTATCTTTTCGATAACCTTCTTCCGGTCTACTCCAAAGGAGCCACGGGAACGGGATAATCCGGATAGGCCGGATCATTTCCGCCGATGTAGATCATTCCGGTGTTCCGCTGAACCAGATAGGAAACCGGTGCTGCGGATCCCTTTTCTCGCACTTCAAAGGTGTAATACATCTGCTCCTCCGCCTCGCCTGGGAACTTGTAGCCCATGCCATTGCGCTGGGAAACCTCTGCATCGGGGAACTTCTGCTTCATGATGGCTTCCGCATCACCCCAGCTGGTCACGTAGTACTCCTCATCGGGCATCACTTCGATGATGGCTAAAGGATTGATGTCGTCCCCATTGAAAAGTCCCAGAAGAACGGGAAACTTTCGTTCCCCCAGCCAGAGATACAGCTGAATGTCCTTCATCGTCTCGGGCTCCAGAGTGAAGCTTTCCTTGTAAGCCTCAAAGGGAAGATGGAACGAGATTTTGTTTTTCTCCCCCTGTTCGGAAATATCGGAGATGGCTGGCCAGTAGACAGAATATCCCCCATCCCCCATCTCCTCAATGACCCCCAGATATCCTTTCAGATCCAGGGCTTCTGGCTGGGTAAGGATGATCTGGAGATTCAGAAAGAAAAACATGCCCTCTTCCACCCGATCGTAGATGGCAGCCTGAAGCTGCGGCTCTTCATTCTTGGCAATATTTGTGGCGTAGGCATGGAGGACCTGAACGTCCATGTTTTGTCCTTTGACAACCTCCCTCATGCCGGAATGAACCACGTCCTCCGTGGGCGAGGTCTGGACCGGAATATAGTCTTTTCGAAGACTGCCGTCAGCCTTCAGGATGGTTTCCTTGAGGGAAAAGTTCGTGAAATCCATCCCCAGATAGACCAGGAAGTCCCCGAACACCATAATGCTCACCGGATCATCGTCGTTGACCACCTGGGCCTCCGAGCCGTCCAGCTTCATTTTCTTCAGCTCCAGATCCGGCGAATCTCCCTTGGTGTTCCCATAGTAAATCCATTCCCCGGCGGCATTGAAGGCTGTAACTTTATCCGCTGTCAGCCTCTTTGGCTCTTTTCCTTCCAGGGTCATGGTCCAGAGTTCATTTTTCCCATCCGTGGCATCCACATAGTACAGGCTTTTCGCCAAAATCTGGAAAGACGACATCTTCGCATCACTGACCTTTTCCTCGGCGGTTCCATCGGTTTTCACCCGATATAGCTTTTCCTCTTCCCGGTGGAGGTAATAGAGCCAGGAACCGGTGAGATTCATCGCCTGCACTGGGCCACGGCTGACCTTTTGCCGGGAGGAGCCATCGGTGCGGATTTTGAAGATCCGGCCAAACTCCTCGGCATTATCGGCATTGCTGAAGTCTGCGAAATAGATCCAGCCGTCGGCCACCAGCACGCTCCCTGCTTTGACCTCACTGACCAGACTGCGCTCCTTGCCGTCCAGCCTCATCTTGTAGATTTTATTCCCATCTCCGCCATGGCAATAATAGATCCAGTCCTCCACGCAGTTAAGATAGAAAGCCTGATCTTCTGTCACCAGGGTTTCCCCCGTGCCATCGGTTTTGATCTTGTAGAGCGCGCTGTCTTTTTCGTAGTTCATGAAATAGATCCAGTCGTCCTTCATCACCGACAAACCGCCGTTGGAGATATTGGCATTGGTGTTGCCCAAAACGACGTCATTCGAGACTCCCTTGGTGCATCCCGTCCAGAAAAGAACCGCCGCCAGGAGCGAACTGAGGATGGCCATCTTGGTTTTCATGGACATGATCCTCCCTCTTTTCCTTGAATCAATTTGGGTGGTATTCTTTTATCCGAAAATCCCAGTCTTTGATAAAAGCATAGCATTGTCATGCGAAATGCATGAATCCGCCCTTTGAATAAATTGATAACTTTCTTGGTTTCTTTCCAGACGATCTTTTTCCCTCGAAGAAAAAGCCACGGTCTCAGGGATAGGATTTCCCCTTAAGACCGTGGCTTGATATTCACGAAAAGCTGATTTTCTTACGGAAGCACCAGCCTCAGCTCATTCCAGCGGATGCTGAAAAATTTCTTTCGAACCATTTCCTTCTTGTCGATGACCATGGCCTCATCCTCCACCCCATGATCCCGGAGATACTGGATCGTCTCCAGAACAAACTCATCGCTGCCCACCAGGTACCAGATGGGTTTCTCCAGGCCCAGAAGCGCTTTCACCTGCCCTTGGAACGCTGCCCGGGAGGGGACGTGGGTATGGTGAAAATTCCCCATCGATGAGGAAGCGAGAACATCCCCAAACAGGGGATCCGGGCTCCGGTCCACCTGAAGGCTAGTGAGACTAGGGATTCCCGTGGGGTCTTTCTGATAGGCGAGAACTAAGGGCCGCATGGTGGCGAGCCCCACCCCCATGGAGAGAAGCACCACGGGTCTTTCCTCTCGCCGAAGCTCCATGCGGTTCCCCAGTTTGAAGAGAACCACCTTCCCGCCTACACCGGCTTTCTCCAGCCGCAGCTTATATTCCGAGGGTTCCTGGGGAATCCGGGTGGTGAAACCAATTTTCCCTTCTTCCGGCAGCGTCATGATGGACATATGCCGAACCCACTCATTCCTGGGCCTTTCCCCTTCATCGAATCCTTCAATGGCGAAATGGGCATGGGCGCCTTCTTCCCAGGTGAACCCCTGGGGCTTCTCCAGATAAAAGGTGCGGGTATCTTCGGATTCCTTCACAATCTCCAAGATCCTCAGTTTATATTTCTCCATAGTTTTCACCCTTTGTTAATAAATTGTATGCAATTTATTGCACTCCTTCATTATACGGGAGGTTTTCCCGGAAGTCAAAATTCGGAAGAATAAAAAAGCATCTCCTGCTGCAGAAGCCTGCAGCGGAGATGCTTTGATTATCTGATGGCCGGTTTAGACTTTGGCGAGATCAGGAGGCCGAAAACTGCCCCCAGAAGTGCCGGGAGAAGCCATCCCAGACCAATGTCATACCCCGGAAGCACCTGACTGTAGAGGTGAAGCACCTGATTAAACAGGGGCAGGGACACCTGAGGGATGCTCTTCACCAGGGTGCTGTAGCCGTCAAAGAAGCTGATGAGGAAGGTGAAGGCCATGGCTCCGGCATAAATCCTCTTTCGTCCGCCAATCCAGCTAGACGCCAGGGAAAGCAGAATCAGCACGATGGCTAAGGGATACAGCAGCATCAGCACGGGAATGGCGTACTGGATGATCTTGCTGAGCCCGAAGTTGGCAATGACCAGAGAGACCAGGCAAAGGACCCGCACAAAGGTCTTGTAGGGGATTTGAGGCAGCAGCGTATTGAAAAACTCGCTGCAGGAGGTGATGAGCCCGATGCTGGTTTTAAGACAGGCCAACACAATGATGCTGGCCAGAAGCACTGCGCCATAGGGCCCGAAATAGTGATCCGCCACGGCCGCAAAGATTCTTCCGCCGTTGTCGAAGGTTCCCACCACGGAAACGCTGGATGCGCCCATGTAGGTGATGAGCCCATAGATCAGCGTCATGAGCCCCATGGCGAAGAGTCCGGCTTTCCAGGTGGTCTTGGCCACTTCCCGGGAATCCGTAATCCCCCGGCTTTTCACCGCAGAGATAACGACGATTCCGAAGGCCAGGGAGGCCAGGGCATCCATGGTGTTGTAGCCTTCCTTGAATCCGGTGACCCAGGCGAGCTTTCCGTAATCCCCCACCGGGGTTCCAAAGGCTCCCATGGGCTTTAACAGCGCGGTGAGAATCAGGAGAAACAGGAAAACAAGGAAGGCCGGGGTCAGGTATTTTCCGATGATGTCGATGATTTTCGTCGGATTCAGGGAGAAGTAGTAGACCAGGCCAAAGAAGACCACACTGAAAAGTCCCAGAAAGAAGGGGATCTGCCCAGCGGGAAGATAGGGCTCAAAGCCCACTACAAAAGGTACCGTGGCCGTTCGGGGAATGGCAAAGAAGGGTCCGATGGTGAGATACAGCGCCACGGAGAACGCCACGCTGAACAGGGGATGCACCCGGTTGGCCAGGCTTCTCAGCCCATCGCTTCCGGATAGTCCGATGGCAATAATCCCCAGGAAGGGAAGGCCAATGGCGGTGATCAGAAATCCCAGGAGGGCGGGCCAAAAGTTTGTTCCGGCCAGCTGTCCCATCTGAATGGGAAAAATCAGATTCCCGGCTCCGAAGAACATGCCAAAGAGCATGGTGCCAATGACGGTGTAGGTGGAAAACGATGGTTTTTGCTGCATAAAAGTGCTCCTTCCGTGATAATTTTATCCATTCTAGCATTTTTACCCCACCGTGACCATGGTCAGGAATCCTCCGTATTCCCGGCTTTTTCAGGATCATTGTCACTTTTACGGATAATTAGTGATATGTAAACAGTATCAATATTAGTTTCAAGTTCCCCCTTGATGAAGATTATGATTCTCATATTTCTGGGGAAAATGAATTCACACTTAAGACTCGCCCAGTGAGCGTTCAGAAACGAGGATTTCGGAAAGATTAACCTAAAAAAAGAGAAGCGCTCTGCCTCTCTTTTCGATCTTCAAGTCTTATGCAGCGGAATGTATCTCCTCCAGGGGTTTCCAGAGGCTCTCCCGGTTCTGGGAATCCAGACTTTCCACGAAATCCCGCTTGAGCTCCAGGAGATACTCCAAATCTCGGACAAACTCATCCAAGGATGCCCAGCATTCCAGTTCCTCCAGGGTCTGGGGCAGGGCTTCCTGCTTGAGGGCATTTCGGTAACATTCAATTTCCTGCCGGACCTCTTCATGGACCACCAGGGCATTAAGCTCCGCTGCCACATGCTGGATCAGCTGCGCAATCATATCCGCCTGTTTGGTTCGGCGATAACCCTTCCTGGCATATTTTCGCATGTACTTCAGAATCTGCTGCTGCCCCATGCGCATTTCCACATACTGGGCGTATCCGGAAAGATCCCGGGTAAAATGGTTGCCGGCCTCCCGCAGGGCCAGTTCCTGGGTCTGTTGAAGCTTTTTCTCCAAGGTCCGGTGGAGCTTCTCCTCATTCTCAGGCCTTTGCCTTCCCTGAAAATGGTCCGCCATCTGGAGAAGCAGTTCCCCCATGAGCTTTTCAATCTCCTCGATATTCGCCCGGAGCTTTTTTTCCTCGCTGGGCATCTGGAGATTCAGAAGAAACCCAATGCCGGCTCCGATGACCATCTGCATCATCTCATTGCCCAACCAGGCCCAGGCCACGGACTCCACAGCCAAAAGGTGGGAAACCAGTACGGAGCAGGGGACAATGCCGTCATGGAATTTCAGCTTCACAGCTAAAGGAATAAAGATCAGAAGATAAATCCCAAAAGCCCAAGGGGTAAAGCCCACCAGGCGAAAGGTGACACTCCCCACAAAGAGCGCCAGCACCGTGGAACCCAGCTGCATCAGCGCCAAATCCCGGGACTTTCGCTTCGTGGTCTGGACACTGAGAATGACAATGATGGCAGAGTTCACGGCATAGCTCAGCCCCAGCTTCTGGGAGAGAAAAATGGCCAGTGCCGCTCCCAATGCTGTCTTTAGTGTTCTCAGCCCCATCATCTTCTTTAGTTTTTCCATCGGTTTCGCTCCTCATCTTCGGTATCGGGTAAAAAAGAATATAGGAATAAATATACTCCTTTCTTTCCCGAGACTCCACGAGAGAAAGGAATTTTTTAGAAAAGCATAAGGATTGGTTGTGCATGTGGCATCCTTTTGTTCTCTTGGTGAAGGGCCAAGATCCTCAGCCCTGGCTTTGGGTATAATTTTGGAGGAACGCTTCGATCTTCTCCCGTTCTCCGCTGCCCGTGGTGGGAAAGCGGAAAAGCGGAAGCCCGTAGCGCTCAAGAATCCGTTCCTTCATGCGGTCTCGCTGGCTCTGCCGAGACCCTTCTTTATGGAAGTGGAATCCGTCCACCTCCACGGCCAAGACAGGTTTTTTCGTGATGGAACTGTACAGCAGAAAATCCAGATGGGTTGCGGTATTCATGGCATACCGGCACTCCTCGTCATTAAGGTGTTTGGGATTACGGATCAGCATGTTCAGCGGCTGGTGGCAGATCACTCCCAGGGATAAGGATCCGTACTGCCGAAGGAGATCCGTGATTAACCCATACATTAGGTTCTCCGAATCATACCGGGAAGTGGTCCTGTGTCGCTTCAGAAAGTCCATCCGCTCCTCAATGTCATTAAGTTAAGAAAATCAGCGTATGGAAGCATGCGCTGATTTTCTTTGCAAATTTTTAAGAAATAGCTTG
>NZ_JAGSCS010000010.1 GCF_018128025.1 Proteiniclasticum sediminis | reverse complement strand
GAAAAGCTAATTCTTGCCACATAAAAAACAAAGCGACCATTTCTTTTCGGAAATTGGTCGCTTTGTCTACAGTCTGATCCCCTCCGAATCTTCGGAGGGGATTTCTTCTGCGTGAAAAGTTGCGAAATTTCGAAATTTTTAAGGTTTCTGTGCTATAATGACCCCAACAAATGAATTGGAGGATCAGGTTATGGATTGGATTTTCGGCCTTTTCGGCAGTTTTCTCCCCATTATTGTGGTATTTGCGATCTTCAGCTCCATTGTCAGCGCGCAGAAGAAGAATCCTGCCCGCAGACCGCCCCAGAGCCGGCCAAGTCAAGGCCAAGGCTACGGCGCGGCAAAGCCTAGAGCGGTGGCAGCCGATGATATCACCCAGCTGACCAAGGAAGCCCAAAAGCATACCCAGAGCTTTCAGCGGTCGAACATGGACTACGATCAGAAACGTCCCATGACCGCGGTGAATCCCTATGCCGATGTCCGGTCTCGGGATAGTCTCACCTCCACCAAGGAAAACCAGGACCGTCAGCGGGAAGCGGCCAAGAAGAAAAAAGAGATGGAAACCAACACCCGGGAACAGCGCTATGCCTATGACGAGAGTTACGGGAAGAAGACGGAGAAGCCGGCAGCTTCCGCTGCGGGGGCTGTGCAGAATACCGTTCCGGAAATGGGCGCCCCAAGGCGCAAGTCCATGGTAGAAAATATGGGCAATGATTTCCTGAAGTATGGGGATCAGTTCCTCAAGGCGGGTGACCGCTATCTGAACTACAAGCCCGGCGGACTTTACAGCTATGCCGAGAAGTATGGTCTGGTGGAATATCCGGAACCGGAAAAGAAACCCGCTGTCCCCGTGGCGAAAGCTTAACCAAAGAAAAAAGAGCTGAACACATCAGGGTGATGGTTCAGCTCTCTTTATTTTACAAGCTATGCTCAAAATGCTTTTTTTGACGTACTTACCCGATGCACCGCACTCAGCAGTCCATAGAGTAGCGCTGTGGTGATGGGGTAGAGGATGAGGTTTTTGGTGATCCGGGCGGCCACGAGGACGAGGAATGCTTTTCCAAACATCATCTGCAGCCAAAGCGGGGTCAGCAGCATGTTAATCAGCAGTGTCGTCAAGAGGGACAAAAGGGCTACCCGGGGAAGCGTTGGTTTCTTGCGGTAGAGCAGGAAGCCGTAGAGCGCTCCCACGAGGAGGGCGTTGAGGGTGAAGCCCGGAAAGAAGGGTCCCGTGGGACGGGCCACATACCCCAGAAGATCCGCCGCCACGCCGATGAGGGCACCCACCACAGGGCCGAAGAGCATGCCGCCGGCAGCGATGGGGAGCGAGGCGAAGCTGATCTGGTTGATCAGGGAAATGGGGATTTTCAGGAGAGCCAGCACAACGCTGAATGCGATGAGCAGACCCGCCAGGGCGATGGTGTTGGTCTTCCGCAGTTCGCCGGCGGAAGACCGGAGTGTCTCAATCATTTTTCTCAAAAAAAATGACCTCCCTTATTTTGTGATAACCACATAAAGAGAAGACTCTTCTGTGGCAACGGAATGCGGAATAGGCACCGTAAATTCTCCCTTTTGGGGGAATTTTTCGTCCAGCGGCAACTTCCCGTCCGACTGGCACTTGACGCGCATATTCCTACTTTGCCTGTGCTCATTGTAATTTCCGGAAGGGTGGATTGCAACAGGGAAGCTAAAAAATAATAATCCCGGGATTTTTTGCCAGGATTATTGGAGCTCTGGCAAAAGCATCCGGGAGATTCTGCCAAGGTTGAGGGTTTCTTCCCAGGATGGAGATTTTTTCTGGGGAAGTGGGCTGAAATTTCAGGTCTGTGATACAATTTAAGAAACCCTATGCTATCTTGATCCGAACTTGAGGAGGAGAATATGAAAGAATTTACTGGAATGAACCGGGCAAACCTCGCCCAGACCCTGGAAGACAACAGTCTTTTGCTCCTGTTTGCGGGAGAAGCCCCGAAGAAAACAGCGGATGAAGCCTACAAGTATACCCCTAACCGGAACTTCTACTACCTGACGGGAATTGCGGAAAGCTCCGTGGTCCTGGCCCTTTATAAACACCAGGGTGCGGTGCAGGAATCTCTCTTTATCAAGCGCCGGGATGAGGTGCTGGTGAAATGGGTGGGGGAAACCATCAGTCCGGAGGAAGCCACGGCCGTGTCGGGAATTACGGATATCCGTTTCCTGGATACCCTGGAGGCGTTCCTGCATAATCTTCTGGCGAAGGAAGATGTGGTCCGGGTGTACTTTGATCTGGAGAAGGATAACTTTCAGGCTCCGGATACGACGGGCGTGGCTTTTGCCAAATCCCTGGCGGCCAAGTATCCCCAAATTCAGGTGGCCAACTGCTACAATGGGATTTCCCGGCTGAGAGTGCGCAAGAGCGCCCGCGAAGTGGAGGAAATCAAGAAGGCCATCACCATTACGGGAGAGGGTATTGCGCACCTCATGCAGAACGCCAAAGCCGGCATGAAGGAGTACCAGCTGGAGGCCTACTTTGACTTCATCCTGAAGTCCCGGGGTGTAAAAGATTTTGCCTTCACCACCATCTGCGCTTCCGGTCATAACGGAACTGTACTTCACTATGTGGCCAATGACGCGGAGGTGAAGGAGGGGGATCTGGTTCTTCTGGATCTGGGAGCACAACATGGCTATTACAGTGCAGACATTTCCCGAACCTTCCCCGTCAGCGGAAAGTTCAGCGAACGGCAAAAGACCTTCTACAACATTGTGCTTAAAGCCCATGATGAGGTCATCGCCATGGTGAAACCCGGGGTTCCCTATGCTCGCATCAATGAGCTGGTACTGGAAATCTATGCCCGGGAACTGAAGGCTCTGGGTCTCATCGAAAAGGATGAGGAAGTCCGCAAATACTACTACCATAACACTTCCCACCATTTGGGCCTGGATACCCATGATGTGGGCCGTCGGGATGGACTCCTGGAGGAAGGGATGGTCATCACCGTGGAACCCGGTCTCTATATCGAAGAGGAAAGTATCGGTATCCGCCTGGAGGATGATGTCCTCATCACCGCTGACGGTGCAGTGAATCTTTCTGTGGAGATCCCCATCACCGTGGAAGATGTAGAAGCGTTCCTCGCGAAGCGTTAACCGATAGGATAGTTTGAAAGGCAGGGCTTTAACGCCCTGCCTTTTTTCACATGCGGAAAATGAGACAAAAAAGAATCCCAACCGTTTCCGGTTGGGATTCTTTCTCTGCTGGTGCAGATAACAGGAGTTGAACCTGCACGAGGTTGCCCCCACTAGCACCTGAAGCTAGCGCGTCTGCCAATTCCGCCATATCTGCATGACTTGCTCTCAAAGGAGCACAAAACATATTATACGTCCACTTTTTCTTTTTTTCAAGAGATTTCTTTTAAAAAAGAAAAATGGTGGAGACGATGGGACTCGAACCCACGACTTCCACACTGCCAGTGTGGCACTCTCCCAGCTGAGCTACGCCCCCGTACATGAGTTATTATAATACAGGATTTCGGAAATATCCATAGTGAGATTGAAATAATTTATTCATATTTTTTGAAAATGCAGGTCAAAAAGGGGGATATTCCTTGAGCGGGAAGAATTATCCCGAAACAAAAAAATCCTGGAAGGAGCCTGGGGACAGGGTTTGCCCTGGAAATTTCTCAGGAGGGATCTTTTGGGGCTGCGTTCTGGGGGATCCGGGGAAACCGTTGCATTGGAACGCGTTCTTTGCTAGAATTAGACATGATATGAGAAAAATTGACGAAGAAAAGAAGAGTACGGGAAGGGAAACTCACAGAGAGCCTACGGTTGGTGAAAGAGAGGCAGCGAAACAACCCGGAACATGGACTTGGAGTCGGTATCTGAATCGTTAGGGTACCCGGGAGCCCCCGTTACAGGGCGAGGTGGTTCAGGCCACCTGTGGAGGCACAGCACCGCGAGGGCTGTGTGAATTAGAGTGGGAACACGCAAGAAGCGTCTCTATGGAGCAATCCATAGAGCTTTTTTTTATGATTAAGGAGGATGAAACCATGAACAAGACCTATTACATCACCACCCCCATATACTACCCCTCAGCGAATCTGCATATCGGCAACACCTACACCACCGTAGCGGCCGATGCTCTGGCCCGGTACAAGCGAAAGGACGGCTTTGACGTCATGTTCCTCACAGGCAGTGATGAACACGGCCAGAAGATTCAGCGTCTGGCTGAAGAAAAGAAGGTGACGCCGAAGGAGTATGTGGATCATATCGTGGCGGGGATCAAAGATCTCTGGAAACTGATGAACATCAGTTATGACAAGTTTATCCGCACCACGGATGAGTATCATGTGGAAGTGGTGCAGCAGATCTTCAAACAGCTCTATGATCAGGGCGACATTTACAAGAGCGTCTACGAGGGCTGGTACTGCACCCCCGATGAATCCTTCTGGACGGATTCCCAGCTGAAGGACGGCAAGTGTCCGGACTGCGGAAGAGCCGTGGAGAAAGCCAAGGAGGAAGCCTACTTCTTTAAGATGAGCAAGTATGCAGACCGCCTCATTCAGTACATCGAGGATAATCCGCACTTTATTCAGCCGGAATCCCGAAAGAATGAAATGCTGAATAATTTCCTTAGGCCGGGGCTGACGGATCTATGTGTCTCCCGTACTAGCTTTGACTGGGGGATTCCCGTGTCCTTTGACCCGGATCATGTGGTGTATGTCTGGATTGATGCCTTGTCCAACTATATCACCGCCCTGGGCTACGGCACGGACAATACGGAGCTGTATGCCAAGTACTGGCCTGCTGATGTCCATCTCATCGGAAAAGACATCCTGCGGTTCCATACCATTTACTGGCCCATTATGCTCATGGCTCTGGATATCCCCCTGCCCAAGCAGGTCTTCGGCCATGGCTGGCTCCTGGTGGATGGCGGAAAAATGTCCAAATCCAAGGGGAATGTGGTGGATCCGGTGATCCTTGTGGATCATTTCGGGGTGGATGCCGTCCGTTACTTCCTGCTGCGGGAAATTCCCTTCGGCAGTGATGGCCTCTTTAATAATGAAACCTTTATCAAGAAGATCAACTCAGACCTGGCCAATGATCTGGGCAATCTCCTCTCCCGAACCGTCTCCATGGTGGAGAAGTATTTCGAGGGCATCGTTCCGGAAAAATATGTGGAAGGAGACTTCGATGCGGAGCTCATGGCGCTGTGTCTGAAGACCCCGCAGCTGGTGGGAGACGCCATCGATCAGCTGAAGCTGCCCGAGGCCCTGACCCATATCTGGACCCTCATCGGCCGGGCCAACAAGTATATTGATGAAACCACGCCCTGGATTCTGGCCAAGGATGAAGCTCTTAAAGCTCGTCTGGGCGGCGTGATGTACAATCTTCTGGAAACCCTGCGCTTTGCCGCCGCATTGGTGGAGCCCTTCCTGCCGGATACAGCAGCAAAGGTTCAGCGTCAGATCCAGGCTGAAGATATTTCCTTTGCCAGCCTCTTGAGCTTTGACGGCACCAAGCCGGGCACCCTGGTGCAGAAAGGTGAAATCATCTTCCCCCGCATCGATGTCCAGAAAAAGCTGGAGGAGCTGGAAGCCCTCCAGGAGAAACCCGTGGTGAAGAAAGCGGTCAAGCCTTTAAAGGAAGAGATCACCATTGAAGATTTCGCCAAGCTGGACCTGCGGGTGGTAAAAGTTTTAGCCTGTGAACCCATCAAGGGGGCCAAGAAGCTGCTGAAGCTCACGGTAGATCTGGGAAATGAAACCCGTCAGGTGGTCTCCGGCATCGCAGAGCATTACGCCCCCCAGGATCTTGTGGGAAAGAAGGTTATTCTTGTGGCCAACCTGAAGCCCGTTACCCTGCGGGGAGAGCTTTCCCAGGGGATGATCCTGGCTGCGTCCACCGCTGAATCCCTATCTGTGATTGTTCCGGATAAGGATGAGGAAACCGGTACTGTCGTCAGCTAAAGGCCCAAAATGCAAAGAGTCCCTGGGTAAAATTGAGCTGCAGCACCTCCTTCGGGAGCTTTGCTGCAGCTCTTTTCATGAAATCCTGGGGGAAGGGTCTTGGACCGGTGGGGATGTTCGTGCTACACTGAAACCGAAGGCTTAAGGGGAGAAAAGAACTCTGAAAGCCTACGAGACAGATCCGAACGATGGCGAAACTGCCGTTCGTTTACACCATCCGTCTGGTCCGCGAGTGGGTGGGCCCAGGGCTGGATGCGGAGGAATGATAACGAAATCATAACAAAATCATGACAAAAAAGAAAAAATCCAGAAAATTAATAGGTGTAAAGGGCTCTTCATAAGTCTTGGAAGCCTTGCAAAAAGCCGATCCCCGGAGTTTATGAACAGAAAATGAACATTCGTATGATATGTTTACATTTCATTCATTTGTGTGAAGAATTCTCTTCACATTTCTAGGGGAGATGAAAGGACGGGAAATGCCATGAAAGCGATTTTTGACTCCCATGCTCACTATGATGATGCACAATTTGATGAAGACCGGGATGAGCTTCTCCGGGAAATGCCGACCCAGGGAGTGGGGGGCGTGCTCAACATGAGTTCGGATTATGCCTCGATCCAGAAAACGGTGGATCTGGTGGAGCGTTATGACTATATTTACGGCGCGGTGGGAATCCACCCGGAAAATGCCGCGGAGTATAATGAGGAGGTTCGAAAAGAACTCCTGGAGATTTTGCAGCGGGACAAATTTGTCGCCGTGGGTGAAGTGGGTCTCGATTACTACTGGGAGTCCAATCCCCCCCGGGAGATCCAGAAAGCGGTGCTGACCGATCAGTATGAAATCGCCAAAAGCCTTGGGATTCCGATCATTCTTCATGATCGGGAGGCCCATGAGGACATCCTGACCATTGCCAAGGCCTACCCCATGGTCACCTCTGTGTTTCACGCCTACTCCGGCAGTGTGGAGATGGCCCGGGAAATTGTCAAGCTGGGCGGATACCTGGGGATTTCCGGAGTGCTGACCTTTAAGAATGCCCGGAAGCTTCCGGAAGTGGTTCAGGAAATCCCCCTGGATCGCCTTCTTTTGGAAACCGATGCCCCTTACATGGCCCCGGTGCCTTTCCGAGGAAAGCGGAACCGGTCCGACTATCTTCGGTCCGTGGCGGAGAAGGTGGCGGAGCTGAAGGAAATCACGGTGGAGGAGGTTCTGGAGACCACCTTTGCGAATGTACAGCGGCTCTTTGGACTTTCGGAGAAGAAGTTGTGAAGATTTACGTTAACAATTTGTTCATAATATGATGTGTCGAATAGCGAAAATCGTTGATAATCAATGATTTTCGCTATTTTTTGACAGTGAAATTGCCCCCCGATATAATGGGTCCGTAACTCTAAAGGAGGGTAATATGAAAAGATTATTTTCAAAGAGTGTGTTCATTGCGTTATTCGCAGCGGCAACCATGCTCACCGTAGTCATGGCTGTTAATAGTATGAAGAAGCACATTACCATTGTTATTGATGGAAAAGAACAAGTCATAGAGACATATTCGGAAACCGTGGAAGGTGTTTTGTCGGAAATGGGCATCACCGTGGCGGAGAAAGACAAGATGGACCGGAGTACCTCCGATGTCCTGGCCAAGAACGACAAGATTGAGATCATCCGGGCAGTCCCGGTGGAACTCACGGCAGATGGCGCCACCGTGCGCTTCATGACCGCAGAAAAGACCGTGGAAGCCTTCTTCACCGCAGAGAATGTGGTGGTTAACGAGGCGGATATCGTCTCCGCTGCCATGACCGATGCTGTCTACAGCGGCATGCAGGTATCCGTGATCCGGGTGACGGGAGAAGTGGTCTATGAGACGCAACCCGTGGATTTCGCCGTGCAGGAAGTGAAGGACAGCAATCTTCTGAAGGGCACCAAGATCGTAAAGCAGGAAGGCGCCCAGGGAGAACGTAAAATCACCCGTCAGCGCACCTATGAAGATGGAATCCTCGTCAGCGAAGTGGAAGTGGGCAATGAAATCGTCAAGAGTCCGGTGGATAAGATCGTAGCCGTGGGAACCAAGGTTCCAGTGGTGGCGAAAAAGCCCTCGGCATCGTCCATCTATGCTTCCCGGGGAGGCGCTATTCCCTCCTCTCTCAGCTATTCCTCATCCTTCCGGGTTTCGGCCACAGCCTATGCCGGTCACGGCGTCACGGCCACGGGAACCGTACCCGTACGCAATGAGGGAGGCTGGTCCACCATTGCCGTGGATCGCAATGTCATTCCCCTGGGCACAAGAGTTTATGTGGAAGGCTATGGCTATGCCATCGCCGAAGACGTGGGCGGAGCCATCGTGGGAAACAAGATCGACCTCTACATGAACTCCACCTCGGCAGCCCTGACCTGGGGACGCCGCACGGTGACCATCTACATTCTGGACTAAAAATCGGACGTGTAAAAATCGGGCGCCTGCCCGATTTTTTTTGTTCCGGAGAAATATCTGCTATAATAGGAAAGAGTAAAAAGCAAGGGGATACTATGATAAGAGAAGTAATTGTGGTGGAAGGCAAGGATGATGTGGCTGCGGTGAAAAAAGCCGTGGAGGCAGAGGTTCTGGCCGTCCATGGATTTGGGATCAATGAAGAGGTCATCGGAAAGATCCGGGAAGCCGCCAGACGCACGGGGGTCATCGTGCTGACGGATCCGGACCATGCCGGGGAGCGCATCCGGCGGATCATCGCCAAACGTGTGCCCCAGGTAAAACACGCCTACATCATGCGGGAAGAGGGCAGAAGAGGAACGAACATCGGGGTGGAGAATGCATCCCCCGAGGCCATTCTCCGTGCGCTGGAAGCGGCAAAAGCCGTGGTGGAGGAAAAGGAGATCCGCTTCACCCCTCGGGATCTCCATGCTTTTAAGCTGGCAGGGGCACCCGATTCGAAGCTTCGGCGGCAGATTCTGGGGAAAGCCCTGGGAATTGGTTACGGAAACTCCGCATCGTTTCTGTCCCGGCTGAATGCGTACTGCATCAGCGTGGAAGAGTTTGAACAGGCTATAAAAACCCATTTTGAGGAGTATCGCGATGAATAATGCCACAACACGGGAAATCGTAGAAAAATACGGATTTCATTTTACCAAAAGTCTGGGCCAGAATTTTCTGGTGGACCAGAATATTGTCCACGCCATCGTCCAGGGAGCCGAGATCGGAAAAGAGGATCATGTGGTGGAAATCGGACCGGGCGTGGGAACCCTTACCCGGGAACTGATCCGCACCGCGGGGAAGGTCACAGCCATTGAACTGGATGCCAAGCTCATCCCCATCCTTCAGGAGGAACTGAAGGAGGCGGATAACTTCGAGCTGATCCACGCCGACGCCACGAAAGTGGATTTCGAAGCCCTGGCGGCCGGGGAAAACATCAAGCTGGTGGCCAACCTGCCCTACTATGTCACCACGCCCATCATCACCCGGATCCTCAATGACAAGGTGGGCTTCCAGTCCCTGACCATTATGATTCAGAAGGAAGTGGCGGAAAGAATTAATGCGGTGCCGGGGACCAAGGACTATGGAGCCCTGTCTCTTCTGGTCCAGTACTACTGCGACACCAAGATCGTCCGCCATGTTCCTCCGGAGTGCTTTATTCCCCGGCCCAAGGTGGATTCCACGGTGATTCGTCTCACCCGTCTGGCAAAACCACGGGCAGAGGTGGCCGATGAGGAACTCTTCTTCCGGATCATCCGGCAGGTCTTCAATATGCGCCGTAAAACCCTGGCGAATAATCTGAAGGCTCTGGGGTATTCCCGGGAATATGTGGAAGAAGTCCTGCGGCGTGCCGGACTGGATGAAAAGGTTCGGGGAGAGACTCTCTCGGTGGAGCGTTTTGCCCAGTTGGCCAATACAATCAAGGAGATGGGAAAGCGTGAAACGGAAAACTAGCCTTATCCTGGGCTTCCTCCTTGCGGTGGGACTCTTCATGGGCTGCTCGCGCATCGACAGCCTGAAGGTGAAATATGGGATGAAGAATCTGGATTTTGAGTTTATGACCACCGGGGACATCGACTCCATCATCATCCAGAGCACCCGGGATCCGGGATTCCGCTTCATTGTCACGGATCCCAGCACCATTCGGGAGCTCTATACGAGCCTGTCCTCTGCCAAGAAGACCACGGAACGCATCACCCACGATGCGGACTACATCTTCGAATTTCATGATCTGGATGGGAATGTCCGAAAGTACAGTTATGTGGCGGGTATGTCGGACCAGCAACGGGCGAATTTTTATAATGAGGAAGACAGTTACATTGTGACTGACCGCATCGATAATAATCTCATCCGCAATCTCTACAGCCTGCGAAAACCCAAATATTTCGAGGAAATCTACTATGGGACGCTGTTGGAACTCATGGCATCCCTCCGGGAAGAATTCCCGGACAAGACCATGGGCATCCGCCTGTATGGGGATTCCGACATCCTCAAATATCAGCTGTCCAAGGACATCGAGAATTTCCGGACCGAGGCCCTCCAGTGGAATACGGTGGTCCTCAATCCGGGGGAGAAAAGCGACATCGTTCTGGAAGTCAAAACCCAGGGCTTCACGACCCTCGTCTACAAAGCGGTGGTCACCCTGAAAATGGAGTCAGAGTCCATGAGCCGGAACTACTATATCTATGGCAAATACAGCAACGACTTGACGGGATGGGAAACCCTCATCTCGGAGACCAAGCCGGAAGGATTTTAGGAGGTTATCATGGTAAAGTGCGCAACATGTGCAGTGAAGAATAAATGCAGAAAGGACCTGAAGTGCGAGCTGATCAAGCCTAAGTACGGCAAGATCAAGCATGTGGTGGGGGTCATCAGCGGAAAAGGCGGCGTGGGAAAATCCACCGTCACCGGCATCATCGCCGTCCAGCTGCGAAAGCTGGGGTATAAGGTGGGGGTACTGGATGGCGACATCACCGGTCCCTCCATCCCTCGATTCTTCGGGCTGGAAAAAGAACGGACCGGCTATGCCCCCACGGAGGTCAAGGATGCGTACAAGTTTGTCCCTGTGGAAACGGGACTGGGCATCAAGGCCATTTCCATGAACTTCATGCTGGGCGAAGAAGAGGAGCCCCTCCTCTGGAAGGGACCGGTCCTGGGCAATGTCCTGGTGCAGCTCTTTACCGACACAGACTGGGGCGAGCTGGATTATCTTCTCATCGATATGCCCCCGGGAACCGGCGATATCGCCATGACCATCATGGAGCAGTTTCCTGTGGACTATCTGGTGATGGTTTCTACCCCCCAGAGCATGGTGTCCATGATCGTGCAGAAGGTGGTGAACATGGCCGAGAAACTGGAGATTCCCGTGAAAGGGGTCATCCAGAACATGGCCTATTTTCAGTGCCAGGGCTGCGGTGAGCGCCACAATGTCTTCACAAACAACTCTGCCCAGAGTCAGGCTGACAAAATGGGGCTGAAGCTTCTGGCGGAGCTCCCCATCAATCCGGAGTTCACCGATTACCTGGAAGATGGCCAAGCGGAACGTTTTGCTGCCACCAATCCCGAGTATGATGTGATCTATGAGGCCTTCAAAACGGATGATGAGGAAATCTATGCCCGGAATAAAGCGGTAAAGAAGAAAGTGATTCCATTCCTATAATCGACAGGGAAAAGCAAGAGGAGAGAACCCTAAAAACTAAAGGGTTTTCTCGGGGGAGGAAAGATGAACCAAGGATCCTGGATTGCCATCTATATGCCTCTGTTCATCCTGTTTGTGGTGATTCTGCCGGAAATGCGCAGAGTTGCCGTGGTGGCCGTGAAGCGCAGCAGAAAAAGGAGGAAGTTTCCCATGAACCATGAAATTATCCAAAAGTACATCGGCAGCTCCTGCAGGATTTCCACGGGTTCCTTCGGGAACGCCATTGTGGGGGTTATCCGCGATGTGAAGGACAACTGGATTGAGGTGGAGACTAAGAAAGGCATGGAACTGGTCAATGCCGAGTTTGTTTTAAATATTCGAGCCCTGAGAGGATAAATGCAAGAGCCGGTTCACTGAACCGGCTCTTGACATTTTATAGTGATGATTAGCGTTTTTGACTACCCTGAAGGATTTTAAGGAAACGCTCCCAGGGAAGTACTAGCAGGATGGCGAGAAGGATGACCAGTTCCATGGCTACAAAGGATCCATTGTAGCCCAGGGAGTAAATCCAAAGGCCCAGGCCTTCCTGCTGGCCTTCCGGAGCGTAGGCGGCAAAGAAGATTACTCCGGAGAGCACGTGCATGATCAGCCGAAGCAGCTGCCCGGCGATGGAACCGACGAAGCGGTTCTTGAAGTAACCAGCAGTCCCCACCAGCATGAAGGGCAGAGGGTAATCCAAAAGCGTCTGCAGAGGGTGGACGATGTAGGGCCCCATGAAGAGGTTGACCACCCCAAAGAGAAATCCCGTGAGCATACCCACTTCTGGCCCATGGGCATAGGCCATGAGGATGATGGGGAGGGTAGAGGCCAAGGTGACACTTCCCCCCTGGGGCATGTGGAACAGGGGCAAAGAGTTCAGTACGGCGCAGATGGCCACACTGATGGCAATTTGGGCCATGAGAAGAGGGGTGAGTCGGATCTTCCGGGTGACCAGAATGAAGACGATGAGGGCAAAGACGGCAATGAGGGCCCCTAGAGCGGCCGGCTGGGCCATGAGGGCAGTAAGGGCTTCCTTGGAACTGGACATGAGATTGAGCATGGTAATTCCTCCTTTTACTAGAGGCTAGGAACAAAAAAACTGCCTAACCAAAGGTAAGGCAGTAAACTTCTTGTTGTTTATCCGCTTCCCTACGCTGGTCCTAACCAGATCAGGTTACAGGGTTGATTTTCATCTCTCAGCTTTGCAGCACCCCTAGCCATAACTTTATTCTATGGGATATGTCTTCTGCCGTCAAGGCAATGGACTAATTTCCCAGAACTCTTTGGATGCAGATCCCTAGAAGGCCTTTTCCCGTATGGACGCCCAAAGCCGGGCTGATCTGGGCAAACTCCAGGGACAGGATATTGGGGAGGTTCTTGATCCGCTCCACCATGTCCTGGGCTTCCTTCAGCGCGCCTCCGTGCATGACCCACACTTTGCAGCGGGTTTTCTCCAGGTTTTCCTTAAGAATGGACACGAGCTTGGCATAGGCCTGATTCGTTCCTCGGGCTTTATCCACGGTATAGTAGACCCCATCCTTATCCACGGAGATGATGGGCTTGATGTTGAGGAGCTGACCAATGGTTCCGGACACTTTGCCGATTCGTCCGCCCTTGATGAGATAATCCAGGGTGGCGACGCAGTAGTAGGTATCCACGGACTCATGGAACGTGGGCAGGGCTTCCAGGATTTCAGCAAAGGATTTGCCGGCCTTCACCATCTTGGCCGCTTCCACCGCCTGGATGCCTTCAGCTAAGGAAAGGTTCTTCGTGTCATGGATGTAGGTGGTGAGCTGGGGATGCTCCTGGGCCATGAGCTTCACGGAGTTTGCCGTGCCAGAGAGGCCGCTGGAGATCAGGACACCGATGGCATGGGTATAGCCTTCGGCGATGAGCTCTTCAAAGAGTCGGCTGATGTCGTCTCCCGAGGGCAGGCTGGTCTTGGGCACTTCATTTTCCAGGTTGTCATACACCGCATCAGGACTGATTTCCACCCGATCCCGGTACTCCTGATTCCTGTAGATAATGCGCAGGGGCAGGTAGCGGATCCCGTACTCGGCCAGATCGCCATCGGAAAGATCACAGGCGCTGTCGGTGAATATTGCAATTTTTTCCATAGTTTCCTCCAAAGGGTTGCTTTTCTAAAGTATACCACCGGACTAAAGCGGTTACAATAAAGGGCAAGGGGGAAAGGGGCTCGGCCGGATCGGGTTTTTTCAACAGAGGAGGAATACAGATCTGGGCTCAGCAACATAGAAATCAGAAAATTAATAGCCCTTGTCCGCCGGGTTATAGTAAAATAGAAGGTAGAATTTGTGAAAGCGAGGTGAACAAGGGCAGAGGATCCGTTCCCTGCCCGACGTTTATGAAAATAACCATTAACCAGTCCTATGATGCCGTTCTGGTTCCTGTGCTGAAAGGCAAGGATTCCGATTATCCCGAGCTTCTCCAGGAGCTCAATGAGCGAGAACTTTTCAAAGGGGAAAAAGGAGAGCTCTACAGCCATCTGAGCCTGGACACGGGAAAGGTTCTCGTCTTCCTGGGCTTGGGCGAAGAAGAGAAGGTCACCGAGGAAGAACTGAAGCTGGCCGCCTTTAAGGGCGCCCGGGAACTCTCCCGGCTGAAGGTAAAGAAGGCTTCCGTGAAGCTGACGAAGCTCCAGGGCCTTTGCTACCGAAAGAGCACCAAGGCCTTCGGGGAAGGGCTCTATCATGCGGAATACCGTTTCGACAAGTACCTGAGCAAGAAGACCCCCTTCACCCTGGAAGAGGTTTCCTTCCAGCTGCTGGAGGGCAAGGAAGAAAAAGTGCTTCCCGGTCTTCAGGAACTGGACCATCTCATGGCCGGGGTGTTTACCACCCGCAATCTCATCAATGAGCCGGCCATCGTTCTTACGCCCAAGGCATTGGCCGAAGCGGCAAAAGCGGAGCTGGAGCCCCTGGGCATCGAGGTGACGGTGTACTCCCGTCAGGATGCCGAGGCCATGGGGATGAAGGCCTTCCTGGCCGTGGCCAAGGGTTCCTCCAATGAACCCCAGGGCATTGTCATGCGTTATCGCGGGGCCTCTTCCGAAGAACCAGTGCTGGGTCTGGTGGGCAAAGGGGTCACCTTTGACACCGGCGGATATTCCATTAAGCCAGGTCCCTCCATGGTCACCATGAACGGCGATATGGGTGGTGCAGGATCCGTCATCGGCGCCATGAAAGCCATTGCCCTGAACCAACTGGAAAAGAATGTCACCGCAGTTATTTTAGCCACGGATAATGTGATTTCCGGGGATGCCTACGTTCCGGGAGACATTGTGGGCTCCATGGCCGGGAAGACCATCGAGATCCACAGCACCGACGCCGAGGGCCGTTTGACCCTGGCCGATGCCGTGCACTACATCATCACCAAGGAAAACGTGGCCTCAGTCATCGATGTGGCGACCCTTACGGGGGCCTGCGTTGTGGCCCTGGGTTCTCTTCATACCGGAGCCTTTACCAACAATGAAGCGCTTCTTAACGAGGTGAAGGCGGCAGCCAAGACTGCGGGAGAGCCCCTGTGGCAGCTTCCCGTAGAAGAAGGACACCACGACCTGATCAAGGGAGACCGGGGGGATCTGAAGAACACCGGCGGACGATGGGGCGGAGCCAGCACGGCAGCAGCCTTCATCGAAGCCTTCGTGGGAGAAACGCCCTGGGTACACCTGGATGTGGCTGGGACCTCCGACATCGAATCCCCCAAGGGCTATCTGCCCAAGGGTGCCACCGGCGTTCCGGTGAAAACACTATATTATTATGTCAAGGGTGACAGCGGCAAGAAGTGCTGCTAAGACCCCCTAAATCAGGAGGGAAGATGGAAATGAATCAGGCACGCTGGGAAAAAATGAAAATGCGGATGCGGGAAGTGCAGCTGGAGCAGCTTTTGGTCACGGATACGCCTTCGATTTACTATCTGACCGGCCGATGGATTGAGAGTGGCGAGCGGCTTCTGGTGCTCTATGTTCCTCTGGAGGGTACACCGAAGCTCCTGATCAACGAACTCTTCCCCCAGAAGCCCCTGGAGGGAGTGGAGCTGGTCTGGCTGAAGGACACTTCCGATGCTTTGGGGATCCTTTGTCAGGAACTCCTGCCGGGGAAAACCCTGGGCATCGACAAGAACTGGCCTTCAGGATTTCTCCTGGGCCTCATGGAACGCTGGGGATCCACCCAGGTGATGAACTCTTCCCTTTTGCTCGATGGACTTCGGGCCGTGAAAGAACCGGAAGAGGTGGAGCTCATGCGGGAGGTTTCCCGCATCAACGATGACGCCATGGGAAAGCTCATGGAGGTCCTGGAGGAGAACCTGACGGAAAAGGATGTGGAGGAGCGGCTGGCCAAGATTTACGCTAATCTGGGTGCCGACGGATTTTCCTTCACCCCCATCATCGCCTTTGGGAAAAATGGGGCAGATCCCCATCACACCAACGGCCTTCGGCTCCTAAACCCGGGGGATGCGGTGATTCTTGATATCGGCTGCCGGAAGAACCATTACTGTTCAGATATGACCCGGACTGTTTTCTTCGGCCATGCGTCGGAGGAAGACCGGGAAGTCTACGAGACGGTCCGTGCCGCCAATGAAGCGGCCATTGCCCGAATCAAACCGGGCGTGACCTTTGCCGAAGTGGATGCGGCAGCCCGGGATCTCATCGCAGCAAAAGGATATGGCCCCTTCTTTACTCATCGCACGGGCCATTCCATCGGCATCGAGGTCCATGAACCCGGGGATGTGTCCTCCGCCAATACAAATCCGCTGGTGCCCGGGATGATTTTTTCCGTGGAACCGGGCATCTACCTGGAGGGAAAGCTGGGTGTCCGCATCGAGGACCTGGTGGTGGTGACCGCCACTGGGGCGGAGGTGCTGAACCAGGTATCCAAAGAACTTCGAATTCTCTAAGCCGAAAACATAAGCCCGGACGCGTGCCGATTTCTGTTTATACAGGAATCGGCCACGTCCGGGCTTTTCATGTCCAAGGGGTTATGGGTTACTCGGTTTTCTGGCGCTCCGCCCTAGGGATGAGCAGCACGGAGGCGGGAGCTCGGCGGGTAAGATTGTTGCTGGTGCTGCCGATGAAGATGTCCTTGAGGAAACCTTTGCCCTGTCTTCCCAAAAGAACCAGATCCACGTGGGTTTTCTCAATGGTGTACATGATTTCCCGGAAGGGGCGTCCCACGTCCAGGACCACATCCACCTGCACCGGGCCCTTTTCTTCCAGGCGCTTCTTCAGGCCCTCCAGGCGGTCCCGGTCGATCTGATTAAACTCGATGATCCGGTAGTCCAGATAGGGGCTGATTTTGGCGATGTCCTGGACATGCATGAGGGTCACGTGTTTCAGTCCGCTTTCCACCATTTTCTCCAGATAGAGAAAAGCGTGATGGGCGTTTTCGGAAAAGTCCGTGGGGAAAAGCACGTGGCTGTCCAGGGATAGACCTGCCGGGGGAAGGGTCAAGTGGCTGCCGTCCGGATTCTCGTGGATTCGCACCACCAGAATCGGCTTGCTGGGCATTTGGATGAGCTCGTAGGCGAATTCGGAATCAAAAATCCGTTTGCCCATGCTGGAGACTTTGGCCCCGATGACGATGAGGGATTCAAAGAGTTCGTCGGCGCTGACCAGACGGTTGATCTCTTCGATGGGCAGCTGGTCCAGGGCCAGTTCACGGGTGTGGATGCCACTGTGTTCCAGCTCCTCCCGGGTGCGTTCCAGCTCTTCGCTTTCCGTCAGGGGTGCGGAGACTTTCAAGGGGTTTTTCTTGGCGAGGATGGCTTCCTCCGCCCCGAAGACCTTGAGGGTGGAGGCAAATTTCATGACCAAATCATCATAGGGAGTCTGCTCGTTGACAATCAGCAATTTTTTGAACATAAGATGACCTCCTTCTGGGCATGGGTTGTTGTCTTTATTTTACCACTGATCTGTGCGAATATTCGAAAACCTTTACAAAAAGTTTAGAACCCACACAAAAAAAGGAGAGCCGAAGCTCTCCTCTGGGGTTAAAATTCTGCGTTGTGGGTGGTGCGGGGGAAGGGGATGACATCCCGGATGTTGGTCATGCCGGTGATGTACATGATCAGGCGCTCGAAGCCCAATCCGAATCCCGCATGCTTGGTGCCGCCGAACTTGCGAAGTTCCAGATACCACCAGTAGTCTTTCTCATGGAGGCCCAGATCGGCCATGCGCTGAAGAAGAACGTCCATACGCTCCTCACGCTGGGATCCGCCGATGATTTCGCCCACGCCGGGAACCAGGCAGTCCATAGCAGCGACGGTTTTTCCGTCATCGTTGAGCCGCATGTAGAACGCCTTAATCTCCTTGGGATAGTCGGTGACGAAAATGGGCCGCTGGAAGATGACTTCCGTGAGGTAGCGCTCATGCTCAGTCTGCAGATCGGCACCCCAGGTGACGGGGTAATCAAACTCCTTGCCGGATTTTTGCAAAAGCTCCACGGCTTCGGTGTAGGTGACCTGTTTGAAGTCGGAGTCCACGATGAACTGAAGCCGCTCCAAGAGGGTCTTGTCGATGAACTGGTTGAAGAATTCCATCTCTTCCGGCGCTTGCTCCAGAATATAGGCAATGACATACTTTAGCATGTCTTCTGCCAGCTTCATGTCGTCCTGAAGATCCGCAAAGGCTATCTCTGGCTCGATCATCCAGAATTCTGCTGCATGGCGGGCGGTGTTGGAGTTCTCTGCCCGGAAAGTGGGGCCAAAGGTGTACACATCACGGAATGCCAGGGCGTAGGCTTCGGCGTTGAGCTGGCCGGAAACCGTCAGGTTGCTTTCTTTTCCGAAGAAGTCTTCGGCATAGTCCACTGCTCCGGTTTCGGTTAAAGGCGGGTTCACGGGATCCAGGGTGGTGACCCGGAACATTTCTCCGGCACCCTCGGCATCACTGCCGGTGATGATGGGGGTATGCACGTAGACAAAGCCCCTCTCCTGGAAGAACTTGTGGATGGCAAAGGCAGCCAGGCTGCGGACGCGGAAAACAGCGGAATAGGTGTTTCCCCGGGGACGCAGGTGAGCGATGGTTCGCAGGTATTCAAAGGTGTGACGTTTTTTCTGCAGGGGGAAGTCCGAGGAGGACGCTCCTTCCAGAAGGATTTCCTTGGCCTTCACCTCAAAGGGCTGTTTGGCTTCGGGGGTATAGACCAGAGTCCCCCGGACCGTGAGGGCCGTGGCGATCTGGTATTTGGACACTTCCTGGAAGTTTTCCAGGGAATCGTCAAATACGATCTGGGCATTTTTAAAGAAGCCTCCGTCGTTGAGTTCGATGAATCCAAAAGACTTGGACACTCTGGTGGTGCGGATCCAGCCGCTGAGTTCAACACTCTGGCCGTCCAAAGCCTGGGCATTGCGGTACAGTTCTTTTACTCTAGCCATGTTCTTCTCCTTTATCCATGTATTTTTTGTTTTGGGGTATAAAAAAAGAGCCCCATCCCGGTAAAGGGACGAGAATCTCGCGGTACCACCCAATTTACAGGGAATAATCCCTGTCACTTTTCCTGTAACGGTCAGGTCCGTCCCCTCCTACTCGAGTTCAAAGGGGATGCTCTGGGGCGTTCTTCGCTGAAAGCCTTCTGCTGATCTTGCACTGTCATCAGCTCGCTGGATGAAGGGGGATTTCAGGTACTCTTCCCGTCACGGCATGTGTGGTATTCATTTTCTGGCTTTCTCTAGTATATAACAAAAGCTTTGGGATGACAAGGGATACGAAACTGAGGAATAGGGAGGAGGGGACCAGGAGGAATCCTTAGAACCAGCAGTTATTTCCCGGGTGAAGAAAATGCGATGGGAGAAGGGGTAATAATAGATCATCCATATCCCGAGAGTGAAGAGAGGTTGAAGTGAAGTGAACAAGGGTTGATGAGCTATAAAATATTCGTCAAAAACAAAAAAAGTTGAATATTCTGAGAGATTTATGATAGGATAAATTATAGCAATCATATTGTATAAAAATATTTGCCAGGAGCAAATTGCAGGCTCATCGAGGAAGTGGCTTAAGCCATGGAAAAGGAGGATATATGCGAAGGAAAATCATGGGGATCATTCTCGTTATGGGACTTTTTACGGCATGCTCCCGTACGGTTGTACCGAAAGAGGAGAACGCGTCGGACTATAATCGGTTTGTCCGCTCTGGAGGTGTGTTTACATGGTCGGAAGAAGGATCCTATGCCAATGCAAATAACCTTCTTTATGTCTTTCAAGACAGCGGGGAGCTGAGTATTCTATGCGCGGATCCTGCCTGTCGCCATGGGGACGAGAGCTGCTCGGCGTATATGCCTTACAATGCCTATGCATCGGGTAACCATCTCTATTATGTGGTGGAAAAAGGACAAAAACGCATCCTCTACCGGGAATCCCTTACGGGAACGAATCGGGAGGAAGTCAAAGTCCTGACGGATCTGCAGGAAGATGAGGCGGTGACTTCCAACTATGCCATCTATCAGAATCATCTGGTGATGGTGCTTCAGGAAACCACAGTGGAGGGAATGGTGCAGAAGGTCTATGGCACGAAACTGAATACAAGGGATGAGCTGGAACTTCTTAGCACAGAGGAACTGATGCTGTTTAGACTTTTGGAAGAAGAGGCGCTCTTTTTCCAAGTCAATGAAATGGGCAGATTGGATCTGGTATCCCTGAACTATGAGACAAAGCACAAGAAGATTATCGTCAAGGATTTGGCGGAAAAATTGGATTTTCTTGCCGATGTCTATGTGGATCAGCAAGGAACGGCGTTCTGGTTTGACATGACGGGGTTCTACCGTTCTGGGGATCAGGGAGAAAAGATCCTGATTCGAGAAGCGGACAAGACGGTGGAAGTGGGCGGGGCACTTTACGATGATCAGTATATCTATCTCCTGAACAGCAACCAATACCTTGATCAGGCGTTTCAAGTGCCGGCGGAAATGCGGGGTCTTCGGATTTATGATCATACGGGAAAACTTCTTTCGTTTGCGCCCTGGGACAGCACCAAAGAAGGGAAAGAACTGTCGTATGCGCTAGCTTCAGCCCAGCGGGTCTTCTACTTCACTTTCGGACAGGATACCCGACCAACGGATTATTTGGACAAAACTGAGATCGGAAATCCCACCTTGACCTGGAAAAAGGTTCATTGGCTACAGGACTGATCGCATAAGGAGCAGAACCCATGTACGAGCTAAAGCGCATAGTTGCCCATCCCCTATGGAGAAGGACCTTTGGATTATTATTGATCCTGAACCTCTTGCTTTACCTTGGAGTTCAGCACATGAATCTGCCGGTGAAGCGGGAGGTCTATCTTCATTGGAATCAAACCATCCAAAAAGAGGTGGAGGACTTATCCCTGGAACAGGCCCGCGATACCCTGACCCAGAAACAAGCTGCGGTAAAACTCCTGCTCACGGCGGTGAGAATGCAGGAGTTTGGAGATGAAGAGGATTTGCAGAAGCATCTTCTTGCTCATCCGGAACTGGTGTCCCAACTGAATCAAATGACCACGGATGAGCGGGAAGAAATAAGGGGAGAGTTCGTGCTGCTGAACCTCTGGCTGCAGCGTATTGAGTATCTTCGGATGTTTCCCGCTGATCTTCAAAAGATTCAGAAGCAGGCAAAATTGATGAGAACCATGGGGGTTTATCAGGACCCCTCGTCCTTCGAATATCAAAACCTAATGAAAGCAGAAAAGGATTTTTCTCGTCTGGAAGGGATTCCGCTCCAGTTGGGGCAGGATGAGGTGCTGGAAACTGTGATGGATCATCCGGCTGTATTATCGGGGCTTATGCTGATGATGATCACTGTGGTCCTTCTCTTTGATGAGCGGCAAAAAAACGTTAGGCCGCTCCTGTGGGCCACCTCTGGCGGTCGAGACCGACTCCGAATCCATCAGTCATATTTGCTTCTTCTGATGGCGGTGCTTTCCACCATGGTTTTCTTCGGCTTTCTTTTTCCCGCAGCCTCCCTTTTTTATGGGCAATCTCTGGATTTGAATCGCTTCGCCCAATCCCTGGAGCGTTATCGGAATATGACAGCTCCCATGAGCGTAGGTGCAATGGTCATCCTTATGGGAGTGGCCAGTTCCCTCGGTCTTTATCTCTTTGGTCTTCTGTTTTGGCTCGTTTTGCGGTGGATTCGTCATCGCCAGGCGGCGCTGATCACGGTTCTTGGGTTTCTTAGCTTAGAATATGCGGCATTCACAAAGCTTCAGCGGCAGGATCGAGGAGCAGAGTGGGCGGTGGTGAATTTCTTTAGTCTTCTTCAATGGGATCCCGCCATGAGACGTTACCGAAACGTTTCCCTGGGGATGGGATTATGGAACGAGAAAACCCTCCTGGGGGTCCTGACGGTTCTGATCCTCTGGGGACTTCTCCTGATTTTGCGTCTCCAAGGGAAAAAGGAAATCAAAATCCGCCATCAAAAGCATCTTCAGAGCCGAAACCGGGTAAAAATACAGAGGGATCGATGGGTGGGGCTGGAATGGAAAAAGGGATTGATCTGGGGAGGCGGAGGTTCCGGCGTCATTCTCCTGTTTCTGATCCTCTTCCTCTGGCAGTTGCCGGGAACTACGCTCACCCCTCTGGAGCGGGTGAGTGAGATGTATAGCAAGCGTCTGGCAGGTCCCATCACCGAAGAAAAGCAAAAGGAACTGAACCAATGGATGCAGGAAAATAGAGAAGAAATCGAAGAAACCAGATCCTTGCCATCGGGGGATCCCCTAAAAGCCTGGAAGATCGAGAACGCCCATCGTAAATACGAAGCCCTAAACCTGTTGAAAGAACGAATGGATGTGCTGGCAAAAACGAAAAATGGCGAAATTGTGCCCTCGTTGCCCTATCGGGTGCTCTACGGCGACGATGTTTCCGGTGTCCGGACGGGGCAAAGCCTTCTCATGGGTGTGGTTTTCGTTTTTTTGGTCAGTCCCATCATGGGTTACGAGAAGCGGTGCGGAACGCTGGAACTTCTGAAAAGCACCTCTGGGGGCCAAAGACCTCTTCTTCGGAGGAAAATTATGCAGGTTGTCCTCCTTTCTGGGGGACTTTGGGCAATCTGGACAGGCTGGGAACTCTATTTTCTTTGGAAATCTTTGGGTGGACTTGAAGGCCTTTTTGCCAGCGGGACAAGTCTTTCTCATGTCTTTCCCCAGATGGGGGACCATACGGTGATGATGCACCTGCTGCTATTTTATGGCTGGAGATTCTTGGTTCTCCTGGCAGGAGGGCTGGGGATTCTACTCCTTGGCTTAGGGGCCAGTTCGACTCTCGTCACCATGGGGCTTGCCCTGTTCCTCCTGGTCATTCCCACGCTGTCGAGGGTTAGCTGGTCCTGGGGAGGTCTTCTGGCATTGCAGAGTCTGCCCCTAAGAGGGGTTCAGTTTCTTATGGCTCTCATGGGCATTGCATTGCTTGTTGCCGTTCTCGACTGGCGTTGGAGGAGGTATCCGCGATGAAGCTAAAGATTCAGGACTTAACAAAACATTATGGCACACTGAAAGCCCTTGATACGATGACCTGCTCCTTCACCCCTGGGGTGTATGGCGTGTTGGGACCCAATGGAGCAGGAAAAAGCACACTGATGGGCCTCATGACCGATTCCCTAAAGCGGGAGCAGGGATCAATTCTCTGGGAAGATCGGGATATCTTGGAATGGGGCAAAGAGTACCGAAAAATCTTCGGCTACATGCCCCAGAATCCGGGACTTTATGAAGAGATGACAGCCCTTCAGTTTCTCCGGTATATGGCAGATCTAAAGGAAATCCCCCGCCGTCAGGCCAGGGTCCAAGTGGACAGTCTTCTGGATATTCTCCAGATGCATGGATTTGCGCGTAGCAGAATACGAAACTGTTCTGGCGGGATGAGGCAGCGGGTACTTTTAGCCCAAGCGCTCCTGGGAGATCCGAAGCTCTTGATTCTCGACGAACCCACGGCAGGGCTTGATCCCCAGGAGAGAATCCGAATCCGAAATTATATTGCCTCCTTGGCAGAACAGCGGATCGTCATCCTGGCGACCCATGTGGTGCCGGATATTGAAAGCATCGCCAAAGAAATTCTCCTCCTCGATGAGGGGCGCCTCCTTGCGGCAGCGTCCCCCCAGTGGCTGATCGCCCAGATCGCCGGGAAAGTCGGGGAGAAACGATGCTCCAGGGAAGAGAGGGAAGCGCTGCAGCTTGAGTATGGGCTGGGGCAAATTTATCAGCGAAAAGAAGGGCAGGTGCTTCGGTTAGTCTCAGACCATCTTCCTCCAGGCTTCAGCCTGCTGAAAGAATCCATAGGGCTGGAAGATGTTTATCTCTATTATTTTCATCGGAAACAGGAGGAGGTCGATCCTTCCGTCACAAGAGCGTAAAACAGCCTGCATTCGGGCGGCCATGTCCGAATGCAGGCTGTTTCTTGACGTGAGGTGATTTGAGGTTAAAGAAGAGGTTCCAGGGCTTCTGCTACCTTCACCGATTCACCGGCACCCATGGTGAGAACCAGGTCTCCTTCTTTCAGGATCCCCCGAAGGAGCTCTGCAGCTTCATCAAAGGTGGAGGTGTTCAGGGTGTGAACGGTGTTTCGGGCTCGGATGGCATCGCCCAGTTCTTCGGCGGAGACCAGTCCGGTATCGGGTTCCCGGGCAGCATAAATGGGGAGAAGAATCAGGGTGTCCATGGCGTCAAAGCACTGGGCAAATTCATGGAACAGGGCTTTGGTGCGGGTATAGGTGTGGGACTGAAAGACCACATGGATCCGGTTTTTCTTCATCTTCAGGGCCGTCTCCAGGGCGTTCTTAATCTCTCCCGGGTGGTGGGCATAGTCGTCGATGACCGTGATGCCTTTTTTGGTGTAAAGGTGCTGGAATCGCTTATTGACCCCTTGGTATTCCCCCAAACCCCGGATAATGGCCTCCCGGGGAAGTCCGGCGGCCAAAGCGGCGCCGATGGCGCCCAGAGCGTTGTAGACGTTGAACTCTCCCGGGACCTTCAAGGTCACGGCAAAGAGGTACTCTTCCTGTTGATAAACGTGAAAGGTGGCATGACCGGCTTCGTTATAGACAATCTCCCGGGCCTGCAGCTCACCTTGATGGATGCCAAAGGTGAGAACCTTCACGGTGCTTCCTTCCAGAACATAGGCCATGTTGGGGTCATCGGCATTGGCGATGACGGTGCCGTCCTGGGGCATGACCTGGAGATAGGCCTTGAAGGTATCCAGGATATGCTGGAGATCCCGGTAGTAATCCAAGTGATCCGCCTCAATGTTCAGGATGATGGCGATCTTTCCAGGAAACTGCAGGAATGAGGCCTTGTATTCACAAGCCTCCGTGATGAAGAGATCGCTGTCGCCGATGCGGTAATTTCCCCCGATGAGCGGAAGATGTGCCCCCACGAGGATCGTGGGATCCGCATCCGCAGCCAGGGAAATGGCAGACATCATGGAGGTGGTGGAGGTTTTTCCATGGGTACCGGTGACGGCGATGGAATGGGTGAAGTTCTGGATGATATGGCCTAAAAATTCTGCCCGGTCATAGGTGGGGATCCCCCGTTCCTTGGCCTGCAAAAGTTCCTCGTTGTCCGGAGGAATGGCGGCCGTATAGACGACAAAATCCTGATCAGTGATGTTTTCCTTATGGTGGCCAAAGAAGATCTCCGCGCCTTCTTCCCGCAGCCGGGCGATGGTGGGGGACTCTTTGAAGTCAGATCCGGTGACCCGGATTTTATTGTTCAGAAGGATGGCGGCCAGACCGCTCATGCTCACTCCGCCGATGCCGATGAAGTGCACCTTCTTATTTTCATATTCCTTAAGATCGAATAACATGTTTCCACTTCCTTCCTCATCTATCATAATACATGCCCCAACTTTTTCAAAAGATTTTTTGAAACTGAACGGAAGCCTTTGGCCAAGGGGACAATCTTCCCTATCAATACGAATATTCAGAGGGTATATCTTGAAAAACATTCGATAATCAGGTAGAATGAAAAGAGATAATCGCAAGGGAGGACCATTTATGCAAAAGTATTCCAGAAACAGCAGAATCAGCGCCATCACGAAACTGCTCATTGAGAATCCGAATAAAATCATGAGTCTGAATTATTTCTCTGAGATCCTCAACGCAGCCAAGTCCACCATCAGTGAGGATATTCTGGTCATTCGTGAGGTCCTGGAGTCTCTGGAAATGGGCAGAGTGGAAACCATCGCCGGCGCCACAGGCGGCGTACGATTTATTGCCGCCATGGGAGAGAAGGAAGAAAAAGCCTTCAAAACGGGACTATGCGAAATGCTGCGGGACCGGTCCCGCATCGTTCCCGGTAATTTCCTCTACATCACCGACATTATGCTGGATCCCACCATCGTCCACCGGGCAGGGGTGGTACTGGCTTCCAAGTTCGCCAAATCCAAGGCGGACTATGTCATCACCGTGGAAACCAAGGGAATCCCCCTGGCCTACGAAGTGGCCCGTTACCTGGGCGTTCCCCTCATTGTGGCCAGGAAGAACTCCAAGGTCACCGAAGGCACCAGTGTCACCATTAACTATGTTTCCGGAACCACCGGCCGTCTCCAGAATATGGGCCTGGCCAAGCGGACCCTGAAGTCCTCCTCCAAATGTCTCTTCATCGATGACTTCCTCCGGGCCGGGGGAACAGTGAACGGCATTGCGGATCTGCTCAATGAGTTCGATTCGGAGCTCATCGGCATCGGCGTCCTGGTGGACAACAAGGAAGTGACCAAGAAGCTGCCCACCCCCTACACCTCTTTGGTGGATTACCATGGGGTCAATGCAGAGGGTGAAGTCATCGTGGAAGGTTCCACCAACTAAATCAAATTATCTCAAGGCTCCGGAGTATCCGGAGCCTTTTTACGCATGAGGAGCGGATTTTTGGGAAAGAAAAAACTGGCTTGCGCCAGTTTCTTCCGGTAAATGTTGTGTTTTTAGCGTAGTAAGTTATTTGTCCAGCTTGGATAAGGTTTCCCAGATTCCAGTCATGTAGGAAGCGCCGAGAGCTCGGTCATAGAGGCCGTAGCCGGGTTTTCCGGTTTCTCCCCAGATCATTCTTCCATGATCGGGACGCAGGTAGCCGTCGAAGCCGTTCTTGTGGAGGATCTGGAGGATCTTCACCATATCCAAGGATCCGCAGCCGGAGTAGTGGGCGCTTTCTTCGAAGCTGTCATCAGCATAAAGCTTGATGTTGCGCACATGCATGAAGTGGATGCGGTTCATCTTGGTGTACTTGTCCACAATGTGGTAAATGTCATTGGCGTTGGTGGATCCCAGGGATCCGGTGCAGACGCTGAGACCATTGTACTCGCTGTCCACCAGGCTCAGGAAACGGTCCAGGTTCTTTTCTCTGGTGATGATGCGGGGAAGTCCGAAGATGGAGTATGGTGGATCATCGGGATGGATGGCCATCTTCACACCGGCTTCCTCCGCCACGGGAATAATCGCCTTCAGGAAGTACTCCAGGTTTTCGAAGAGCTTGTCCTCATCCACATTCTTGTAGTGGTCGAAGAGCTCCTTCAGGCCTTCCTTGGTGTAGCTGGAATCCCAGCCGGGAAGGGACAGTTCGCCCGTGAGGGGATCCATTTTCTCCAGCTGATCCTTGAAGTACACGAGGGCAGTGGAGCCATCGGGAAGCTTGTAGTCCAGCTGGGTTCGGGTCCAGTCAAAGACGGGCATGAAGTTGTAGCAGATGACCTTTACGCCGGCTGCACCCAGTCTTCGGATGTTCTCCTTGTAGTTCTCGATGTAGCGGTCACGGCTGGGAAGACCAATCTTGATGTCCTCATGGACCGGAACGGACTCGATGACGTCAAAGTGGAGACCATTGTCTTCGGTGATCTTCTTCAGCTTGCTGATGCTTTCCACAGACCACACTTCGCCGACGGGAACATCATAAACGGCGGTGACGATGCTGTACATGGTGGGAATCTGACGGATGTACTCGATTTTGACAGGATCATCGACCCCGTACCAACGGAATGATAGTTTCATAATGTTAGTCAACTCCTAAATATTTTTTGATATTTTCATGGGTAATGCCACGGACAATCCCCAGAAGGATTTCCGGATCGTCGTTGAACTCCTGGTTTTCCACCAGATTGCCGAGGAAATTGCAGAGAATCCGACGGAAGTAGTCATGGCGGGCATAAGACAGGAAACTGCGGGAATCCGTCAGCATGCCGATGAAGTCCGCCAGCATGCCCTGGTTGCCCAGGTCGTTGAGATGGGTTTCCATGCCGCTCTTGTGGTCAAAGAACCACCAGGCGGGACCGAACTGAACTTTTCCGGGAACACCGTCTTCCGGATAGCAGTGGGGAAGGGTGGAGAGGACGGCGTTGTCCTTGGCGTTCAGGGTATAGAGAATGGTTTTGGGCAGGCCGTTCTGGGCATCCATGGCCTTCAGGAGCAGGCTGAGGGATTCCGCCACGGGGAAGTCATTCATCAGGTCAAAGCCGGTGTCGGGACCCAGGGCTTCAAAGTACCGGGCGTTGTTGTTGCGCATGGCTCCCAGATGGAGCTGCATGGCCATGCCATGCTTGTGGTACTGTCCGGCCAGGAAGATCAGCATGTGGTTACGGAAGACTGCCGCTTCCTGCACCGAGATGGGATCCCGCTGGAGGGCCCGGAGGAAGAGTTCTTCGGCGAAGGCTTCGGAACCCAGATCCGGGGTCAGGGCCTCCAGGCTGTGGTCGGAAAGGACAGCGCCCTGGGCCGCAAAATACGCAATGCGGGAGGCCAGGGCCACCTTGAGATCGCCCAGGGTGGTCAGGGGTTTTCCCATGGTGTTGGAGAGATTCTCCAGCTGCCGGAGAAAATCGGGAGCTTCGATCTTCAGCACCTTGTCCGGGCGGAAGGTGGGAAGCACCTGGAAACTGTGGTTTTTCTCCCGAATCTTGGCATGATAGGAAAGATCATCTGCCGGATCATCCGTGGTGCAGATGAGCTTCACCCCGGAGGCCTCGATGAGTTTCACCGGAGAAAGGGCATCCGTCTGGATTTTCACATTGATGGCCGTGTAGATCTCCTCGGCATTCTTCGAGGTAAGATACTCCCGGATCCCAAAGAACTGCGCCAGTTCCAGATGCGTCCAGTGATAGAGGGGGCTTCCCACAAGCCGTTCCAGGGTTTTGGCGAAGGCCTTGAACTTCTCCAGATCCGTACCGTCCCCGGTGATGTACTTTTCCGGAACGCCGGCAAAGCGCATGGCTCTCCACTTGTAGTGGTCAAAGCCCAGCCACATGGCGGTGATGCTCTCAAACACCTGGTCTTCGAATATCTCCTGGGGATTGAGATGGCAATGGTAATCATAGATGGGGGCATGCTCCGCCGCCTCATGATAGAGCATTCGGGCGGTGGGCGTTTTTAAAAGAAAATCGGATTCAAACACTAATGTGACCTCCTGATTGTCCGTGGGCTGCGTGCAAAATCCGCAAAATGCAAATCTCCAGTCCGCAACAGTCCCATTTTCGGATCTTCTAGAATCAGTATACCAAATGAGTGTGAAATCCCGATGATGATAGTTGCCCAAGGACTTGCAAATATTGCTTAATTTCGTTAAGATGGGGACAAGAAACGAGGGAGGTTTTGCCATGGGCAAGCGCGGAAATGAGTATTCCACCCGGCAGTACATGAACCGGAGTGATTATGAACTCTTCTACTATAAGAGCACCAAACTGAGAAACGTCTCCCTGCACCACCATGACTTTTTTGAAGTCTATTTCTTCGTCAAAGGGGAAGTGAGCTACCAGATAGAAGGACGCAACTATCAGCTTATCCCCGGCGACATCGTCTTGGTGAACCACAAGGAGCTCCACCAGGCCATGATCGAAGGGGCGGACCACTACTATGAGCGGTATGTTCTCTGGGTGAGCCGGCCGTATCTCAAACGGCTCTCCACCCCCCAGACGGATCTCACCCGCTGTTTTCTGGACAAGCGGAAGAAGACTCTCCTTCGAACCAGCATCGACAACCAGCAGCTGGTCCGAAGCATCCTGGACAAGCTCATCGCCGTGGAAGGGTACAAGGGCACAGGGCAGGATCTTTTGCCGGATCTCTACATCACGGAGCTCATGGTGGCCCTCAACCGGATCAGCTTCGATGTGGAAGAAAAGCTGCAGCCCGTGGTGAAGAAAAACCAGCTCATCGATGCGGTGATTCATTACCTCAATGAAAATCTGGACGGGGAAATCAACATGGATGAGCTTTCCCGCCACTTCTTCATCTCCAAGTACCATCTTTCCCGGGAGTTTAAAAAACATACGGGGACAACCCTCTACCGCTATGTGGTCCAAAAACGGCTGATCCTGGCCAAGGGGCTCATTCTTCAGGGAAACCCCATCACTGCCGTCTATGAGCAGTGCGGTTTCGGGGATTACTCCAACTTTTTCCGGGCCTTCAAGAACGAGTACGGCACCACCCCCAAGGAGTTCCTCCAGGTGATGCAGGAAGGGCAGAAGAAAGCTGCGGAACTGGAGGCAGGGCTATGATGACGGAAAAAGAACGAGCCGGTCGCGCCGCCGCCCATGCCGTGGAGGACGGGATGATCCTGGGCCTGGGCACGGGCTCCACAGTGCACTTTACACTGCTGGAGCTGAAGGTGCGCATGGACCAGGGGCTTCGTCTCCAGGGAGTGGCCACGTCCCAACGCACCGAAATCCTTGCCCGGGAACTGGGCATTCCGATCCTGCCCTTTTCCGCCGTGGACCGGATCGATCTCACCCTGGACGGCGCCGATGAAGTGGACCCGAATCTCAATGGGATCAAAGGCGGTGGAGGAGCCCTGCTCTATGAGAAGCTGGTGGCGGAGGCCTCGGATAAAGTGATCTGGGTGGTGGACCACCAGAAGATGGTGGACACCCTGGGGCGGTTTCCCCTGCCTCTGGAAGTGGTCCCCTTCAACCTGGAAAAGCTCTGGAAGAAACTGGAGAATCAGGGCTATCATCCCCGGGTGCGGATGCAGGCAGGGGAGCCCTTCGTCACCGATGCGGGAAACCGGATCCTGGATCTCCACCTGCAGGCCATTTCGGATCCGGAAGGGCTGCACCGGGAGCTGAAGCTCATGAGCGGGGTGGTGGAAACGGGACTCTTTCTCCACATGGCCGAGGAAGTCATCGAAGGCGTGGGAGACACCCTGCGCCACCATTTTCGTAAATAAGAAGAGACGACGATGAGGAAAAAACATTTCCTTCCACGTCGTCTCTCTTTTACTTTCTGGGGGCGATTATTCCAGGCAGAGCTTTCGCACCGCCTGGGCTACGCCGGCATTGTTGTTGGTGTCGGTGATATAGTCGGCGGCAGCCTTCACCGCGGCAGTGGCATTGCCCATGGCCACCCCCATGCCGGCAAAGCGGATCATGGGTAGGTCATTTTCCTCATCGCCGATGGCGATGACTTCTTCGGGGGAGATGCCCAGATGGCGGATGAGGGCCTCAATGCCCCGGGCCTTGCTCACGCCCTTGGGGATGATCTCGATGTTGTAGCGGGAAGAGGCCACCACGTCCAGGTCCGGATGATCCCGAAACGCCTCCCGAAGCTTACCTAAGGCCTCCAGATCCCCCTGGGAGAAGACGATGGCCTTGAGGATTTCGCCGGATCTTTTTTCCAGCTCCGGCTCCAGATCCTCCGTGACCACGATGTCGATCTTTCGGGATGCCGGGAGTTTATCGTTGGCCGCCAGGTAGCCGTTGCCATCGCCCAAGGGTCCGGAACAAAGCAGCGTGTTGCAGGCGTTGTAGTGGGCGAAGAGGCCGGACTCGTCGATTTTGGCTTTCACCTCCAGGACCTGGGCGTGGGTTAGGCCATGATGGTGGAGAACCTCATCGCCCACGCGCACATAGGCACCATTGGAAGCGATGGTTAAGGTCTCGAAGCCCAGAAGTCCGCCGTAGAGGTAGCCGTAGTTGAACATGCGACCCGTGGTGATGGCCACCCGGATGCCTTTGGCGGAGGCTTCCTGCAGGGCGGTCACATTGTCCGGGGGAATGACCTTATGATCATCATAGAGGGTTCCGTCCACATCGATGCAGATTAATTTATAGTCGTTCATGGAAATTCTCCTTTTTGGTTTCTCCTTTCATGGTAACACAAAATGACTTTTGGGAAACGAAACTTTGGGGCATTCATGGCCTTTTGACAAAATTCTCCTCAAGGGGCGGGGGGACGTTATGCATCCTTTCAACCGAAAGGGGAACTTTGCTAAAAATGAGCAAATTTCACATAAATAGTTGAAAACGTAACCACTTCCCCTTATAATCAAAATGTAATCCTTAATTTCAGAATTTTCTAAATGGACGTTAAGGACAACGGGATCAAGTCGAATACTAAAGGAGGTTCACATGAACATTACAGACGTACGAATCAGGAAAATTGCAGCCGATGGTAAAATGAAGGCAATTGTCTCCGTTACCTTCGACAACGAATTCGTTGTGCACGACATCAAGGTGATCGAAGGGCAGAACGGCTTGTTCATTGCTATGCCATCCAGGAAAACCCCAGATGGAGAATTCAAGGATATTGCACACCCCATCAACACCACTACCCGCGAGAAGCTTCAGACTTCGATTCTCGATGAGTATGAGAAGGTTCGCCATGAAGAGGAACCCTTTGTGGACGAACCCATTGCCGTGGATTAACAGCGAATTTTGAGGAAGATCCTTCGGGATTTCGGGAAAAAGATTTGGGGCGCTCCTCAAGTCTTTTTTGCGTTTCCGGGAAAGAAAACCGCTGAATTTATCCTGCATTTTCCCCAAGGATCCCCTTGGGGCTGGGGATATCGGTTGAAATTGAAAGGAACCTCATCTATAATGGAATAGAAATTGAAGGGGCTTTGAACAGGAGAACTGTTGAAAGCCAATTGTCATGTCGCTCATTAATAACAGAGGTGAAGTATGGGAAATTACGCATTGATCCTGGCTGCTGGTGAAGGGAAGAGAATGAAGTCCGAGACTTCCAAGGTTCTTCATCAGGTGTGCGGCAAGGAAATGGTGAATCATGTCATCGACATCATGAGAAAGTCCGGGATCCAAGACGTCAACGTCATTGTGGGGAACGGGAAAGAACAGGTCATCGAAAAGACGAAAAGCCGAGACGTCAGCTACTCTGTCCAGGAGGAACAGCTGGGGACGGGACACGCGGTGCTCTGCGCCAAGGCGTTTCTGGAAGGCAAAGTCGGAACGGTGGCCATTTTCACGGGGGATGCCCCCCTCATCCAAGAATCCACCGTGGCCAGCATGCTGAAAAATCATGCGGAGGGCGGATTCAGCGCCACCCTTCTCACCTCCGTCATCGAGAACCCCACGGGGTATGGCCGGATTCAGCGAGAAGGCGAAGAAGTGGCTCGGATCATCGAGCACAAGGACTGCTCTCCCGAAGAACTGCTTCTAAAGGAAGTCAATGCGGGCATGTATCTCTTTGATGTGGAAGAGCTCCTGGCTTCGCTGCAGATGCTCAAGAACAACAATGCCCAGAAGGAGTACTACCTCACCGATGTCATCGAGATTATGCGGGGCAAAGGACTGAAGGTCGGGGCCGTGATTACGGAGTTTGACGAAACCCGCGGAGTGAATACCCGAGTTCATCTGGCCGAGGCGGAAGCCATCATGCGCCGAAGAATCAACACCTTCCACATGGAAAACGGCGTTACGCTGGTGGACCCCCAGTCCACCTACATCGGAGCGGATGTGGTCATTGGCCAGGATACGGTGATCTATCCGAACAACCTTCTGGAAGGAAAGACGGTCCTGGGAAAACGCGTGACCCTGTACCCCAACTCCCGTATTGTGGACAGCCAGATTGCCGATGACGTGACGGTGACCTCCTCCGTGATCCTGGAATCTGCGGTGGGCAAAAAGACCAGCGTGGGTCCCTTTGCCTACATTCGTCCCCAGTCGGTCATTGGCGAAGAAGTGAAGGTGGGCGATTTCGTGGAAATCAAAAAGTCCACCATCGGCAACGGCACCAAGATTTCCCATCTCACCTACATCGGCGATGCCGAAGTGGGCGAACATGTGAACTTCGGCTGCGGCACCGTCGTGGTCAATTATGACGGCAAGAACAAGTTCAAAACCGTGGTGGAGGATCATGCCTTCATCGGCTGCAATACGAACCTCATTGCACCGGTGACCGTCCATGAGGGCGCCTTCACCGCCGCAGGCTCCACCGTGACGGAGGATGTCCCTGCGGGAAGCCTGGGCATCGCCCGGGCCAAGCAGGTGAACAAGGAAGGCTGGGTTCAGAAGCGTAAAGAGAGCGGAAAGTATTAGGAGGAATATTCGATGATAAAACAGTACAACAATTTCAAGATCTTTGCCGGCAGTTCACATCCCGAGCTGGCTCGCCAGATCGCCGAGATTCTGGGCGTGAAGCTGGGAGACAATAAAGTGGGCACCTTCTCCGATGGAGAAATTTTCGTGGAGACCAACGAGACCGTAAGAGGCTGCGATGTCTTCATCATTCAGTCCACCAACCATCCGGTCAATGACAACCTCATGGAGCTGCTCATTATGATCGATGCCTTCAAGCGAGCTTCCGCCGGAAGAATCAATGCCGTGATCCCTTACTACGGCTATGCCCGCCAGGACCGCAAAGTCCGCTCCAGAGATCCCATCACCGCAAAGCTGGTGGCCGATATTCTCACCACCGCCGGAGCTGACCGCGTGCTGACCATGGATCTCCATGCCGCACAGATTCAGGGCTACTTCAACATCCCTTTGGATCACCTGCTGGGTATGCCCATCATTGCGGATTACTTCATCAAGAAGGGTTTCATGGAGAATCCCGATATCGTGGTGGTTTCCCCGGATCTGGGCTCCGTCACCCGAACCCGTAAGCTGGCTGAAAGACTCCATGCCCCCATGGCCATCATCGACAAGCGCAGACCCAAGGCCAATGTTTCGGAGATCATGAACATCATCGGCGACATCAAGGGCAAGACCTGCATCCTCATCGATGACATGATCGACACTGCAGGCACCATCTCCAATGCCGCCAATGCCCTCATGGACCTGGGCGCCGTGGAAGTCTATGCCGCCTGCACCCATGGTGTTCTTTCCGGTCCCGCCATCGACCGCATCAACCAGAGCGCCATCAAGGAGCTGGTCATGCTGGATACCATCGCCTGGCCCAACCGCGATGACCTGACGAAGTTCACCGCTCTCTCCGTGGCTCCGCTCTTTGCAGAAGCCATTAAGCGCATCACCGACGATGTGCCCCTGAGCAAGCTTTTCGACTAAATCACCATACAATGCAGCAGGCTGCAAAACCCATGGCTTTGGGTTTTGCAGCCTGTTTTTTATGTTTTAGATGCTTTGTACTTCTCTCGTTGTGTGGAGGAGGGGACTAGGGGACGGCCTACATCCGAGTCTGCCGTCTTCCCAGGAAGCTGGCCAGGGCAAAGAAACCGAGGCCAAAGGCAGCCACCACAGCCATGTGGGAAAAGATCCGGCTCAGGGCGGGATCCTGAAGGCTCCCCAGGGTGGAGATGAGGCCGTTGGCCGTCACGTACCAGTAGGTGGGGGTCACATGGGCCAGAGCCAGGACGCCGGCACCCAGAAGCTCCTGGGGCACAAAGACGCCGCTGATGAAGGACGGCCCTAAGGAGAGCACATTGCTCACTCCGCTGATGGCGTTGCGGCTCTTCATCAGGGTGCCGATGAGGAAGCTCATGCCTAAAGAGGTGAAGGCCAGGATGAAGGAGTTGAGCACAAAGAGTATGCTGGTGCTCTGGCGGGATTCCCCCCGATAGAGCACATAGTAGGTGAGGATCAGGGTTCCCCAGGTGATGAGGGTGAAAACCCCCAGGGCCAGGTACTTTTCCAGGGAGATCCGGCTTCGCCGTAAGGGGGAGATCTCCGTTCGACGGTAAAGGTCCAGATCCTTCCAGACCAGCATGACGAGACTGGTGCCCAAGACCAGGATAGAGACCAGGGAGTAGGCCATATAGTTGAAGAAGTAACGGGACATTCCCGGGGTGGAGGCTTCAGTGCCATAGCTTTTCAGCGTAATGGGCGTCGTCTGGGCCAGGGCCTTCTCCACCTTTTCCGCCAGCTCTTCCGAAGTGAGATTGGGCGCCGCGGCCAGAATCATCCGGGCCGTATTAAAGTAGGTGTCAATGGCCAGCTCCGGATAGATGCTGCTCACGGAGCCGGGCACCACGGTTTTGCCCAGGGTCACCTCCTCCTGGCGGAGGAAGGCTTCCGTGAAGCCCTTCGGAATCCTGACGAGGAAGGAAATGTTCCGGAAGTAGAGGGCATCCTGGATAAGGTTTTCCTCATCCTCCAGAGGACGGATCACGGCGCTTTTCTCCAGGTGGGCCAAAAATCCCCGGATGAGGGGAGTATCTTCTTCGGCAAACACCGCCATGGGGGTTTTCACCGGATCAAAACGGGTATACTCTTCGCCCTGACTCTGGGCATTGCGGGCAAAGAGCACGGACAAGGCGAGGAAAACGCCCAGATAGATCAGGATGCTGGGAAGATTGCGCTTCAGCACCTTGAGACTTACCTTAAATACTGGCATATTTTCGCCTCCTTAGAATCAGGGCTGTGCCCACGCTGAAGATGACGCTCATGAGGAGGAGAATCGCCATATTTAGCGTATAGCGCTCCAGGGTGCTGAAATAGTACAGGGAGTAGTAGGCGTCAGTGATGAGGTTCACGGGATTCAGATAGGCCAAGATCGGCACGGTGTTCTGGACGATGAACTTCATCTCGGCATACATCATGCCCGCCAGGAAAGAACCGGCCATGGAGACGGTGATGATGATGGCCACCTTGAGGTTTTCTCCTTTCTTCACCAGGGCGCTGATGAAGGCGCCGAAGGAGGCGCCGGTGAGCGAACCCACGATGGTGGTGAGGACCACCAGAGCGGATTTTGATCCGAAGTCGATGCCCAGGACAAACCGCACAAAGAGAAGGAGGATGAGCATGTTCACCGTGAGGAGGAGGAAGGAGGCGGCCATGCTGGAAAGAAAGGCCTTCAGCTTGTTCACCGGGGCTACATTAATCCGGGCGGCCCGGGCAGAAATGTTGGCCTGAATATCCGTCACTTCATCGCTGCCGAAGAAGGCGCCGTACATGCAGCTCATGGCCAGGAGCGAGTAAAAATAGTTCAGAATCTGCTTAGGGGGAGGATTGTCTGACGGAAGTTCCCGGGTGTAAGTCTGGGGATCCCCTGCAGCGGCCAGAAGGGCGGGAATTCCTTCGGGATGTTCCTGACCCATGAGGGCAATGGCGGCGGAAGTCTGGTTGAGGTTATCCAGGAAGAGTCGAAGGATGTTCTGATTGAGTCCCGATTCCCGAACCACCAGTTGGTAGGGGCTGCCGGCTTTGATATAGCCCGCGATGCTTCGCCCTTCCAGCAGGGCTTCCGCCTCTTTTTCCGTGACGGTCTGGAGGGAAAAGAGCGGGTCTTCTCCTGTGGAGACCTGGCTGAGGACGTCCTTCAGCACGGGATCCGCCTCGTAGGCGGCATCGGCCACCACGGCCACAGGAAAGGCCGTGAAGTGATCCGCGGTATCGAGGTTTTGAAAAGCCAAGTTGAAGAAGGTGCCCAGAAGTATGGGGAAAGCCAGGGTCCAGAAGATCATTTCCTTGGTCCGGAGAAGTTTTTTCAGCCGGTAGGTGAAAATGTGGAAGAACATGGCGTCACCCCCTAATCCCGCAGCTCTTTGCCGGTAATTTCCAGAAACACATCATTGAGGGTGGGCAGCTCCGCATAGATGTTGGAGTAGGCAATGCCCTCATCGTTGAGGAAGGTGATGACCCGCTCCAGGATGCCGTTTTCCTTGCTGGATTTCAGGTGGAGCCTTGTCCCCTGACGATCCGCCGAAATGACCCCTGGCAGGGCGCGAACCTTGGGCAGGAGGGCGTCGGAAAAGATTGGAACCTCCACCGTGACCTTTGTGCCCGTGGCAATCATGTTCTTCAGTTCTTCCTTGGTGCCCGTGGCGATGGGCTTTCCCTTGTCCAGGATCATGATGCGGGAACAGATGGTTTCCACCTCCTCCATGTAGTGGGAGGTGTAGATGATGGTGGAACCCTGGCGATTGAGTTCCAGGATGCCTTCCAGGATCTTGTTCCGGCTCTGGGGATCCACAGCCACGGTGGGCTCATCCAGGAAGATGAGCTTGGGCTTGTGGGCGATGCCACAGGCGATGTTCAGGCGGCGCAGGAGACCGCCGGAGAGTTTTTTCGGATAAAACTTCCGGTAATCCTCCAGCCCGGTGAAGAGAATAGCCTCCTCCACCAGTTCCTTTTTGCGTTTTTTGTCCGGCACATAGAGCCCGCAGAAGTAGTCGATATTTTCCTGAACGGTGAGTTCGTCGAATACCGCCACGTTCTGCATGACCACGCCAATGTCCTGTTTGAGATCATAGGCATCGGGGGCCATGTCCTTCCCGAAGATCCGGATCCTTCCGTGGTCATAGTCCAGGAGGGAGAGAATGCAGTTGATGGCGGTGGTTTTTCCCGATCCGTTGGGACCCAGGAGACCGAAGACTTCCCCTTCAGCCACGCTGAGATTCAGATCTTCCAGAGCCACCAAGGAACCATAGCTTTTCTTGAGGTTTTCCACTTCAATGATCATCTTGTTCTCCTTTTGTACAGATTGTTTACCAATTAACATATTATATCGCGTTTCCATCGGAGATACATTAAGAGTGTATTAAAAAGCCGTTAACCCAAGGAGGAGAACCATTCTCCGAAAAGTGGCAGAGGCTAGGGGGATGTTCATATTTGAACAAAAGAGAATGAGTATAATCTGTTAACAATGCGGGGAAGCTTATGAATTATCCGTGAAAGGTATGTATTTATCATAAAATTGCTATATGATAAAAGTAACAATATCCGCAAGGAAGTCCAAGTGAAAGGGGTTAAGAAAGATGGAAGGGAAAATCGGAAAAATCCTCATCGTCGATGACGACGAAAATATCAGCGAAGTGCTGAAAATGTATTTGCAGAGCTCTGGGTACGACACCCGGGTGGCGGCAGACGGCAAAGCGGCCCAGGAAGTGTTTGTGGACTATAAACCGGATCTGGTCCTCCTGGACATCATGCTGCCCTATGTGGACGGCATCGATGTGCTGAAATGGATCCGCAAGGATTACGAGACTCCGGTGATCATGCTCACGGCCAAAGGCGATACCTTTGACAAGGTGCTGGGGCTGGAGCTGGGCGCGGACGACTACATGGTGAAGCCCTTCGAGCCTAAAGAAGTGGTGGCTCGGGTGAAGGCGGTCATGCGTCGGTTCAACACGGAGAGCGGCGGCAAGGAAGTGCTGAACTTCCCCGAGCTCAATATCGACGTGAACTCCTACAATGTGGTCTACAAGGGCCAGGATGTGAAGATGCCGCCCAAGGAATTTGAGCTGCTCTATCATCTGGCGTCGAACAAGAACCGGGTATTCACCCGGGAACAGCTCCTCTGCGAAGTCTGGGGCTATGATTATCCGGGAGACTCCCGTACCGTGGATGTCCACATCAAGCGTCTTCGGGAAAAGCTCCACGGCGGACCCAACTGGCAGCTGGAAACCGTATGGGGTGTGGGATACAAGTTTGAAGTCAAGTAAGAGGGTGTACGGCAAATGAAAAAAAGTTCGCTGGTGACGAAACTGGTGGTAACCTTTGCCCTGGTCGTCGCCACAGGGTTTGTCCTCATGGCTGTGGTCCTCACCATGTGGTTCCAAAACTATTTCCTGGAACGGAATCGGGCAGATCTGGAGGAAACCACCACGGTGGCCTCCTCCAGCGTTCCCCGGTATCTGAACAAGGAAATCGACGACACGGAGCTTCTCCAAAGTCTTTCGCTGATTAAAGGGGTGGAAAAGGGCGATATCCTCCTGGTGGATGCATCGGGCTATGTGTTCTTTGTCACCAATACCGCCTATGAGGAAACCATGTTCACCCAGTTTGATTTTCCGGACCGCAGCGGGCTTCTTTCCGGGAACTCCATTGAAGTCAACGGGACCCGTAATCCGGTCACCGGAGAAGAAATGTCGCTCTACATTAAACCCGTCATTGCCAGTCAGGCCTATCAGGGCGCCATCGTCGTCTATACGCCCATGGAAAAAATCTGGGAACCGCTGAATGAGATCTATGTCCGTCTGTGGACCATGACCATCATTGCGGTTCTGCTTTCGGCTCTCCTCATTTACTACATCGCCCAGCGCATGCTGTTTAGGCCCTTGGTGGAACTGAACAACATCGCCCGGAAGATCTCCAAGGGCGAGGTGAATCAGCGAGTGCTGGTCACCTCCAACGATGAAATCGGCCAGCTTTCGGAGTCCTTCAACAGCATGGCGGAGTCCCTGGAAAAGACGGACAAGAACCGCCGGGACTTTTTATCGAATATTTCCCATGAGCTCCGTTCGCCCATTACCTCCATCCGGGGGTTCATTGCGGGGATTCTGGACGGCATCATTCCCATGGACAAGGAGCGGGATTACCTGAAAATCGTCTATGACGAGATTCAGCGGCTCACCCGGCTGGTCAATGACCTTTTGGATCTTTCCGCCATGGAGTCGGGAAAGTTCTCCTTCAAGATGACGGAGCTGGACATCAACGAGATCGTCCGGATCTGCGTCACCCGTTTTGAAACCAAGATCAACGATAAGGCGCTGAAGGTCAACGTGACCCTGGAGGGAGACCACCTCTATGTGGCCGGAGACCGGGACCGTCTCATTCAGGTGCTGACGAATCTCACGGACAATGCGGTGAAGCACTGCATGGACAACGGACACATCAACATTCAGACCAAGATCAAAGGAAAGAAGGTCCATGTGTCGGTCTACAATGACGGACATCCCATTTCCGATGAGGATATCCGCTATATCTGGGACCGGTTCTATAAAGGGGACAAGTCCCGCACCAATAAAGTTTCCACCGGGCTGGGTCTGCCCATTGTGCGCAACATCATCACGCAGTTTGGCGAAGATATTTGGGTGGAAAACAAAGGGCAGGGGGTTATTTTTACCTTCACCCTGAGCATGACCTAGGAGAGAGAAACATGGATGAACAACGAAAACCAGAAGAAACCTTAGGGGGCCGAGAGGATAATGCCTTCGAGTCCGAAGGGGGAAAATCCGGAGAGATCCGCTATAAACTGGATCAGCGCTCCCGAATCCGCGGCGGGATCCTTCAGTTTCTGACCCTGCTCCTGGCCGTGGTCCTCACCTCGGCGGTGACCGCCACCCTGGTGACGAGGAGAATTGCCGAGGACACCTTGGTCATCGACAATGGGGGAAACTTCGCCCAAATGCTGAAAAAGAGTCTGGAATCTTTTGAAGCCAGCTTCTATGATCGCCAAAAGCTCCGGGATATCTATGAGGACGTGGCGCTGTCCGTGGTGGGGGTGGCCAACAGCCGGGAGGCCTTTGACGGAATCTCCTACGATAATGTCTGGTCCGGCGTTGTCATGAATACGGAAGGCTATATTTTGGTGCCCTACAGCGTCGTGGCCAAGGAAGGAACCCCGGTGTACATCCGGTCCGACCGGGACAGCGGAAACATCCGGGAAGCGGAAGTCATCGGTCGGGATATGGCCACGGACACCGCTGTGGTCCGGGTCCAGGGGGTAAATCTTCGCCCGCCCAGGTTCAGTGACTCCTCCACGGTGAAGGTGGCCCAAAGCGTGGCCGCCATCGGCAATCCCTTTGGGGATCGGGCCCGGGGAACCCTGACCTTTGGCGTGATTTCCACCATCAACAAGATGATCTCCACCCTGACAGAGGACAATCGGGAGATCAAGATTTATGCCATGGAAACCGATGCCCTGGTGAACCGGGGAACCAACGGCGGGGTCCTGGTGAACATGAACGGAGAGGTCATCGGCATCAACAGCTTCAGCCTTTCCCAGGATTTCAACGGCGGATTCGGCGCCGTCATCACGTCCAATGAGGCGAGGAGCATCGCCCGGGCGCTGATCAACTCCGGAGAGATCCTCATTCCCTTCATGGGCGTCTTTGGGAATCTCATCACGGATACGGACAACAATTTTACCGGCTACTACATCCAGCGGGTAACGCCGGAAGGCACCGCGGACCGGGCAGGGCTTCGCCCCACGGACATCATTCTCAGCATCGACGGCGTGCCCGTGCAGACGGCCACCACGGTGGATGAATATGTGAAGACCAAGCAGGTGGGGGATGTGGTCATCATCCAGTACCGCCGTTCTTCAGCGGTGATGGAGACCGAGGCCACGCTCTTCGGCACGGTGGTGGACTAGGCAAGATTTTCGAAAGGGACTTCAAGAGGTCCCTTTTTTGCATTATGATAGAGAATGAAAATGAGAAAGAGGTGAGGAAATGTACCTGATCGCAGGCCTGGGCAATCCAGGCAAGGACTATGCACAGACCCGCCACAACGCCGGTTTCATGGTGGTGGACCGTCTGGCGGAAGCCTGGGGGATTTCCCTGGATAAAAAGAAATTCAAGGGTCTGGTCGGGGAAGGCCGCATTGGCAGTCACCGGGTGATCCTTCTGAAGCCCCAGACCTATATGAACCTGTCGGGGGAAAGTCTCGTGGAGGCGGCAAACTTCTACAAGATTCCCCCGGAAAACATCCTGGTCATCTTTGATGATGTGAGCCTGGATGTGGGGAAGCTTCGGATCCGCAAGAAAGGAAGCGCTGGGGGGCATAACGGCATAAAGTCCGCCATTGCCCTCCTGGGCACGGAGGATTTTCCCCGGGTTAAGGTCGGGGTGGGGGCACCCAGCCACGATCTGGTGCGCCATGTGCTGGGCAAGTTCGCGCCGGAGGAAATGCCGCTTCTGGAGCAGACCCTGGAGGCTGCCAAGAATGCCGTCCATTCGATTCTCCACAACGGCATTGATTCCGCCATCAGCGAATACAACGGCTTTCGGGCGGAGTAGGTGAGAAAATGAGATTTAACGGTGTGATGAAAGCCATTCAGGAAGACCCAGCCTTTCGGGACCTGGAAAAGGGAATACGGGAAAAACGATATCCTGTAGGCGCCTACGGGATATCAGAATCCGCCAGGGCTTTCCTCCTCTCGGCCATGTTCCAGAAGGAGGAGGAGAGTCTTTTTGTGTTTGCCTCCAAAGACATGGATGCGAAGAATCTCTATGAGGATCTCCTGCTCTATGAGAATGAGGTGTACTATTTCCCGGCGAAGGAAGTGGTCTTCTACAATATTGATGCCATCTCCGGCGATTTGCGCTGGGAACGGCTGAAGGTGATCAAGGAGCTCATGAACGGGAAGAAGAAGATCGTGGTCACCACCATTGAGGCTTTGGCTGCCCTATATTCTCCCTTCAGCCACTACCGGGAGTACTTCCTCACGGTGGAAAAAGGCATGATCCTGGACCTGAAGGCCATGGCGAAAACCCTGGTGCAGGCCGGTTATGTCCGCACGGAGCTGGTGGAAGGAAAGGGAGAGTTTGCCCTGCGGGGCGGCCTCCTGGACGTGTATCCCCCTGATGGCCCGTTGCCTTACCGCGTCGAGCTCTTCGACGATGAAGTGGATTCCTTGCGCACCTTCAATCCGGAGACTCAGCGAAGCATTGAGCAGGTGGACCGGTTTGAGATTTTTCCCGCCAAGGAGATCATCCTGAAGGATGAGCAGATGGAGGAAGGCGCCCGGCGGATTCAGGCGGAGCTGGACAGCATCATTCGGACCAAGGAAAAGAAAAAGAGCTACGACAAAGAAGCCCTGGAGAAGCTGAAGTCCCATGTGGCGGCGAATCTGGAAGCCCTGCGGGCAGGTATGTTCTTCGAGAATATCGATGCCTACCTTCCTTTCTTCTTCGATAAGCCCTCCACGTTCTTTGACTTCATCGGCCAGGGAAAGATCGTCATCGATGATACGAACAATGCCCTGGGCAAGATCGAGTCCACTTATCTGGAATTTCGGGAAGATTATGAAGCCTTTCTGGGACGGGGGGAAATTCTTCCCTCCCAGGGAAATCTCCTGCTGGACCAGGCGCTTCTCCTGGAGACCGTCAGAAGCCTCCCGGTGATCACCTTCAACGCCTTCCAGAAAACGGAACGGTTCCTGCCACCCCGGACCCTGGCCAGCTTCAACCAGATGACCATCTACAACTATCAGGGCCAGCTGGATATGCTCATTGCGGATATCGCAGACCGCAAGAAGCGAGGCTACAAAGTGGTCATTCTCGCCGGTACGCGCCCCCGGGGCGAGCGGCTGGTAAACATCCTGCGCGACAAGGACATTGACAGTGTCTATAAGGATACTTTAAGCGACCTGGACTACGCTAGTGTCGTGATCACCTTCGGCAATCAGCTCCGGGGATTTGAGTTCCCGGACATCAAGCTTGCCCTCATTTCCGACAAGGAAGTCTTCGGCGAAGCCAAGCGGAAGAAAAAGAAAGTCAACAAGGGCAAGGGACTGGCGAAGATCGGCAGCTTCAACGAGCTGCGCAAGGGCGACTATGTGGTTCATGTGAACCACGGCATCGGCGTGTTCCTGGGGGTTCGCCAGCTGGAATCCGGCGGCCTCATCCGGGACTACCTGGAAATCAGCTACGACAAAAGCGACAAGCTCTTCATCCCTGTGGAGCAGCTGGACATGGTGCAGCGCTACATCGGCACCGAGGGCAAGGCCCCCAAGATCAGCAAGCTGGGCGGCCAGGAGTGGACCAAGGCCAAGGCCAAGGTCAAGCGGGCTGTGGATGAGATCGCCGAGGATCTGGTGAAGCTCTATGCTGAGCGGCAAAAGGTCCATGGCTACGCCTTCTCGGCAGATACGCCCTGGCAGAGGCAGTTTGAAGAGGAGTTCCCCTACGACGAGACGGAGGATCAGCTGAAGTCCGTGGAGGAGATCAAGGCGGACATGGAAACGGACAAGGTCATGGATCGGCTCCTTTGCGGAGACGTGGGCTATGGCAAGACGGAAGTGGCCATGCGGGCGGCTTTCAAAGCTGTTATGGATTCCAAGCAGGTGGCGGTCCTCGTGCCCACCACCATTTTAGCGGAGCAGCACTATAACTCCTTCCGCAACCGCTTCAAGGGCTTTCCCATCACCATCGACATGGTTTCCCGGTTCCGAGGACCCAAGGAGCAGAAGGAGACCCTGCGACGGGTGAAGGAAGGCAATGTGGACATCCTCATCGGTACCCACCGGGTCATTTCCAAGGACATCCACTTCAAGGACCTGGGCCTTCTGGTGGTGGACGAGGAGCAGCGCTTCGGCGTTGCCCACAAGGAAAAGCTAAAGCAGGTGAAAAAGAACATCGATGTGCTTACCCTGTCGGCAACCCCCATCCCCCGAACCCTCCACATGTCCCTGTCCGGCATCCGGGACATCTCGGTCATCGAGACCCCGCCGGAGGAGCGTTACCCCATCCAGACCTATGTGGTGGAGTTTAACGAGCAGCTGGTGCGGGACGCCATCCTTCGGGAAAAATCTCGGGGCGGGCAGGCCTACTTCGTCCATAACCGGGTGGAGGACATCCATGTGCTCCACAGCTACCTGAGCAAGCTCATCCCCGAGGTGACCTTCGAGGTGGCCCATGGCCAGATGAATGAGCGGGAGCTGGAGAACGCCATGAAGAATTTCATGGACCAGGTCACCGATGTGCTCATCTGCACCACCATCATTGAAACGGGTATGGATATCCAGAACGTCAACACCATTATCATCAACGATGCGGACAAACTGGGCCTCTCCCAGCTCTATCAGCTGCGGGGCCGCGTGGGTCGGACCAACCGCATCGCCTATGCCTACCTCACCTACCGCAAGGACAAGGTGCTCACGGAGGTGGCGGAGAAGCGGCTTCGGGCCCTGAAGGACTTCACGGAGCTGGGCTCCGGCTTCAAGATCGCCATGCGGGATCTGGAGATCCGCGGGGCGGGCAATCTCATGGGAAAGGCGCAGCACGGGGAAATGTCCGTGGTGGGATATGACCTCTACGTGAAGATGCTGGACAGCGCTATTCGCATGATCACCGGCGAAATCGAAGAGGAGGAGCTCACCACCACCATCGAGATCAAGGTGGATGCCTATATTCCGTCCACCTACATCGCCGATGAAATGCACAAGATCGAGGTGTACAAGCGCATTGCCTCCATGGCGAAGGACGAGGACTACGAGGAGATCAAGGAGGAGCTACTGGATCGCTACAGCGATATCCCCGACTCCCTCTACAATCTTATGGACATCGCCCGGCTGAAACTCCATGCCAACGCCGCCGGCGTCGTGGAAGTGAAGGACCGGGGCAAGGACATCCTGGTGACCTTTGCCTCAGCGGAAAAGCTCACTCCCGCCAAGGTGGATCTGCTTCTGCAGAAGTACAGCAAAAAGATCGCCTTCACCCGGGATCTGCCCGGCATTACCTATGCCGTGACGGAGAAGGACCGCTATGCCACCATCGATAAGCTGACCAAGCTCATGAAGGAGCTGGTCCAGGCCGAGGAAGTTGCAAAAACACCCTGAAATGACTATAATTGAAGAATATGTCAAGAAACTGTAACATAGACCCTGTATCATCAAGCTGAAGAATGAATCGAGAATCGAAGCGAGGTAAACAATTTGATTACGTTAAAGAAAAAAATCTTTACTCTTCTCACCGCCTCCCTGCTCACGGCTGCTTTGTCCGGCTGCGGACTGGTGGAGAAAACCCAGGAAGCCATCGACAACACCGTGCTGGCCAAGGGGGATGGAATCAAGATCACCCAGAAGGACCTGGCCACGGAGTTTGAAATGCGCTATGCCTCCATCTTCTCCTACTATGACTCCATGTACGGCAAAGAATGGCGGGAGACAGAAGACGGAAAGGCCACCATCAAGGCCTACAAGGAAGACACCCTGGACAATCTCCTCTTCACGAAGCTCATCGATCTGAAACTCACCGCCGCTGGCGAGAATGTGGAAACCGATGAAGTGAAGAAAGCCATCGACGAGGCCTTGGCCTCCGACCTGAAGTACTACGGCACCGAGGAGAAATACTTGGCAGCACTGGAAGAGCAGGGATATACCGAGGAAACCTACCGGGAAGAAGTGAAGATCAATGTGCTTCGCAACAACTTCTATGAGAAGGTAAAGGCGGAGCTGAAGCCCACAGATGCGGAAACTGAAGCTTACTATAATGAAAACAAAGCCGACTTTGACAAGCAGTATTACCGCAACTACTATCATGAAGATGATGGCGCCACCATTTACCACATCATCACCGGATCTGACGACGCTGCCCGCCTAAAGGCCCTGGAAGCGCTGGAAAAGATCAAGAGTGAGGATATGACCTTTGAGGAAGCGGCAGCCGAATACGGCACCGACGGGACCTCCACCAGCGGCGGCCTTCTGGGCGCCTATGACTATACCGGTTCCAATGGAAATCCCCAGTCCACCCTGGCCAAGGATTTCATGGAATTTGTAAAGCCTTTGAAGGAAGGTGAAGTATCCGGCGTGGTGAAGACCCAGTTCGGCTACCACATCATCATGGTGAAGGATCTCTACAAGAAGGGCGACCTCAATGTGGAAATCAAGGATGCTGCGTTCAACGGACTCTTCGACGAGAGAATTCAGACGAAGATCGACGAGTGGAAGAAAGAGTTCAACGTCAAGGAATACAAAGACAAGATTCAGTAAGATAATGTGCGGTCCTTTCCCCGAGATATTCGGGGAAGGGACCGCTTTTTCCTGTACGTTTCGAAGGGATGGAAGCCTGTGCTATAATCAAGAAAGGAGTGGACAGCCCAAGCTGTCCCATAATGAATGAGGTGGAATGATGATTCATATTGTGGGTTTAGGTCCGGGCAATGCAGAAGCCCTGACCCTGGGGGCCTGGAAGGCGCTCCATGAGTATCCGGTATATCTGCGGACTAAAGCGCATCCCACGGTGGCGCGGCTGGAGGAGGAAGGGCTGAAGTATGTGGCCTTTGACCACTACTACGAGGAGAAGGAAACCTTCGAGGAAGTCTATGGCGCCATGGCCCAAGAGGTGCTTCTCCGGGCGCAGGAAGGGGATCTGGTGTACGCCGTGCCGGGACATCCTTTGGTGGCGGAAAAGTCCGTGAGTCTTCTTCTGGAAGCCTGCACAGAAAGGGGGATACCCCATAGAATCCATCCGGCGGTGAGCTTTGTGGATACGGTGCTGGAGGAGCTTCGTCTCGATCCCATCGCCGGTGTGCGCATTGTGGATGCCCTGGACATCGACAACATCAGCCCCGACTTCACCCAGGGCATGATCATCACCCAGGTGTACTCTGCCTATGTGGCGGGGCAGGTAAAGCTCGCCCTGGGCCGCTATCTGGAGGACGAAGATGAAGTGGTGTTCATCCGGGCGGCGGGGACCCCGGAGGCCAGCATCCGAACTCTGCCCCTCTATGCTTTAGATCGGCAGAAGGACATCGACCATCTGACGTCGGTTTACCTTCCCCCCAAGCCCCAGCGCTATGACTTCTACCGCTTCATGGGCGTCATCCGAAGGCTTCGGGATAAAGACGGGGGCTGTCCCTGGGATCTGGAGCAGACCCATGAGACCCTGAAGCGCTACCTCATCGAGGAGTCCTATGAGGCTCTGGAGGCCATCGACCTGGAGGATCCGGACAAAATGGCCGAGGAATTTGGCGATGTGCTGCTCCAGGTGGCGCTGCACAGCATCATCGGAGAAGAAACCGGGGAGTTTGACATCCACGAGGTCATCCGCACCGTGACGGAAAAGATGATCTACCGTCATCCCCATGTGTTCCAGCGGGACAAGGACATGACCAGCGACGAAGTGCTGGTCCAGTGGGAAGCGCTGAAGAAGAAGGAAAAGAAGGAAGAGAGCCTGGGCGACAGCCTGAAGGAAATCTCCAAGCACTACCCCGCCCTGTCCCGGGCGGAGAAGATCCAGAAAAAGGCCCGGAAGTACGGCTTTGACTGGGACGACATCGAGGAGGTCTTCAAGAAGATCACGGAAGAAACGGAAGAGATCCGGGAGGCGATGATTTCCGGGGATGCCCGCCAGATCAGCGGCGAGCTGGGGGATCTTCTCTTTGCGGTGGTAAATCTGGCCCGTTTCCTGGACAGCGACCCGGAGCTGGTCCTCAATGAAACATCGGATAAATTCATCCGCAGAATCCTGCGCATGGAGGAACTTTTAACCGCTAAAGAGCTGAAGTTTCAGGATCTTCCCCTGGAAGAGCTCGACAAGTACTGGGAAACCGCCAAAAAAGAAGAAAAAATCTAAAATAATCCGCATAAAATAAAGGGTTTCGGGGTTTTTTATGGAATAATACCAGTAGATTCCAATATCAATCAATAACAAGGAGGAATTTATTGTGAACAAAGCCGAATTAATCACCGCCCTGGCAGAAGCTACCACCTTTACCAAGAAGGATTCCGAAGTATTCCTGAAGGCATTTCTTGACACTGTCGTGGGATCCCTGGAGAAGGGTGACAAGGTTCAATTAGTTGGATTTGGTACCTTCGAAGTTAGAGACAGAAAAGAAAGAGTCGGCAGAAACCCCAGAACGAAGGAAGAGATCAAGATTCCCGCTTCCAAGGTTCCGGTATTCAAGCCTGGTAAGGACTTCAAGACCAAGGTCAACGTCGTTCCCAAGAAGAAGACCACCAAGAAGAAAGCAAAATAGTTCAGCGAAGCTGAAAGATACAACGCAAAGCGCGGGAAGACCTGGTCTTTCCGTGCTTTCTCTTTTGGGCTATTTTCGTTGACCGGGAAAGTTTTACTTCACTTTGAAGGGACGAAAATATATAATGAATTCGATGAGTAAAAATGGAAAATTTTTATTCAGAGCAAAACGAGGTGAAACAATTGAGACTGGACAAATATCTCAAGGTATCCCGCATCATCAAACGTCGAACCGTGGCCAAGGAAGCCTGTGACGGAAAGCGTGTTTCCATCAACGGAAAGATCGCCAAGCCCGGCACGGAGGTCAAGGAAGGGGATATCATCGAAATCGCATTCAAGGACAAAATGATCAAAGCCAGAATTCTGAAGATCACTGAGCATGTCCGCAAGGACGATGCCCAGGGCATGTATGAGATTCTGGAAGGGGAAGAGGACACGGACGAGGAAGAATAAATCTGTGCTTACTCGATACCGGGAGGGACATTCATGAAAATGGGAAAACTGTTGAGAAGAATCGTTCTGTTGGCTTTTGCCGGCATCATGGCCCTGACCATTTACAATCAGGAAGTCATGATGGCCAACATCCGGAAGAATATATCCCGGCAGGAGGAAGTCCTGGCTGATGTGCGCAAGGAAAATGAAAAGCTCAAGAATCTTGTGGACAGCACCAAGACGGAAGAATATACTATAAGAAATGCCCGAACGAGGCTGGGGCTCTTAAGACCCGGCGAAGTTCCGGTCATTGATACGTCAGGGAACTGACGGGTTGCAATCACTCAAATTTTAAGGAGGATTCTTATTAACATGACCTTAGAGGTAGGAAACATTGTAGAGGGAACGGTCGTCAACATCACAAACTTTGGAGCGTTCATTGATCTGAACGGGAAAACCGGCTTAGTCCACATTTCCGAGGTAGCGGACACGTACGTCAAGGACATCAAGGAGTTTATCAAAGAAGGCGACAAGGTTAAGGTCAAGGTTTTAGGAATTGACGCCAATGGCAAAATCAGCCTCTCGATTAAGCAGGGCGTAGCCATTATCCCCAAGCGGACCACGAGACCGGCAGATGTCGAATGGAGCGGACAGGATCGCAAGAAATCCGGCGGATCCAACAGCTTCGAGGACATTATGTCCAAGTTCATGAAGGAAAGCGAAGAAATCATGTCCGATTACAAGAAGAAACAGGAAGTTCGGACAAAGAACCGCAGAAGCTAATCCTCTAGAGAATGAGTGCCAATGAGACGTTTAAAGATAATGCCTGGCTTCCAGGCATTATTTTTTCGGGAAAATGGTTGACACTTCCACACAGTTCATATATACTTAATCTTGTCGCTGAGATGAGGCGGCTGTAGATGTGGCGGAATAGCTCAGCTGGCTAGAGCATTCGGTTCATACCCGAAGGGTCGTAGGTTCAAGTCCTATTTCCGCTACCATTCCATTTTAGCTGGAGTGGCGAAACTGGCAGACGCACAGGACTTAAAATCCTGCGGTGGTGACACCGTACCGGTTCGATTCCGGTCTTCAGCACCATAGAATATCGCGGGGTGGAGCAGTTGGTAGCTCGTCGGGCTCATAACCCGAAGGTCGTAGGTTCAAGTCCTGCCCCCGCTACCATATAAGAAAGCACTATTGATGATGATCAGTAGTGCTTTCTTTTTTTATTTGGTGAAAAGCCAAACTGTGGATCTAGTAGAGACAGGAAATGAAAAAGAAGCATTATCGAGCAGCAGCAGCTAGGTTACGTAATGCGTCAATCGTCCCTTCAGCGGTACCTTTCGCCACGGCCTCCAAAGCGTCGAGGGTGAATTTTCGAAGTTCACCGAATGTTTTTCCTTCGTAGACCTCACTTTTGATCGTGGCATCATAGTAAGTAATCCCTTCCTCGATTCTAAGACGAACTAAATCCGCGGCGACTAACTCATGAATGAAACCATTAAACTCCATCTGGCTCAAGTGACACATTTCTTTTGTGATATGTTCTCTATTTAGCGAAGCTTTCATGATGTGAGTTCGAATTTTGGATGCTTCCGATGTGGCTTTTATTTTGCTTCGATCTTTATAAGGACGCCTAGAGGAATCTGGAAACAAAGTACTTTCAATATCAGCTGCTTTTATAACCCCAGGAATCAATCCTTTTTCGATCCAGTCAGCTACATATTTCGTTTTCGTTACGCCAACACGTTTTTTATATTCACACAGTGTAATCATTTTTGGAGCTCCCTTCACATCTTTCTTTAAAAAGATCATAGCAAATCGTGAGTCCAATTAAACGGTCTTCGAGGGCTTATGCAAGGGGTTCTCTTTCATGAGCTGTTGCTTAATTTCCTCCTGCATTTTCATGCCCAAGATCAAGACAGTTAATGCATTTTGAACTATTGGTCATAGAAAGTTTACGGGCAGGATTCAAAACCATGCTATGCTAGGGGCAAAGAAAGACCAAGGATTTTTTGACCAAGGGGGGGGAAAATGAATGATACCGGAAATTGCATTGAAACAGCAAGGTTATCAGCCCATTATGAGCATACGAACCGTCACCCGCATGGAAGATCTGCCGAAGCTCATTGGAGAGAAGTTTATGCGGATTGACCGCTACCTGAAAGACCTGGGCGTGGAAAACAGCGGAGCACCCTTTGTGGCCTACTACAACCTGGATATGGCGAAGCTGGATGTGGAAATCGGCTTTCCGGTGGAGGATATTCTTCCGGGGGAAGGGGAGATGTGTCCGGGAGAGCTGCCGGAAGGGCCCTGGGTGACGACCCTCTACGAGGGGCCCTATGAAGGAATGAAGGTCGCCTATGAGGCCATGATGGCCTGGATGGCGGTGAACGGCTGGGAAGTGGCCGGACCCTACTATGAGATGTATCTGAATTCACCGGATGAGGTGAAGCCGGAAAAGCTCATGACTCGGATTGAAGTGGTGGTGAAAAAAGCGGAAGAAGAGTCCCACGGGATGTTTCGCAATGACTGAGTAGGGAAAAAATCTTTTGCCGTCCCGGTGAAATAACACAAAGCTGACATAATTATCGTCTACAATGAAGCCATAAACCAGAAAAGGGATGAGAATTATGTTTAGAAACCATATGGGTTACTGGAACGACCGGGATTACTCCCGATTCTTCAATCGAGGAGATTTCTACGGTTATTCACGTTTTTGGATGCACCCTTATATGATGATCGGCATGGTCATTGTTGTCGGGCTGATTATCCTCGCCATTTATCTCCTTCTTCGCAACCGCCGAAGACATGAGATGGACTATACCCCCTCCAGCCACGAAGCCATGACGATTCTTCGCAACCGCCTGGCCAAGGGCGAAATCGATGAAGCGGAATATCAGTCCAAGATGGCGCTTCTATCGAAGCGAGGTGAGAAGAGATGATGTTCTTATGGCTGATTCCCGTTGTCTATATCATTTACCTGCTAAGTGATCCCCATCGGTCCCCTCGAGATCACCACCGTTCATCCGACGATGCCTTGGCGATCTTGAATAAACGCCTGGCGCTGGGTGAGATCGATGAAGAAGAATATGAGCGCAAGAGAAGCCTGCTTAGCTAAAGTTCAGGCAGAAATTCAGGGCGAAACGGCTTCCACCGTTTCGCCCTTTCCTTTTCCAAAAAGGAGATGTGTGTCATGGAGATTCGCGAACTGACGCCCCAGGAGCTTCCTGAGGCCTCCTCCATCATCATCGGGGGTTTCCTCCAGTTTGACCGGGAAGGGGCCTCTCCGGAAGGTTTAACCGAGTTTACGCGCATGATGGAACCCCGAAGCCTCCGAGCCATGACCGTGGATGGGTCTCTTTGCCTCTATGGTCTGTTTCCTCCAGGAGGAGGCCTTGCGGGCGTCCTGGGGGTTCGGCAGGAACGGCACATCGTGCTGCTTTTCGTCCGGGCGGAGGATCAGGGAAAAGGCTATGGGGAACGGCTGATCCATGATCTTCAGGAAAGATGCCTGGCCTCGAATCCTCAGGAGCTCACCCTCACGGTGAATGCCTCCCCCCATGCGGTGACCTACTATGCCCGTTTTGGGTTTTTGCCCTTGGGCGAGATGCTCCTCATTGGAGGATTACCCATGGTCCCCATGGCGTGGCGGGTCAAATAAAAAAACAGCCCGAAGGCTGTTAGTGCATGAGGGCTCCTGCCAGAGCAAGAGCAGCCACGGCCAGGGCGGACAAGCCCAGGCGAACGTACTGTTTGATTTTCTGATATTCCATGAGGTTTCGCTGGTTTTTGGGCACGGCGCGCATCTGGAAATAGGTCCAGAAGGTCAGTCCAGAAAGCCCCAGGGCACTGACGCTGACAATCCACAGCAGGGCTTTGATGATTTCTCTCAGTTCCATATTCGATCCTCTCCATTGTTTACGTTATCCCATGAAGTATACCATACCTGAAAAAGCATGGCAATTTCCCCTGGGCATGAAAGAAGAGCTGCGGGATCCGGATAAACCGGATTTTCCGCAGCTCTTTATTGCTGAATTTAGGCTACAGCCTTGGACTTGTTGTTCTTGCTGAGGTAGGTGGACTTCAGGAAGAGTCCGAAGCATCCCAGGGCAAAGACCAGTCCTACAGGGTAGGCGATGGAGGTGGACAGCTTGAAGCCTTCTGGGGCCATCAGGATATACGTTACACTGACAGCGGACATGAAGGTGGCAGGGATGGCCGCCATCCAGGCGTTCTTCTGGTTCTTGTAGAGGTATGCAGCACCGGCCCACAGAGCCATCATGGCCAGGGTCTGGTTGCTCCAGGAGAAGTATCTCCAAATCATCTGAACGTCCATCTGGGTGAGGATTGCACCAATTCCCAGTACAGGGATGGTAAGTCCCAGTCTCTTCTTCCAGTCCTTCTGATCCACCTGGAACCAGTCGGAGATCACAAGACGAGCGCTGCGGAATGCGGTGTCTCCAGAGGAGATGGGGCAGGCGATAACGCCGATCATGGCGATGACGGCACCCACAGGTCCCAGGAGCTTGCTGGTGATGTCATAGACCACAGGTCCCTGACCGCCCAGTTCAACGATGGCTTTCTGGAGTCCGCCGGTGGTTCCGTAGAATGCCACACCTGCGGCAGCCCAGATGAGGGCGATGACGCCTTCAGCAACCATGGCTCCGTAGAAGATCTTTCTTCCGTCTTTTTCAGACTTCATGCAGCGGGCCATGATGGGGGACTGGGTGGCGTGGAAACCGGAGATTGCTCCGCAAGCCACGGATACGAACATCATAGGCCAGATGGGGGTGTTCTTGGGATGAAGGCTGGTCAAGGTAATTTCCGGAATGGTATATCCTTCGAACAGGATTCCGCCGGCAACGCCCAGAGCCATGAAGATCAGGCTAAGGCCGAAGATGGGGTAAATCTTGCCGATGATTTTGTCGATGGGCACGAAGGTAGCCAGGAAGTAGTAGAGAAGGATGACCACCAGCCAGAAGGTCTTGTTGAGGGTGGCAGGGGTCAGCATAGCCAAGAGGGCAGCAGGACCGGTGGAGAAGGAAACGCCCACCAGAACCAGCAGAATGACGGAGAAGACACGCATAATCTGCTTCATGACCGGTCCTAGGTAGATACCCACCAGTTCTCCGATGGTGGCGCCCTTATGACGCATAGACATCATACCGGACAGGTAGTCATGAACAGCTCCTGCGAAGATGGTTCCAAAGGTGATCCACAGGAACACGACAGGTCCCCAGAGAGCTCCAGCCAGAGCGCCGAAGATCGGGCCAAGGCCGGCGATGTTCAGAAGCTGAATGAGGAAGACTCGCCAAACGGGCATGACCACATAGTCAGAACCGTCAGCCTGGGTCACAGCGGGAGTTTCTCTTTCATCGGGTCCGAAGTTCTTTTCTACGATCTTGCCGTAGACAAAGTATCCGCCGAGAAGGATGGCCAAACACACAAAAAATGATACCATGGTTTATTCCCCTTTTTTAACATATTCCTCTGTGTCTTCTCCCCCGATCTCCGCATAAGACGTATAAATCATGTCATGGGCAAGGGGAAATCGTGAAAGAATCCACACAGGTCGTCTGGGATTATGATATCATTTCTTCATTTTGTTGACTTCAATTCATGTAAACGTTGTTAGCCCTCGGGGGCGAAATGTCAAAAAATCGGGATCAAATGCTTAAAAGTTCCTTAAGCTGCTTGATCTGCTTTCGGCTCACGGGCAGAGCTTCCTTAGGATAGCCGTCCATCTTCACGCAGTAGCTGTTGTTGAACCAAGGATAGATCTCCGCCACATGGGCCAGGTTCACGAGATAGCTCTTCTGGATCCGGAAGAAACCCTTGTCGGCCAGCTTGGCTTCGAAGTGGTTCATGGTGGCATTGTCATGGTACTCCCCCGTGCGGGTATGGATGATGCACATGCGGTTTTGGGTTTCGATGAAGACAATGTCCTGAAGATCCAGCATGATGATTTTCTTGTCCATGTTCACCGGAATCTTGGCCAGGGCAGGCATGGCTTTTTCCGGACTGGACTGGCCTTTTTTTTGGGCATAGCGGTCCAGCATCTGCCCCACCTTTTCGGCGGAATAGGGCTTTAAGAGATAGGACAAAGCCCCCACTTCAAAGGCTTTCTCCGCATAGGTGTTATAGGCGGTGGCAAAGACGATTTCGGCGTTGGGGACGAGCTTTCGCACGGTGGCTGCCAGGGTGGTACCGCTGATGTCCCCCAGATTGATGTCGATGAGGAAAAGGTCGAAGGGTTCTTTGGAGAGGATCTCCAGAGCTTCTTCTCCGCTGGCGATGCCGGTGATTTCCGCCTGGGGATCCTTCTCATGGATCAGGAACTCCAGCTCGCTCCGTGCGGGTTTTTCGTCATCAATGATTGCAATTCGCATGGGTTCAACTCCTCTTTTGTATGGGGTCAGCTGACTTTGATCCGGTCAAAGATTCGCTGTCGTTCTTTTTTCAGGGGAATACGGATTTGGACAGAAGTGCCGCTGTCGGTGCACTGGATTTTCAAGCCGTGGTCTTTTCCATAGAGATAGCAAAGACGCTGATGGACATTGGAAAGTCCGATGTTCACCACCCCCAGGGTGTTTTCCTCCAGGCCCTGAAGTACTTCCTGAGGAATGCCGTGACCGTTGTCCTTGACCGTGATGGCCACTTCTCCCCCGTCTTTCTCCACCAGAATGCTCACCAGACCATGACGGCGCTTCATGGCGCCGTGGATAATGGCATTTTCCACGATGGGCTGCAGGATGAGACAGGGTACCTGACAGTCCAGCTCTTTTTCCACCTGGACATCCACGGTGAGGCGGTCCTCAAACCGGGCATTTTCCAGCTGAAGATAAGCCTCCACATAGTCCATCTCCTCATAGATGCTGACGCAGCTGTCCTGGGTTTTGATGGTGTTGCGGAAATAGGTGGCCAGGGCGATGAGGAGCTCCCGGGCCTTCTCGGGTTTTTCCCGGCAGAAGGCGCTGATGGTATTCAGGGAGTTGAAGATGAAGTGCGGATTGATCTGGGACTGGAGGACCTTGTATTCCACCTTCCGGAGGAGCTCTTTCTGATTTTCCATCTCTGCCAGTTCATACTGGGTGGAGAGAAGCTGGGCCAGCCCTTCCACAAACTCAAATTCCGAGTGGTAGGAGAACTGGTACTTGGGGGAAAGGACGATGAGACAGCCAAAGACTTCGCCCCGAATCATGAGAGGTGAGGCAATGGCCACCATGCTTCTGAGGATGCTGTGGAGGGGATCCATTTCCGGAGCTTCCTCCGCCAGACGGGTCTCCTTTTTGGCAAAGACCTCCCGGACGATGGCAGGGAGGCTTTCCACACCCCGGAGAAACACATGGCCCTTGGAGGAGAGGATCTGAGACTTATCCGTGAAGATCACCGTGCTTTCTTTGGAAAACTCATGGATGATCTTGGCGATTTGGCGGCTGCTGGCTTCGTCATAGCGCCCGTTTCGTATAATAGGAAGGCATTTCTTGGTAATCTCCAGAATCTTGCCCACTTTGTTGCCCACTTCGTAGGCCTGCTCCACAAAGATGTACTTGAAGACCCCCACAAAAAGCACCATGCCCAGGGCGTTGAAGACCACCATGGGGAGGGCGATGAGGCCCACCAGCTCCACGGCGTCGTAATAGGGCCGGGCGATGAGGAGGATGATCAGCATCTGGAGGATCTCCGCGCCGAAGGTGAGGAAGAAGATGTCATCCTCCCGATATTTGTTCCGGCGCACCCGCTGATAGAAAAGAGCGGCAATGCCCCCTTCGGTGATGGTGGACACGGTACAGGCGATGGCGGTGAAGCCGTTGATGTCGATGAGGTAGCGGTGAACGCCGGCGATGACGGCGGTGCCGATGCCCACCACGGGGCCTCCGATGAAGCCGCCGGCCATGACCCCGATGACTCGGGTATTGGCGATGGCCCCATTGACTTCAATGCCCATGTAGGTGGAGGTGATGCTGATGGCGGAGAACAAAACGATGAGCAGAAGCTGCTCCTTCACCGTATGCTTGTCCCGGACCACGAATTGCTTCACCGTGGGCACCCGCGCCAGGAGCTGGGCGATGACCATCAGAAGGCCGATATTCAAAATGATGCTTTTGATGATTTCCATGTTCATTGGCTTCAATTCCATTCTGTTTTTTTACTCAAATTATAGCACGGTAAAACCTTTTCGGGCAGAAAAAAAGGAAATTCCCATAGCTCTTGGAGCTATGGGAATGACGAAGGCCCGGGGAAGGGCTGAGGAGGAAACTTAATAGGGGCGCTGACGGTACCGCTGAATTTCTTCCGTGAGCTGGGGGAGTATGGTCAGGGCATCGCCCACGAGACCCATGTTGGCCACACTGAAAATGGGGGCATCGGGATCCTTGTTGATGGCGATGATGTAGTCGGATTTTTCCATGCCCGCCAGATGCTGAACGGCACCGGAAATTCCGCAGGCAATATAGACTCGGGGCTTGACGGTTTTTCCCGTCTGGCCCACCTGGAAGTCTTTGGCGATGCGGCCTTCATCGACAGCGGCGCGGGATCCGCCCACTTCGGCACCCAACATGTCGGCACATTCCCGGAGGATGTGGAAGTTGTCGCCCACACCCCGTCCGCCGGAGATGATGATGTCCGCCTTGGTGATGTCCACAGCCATATGGTCCCGGTGAAGGGTTTCCAGGATGCGAACGCCGTCTTTCAGTCCGTCAAGACTGACGGGCCGCTTCTCCACCTGGAAGGTGCGGGTGGTATCCCGGGCACTCATTTCCATGACGCCGGGGCGAAGGGTGGTCATCTGGGGCCGCTTGGTCTCATTGATGATGGTGCCGAAGAGGTTTCCGCCAAAGGCCGGACGGGTCACGTAGAGCAGGGAAGACTCGGGATTCTCCGGGTCAAACTCCAGTTTCGTGGCATCGGCGGTGAGGCCGGTGTCGCAGCGGGCAGCCAGACGGGGGGCCAGGTCTCGGCCCAGCACAGTGGCCGGCACCAGGAAGATGTCCGGTTTGTCCGTGAGAATCAGGTCGTTGAGGAGGGTGGTATAGATTTCTGTGGAGTATACGGCGAGATTTTCATGGCGAAGATTCAGCACTTTGTCGGCGCCAAAATGGCCCAGGGTGCTTAGCAGGCTGTCTTCGGGTTCCCCCAGGACCACAGCCACCACCTGGTAACCCAGGGAGGGGCGGGCGGCTTTCAGCCGGCCGGCTTCGCCTAAAAGTTCCAGCGTGGCATCGATGACCCTGCCGTCGCGGATCTCGGTGAAAACATAGATATCCCGATATTCATTGATGTTCATCTCATGCACCTACTTTCCGATATAGTTGTTGTCGAGGAGGGTTTCAAAGATTTTCCGCGCAGCTTCCTTGGGTTCAAGGACCAGGACGTCGCAGTTTTTGTGGACTTCCTTGGTGAAGGTTTTCTTCACCTTGGTGGGGGAACCCTTGAGGCCAATGTTGGAAGGATCGATGACCAGATCCTCAAAGGTGATGAGACGGATGTCCCGGCCAAAAGCTTCGTGGATCTTGCCCACATGCATATACCGGGGAGCAGCGGCGGAGCTTAAGGTGGTGATGAGACAGGGAAGATCCGCCTCGATGATTTCATAGGTGGTTTCCAGGCTCTTTTTCACCTGAATGGTGCGATCCGTCACCTGGAGGATTTCCTCCACATAGGTGATCTGGGGAAGACCCAGTTTTTCTGCCGTCTGGGGACCTACCTGGGCGGTATCTCCGTCGATGGCCTGTCTTCCGGCGATGATGAGGTCATAGGGCAGCATGGAGAGGGCCGCACTTAGGGTGTTGGAGGTGGCCCAAGTATCAGCGCCTCCGAATTTCCCGTCGGAGATGAGGACGCATTCGTCAGCTCCCCGGGCGTAGAGCTCCCGCAGCATGGATTCCGCCTGGGGAGGTCCCATGGTGACGCAGGTGACCTTGGCCCCTTTTTCGTCCTTCAGCCGAAGGGCCAGTTCGAGGCCGGCCAGATCATCGGGGTTGGTGATGGTGGGAACGCCGGTACGAATGAGGGTTCCCCGCTCTTTATCGATCTTCATTTCCGTGGTGTCCGGAACCTGTTTCAATAATACGATGATATTCATGTTCTGCTCCTTTACTTCAAGAGGGAACCGGCGATGACCATCTTCTGGACTTCCGAGGTTCCTTCATAGATTTCCGTGATCTTGGCATCCCGATACATACGCTCCACCGGGTATTCCTGGGTGTAGCCGTAGCCGCCCAGAAGCTGGATGGACTCCCGGGTGCTCTCCATGGCGATTTCCGAGGCATAAAGTTTGGCCATGGCGGCTTCCGTGGTGTAGGAGGCTCCGCTGTCCTTGAGGCAGGCTGCCCGATAGGTGAGAAGACGGGCGGCATCGATCTTGGTTTGGAGCTCGGCCATCTTGAACTGGCTGTTCTGGAAGCTGGAGATGGAGCGGCCGAACTGTTTGCGTTCCTTGGTGTATTTCACGGCTTCATCCAGAGCGCCCTGGGCGATGCCCAGCGCCTGGGCAGCAATGCCGATGCGTCCTCCGTCCAGGGTGTGCATGGCGATTTTAAAGCCTTTGCCTTCCTGGCCCAGAAGGTTTTCTTCGGGGAGAAGCACATCTTTGAAAATAAGTTCTGTGGTGGAACTGCCCTTAATGCCCAGCTTGTGTTCGGTTTTGCCGATGGTGAAGCCCGGCGTATCCTTTTCCAGGATGAAGGCAGAGATGCCGCGGGTTCCCTTGGCCTTGTCCGTCATGGCAAAGATGATGAAGGTATCGGCATAGCCGCCGTTGGTGATGAAGATCTTGGAGCCGTTGATGCGGTAATGGTTTCCTTCCTTCACCGCCACGGTCTGCTGCATGGCGGAATCGGATCCGGCATTGGGCTCCGTGAGGCCGAAGGCACCCAGCTTCTCTCCCTTGGCCAGGGGGACGAGGTATTTGGCCTTCTGTTCCGGGGTGCCGAAGCTGTAGAGGGGGCCGCAGGCCAGGGAAGTATGGGCGGACAGGATGACGCCGGTGGTTCCGCAGTATTTGGAGAGCTCCTCCACGGCCATGATGTAGGTGAGGGTGTCTCCGCCTGAACCACCCAGGTCATGGGGGAGAGGAATACCCATCATGCCGATGGCGGCCATTTTGGCCACAGTTTCCACGGGGAACCGCTCCATTTCATCGATTTCTGCCGCCAGGGGCTGAACCTCCTTTTTGGCAAATTCTTTAAAGAGTTTCAGGGATAAAGCCTGTTCCGGTTTCAAATTAAAGTTCATCATGTCCTCCTAGCGTGGCGGCATAACGGTGGCCAGACCTTTGACCACGACTTCGCCGCTTTCGTTGTATGCGATTGTCTCGAGTTTGACAATGTTCTTTTCCAGATTAATCTCCGTCACGGTGACCACCGCCTTGATCGTGTCCTGGACACGGACGGGCTTCGTGAACTTCAGTTCCTGACCCAGATAGATGGTTCCCGGACCGGGAAGCAGCGTCCCCAGCACCGTGGAAAAGTAAGAAGCCGTGAGCATGCCGTGGACGATTCTGCCCTTGAACATGGTGTCACGGGCGTATTTCTCATTGAAATGGGCGGGGTTGAGATCACCGGATACTCCGCCGAACATGACGACATCGGCTTCGGTGACGGTTCTCTCATAGAACTCGGAATCTCCGATCTGGATCTGGGAAATGGTTTTTCCTTTCATAATACCCTCCTGATAGTGTTGATGCAGTGCAGAAAAAGAAAAGAAACGCAAATGTGATGCAACTTTCATGTTTTAAATTCATTATAATTCATGAACGGGAAAAAACAAGAGGTAAACGATTAATTTTGATATATTTTTAACGCAAAAAGAACATGAAACCGTCTTCTTCATTATAATGCGGAAAGAGATTTTTGTGCGGCAGGTGGGGATATTTCTGTGATCCCGAAAAGGCTTGCGGCATTTCGACCAGGGGAGAAGAAAAGGCCTAAAATATCGGAACTTCGACGACTAGAATCTCCGGATATCCCCAGGGAGAAATTTGTCGGCCAGGAGGCAAATCGGGATATTTTTAGGCATGAATGAGGGGAAAAGGCAAAAAAATCCATGGAGTGAACGCCTGGGAGGAAAGAGCCTGATTTTCTCGTTTTTCTCAATACTTTGATAATAAATGTCAATCAGCGGTATCGATTTCGAGAAAATGTTCCAAAAAAACACGAAAATAGAAAAATGTAATGGGTTTATCCGGGAATATTGACATTGCAAACCTTATCATATATTCTAAACATGAAGACTGAATCATATTTCATATCGCCGACTTTGACGGTACATGTTTAGGGGTGAATGTGGAGTCAAACTCAACGATACCGAAAAAAACGTCGAATCGAAAAAATGGAGGTAGAGAAATGAGATTAGAAAATAAGGTGGCCGTGGTCACCGGTGGAGCAAGAGGACTGGGACAGGCCATGGCGGAACTTTTCGCCAGCGAAGGAGCCCTGGTTGTGGCCGCGGACATGGGCGACCTCGCCTATGAAAATCCAAGGGTGGAAGGCTATAAGCTCAATGTGGCCGATGCCGATGCCTGCAAGACTTTTGCGGATTATGTGCTGGAAAAGTACGGCAAAGTCGATATTCTCGTGAATAACGCCGGAATCACCCGGGACGGGCTCACCCGTAAAATGACCGATGACATGTGGAATCTGGTCATCGATGTGAATCTGAAGGGCGTATTCAACCTGACCCGTCATATCGGACCGGCCATGCAGACCGCAGGTTCCGGATCCATCATCAATATTTCCTCTGTGGTGGGCGAATACGGAAACATCGGCCAGGCCAACTATGCGGCCACCAAAGCCGGCGTCATCGGACTCACCAAGACCTGGGCCAAGGAGTTCGCCATGAAGGGAGCTCAGGTTCGCGTCAATGCCATTTCCCCCGGATACACCATGACGGACATTCTGAAGACGGTTCCCCAGGAACTCCTGGATAAATTCGCCGCCCAGACCATGCTCGGAAGATTGGGTCAGCCGGAAGAAATCGCCAAGGCTGCACTGTTCCTGGCATCGGATGATGCCTCCTACGTCACTGGACACAATCTTTCCGTTAACGGTGGAATGAGACTTTAAGGAGGAACTGAAATGACGAACGTCGGAATCGTAGGAACCGGGATCTACATTCCCGAGACCTATATGACGGGAAAAGAAATTTCGGAAAAAACCCAAGGGGTTTGGTCGGAAGAAGCCGTCGTAGAGAAACTGGGTATCCGGATGAAACCCATCCCCGGAGATCAGGACGGTACCCAGGAAATGGGCGCTTTAGCCGCCCTGGATGCCCTGAAAAATACAGGCATCGACCCTTTGGACATCGATGTGATCCTCTGCGTGGGGGAAGAATGGAAGGAATATCCCTTAACCACCTCCGCCCTCTACATTCAGGACCGTATCGGCGCAAAGAACGCCTGGGGAATCGACTTGGCCAACCGGTGCTGCACCACAGTGTCCACCATGAAAATCGCCAAGGATATGCTCATGGCCGATGACAGCATCAATACCATCCTCATCGCCGGCGGATACCGCAATGGAGACTTCGTGGACTATACGGACAAGAACATGTCCATGATGTTTAACCTGGGCGCTGGCGGCGGAGCGATTATCCTCAAAAAGAACTATAATAAGAACCTTCTTCTGGGTTCCCATGTCATCGCTGACGGCTCTTTAGCCCGGACAGCGGGCGTGGAAATCGGCGGCATCTGCAACCCGGTGACCCCCGACAATGTGGAAGAAGCGTTCAAGAGCCTGCGGCTCATGGATGCCAAGAAGATGAAGGACCGACTTAATGAGGTATCCATGTCCAACTGGTACAAATGCATTGACGAGTCCCTCCGCAAAGCCAACCTGACACGCTCTGACATCGACTACCTGGCCATACTTCATATGAAGCGTTCCGGTCATCTGGCCATGCTGGAGGAGCTGGGACTTCGCGAAGATCAGGCCATTTATCTCGAAGACTACGGTCATATCGGACAGATCGACCAGATCCTCTCTCTGCACCTGGCACTCCAGGAAGGCAAAGTGAAGGATGGATCCGTGGTAGCCATGGTGGCTGCAGGGATCGGGTATGTCTGGGCCGCCAATGTTATTAAATGGGGTGAGAATTAGTTGAGTACCTTTTTGCAGATCATTCTGAGGAGTCTTGAGACCGGCAGTATCTACGCCTTGGCCGCCCTGGGCATCATCATCATCTACCGCACGTCCAATACCACCAACTTTGCCCAAGGTGCCGTGGCTATGTTCAATACCTTCGTCGTGACCTATCTTTTCAACCGATTCGGACTGCCCCTGTGGGTCGCGGTCATGGGCGGAATTTTCAGTGCCATCGTCACGGGATTCCTCATCGACGTGATGATTCTGCGGCACACGAAGAAAGTCTCCCCGGTGGCGAAGCAGATTATCACGTTAGGCCTCATCATGATTGTGGTGGGCATGGCGCCCATCTTCTTCGGTGTGGATCCGCTAAGGTTGCCCCGACTGATTGAAAGTGGAGACCTCAATCTCCTGGGAGCCTCCATCTCCTACAACGGGCTGTTCAACATTGCCCTGGGATTAGCCATCATGATGCTGCTCTTCTATGTGCTGCAGAAGACCAAATGGGGCCTGGCGGTGCGAACCACAGCTTCCAATGAATATGTGGCCCGACTCATGGGCGTGCCCACCAAGAATGTCACCATGGCCGCCTGGGGCGTAGCCGGTATCTTGGGTGTCATCGCCGGTGTCATGACCGCTCCCATGACCTCCGTGACCCTGAACCTCATGGACGAGGTCCAGATCACCGCCCTGGTGGCCTGTGTCCTGGGCGGATTCCAGACCTTCCACGGTCCGGTCATCGGTGCCTACATCATGGGCATTATGCGAAATCTTCTTCTCTTCTACGGGTCCTCCGTTTGGGGCGGCCAGATCTTGTACATTCTCATTTTGATCTTCATTGTCTTCAGACCCTACGGGCTGATCGGCAAGAAGGTGGTAAAGAAGGTGTGATGATGAAAGCAGTGACGACATATTTTAAAAAACATCCCTGGATCGGCTTTGTCATCTTTGGCATCGTCCTGGCCCTGGTTCCGCAGTTTGCAGAATGGGGACTCTTTAAACAAGGTTACATCACCACCATCGGCGGCACGCTCATTTATGCCATCGCCGCCCTGGGACTGAATATTCTTCTGGGGTATTCGGGCTTGATCTCCCTCGGTACTGCCGGGTTCATGGGACTGGCCACCTATATCTCTGCTTATCTTACTGCGGATCTGAAGCTGCCCTTTGAAGTGGCCCTGATCCTCGCCGTTCTCATCCCCACCCTCATCGGGGTGCTGGTGGGACTGGTATCCCTCAAGATTGAGGGACTGTACCTGGCCATCGCCACCCTGGCGGTGTCCGAAGTTCTAAGAAAAACCTTTGAGGAGTTGGACCAGTTCACCAATGGATTCAGTGGAAAATCGGCCAGCTACCCGGTGCTTCTCGGAAGATTCCAGCTGGATAAAACCTCCACCTACTACCTCATCGTGGTGGTCCTGGTGATCATCATGATCATCACGGCGAACCTCATGAACGGAAAACTTGGACGAGCCCTCAACGCCATGCGCGGCAGCGAAGCCGCCGCCCAGGCCATGGGTGTGAATCTCCTCACCCACCGGCTCATTGCCTTTGCCCTGGCTACCATGTTTGCCAGCATCGCCGGTGTGCTCTATGTCCACTTCATCAAGTTCTCCTACCCCTCCACCTGGATTCTGAAGCTGTCCCTGGACTTCCTGGCCATGATTGTCATCGGCGGCCTGCGGTCCATCTACGGCACCGTCCTCGGCGCATTCATCGTCTTTGCGCTGCCGGACATTTTCCTGAAGCGGATCCCCTATTTTGAAAACCTGTCCTATGTGCTGAACGGCCTCTTGATCATCCTGGTGATCATCTTCTATCCCAACGGCCTCATCAGCATCGGCTATGACATTAAACGGCTTTTCGCCAAGCTGAAGATCGGAAAAGCAAAGAAGGGAGGGGAGACCCATGAGCTCGAAGCATAATATGGCTGAAAACCTAGCCCTTCAGGTGGAGAATCTCTCCATCGCCTTCGGCGGCCTCAAGGCCGTGGATAATCTGACCTTTGACATCAAGAAAAAGGAAATCTTTGGACTCATCGGCCCCAACGGTGCCGGAAAGACCACGGTGTTCAACTGCATTACCCAGTTCTACAAACCGGATCAGGGCACGCTGCTCTTCCGCGGTCACGGAGATGAGGTCACAGACCTCACCACCCGCCCCGTCCATGACATTATCCGTCACGGGCTGGTCCGCACCTTCCAGAACGTGGAACTCATCCGGGAGCTGAGCATCATTGACAATGTGCTCATCGGCGGACACATCGACTATAAAACCCATACGCTGAGTCAGGCCCTCCAGCTGCCCAAAGCCCGGGCGGAAGAAAAACGCTATCGGGCCGAAGCGGAGAAAATCCTGGAAAACCTGGGAATCCTCGACCGCAAGGACATGCTGGCCGGCGGTCAGCCCTACGGCATCCTGAAAAAGGTGGAGATGGCCCGAACCCTCATGGCCCGGCCAAAACTCATCATCCTGGATGAACCGGCGGCAGGACTGAACGACAGCGAAACCCTGGAACTGGCGAAGATGATCCGGAAGATCCGCGACACCTTTGACTGCGCCATCCTCCTGGTGGAGCATGATATGCGCCTCGTCATGGATATCTGTGACCGCATCTGCGCCATCAACTTCGGAAAGCTTCTGACCATCGGTACGCCGAAAGAAATCCAGCAGAATAAAGCCGTTCAGACGGCATACCTGGGGGTGGACTAAGATGAGTGAGAAGAAAATTGCTCTGGAAATCAAGGGACTCAAGGTGAACTACGGCGCCATCCAAGCGCTGAAGGGCATCGATCTGAAAGTATACGAGGGAGATGTGGTGGCCATTTTAGGGGCCAATGGCGCTGGAAAAACCACCACCTTGAAAAAAATCTCCGGCATCATTGACGGAACCGAAGGTTCCATTCAATTCTACGGCCGGGAGATCATCGGCGAAGAGCCGGAAAAGATCGCCAAAATGGGGATTTCCATGTCTCCAGAAGGGCGGGCAGTATTCCGGGACCTGACGGTGGAAGAGAACCTCAAAGCTGGCGCTTTTACCCAGAAGGACAAAAAGAAGATCGCCGAAACCTTTGAACGGGTTTATCGCTACTTCCCGGTTCTCCGGGAACGCAAAAACCAGGTGGCGTCCACCCTTTCCGGCGGCGAGCAGCAGATGCTGGCCATTGGCAGAGCCCTCATGAGCCATCCGAAGGTCCTCCTGCTGGATGAGCCCTCCCTGGGTCTGGCTCCCCTCATCGTTCAGGACATCATGAAGATCGTGAAGGAAATCAAGAACGAAGGGACCACCGTCATCATCGTGGAGCAGAATGCCGCACAGACGCTGAAGATCGCCGACTACGGCTATGTCATCGAACTGGGCAACATCAGCACCCACGGAAAAGCTGAAGTGCTGGCCAACGACCCCAAGCTAGTCGAAGCCTACCTCGGCAAGCATTAATTCATATTCCTTGCCCCGAAAGGGGCTTGAATAAACCAACATACCCTAACAACATACCTTTATTCAACCGTCTCAAATCATGGGAAACCATGGAAAAAACAAGGAGGAAATACTAAATGAAAAAGATCGTTTCCATTTTGGCATCCCTTGCCATCGTAGCCTCTTTCGCCGCTTGCGGAAGCAAGACCCCGGCTCCTGCAGAGACTCCCAGCGAGACTCCCGCAGAGACCCCAGTAGAAACTGAAAAACCGGCCCAGGGTGTCTACGACGACAAGATCGTTGTCGGAAACTCTGCCGCCACTTCCGGAAACTATGCTCCGGTAGGTGTTCCCTTCAACGCAGGTATCGAAGCTTACTTCAAGATGATTAATGAAGCTGGCGGTGTCAACGGAAGAAAGATCGAGTTTGTTCATCAGGATGACGAGTTTGACCCCGTTAAGGGCAAGGCCATGCTGAACACCCTCGTGGAAGACGAGAAGATTTTTGCCCTGGTCGGACACTTCGGAACACCGGTTGTCGGTGCCACCATTGAAGATGTCAAGGACTACGGAATCCCCGCAGTTTATTTCGCCACCGGTATCGGACAGCTTTACAACGACAAGGCTACAGGCCGCGACCGAGGAATTTTCCCCGTACAGCCCATCTACAAGACCGAAGGTCAGATCATGGTAGCCCGTGCAGTGGGTGACTTCAAGGCCAAGAAGATTGGTGTCATCTACACCAACGACGACGCCGGCAAGGACCTCTTCTCCGGAGCCCAGGCCAAGGCCAAGGAACTGAACGTGGAACTGGTTGCTGAGCAGGTCACCGCAGGCGCAACAGACGTTTCCTCTGCAGTCACCACCATCAAGAATGCCAACGTTGACTTCATCATCGGCGCTGCCATTCAGGCCACCATCCCCACCATCGTCAAGGAACTGGCTGCACAGAACGTCAACAAGGACGTCATCACGACCTATGTTAATGTATCCCCCGTTATTTCCCAGGCTGTCATCAACGAGATCAACGGCAAGTTCGACGTGTACGGACTGGGCTGGGTTGACCTGGCCACCAGCGCTGACGCTCTGGCTGAGTTTGCCAAGTGGGCTCCTGACTATGCCACCAACGTTTATGCCATGACCGGATGGATCGCTGGACACTTCTTCACCGAAGGGCTGAAGAGAGTGGAAGGAACCGTTACCTGGGAGAAGTACATGGACGCTCTGGAATCCGCACCCATCAAGAACCCCTTCGGCGGCGTGATTGATTACAAGGATGGAAAGAGAGCCGGTACCCAGGAAATGAACCTGTCCAAGGTTGGCCTGGTTAACAATGCAGCAGGCTGGGTGCCTGTGGACGGACTGAAGTCCATGGATGTTCTCCTGGGCAAATAGTCTAAATTCGGATACGATTGCAATAGAAGAATAATTCGATCCCTGAAACGGAGGAGGCCGCCCCTGGGCGCCTCTTCCGGGGAAGGGATGGTAAAGGAATATGTTGGTTACTAAAGGACACTTAGGCAGGCTGACACCTGCCTTTATTTCATCAATGCGCACATAGGAGGATTCAGCATGTCATACAAAGATAAAGTTATCACTCTGGAACAGGCGCTGGCCATGGTCAAAACCGACGACGTCATCGTCACCGGACTGGGTGCCGCTGAGGCGAAACTGTTCATGGACAATATTCATACCATCGCAGACCGGGTGAGAAATGTGACCATCACCAATTGTCTCTCCATGGCCAACGGTGAATTTTTGAAAGAGGAGTACAAACACAGCTTCAACATTGACGGCTGGTTCTTTTCCCCGCCTCTTCGAAAAGCTTTTAAGAATGGCAATATCTCTTTCATTCCCAATCACCTTCATCTGGCCGGCTGGAAACGCCTGGATCATGTGAAGCCCAATATTTATGTGGGTTCTGCCTCCATGCCCGATGAGCATGGATTTATTTCCCTGTCCTGCTCCAATACCTATGAATCCCAGATGATCAATGAAGCAGCTGTTGTTATTCTTGAGATCAACCCCAACTATCCCCGAACCTTTGGCGATGTGGAGATCCACTACCGTGATGTGGATTACCTCATGGAAACGGATTATGCCGTTCCCTCCATCCCCGATGTGCCCTCCAATGGCAAGGATGCCAAAATCGGCGAGTACATCGCGGAGCACATCCATGACGGGGATACCCTGCAGCTAGGCATCGGCGGAATTCCCAATGCCGTGGCCGCAGCCCTGAAGGACAAAAAAGACCTGGGGATTCACACGGAAATGATGACCTCCGGCATGGTGGACCTCATTGAAGCCGGCGTTATCACCGGGAAGAAAAAGACCCTGCACAAGGGCAAGCATGTGGCGACCTTCGCCTTGGGCAACCAGAAGCTCTATGACTTCATCAACAATAATCCCTCCGTCATGATCCTCAATGGTAAATACGTCAATGACCCCGCCATCATCGGCCTCAATGACAACATGGTGTCCATCAACACCGCCCTGGAAGTGGATCTCACGGGACAGGTCTGCAGCGAGTCCATCGGCCATATCCAGTTCTCCGGCACCGGCGGCCAGGCGGATACCGCCATCGGCGCCCAGAATGCCAAGAACGGCCGAAGCTTCATCGCCCTCTATTCCACCGCCATGGTGAGAAATCCGGAGACCGGCGAAAAAGAGGAAGTATCCAAGATTGTGCCGTTCCTGAAGCCCGGCGCCATCGTTTCCCTCTCCCGCAATGATGTGGATATGGTGGTGACGGAGTACGGCATTGCCCATCTGCGCGGTACCAATGTCCGGGAACGCATTCTTCGGCTCATTGCCATTGCCCATCCGGATTTCCGCGAGCAGCTGACCAAGGAAGCCCATGAACTGGGTCTTCTCTACGACAAGTAGGAGGACACCATGGCATACTTTCACTATCAGGACAAAAAAGTGTACTATGAGATCCATGGCGAGGGAAAGCCTTTGATTCTCCTCAATGGAATCATGATGTCCACCAAGAGCTGGGGGATATTCCTGGAGGCCTTCAGTGCCTCCAATCAGCTGATCCTTCTGGATTTCCTCGATCAGGGCCAGTCGGACAAAATGACGGAAGACTTTACCCAGGACCTCCAGGTGGAGGTTCTCCGGACCCTTCTGGCAGAGCTAAACCTGGAGAAGGTGAGCCTCATGGGCATCTCCTACGGCGGCGAGGTGGCGCTGAATTTCGTCACCAAGTATGCGGACAAGGTGGATCGCCTGGTCCTCTTCAACACCTCCCACCGCACCTCACCCTGGCTGAAGGATATCGGCGATGCCTGGAATCTCAGCAGCGGCAACGCCATGGACTACTACCTCACCACCATTCCGGTGATCTATTCCCCCGAGTTCTATAATCGAAACCGGGGCTGGATGGATGCCCGGAAGAAGCTCCTTACGGACACCGTGTTCAGCAACAAGGCCTTCATGGACTCCATGGTCCGTCTGACTCGCAGCGCCGAAACCCACGACGTCACTGAAGGGCTAAAAGGGGTCACCACCCGAACCCTCATCGTCAGCAGCGAGCAGGACTACATCACCCCCAAGGAGGAGCAGATGGCTCTCCACAAGCTGCTCAAGAACTCCGACCATGTGATCCTGCCGGGGGCAGGCCACGGTTCCATGTATGAAAAACCAGCGCTTTTCACGGCTCTCACCCTGGGTTTTGTCAATGCGAAAACCCTGGACATGACAGTGCTGTAAGCGATTTAAATTCCTGTGTTTCATCTTAGGCCGTTATGTGATAAAATCGATTTGTTAAAAATACGTAGACTGGCGGGATTCCCTGATCATCAAGGGGAACCGGCACTAAGGAGATCCATTGGAACAGTTTGTGAATCAACCCAAAACCAAAAGAGGACAAAAAACGCTGGAGAATATCGTCCGGGCTGCGGAGGAGCTGTTCTTCGAAAAAGGGTATCACGCCACGTCGATCATCGACATCACCAATGAGGCGGATATTGCCCTGGGCACCTTCTATATTTATTTCAAGGATAAGTACAGCCTGTACAAGTATCTTCTGATGATCTACAGCCATGACATCCGAAAAGCCATCTCCGTGGACATCAAGAAGAGCCATTCCCGCTATGAGGCGGAAAAAATCGGTCTTCGGGCTTTTCTGCAGTATATTCGGGACAATAAGCACGTCTACAACATCATCTGGGAATCCCTCTACATCGACAAGAATCTTTTTGTCGAGTACTATGAGAATTTCGCCCAGCGCTACATCAAGGGATTGGTGGATGCCCAGGGCAAAGGTGAAGTGGTGGATGTGGATCCTATGATCCTCAGCTATTTCCTCATGGGTGTCTCGAACTTCATTGGACTCAAGTATGTCATGTTTGATGAGGAGAACGAAGACTTTGACCAGGTGGTGGACAAGGTCATGGAGATTCTCGAAGCGGGCATGTTCCTCAAAAAATAAATCCAGGCTAAAAAAAGCGGCGGTTTCATCGTTGAAACCGTCGCTTTTAGCATGTCAAAAATTATCGAAGGAATGGCTGGTGAAGGCAAAGCCTGCACAGCTTCCGGTAAGCTGCGTCGAGCACAGATTAAACCCCAGTGCCCTTCAGAAGAAAGAGCACGAGGAGGTGCACTGGGTAGGCCGCATAGAAGGCGTACTGGAGAACTTTGTTTCGGGGACCGGGGGTGCCGTCATGGAGGGAGATGAACACCGCGGCCAGGACGGAGTAGTTCTGGAGCCCTCCCGAGAGAAGGAAGTTCAGCACGGCCAAAAGAAAGGTCATGAGCAGGAGCTTTTCCATCCCTTGGGTGTTCTTCAGCATATGGAAAGAAATGATGTAGAGGATACCTAAAGTGCCGTAGTCTGTGTGCAGATACTCCGAGGCCATGATGGCCAGGATCACCCCAATGAAGGCCACGGCCATGTTCTTGGGGTTCTGGGTGTCAATGAACCAGATGGCCAAAAGCCCCAGAAAGAGAGTGAAGAAAATGTTCTGGTGGGTGAGCTCGAGTTTACCAAAGAAGGCATAGTCAAAGGGGATTTCCGAAATCAGGGCAAAGGCCAGAAGCCGGAGACCGTAGCTTTTCAGATTCTTCGTGTGGGCATAGCCCTCGGCCAGAAGATAGGCATAAATGGGGAAGGCCAAACGGCCGATGATCCGAAGGACGGGATACTGGGGATAAAAAATAGCGCCCACATGGTCAATGATCATGGTGATGAGAGCCAGTAATTTTAATGCAAATGAATTCATGAGATCAACTCCTCACCCAATTATAGGGCATGGAGCCCGGGGGATAAAAGAGGGGAAGAGAAAAAATCCGCGCCCCGGGCGGGACGCGGAAGGATCGTTTTTTAGGCTTTGGGGAACCAGGGAATGAAGATGGGGGTGCGCTTGGCGTACTCCTGAAAATCTTCCCGGTTCTTGTACTTTCGCTCCAGGAGGGGAACGCCGGATACGTAGCGCAGGAGATAGTTCATGAAGACCGGGCTGATGAGGCTGGGCAGATCCGAAAGACCCGTGAAGGAGATGAGGAAGATTCCCCACCACATGAGGGCTTCGCCAAAGTAGTTGGGATGGCGGGTGTAGGCCCAGAGGCCCGTGGACATGATCTTTCCTTTATTTTCCGGCTTGGCCTTGAAGGCCTTCAGCTGGGCATCTCCCACGCTTTCAAACAGGAATCCCATGACCCAAATGGCGATGCCGGCATAGCTGAGGATTCCCAGGGACTGGATGGAGGAAGTGTTGGTCGCCATGATGGGCAGGGCGACAATGTAGGCGAAGACGCCCTGGAGGACGAAGACATTGAGATAGGCCTTGAGCCGGGGAAGCTTCGTGCCCCAACGCCTGCGCATGTCCACGTAGCGGAAATCCTCGGGTTTGTTCCAGTTCCGGACGGAGATGTAGAAGAACAGGCGAAGGGACCAGAGGGTCACCAGGAGCGTGAGAACCGTCGACCGGGGACCGGGATCCTTCATCACGGTGAAGGTATATAAGGCCACCAGGAGAAAGGCGGGACCCCAGAAACTGTCCACGATGGAATTGTTTCGAAGGACCTGGGCCACGAGGAAAATCAGGGTAAAGAAAAGCCAGAGCAGCAGAGCGCTGCCGAGATACGGATTCATCTTATGCCTCCTTCTCACACATGTAGGAGACGGCGACACAGCCGACGCCGGCGCTCATGCCCACAATGGTGGAGATATTCATGATGTAGTCGGGTTCTTTCTTCAGGATCTGGACACAGGCCTTGCGGTATTCCTCTGCCCGTTTTGGGTCATTGGCATGGACAATGGCATACCGGGTGATGCCCTCTTTTTCCTGGGCGGTCTGTACGATCTTCAGGATCTTCTCCCGGGCAGCGCCTTCACTGAAGGCCTTCTCCTCAATTTTTCCCTTTCCGGCTTCGTCGATGGAGATGACGGGCTTCAGGTTCATCCACTTGCCCAGAAGGCCCGTGGCTTTGTTTAAACGTCCCGAGCGGACCATGAACTTCAGGGTGTTCACACTGACCAGGATCTTCGTTCGGGTGCGGAGCTCCTCGATTTCCGTGACGATGTCCTCCAGGGACCATCCTTCCGCAATTCGCTCCGCAGCCTTCCAGACCAGGAGGCCTTCCGCCCCGGAGTTTTGCTTGGAATCCACCACGATGATGCGCTTGCCCTGTTCGGCAAACTTCTCCGCGGCTTTCACAAAGGCGCTGTGGGTCCCACTTTGGGCACTGGCCACGGTGATGACGAGTATTTCATCATAATGACGGGTCAGGGTTGAAAAATAAGCCTCCAGCTGCTTGGGATTGGGCTGGGCAGACTTGGGATACTCCGGTGCCTGTTCCAGCAGGGGATAAAAGATCTCCGGTGTCATGGTCACCTTATCCAGATAGGAGGTATTCTCGAAAACCAGATTAAGGGGGATCATGTGGATCTGATGGCGGTCCAGGATTTCCTGGGGCACATCGGCGATGGAATCCGTCACCAGGGCAATGGAGGACTTCTTCTGATAGGCATCCTCATACTGGCGAAGCATGTCATCGGCTTTCTGCTCGATGATTTCCCCCTGGCTCCGGAGCAGCTGAAAGAGCTTTTCCGGGTTGCTGGTATGGAGGTGGATCTTCACCTTGGCGGGATGACCGGCGATGATGAGAGAATCGCCCAAGGGGGAGAGCATCGAACGGAGGCCCTCCAGGTTGAGGTTTACACCACTTAATAGGGCTTCTGTGCAGTACCGGTGGGTCACCACATCATGGTCGTGACCGGGAAGCTCCGCAAAGGCCAGGATTTCCTCCTCCTGTCCGTTTTCAGCGGCAAAATGCCCCGTACGGAGAAAGTCCGCAAAACCCTGGAGGAAGTACACGAAACCCTTGGCTCCGGAATCCACCACATGGGATTCCTCCAGGACCTTCAGCTTTCCGGTGGTGGCCTTTAGGGAGATCTGGGCATCCACCAGGGAGCGGCGAAAGAGCTCGTGGAAGTCTTCGCAGGTATCCTTGTAGCGGTCTACTGCATCAGCCCATTCCCGAATGACGGTGATGATGGTGCCCTCCACGGGATTGCTGATGGCCTCATAGGCATGGGGAACCGCATTCTTCACCATATTGGCAAAGCTCTGCAGGGTGATGTTGCCGTCATCGCGAAGGCTCATGAAGATGCCGTTGAAATACTGGGCGATGATGATGCCCGAGTTTCCCCGGGCGCCCGTGAGGGCGGCATCGGCAATGGAATTCAGGGTATCCCGGACAGTCTTCAGGATCTTGGCTTCCCGCACAATGGCGTTCATGGTGGAAGCCAGATTGCTCCCGGTGTCCCCGTCGGCCACGGGAAAGACATTGATCTCATTTAAGAGACGCTTGTTCCGGATGACTTCCTGGGCTCCGGAGAGAAAGGAATAATAAATTTTTTCATTGTCCAGATACTGAATGCTCATGTTAACACGCTCCATTTTAGGGATGATTCTTAAAGAACGGCTCTTGCCAATAGGAAAGTGAGCCCGGATGTTGCCGCATTGAGAAAGGTACCCCATAGGAGATCAATGACGGTGATGGTGAGGGGCCAGTCCTTGAGGGTGGCCAGGTTGGTGAGGTCATAGGTGCCATAGGCAATGAGACCGAAGAACCCGCCCGCCAGGATGGCATAGCGCAGACTCTCCTTCTCCAGGGCGGGATTCACCACGAAGAACACGAGGCCGGCGATGAAGAGGACATAGAAGAGAAGGGCCGCGGTCCAGTTCACATTGGGGGTCATGAGATGGCCCAGGTATTTACGATAGAGGTTCTTGGAAATTACCCCCAGCCAGACCAGGTCCACCAGGAAAAAGACGAGAAAGGTCATGCCGAAAAGTTTCAGGCTTTGCATGGGTCATCCTCCTTCAAAACTGCCTTGCGGCAGGGATGTACTTTAATTATAGCGGATATTTCATGAGGGAATGGGGTATAGTTTTGAATATTACAATAATTTAATTTTTATGGGGTTTGTTCCCGCCAGATCACCGGCGAGGTGCCAAAGAAGATCCCCCGGTTCAAGGCATAATCTTCGAGGATTCGGAGCTCCTCCAGGAGGGTTTCCCCACCGATGCCTTCTGCGGAGGAGTGAATCCCCGGAAGGGACTCCTGGGTTTTCTTCCGCTGGTGGGCGTAGTTCTTCCAGAGGCTTCCCCGAATGCGCTCGGCACTGGAAGGTCCATGAAGCAGCTGGAGAATTTTTTGTCGGTACCCTTCCAGATCTTCTTGGGTGAGCGTTGTCCGCTGACTGGAGAGGGCAGTGCCCCAGGTCCGGGCCAAGGGGTTATCCAGCTCCTGGCAGAGAAATTTCAGGATATACCAGGCTTCCTGGAGGGCCCTTCGAGAGGGCAGCGGAAGGCTTTTAAACCACACATGGGCGAGGAGCCTTCGCTGGGTGTCCCAAGCCAAGAGGGGATCCGCCAGATCCCCAGGATGCAGGGGGAAGCTTTTTCCGGGTTCCGGGGAAAAGTCCTCCAGACAAAAGACGGCGTCGGCTTGGGAAAGCTCGGTGAGGCTATAGGGGAAGGAGAGACAGGAGAGGAGGGGATCCTCCTCGGTGAGGGGAGGGGCGATGAAGAGCTTCAAGGGCTCGGTGAGCCGGATGTTTTCCTTTTTCATGACTCTTCCTTTTGGGCAGCGAGGAGTTTCTCCACTTTTTTCGTGTATTCGCCGATGCGGAATTTTCGTTCCAGGCCCTTGTCATTCATGTACCGCACCGTGCCGTAGACGGGGCGTTCCATCCAGGGTCGGTCATGCTTGCCGAAACACCAGGCGACGCCGGCGTAGCTGTTGGGATCATTGCCGTCCAGGCTGTACCGGTTATTGAGAAGAAGTGCCCAGGCATAGGCTTCCTCCGGATTTTTCGTCCATTCCAGGATTTTCTTGCCCCAGTACATCCGAAGATAGCCGGGCATGATGCCCGTATGGCGTAGCTGAAGCTGCGCCGCATTCCAGTAGGGATCATGGGTTTGTCCCCTCTCCAGCTCCTCCAGGGGATAGAGGTAGGGGCGGGGATCATCCCGATGCTTCTCCAGGGTGGTCCGGGCGAAGGAGGAGATGGCGGTGTAGGAATCATAGTGGGGGTTGTAGGTGACAAAGTTCACCGCCAGCTCCCGGCGGACAATGAGCTCATCGAGGAACACCCGGGTGTCCTCTGATGGGATCTTTCGAACCCGAAGGTAGATCTCCAAAGGAGAAATCTGGCCATACCGAAGATAGGGGGAAAGGCCTGAGGAAAAATCCCCCGTGGGATCGTTGCGCTTTTCCCCGTAACCCGCAAGCTTTTCCTCCAGGAACTGGGTCAGCCTTTCCTGGGCGGCGTTTTCGCCCCCGGCATAAGGGATGAGGCCCCGGGGCGGAAGAGCTGCCAGAAGGCGCTGGGCTTCCACCGGAGGGGTGGGCCAGGAAAAGTCATCCCAGGGGAAGTCTTGGTTTCCAGGAAGGCGGGGCTCCAAAGGAAGGGAGAACTCCGGGAGGAGCCTCTCGATCTTTCGGCGAAGGGTGGCGGCGCTGTACTCCTCTTTGGAAGAAGCAGCCTCCACGGGCACCACCACATGGGTTTCCACCACATGGAGGGCTGCGGGAAGGGAAGCCTTAATCGCCTCCAGAAGGAGGCGGTCCTCTTTCAGGTAGCCTTTATCCGTGATGAGAAGGGCGGCGTCCTGGCTTAAAGCCAGGGTGATGTCCTGGGGGGAACCGGGAAGCAGGGCGAAGGGGATTTCCCGCTTTATCAGGTTTTCCGCCACATCCTGGTACCCTTCCAGAAGGAAGCGCCGATGACGGGGTTCTCCGTCTTTTGGCTCCTCCAGCACGGCATAGACGAGGAGGGGAAGGTTCAGGCCATGGGCCTGGTCCAAGGCATACTCCAGGGCATGGTTCCAGCGGGTGCGCTGATCGCTCTTCATCCAGTAGAGGACATAACGGCCTTTTGTCGAAGAGGTTTCCTTCAGGATGCGGATCCGCTGCCGGGGAATCATGAGGTCATCCTCTGAAAAGGAATGTTCAGGGCGATGCGGCCGTCCTTGATTTCCACGATGCGGTCAGCCCGCTCGGCGATGCGCCGGTCATGGGTAATGATGATGAAGGTGGTGCCGAGCTTCTTGTTGATGTCCCGCATGAGATCATAGACGCTTTCTGTGGTGTCGGAGTCCAGGTTTCCCGTGGGCTCGTCGGCCAGGATGATCTTGGGCTGGTTCATGAGGGCCCGGGCGATGGCGGTTCGCTGCTGCTGGCCTCCGGACATGGCATTGGCCATGTTGTTCTTCACCGCCTGGAGACCCACCAGGTCCATGAGCTCATGGGCCCGTTTCAGAATCTCCGGGGTGATTTTCTCCCCCTGGATTTGGTAGGGAATGAGGACATTTTCCAGGGCGGTGAACTCCGGCAGGAGATAGTGGAACTGGAAGATGAAGCCCATGGTACGGTTTCGTAGATCCGCCAGCTCATCCTTCTTCATCTGGTCCGTGCGCTTGCCGTTGATGTAGACTTCGCCGGAGGTGGGCTTATCCAGGGTGCCCACAATATTCAGCAGGGTGCTTTTTCCGCTGCCGGACTGGCCGATGATGGAGGTAAAGCTTCCCTCTTCAATATTCAGGTTCACATCGTGGAGGACTTGGGTCTTCACGGTGGTGCCGTAGATTTTATTGATGTTTTTCAGTTCAATGACATTCTTAAGCATTTCGGATCACCTCGATGGGATTCAGTCGAGAAGAGTTGCGGGCGGGGATGAGGGCGGCGATGGTGGCTGCCACCACGGCGACACCGGCGGAAAGGAGAATGAAGTTCCGGTCAAGGTAGAGGGGAACCACGGGTGTTCCGTCGGGGTTCAGGGCAAAGGTGGCGAAGGACCAGGCGAGGCCCAGACCCAGGAGGATCCCGAGAACCGCACCGACGATGCCCAGAAGCAGTCCTTCAAAGAGGAAAATGAGGCTGGAGGTCTTGTCCCGGATGCCCATGGCTTTCAGGATGCCGATCTGCTTGGACTTCTGTACCACGGTGATGGCCAGGATGCTGGCGATGCCCAGGAGAACGGAAATCATGACGAAGACCTGGATCATGATGCTGGAGACGCTCTGGCCGCTGAGGCCGCTGAGCAGCTGGGCATTCTGATCCTTCCAGTTGTCCACGGTGAATTCGGTCCCCACGGTCTGCTGAATGGTTGACGCTAATGTATCGGCGGCAAAGACATCCTTCACCTGGAGCTCGATGCCGGTGACCTGGTCCCCATAGTCAAAGAGCCCTTGGGCCGTGGGAAGGGTGGTGATGGCCCAGGATTTATTGATGCTGGCCACGCCAAGATCAAAGATTCCCGTGACCGTTAAGGTTTTTGTTTCCATGACGTTGGCTTGAACTTCCAGTTCGTCACCGACGCTGATGCCGGATTCCACACTGAGATCCTTGCCGATGAGCACTTCATTGTCGGCGGTGGGGGCAGAGCCCTCCACGATCTTGTCCAGAATACCGTAGATCTTGTCCGAGGAGGCGAGATCCAGTCCCCGAACGAGGACGCTGTAGGTGTCCTCTCCTTCATGGATCAGGGCGGGCCCGTCGGCAGCGGCGGCGATGGCGGTGATTTCCGGCCGGTCCTTCGTGATGGAGGCCATGAGCTCATCACTCTTTTCTATGCGGGTATCCTTCTCTGCGGCGGCGAGGGTGATCTGGGGCTGGTTGCCGATGGTTCTGTCCACCAGGCTCTTCTGAAGACCCTGAATGAGGGTGCCGATGAAGATCTGGACGCTGACCCCGATGGCGATGCCCAAGGCGATGAGAAGGGTTTGTCCTTTACTGGATTTTAGGAATCGCAGGGCGATTTTAAAGGATAGTTTCATGATGTTGTCCTCCTGCCAGGTTGGCGAGATCGCCGAATGAGTAGACATAGGCATCGGCCTTCAGCAGTTCCTTTTCATCACCCAGAATGGTCAGGGCGTAACCGCCCACCAGGATCCGGACCTTCGGAAGAAACTGACGGACGAGGGCGATGGTGTTGCGGGCCGAGACCAGATGATAGGGGTTGGTAATGCTCAGCGCCACATCATCAAACTTCTCGGTCTGAAGCCCGGCCACGAAGACTTCTTTCGGCGTGTTGCTGCCCACGAAGGTGGCATCATAGCCCAAGAGGGTAAAATAGTCGGTGATCATGCGGGCACCCAGTTCGTGGTACTCCTCTGAAGGACAGATCACAGCGACCTTTCGGCCCAAGGGAGCGACGTTATTCCGATCCCGTTCTTTCAATACATAAGGATAGCAGTTTTCAATGATAGCCCGGATGATGGAGCTTCGTACATGCTCCTTCCAGATGTCCAGCTTCTCGTTGCCCGAGGAGGTCATGCCGTTGAGGGCCGGGGCCAGGAGTTCACTGTAGAGCTGGGGGATGGAAAGGTTCTCCCGATCCAGGAGATTCAGGATGTACGACAGGGCCTCCCGGCGGTTTTCTGTTATTAAAATCGCTTCAAATTCATGGAAATTCGGATTCATATTCTCACCTCTAATGAAGAATCGTTCTTTGTTAGCTCGATAATATACCACGCTTTGAAATATTGCAAACAATTTGTTGACTGATGTGTGGTATTATCACATAATGTGATTAAATAATGAACCTGAATACGAAAGGTGCTGACCATGATGAATTTTTCTTTTCCCCAACGGATGAAAGAACTTCGGATCAAACATCAGCTGACCCAGAAGGAAGCCGCCAAAGCCCTGGGGATCGGCCAAACCACCATTGCCAATTACGAGAACGGCACCCGAGTGCCGGATCTGGAAAAGACCGCGGAGATCGCCGAACTTTTTGGGGTTTCCGTGGATTATCTCATTGGCCGGGAGGGCTACAGCGCAGCGGCGGAAAAAAAAGACTCCCCTGCCCAGGAGACAGCGGAGTATGCCTTTGAAGACTATATGAAGGCCCTGGTGGATGGGGACAAAAAGACCGTGCGAAAAATCATCCTCAGTTTTCTTCGCCAGGGGATCCCTTCCGCCACCATCTATAAGGATTATATTGAACGTTCCCTGGTGGTCACGGGGGAACTTTGGGAAAAGGGTGAACTACCCATTTGGAAGGAGCACTTTATTTCGGAGATCTCCATGGAGAACATGTCCCTCATCAAGCGCCGAAAATTCAAGGAAGCGGAAAACTCCCGCCCCATTTTGGCGGTGGTTCCCGGCGCGGAGCAGCATAGCATAGGCATCCGCATGATCAGCGACATGCTGGAGTCCCATGGCTACAATGTGATATTCCTCGGCAGCGGAATCCCGGCAGACAATATCCTCCAGGCCATTGAGGCTAATAAACCCCGGGCGGTGCTCATTTCGGTGACCATGCCCTATCATACGGACTCGGCGAAAATGCTGATCCAGACTATCAAGCAGCGTTTTGGCACCAAGTCCCCCACCCTCATGATTGGGGGCAATGCCCTGCAGTATCTCCAGAATCCGGCGGTGGAGACGGGGGCGGATCTGTACTGTGCGGATCTGGAAGGCGTCATCCGAAACCTCAACCGAATCTGAAATGACTCAATGAATAAGGAAGCCCAAGAGGGCGGGGAACTTCACCCCTGCCCTCTTGGGCTTTCATGCCATGGGCTGGATATTCTTTTCGGTTACTGGAGATAACGAAGGATTCCGGCCTGGGCGAAGAGCGACACGATGACCACGGAGGTGTCGATGATGACGCCGGCGACCATGGGTTTCATCCCCACGCTCTTCACCTCCTGGAGACTGGTGTTCATGCCGATGGCGGCCAGGGACATGGACAGGAGAAATTTCGACAGGAAGGAGATCCGTTCCACCCAAAGGGCAGGAACTATTCCCGTGGTACGGATGCCCACCACGGCCAGGAAGCCCAGGATGAACCAGGGGAAGATTTCCTGGATGCGGATCTTTTTGGTTTCCGTGGAGGTGGGTTCCTTGCGGGCGATGATCCAGGAGAAGATCAGCACCACGGGAACGATGAAGAGGGTTCGGGTGAGCTTCACGATGGTGGCCAGAAGTCCTGCAGCATCGGAGAAGGCATAGCCGGCGGCCACCACGGAGGAGGTGTCGTTCACCGCTGTACCCACCCAGAGGCCGTAACCCGTGTCGCTAAGCCCCATGAGCTGGCCGATCCAGGGAAAGGCGATGACGGTGATGAGATCAAAGAGGAAGGTGGCGGAGATGGCATAGGCGATATCCCGGTTTTTGGCCCGGATGGTGGGACCCAGGGTAGCCACGGCGGTGCCTCCGCAGATGGCGGTGCTGACGGAAAGAAGGCTGGCCAGCTTCCAGTTGATCTTGAAGATCTTCTTGCAGAGATAGCCCACGCCAAAGGCTGTCGTCAGGGTGAAGAACATGAGGATCAGGGAGTAGCGTCCCGCCTGGAGCACCTGGGAAAAGCTGAGGGTGATCCCCGCCAGGATGATTCCTGCGCGAAGAATGATCTTGGAGGTCCAGCGGGTTCCGGAGTCAAAGGATTCCTGACGGGAAACCCAGGGGTTAAAGGCCATGCCCAGGAGGAGGGCGAATAGGGTTTCGCCCAGAATTTTTCCGGGAATGAGGGGGGAGAGAAGATAGGCCAGAAGGGTGATGCCGGCGGACAGGAGTATGCCAGGCAGATTCTTGTTCATGATGTTCATTCAAATTATTCCTTTCTGATGTTCATTGATGTCCTGTACTTGAGTTTACCAGAAGAATAGAATAAGATTAAATTATGCTTTATTATGAAAACATAAATTGAAATTATGAAAGGGAAACGGCTATGCTTGATTTTCGTCATCACACCTTCCTGACCCTTTGCGCCTCCCAGAGCTTCACCAAAACCGCGGAGCTCCTCAATATGACTCAACCCGCCGTCTCCCAGCACATCCGGTACCTGGAGGAGGTTTATGGGTGCCTCCTGGTGGATACCGCCAACCGGAAAATCCGCATCACGGAGGAGGGAGAACGGCTGAAAGCCTATGCCACCACCGTGTTTTCGGACTATCGGCATTTCCGGGATCAACTGGGCTCCGGGGATGCTGGGAATTGGAACTTTCGGTTTGGGGCCACCATGTCCATTGGGGAGTATGTGATGCCTCCGATCTTGGCTCGCCTTTTACTGCAGCATCCGGAGGCGAAAATCCAGATGACCGTGGCCAACACCCACGATCTTCTGGAGAAGCTAAGTCAGGGGGAACTGGATTTTCTCCTGGTGGAGGGGCTTTTTGACAAGTCTGCCTATGACTCTCTCCTTTTTCGCCGGGAACCGTTCCTTCCCGTCTGTGCGGGGAGTTCCCTTTGGGCCAATGAGCAGGTGGATTTTCCCCAAATCACCGGAAGTCGGCTGATTTTGCGGGAGCCGGGTTCCGGATCCCGAGAAATTCTGGAGAACCTGCTGCAGAAAAACAACTTTTCCCTCCAGGCCTTTGATAAAATTGTGGAAATCGGCAGCATTGGAGCCATGAAGCAGCTGGTAGCCCAAGGCGCTGGGGTAACCTTCCTCTTTGCCGTGACGGCCAAAGAAGAAATCGAGAACAAAACCCTGGCCCCTATGGCGATTCCCGGCTTTTGCGAAGAACGGGAATTCAACTTCGTGTTTCTCAAAAATACCTATTTTCGGGACTCCCTTCTCTCCGTGGCTCAGGAGTTCATCGCCATGGATGAGGAACGGGAGAGGTTTAAAAAGTGCAGCATAGAGCCTGGTCTCTGAGGACATGGAAAAGGGATCCTTCAAAATAGAAGGATCCCGAAATACTGCAGAGAAATCCGGATATCAAAAAAGCGGTGATTTCTTCGAAATCAACCGCTTTCCATTTGGTCGGAGTGACAAGACTTGAACTTGCGACCTCATGACCCCCAGTCATGCACGCTACCATCTGCGCTACACCCCGATGTCCGAATCTTATTATAGCTGATCCCCGGGGAACATTCAAGAAGAAATTTCAAAAGATCACGGCGAAAAGGCTGAAAAATCAGGAAGTCCTTGAGCCCGAAAAAGAAATTCGCTCAAAAAAGTTTAGGCCATTGTTCACATTATCTTTGTAGATTATTAACTTTCCGGGAAACTCCACCCAGTATAATAAAGATACAAACCAAAGCGAATCGGAAAGGAGATGGCCGGCCATGCTGGAGGCAAAAGAAGGGTACTGCACCCAATGCGAGCTAATTACCTATTTCCTTCCTGTGGAGGAAGGCTATGAATGTCAGCGCTGCAAGGGCATCAACACCATGCAGGGGTTGAAAAACCTCTCCGAGGATCCTGAGGTGAAGGCGGAAACGGTGGTGGATCTTTACCTACCGGATGATCTGGAATAACATTTTGAAGGGGCAGGGGGAAACCCCCTGCCCCTTTCTTGCGAGAAGGATGAAAAGACGGTAAACTGTAGAAGTATCTTTTAGCGTCAAAGTAAAAGGAGGCGAGGGAATGTTGAAGGAACAGGTGATCCGGGATGTGGAAGCCCAGGATTTAATTCATCCGGGGGACCGGATTCTGGTGGCTTTTTCCGGCGGAAGCGATTCCCTGGCCCTCCTATCGGTGCTCCATGAGCTCTCGCCCTTCTTGGGGTTTACCTTGGGTGCCGCCCATGTGAATCACGGGCTGCGGGGCGCATCGGCCGACAAGGATGAGGCGTTTTGCCGTACCTTTGCCCAGGAACGGGGGATTCCCTTCTACAGCAAAAAAATGGACATTGAGGCCCTGGCCGAGGCTAAGGGCTGGTCCCTGGAAATGGCCGGACGGGAAGCCCGATATGCATTCTTTAAGGAAATTATGGTACAAGAGAACTACACGGCATGTGCCACCGCCCACCACCAGGATGACCAGCGGGAGACGATCCTTCTCCATCTGTTCCGGGGAACGGGACTCACCGGTCTTTCCGGGATGGCCTTCCAGCGGGAGGCTTTTATCCGCCCCCTGCTCAGTGTGGAAAAAGAGGAGATCTTGACCTATCTTGAGGAAAAGGGACTGAGCCCCCGGGAAGATGAGACCAACAAGGATCCGGCCTTTCTTCGAAACCGCATCCGCCTGGAGGTCATCCCCTATATTCAGCAGCACTTCAATGGGGATTTCCCCCAAACCTTAAGCCGAATGGCGAAAACCCTCCGGGAAGACCGGGAGTTCATCGAGGAGGAAGTGCAAAAGGTCCGTCCAGGAGTTCTCCGGGAAGAGCAGGATCGGCAAGGTCAACCGAAAGTGGTCCTGACGAAGGAGGCCTTTACCCTGCCCATGGCCCTAAGGATTCGGATGATCCGGGAGGCTGTAGCTTTGGTCAAGGGAAACCTCCAGAATATCGAGGAGGTTCATCTTCGGGACATCGAAGCCCTCAGCCGAAAAGAATCGGGGAAAATGCTGGATGTGAAGGACGAGATTGTGGCCCGCCATGTCTATGGGGAGGTCATCATCACGCGAAAATCAGCCGCGGAGCCCTCCGATCTTCGAACCACGCTTCCCCTTCCGGGCAGCGTGATGGTGGAAGGACGGCGAGTGGAGGCGAGGGTGGTGTCCCGGGAAGCCCTGGGCCGTGATCCCCGCTGCCGCTATTTTGACCGCGGAGCCTTCGGGGAAGAGATTCTCATCCGCCATCGGGAAGATGGGGACAAAATGAAGCCCCTGGGGATGACGGGGAACCGGAAAGTGAAGAGCATTCTCATCGACAAAAAAATGAACCGGGAAGACCGGGACCGGCTGCTGGTGCTGGTCAGTAAACAGGACATCTTTTCCCTGGGAAACCAGGTGATCAGTGAAGATTATAAAGTTAAGGAAAGCACCCAAGAGGTGCTGGAAATCGGGATCTATGAGGAGGAAAATAAGTGATTGCAGATGATGTGAAGGAAATTTTATTCAGCCGGGAGGACCTGTCCCAAAAGTGCCGGGAACTGGGGGACCAGATCAGCCGGGACTACGAAGGGAAAGAACTGGTTTTGGTGGGGATCCTCAAGGGATCTGTGGTGTTCATGACGGATCTCATGAAGGAAATCACCATTCCCTGCAATATTGAGTTCATGGAAGTGTCCAGCTACGGCACCGGAGCCACCAGTTCCGGCGTGGTAAAGATCAACAAGGATCTGGATATGGATATTTCCGGAAAGCATATTCTCATTGTGGAGGATATCATTGACACGGGTATTACCCTGAGCTACCTGGTGGATTATCTGAAGAACCGCAAGGCGGAAAGCATCGAGATCGTTTGCCTCCTCGATAAAAAGGAACGGCGGCTGAAGGATATCCCCGTGGCCTATATCGGTTATGAGGTTCCCGATGAGTTCATCATCGGCTATGGCATCGACTATGCGGAGAAGTACCGAAATCTGCCCTTTATCGGATCCCTGAAAGATGAGATCTATAAAAAGTAGAAAACCCTTTCTTTCCTTTGCCGTTGGTCGTAAAATAAGTAGTATACAATTAAATTATTCCCCGTGAAATTTTAAGGGGAAAAGATGAGAAAGAAAGGAGACAGACAGGAAAAGCTTCCTGTCGGATAACACCGATGAATTCGAAGACGAAAATTCCAGGGATGTTCAGCTTCACCGCTGTCATCCTCCTGTTCATGATCGGGTATTACCTTATTGCGGGGATGGATGCCCAGCTAAACTCCATCTCCTACAATCAGTTCACCACGGAGTACCGGGCGGACAAGATCAAGGAGATCAGCGTGTCCGCCGATGGCATGACCATTAAGGGCATTCGTACGGACAACACCACCTTTACCACCGTGGCAGCGCCGGAGCGACTGGCCCAGTTCCTCAATGATGAGGGCAAGGATGCTGTGGTGGAGCGCTATACGCCGAAGTCCGATTTCTCGGTGTGGAGCCTGGTGACCCCTGTGCTCCTTCTGGGCGGCATTGCCTTTTTCTTCATCTATATGAACAAACAGAACCAGAATATGGGCAATAGCAACCGCAACGCCATGAATTTCGGCAAAAGCCGGGCGAAAATGGCCAATCCCGACACCCGCCATGTGACCTTCCAGGATGTGGCAGGAGCTGATGAGGAGAAGTACGAGCTCCAGGAAGTGGTAGATTTCCTGAAGAATCCCAAAAAGTATCTGGATCTGGGTGCGCGGATTCCCAAGGGAATCCTTCTGGTGGGCCCTCCGGGAACCGGTAAGACCCTCTTGGCGAAAGCTGTGGCCGGCGAAGCCGGCGTACCCTTCTTCAGCATCTCCGGTTCGGATTTTGTGGAGATGTTTGTGGGCGTGGGCGCATCCCGTGTTCGGGATATGTTTGATCAGGCCAAGAAGAATGCCCCCTGCATCATTTTCATCGACGAAATTGACGCCGTGGGCCGCAAGCGCGGTGCAGGGCTTGGCGGAGGCCACGACGAGCGGGAGCAGACCCTGAACCAGCTTCTGGTGGAAATGGACGGCTTCGGCATCAACGAGGGCATCATCATGGTGGCTGCCACCAACCGTCCGGACATTCTGGACAATGCCCTCCTGCGTCCCGGCCGCTTTGACCGGCAGATCGCCGTGGGCTATCCCGATGCCAAGGGCCGGGAAGAGATTCTCAAGGTCCATGTGAAGAAGAAACCCCTGGGTGAAGACGTGAACCTCAACACTTTAGCGAAAATGACCTCCGGCTTCACCGGAGCCGATCTGGAAAACCTCACCAATGAGGCGGCCCTCCTGTCTGTCCGGGCCAACAAGAAGTTCATCACCATGAAGGAGCTGGATGAAGCCATCACCCGCGTCATTGCGGGAACAGAGAAGAAGTCCCGTGTGGTTTCCGAGCATGAGCGTCGGCTCACCGCCTATCATGAAGCGGGCCATGCCATCATTGGACGCCTTCTCCCCAACATGGATCCCGTCCATCAGATCAGCATCATACCCCGGGGCATGGCCGGAGGCTACACCATGCATCTCCCTTCGGAGGACCGTTCCTACATGAGCAAGAGCCGGCTTCTGGACATGATGGTTTCCCTCCTGGGGGGCCGCGTGGCCGAGTCCCTGGTGCTGAAGGATATCTCCACCGGAGCCAAGAATGACATTGACCGGGTTTCGAAAATCGCCCGGGCCATGGTCACGGAATACGGCATGAGCGAGAAAGTGGGAACCATCTCCTTCGGAGAAGATCAGGAAGTCTTCATCGGCCGCGATTTCTCCAAGTCCAAGAATTTTTCCGAGAAAATGGGTGAACTTATCGATGATGAGGTAAAGAGCCTGGTGGATGCGGCCTATAAGAAGGCGGAAGAAATCCTCACGGAAAATCTGGACAAGCTCCACCTCCTGGCCCAAAAGCTCCTGGAGATGGAAAAAATCGAGGCGGATGAGTTTGAAGAACTTTTCACCACAGGAAAGATTACCCCGAAAAATGCAGCACCGGAAACGGAGAGCGTTCATGGGGAGCCTAAGGACAAACCAATCTACAAGCCTGCCCGGGAAGGGGATTATCCCCATGAACCCCTAACTGAAGCATAGCTGAAACAAGATTTTTACAGGCAGAGGAAACTCTGCCTGTTTTTCGCGGGGAGGTGTAAATGATTACATCTTCCCCTCTTGGTCATTCCCAGGAACTTTTTCCGATGGTATAATAAAAATAGTTTGAAGGGAGGATGAGTTTTGGAAAAGGAATGGATTTTGGAGGAGACGCGCTGCGTCATGGAAAAGGACACGGCAAAGGCTTTGGGGTCCGGGGATCTTCCCGTGTACGCCACACCGGCTCTGGCCGCCTTCATGGAGCATACCGCCAAGGAGCTTCTGAAGCCCATGCTGAAGGAAGGGGAGACCACGGTGGGGACGCATCTTCACTTGGATCACCTGAAAGCCACAGGAGTGGGAAAAACGGTCCGATCCCGGGCAGAGCTGCTTCAGGGGGAGGGGCGCAAAATGACCCTCCGGGTCGAGGTGTTTGAAGGGGAGGTCCTCATCGGCACGGCGATCCATGAACGGGTGATTGTCGATGGAAACAAGTTTATGAATAAAATCAACCACATGATTTGAGGAGGTACAACTTGAAAACTGATATTCAAATTGCACAGGAATCCACCATGCTCCATATCCGCGACGTGGCAGCCCAGCTGGGGCTCACCGAGGATGATCTGGATCTCTACGGCAAGCATAAGGCCAAAGTGTCCCTGGATGTGCTCAAAGCCCATGAAGGGGACGAGGATGCCAAGCTGATCCTCGTCACGGCCATCAATCCCACCCCCGCCGGCGAAGGAAAATCCACCGTCACCGTGGGTCTGGGCCAGGCGCTGAACCGCCTGGGGAAAAAAGCAGTCATTGCCCTGCGTGAACCCTCCCTGGGACCGGTCTTTGGGGTGAAGGGCGGAGCCGCCGGCGGCGGATATGCCCAAGTGGTTCCCATGGAGGACATCAATCTTCATTTTACCGGAGACATGCATGCCATCACGGCGACGAATAATCTCCTGTGTGCCGCCATCGACAATCATATTCATCAGGGCAATGCCCTGAGCATCGATGTGCGTCGAATCCTGTTCAAGCGGGTCATGGATATGAATGACCGGGCCCTGCGTCAGGTCAATGTGGGCCTGGGCGGAAAGCCCAATGGATTCCCCCGGGAAGACGGCTTCATGATCACCGTGGCCTCGGAAATCATGGCCATCCTCTGTCTGTCCACCTCCCTGGAGGATCTGAAGGCCCGCATGGGTGAAATCCTCATTGGCTACAATCTGGCAGGAGGCCCTGTCTTCTGTAAGGATCTGGAGATTCAGGGGGCCATGGCCCTCCTCATGAAGGACGCCATTAAGCCGAATCTGGTGCAGACCCTGGAAAACACTCCGGCCCTTATTCATGGCGGACCCTTTGCCAACATTGCCCATGGCTGCAACAGCATCCTGGCCACCCGCACGGCGCTGAAGCTGGGCGATTATGTGGTGACCGAGGCTGGCTTTGGCGCCGATCTGGGTGCGGAAAAGTTCCTGGACATCAAGTGCCGCTTCGGCGGACTGAATCCCAGCGCTGTGGTCATTGTGGCCACTGTGCGGGCACTGAAGCATCACGGCGGAGTGGCTAAGGCAGACCTGGGCACCCCCGATGTGGAAGGGCTGAAGAAGGGCATCGTCAATCTGGAAAAGCAAATCGCCAATATCCGGAAGTTCAACCTGGAACCCGTGGTGGCCATCAACCGCTTTGTGACGGATTCCCCCGAGGAACTGGCCTTCATCCAGGCTTTCCTGGAGGAGCGCAAGGTCGGCGTAGCCCTGACGGAGGTCTGGGCCAAGGGGGGAGAAGGCGGACTGGAGCTGGCGGAAAAGGTCATTGCGACGGCAGAAAAAGCAGGAAAATACCAGCCCCTTTATGCGGTGGAAGCCCCCATCAAGGCCAAGGTGGAAACCATCGTCAAGGAAATTTACGGAGGCTCCTCCGTGGCGTATTCGCCGGCAGCGGAGAAAGCCATTAAGGACATCGAAGCCATGGGTCTCGACAAGAAACCCATCTGCATGGCCAAGACCCAGTATTCCCTGTCGGATAACCCCAAACTCCTGGGAGCGCCCACGGGCTTTGAGGTCAAGGTCAATGAGGTTCGCCTCTCCAACGGCGCGGGCTTCATCGTGTGCCTCACGGGAGACATCATGACCATGCCCGGACTGCCCAAGGTCCCGGCAGCCAACCGCATGGATATCGATGAAGAAGGCAATATCGTGGGCTTATTCTAAAGAGATGGAGAAGACGGAGGGATTCCCTCCGTCTTATTTATGCCATGGAGGGGGAAGCCCTGAAAAATCGGGAAAAACCGCACTTCGGATGCCTCGCGGCCATGTCCTTTTTGCTTGACATTAAAGGGAATCTTGTTAAAATAGTATTGTCAAAAATAACCACAGCGTAATAGATCCATCGTGTAGCAGCTTCACAGCTGCTTTTAGAATATTATGGGGAGATGTTTTATGATACTGCTAATCGATGTCGGAAATACCAATATCGTCATGGGTGTCCATGATGGGGAGCGGATCGTTTCCGATTTCCGTCTTTCCACCGATGCGCGGAAGACCTCCGATGAAATCGCCATTGAGGTGCTCAGCCTCTTTCAGATGAACCGGCTGAGAGCGGAGGATATCGATGGAGTCATCATCTCTTCTGTGGTGCCCAACGTCATGTACTCCCTGGAGAACATGGTGCGAAAACTCTTCAACGTTCCCCCCGTGGTGGTGGGAGCTGGCGTGAAAACCGGCATCAACGTCAAGACGGACAATCCCAAGGAAGTGGGCGCCGACCGCATTGTCAATGCCGTGGCGGCCACCCATAAGTACAAGCGGAGCCTCATCATCATCGACTTTGGCACCGCCACCACCTTCTGTTCCGTGAAAAAAGACGGTACCTATGAAGGCGGAATCATCTGCCCGGGAATCAAAATCTCTGCCGATGCTCTTTTTGAGCGGGCAGCGAAGCTCCCCCGGGTGGAGCTCATGAAACCGGAAAAGGTCATCGGGAAAAACACCGTGGTGTCCATGCAGTCCGGCCTCGTCCATGGCTACATCGGCATGGTGGAGCACCTGGTGAAGCTGATGAAAACCGAAATGATGAACGATGGCGAAGAGGAGCCCCTGGTGGTGGCCACGGGCGGATTCTCCCGGCTCATGAAGAGCGGAACTGACGTCATCGATGCCATTGAACCCAATCTGACCCTGGAAGGGCTGAAACTGATCTATGATAAAAATAAGAAATAAAACCCTGGAGAGCAACGTGTTCCTGGCCCCCATGGCCGGAGTCACGGATATCTCCTTTCGCGAGATCGCCATTAGTATGGGCTGCTCCATGGTTTACTCCGAAATGGTCAGCGCCAAGGCGCTCCATTACGGCAGCAGCAATACGGAAGACCTGCTGAGGATCTCACCCTTGGAAAAACCCATTGCCGTGCAGCTTTTCGGCAGCGAAAAAGAGATTCTGGCGGAAACGGCGGCCCGGCTCAGTGAGAATGAGGACATCGTCCTCATCGACATCAACATGGGCTGTCCAGCACCCAAGCTGGTGAAAAACGGCGAAGGAGCTTCCCTCATGCTGGATCCGAAAAAGGCCCAGGAGATTCTTCGGGAAGTGAAGAAGGCCACGGACAAACCCGTGACCTGCAAATTCCGCCGAGGATTCAAGATGGATGAGGAAACCGCCCTGGATTTTGCCCTTCGCATGGAAGAGGCCGGTGCCGATCTCATCACTGTCCATGGGCGATTCCGGGAGCAGTACTATTCGGGCAAATCCGACCGGGAAATTATCCGGAAGATCAAAAAGGCCCTGTCCATTCCGGTCATCGGAAACGGCGATATCTTTACCGGAGCCGATGCGCTGGAAATGTTTGAGACCACCGGGTGCGACGGGATCATGGTGGCCCGGGGAGCCCTGGGAAATCCCTGGATTTTCTCAGAAATTCGCGCGGCCCTGGAGAATACCCCGTATACTCCGCCCACCCTGGAGGAGCGGATCCGCATCCTCATCCGGCACTATGAGAACACCCTGGCCTATGACGGCGAGCGTAAAGCCGTCCGGGAGATGCGCAAGCATGTGGGCTGGTATCTCAAAGGCATGCCCCGCAGCACTGACCTCAAGAACCGGATCAACACCGAAACCGATTCCCGAAAAGTGCTGGAAAGCCTCGCGGAATATGGCTTTTGGCTCGCGGGCCAATGATTAAAGCCGTTGACAATGAACGATATTGTAACTATAATGGGTTATTAAATGAACTGATTAAGGGGATATAAAATGAGTGAAGCAAAAAAATACATTATGACCTATGACGGGGTAAAAAAGCTCGAAAGCGAGCTGGAATACCTGAAGACCGTCAAGCGCAAGGAGATCACGGAAAAGATCAAGGTAGCTCTGGGCTACGGAGACCTCAGTGAAAATTCCGAGTATGATGAGGCGAAAAATGAGCAGGCTTTCGTAGAAGGCAAAATCGTTCAGCTGGAAAACATGCTGAAAAACGCCAGCGTCATCGATGAAAGCGAAATCTCCGTGGATATCGTCAGCGTGGGCTGCACTGTCAAGGTCTATGATTTTGATTTTGACGAAGAGGTGAACTACACCATCGTCGGCTCCACGGAAGCAGATCCCATGAATTTTAAAATTTCCAATGAGTCTCCCGTGGGCAAGGCCCTCATCGGCCATGGCGTGGGAGATGAGGTTCTCGCTGTGGTTCCCAATGGAACCAGCAAGTTCAAGATCATCGAAATAGGAAGAGAGTAGGTGCAAGACGTGTCAAATGAAGAAAGCAATTTGAGAGAGACCGAGGACCGTTTGTCGGAACAGGAGCTCTTAAGACGAGAGAAGCTGAAGGAGCTGCAGGAAGCCGGGCAGGATCCTTTTGATGTCTACAAGGTGGAAATCACCCATAATTCCAAGGAAATCAAGGAGAACTACGAAGCCCTGGAGGGCGTGAAGGTCAAGACCGCCGGACGGCTCATGCGCAAAAGAGTGCAGGGGAAGGCTGGTTTTTCCGATATTCATGACCGGGAAGGAAAACTCCAGATCTACATCAAGATCGACATGGTGGGCGAGGAGAAGCTGAAGTTCTTCAAAACCCTGGACCTGGGCGACTGGATCAGCGTGGAAGGCGAAGCCTTTGTCACGAAGACCGGAGAAATCTCCCTTCTGGTCTCCAGCTTCGAGCTCATTTCCAAGGCCCTAAAGCCCCTGCCGGACAAGTGGCATGGCCTGGTGGATCCGGATATCCGGTACCGTCAGCGGGAAGTGGATCTCATCGTGAATCCTGAAGTTCGGGAGAAGATGATCAAGCGTACCCACATCATCCGGGAAATCCGCCGATATCTCGATGACCGGGGATACCTGGAAGTAGAGACCCCCATTTTGTCCCCCATTGCCGGTGGTGCTGCCGCAAGACCCTTTGTCACCCACCACAATGCCCTGGACATCGACATGTACCTGAGAATCGCCACGGAGCTTTATCTGAAGCGCCTCATCGTGGGTGGATTTGAAAAGGTCTATGACATGGGCAAGAACTTCCGGAACGAAGGCATCGACTTCAAGCATAATCCGGAATTCACCATGATTGAGCTTTATGAAGCCTACAGTGACTATAATGATATGATGGACCTGACGGAGGACCTGGTGTCTTCTGTGGCTCAGAAGGTTCTGGGCACCATGGTCGTCAACTACCAGGGAACAGAAATCAATCTGGCACCACCCTGGAGAAGAGTCACCATGGCGGATATCGTCAAGGAAGAAACCGGCATCGACTTCAATGAAGTGAAGACCGATGAAGAAGCCCATGAGATCGCCCGCAAAATGCACATCCAGGATGACTTCAAGTATGATGTGAGCCTCACGACCAAGGGGGATGTGCTGAACGTCATGTTTGAGCGGTTCTGTGAAGACAAGCTGATCCAGCCGACCTTCATCTGCGACTATCCCGTGGAAATTTCCCCGCTGACCAAGAAGAAGCGCGGAAATCCGGACTTCACCGAACGTTTCGAAGGCTTTATCTTCGGCCGTGAAATCTGTAATGCCTATTCCGAGCTCAATGACCCCATTGTGCAGCGGGATCGCTTCACCCAGCAGGCAAAGGAAAGAGAGCTTGGCGATGACGAAGCCTACATGATCGATGAAGAGTTCATGAGCGCCCTGGAAACGGGAATGCCGCCCACAGGCGGACTGGGAATCGGCATCGACCGAATCATCATGTTCCTTACCGATGCTCACTCCATCCGGGACATCATTTTGTTCCCCACAATGAAGCCCCAGGATTAAACGTAAATATGTGTAAAAGCACCGCTTTGGCGGTGCTTTTTTATAAACTTCTGAATTTTAATGTTGTTTATTCAGCTTGGTACCCTGAATTTATGGAAAATTTTCCATAATAAGTTTATTTTTTCGATTAATATATAATAATTTTCCAAAATCCGTTGACTATGAACTCGTTTTGAAATAATCTAGTATTGTGCACATTGAAAACGATTTAAGGATTTAGCTTTTGTGAAAGTAAATCTTTAGCCCGTTGCACGTAATTTACTCTTTTTCCTTTATGAGTGTGTGCGGAACACTGAATTAAATCTAATATGAGAAGTTCGATCTTAGCGAGCTCATATTTCAGGAATTCAATCAACTCATTTGAAAAGATTGATGACTATCAAGATGCAGAATCATTATGGGTGAATAAATATATCGGCATGTTATCCGACCAAAGCAAAAAAATCAAGTTTCTGTTGAATAGAAGGGAGTGAAATATCATTGTCATCCGCATAATTAAGATCTGTTTTGCTACTTCGCAATCCTATTCTCCCGAATGAATCTGACACTTTTTCTTTAGTCAGAATGTAGATAAAAAAGATGAGTATTTTAGGCTTCATCACAATGATTGAAAGTGATGAAAAACGAGGAGTTATACGATGAAGAAAATTAAACCGATAGTGTTCTTTCCTCCGGTAATCCTTCTACTGGTCGCAGTAATTGTAAGTTTTCTTGATAAGGAAGCATTTAGTAATGTGGTTAACGGAACGAATTCGTGGATTCTAGTCAACTTTGGGTGGTTATTTAGTCTTAGTGGAATTATTTTCCTGATAGTGATCATAGGATTATATTTTTCACCATTTGGGAAAGTCAAAATAGGCGGATCTAAAGCAAAACCATTGCTGGGACGGTTTGAGTGGTTTTCGATAACTTTAACCACTGGAATAGCCATTGGACTTTTATTTTGGGCTACAGCTGAACCCATGTACCATTTATTGGCACCACCTGCATCACTTAATATCGAACCAAGTTCACCAGAAGCAGCTGTATTTTCATTATCATCCCTGATGCTACACTGGACTTTTACACCCTATGCCATATATACTGTTCCCGCCGTCATTTTTGCTTTTGCATATTATAACATGAAGAAACCTTACAGTTTGGGTTCAACCATGGATCCAATCTTAGGGAAAAAATCTTACGGCAAAATTGGTCAGGGTATCGATGCTATTTGCTTATATGCTTTAGTTGGCGGAATGGCTGCATCTCTTGGAACTGGTGTATTAACCGTTTCCGGAGGGCTGACATATCTTTTTGGAATTGAAAGCAATCCTACACTTTGGCTGATTGTGGATATTGTGATTGTTGTAGCTTTTGTATTATCTGCGATCACAGGCTTGATGAATGGGGTTAAAAATCTTTCGAAGATAAACACTTGGCTTTTCATTGGGCTAGCAATATTTGTCTTCGCTGTTGGTCCTACCGTGTACATTCTTAACCTAGGAGTAGAATCATTTGCGGACTATATCACTAACTTTATGCAGAAGAGTTTGTTTACGGGAATCATACAAGGTGATAGCTGGCCCCAAGGATGGACGATGTTCTATTGGGCTAATTGGTTAGCGTGGGCACCTATCACAGGATTATTCTTGGGTAGAATATCTTATGGATATAAAGTCAAAGATATGATTATGACAAACTTCATACTTCCATCACTTTTTGGGTTACTTTGGATGTCGATTTACGGAGGAGGTGCGATATACTCGCAGCTCAATGGCGTACCCATCGCGGAAGCAGTAACCAGCCAAGGCCCTGAAGCGGCAGTTTACCTATTTTTCTCCCAATACCCACTGGCTAAAATAATAATCCCGATCTTCATTTTTGCAGCTTTTCTATCTTATGTGACCGGTGCGGATGCCATGACTTCATCTATGGGTGGAATGAGTACGACCGGAATTTCACCGGATAGTCCAGAACCTTCAATCGGGATGAAAGTATTTTGGGGTGCTCTGCTTTGTATAGTTTCATGGGTTATGCTAGCATTTGCGGGGATTGATGGTATTAAAATGTTATCAAACCTTGGTGGATTCCCAGCGCTATTTTTAGAGTTAGCAATGGCGTACTCTATTGTTAAAGTAGCTAAAAACCCAATGAAGTATGATACTTTTAAAGAGGACTATACAGCTGATGGAGTTCCCATTGAGTCCCATCAGAATTTGGGGCAAGTTGTTCCTTTGGATAATCTCGATCAATCCGAGGAAGTTGAAGCTATCTAGCTAAAGCGATTATTAATTGTAGAATAGTTTTTGCATTAGTTGACAAATAATATCAAAGAAGATGATTCCTGCGCTGTGCAGGAATCATCTTCATTTTTCACTGAGATCACGTTTGTATTTACGTAAGTAAGTTACCACTGTTACTGCTACGATTGGACGTCCAAAACCTGACGGGATAAGGCGTCCGAAGTTTGCTGGAGAAGATGGCCAGTTCAACTGCGCGGTTGAGCTGGCCATCTTCTTAACTTAATTCTCCGCTGATCACGAGTCTCACCATGTGGTCATCGATGATCCGCTTGCCGTTCTGGCAGCCATAGA
>NZ_JAGSCS010000001.1:177321-347418 GCF_018128025.1 Proteiniclasticum sediminis | reverse complement strand
GCGGTGTAAACCCGCTTGTTTGCTATGCCGAAAAACAAGCAATGAAGAGACATTGCTGAACAAAAACTGCCAGAATCAAAAAACTAATCAATCCAGACTCCGGCAGTTTATAGAGTTTCATATTAACTTAATGACATTGCCGTAAAGGAGGTTCTTTGAGAAACAGAGCGAACTCTGGCTGATTCTGTTGAAGGGAAATGTAGATTTCTGCGGGATTAGCGGCTGACTTCTTCCAGGTCGGAGAAATCCTGGTTGTAGGTCTCCAGGTTAATTTCGCCCAGACGCTTAGAGGTGACTAGTCCGGCCACCATGGAACCGGAAACATTGAGGGCGGTTCTGGCCATGTCAATGAGGGGTTCAATGGCGATGAGCAGTCCCACAAGGCCCACGGGAAGACCCATGGAGGAGAGGACCGTCAGGGCCGCGAAGGTGGCTCCACCGCCCACACCGGCAATACCGAAGGAACTGATGGCGGTGATGACGATGAGCTTCACAAAGAAGGTGACATCCATGGGAACGCCGGTACCTGTGGCGATCATGACGGCCAGCATGGCCGGATAAATTCCAGCGCAACCGTTCTGGCCGATGCTGGTGCCCAGGGAAGCGGACAAGTTGGCGATACCATTGGATACCCCGAACTTCTCGGTCTGGGTCTCCACATTGAGGGGAAGGGTTCCTGCGCTGCTTCGGGAAGAGAAGGCAAAGGATAGGGGAATGCTGGCTTTCTTCAGATAGGTCACAGGATTCAGCTTGTAGAAGGAGAGGATCACCAGGTGAATGGCAAACATGATGAGAATGGCCACATAGTTTGCCAGAGAGAACTGGATCAGTCGGGTGATTTCACTGAAGTTGGAGGTGGCGACAAAGCGAACCATGAGAGCAAAGACGCCGTAGGGGGTAAAGCGGAGGACAATGGTGACCATCCGCATGACCACATCATGGAGCATATTGAGGAACTTCTTGAAGGCCTCTGCGCTTTCTGGCTTCTTCTTGCGAATTCCCACCGTAGCTATGCCCAGGAATGCAGCGAAGAAGACCACAGAAAGGGTGGCGGAGGAACCTTGTCCCGTCATGGCATAGAACACATTGCGGGGGATAATCTCGGTGATCTGTTCCGGAATGCTCTTGGACTGGAACTCCGCCAAAGTCTTGTCCAGCGCCTGGGCGCGGTCCGTTTCCGCCTGTCCGGCGGTGAGCTTGCTGGAATCAAGACCAAAGGCGCCGGATACGGCAGCACCGATGCCCGCGGAAATGGCGGTGGTGAGGAGCAGAACAGCAATGATGGATACGGCACTCTTTTTCAGTGCAGAAGACTCCTGATTGACAATGGAGGTGGTGATGGCCACAAAGACCAAAGGAATGACAATCATGTTCAAGAGACGGACATAGCCATTGCTGAGGATGCCCAGCCAGGTGTTGGTGGATCCGATGACGGGTGCGCCGGCTCCATAGATAAGTTGCAGGGCTCCGCCAAGGATGATCCCAGCCCCCAGGGCGGTGAGGACGCGGGCGGTGAAGGAGTAATGCTTTTTCTGCATGAGATAGAGTCCATAGATGATGGCTGCGAGCACGATCAGATTTAGTAGGGTGTATACTGTTGAATTCATCGTGAATTCCTCCTGTTCATTATTCGTATTAAAACCCGATGAAAGACGATGATGGCAGGGAGCCGCAGGGGAAGGCTTTTATTCCGGCCGGAAAATAAAAAGACTCCTGCCCCCATACAGAGGCAGAAGTCAACTTCCACGGTTCCACTCTGTTTCACCCGTTTCCAAAAGAAACCGGTGTCACTCATTTTTTTGGTACATGACATACCTCAATGCGATAACGGGCATACCCGCTGGAGTCTACCACCGAAGGCTTCGATCCAGTACTCAGAGATGCAATTCGGTCAGGTTCGGTTCGGAAACTCTTTCAGCCAGGGAGCTTCTTCTCTGTGAACTTCTTCTATGACGTACTCTTCTCTTCATCGTAATCCGACTATTTTGGTCAAATTTAATACACATTCATCATAATGGATTTGATACAACCTGTCAATGGGGTTTTTTGATTTTGTTTTCTATTTTATCTCCGGACAAATGTGAAAAACGGAACAATTTCCTGTTTTTTTCCTGTGCCTTTCCTGCTAAAAACCGGGAAAAGACTGAAAATCAGCCGATTTTACGAAGAAACGGGGGAACGCTAGCCCGTTGACAATTGGAGGCAAAAGCCGTAAACTTTCTATGATGCTTTAAATCAGTCCTGTGAGGCTGAAAAGGGAAGATGAAAACTGACTTCAGATAGGGTGTGGGATAACCACGCCGTATTTTGACACAGGTAGCTGAACCTCTTTTTACCCACGGGTAAAGGGAGGTTTTTTTCATGGAAAAAATACAAGAAGCGGTCAGGTTGGACCATCGGCACATGCTGAACCTGCGGGACCTGGATATCACCGAAATCCACCGGATTCTGAAACGGGCGGCAGAGTTCAAAGCGGGAGCCAAGGCTCAGTTTCCCGGTAAGGTTGTGGCCAATCTCTTCTTCGAACCCAGCACCCGAACCCATCAGTCCTTCCTCATGGCCGAAAAGCGGCTGGGGATGGAAGAACTGAACCTCATTCCGGAGATCAGCAGTCTCCAGAAAGGGGAGTCCCTCTACGACACGGTGAAGACCTTCGAAGCCATCGGTGCCGATGCCGTGGTGATCCGAGCCAAGGAAGACCGTTACTATGAAGAACTGGTTGGGAGGATTTCCATTCCGGTGCTCAACGGCGGAGATGGCAGTGGAGATCATCCCACCCAAAGCCTCCTGGACCTGCTCACCATTCAGGAAGAATTTGGCCGGTTCAAAGACCTGAAGATCCTCATCGTGGGCGATATCCGGCACTCCCGGGTGGCGGCCACCAATGTGGAGGTCATGCGAAGACTGGGGATGACGGTGTGCCTCTCAGCCCCGGAGGAGTTCAAACGGTCCGGTGTCGGATACTGTTCTCTGGATGGCGTTCTCCAAGGCATGGACATTGTCATGCTCCTGCGGGTTCAGCATGAGCGCCATGAAAATGCCTTTGATCAGGATTCCGTGGCCTACAATCGGCAGTTCGGGCTGAACAGAGACCGGGTGGCGACCATGCAGAAGCATGCCATCATCATGCACCCGGCGCCCTTCAATCGAGGCTGGGAAATCACCTCCGATGTGGTGGAATGCTCCCGATCCCGGATTTTCAAACAGATGGAGAACGGCGTGTATGTTCGCATGGCTGTGCTGGAGAGGGCCCTGCGATGAAGAGAATTGTCATAGAAAACGCTGTGCGCGTTAATGAAAACAGCGAAATGGTCCCTTGCTCCCTTTTGGTGGAGGAGGGAATCATTGCGGGGATAAACGGGTCATGGGAGAAGGATGCGAATACCGTCATCATCGATGCCAAAGGATTGGTCCTTACTCCCGGATTCATTGATCTCCATGTCCATCTTCGGGAACCTGGAGGAGAAGGGAAGGAAACCATCCGAACGGGGGCGCGGGCGGCGCTTCGAGGAGGGTTCACCCAGATCTTCGCCATGCCCAATACCCAGCCCACCCCGGACACCCCGGAGCGGCTTCGGGATCTCCAGGAACGGGCAAGAAAAGACGCTCCCATCACCATTGGCTTCTACGCCCCCATCACCAAGGGAGAAAAAGGGGAGGAGCTGGTGGATCTGGAAGTCCTCAGCCATGCCGGCGCGGCAGCCTTTAGTGATGACGGAAAAGGCGTTCAGTCTGCAGGGATGATGTACCGGGCGATGCTCAATGCCCAGAAATTAGGGAAAGTCCTGGCTGCCCACTGTGAAGAAGATTCCCTCCTCTTCGGTGGATACATCCATCAGGGGGAGTACAGTAAAGCCCATGGACACCGGGGGATTCATCCTCTGGTGGAGGATCTCCAGATTCAGCGGGATATCGCCCTGTCGGAGGCCACCCAATGCCCATATCATATCTGCCACATGAGCACATCCAAAGGGGTTAGCATGCTGGGGGAAGCCAAAAAATTTTCCGTTCCCGTCACGGGAGAGGTCACCCCGCATCATCTGCTCCTGACGGAAAAGGATCTTCAGGAGGACGGAGATTACAAGATGAATCCGCCCCTGCGGAGCGAAAGGGACCGTCAGGCCCTGATTCAGGGGCTGAGAGACGGCATCATCGATGCCATAGCCACGGACCACGCGCCCCACGATGAGGAATCAAAATCCCGGGGGCTGGAAGGCTCCGCCTTCGGCGTCGTAGGCCTGGAAACGGCCTTTCCGCTTCTGTACACGCACTTGGTGCTCCCAGGAGAACTGCCCCTGAAACGGCTTCTGGATGCCCTGACCTCGGGGCCGGCAAAGGTCATGGGCCTCGAGACAGGACGGCTGGAGGTGGGCAGTCCCGCGGATCTGGTTCTCCTCGACCTGGAAAAAACCTGGAATATCGAAAAGAAGAACTTTGAGTCCAAAGGAAAAAACACCCCCTTTGAAGGCTACAGCGTCAAAGGACAGGTACACACGGTGCTGGCCAAGGGCCAGATCGTCATGCAAGGAGGACAGATCATTGATTAAGAAACTGTTATTGGAAGACGGCACAGCGTTTATCGGAGAAGCCTTTGGGAGCCTCCAGGATGTCTACGGGGAAGTGGTCTTCACCACGGCCATGTCCGGGTATCAGGAGCTCCTGACGGATCCCTCGTTCTCCGGGCAGATCCTCACCATGACCTACCCCCTCATGGGCAACTACGGCATCAATCGGGATGATTACGAAGCCATGGGACCTTATCTCAGTGCCCTCATTGTCCGGGAACACTGCCCGGAACCTTCGAACTTCCGCATGAACCGAACCCTGGAAGCCTATCTCACCAAATACGGGATACCGGGACTGGCAGGCATCGATACGCGCCGCCTGACCCGGCATATCCGGGAAAAGGGCGCGGTGAAAGGGGCGATCCTTCCCGCGGAAGTCTCCACGGAGGAAGGTCTCCTTCGGATCAAGAACCATCCCTGGCGAACCGATGCCATCGCCCAGGCCTCCACCAAAAATCCCTATGTCATGCCGGCTTCCGGAAAACGGGTGGTCCTCATGGACTTTGGCATGAAGGGAAGCATCCTGAAGGCCCTGAACAAGGCAGGCTATCATGTGACGGTGGTGCCCCATGACACTGATGCCCAGACCATCCTGGAATACCAGCCCGACGGGGTGCTTCTCTCCAACGGTCCTGGGGATCCCATGGATGCCGTGAAGCCCCTGGAAACTATCCGGCAGCTCTTGGGGCAGGTTCCCCTCTTCGGGATCTGCATGGGGCATCAGCTCCTGGCCTTGGCCGGTGGTGCCAAAACCCGGAAAATGAAATTCGGACACCGGGGAGCCAACCAGGCGGTGAAGGATCTTCGCAGCGGCCGCGTGCTCATCACCAGCCAGAACCACGGCTATGAGGTGGAGGAAGACTCTTTAGCCGGCACCGGTCTTGAGGTCACCTACCGCTGCGTCAATGACGGCTCTGTGGAAGGGTTGGCGCTGCCTGCCCTCCAGGCCTTCTCCGTGCAGTTCCATCCGGAAAGTGCCCCCGGACCCCACGATGCCCAACGGATCTTTGAAGAATTTGCCCAGCTCATGGAGAACAGGAGGAAACAGGATGCCTAAACGTACAGACTTGAAGAAGATTATCGTCATCGGTTCCGGCCCCATCATCATCGGTCAGGCAGCGGAGTTTGACTATGCGGGAACCCAAGCCTGCCAGGCCCTGCGGGAAGAGGGAATCAGCGTGGTTCTCGTCAACTCCAATCCGGCCACCATCATGACGGACAAGGAAATGGCCGACAAGGTCTACATGGAACCTCTGACCAAGGAGTTTCTCAAGAAGATCCTGCGGAAGGAGAAACCCGATGCCCTGCTTCCCTCCCTGGGGGGACAGACGGGCCTCAATCTGGCCATGGAGCTCCATGAGGACGGGATTTTGGCGGAACTTGGCATCGAAGTGCTGGGCACCGATCTGGTGGCCATTCGTCAGGCAGAAGACCGGGAAGCCTTCCGCAGCCTCATGGGAGAAATCGGCGAACCGGTGCCGCCTTCGGTCATCGCCGAAGATGTGGATACAGCCCTGGCGTTTGCCGCCCAGGAAGGATACCCCCTCATCGTCCGTCCCGCCTTCACCATGGGCGGCACTGGAGGCGGTATCGTCCATGGGGAGGAGGAACTTCGGGCGGTGGTGGGCAACGGACTCACCCTGTCCCCCGTGCATCAGTGTCTCGTGGAGCGGTCCATCGCCGGATGGAAGGAAATCGAGTTTGAAGTCATGCGTGATGCCAATGACACCGCCATCGTGGTCTGTTCCATGGAGAACCTGGATCCGGTGGGGATCCACACCGGAGATTCCATGGTGGTGGCCCCCTGCCAGACCCTCACGGACCGGGAGATGCAGATGCTTCGGGATGCGTCCCTGAAAATCATCCGGGCGCTGAAGATCAAAGGCGGGTGCAATGTCCAGCTGGCGCTACATCCCGAAAGCTTTGACTACTGCGTCATCGAGGTGAATCCCCGGGTATCCCGCTCCTCCGCCTTGGCTTCCAAGGCCACAGGCTATCCCATTGCGAAAATCGCGGCGAAGATTGCCCTGGGGCTTCACCTGGACGAGATGCGCAATCCCGTGACCCAGGAATCCTTCTGCAGCTTTGAACCGGCCATCGACTACATCGCCGTGAAACTACCCCGGTTTGCCTTTGACAAGTTCCGAAGTGCCAACCGCAAACTGGGTACCCAGATGAAAGCCACGGGGGAGGTCATGTCCCTGGGCCGAAGCTTTGAAGAAGCCATGCTGAAGGCGGTCCGCTCCCTGGAAACCAAAGCCGATCATCTGGAGCTTCCTCGGTACGAAGCCCTGGACGAGGAGAGTCTCCTCCAGCTGCTCCTAAGGGCGGAGGATGAACGGGTCTTCGTCATCATGGCCCTACTTCGCCGGGGTTACCCCTTGGCCGCCATCCATGAAAAAACGGGCATGGACCGGTTCTTCCTCCATAAGTTCCAGAACATCATCCACATGGAGGAACGGCTGAAAAAGGAACCCCTGGCGACGGTGCTTCCGGCTGCCAAGCGGCTGGGCTTTTCAGATACCTACCTCTGTCGGAGCACAAAAACGCCCCTGGAGGAGCTTCTTCACATGAAGAAAACCCTGGGTATCCGGCCGGTCTACAAAATGGTGGATACCTGCGCCGGCGAGTTCGCCTCCGCCACGCCCTATTTCTACTCCACCTATGAGGAAGAGAACGAGTCTCTCCCTTCCGCCAAGAAAAAGATTGTGGTTCTGGGCTCCGGGCCCATCCGCATCGGCCAGGGAGTGGAGTTTGACTATGCCACGGTCCACGGCGTCTGGTCCATCAAGAAGATGGGCTATGAAGCCATCATCATCAACAACAACCCGGAGACGGTCTCCACGGACTTCTCCATCTCCGACAAGCTCTACTTTGAACCCCTGACCCTGGAAGATGTGATGAACGTCATCGAGCTGGAGAAACCGGAAGGAGTCATCGTTCAGTTTGGCGGACAAACGGCCATCAATCTGGCTCCGGGACTGGAGGAGCGGGGGGTGAAGATCCTGGGAACCAGCCTGGACAGCATTCTCCTGGCCGAGGACCGGGACCGGTTTGAGCAGAAGCTTCGGGAACTGGGGATCCCCATGCCCGAGGGGGATGTGGTCTCCAGTGTGGAAGAGGCGAGGATTCAGGCGAAAAAAGTAGGGTATCCGGTGCTTCTTCGACCCTCCTTCGTCCTGGGCGGACGAAACATGGAGATCATCCATACGGAAGAGGAGCTCTCGGCCTACATGGAGCGAATTTTCCAGGAAGAGGGACCTGCCCCGGTGCTGGTGGACAAGTACCTCCAGGGCCTGGAGTGTGAGGTGGATGCCCTCTCCGACGGGAAGGCTGTCCTCATCCCGGGGATCATGGAACATATCGAAAGGGCAGGGGTGCATTCCGGAGACTCCATGGCGGTGTATCCCCCCGTGTCCCTCTCCCGGGACGTAGAACGTACCTTGGTGGACTACACGGAGCGGATTGGCCTGGGCTTAGGCATTGTGGGTCTCTATAACATCCAGTTTGTCGTGGATCAGTCCCAGAAGGTCTATGTTCTGGAAGTGAATCCCCGCAGTTCCCGCACGGTGCCTTTCCTGAGCAAAATCACCGGGGTCAATATGGCCGATGCCGCCACCCGGTCGATTCTGGGGGAATCCCTAGCAAAGCAGCAGCTTCCCACGGGAATTCTACCGAAAATCGAAGGGTATGCGGTGAAAATGCCGGTGTTCTCCTTCTCCAAACTTCGAAAAGTCGACATCGCCCTGGGGCCAGAGATGAAATCCACCGGGGAGGTCATCGGCCGGGACAAGAACCTGGAAAAAGCCCTGTACAAAGCCCTGGTGGCTGCGGGCTTTACCATGGGAGAATACGGCAAGGTGCTCTTCACCATCGGCGACCGGGACAAGAAGGAAGCCCTCCGGCTGGCCAGGCGGTTCAACGCCATCGGTTACGGCATCATGGCCACGGAAGGCACCAAGACCTTCCTGGAGAAAAATGGGATTCCTGCCCAGGGGGTGGGAAAAATCGGCGGAGGCGGGAAAACCGTGCTGGACGTGATCCGGCGCCGGGAAGTGCAGTTTGTGGTGAACACCTTCACGGAACTTCGGAAAGACCACCTCTCCGACGGGTTTCTCATCCGCCGGGAGGCCGTGGAGAATAATATTCCCTGCCTGACCTCCTTGGATACGGCAGCGGCCATATTGCGGGTCCTGGAGTCCATGAACTTCAGCATCGAAGCCTACGAGGAGGGGAAAGCATGAAAAAAATCCATGAGCTAAAGGTGCTGGAGAATAAAAGTATCGCCGAGGATACCTTCAAACTGACTTTGGATGGCTCATCTTTGGGCGAGGACTTTCCAGCACCGGGAACCTTTTTCCAGCTGAAGATCGATAAGGGGGGAGCCCCCCTGCTGCGCCGGCCCATCTCCGTCTTTGATGCGGATGAGGTTAAGCAGACGCTGACTCTTATCTACAAAGTGCTGGGCTGGGGGACAAAACTCATGACAGGGCTGGTCCCCGGAGATCTCCTCAATGTTCACGGTCCCCTGGGAACGGGATTCCCCATCCAGGGCGAGGCCGGAAAAGTTCTTCTGGTGGGTGGCGGAATCGGGGTTCCGCCCCTCTATGAGCTGGGCAAAAGACTTCAGGCCCAGGGGGCTGAAATCGTCACGGTCCTGGGATTCCGGGGAGCGGGACAGGCCTTCGCCCTGGAGGAATTCTCCACGTTAGGTCCAGTTTATGTGGCCACGGAGGACGGAACCCTGGGCACCCAAGGTTTCGTCACCGACGCCATCCGGGAGCATGAGGTGGCGTTCGACACCCTGTATGCCTGCGGACCCCAGGTGATGCTAAAAGCCCTGGATCAGGCATACCAGGAAACGAAAAATGGGTATCTCTCCTTCGAGGAGCGGATGGCCTGCGGCATCGGCGCCTGCTATGGGTGCATGACGGAAACGAAGGAAGGCCTTAAGAGGGTCTGCAAGGATGGCCCGGTGTTTGCCATGGGGGAGGTGCAGTATGGTGATTAATCCATTAAAGATGACCCTGCCGGGTCTGGATTTGAAAAATCCGGTGATGCCGGCTTCCGGCTGCTTCGGCTTTGGCCAGGAGTATGGGGAGTACTACGATTTGAGCCGCCTGGGAGCTCTCATGGTGAAGGCCGTGACCTGGGAACCCCGTAGGGGCAATGCCATGCCCCGGTTGGCGGAAACGCCGGCGGGCATGCTCAACGCCATTGGGCTCCAAAATCCCGGCATTGCCGGCGTGGAGAAGGAGCTGGTCTGGCTGGAACAGTTTGATCTGCCCATCATCGCCAATGTGGCCGGTTACAGTGTAGAGGAGTATGTGGCAGTGGCCAGACGGATTTCTCAAGTGCCCAATGTCCATGCCCTGGAGATCAACATCTCCTGCCCCAATGTCAAAGAAGGGGGCATTGCCTTTGGACAGGATCCCCAGGTGGCAAAGGAGCTGACAATGAAAATCAAGGCAGTGTCCGAAAAGCCCGTCTACATGAAGCTGTCGCCCAATGTCACCGACATTCGGCTCATGGCCCGGGCGGTGGAAGAAGGAGGTGCGGACGGCATCACCATGATCAACACTTTAGTGGGCATGCGGCTGGATCTTCGGACGGGAATGCCCATCCTGGCCAACGGTACGGGGGGACTTTCTGGACCTGCGGTGAAACCTGTGGCCATCCGGATGATCCATGAGGTTTACCGCACGGTGAAGATTCCCATCATCGGCATGGGCGGCATTTCCTCGGCAGAGGATGTGCTGGAGTTTCTCTACGCTGGAGCCTCGGCGGTGGCCGTGGGCACAGCAAACTTTTCCGATCCCTATGCCTGTCCGAGGATCATCGAGGAACTGCCGGAAGTGCTGAAGAAGTATGGCTTTGCCACCGCCGCTGAAGCGGTGGGCTACAGCCACAGAAGAAAGTGAGGATGTTGAATGAACGATGTTATTATTGCCCTGGATCATGCAAGTCGTGAGGAGGCCCTGGCTTTTCTCCAGAACTTTTCCGAACCTCTTTATGTGAAGATTGGCATGGAGCTCTTCTATGCCGAGGGGCCGGACCTGGTCCGAGAAATCAAAGCCATGGGGCACAAGATCTTTCTCGATCTCAAGTTCCATGATATTCCAAACACCGTGGCGGGAGCGGTGAAGAGCTGCCTTTCCCTGGATGTGGATATGCTCAATGTCCATGCCACAGGGGGACGGCGTATGATGGAAGCCGCCGCGAAAATGCTGCAGGATCTTCCCCAAAAACCTATTCTTCTGGCGGTGACCATCCTCACCTCCATTTCGGAGGAGACTCTCCGGGAGGAGCTCATGGTGGAGGAACCCCTGGAGGAGGCGGTGCTACGGCTGGCCACGCTGACCCAGAGTTCCGGCCTTGCCGGCGTGGTCTGTTCTCCCCTGGAGGTCCCCAAGGTGAAGTCCCGTCTGGGCAAGGCGTTTCTTACGGTGACGCCGGGGATTCGCCCTCTTTCAGAGGATGCAGGAGACCAGGCCCGGGTGGTGACCCCGGCCATGGCCCGGGAACTGGGTTCGGACTATATCGTGGTGGGCAGGCCCATCACCCAGGCAAAAGACCCCGTGGCAGCATACCAATCGATCAAAAAGGATTTTTTAGGAGAGGTGTAAGAATGAGAGAAATTGCTGAGGGACTGCTCGATATCGGCGCTGTAGCCTTGTCTGTGGACAAGCCCTTCACCTGGGCGTCGGGGATCCAATCCCCCATTTATTGTGACAACCGTCTCCTCCTTAGCACTCCGGCCACCTGGAAAAAGGTCATTGCCGCCATGATTGAGGTGTTGGAAAAGGAGTTTCCCGACGCCCAGTGTCTCATGGGCACGGCCACAGCGGGGATTCCCCATGCCTCTGTCTGCGCCTACACCATGAATCTTCCCGGCGGGTTTGTCCGGGGAAAAGCCAAGGACCATGGGAAGGAAAACCGCATCGAAGGAAGGGTGGCCCCGGGGATGAAAGTGGTGGTCATCGAAGATCTCATCTCCACGGGAGGTTCCTCCCTGGACGCGGTGAAAGCCCTGGAGGATGCGGGCTGTGAGGTGCTGGGCATTGCCGCCATCTTCACCTACGGCATGGAGAAAGCAAATCGGGCCATGGCGGAACACTCCGTGAAACTGGTGTCCCTGGCGACATACCCTGAGCTTCTTCAGGCAGCCCGGGAGAGCAGACGAATTAGTGGTGATGATCAGCGGCGTCTGGAGATTTTCATGGCGAATCCGGCCTCTCCCGACTGGATGCGCTGATTTCTTCAGAGGATTCCAGGACGTTTGGACGGGCTTTTGCCCGTCCTTTGTATTTCCTGCACAGAAAACCGTTTCATCTTTAGACATCCTGGGGGGAAACAAGGGCGAGAAAATCAAGTATAATGGGAATATCAGCTTAAGGAGAACGAGTATGCTTGAGAATTTTGTCTTCAGCGCCAGCAGTGCGCTGCCCATTTTTCTGGTGATGCTGGCAGGCTTCGGCATGAAACGCTGGAACATCATCGATGACGGATTTGTGCGTAAGGGCAATCAGGTGGTCTTCCTGGTGGCGCTTCCCCTGAAACTGTTCATGGATGTATCCACCAACGCCATCGGCGAGTATTTTGACCTGAAGTTTCTGCTGTATATTGTCCTGGGCACCATCCTCAGCGCCGGGGTTGCCTATGGCGTTGGACGGCTGGCGGTGAAGGATCATGTTCAACTGGGGGCATTCGTCCATGGCACTTTCCGGGGGAACTTCCTCTATGTGGGCCTGTCCCTCATGGAAAATGTCACGGGACGCATGGGGCTGAAAACCCCCCTGGCCATTGCCTTCATCATTCCCCTCTACAATATTCTGGGGGTGGTGGTGCTGTCCCTCCTGGACACCCATCGGGAACAGAAGGTAAACCTGGGGGAGATCCTTCGGAAGATTATCACCAATCCCTTCATTGTGGCCGTAGCCTTGGGCATGGTCTTTTCCCTCACCGGAGGACATCTGCCGGTGATCCTCACCCGGACCTTCACGTATTTTTCGAATTTAGCCACCCCCTTAGCCCTCATCGCCATAGGAGCCTCCTTCCGGCGGCAGGGCCTTGCCCGAAACTGGGGCCTTGGCCTGTTGGCAAGTTTTGTGAAACTTTTCCTCTTGCCCGGCCTTGCCGTTCTGGGGGGCGTATATCTGGGCTTTTCTCCTGAGGACCTTCTCCTCATCTATATCATCTTTGGGGTGCCCACCGCCACCACCACCTTTGTCATCACCACGGCCATGCACGGGGATGGGGATTTGGCCTCCAATATCATCCTCTTCACCACGATTTTGGCCAATTTCAGCATGACGCTCTTCATCTTTGTCTTCCGCCTCCTGGGGTATGTGTAAAGGTTTTTTCGCTGTTTAAGGTTTGACAAAAGCGGGGTTTGCCGATAAAGTAAATCTAGTTGAACGTACTCACTGAACCATTTGAGGAGGCTAGGCCATTGTCCATTTTAGAACCGGCGCTGGCGCAGAAATTTATCGATAAAACCGCAAAACATCTGGAATATAATATCAATATCATGAATGACAAGGGGATCATCATCGCCAGTAAAGATGCCACCCGCGTGGGGAATTTCCATGAGGTGGCTTTTCGGATGCTGGAGGGAACCCGGGACAGCGGGGTGGTGAAAGAGGATCAGCTCTACCTGGGCACAAAGCCCGGGGTGAATCTTTTCATCGACTATAAGAACCGCCATGTGGGAGTCATCTGCGTCACGGGAAATCCGGAAAATGTCCATTCCTTCGCCAATCTGGTGAAAACGTCCATGGAAGCCATGCTGGAGTATGAGATCCAGATGCAGAATGAACGGAAGATGAAGGACAAGACGGAGCAGTTTCTTTATTATCTCCTTTTTGACGAGGCATCGGATGAAGGCATAGCCGCCAATATGGCGGAAAAGCTCGATGTGGACCAGGCTATGACGAGGGTCTGTATGGTCATCAAATGGGATCCCGCCTTAAAGAGTCACCGGATTCTGGATGGGCTCCAAAAGGCAGAAGGGCATTCGCACCATGATCTTCTGACCACCGCCCGGAATGAGGACATTATTCTCCTGAAATCCCTGAGGGCAGATCCCGGAGAAGCCATTCGGGACTACAAGGAGAAAATCGAAGCCTATGTGGAAAGCTTCCTTTCCGATCTGCCCGAAGGGTGTTCCCGGGAGAATTTCCGGTTCTATGTGGGATCGCTGCAGAATCGCTTTCTCCATTACCGTAAATCCTTTCTCCATGCCCAGGAGCTCAGCCTTCAGGTGAAGGAAAAGCAGGGGATCTGCTACTTCAATGACCATGTACTGAACTATTACCGGAGCCTAGCCAACATCAAAGCCTATAACGAGGTGTTCAATGCCTATGAGGGACTCCTCTCCGAAGAAGAGAAGAAGCAGATGGTGGAGATTGTGGAAGCCCTTCGAAATAACAACTACAACATCGTCTACAGTGCCAAGGAGCTGTTCATCCATCGCAACACCATGCTGTTTCGCCTGAACAAGCTGAAAGAGATCCTCAATCTAGACCCCGTGCAGAAAGCCGAGGACCGGGAGTTTTTCAACGAACTGGCCTACTACTTCAAGAATAAGCGCTAAATCCTTCACAATTCGGAAATGAAGGGCAAAACTCTTGGAGAGCATCTCCCCAAGGGCCAAAACTGGACCGGATTGAGATGGTTTACACCCTTGGAATGACAATATTTCACAAACAAGCAAATTGTTGTACTCGGAATACAACGATTTGCTTTTTTTTTAATATCCCCGTCACATGTCCTTTTTGAAATCGGTCCCGTATAATGAAAACTGTCCAATGTAAAGCTTAACATTCCTGGAGATTGTTTGAGGCTTGACAAGAGAACGTGACAAAGGAGACGAAGAGATGAAATTAGGATTTATCGGTCTGGGCATCATGGGAAAGCCCATGAGCAAGAATTTGGTGAAGGCGGGCCATAAACTGGTGGTCTGTGACTTCAATGCCTCATCGGTGGAAGAACTTGTGGCCCTGGGCGCCACTTCCGCAAAAAATGGGGCAGAAGTAGCTGCCCAGTGTGATGTGATCATCACCATGCTGCCCAACTCCCCCCATGTACGCACCGTGGCTCTTGGTGAGAATGGAATCCTCGACGCAGCAAAAGAGGGAACGATCCTCATCGACATGAGTTCCATCGATCCCACGGAAAGCCAGGCCATTGGCGCTGCGCTGAAGAAGAAGGGGATCCGCATGCTGGATGCACCGGTTTCCGGCGGAGAACCCAAGGCCATCGATGGCACCCTGTCTGTCATGGTGGGCGGCGAGCGAGCTGATTTTGACACCTATTACGAACTGCTGAAGGTCATGGCAGGCTCCGTGGTCTATGTGGGCGAACTGGGGGCGGGGAACATCGCCAAACTGGCAAACCAGATCATCGTGGCTCTCAATATCTCCGCCGTGGCCGAAGCGCTGACCTTCGCCCAAAAGGCCGGGGCCAGTGCTGATCTGGTGTACCAGGCAATTCGCGGAGGCTTAGCCGGTTCCACCGTGCTGGATGCCAAGGCCCCCCTCATGATGGACCGCAAGTTTGATCCGGGATTCCGCATCGAACTGCACATCAAGGACCTGAACAACGCCCTGAATGCGGGCCATGCCGTTTCCGCTGCCCTTCCCCTGACGGGACAGGCCATGGAAATCATGCAGACGCTGAAGGCCCATGGCTATCAGAAGGAAGATCATTCCAGCATTCTGAAGTATTATGAAAAACTGTCCAATGTGGAGCTGACCCGGTAATTCTTCGGAATCACCGGAAAGCAGAAGGAGGAAATGATGACACCAACGATAACAAAGATGGAAGTCTTCCCCGTGGCGGGAAAAGACAGTATGCTTCTTAATCTCAGCGGAGCCCATTCCCCTTACTTTACCCGAAACATCGTCATTCTCACGGACAGTGAAGGAAAGACCGGCGTGGGCGAAGTTCCCGGAGGGGAAAAGATCACGAAGGCGCTGGAAGGGGCCAAGGCTCTGGTCATCGGCACCTCCGTGGGCGACTATAAGAACACGCTGCTCAAAGTAAAAGAAAGCCTCCAGGGCAAAGAGGACGACGTGCGGGGAGCCCAGACCTTTGATCTGCGCACCGGAGTCCATGTGGTCACCGCCATCGAAGCCCCGCTCCTGGATCTTCTGGGCAAGCACCTGGGTGTTCCCGTGGCCTCGCTTCTGGGCGAAGGCCAGCAGCGGGAAAGCGTACGGATGCTCTCCTATCTCTTCTACATCGGAGACCGGACGAAAACCGATCTTCCCTATGACAGCCATCCGGAAGAGGAGACCGACTGGTACCGGCTTCGCCATGAGGAAGCCATGACTCCGGAAGCCATAGTGGCTCTGGCCAAGGCAACCAAGGAGAAATATGGATTCCTCGACTTCAAGCTAAAAGGCGGAGTCATGGCCGGGAAGGAAGAGATGAAGGCCGTCAGGGCTCTGAAAGAAGCCTATCCGGAAGCGAGAATCACCCTGGATCCCAACGGCGGATGGCTCCTCAAGGACGCGGTGGAACTTTGCAAGGGAATGCATGGCATTCTTACCTACTGTGAGGATCCCTGCGGTGCAGAAGGTGTCTTCTCCGGACGGGAGATTCTGGCGGAGTTTCGGCGAGCCACGGGGCTACCCACGGCGACGAACATGATCGCCACCGACTGGCGGGAAATGGCCCATTCCGTAGCCCTGCAGTCCGTGGACATTCCCTTGGCGGATCCACACTTCTGGACCATGTCCGGTTCTGTCCGGGTAGGGCAGATGTGCCATGAGTTCGGCCTCACCTGGGGATGCCATTCCAACAACCATTTCGATATCTCCTTGGCCATGGTGGCCCATACGGCTGCGGCAGTGCCTGGAGAAATCAATGCCATCGATACCCACTGGATCTGGCAGGAAGGGCTGGAACGCCTCACAGTGAAGCCCATGGAAATCGTCAACGGCTGCATTGAGATCCCCAAAACACCGGGTCTCGGCATCGAAGTGGACCGGGATCAGGTCCTGAAAGCCCATCAGCTCTACCTGGACAACTGCCTCGGGGCGCGAAATGATGCCATCGGCATGCAGTATCTGATTCCAGGCTGGAAATTTGACGCCAAGCGGCCGTGTCTCGTCCGCTAAGCACACATTCACCTTTTGTCTTGGGCAACCAAGTGTATAGAGGAAAGATTATTTAGGGGGAAAAAAAGAATGAAAAAGACGATGAAGAAACTGTTCGTCCTGACCTTGCTGATCATGGTGTCCCTGGGGGCCTTCGCTGGATGCAAAAAGACGGTGGAGAACTCCTTCAAGGGGAAGAATGTCCGCGTGGTCATTGGATCCACATCCACCACGGGCGACTCCTACCTCATTGCAGACACCGCTATGCGTTATCTGGCCAAAGCCATTGCGGCCAATACCAAAGTTGACGCCGTAGGCGCAGGCCCTGCTTTTGAAGCTATCTCCACGGCCAAGGCCGATGGAACCACCATCATGATGTTCCATGACATGACCTACCTGGGCATTTCCTTCGGTGCTTTCGAAGACAAATATGCCCTGGAAAACATGGTGGTCGGACCCCGTATCGGGACCAACCCCGGATCCCTGTTTGCAGCCCTTTCCACTGCACCCTATGACGACATGAAGGAAATGGCGGACTACCTGAAGGCTAACCCTGCAGAGATCGCAAGAGTTGCTGTAGAAGCCGGCGGCGTTTCCCATATCGGATTCATCTCCTACTATGAGTGGGTTGTGGAAGAGTACGGCCAGGATGTGGCAGACCGCATTCAGGTGGTTGTGGGCGGATCCACCGCTGAAAAGTCCCAGATGCTCTGGGATGGCAACACGGACGTGATCTTCGCCGACTACAGCTCCCTCCTTCAGTACACCGCCGATGGCGTGGATGCCAAGTTGAAGATGAAGTTTGTGGGCGCTCTGGATGAAATCGACGGCGTCGATATGCCGACCTTCAAGAGCATGGGCGTTACCCTCAATGGCGAGCCCTTCTCCTTCTCCAAGGATTTCATCATCTACCTGCCCAAGGGAACCGATCCAGCCCTCGTTGCTGAGCTGGACAAGGCAGCAGAAGAAATCTCCAAGAACCCCGAGTTTATCGAAGCCATGGGCAAACTGGAGTACAAGGTGGCCTTCAAGCCCTCTTCTGAAACCGATACCTACATCAAGGCCAAGCGTGATTCCCTGGATGCTCTCATTCAGGCAGCACCTTCCCTGGATGACCTGACCGTGAAGTAAACCCTAAAACTCATGGGGGCTGTGAACCATGGCCCCCATTTTCCATTAATGTGCAAAGGAGCAAGAAAATGCCGGACATCAAATTGAAAATCGTCCATTCCCAGTCCCATACGGTTTTCCCCAAAATCGTCTTCTGGATCCTGGTCATCCTGGCTTGTGTCATTGTCATTCAGACGGTACTGAAAGCCAAGAAGGAAAATCGAAAGCTCTTTGACTTCAAAGGAAAGCATTTCTTTGAGGAAAATTACGATAAAGTGAAATTATTCGGCACATTGGTGCTGCTGGTCCTCTACCTGGTGCTCATGAATGTCCTGGGCTTCATCCTGGCCAGCATCCTCTTCATTGGACTTTTCAACATTCTGTATGATGGAAAGTTTGGGAAAAAAGACCTTCTGGTTTCCTTCGGCATTTCCGCCGTGGAGACGCTCCTGGTCTGGTTTGTTTTTGGCTATATCTTCAGTATCACACTGCCTTAAAAGGAGGTTACGAACGAAAATGTTTGAATTCGGAATTGTCCAAGTACTAGTCTCCCTCCTGGGTGTGGTCATCGGAATTATCTTCGGGGCACTCCCCGGCATGACGGCCACCATGGCCGTGGCCATCTTCCTGCCCTTGACCTATGCCTATGATCTGGGTACCTCCATGTATCTTCTCTTAGGCCTCTATGTGGGCGGCATCAGCGGAGGTCTTGTTCCGGCCATCCTCATCAATATTCCCGGAACTCCATCTTCGGTTACCACCGGATTTGACGGTCACCCCATGGCCAAGCGAGGAGAAGGCGTTCGGGCCTTAAGAATCGGGATTACGGCTTCGCTCATGGGCGGCATCATCAGTTTGATCGTGCTGGCCTTGTTTACCCCCATCTTAGCGGATTTGGCCATTAAGTTCTCTGCCGTGGAGAAGTTCCTCATCATCCTCTTCTCCCTGACCATCATCGCCGCATTGTCCAAGGGAAAGATGACCCTGGGCATCTTCGCGGGTTTTCTGGGGGTCTTTATCTCCCTCATGGGCATCTTCCCGGATAACCAGACCATCCGTATGGTTCCGACGATGTTCCGCACCGGCCTAAGAGATGGATTCCAGCTTCTTCCGGTGCTCATTGGGCTCTTCGCCTTCTCCCAACTCTTTGAAGAATCCGAACTCGGGATGAAACAAGCTATTATGGGCGAAAATGTGCTTCGCGGAGAGCAAACGAAAAAATTCCATATCCGGGATTTCAAGGGGCAGCTGGTGAATGTGTTCCGTTCCTCGAGCATTGGCACCTTCATGGGAATTCTTCCGGGCATCGGCGGAAGCGCTGCATCACTTCTGGCATACTCCCAGGCGAAAACCTGGTCCAAGGAGCCGGAGAAACTGGGTACCGGAGCGGTAGAAGGCCTGGTGGCCAGTGAATCCTCCAACAACGGACTCACCGGCGGAGCCCTGGTTCCGCTTCTTTCCCTGGGTATCCCCGGAGACAGCACCACCGCCGTTCTTGTGGGCGCCTTTATGCTCCAGGGCGTTCAGGTGGGCCCCCTCTTCATCACCCAGAATCCAGTACTCTGGAACACCATCCTCTTTGCCCTGTTCCTGGCGAACATCCTCATGTTCCTTGTCATGTTCTATCCCATCAAGTACCTGGCGAACATCATCAAGATTCCCAAAGCCCGTCTTTACCCGGCGATCATCCTTCTCTGTGTGGTGGGAGCATTCTCCACACGAAGCGGAAATCTCGTGGATGTCATCACGCTGCTGATCTTCGGTATCGTGGGGTATATCTTTGCCAAACTGGGCGTTCCGGTGACCACGTTCCTCATTGGGTTTATCCTGGGCCGTGACCTGGAGAAGTATTTCATCGACTCCCTGAAGGGATCCGGCGGAAGTCTTTCCGTATTCTTCTCCCGCCCCATCGGAAACTGGATCTGGGTTCTGATCCTGGCTTCCCTGGCCTATGCCTTCTATGACAACCGACGCTACAGCAAACAGCAGAAAATGCTGGCCGAAAAAACTAAGGAAGCAATAGAGGCCTAAGATCCCAGGACATCCTTCCGAAAAATCAGGTTTGATTTTGGGCAGGATGTCCTTTCGCTTCTTGGGAGCCTCATGGGTTTAGAATAAAGGAGATCGTATGGAAAAAAGAATAGAAAAACCAATTCTAATCCGCGTCCATCCCCAGGATAACGTGGAGATCGTGGTCAATGAGAAGGGAATCCCTGCAGGAACCCTGATCCATGACCAGCTGGTGGCCCGGGAGCATATTCCCCAGAGCCATAAAATTGCCTTGAAAGACTTTGCCGCCGAAGAAGAGATCATCCGTTATGGTGAGGTCATCGGCTACGCCAAGGAGCCCATCGCCAAAGGAAGCTGGATCGATGAGCATAAAGTTCGTCTGCCCCAGGCTCCCGAACTGGAAGCCCTCCCCGTGGCCACTAGGATTCCGGCAGAGCAGTCACCCCTTTTGGGATACACCTTCCAGGGGTATAAAAATCCCGATGGCACCGTGGGCACAAAGAACATGCTGGGCATCACCACCACCGTGCAGTGTGTGGAAGGGGTTCTGCGCATCGCCGTGGAGGAGCTTAAAGCGCTTCTGCCCCGGTATCCCCATGTGGATGGCATCATCCCCATGTACCACAGCTATGGCTGCGGGGTGGCCATCAACGCCCCTGACGCGGTGATTCCCATTCGGACGATTAAAAATCTGGCGGAGAACCCCAATTTGGGCGGCGAACTCCTCATGGTGGGGTTGGGCTGCGAAAAGCTCGTTCCGGAACGGCTCTTCCTGGACATTCCCCAGGATAACCTGGTGCTTCTTCAGGAAAGCATGGGCTTTCGGCCCATGGTGGAGGAAATCAAGGCGAAGGCGGTGAAGATTTTGGAGCGGCTCAATACCAGAAGACGGGAAGTGTGTCCCGCATCGGATCTGGTCGTGGGACTTCAGTGCGGCGGCAGTGACGCCTTCTCCGGTGTGACGGCTAATCCGGCCTTGGGCTATGCGGCAGATCTTTTGGTCCGCGCCGGAGCGACGGTGCTTTTCTCGGAAGTCTCGGAAGTGAGAGACGGCGTGCATCTTCTGACCCCCCGAACCATCAGCGCGGAGGTGGGCCAGAAGATGAAGGATGAAATGGCCTGGTATGACCATTATCTGGATCTGGGCTCCGTGGATCGCGATGCCAATCCCACCCCGGGCAACAAGAAGGGTGGGCTGGCCAATGTGGTGGAGAAAAGTCTGGGCTCCATCGCCAAATCCGGCACCAGTCCCATTGTGGATGTGCTTTCCGCCGGTGAAAAAGTTCGGAAAAAAGGACTGACCTTTGCGGCTACTCCAGCCAGCGACTTCGTCTGCGGCACCTGTCAGCTGGCTTCCGGCATCACCCTGCAGGTCTTCAGCACGGGACGGGGAACGCCCTATGGCCTGGCCATGGCCCCGGTCATCAAGGTTTCCACCCGGACTGAACTGGCCACCAAGTGGCATGATCTCATCGACATCAATGCCGGAACCATTGCCACGGGGGAGGCCACCATCGAGTCCGTGGGCACGGATCTGTTCCACTACATTCTGGCGGTGGCCAGCGGGGAGAAAAAGACCTGGGCGGATCAGTGGGGGATTGAGAATGCCCTCTGTCTTTTCAATCCGGCTCCCGTGACCTAAACTGCGGGCTATGATACGATACAGGTAGAATGAATAACCCCAAAGAGCGGGGGCTCTTTGGAGAAGGAGTACGACATGCTGAAAATGGAAGATCTCAAGGGCGTCATTCCGCCCATCATCACCCCGGTGGATGACCAGGAAAATGTGGATGAAAAGGGCCTCCGGGCGGTCATTGAACATGTCTTGGCCGGCGGCGTCCATGGCGTATTCGTCATGGGCAGCAATGGTGAGTTTTATGCCATGGATGAGGAAAACCAGCGGCGGGCCGTGGCCATCACGGTGGATGCGGTGGGGGGACGGGTCCCGGTTTATGCGGGGATTGGCGCCATCACCACCAAGGCCGCCATTCGGGCAGCGCAAAGTTTCGAGGAACTGGGGGCCGATGCCCTGACGGTACTGACCCCCATGTTCATTAAGCCCAATGAGGAGGAAATGTATGGGCACTTTGCCGCCATTGCCGCGTCCACGGCACTGCCCATTCTCATCTATAACAATCCCGGAAAGACCACGAATAACATTTCCGTAAAACTGCTGGAAAGACTGGCTCACATCGACAACATCGTGGGCATCAAAAACACCAGCATGGATTTTGCCCAGACGGTGGAATATCTCCGGGTCACCCGGGAGATCCCGAACTTTAAAGTGCTCAGCGGCATCGACTACTATATCTATGCCACGTTAGCCTATGGCGGCTCGGGCTGCGTGGCCGGTACGGCCAATGTGGCGCCGGCCCTGGTGACGGAAATCTACGAAAAGTTCATGGCTGGGGATCACGCCGGTGCCCTGGAAGCCCAGATGCGGCTGATTCCCCTGCGCAATACCTATGACTACGGCAGTTTCCCCGTGGTCATGAAGGACTGTCTCAATGTCATGGGAATTCCCGTGGGAAGCCCCGTTCGGCCCATCACCTCCTGCACGCCAGAACGTCTGGAAGCCCTCCGAAATGTTTTGGCGGACCTCAATCTCCTTCCGAAGGAGGAAGCGTAATGGGAACCTTACGGGAAGATGCCCAAACCATCATCGCTGAATCCATCAAAGAAGTGCTCCCGGAAGCGGCGGTGATCAAAGCCCTCCAGGAAAAGACCTTTCCCGGAAAGGTCGTGGCAGTGGCCATCGGCAAAGCTGCCTGGAATATGGCCAAAGCGGCCAAGGACACACTGGGCGACCGTCTGGAAAAGGGCGTAGTTGTGACGAAATACGATCATTCCCGTGGGGATATTGCCGGCTTTGAGATCATTGAAGCCGGACATCCCATTGCCGATGAAAACTCCGTCCTCGGGGCCTCCAAGGCCCTGGAGCTGGTGCGGGATCTGGGGTCGGAGGATACGGTGGTCTTTCTGGTCTCCGGTGGAGGATCCGCCCTCTTTGAGAAACCCATGAAGGGGGTGCTCCTGGAGGACATCATGGATGTGACGGATCAGCTCCTGAAAAGCGGCGCAGACATCGTGGAGATCAACACCGTACGCAAGCATCTGTCCGCGGTGAAGGGCGGTAAATTTGCCTCCCAGTGCGGAAAAGCCAAGATCTTTACCATCGTCCTTTCCGATGTCATCGGAGACCGCCTGGACTCCATCGCCTCGGGACCGGCATATCCGGACAGTTCCACTTCAGAGGAGGCGCTCCTCATCGCGGACCGGTACAATCTGCAGCTTTCCGAAGAAGTTCGGCAGGTGCTGATGATCGAGACCCCCAAGGTGGTGGAAAACTGCGAAACGGTCATCACCGGCAGCGTCAGCGAGCTCTGCAAGGCCGCCGCCAAGGCCGCCTCCGCGTTGGGCTATGAACCCTATCTCCTGTCCTCCACCGTGGATGGGGAAGCCCGGGAAGTGGGCCGATTCCTGGCCGCCCTGGCCCGGGAGATCCGCCGGGGAACTTCCACCCTAAAGCCCCCTTGTGCCCTCATTGCCGGGGGAGAAACCGTAGTTCGGATCAAGGGAACGGGAAAGGGCGGACGGAACCAGGAACTGGCTTTATCGGCAGCCCTGGGCATTGCTGGTCTTAATGATGTGGTGATCTTTTCCGTGGGCTCCGATGGCACCGATGGTCCCACGGACGCTGCTGGGGGTATGGTGGATGGATCCAGTGTCCAGCGGATGCGCCATGCAGGGAAGCTTCCCGAGGTGCATCTCGACGAGAATGATTCCTACCATGCGCTAAAGAGTATCGGGGATCTTCTGGTCACCGGTTCCACGGGAACCAATGTCAATGACCTCATGGTGGTCCTTGTTCGGGAAGAATAACCCTTGTGGGGTTTGTCCTCCCGTGATAAAATGAAAACTAGTTTTGGGAAATGGGGGAGGGGACACCTGGCAAATGCTGGGGGTCCCCTCCGGTTTCCTTGATTTGAGGAGGTAAACGAGATGAAATATGTGCGGCAGATGGGGTTGATCCTCTTTATGGCGTTCATCGGGGAAGTTTTAAATAAGGTTGTGGGGATACCGCTGCCGGGAAGTGTGTTGGGTCTCTTGCTCCTCTTGGGCTTTCTCCTTACGGGGATCGTAAAGCTTACACAGGTGGAAGAGGTCTCCGGTTTTCTCCTGTCCCATCTAACCCTATTTTTTGTGCCGGCGGGCGTGGGGCTCATGACGGTGGCGGGAGCTCTGGCGAAAAACTGGCTGGTTCTACTGCTGCTGAGTATCTTCACCACCCTTCTGGTCCTCACCGTCACGGCGCTTACGGTCAAGGCTTTAAGGAGGAAGACATCATGAAGAATCTCACCGCGCAGCCTCTTTTTGGGTTCCTGCTTTCCATCGTTGTTTTTGAACTGAGTCTGCTCCTTCAGCGGCGTTTTCGTTCACCGCTTCTCAATCCGCTCCTTCTTTCCATGGCCGGAATCATTTTTCTTCTCCGGCTCACGGGAATTCCCTATGAGGACTTTGTCCTGGGCGGGAGTCTTTTGACCTTCTTCATCGTTCCCGCCACGGTGGTGCTGGCGGTGCCCCTCTACCGCAACTTTGAACTGCTGAAGAAAAATGCCCTGCCGATTCTCGTGGGTATCGGGGCAGGATCCCTGGTCAATATCCTCAGCGTTTTCTTTCTGTCCAAGGCCTTGAAGATCGAGGAACCCCTCATGCTTTCTCTGCTCCCCAAATCCGTCACCACGGCCATCGGGGTGGAACTTTCCCAGACCCTTGGGGGAATTCCCCAGATCACCATCGCGGCCATTGTGGTGTCCGGGATCACAGGCGTCATTGCCGGACCCTGGATCTTCAAAGTCTTCAAGGTGGAGGATCCCGTGGCCAAAGGCGTTGCCTTTGGAACAGCGTCCCATGCCCTGGGGACCACCAAGGCCATGGAAACGGGTGAGGTGGAAGGGGCCATGAGCGGTCTTTCCATCGGCATTGCCGGTCTCATCACCGTCCTTCTGACCCCGATTATTCTCCAGCTCTTGCAGTAAGAAAGAGGATTCCTCTTAAAGCAGAGGAAAAGCGCTGTGGCCCCCAACAGGGAGACCGCAGCGCTGAATATAAAAAAGAATCCCGCCGGCAGAAAGCACTCTGCTTGGCGGGATATTTTTAGTTTCCGATGATTCTTCGGGCACCGACAATACTGTAGTTGTTCACGTGCCAGGTGATGGAGGAAATTCGCACCACATCGCCGGGCTTAGGCGCATGGATCATCATGCCGTTGCCCACGTAGATGGCCACATGGGTGACCCGGGACTCGCCAAAGTAGAGGAGATCGCCAGGCTGAGCCTGGGAAATGGGCACATACTTGCCGATCTTCGCCTGATCTCGGGAGACTCGGGGAAGATTCACGCCAAAGTGGGAGAAGACAATCCGGGTGAATCCGGAGCAGTCGAGACCTGCGGTGGTGTTTCCACCCCAGACATAGGGAATTCCCAGGAAGTTTTTGGCGTAAGCCACGATTTCCGCGCCAGTGGCGGAGGAGGAGACCACGCTTCCGCCGGTGTTCACGGAGGAGGAGCTCGTCTTCTGGGCAGCCAGAGCGGCTTCCCGGTCTCGCTGGGCTTTTCGGGCAGCAAGGATGGACTTGGCCTTTTCAATGAGGTTCACGACCTTCTGGTCGGCGGATTCCGTGATAATATGGGTGCGGATTTCCCGCAGATCATTGATGGCGGCCTGGAGCTGGGCATCGGAGCTACCGGAAGCGTTGATGATCGCTTCATTGCTCCCCACCAGGTAGACTTCCATCATGGACAGATCGCTCATGATCTTGTCCTCTTCAGCCTTCAGCTCGGCCATTTTGGCATCGCTTTCGGATTTCTTCACTTCCACCTGGGCAAGATTGGCTTTATTTTCTTCATTCAGGGCATTTTCTTCATCGATGTTTTTCTGCAGGGCATCGTTTTTCGCCTGCAGCTCATTTTTCAGATCTTCGATCTCCTGGAGCATCTGTCGATCGATTTTCGCGATTTTGATCACGGCATCGGTGCGTGCCACAAAGTCAGCGATGCTTTCGGCTCCGAGAAGGGCGCTGAGGATTCCGCCGTTGCCCTGCTTGTACATGGCCCGGAGACGCTCCCCGTATTCCGTTTCTTTCTCCAGAAGGGTAGCCTGGGTGGTGACAATTTCGGCTTCCACCTGGGCTTTATTGGCTTCAATCTCGGCGATGCGGGCATTGGCCTCATCGATGAGTGAAGTAATGTAGGTAATATCATCCAAGATGACATCCATATCCTTATGCAGGGCATTGATCCGTTCCTGAATGGCATAATACTGATCCTGCTGCGTTTCAATATTGGTTAAGGTTTCACCGGACACCGGCGAGGCATAGGCCATCTGGACAGTTCCGGAGAAGGTTAAGCCGGCCACGAGGGCGGCGATCACTTTCATTCTGATTTTCTTCATGGTGTACCCCTTTTCGATTGATCCTAACTTTTCACAAGGCTCAGTATAAGGGGAAGATGTGGTGAAGTTATGAAGAAATGGTAGAATGCAGCAGAGGAAGTGGGAAAAGAAGGCGTTAAGCCTTGAAAATCAAGGAGTTTTCGTGGAATTGTGAAAAGTGAGTTTATCCGGAACTTTTTATTGAGACAGGTACATTGTCCCGGGTTTTTGAAGAGGACAGGAAAAAGCCTGCCCGTGTAGCCGGGCAGGCGATCATTCTGTTTAGCGTTGCCAGGAGTGGACTAGAATCTTCGGGCACCCAGGATTCGGTAGTTCTTCAGGTGCCAGGTCATATCCTGGACCTTGATGGTTTTTCCGGGAGCCGGGGCGTGGATCATCATGTTGTTGCCCACATAGATGGCCACATGGGAAACGGAGGAGTTTCCAAAGTACAAGAGGTCACCGGGCTGGGCCTGGCTGATGGGCACATAGGTGCCGGTTTTGGCCTGTTCCCGGGATACCCGGGGGAGAGAGACGCCTACTTTGCCGAAGACATACTGGGTAAATCCCGAACAGTCAAAGCCACTGGGGCTGGAACCGCCCCAAACATAGGGGACGCCAATGTATTTGTAGGCTTCATTGAGAACCGCACTGCTGGAGTAGGAGGGCGCTGCTGGGGCCGTTGGCGCCTTGGGCGCCTGGGCAGCACTGCGTTCCCGGGCAAGCTTCCGTTCGCTGAGGATCCGCTTGCCTTTTTCGATGAGTTCCACCACTTCCTCGTCGGCGGCTTCCGTGATGATTTGGTTACGGATGTTTCGAAGCTCGGTGATGGCGGCGCTGATCTGCTCATCGGTGGAAGCGCTGTCATTGATCACCGTCTTCCCATGATTCATGAGATCTTTCTCAGAGGTAACCAAATCCTTGGCAATTTTTGCCATTTCCGTTTCCATGGCGGCGTTGGTGGCTTCAGTTTCGGTTTTCTTCTCTTCCAGAAGGAGAAGGTCTGCTTTGTTCGCGGCATTCAGCGCCTGAAGGGCATCCACTTCGGCTTGAAGCTCAGCTTTTTGCTCGTCGAGCTCGGCTTTCATCGCTTCGATTTCGCTGAGCAGCTGCCGGTCGATTTTGGCCATTTGGATAATGGCATCTGCCCGGGCGATGAGATCGGCCAGACTATCGGCACCTAAAAATGCGCTGAGTATTCCTCCGCTGCCCTGCATATACATGGCCCGGAGCCGCTGACCGTACTCTTCGATCTTCTGATCCAGCCTTTGGGCGGTTTCGCGAATTTCCACCTCTTTCGCCTGAACCCGTGCATCGGCTTCGGCGATCTTTCCGTCAGTCTCTTCGATTTTGACCACCAGATCGGTGATTTCATCTAATAGGACATCCATTTCCAGATGAAGTGCGGTGATTTTTTCCTCAATGGCAAGATACTCCGCCTGCTGCTGGCTTAAGGGCGGAGGGGTGTCAACGGACACCGGGGTGGCCAGGACGGGAGCAAATGCTCCGAATAGGGTTGTGCTAGCAAGGACGCCCGCAAGGACTTTCAACTTGAAATTCTTCATGGTGTTCTCCGATCATATCCTATTCTTTGATTACATTTTGGTTACACTCCAATCATAGGCAGAAGATATAAGGAAGATGTAAAGATTTACACTAAAATCATGAATTTTTTTTGAACGTCATCGACATGGGGAAAACAGCGATCATTTCTTGGCTTTTCCAGGGCAATCCTGTGGGGGAGAGGATGATTAGGGTCCTCCGATCTGCGTATAATGGAGAAAGAAAGGAGTGTGATGTCTAGATGGCAGAAGTAACCTTTGACATCGTGAAGCAAATCGGGGTCCTCTCCACCAGCCCCAAAGGCTGGAGCAAGGAGCTGAATCTCGTCAGTTGGAACGGGCGTCCTCCCCGGTATGATCTTCGGGAATGGGATGCGGAACATCAGAAAATGGCAAAGGGGATTACCCTTTCCGATGAGGAGGCGAAGCTCCTCCGGGATTTTCTGGTTTCCGAGATACCGCGCTGACTAACATGGATGTACAGCAAGAAAGAGCAGTTCCGATGAACTGCTCTTTCTCATGGTGCTTATGCCTGGGTTCGTTTCCGGAACCTGAGGGAAAGGTAATACACAGAGAGAACTGCAGCGAGGATGAACATCCCCATGGCCGTAAGCCCTTTTGTCGTGGAGACGGGAGTCTTGATCCGTTCCCCCGGAGAAGTAATGCTCATGGAGGAGAGATGAATATCCGCTTCGCCTCCATGCTCGGGACAAGCCCGTTGGAACTTCCCGGTGAGAAGAAGCTGGTCCCCGAGGGTTTCGTACTGTCCGAACACTTTGATACGGCGAGCTTCTTCGGCGGACATCCAAATCCCTATGGCGTTGCTGCCATCGGAGACATTGATCCACGTCCCCTCCGCTCGCTCCAGAGGTTCTCCGATGGCTTCGGCAGAAATGACTACAGACTGGTTATTCCAGTCGGCAGCGTTTTCCACCAGGTCATTGAGACGAAGAGGAGAGGCAGCCACCGGAACAGTAAAGAGCATCAGAAAAGTTATGCAGAGTAGGATAGTTTTGAGGTTCTTTTCCATAGATGACGTAACCCTCCTCCGATGGAACCCAGAAGTGAAAAGACCGATAAGAACTCAAGGCGTCCCAGGTACATGGCAAAGATATAGTATATCTTCATCAATGTGGGCATATCTGGAGTGGTGACCCCGATACTCAGTCCCACATTTCCAGCAACGGATGCGGATTCGAAGGCAGATTCACTGAGGGGGTAGCCGTAATAGGCGCCAAGAAGCGTACCGATGGTCATGAGAACCACATAGCACAGGATGATCAGTGCAGAAGACTTGATCACCGCATCATCCAGGACCTGATTTTTGATGTGGTGATAGGTGTAGCTGCGCAGATTCCGCTCCGGAGACAGCAGTTTTTTGATATCCATGAGGAGACCTTTGAAGACAATTCCCACGCGAAGCCCCTTGAAGCCTCCTGCTGTGGAGCAGGCCGAGCCCCCGATGAGCATGGCAATGACCATGAGGAAGATTCCGAAGTCTCCCCATTCCCGGGCAAACTGGCGGGCATAAATGGAACCAAATCCTGTGGTGGTATGGGCCGAAAGCACGTTGTAGACGATCCGTCGAAATGCCGACAGGGCATCGGGGTAAACCGAGAGCTTCGAGAGACCCAGTACAGCCAGAACGCTGATGAGGGAAGAGGTGATGAAGAAGCTTCGGGTTTCGATATTTTTGATCAGCTCCCGTCGGTTTTTATGCCACATGGCGTAGTGGAGTCCAAAGTTGAAGGAGCCCAAGATGAAAATGAGGATGGTGATAGTTTCATAGACCACACTATGGTAATACATGATGTTTTGCGTATTGGGGGCAAAACCTCCGGTGCTCCAGGCGGACTCGAAGATATAGAGGGCGTGCAGGAAGGCGGAATCGGGACGAAGACCGATGGCGATCCCGGTGACCCATAAGAGGGCTGTCCCCAGGACCAGATAGATCAGACTGATTTTCCAGATTTGTCCGGCGGTGCCTTTCATACTGGGCAAGAGTTCAATATCCTTGCCTTCCCCCACATACATCTTGTATGCTCCCCGGGCTTCTTTAACCAAGAAGGTCAGGGCCAAGACCACCATACCCTGTCCGCCGATGAAGGTCAGCATATGCCGCCACATGTTCAGGGCGTTGGACAAATGGTCCAGATCCTGGGTTAATACGAGACCGGTGGTGGTGAAACCGCTCATGACATCAAACACGGAGTTCAGCCAGGAGGGATTGTGACCGCTGAGGCGATAGGGAATGGCACAGAGAAAGGTGAGAAAGAGCCAGGAAAGGGCAGCCACAGCAAACCCGTGTTTCCAGTGAAAATCTGATTTTGACCCCTGGACCCCATGACCAAAGATCATCAGCGTAAGGCCAAAGATCAGCGATCCGGAAATCCCCACGAGGAAGTCCAGGGCGGGATTCCATTCCTGATAGACGATGGCCGTGAGGAGGGGGATGATCATCAAGAGGGACATGCAGTAGACGACAAACCCGGTATAAAAGCAAATGATTTCCAAGCTGGTGGCGTGACGCTGCGTTTTCATCGCTTTATGCCATCAGTACCATCGTTACCGCAGTAATTACCGCGATGAAGGTGAGGACAAGCCCCAGTTCCGATAGTATCCCCTTCAATTCATCTTTGTTAAATTCCATCGTTTTTTCCTCCCTTTATTCATGGTTTGGGCGAACTCCTGGAGCTCCGACGGGCTGGTCACCAGCAGTACTTTGTCCCCTTCCTGGAACTGCGTATCTCCCTTGGGGTAGATGATGGCATCGTTACGGAAAACCGAAACGATGACGCATTCCACAGGAAAGGGAATATCGGCAATGCGTTTTCCGGACCAGGTGAGCTCAGAAGTGATGATGATTTCGGCCAAGACCATGGATCCGCGGTCAAAGGTGTTCAGGATCTTCACCTGGGGATGATCCACTTCAGATTCAATGAGATTCGCGATGACAGCGGTGCTGCACACGGTGTTGTCAATGCCCAGAACCTTGAACATCTCCATGTTTTTAGGGTTGTTGACCCGAGAGATTGTCCGGCTGATCTGATACTGCAGTTTGGCGATTTTGCAGATGATGAGGTTCTCTTCATCGGTTCCCGTGACGGCAGCGACGATATCCGCATCTTCAATTCCGGCATCCCGGAGCACATCCAGATCGGTTCCATCCCCATGGATCACATCCACGGGAATACTCTCTGCGATGCGCTGACAGACATCCTGATCACGCTCGATGAGGGCCACATCATGGCCATGTTCATATAAGGTTTTTAAGAGATAATAGCCGACTTTTCCACCACCGACAATGATTGTTTTCATAGGAGCATCTCCTTGCAAAGCCGCTGAAAGAGCTTATTCTTTTGGGATTGACTGACGGTGCAAATGATTCGGTCCCCCAGGGATATGGGTTCATGACGTTCCGGCAGGGAGAACAAGGTACTATGGGTGATACCTCCGATCCGGCAGTGACAGGTTTCTTCGATCTCTTCCACGGTGGTGTGAACATCACGATTGACCAGGAGCTCAATGATGTCATAAGCCTCATCGACGGAGGTCAAAACCTCGAAGTGATCCGTCATGAGTTTTCGCTTCAGGACTTCGATTCCCGATTGTACAGGATTAATGGTTTCAATGGAGAGAAGATCATAGACAAAGCTTTTGCCCGGTGCGTTTACCCGGGCAAGGATTTTGGGGACTTTATGGATATCCTTGGCGATGAGGGAAACGGTCAGATTTACATTATCATCATTGGTTACGGCCAAGAGAGCATCCGCTTCCTGAATTCCGGCCTCCAGGAGTTTGTCATGATCAAACTCAATTCCCGTAATCCGTTGTCCATTAAACCCGGATCCCAGAGAGCGGAGCTTTTCCCCGTCGCGGTCGACGATGGATACCATATGGCCTTCGTCGGCGAGTTCGCTGGCTAAGGTGCTGCCGAGTCTTCCGCAGCCGATAATTACAATAAACATGGCTTTAGCCTTCTTTCTTTTCAGCGTCTTTTCGCTTTTCGGTGGTTGAGAAGTTCATATAGGAAAATGGAGCTATGGGGTTCTTCCACCTCGATCACATCCCCGAAGTCCACGTGATCGGATGTGCTGCCGAACTTCTGATTGGTCAGCCGTTCCAGATTGTGAAGGGCGGGTTTATAGGAAGGATCCAAAGCATAGGATGCACGATAGTGCCGGCAGGCTAAAGGGTAATCTTTATGGTGTTCGGCGATGAGCCCAAGAAGATTATGGTATTCCGGCAAATCCTGATTGTCCAAAACGGCTTGGAGCGTGCTGATCATGGCCATATCAAAGTCCCCGGACTTTAGGGCATTGATGGCGATCCTGACCTTCATTTCATAGGATTTTTTTAGGGATTCCGAGTTGTTCATGACTGTTACCTCCAGGAATAGTCGGGTGAGTGACTTTCTTTACAGTCCATATCCTACTCCGATTCCGATAAAGACGGGGTTAAGAATTCCAGACCGGGGATAAAGATCGTATTAATATTCCCTGGGGAAATCCCGCAGCCATTGCGGGAAAGCCTTGAAATGAGTAGAATGAACTTAAAACGCAAGGGGTAAAGGATACATAAGGAGGGGAGGAAAGATGAAGAAAGAGAATGAGCGGATCCGAGTCCGGGAAGTGGCCAGACAGCTGGGACTGACCCTGGGGCTCAATCTTCTGACCACAGGAATTTCCTTTCTCATCCGGCACTGGGGATTCACCGAAGTGAATATTGTGGTGATGTACATTCTCTCAGTCCTGGTCACCTCCCGATTCACCAAGGGGTATGGCTATGGCATCTTCGCCTCGGGCTTATCCATCCTTTCCTTTAACTTTTTCTTCACGGAACCTTTGTATAACTTTAAAGTGGATGATACGTCGTATATTTTTACGTTCATCATCATGTTTATCTCCGCAATGTTCACCAGCGCCCTGACCAGCAAGCTTTTAAAATCCCATACCCTGTCCATGGAACGGGAGAAGCAGTCTCATCTTCTGGCGAAAATCACGGGAAGTTTGGCAAAAACCAGCGAGATCAGTGAAACGGCTGTGGTTTCGGCAGAATGGCTGTCCAACTTCATGGACTGTGATGTGACATGCTTTTTTATGGAAGAAGATGGGAACATGGCGCAGATTCGAGTCAGCAGTAAAGGTCAGGTTTCCAAAGTCATTCCGCAGGTGCCTCTGGAGCATCGGGATTTTTTTATCGCCCAGTCCTACACCATTCCGGTGGAAGTGAAGGGGCATGTTCTGTGTCATTTTTGCTTTCCCAAGGAAGCAGCGGACATGGACAAGGATCGGAAATTTCTTCTTTATTCCATCCTGATGCAGGTGACCATATCCATGGAAAGGGTACTCCTCATCCGGGATAAGGAGAATGCCCGGGCAGAGGTGGAACTGGAGCGTTTTAAGAGCAATCTTCTCCGGGCGATTTCCCATGATATAAGGACCCCCTTGACGCGGATCATGGGGACCTCGGAAATGCTCCTCCAGGGGATCGATGATCCCCAGTGGAAAGAAGTGATTCAGGGAATCCATGAGGACGCCGACTGGCTCACCCGGCTGGTGGAAAACATCCTCAGCTTTACCCGCGTCCACGAAGGGAATCTGGCCATCAAGATCCAGCTGGAGGCCGTCGATGAGGTGCTTTCTGCCGTAGTGGACTATATGGGAAAGTATTTTCCGAAACATCAGTTTCGAATCCTTATCCCCGATGAGGTCCTCTTTATCCCCATGAACGGCAAGCTCATGGAACAGGTTCTCATTAACTTGGCGGGAAATGCCGCGGAGCATAGCCCGGAGCAAAGCGAAATTGTCCTTCATGTGTGGCTGGAAGGGGATAAAATCTGGTTTGAAATGGATGACCAAGGCTCCGGTTTTGTGCCCCAGGACCTCCCGAGAATCTTCGATCTGTTTTTCACTTCCCAGGAGTCACGTCCCACCACCCGGCATGGACTAGGGCTGGGATTAGCCATCTGTAAAGCCATCGTGGAATTTCACGGGGGAGAAATCATGGCAGGGAATCGGGCAGAGGGGGGCGCCATGGTGAAGTTTTATCTAAAAAACCAGGAGGGATGAGGATGAACACGGAAATCTTAGTCGTGGAAGATGATGCGCAAATTCGCAATTTCATCAGCTTCGCGCTGAAATCTCAAGGCTATGGCTGTATTGAGGCCGAAACGGGGAAGGAAGCCATGGCCCAGATCGCCATGAACGCCTTGTCGGCGATCATTTTGGACTTGGGTCTTCCCGATCTCCACGGGCTGGAGATCATCAAAAAAGTCCGCGGATTCTCTGCAGTGCCCATCATTGTCGTCTCTGCCCATGATCAGGATCGGGATAAGGTGGAGGCCCTGGATATGGGGGCCGATGATTACCTGACCAAACCTTTCAGCATGAAAGAGCTCCTGGCGAGAATTCGTGTGGTCTTGCGCCATCAAACCTTTCAGCCGGAGGATAAGGCGAGGATTCGGCAAGTGGGTGACCTGGAGCTGGATTTGGATAAACACCGGGTGACCCTGGAGGGGAAAGAGATCCACTTAACCCCCATGGAGTTTGATATCGTGAGCTTGCTGGTCCAAAACCCCGGGAAAGTCCTGACGCATAAGTTTATCCTGAAGGAAGTCTGGGGATCGGAGTTTGAAAGCGACCTGCAGTCTGTACGGGTCTTCATGGCCAACATCCGGAGAAAACTGGAAAAAGATCCCACGAAACCCCGCTACGTTTTTACGGAAGTCGGCATTGGGTATCGCTTTGCTGATGAATAGGGAAGGAGTACGCCATGGCTGAGTTTACACCGATTTTCTGTTCCAGAATTTTTCTTGCACCACTGGCATTGAAGGATGCCGAAGCATTATTTTGCTATCGGACGCATCCTCTTGTGGAACAGTTCCAGTCCCTCCGATTTCGAGATCTCCGGGATGCCGAGGCCTTTATCGCGGAGCTTCCGAAAGATTTTGGAGAACGGGGTACGTGGTTCCAGCTGGGGATCTTCAAGATCGATACGGGAGAACTCATTGGAGATCTGGGGATTCATTTTCTGGAAACCGGGGAAGAAGCCGAGATGGGGTATACGATCAGTCCTTCATCGCAGAGGCAGGGCTTCGCCTGGGAGGCCGTATGCGCCATGGTGGACTACCTGTTTCTTCACCAGGGTCTTCAGTCACTGGTTGCCTCGACGGATCCGCAAAATGTCAGGTCCCGGAAACTTCTCCAAAAGTTAGGGTTCCGCCCGATGGAGGAGGTACTCCTTGAGGATGAAGCGGTGGAAGAAATCGTTTATCGCCTCCGGCGGTCGGAATGGAGGGGACATTCTGCGAAAAGTGACGCCAATTAAGGCTTACCAAGGTTTTTTTCCTGAAAAGTAGGTTGACTCTTTTCTGAAAGGTGGTATGATTTTAACGTAGGGTTTAGGTACCTGAAGTTCAATGAAGTCCCCTGCAGGTATAGTTAAATGGTATAACATCTGGTTCCCAACCAGACATTGAGGGTTCGATTCCCTTTACTTGCTCCAGAAAAAGCGCTGATTTCGGTCAGCGCTTTTTGTTGTCCGGTTTATGGGACATCTCCCTTGTTATGCTTGTCCTAAAGCTGACGAATCGCCGTGGATGCTGTCCATGGAGCAGGGAGGAGGGAAGACGGTGTTTATGATCTTACGCAATATTTATTGGGGGACCGCTGTGGGAGAAGCTCTGGGGAAGCCGGTACAGCTGGAATCCCGCATGAGCCGAAGGCTGGATCCCGTGGAGACAATTCAGAAAGAGTTCCTTCATGGAGAAGTTTCGGAAAGACAGCGGGCCCTTACCTTGGAACTTCAGGAAGCCTGGGTGAAGGAGCTGCCTTGGTTTGGGCTACTCGCAGAAAGCCGAAGAGTGAGCTGGAGCCAAGAATGGGCTCTGCGGGGAGAAAATCATCGCAAAGCATCGAGCTTCGGAGATATGGGGATGGCTTTGGCCGTGCTTCTCCCCCTGGTACTGGATCTTCGGCTTCGCTTCGGGGAGGATTTTTCTCAGCGCAAAGAGGCCTTTCAGCGCATCGGCGAGTTTTTGCCGCAGCCTTTGGGGGATCCCCTCCAGGAACTGGCGGCGGGTGTTCTTCTCTGTACAGCAGCGCTCCTCCCGGAAAGGCTCCCTTTACAGGAAACCATCGCCTTGGGCGTATCTCGGGCCATGGCCCATTATGCGCCCCATCGGGCTTACCGTCAGGCGCTTCACCGGTTTCATCGGCTCAGTCAGGAGTCTTTTTTGGACCTTCCGGAAACCGAGATTCGCAGTAATGGCGATGTGGTGGAAACCCTGGAAGCTGCCCTTTGGTGTCTCGTCAACACCACGGATTTTGAATCCTGCGTGCTGAAAGTCGTGAATTTAGGCGGGAATACGGTGGATACGGGTAGCCTGGCGGGAGGATTAGCTGCCCTCTATTATGGCATTCCCCAGATCCCGGAGCAGTGGAAAGCCATGCTGCTCCCTTTGGAGGAGGATTGGCTACTTTCCTTTTCTCCCCGTGAGGAGCTGCCTCTCTGGCAGGAATTGCGAAAGAAAGACGTTCGTTTCAAGGGGGAAGGGGCAGATCTCTTTCCGACGAATAGCCGGGTGACGGGATTGAACACTTCCCGGTGGCGTCCCTTTACTCGACTTAAACGGTATGTTTCGGGTTAACGGTCATGGGAGAATCGGACAACAAACTAAAATAAGCGGAACCGTTGAGAAGACTGTGCTGATGCATGGTCTTTTATTTTGCTTTGGGTATCTGCGGCACTAGAAATCAATGGAAATCTGCCGATAGAGAAGAAGATTAAGCATGCAGTGGCGGAGGAAGCGAATGATGGAGAACGGGAAGAAACACAATATTACCATTCGGGGAAAGGGAGATAAAATCCTGGTGTTCGGGCATGGACTGGCATGTGACCAGAGGATATGGTCAAGAATCCTCCCCTACTTCGAAGAAGAGTACCGGATGGTCCTTTTTGATTATGTGGGTTCCGGGCTATCGGACCATGGAGCATATGATCTTAAAAGGTACAAAACGCTCCAGGGTCATGGGGAGGATCTGAAGCTTCTCATTGAAACCCTTGACCTCTGGGACATTACCTTCGTGGGGCACTCCGTCAGTGCCATGATTGGCCTTTTGGCCGCCGTGGACCTGCCGGAACGGTTCAAGTCGTTGGTCATGATCGGTCCTTCGCCTCGGTATCTCAATGATGGGGATTATTTCGGCGGCTTTGAGGAAGAGGAGATCCATGGGCTTCTGCGGATGATGGAGATGAACTTTACCGGATGGGCCACGGCCCATGCGGGAGTCTTTCTAAACCAGCCGAATTTTCCGGCAGAAGAGGAACATCTGCGGGGCGTATTTCTGCGTGAGGATCCCCGGCTCATGCGGCAATTTGCAGAAGCTACTTTCTTCTCCGACCATCGGAAGGATCTATCCCGGTGCCCGGTTCCGGCCCTGATCCTGCAGTGTGCGGAGGATAGCGTGGTTCCCCGGGAAGTGGGGGAATACCTTCATGCCCATTTAGCGGGAAGTCAGCTGGTTCATTTGCCAGTGACCGGTCATTATCCCCATCTGGTGGCCCCGGAGCAAACGGCAGCGGTGATCCGGCAATATTTGAAGCACGTGGAGTTGTCCACGGGAGAGGAGAAAAAATCATGGATCTTCGACTAAAGAATGCCCCCTGCGCCTATCTCCAGCTGGATCACCGGGGGATGGTGAGGGAAGTTAACACCATGCTTTGTGCCTATACGGGCTACCCGGAAGAAAAACTGGTGGGAAGCCCGGTGGAGGTGCTTCTCGACCGGGTGAACAAGATAATTTTTCACAGCTACTTTCTTCAGCCCCTCCAGACGGAAAGCCAAGTGGAAGAACTCTATCTGGAGTTCTCCCATACCGACGGGACCCGGATTCCGGTGCTGCTCAGCGGCATGTCCTTCATGGAAAATGGTCAGCGACTCATCAACACCATGGCCCTTCGGGTAAACCGGAGAATGGCCTATGAGAAAGAGCAGCAGATCATCCGGGAGGAGCTGGAGAAAGCCCATGAAGCCAAGGACAGGGCACTGGAGGAGCAGCGAAGGACCATGCAGCTTCTGGAAACGACCCTGCAATCCATGAATGAGGGAATCGTGGTCACCGATGAGAACCTGAAGATCACCCTCATGAACCCGGCAGCAGCAAAATATCTCAACTTATCGACTGAAGTAGCTTTGGCTAAACCGCTGTATGAGGTTTGTCTTTTCCATACGATTTCCACCCAGGAACCCCTGGGGAAAATTCTGGAAAGAGAGCTCACGGGGGAACGGGTCTATAATCCGGAAGAAACCTTTGTGCGCAGAAGTTCCCAAGGAGAAGAGACGTTTTTCTCCCTCAGCGCCAATCCGATTCTCCCTCGGGGTCAAGTGCCCGGGGGCGTTCTCCTGTCCTTTAAGGACATTACCCGGGAACTTCTTCAGGACCGGGAAATCCGTGGATTTCTCCGCATGAATCTGGATATGCTCTGTGTCACCGATGAAGAGGGACGCTTCTACAAGGTGAATCACCGGTTTGAGTCCGTCCTGGGCTATGACAGTGAAGAGCTTCAGGGAAGGCCCTATCTGGAGTTAATCCATCCGGATGACGTGGGCGCCACCCTTGAAAAACGGCAGGCGCTGAAAGACGGCGAAGCCGTCCACAACTACATCAACCGCTACCGAACCAAGAACGGTGAATACCGGTATCTGGAGTGGAACTCGGAGCCCACAGGGGAAAAGTTCTTATTTTCCTCAGCCCGGGACGTGACGGAGGAAGTCCTTCGGGCGAAGACCCTGGAGAATATCGCCATCCGGGATCGGCTCACGGGTGTCTACAACCGACATTACTTCGACCATATCCTGGAGGATGAGATGCGCACGGCCAGCCGGGGAAAGCAGCCGCTCTCCATGGTTCTATTTGATTTGGACAGCTTTAAGAGCGTCAATGACCGCTTTGGGCACTATACGGGGGATGAGGTGCTTCATCTGGCGGCGGAGCTGGCGTCCCTCATGATCCGGGAATCCGATGTCCTGGTCCGCTTTGGGGGAGAGGAGTTCGCCATTCTTCTGCCACGGACCGGGGAGGAAGGGGCCGTGGCCCTGGCGGAGATAATCCGCAGGAAACTGGAGACCACCCCCCATCCTGTGGCAGGAGTGGTCACGGCCAGTTTTGGCGTGGCCCAGATGGCTGAAGGGGAAAGCTTTACCCGATGGTATCAGCGGGTGGACGATGCCCTCTATGAGGCCAAGCGCAGCGGGAAAAACTGCGTCGTCGCCTCGGGAAGGAAAAACCTTGAGCATCAGGAGGAAATTCCCCTGATCCATGCCCAAAGCTAATTTCTGATGCTATAATAGGAAGATAGATGAACACTATGGGAAGATGATCATTCCCGGGACTGCATTTTAGGCAAATAAGTGTCTTAGGAGGAATCCATGGCCAGGAAACCTAATCAGAAGCTGAAAATTCTCTATCTCATGCGCTTTTTTTTGGAACAGACTGACGAGGAGCACAGCATCACCATCGCGGATATGCAGATGGAGCTGGAGCGCTATGGCATCAGTTCGGAACGGAAATCCCTTTACCATGACATCGAGACTTTGAAGACCTTCGGTCTCGACATTGGGGTGAAGAAGACCCGGGGAACGGAGTACTATCTGGCGAGTCGGGACTTTGAGCTGGCGGAGCTGAAGCTTCTCGTGGATGCCATACAATGTTCCAAGTTTGTCACCCATCGCAAGAGTCACGAACTGATCAAGAAACTGGAGGGGTTAGCCAGCAAGAAGCAGGCCTTGTCCCTGCAGCGTCAGGTGTATGTGGCCAATCGGGTGAAGTCCGTCAATGAGAGTATCTACTATAATGTGGACAAGCTCCATACGGCGATTGCGCAAAACAAAAAGGTGGCCTTCAAGTATTTTGATTATAATGTGCAAAAAGAGAAGGTCTTTCGAAAAAAAGGGGAGATCTACTACGGAAGCCCCTATGCCCTCTCCTGGGATGACGAGAACTACTACCTCATCGTCTACTACGGGAAGTATGATAACTTTGTCCATTACCGGGTCGACCGCATGAGTGACATTGAGGTGCTGGATCAGCTGCGGGATGCTCTTCCGGAGGATCAGCGCTTTGATGTGGCGGACTATACGAAGAAAACCTTCAACATGTTCGGCGGAGAGGACGAAGTGGTGAACCTCCAGTTCGACAATAGCCTGGTAAATCAGGTGCTGGACCGATTTGGTTCAGAGACGGTTCTGGAAAGAGCCGACGAGCAGACCTTCAAAATCCGCACGGTGGTGACCATCAGCGGAACCTTCTTTTCCTGGCTGGCCATGTACGGGGACAAGGTACGGGTGGTGTCACCGGACCATGTGAAGGAAAAATATGTGGAAACGCTAAAAGAGATCATCTCGCTGTACGCTTAGTGCAGCAGATGATCTCTTCTTTTTATCGTGAAGAGGGATGGGCGATTTCCAGCCAGCAGGTTAAGCCAAACAGGAGGCCATTGAGGGTATCGATTCCTGAGCTGTGGCCAATTTGAGCCAGGCTCATGAAAATCTGGCGGTGACATTCCGGCTGGGGAGAAGACAAAGCGAAAAAATCTAAATTATAGAAGATTCAAATCTGTTATTTATCCTGATCGTAAATGTTCTGTGACACTTCCCTGGAACGGAACTTCTCCGGGGGTTTTGGTGCTATGATGACATTGAACCGATGAAATGCATCATTGGGTGTTTCATCGTAGGTTTGGAAAGAGCCTTGAACCTGTGGATCTTTCAGGGTTTCCCAACGTTTACATGGGTTTTTCAAGTTAACACGGACATAACATTCCCGCAATCTTGTTTAAACAAACTCTCTCTATAATTCGTAATGTAGACAAAATAAGAAAAGAAGATCTACTCAATTAGGAGGAAGAAATGAACAAGAAATTAATTGGACTCGTATCATCCCTCGTCATGGTGGCCATGCTCGCAGCATGCGGTACCAAAGCTCCCGCAGAAACCCCGGCCGAGACTCCCACAGAGACCCCCGTCGAGACCCCTGCAGAAGGATTAACCGGTCCCATCAAAATATTTACCCGTGATGCCACATCCGGAACTCGTGAAGCTTTCGAATCCATCGTCGGATTTGCCGATGAGCTGTCCAACGACGCCTTTGAAGTTTCCTCCAATGGCGACATGGCGACCAAAGTTGGTGCTGAAAAGAATGGTATCGGCTATGCATCCCTGACCACCGATTTTGAAGCCAACAATCTGATCCCCGTAAAATATGAAGGCGTAGAAGCCACCATCGAAACCGTTGTGGATGGAACCTACAAACTGAACCGTCCCTTCAGCTATGTGACCCGTGCAGCCGGAGACTTCGATTCCAAGGAGAAGGAAGAACTGGTGGCCGCATTCATCGACTACATGGAAAATTCCGTGGAAGGCCGTGAAGTGGTCCTGGGTGCCCATGGCATCGTGGATGTGGACGCTGGAACTCCATGGGATGAACTGAAGAAGAATCACCCCATCGTGGATAAGGACAACAGCGGCATTACCCTCTACACCGGCGGATCCACTTCCGTGGAGAAGACCCTGAAGGCTGCGCTGGAATCCTTCGTGCCCATGGCTGGAAACTTCAAGATCAACATGAACCACACCGGATCCGGAGATGGATTCAAGCGTGTTCTGGGATCCGAGAAGGATGGCGCCAACAAGGCTGACATCGGATTCGCCTCCCGTGCCTTCAAGGCAGAAGAGACCGTATCTGCTGGAATGCTCTCCGGCGTCTATGCCAAGGATGCTGTGGTCGTGGTCGTCAATAAGGCTAACACGGCAGTAACCGATCTGACCCAGGCTCAGGTAGCCAGCATCTTCAAGGGTGAGATCAAAAACTGGGAAGACCTGAAGTAGAAATAAGATTACAATAGCCAACAGAGGGCGCCCGCGAGGGTGCCCTTTGGAAGGAGAAAAACAGTGTCCATACGATCAAACATTTCCAAAGATTATCAAAAACGCAAGAAAATCTTGGACACCATAGGAAAGATGCTGTTTAGGGCTGCCGGAGTTATTTCGGCATCCCTAATTGTCTTGATTTTTGTGTTCATTGCCTTGAAGGGGGTTCGGGTCTTTTTACCCAACTACGAGTTTGGCCAGGTCAGTCTGAAAGAATTCCTCACAGGCCTCGTGTGGCGTCAGGATCAGCAGAAGTATGGGGTACTCTTTATTGTGATCAATACCCTGGTCTCTGCCGTGGGAGCAGCCATCTTGTCCTTCCCCGTCTCGGTGCTTACGGCACTGTTTGTAGTGAAGATCGCCCCGAAGAAACTGAAGGTGTTCTTCACCACCGTGGTGGAGCTTCTGGCCGCCATACCCTCCGTGGTCTATGGTGTCTTTGCCGCGGGGGTTATTGTCAAAGGGGTAGAACGGATTGCCGCCCTTGTTGGCGCTGATACCTTCGGCGGAAACTCTCTGCTGGCGGTGATTATCCTTCTGGCCATCATGATCTTCCCCACCATGACCTCCATCGCCATCGTGGCCATCGAGTCCGTGGAAACGGAGATTGAGCTGGGATCCCTGGCTTTGGGGGCGTCCAAGACCCAGACGAATTTCAAAGTGGTGCTGGCCTCGGCCAAGTCCGGAATATTCGCCGGACTGATCCTGGGGTTAGGTCGGGCCTTCGGCGAAGCCACCGCGGTTTCCATGGTGGCGGGCAACAAGTTTTATGGCCCCACCACCAATCTCTTTGATATTACCCGAACGCTGACATCGACCATGCTTTCCGGTTTAAAGGAAACCACGGGGCTGGATTATGATATTCGTTTCAGTGTCGGCATTGTCCTCATGCTGGTCATCTTTGCCACGAATTTTCTTATCCACTACGTCAAGCGCAGAATTGGAAGTGTAACCAATGAATAGAAAACGACGTCTTGAAGACGGAATCAAAAACAGTTTAACCTACCTCAGCACGGCCATCGCCGTTCTAGTCCTCCTTTCCATCTTCATCTATGTCTTCCAGAAAGGGGCTTCCACCCTGAGCTGGGACATGGTGAAAAGTGATTACTGGGCAAAGAACTACAACCTGACTTTCCAGGAAACGGAAGCAGGAAGTTTTACCTACCCAGGAACCTTGCCGGAAGGGGAGTACTTCAGTGAAAAGTTCGGCTTTGCGGCGAAGGATGCCCTAAGCCACGATAAAGCCAAGCAGATCCTCATCACCTATGTAGACGAGAAGTCACCTTTGCGCTCCGCCATCATTGAAACTGCAGGGGCAGATTTTCACAAGCCCCATCCCGTGGAAGTGGGTTCGGAGATTCAGAAGTTTGAGTTTCTCAATGCCAAAGCCGTGAAACGAAGCGCTGGGGTCATTGTGAACATGGATGCCGAAACCATGGTGAAGACCGTGGATACCAGTGCTGTGCGTCTGGCGGGGGTGTACTACAAAACCGCCGGCGGCGGCGTCTTTGGTTCCCTGAAAGCCACCTTCATGCTCATCGGCATGTCCCTCGTCATTGCTCTTCCCGTGGGCATCTTTGCCGCCATTTATCTCAATGAGATCGCCAAGAAGAATGCGTTAACCGGCCTTGTTCGCTCTTCCATCGAAATGCTGTCGGGCGTTCCCAGCATCATCTTCGGTCTCATGGGCATGACGGTATTTTTCCCCATCACGGCGCTTATGGGGGCCACGGGCCCCAGCATCCTTCTGGGTGCCATGACCCTGTCGGTGATTCTTTTGCCCGTGATCATCCGCCAGACGGAAGAGGCCCTCATCGTGGTGCCCATGGGACTTCGCTCGGCGAGCCTTTCCCTGGGCGCCACGGAGACCCAGACCATCTTCAAGGTGATCCTTCCCAGCGCACTGCCGGGAATTCTCTCCGCCACCTTGCTTTCCGTTTCCCGAATCATCGGAGAATCGGCCGCCCTCATCTACACCATGGGAACCTTTGTCAATGACAATCCCTCCCTGAAGCAGGGCGCCACCTCACTGGCGGTGCAGATCTGGTCCGTCATGAGCGGAGAACAGCCGAATTTTGAACTGGCCAGTGCCATTTCCATCATTGTTCTCGTCATTGTCCTGATTCTCAACATCGGCGTCAAGCTAGTCAGCAGCCGTCTAAATCGAAAATGGAGCGTATAAGAATATGAGTGCATTTGAAGTAAAGGACCTGAATCTTTACTACGGAAAGGTCCAGGCCCTGAAGAAGATCAACATTACTATTGAAAAGAATAAAGTCACCGCATTTATCGGACCCTCCGGCTGCGGCAAGTCCACCTTCATCCGCTGTTTCAACCGGATGAACGATCTCATTGAGGATGTGAAGATCGAGGGAACCATGACCTTTGAAGGAAAGAACATCTACGACAACGATGTGGACGTGGTGGATCTTCGGACCAAGGTGGGCATGGTGTTCCAGAAACCCAATCCTTTCCCCATGAGCATCTATGACAATGTGGCCTATGGCCTTCGCTGCCAGGGCATCAAGGACAAGAAGATCCTGGATGACGTGGTCATCACCTCCCTGAAGAAAGCTGCGCTCTATGAAGAAGTGAAGGACCGGTTAAACAGCAATGCCCTGAAGCTTTCCGGCGGCCAGCAGCAGCGTCTTTGCATCGCCCGGGCCATTGCCCTGGATCCGGAAGTGATTCTTCTGGATGAACCGACTTCTGCACTGGATCCCATTGCCACGGCCAAGGTGGAGGAACTCATTGAAGAGCTGAAGAATGAGTACACCATCATCATCGTCACCCATTCCATGCAGCAGGCTGCCCGAATTTCGGACAAAACCGCCTTCTTCCTGCTGGGCGATCTCATCGAAGTGGGGGACACGAAGGAAATATTCCATGCACCCCGGGATAAGCGGACAGAAGACTATATCACCGGACGATTCGGCTAAAAGGAGGAAAACGTCATGACGATGAACAACATCGAGATCACGATCAAGCATATGAACAACAACCTTCTTCGTATGGGCTTCCTGGTGGAAACCCAAATCAAGCGGTCCATCAAAGCCCTGGTGAACAAGGACCTGGAGCTGGCACAGTTTGTGCTCCAGGAGGACATCCAGATCAACAACCTCATGCGAGTCATTGAAGATGAGGCCATTCGCCTGATTGCAACTCAGGGGCCTGTGGCTTCAGATTTACGGAACATCTTCACCATCATCAAGATCGTCACGGATTTGGAGCGCATGGGGGATCATGCCAAGGATATCGCCACCATCGCGTTGAAGAACAACGAGATCAATACGGATCTCATCAATGGGGATCTCTTGAAGATGACGGAGCTGGTCGTCGCCTTCATCGGCAAAGCCATTGACTCCTTTGTGGCCAAGGATCAGGAGACCGCCCTGGAGCTCACCGCTTTAGACGATGAGATCGACAAGATGACGAAGGAATCTATCCTGAAACTCTACGAAAAGGCCAGCGACAATCCGGAGCTTCTGCGCTGGGCCGGCCAGCTGCAGTTTGTACTGAAGTATCTGGAGCGCAATGGCGACCATGCCACCAACATCTGCGAATGGACCGTGTATATTGTCACAGGTCAGTTCAAGGAACTGAACTAGAAAACATGAACCTTTTTTAACCAATGAGGCATTTTTAAGAATTTACAGGCACTTCCCTTGAGCAGGAGTCCGTGATGGCGTATACTCAAGAAAACATGACGACTGTGGGAAGGAGGCCATCCGATGATCCGTTATATCTGCTCTGTTTGTGGTTATATCTATGATCCGGAGGTGGGGGATCCTGAAAATGCCATTCATCCGCCCACCCGATTCGAAGATCTGCCGGAGGACTGGGCCTGCCCCATTTGCGGGGCACCAAAGGAAGAGTTCGTTGTGGCAGAGTAATATCCTTGACATACAAAAGCAAAGGTCATCCCTTGGAGGGGTGATCTTTTGCTTTTGTTTTTGCGTGATATTGACAGTTTATGAGCATGGAAGGGAGAAATCCATTCTATTTTGACGCTCTGTTATTTCTTCATGGGAGAATTGGAATATTCAGTAAATTTTAACCCAGGACTTGTGAGGGAATATCAAAAGCGTATAATAAAGCTGATATGGTGCGGAAAGAGCATAAAAGTTTTCGCGAGGTAGGCCTCAGAGGAGGGAAGTCCGTGAAGAAAAGAAGGGGATGGCAAATCGTAGCTGGAGTGGTCCTCCTGGCCCTCATGGGGCTGGTGGGCGTGTATCTGGCCCTGAATAAGGAACTGGAGGGGCTCCGGCAGGAAGTGCTTCAGGAGCCGGATCTTCTTGCTTTGGAAGATGGTTCCTATGAAGGGGATTTCGATGCGAAAATCGTCAGTGCAAAGGTCCGTGTGGAGATCAAGGATCACCAGATCACTAAGATTATTCTTCTGGAACACCGAAACGGCCAGGGGAAAGCGGCGGAAGCCCTTCCGCAAAAAGTGGTGGAGGGCCAGAGCCTTCAGGTGGATCTGGTGTCCGGGGCCACCTACAGCAGCATCGTGATTTTGAAAGCCATAGAAGAGGCCCTCACCGGGCCCTGAGGAGGGAAAGATGAAAACTGCAATTCTTGTTCATTCCATGACGGGAAATACACTCTATGTGGCCCAGAAGCTGAAGGATCAGCTCCAGGCAAAAGGCCATGAGGTTGCGCTGGAGAAGCTGGAACCCGTGGGCGGGGAAGACAAAAATATGGTGGACCCCACAAAGATTGTCCTGCGTCCAGCCTTGGATCTTCAGGGGTTTGACAACGTCGTCCTGGCGGGACCCGTACGGGGATTTTCCATGTCGCCCGTGCTGAAGGCCTATGTTTCCCATGTGGAGTCCCTGAAGGGGCGAAAGATGATCCTTTTTGTCACGCACTTCTTCCCATTCTCTTTCTTAGGTGGAGAATCGGCCATCCGCCAAATGCGCGCTGCGGTGGAAGCCAAAGGCGCCCAGGTCGTGGCCACGGGAATTGTGGACTGGAAGGGTTTTGGCCGGGAGAAAAAGATCAACCGTCTCGTGGAGGACTTGGCAGCGCGTTTCTAGGGAATCGTAGGGTAGGGGATGAAATGAAATAAACCGGTTTCCGCCGGCCTTTTCCCTTTTTCGGGGAGTAGCCAGGGGAAATCGGTTTTTCTTATTCGCCGGAGAACCAGGCGAGTCGAGGTTCGGTGATGATGGTTTTCGTTCGCTTCAGCGACTCGGTGAGGCGTCCTTCCGGAGCCTGATACTTCAAGGCCGAGGCCTTGGGATCCGGTCCAATGGGGACGATCTCGTAAGTGTCCTTGCCATCTTTCTTGTAGAGGTTCACCCAGGTGGGAATGACGGTGGCTTTGGTGAGCTTCACCTCCCCGCCGGATGTGCGATCGATGGTGATTTCCACCATGAGGCCATCCTCGGTGTGGGTTTTGTTCAGAATCTCCCGGCGCTGATTGGAGAGGAAGTTTCCCATGGAGTAAACGACCAGGGCTTCCCGGGTTCCGTCAGTGGAGGAGAGATACTCCACGGGCTGAACCACATGGGGGTGAGAACCTAAAATGAGGTCTACCCCTTCATCCACCAGAAGCTGCGCCAGTTTGGTCTGGAAGGTGCTGGGGGTGAACTGATATTCGTTGCCCCAGTGGAGGAAGACCAGGAGATATTCCGCACCGGCTTCCTTCAGGGCATCCAGCTGTACCTTCATGGCAGAGAAGGCTTTACTCACATCGGTCATCTCCATGACATTGAGCTGGGTGCCGATGCCGTTGGAGGGGAGGCCGTTGAGGGAGGCTTCTGTTCCGGTGATCACCCCGGAGGCAAAGGCCGTCATGCCGATGCGGATGCCATTGACTTCCTTGATGACGTATTTGGGTTCTTCCGGGGTCTTGTAGGTGCCCAAGACCTGGAGTTTTCGGTCCTCCAGTTCTTTTAAGGTGGAAAGGACACCATTTTTTCCCTGATCCAGGGAGTGATTGTTGATGGTGGAGAGGATGTCAAATCCCGCGTAGGTTAACCCATCGAGGATCTCTGCCGGGGAATTGAACCGGGGATAGGCAGAAAGGGCCTTCCCGGGGAGAATCACCGTCTCCAGATTGGCCAGGGCAAAGTCTGCCTGGGAAACGATATCTTTCACATGAATAAAATTATTCGCAAAGTCATAGGTGCCGTCGCCCACGCGCTGGGCCAGATACTGGGTCTGATGGACCATGACATCGCCCGCCGCCACGAAGGTCACGGAAGTATCCACGGGTTCCTGGGGGGTCTCCACGGGAGTCTCTGCTGGAGTTTCGGCGGGGGTGGCCACGGGGGTTTCCGGAACTTCGCCTATGGGCGAGGGATCCGCGTTCCAGAGGAGATACAAAGCCTGACATCCGTAAAAGATCAGCGGAAGGAGGATCAGGAGCAGTAGGGCGATCCAGCCTTTAGATTTCGTTCTTCGTCGTTTTCTTCTCATGGTGTTTCCTTTCGTGTCTTTTGTTGCTATCCTTATTATACGGGATCAGACAGGAAAAGAAAAACAAAACGGTTAAGGGCAGGAAATGCTTCCGGTTTCCCGGCGCCATGCCTGTTGCCGCGGGGAGAAATCATTTGACACTCTGGAGTTTTTCCAGTAAACTGTTATGATGTACAGAAATGCAAATGTGAAGAAATAGAGGTGAAAGTATGGCAAAACCGATTGTCGCCATTGTCGGCCGACCCAATGTGGGGAAGTCAACTTTGTTTAATAAACTTGCCGGACACAGAATTGCCATCGTGGAAGATACACCGGGCGTAACGAGAGACCGCATATATGCCGATGCCGAATGGCTCAAATATGATTTCAAACTCATCGACACCGGGGGCATTGAGCCCAAATCCGATGACATCATATTGGCGCAGATGAAGCGTCAGGCACAGATCGCCATCGATACCGCCGATGTCATTATCTTCCTGGTGGATGGAAAACAAGGACTCACCGACTCCGATCACGAAGTGGCCAATATGCTGCGCGTCAGCAAGAAGCCCGTGGTCCTGGCGGTGAATAAAGTGGATAATTTCAAGGATGAACCCAACGCCTATGAGTTCTACAACTTAGGCATTGGCGATCCCATCGCCATCTCTGCCGGACAGGGGCTGGGACTGGGGGATCTCCTCGATGAAGTGGTGAGCCATTTCACCGATTACGACGTGGAAGAAGAAGACGAGTTTATCCGGGTGGCCTTCGTAGGTCGGCCCAACGTGGGAAAATCGTCTCTGATTAACCGACTCCTGGGCGAAGAGCGCTCCATCGTTTCCGATATTCCGGGCACCACCCGGGATGCGGTGGACAGCTATCTGGAAACGGAAGAAGGAAAGTTCGTGCTGGTGGATACCGCCGGACTTCGCCGAAAATCCAAGGTGAAGGCAGAAATCGAACGCTATTCCGTGGTTCGAACCCTCACGGCCATTGAACGGGCCGATGTGGTGGTCCTCATGCTGGATGCCGAGGAAGGCATCGCCGAACAGGATGAGAAGATCATCGGCTATGCCCATGAGATGAACAAAGCTATCATGGTGATTGTGAACAAGTGGGACCTCATCGAGAAAGATGACAAGACCATGGACAAGTATCTGAAGGAACTGAAGATGAGCCTGAAGTTCCTCCAGTATGCACCGTTCCTCTTCATCTCGGCGAAAACCGGACAGCGTACCCACAAGGTACTGTCCCTGGTTCGCAAGTGTTATGACAACTACAACAAGAAGATTGGGACTGGCGTCCTGAACGACGTCATCGGCAAGGCCCTTCTCCAGAAGGAGCCCCCCATGGTGGGCACAAGACGGCTGAAGGTTTACTATGGAACCCAGACCGGCGTAAAGCCTCCCACCTTCGTCTTCTTTATCAATGATACGGAAGCACTCCACTTCTCCTACTCCCGCTACATTGAAAATCAGCTCCGGGATTCCTTTGATTTCGAAGGGACGGGTCTGAAAATCGAATACCGGGAAAAGAAGAAAGACAGCTAAATCATGAGGAAACCCCTTGGCGAAAGCGCAATGCGCTTTTTCCAAGGGGTTTTTTATGCTCGAAATTATCGTGCGTCGAAGTCTCCAAAGGGGCGGGAATACCGCCTAGGAAGGTGCTTTTGACACTGTTATTTTGGAAAATCGTCCCATTTTCTTCGAAGGATCCGCTATACTGGAGAAAACCGGGAAGAAAAGCTTTCCGAAAAATCGATCTCCCTATGGGGGATCAAGGGGAGGACTCATGGATCAACTACGTCGTGCCATCGCCGAATTTTTGTCAGCGAAGACCTTTCAGCAAACCTTTCCCGATCGGGCCTATTCCTTGGCCACGGTGGCCAATCTCCTGAAGCTCCTAGAGGAAAATTATCATGCCCTGGACTGGGAGGAGGACGAGATGGCGGAAGCCATGAAGTCTGCCGTCATGGCCTATAAAAGCAGTAAAAAAAGTGCCCTGGCGATTCTTCGAAAGTTCCTGGAGTTTCTGGGGAAGGCCTACGGATTTTTCCCCCAGGTGGCATTTCCTCCCGTGGACAGCAGCAGTTCCTTTGAACGGCAGATGTATTTGGCCAAAACCCTCCAGGAGTCTGAGGTCACGGTGAAAGACCTGTCCGAGGAGCTGTGGATCAGCGAGCGGACCCTGGAGGAGGACTTGGCCCGACTTCGGGGCATGACGGAGGATCCCATCCAAATCTGCGGAAAGCCCTTTGTGGTTCCGGAAACCACCCGGGTGGACGGGCGGTTTCACTTTGCCTCCACGGTGCATCCCTTCTTTCTCACTTTCAATCTCACCCAGGTCCTGACCCTGCTGAAAGGACTGAAGCACATGGCCAAGGATCCTGCCCTCACGGCCTATGCTGAAGGCAGCGCCGCCGCCCTTTGGGAGCAGCTGACCCCCTATGGAAAGAACCGGATCCTCCATGTCACGGAACATCTTCTTGCCGAGGACAGCTCCTGGTATCGGAGCCTGGAGGAACTCTCGGGGGCTCTCTTTCAAACGGAGCGGGATTACAGCCGCCGAGAAGGGGCTGGCGTCCTCATGGACTGCATAAAGAATGAGAAAGCCTGCCTGGTGGAATACCTGGAAGAGGATGACACGGTGGCCTTCTACACCCAGTGCCGGTTTATTCCCCAGTCATACAGGGGGGAGACGGTGGAGGTCTTCTCCGATCAGGGAAGGAAGACCCTGAACCTTAAGCGGATCCTTCGCAGCGCCTACTTTGCAGAGGAGCTCCTGTAGATTGAAACCCGGCTTCATGGATCCGCTCCTTCCGGTGGGGTATGCTGAAAGCATCATCAAACAAAATGATGCGGAGGGATAAATCATGACCAAGACATTTTATCGGCCGGAACTGTGGGACTTTCCCGTCCTCGACAAAATCCTGCGGGATCTTCGGGATGCGCTGGAGGAGCTGGCGCAGGGAAATCTTTCGCCTGAAGCCCAGAAAGAACTGTTCCAAAATCTTCTGGACGAGGGGAAGCCGTTTCCCAAGGACCCTCAGCGGGTTTTCTGGGGAATTGCGGAGCCGGACACCATGCCCGCCGACGGTCGGGTGCGCTACTTCTATCGGCCCACCTATCTGGCGGTGGCGATTCTGGCCTTGGGGGTTCTTCGGGATCCTTCCTTGCTCCAGACTCTTCCCGGACTGGAAGAGACGCTGAAAAAGGGTCTTCATGGGGCCACGGGACGAAGCTTCCTGGGCGCTGGTGCCGATACTCTGGACGGGCGCCTGCAGGCCCTGGAAATCTTTGCCCAGGGGGGGCTTCCGGAATTTTGCCGGCAGTATCCGGACTTTTGCAGAACCTTCACGGATCTTCTTCAGGCGTCTATGGAAGAGCTGGACACCCTGCTGGCCCGGAGGAAAGTTCAGAATGAATGGAGGGAAGACTACACCCGCCAGGCAGAAGCCGTCCAGGCCCTTTTGCAGAAGAGCCCATGGAAACACCAGATCTTTGTCTATGGCACCCTGCTCCAGGGCAACCGGAATCATGAACACTATCTCCAGGGGAGCACCTATCTGGGGGACGGGATTTTACCAGACTATGCCCTGTATGATCTGGGGTCCTATCCCGGGGTGAAGCCTTGCCCGGGAGGGAAGGTCATGGGGGAGATCTATGGGGTGGATGACGAAACCCTGCAGCGGATCCATGGCCTGGAAGGGGAAGGGGAGCTCTACCATTACCGGAAAAGGGCGGTGCTTTCCTTGGGGCATCTTTTACCGGAGGTGGGGGTTTACGAGTATGCCAAAGGGGTGGAGGAAAGCCGCCGAGTAAGTTTGGCGGATCAGCCCTGGGGAAGACCTCGGCAGGAGCGGGAGAATCTCGTCTGGTATGCTGCCTATGGCTCCAATCTCCTGGAAGAGCGCTTTCTCTGTTATCTTCAGGGCACGGCCTTTCGCGGCCAGGGAAGAGCCCCTGAGTCCTGCAGCGATCCTTCTATACCCCGGGCAAAGATGCTTTGCCGGATCCCCCATGACGTCTATTTTGCCCAGACTTCTTCTTCCTGGGAAGGGCGTGGCGTGGCATTTCTGGATGGGACAAAACCGGGGAAAGCCTATGGTGTGGCCTACCTCATCACCCGGGAGCAATTTGACCACCTGTGGCGGGAAGAAAACGGGGGGAGGATCCCCTCTCCAGGTTCCTCCTGGTACAGTCATCAGGTGAGTCTGGGCACCCTTCATGGCATTCCCTGGATGACGGTGACCAATGGCCGGGTGCTGGCCAAAAATCCTTCGGGCTACCGTTATCTGAGTATCCTCCAGGAGGGGCTCCAGGAAAACTATCCCCATCGAAGTCAGCAGGATCTCCGGGATTACCTGGCTTCGCGGTAAAGAAGTTCCTTAGGAGGAATTCCTAGAAACGGAAAAAAACTGCCGATGGGCCTTTCAAGGCTTCTCCGGCAGTTTTTTTGTTTAGGGCTGAAGGATCTCATGGCCTTCCTCGGTGAGCGCCTCCAGCGCAAGGGGAAGCTTATCCTCTTTCACCAGAAGATAGTCCGTGTCGTAGGTGGATACGGCAAAAATGCTGATCTTTCGATTCGCCAGGGTCGTGCTTAAGGAGGACAGGATCCCAATCAGGGCGAAATCCAGGGGGCCCACCACCTGGAGGATTCGCCAGTTCCGTTCTGCGGGAAGATCGGCGGGCAGGAGTGTCTCCTCGGCGATGAGGGACATTTCCTCAGGGGTGACGGTGAGGGAGAAGAACTCTCCCTGAAAAGCCCAGGGGGGAATGGCAGCCTTCGGGTCAAGCTGCACCACAGCATAGCGGGGAGAATGGAGCTTCAACGTTAAGGGAATCATCGGATACCTCCCAGTACATTCATCGTTTTGTGTAGATTATACACCATTTAGCCATCATGGAAATCTCCAGTTCACAAGCGTCGCGCCTTGTCATCAATTCTTTTCCGTTTTGTATACGGGTTGAAATCCTCTTCGGGTTAAGCCGCCGTATACTCAGGATGCAAGGATATTCATTTTGCGACTTCTCTTTAAGGAGGGGAAGATCATGAGAAGAAGATGGCTTCGTCCTTCTGTGATCGTCGCAGCGTTTGTGATGCTCTTTTCGATGGTATTCCATGGGTTAGTTTTAAACCCGCTTACCGGGATGCAGGAAGATGTGCTGCAGGTGGAGGCCCTGGAGGATCTTCGGACCACCACGGCGAACCTCAATCTGCGCAGCGGACCGGGTACGGGTTATGCCATTCTTGCTGTGATTCCCAAAGGAACAGTGCTTTCGGTGCAAAGTGTCAGCGGATCTTGGGCGAAGGTCACCTACAGCGGAAAAACCGGTTATGTTCATACGGCCTATCTGACGGCTCCATCCTCGGTGATTCTGGTGACCACGGCAGCGCTTAATCTGCGCAGCGGTCCGGGTACCACATACCCGGTCATCGCCGTCATGCCCAAGGGGACGGAAGTGGTTCAGCTAAGTATTTCTGGTAACTGGGCTCAGGTTCGCTATGGAACGATGACCGGCTATGCGTCGAGAAGCTACTTGGTCGTCAAAGGCAGCACGCAACCCGTGGAGGATCTGCGGATCACGACGACGACGCTGAATCTTCGCAGCGGTCCGGGCACCAGCTATTCCATTTTGACTGTGATGCCGAAGGGAGCCCAGGTGAAGGTGCTCAGCGTCTCCGGCGTTTGGGCAAAGGTGGTCTACCAGTCCCTCACCGGCTATGCCCACACGGGTTATCTGGTCAAGGTGACCACGGGACTGTCCACCAAGGTGTACAAAGGAATCCTGACGGCCAGCACGAAACAGATTGCCCTTACCTTTGATGCGGGTTGGGAGTATTCCACCGTGGGACCGCTCCTGGATATGCTGGACCATTACGGCGTTAAAGCCACGTTCTTCCTCCGGGCCTACTGGGTGCGGGATCACGCAGATCTGGCCAAGGAAATTCAGCGCCGGGGTCACGCCATTCAAAATCATTCGCTGACCCATCCCCATATGAAGACCATGACAGAAAGCCAGATTCGGTATGAGTTCACCGAGTCCACCAGGATTTTCCAGAGTGTGCTGGGCATCACCCCGACGCTCTTTCGGCCGCCTTATGGCGAATATGACGATCGGGTACTCCGCATCGCCCTGGAACAGGGCTACCGCTACACGGTACTCTGGTCCATTGACACGGCGGACTGGGCGGAAACATCTGGCGGTGTTCCGGTAACGTCCACCACCATTACGGACCGGGTCCTAAGCGGTGCCACGGACAAGGATATTGTGCTCATGCACGTCGCTTTCCAGAAAACTGTGGATGCGCTGCCTCGTATGATTGAGACGCTGAAAGCCCGGGGCTATGTCTTTAAGACCGTTCCTCAGATGCTGCCGTAACGGGCTAAAAAACGGAGACCGCTCCTTTTTGGGGGCGGTCTCCTTGCGGTATATGGATTTTTTCGTTATTCCATTACCCCTGATGGGCAAAGTACTTGTCCCGAAGCCCCGTAAGAAGCTTCTTGAGAGGGGCATAGAGGAAGAGCACCACCACAAAGTTGGACACGCCATGGATGAGATCAAAGGGGATTCCGCGGACCCAGTACACGACGCCGTAGGCGATGCCGTAGAAAAAGGACTCGAAGACCGCAAAGACCAGACCAAAGGAGAGGCCGTAAACCAGTGCCAGAAGGGCAAAAGCCCATTCCGATGTGCGGGTTTTCATGAGCAGGGTGGTGAGCAGGATGAGCAGCGGCCAGATGACATAGTAGACCAAGAGCCACGTGTGCACCCCATAAAAGAAGATTTCCGTCGTGGAAAAAATCACAGCGATGAGAAATGTCCGTCGTGGGCCGAAGACCACGGTATAGACCATGAAGAGCAGGGTGACGATTTCCACATTGGGGATGAAGGAAAGGATCATCTTTCCCGAGGTGAGGGTGGCGCTTAAGAGCGGAATGAGGACAATGTCCCAGACGGAAAGGCTAGAAGCCTTTGACTTCAAAGGTGTATACATCTTTATCCGTGACCGGAATCTCCTTGATGCCCACCATGGCGTCCACGCCGTTGATGGAGATGCTGAAGAATTCCTTGTTGATATCTGTCTCATAGTCCATCATCCCTATGACCATGGGACCGTACTGGGTATCCTGGGTAACCAGTTTCAGTTCGTCTTTTTCCGCGTTGAGCAGTCCTTCCAGGTAGAGCTCATCGGTGTTGAACTTCTCACTATAGTTGATGCCTTTGCTTTCCACGATGATGTTGATGGTGACTTCCTTGGCCCCCTCCTTGCCCTTGGGAGATAGCGAATTGTATGCGAAGAGACCACCCAGGAGCAGCACCACCGCAATCAGGACCGAGACGATTTTTTTGTTCATGTTTTTCCTCCTTGTTGTACAGCGTACAAATATTTGGCTTCAATTTCACCGGACAAAGTGTCGAAATGTAAGGTGTACAAGGAGAATAAAAAATGCACCTTGCGGTGCGTTAAGACATTTCCGGCTTATTTTCCGAAAACATCAAAATGACACCTCATGACCCGTGAGGAATTTCCATCGGATATAGGCAGGTCTTCCGGCTTGACTATGTAAAAGGATTCTCCTTCCCAGAACAGGTCCAGTGGAGCAATGAATCCTTAAGAGTCTTACGGCGGCGGGACCGCACAGGCTTTTCCTGTTTCCCTCTTCGTGCCATGATGCTGTCATGGCAACCTATATCGCTTTGTCCTATGAAATTGTAACCTTGTGGGTTCATTATACCAGAAATTTGGCCTACTTGGGATACTGGACAAAAAGTTGTCTGAAAACCGGAAAGAAGTGCAAGTTTTGCAATCCTTTACATTCTTTTCCGGAGTTTTCTTCACCCGGGGACTTATGGTATACTGAGTTCCGGTTTTATACAGAAAAAGCGGGAAGGAGGAACGAAATGGAGCAGAATATTTTGCCGGATTTCCAGGAAGAAACAGAACGCCTGGCACAAACCCGGTCCTATCTGGATGCCACCATCGCCCTGGTGGTGGATAAACGCCTGAAGTTTAAAAGCGACATGAAGGACGCCTATAAGGAACTGGACGACATGGACAGCAGCTTGAGCTATGCCAGCATCCTTCTTAATGCCAAGCTTCTGGATGATCTGGAAGCAAATTTCACCTTCCTGAAAAATGCGCGAAAAGCGCCGTACTTTGCCCGCATCGACCTTCGGCAGGAGGATAAGGATCGCCGGGAGAAACTGTATCTGGGGAAAATCTCCCTCTTTGATGACTCCATGGAAACCCCCATGGTGGTGGACTGGCGCGCCCCCATCGCCAGCGTCTACTATGACGGCCGCCTGGGGAAAGCTTCCTACAAAGCCCATGGAAAAGAGTATGCCATCGAGCTTTTCCTGAAGCGGCAATACACGATTCTGGAGGGCGAGCTCAAAAGCTACATGGATGTGGATGTGTCCATGTCCGATACGTTCCTCCAGGCTTCCCTGGAAAATCATGCCAGCGAGAAGCTGAAGGATATTGTCTCCACCATCCAGGCGGAGCAGAACGACATTATCCGAGCGCCCATCCATCGCCCCCTCATCGTCCAGGGGGTGGCCGGCAGCGGAAAGACCACCATCGCCCTGCACCGGATTGCCTATCTGATCTATACCTACGCCGCATCCTTCCGGCCGGAGGATTTTATGATCATTGCGCCGAATAGCCTTTTTCTGGACTACATTTCGGGGGTTCTTCCCGAACTGGGCGCTGATCAGGTGAAGCAAACCACCTATGGGGATCTGATGCTGGGCTTTCTCGGAAAGCGTCTGAAGATTGCACCCCATCAGGACAAACTGGCGAAGCTGGTGCGAAGGGGCAAAGGAAGCCTGAGTGTCGAGGAAAAAGAGACGCTGGTTCAGGTTTCTGCCCTAAAAAACTCCATGGACATGCGAAGCCTCCTGGATGTCTACCTGGAGGAGAAAGCCCAGGGAATGATCCCCGACGAAGATTACACCGTGGCGGGGAAGGTCCTCTTCAAGAAGGAGTATCTGTTTTCCCTCTTTCATGAGAGCTATGGCTATCTGCCTCTTTATCGCCGGCTGGACAGCATGAAGAAGTATCTGCAGAAGTTCACCCGGGAAGAAGTGAAGAAGATGGAAAGCCGGGTGAACCTCAGCTATGAGAGCAAAATGGCTTCCCTGCGCATTCTGGAAGCCCCCGGCGAAGAGCGTCGGCAGAAACTATTGGCACTCATGGCGGAGCGGGACCAGCGGCTGAAGGAAATCCAGGCAGAGGGAAAAAATGCCGTGAACCGCTACCTGGCGATGATTCCCCGGGAAGAGCCTTTGACCCTCTACCGAAGACTCATGGAAGACGAATCCTGGCTGACCCGGATCATGGACGAGACCTTGGCCCAGGAGGTCATCCTAAATACCATGGCCCTTGCCAAAGCCAAACAAGTGGAACTGGAGGATCTGGCGCCCTTGGTTTACCTCAAGGAAAAACTGGAAGGCCTCCCCGAGGCCGTGAAGGTGAAAAATGTGGTCATCGATGAGGCCCAGGATTTCAGTACCTTTCAGATCTGGGTTCTCCGGGAGGTCCTTCACACGGAGCGGTTCACCATTTTAGGAGATCTGTCCCAGGGCATCCACATGTACCGAGCGGTAAAATCCTGGGAAGAGCTCCTCACGGGGGTCTTTCAGGAGGAAGCGACCCTGCTTACTTTAGAGCAGAGCTACCGCACCACCATCGAAATCATGAATCTGGCCAACGAAGTCCTGCGCCAGTCCCCCATGAAAGAGCTCACCCTGGCCACCCCGGTGGTTCGTCATGGGGAAGCGCCTCAACTCTTAAGTTATGGGGAGACCAAAGCCCTGGTATTGGGTCTGGCGAAGAGCATCGAGGCGTTTGCCGAAGAAGGCTATACTACCCAGGCGGTGATCACCAAGTCCGTGGAAGAAGCCCAGCGGCTCCATGGGCTGCTCCTTAAAGAATGCAGGCTGCCCGTGGCACTCCTTTCGGATCAGACAAGCCATTTCCAGGAAAAGATTGTCATCCTCCCGGCGCATCTGGCCAAGGGGCTGGAGTTTGACGCCGTACTGGTGGCTGCCGATGACGATACGTTTGGCCTCAGCGAGCTGGATGCCAAACTTCTCTATGTCGCCATGACCCGGGCTCTGCACCGGTTGTCCCTGCATATTCGGGAAGGCGCTGTTCCGCTCCTGGATCAGGCGGGGTTTTCCAGTATTGGCGAATAAGAACCCCTTGAAGACGGACAGGCGTCCGGCCTCAAGGGGTTTCCTTCTTGCTATGGGGGTTAATCCACATGGATCTCCGTGACGGTGGTGAGGGGCACTTTTTCAAAGCCCAGGGACTCATAGAGGGCGATGGCCTGGCGGTTTTCCACGGAGACGAAAAGATACAGGGAGTGGAACCCTTCCTGGGCCAGAACATCGGCGGCCTTCATGACCAGATGGGTGGCGTAGCCCAGCCGCTGGGCGGATTTCCGGGTGAAGGTGTTGGTAATGGTGGGTTCGCTCCGATAGAGGCAGGTGAGGACCCCGGAAAGCACCCGGTTGTCCTCCAGGATCAGATGGGAGGCCTGGGGCAGGAATGTGCCATAGAACCCGCGAAAGACCCGTCGAAGCTCTTCCAGGGCTTCCTCCAGGGTTTCATGCTCATCGTCCACGGTGCCGGCGTAGGCATCCAGCAAAGCTTCCGCCATGGGGAGAAGTACCTCTTCCGTGGCAGGCACCAGGGGCACGGTGAAGTTTCGAACTTCGGGTTTCAGCCGCAAACTCATGCGGATTCGCTGGGGCATGTTCACCACCTCCTTCTTTCATTCTAATCGATTTCCCCGCCGTTGACATTGAATTCTGAAAATATTTGGGCTAAACTTGTACTAGTGTCGAAAAAAAGAAAGCTCCCCAGGAGCTTTCGAATGGGATTCCTTTTTCCCCAAAGAAAAAGAGTCCGATCAATGATTGATCAAGGAGAAGACCGCAGATGAAAATCATCCATTTGGCCGATCTGCACATCGGCAAGTATTTTAACGGGATCTCCCTCCTGGAAGACCAGAAGGAGATGCTCAGCACCCTCCTGCAGGTGATCCGGCAGGAAAAGCCCCAGGTGGTCATCATCGCCGGGGATATTTATGACCGCTCCATTCCCCGGGAAGACGCCGTAAAGGTCTATGACCGGTTTCTCACGGAGCTGTCCCGGCTGGAGCTGAAGACGCTCCTCATCACCGGAAATCATGACTCCCATGAGCGGGTGGGCTTTTTAAACACCCTTCTGGAGGACAAGGGCCTTCTGGTGGAGGGGAATGTACAGCGCCCCTTACGCTGCATCACCTTAAAGGATGAGTTTGGTCCCGTGGAATTCTATCTCTTTCCTTATCGGGATACGGCCAATCTCAAGACCATCTATGAGCTGGAGACCTTCCGGGAAGACAGCAAGGTCTATGCCCGGATCTTTACGGAAAGCGTCAAGAAAAACAGCCACCGCAAAGTCCTCGTTTATCACGGATTTGTTGCCGGCTCCTCCCGGGAGGAGATGGTGGAGAGCACCTCGGAGAGGATCCTGTCCGTGGGCGGCCATGATTTTATTCCCCGGGATGTGTTTGCGCCCTTCCACTATGTGGCCCTGGGCCATCTGCACAGTCCCCAGTGGGTGCAGCCCGGAAAAATCCGCTATGCCGGGAGCCCCATGAAGTATTCTTTCTCCGAAGAGAAGCACAAGAAGAGCATCAGCGTCATTGACCTCAATGAAGCCGGGCAAGTGTCCCTGACGGAAATTCCCCTGGTCCCCAAGAAAGACGTGGTGACCCTGGAAGGCACCTTCAACGAGCTGATGAATCTGGAGTATCCGGGAAATCCCGAGGACTACATCCGGGTGGTGCTGAAGGACAAGGAAGAGATTCTCGAACCCATGATGCGGCTTCGCACAAAGTTTCCCAATATCCTGGAGCTGAGCCGGGAACGGGATCGGGAAGAGATTCTCAATAACTATTCCGATTTCAGTATCCTTCAGTCCAGCGACATGGCCAAGCTCTTCACGGACTTCTATCAGCTGAAGAATGACCGGGAAATCCCCGAGGAGCATCTGGCGCTCTTAAAGGAGTTTGTCCGGGAACTGGAAGGAGGCGAAGCGCCATGAAACCCATGAACTTATCCATCAAATGCTTCCTGGGGTTCCATGAGGAAACCCAGGTGGATTTTCGGCCCCTCTACGAGGACAAGCTGTTTCTGGTCACCGGTCCCACGGGGGCCGGCAAAACCTCCATTTTTGATGCCATCTGCTACGCCCTCTATGGGGAAGGCAGCGGAGAAGAACGAAACAAGGCCAAATGCTACCGCAGCCAGCTGGCCACGGACCAGGAGGATATGGAGGTGTCCCTGGATTTTGAAGTCCGGGGAGAGGGCTACCATATCCGCCGGGTAGAAACTGCCAAGGGCCTCAATAAGGCGTTTTTCTACAGCGATGCCGATCCGGAGAAGCTGCTGACGAAAATCCGGGAAGTGAATCAGGAGGTGGAAACCCTCATTGGCCTCAGCCTGGATCAGTTCAAAAAAATCGTCATGATCCCCCAGGGAGAGTTCCGGGAGTTTCTCACCGCCGGCACAAAAGACAAGTCGGAGATCCTGAAGAAGCTTTTCTCCACGGAGCAGTATGAAAAAATCCAGTGGCTCATCAAGGCAAAGTTCGATGAAGCCCGGAACCTGGACCGAAATCTCGTCACCCGGTTCCAGGAAACCCTAAAGGAGTACGCCATCGAGGGGAAAGACATCGAGATGGGTCCCGATGCCCTGGAAGAGAGTCTCAAGACCGAAGAAGAAAACCTTCAAACCCTCGTCAACGCCGGAGAGGCCCTGACGCTTCAGGAAAAATCCCTGGAGCAGGCCATTCGGCAAAGGGAAAAGGATAACCAGGATTATCGGGAGTTCCAGCGGGTGCGGGAGGAGTTTCTGAAAATCCAGGGACGGCAGAATGCCATTAAGGTTCGGGAAAAGGAACTTCGGCTTCTGAAAAAGATCGAGGCCATCACCCATCTGGAGAAACAGCTCCTGGGAAAAGAAGGCGAGATCAAGAAGTATAAGGCAGAACTGACGGAGCTGGCGGAAGGGCAGCGCAAGCTCTCGCAGCATCGGGAAAAGAGCGGCAAGGCTTTGGATCTTCTCAACCTGGAGTTCCAGGGGCTGGATCAGTTAAAAGAAGAGAAGAACCGCTGGACATCCCTCTATGAGAAATCCCTACGGCTCCATGACGTAATGAAGAAGCTGGAGGCCGAAGAAAAACGGGGACAGGAGAATCAGCGGAAGCTGGAGTATCTGAAAAAGAAGGAAGAGCAGCGGCGGGAGTTATCCCTGGAGGAGCGTTCGGTCTCGGAAAGCTTGTCTCAGGAAAAGATCCGGGAAATGGAGCTGAAACTCAGCCTTCAGGAGTCCCATGGCCGCCTGAAAATGCTCAAGGGCCTCTATGAGAAGTGCCAGAAATGGGAAAACAGCGAAGCGGCCATTATGCAATTAAAAAAAGAAGAAGACAACCTTCAGCGAAATCTTCTGGTGGGCCAGAATGCCTGGACATCGGAGCTGAAAAAACGCAGTGCCAACTATGCGGCGATTCTCCGGGCAGAACTGGAAGAGGAGCGGCCTTGTCCCGTCTGCGGCTCCCTGGAGCACCCAGGGGTATCCCGGGAAGCCCAGGATTTTGATGAGGAAGCTTTAAACCGCCTGGAGGAGAACTGCAAAAAGCTGGAGCGCGATCTCCTGGAAAAAAATGCCCTGCGGCAAAACACGGAAAAGAACACCGCCGAGCTCCTGGAGGAGATTCTTCTCCTCACCGATGAACAGGGTATCCAGGGTCACCGGCTGGATGACATCCGCATTCTGGGGGTGGAGGAAAAAGCGGTCTATCGCCGAATCGAAAACCAAACCCTGGAAAATAAGAATGCCCTGAACCGGCTCACCACCCAAAAGGCCGGGCTCCAGGAAAAAATCACCGATCTTGACCGGGAGCTGGAGCATCTGGATGACGTCCTCAAGGAAGCCGATGAAAATAAGGCGATCCTGGGCGAACTGCGCGGGGAGCTGAAAAGCCTCCAAAGCGAAGGGGTGCCTGTGGAAACCCAGGCCCTGGGGCTGAAGATCCGGGAGCTGGATCGAACCATCAAGGACATCACCCAGCGCCACGAGGAGGCCAGGCAGGCCCATGAGGAGATCCTCCAAAAGGAGAAGGAGCTCAGCGGGCGGGAAACCGCCCTCCACAGCACCCTGGTGGGGGCTCTTGACCAGGCCAAGTCCATGAAGGACCAGTTCTACGAGGATCTGGACAAGGCGGAAGTTAGCCGGGAAACCTATGAGCTGGAGAAGGGCAATGTTCAGCGCATGGGCGAGCTGGAAGAGGAAGTTACCCGTTATTACCAAAGCTACAATGGAGCCAAGGGCGCCTTTGAACTCCTCCAGGAACGGGGAGAGCAGCTGATCCACCGGGAGGTGGAACCGCTGCAGGAACAGCTCAAAGCCTTGCAGCAGGAACTCCGGGAAAAGCAGGCGGAAATCCGGGAAAAGACGATTCTCTACCATAATCTCCAAAAGGCCCATGAGAAGCTCACAAAGATCCATGAACACTATCGAACGAATAAAAAAATGCTCCTCATGGTACAGGACCTCCATGACACGGCCATCGTGGGCATGGGCTTCGAGACCTTCGTCCAGTCTTACTACTTCGAGGGAATTCTCCTTCGGGCCAATGAACGGATGCACCGGATGACCGAGGGCCGCTTCCAGCTGAGGCGCCGCAATGAGACGGAGAGCCGCCGGGAAAAGATCGGCCTGGGGATCAATGTCTTTGATGAGTATACCGGCCGGGAGCGGGATGTACAGTCCCTGTCCGGCGGAGAGAGCTTCAAGGCCTCGCTGGCCCTGGCCCTGGGACTTTCGGACTTTATTGAAAGCCATAAAGCCAGCGTGAATCTGGAGACCATCTTCATCGATGAGGGCTTTGGCTCTTTGGATCAGGACTCCCTGGACAATGCCATGGAGTGTCTCCTGGAGCTCAATCTTTCGGGACGCATTGTGGGGATCATCTCCCATGTGACGGAGCTCAAGGACCGGATTCCCGGCAAGATCGAAGTGAAAACTGTGCCGGGGAAGGGAAGCGTCATTGTCACCTCAGGACGGAAAGCTCTGATGAAATAGTCAAAAGGTTTAGCGAAGAAATGCCGGGGGAGGACTCCCGGCATTTTTTTCAGCGCCGGCTGTAAACGATGCCCTTTTTTGCGTATAATGGAGCCAGAACAAAGGAGGCGACGGCCATGACCAAGGTTTTGGATTGGCTTATGGATGGAGAGAACCCTTCTGTGACGTATTTTGCGCGAAAAAGCCTGCTGGAGAAAGGGGAGGAGGATCCCCAGGTCCGGGAGGCCAGGGACCTCATCGCGATAAAAGGTCTCGTTCCCCAGGTGCTGGAGCTGCAGAATCCGGATGGGAGTTTCGGCGAACCGGAGCGGTTCTATCTGGATAAATATGGGGGAACCGTATGGACCATGATGATTTTGGCGGAGCATGGAGCGCCCCCGGAGGATCCCCGGGTGCGGTTAGGCTGCGAGTTTCTTTTGGCCCATGCCCGGGAACCTCTGGAGGGGGGATTTTCGGCCAAAGCCCAGGCGGGCCTTGGCACGGGCCTTCCCGGTGTGGTCGTCCCATGCCTCACGGGGAACATGGTGTTTACCCTTTTTCGACTGGGATACGGGAAGGATCCTCGGGTGCAGGAGGCCATCGCCTGGCTCCTGCGCTATACCCGCACAGACGATGGAGATGGTCCTGCGCCTCAAGGTGCCTTGTTTGAATGGCGGGAGCCCTGCTATGGAAAGCACAGCTGCCACATGGGGGTGGCCAAATCCCTGAAGGGTCTGGCGGAAATCCCGGAGGATCAGCGAAGTCCGGAGGTTCGGGCCAAGCTGGAGGAAATGGCGGAGTACTTTCTGAAGCACCATATCCACAAGAAAAGTCATGATCTTGATGAGGTGAGCAGGCCCGGCTGGCTGAAGCTGGGCTTTCCCCTCATGTACCAGACGGATCTTCTGGAGATTCTTCATCTCCTCACGGGGCTAGGGATCAAGGATCCGCGCATGGACGAGGCTTTAGCCATCCTTCAGGGGAAAGCGCAGGAGGGCCGGTGGAAGCTAGAGAGCACCATGAACGGCAAGACGTTAATGCCCGTGGAGCAAAAAGGAAAACCTTCCCGGTGGATCACCCTGCGGGCCCTGGAGACCTTGAAGGGTCAGGGGATCGGGGAAAAGTGAATCAATTGATATTTATTAGGAGGAAGAACATGAAATACTGCTGGACCACCCTACATGTGCGCAGCATGGAGGAATCATTAGGCTTTTACCAGGACTTTGTGGGACTTGAGGTGAGGAGCCGTTTTCAGCCCCAGCCGCTGCTGGAGATCTGTTTTCTGGGCGGAGGGGAAACCCAGGTGGAACTCATCGCATCGGGGGAAGAGTCTGTTTCGGGGAAAGGAATTTCCCTGGGCTTTGTCACGGAAAATCTGGAGCGGACGCTGAAGGATGCGGAGGAGCGGGGCTATGCCCTTTTAGGACCTCCGGATTCCCCAAATCCCCGGATGCGCTTTGCCTTTGTGGAAGACCCCAATGGCTACCCCATCCAGTTTGTGGAATATCGCCAGGCATAATGAATGAATCGACTGAATCGTAAGGAGTGGTTTCATGCTTTTCTACATCATCATGGCAGTTTCACTGCTGGCCATCGGCGGAATGGTCCATGGCCTGAAATGGCATTTTCTGATTTCCGGGTATAACACCATGAGTCCTGAAAAAAAGGCCCGGGTGGACATCGAAAAGATCGCCCGGCTCATGGGCATCTGGTCCTATGTCAACGGCGGCGTCTTTCTTTTCATGGCCTTCCTTTCCTGGCGCCAGGTGGAGGTGAGCATGCTCCCCGCCATGGGTTTTCTGGTGATCACCTTGATCCTCATGCTGATCCGGGCTCAGAAGTATGACGGGAATCTCTACGAGGAGGATGGCCGCTGGAAGAAGTCCAGCAAGATTCAGATGGCGCTGGTTCTTGGGGGAATCAGCCTGGTGGTGCTTTTTGTCGGAGGGATGCTCTATTCGAGCATGCAGCCGGTGACGGCGGTCATGGAAAGCGATCAGCTGACGATCCGCGGGATGTACGGCGGAAGCTACGCCTATCAGGACATTACAGAGGTTAAGCTTCTGGATACCCTTCCCACCATCACCATGCGCACCAACGGTTCGGCCGTGGATTCCCATCTTCGGGGCTACTTCAATACCCGGGAACTGGGAAAAATCAAACTCTTTGTGGATACGAAGCTGCCGCCTTTCATCCAGTTCACCCGGGGAAATACCACGGTGATTTTCAATCTGATGGACGCGAAGACCACCACCGCTTTCTATGAGTCCCTGGAGGAAGCCTTAAAGAACAGCGAACCATAATGGGATCAGCATAAAACTTCACCGATCCCGGTTACCCGGAAGAGACGGATCCATGATTCAAAATCATGAGGAAAACGAGGTGTACCATGAAACAGGAAAAGATCAGGAATATCCTTCAGAAAGCGGTGGAAGAGCGGAGTCTCTGCCGGGTTTATCTCGGGTATAACGTATACTACCAGTATTATTTTCCGGTTCTTGTTGGAGAAAAGCTATTCCTTGGGGCTGAAGAGGATGATTTCATCCTGAATGGTTTTTCCATCCTTCGGTTTCAGGATGTGGAAAAAGTGGAGCTGAAGGATGACCTTTGCATCAAGATCCTCGAGCAAGAGGGAATTATTGAAAGCCTGCAAGTTCCATCGGTGGATCTTTCCTCATGGAGAGAGGTTTTCCGGTCGTTGGAGAAGATGAACCGGAACATCATCGTGGAGAAGGAAAGTTTAAAGAAAAGGGAAACGGAGTTTTACATCGGCCGTATCCTGAAAATGGGAAAAAACCATGTGGAGTTACTCCATTTCGATGCTATGGGAAACTGGTTGGATCAGCCATATCGAATCTCTTTTGAGGAGATAACCAGTGTAAAGTTTGGGACCAGATATGTGGAGACCTTCTCCAAGTATCTGGAGGATATCCCTGCATCTATGAAGAAACGGATCCAGGTCCATGAAGAGGTTATGGGTTAGCATTCCAGTGCGGAACCTTCAGGCAAAACTCTTGGTGAATCATTCGGAAACCTATTTCACATCATTAAAAAGAGCGCCAGGATTCCTTTTAGGGAGTTCCTGGCGCTTTCGTGTTCTTTTATGCTGTTAGAGAAGCTTCATGTCTCCGGGTTTGATTTTCCCCATCTTCCGCATGATTTCCGAGATGAGGAGGGTGAGAATCGCCGGGAGAATAAAGTGCATGAGGGCAATGAGGAAATAGGTTCGGGGCTCTGCCCCCATGACACTCACCGCATCAAACTGACCCACGAGGCCGCTGGTGCCCATTCCGGCGCCCAGCTTTGATCCTTCCATCTTGAAGACAAAGCTGGCCATGGGGCCAAGAATTGCGGAAGCCAGGGTGGGCGGGATCCAGATTCGGGGATTCTTGATGATGTTGGGGATCTGGAGCATGGAGGTGCCCAGGCCTTGGGAAATGAGCCCGCCGATGCCGTTTTCCCGGAAGGAAGCCACGGCGAAGCCCACCATCTGGGTGGCACAGCCCACCGTGCTGGCCCCGGCGGCAATGCCGGAGAGGCCTAAGGAGACGGAGAGGGCGGCGGAACTGATGGGGAGGGTCAGCACCATCCCCATGACTGTGGAGACGATGATCCCCATGGGAATGGGCTGCAGCTCCGTGGCCCGGTTGATCAGAGAACCCAATAGGGTCATGAAGGACGCGATGACGGGGGCGATGTAGTTTCCCACCAGACCTCCGGCCACAATGGCCGCCAAGGGAAGCAGAACGATTTCCACCTTGGTCTTCCCCTTGAGAAACTTGGTCAGCTCAGCACCCACCAGACCAGCAATGAGGGCACCCACGGGTTCCCCGATTTTGGCAGCCACAATGGCGCCGTTCAGGGTAAAGGTGCCGGCGCCGATGGCTCCGGTGACTGTGGAGGCGAAGATGCCCAAAGGAGGTGCGCCCACGCTGTAGGCCACGGCGGCGCCGATGGCGGGACCCATGAGAGACTGGGCCATGGTGCCGAAGGTCACCAGGAGGGGCAGCCCCAGGAGCGTTCCGATCTGTTTTATGATGAGGCCGATGAGCAGGGAAGCAAAAAGACCTTGTGCCATTCCATTGAGGACCTTGATCGAATAATCCGTGATCCGTTTGCGGATCGGAACCTGAGGCTTGTCCATTCCTGATTCTCCTTTACTCTTGACGCTCCAGCCTTGAAGGGGCCGGGTCCACATAGAGGGTTTTGTTGGTGGAGTAGATGACCATGCCGGGTTTGGCCCCGGAGGGTTTCTTTACGTTTTTCACCGTGGTGTAGTCCACGGGTACCTTCGTGGAAGCGGAGGCCTTGCTGTAATAAGCGGCCAGATTTGCGGCTTCCAGCAGGGTATCCTCGCCGAACTTTTCTCCCCGGATGATGACATGGGAGCCGGGGATGTTTTTCGTGTGGAGCCAGGTATCGGTGCGGTGGGCGAACTTTGTGGTGAGATAATCGTTCTGGGTGTTGTTTTTTCCCACGTAGATATCGATACCCTCCGAAGACTTGAAGTGGAGTGGCTTGGACACCTTCTCCTTTTTGGAAGCGGTTTTCTTGAACCGAAGATAACCGGCCACCATGAGTTCCTGCCGGATGTCCTGAATCTCTGTCTCATTTTCCAGATTGTCCAGGGACAGGAGAATGGAAACCAGATAGTCCTCCTCCTCCTGGGCCAGGATCTTTTGGCCTCGGGCCATGATCTCCGCCCGCTTTTTCTTGTTGTAGCGGTTATAGTAGCTGTCGATATTCTGGCTGATGCTCTTGGATTTATCCAGGGAGAGGGTGACCATTTCCCCCGTGTAGTAGTTGAGAAGTTCCGCTTTCTCCTGTCCGGGAGTCAGGGCGTAGACATTGGCCGAGAGAATCTCGCCAAGAATTCGGTACTCGTCCTTGTCCTGGCTGTCCACGATGGACTTGTCCAGGAGTTCAATCTTTTTTCGTACCCGCTGGAGATTGTTCTGAAGGATTTTCTGCAGATCCGAAGTTTTTGCCCGGATCCGGTCCCGCAGGTCCTTCTCCCGTACATAGGTTTCCAGCGCCAGGGAGGGAGAGGTATAGACTTCGTGGTCTTCCGTGGGCGGCAGGGCCGACACATCCAGATACTCCCCGTCCTTTTTGGTGATGTAGAAGGCTGTGCTCGTGGTGAGTTCCTGGAGGCTTTTCCGGATGAGGGAGAGAGAAGGCTTCGCGGGGTGGCCCTCATAGAGGGCATGGGCTGTCTTTTTGGAAATGCCGGTGAAATGCCGGGCAAAGAAGTCCGGATCCCAATCGGAAACGTCGGTGCGCTCCAGAAGCTCCTCATCGCTGTAGGTTAAGGGATTGAGCTTTCCGCTGGCCGGGGGCGCAATATATTCCTTTCCGGGAAGCAGGGTTCGATAGGTGTTGCGAAGGGACGAGACATGCTTGATGCAGTCCACGATGGTGCCTTCGGTTTCCCGGTAGAGGATGATGTTGGAGTGCTTGCCCATCATCTCCACGGAGAGGACGAAGGGCTGGTCTTCGCCGAAGTCATCCACCCCCAGAAGGTGCAGATTCACCAGACGGTCTCCCTGGATCTGCTGAATGCCCAGGATGCGGGAGCCCACCAGATGCTTTCGAAGCACCATGAGGAAGAGGGGAGCCTGCAGGGGATTTTCCCGGGGCTGCTCCGTCAGGTGGATCCGAGCGTAGGTGCTGTTGGCCGTGAGGAGAACCTTCTGGTTGCCCTGCTGTCCCCGCAGATGGAGGATGATCATGTCGGACTCCGGTTGGGTCACCTTATTGATTTTTGCGCCCAGAACTGTCTCTTGCAGTTCCTGGACGATGCTGCTGAAAAAAATACCATCTAATGCCATGGCGATCTCGCGCAGGATTCCCTGCGTTTCCTCCTTGTGTTCATGGGCTGGGGCTGTATGTTTCATGCTCATTATAGCGTATTTGCGGGATGGCTCCAAATGATGAATGAAAAAACCCCCCTGCCGGATAATGAGATCAACGACGAAAAGGAGGGAAAAGAATGGATCTGGAGGAGCTGGTTTTGGAGGGGCGAAGGCGAGGGGCCTCAGATATCCATTTCGTTCCCCAGGAAGGGGAGGTGCCGGTATATTTTCGCCTCGGGTCGAAACTGCAGCCCCAGGGAAGACTGGCCCCCGGGGCCTATCAGGTTCTCCTTCAGCAGGTGAAGGCCTTGGCCCAGCTGAATATCTCCGAACGGCGTCTTCCCCAGGACGGCATGCTGAAAGTGGGGGCGCTGCCCCTTCGGGTCAGCACCATTCGCTGTCTCCAGGGGGAGTCTTTGGTTCTGCGCCTTTTTCAAAGGAATCTTCTTGCCGCCGAGGAGCTGGGCTTTCGTCCCGAGGATCTGGCTCGCATTCGCCGCCATCTTCGCGATTCCGGCGGGGTGACCCTCATCTGCGGAGAGACCGGCATGGGGAAGAGCACCACGCTGTATGCTCTCCTCATGATGCTCCGGGATGCAGGCCTGAAGGTCATTTCCGTGGAGGATCCCGTGGAGCAGGAGATTCCGGGGATCATTCAAAGTCCCATTCTGGAGGCGGTGGGGTTTGGGTATGACGAAGCGATTTTTGCGGCCCTGCGGCAGGATCCCGATGTCATTGCCATCGGGGAAATCCGAAATCCCGTCACGGCCAAGGCGCTGATCCGGGCATCCCTCACCGGGCATCGGTTCATCTCCACCCTTCATGCCCAGGGGCTTCCGGGGGCCCTGCGCCGCCTGGAGGATTTGGGGGTAAGTCCGGTGCTGGCCCGGGAAGCCCTGACCCTGGTCATCGGGCAAAAACTGATTTCCACCGAAGGAGGAAAGCATCTTGAAGCTGAGCTGGAATATCCCCCGGAGACTGTATCCGGGGAAAGCACGGAAGAAACATTGGAAAGAACAGTTCTTCTATGAGAAGGGGACGATGCTGAATAACGGGATTCCCCTGACGGAGCTCCTGGTCCTGTCCCCGGATCCCTGGGATCGGGAGCTCTACAGGGCCATCCTTCAGGGGGAAACCCTGTCCCAGGGGTTAAGCCGACTCCCGGACTTTCTTCCACGGGAGATCACCATGGTTCGCCTTGCGGAGGAAACGGGAAATCTGGCCCATACCTTTCTCCTCATCCATGATCGGCTGAAGGAGGAGCGGGAAATGGCATCAAAAATCTTTTCGGTGCTCACCTATCCCGCCCTTCTGGTGGCGGCGGCGCTGGGGTTTCTCCTGGCCAGTCTCTATCTCTTTCTTCCCCTGATGAATGAGCTGCTTCTCAGCATGGGGGTGGAGTATCCGCTGCTGCAGCAGCTCCACGGGTTTTCTAGGCAGGTTCCCCCAGGGGTTCTTCTCCCGCTGCTGGCGGTCATTCTGGGGGCTGGGGGACGAAGGCTGGCTTCTCCCGAACGGCTCCTTCGGCGGCTTCTGGGGAGTCAATGGGGACTGTATTTGGAAGCCCAGCAGATGGAGGGCCTCCATGAGCTCCTCCGTGCCGGGGTGGACATCCTCAGCGCCTTTGAAGTTCTTGGAAAGGAGGGATTTCCCGTGAAGGGAGTGGTGACGTCCATCCGAAATGGGGTGGGGCTTCGGGAGGCTTATCGGGCGGAAGGAGCATCGGAAACCCTGCTGGCCTGCCTATTCCTGGGGGAGGAGACGGGGAATCTTCCGGAAGCCTTGTCCACGTATCTTCTACTCCAGAAGTTCCGGTTTCAGGAGAGAATCCGCAAACGGAGCGCTCTCGTGGAGCCGGGAGCCATTCTCCTTCTGGGGATCCTCATCACGGCGCTGTCGGCGCTTCTTCTTCTCCCCATGCTGGAAGCTTATGAAGGCCTATAGAGGGGGGCTTCTCCTGGAGACGATCCTGGCGCTTTTTCTCCTGGGGGTGCTCGTTGGCCTGGGCGGTGGCGGAAAACCTAAGGCGATTTCGCAAAATCCCCGGGAGGCGCCGGTGATCCTTTATGGTACGCTTCTTTCCGAAATGCGGGAAGTGAGCGAAGGGCGGAGCCTGAAGACCGTGCGAGTCTATGAGCATCTTCTTCTGCGCCAGGATCGAAAAGGCGTTCTCGAAGGGCGAACCGTGCTGGATCCGGGGATGAGGATCTACTACGGCTCCGCCTATCACCCCACATTTACCGCCAGCACTGATTACAGCTTTCTGATCAATGGCGTGAGCAACCGCAGCGGGCTCCTCTATTTTTACCGGGATGGCCGCCTGGAGGCCACGATGATGATCCATCTGGGGACCCAGACCCTGGATGTCCGGGGGCCCTGAAGGAGGATAGGAATGGTACGAAGAAAAAAACTTTCTGGGCAGATGAGTCTGGCCCTGGTTCTTTACACCCTCCTGGTTCTAAGCCTCCTGCTGACGCTGTCCGCGGAAGGGTTCCGCGGGAAGAAAATGCGGGCGGAAAGGGAGGCCATGCTTCGCTTTGACTATGGGGTGGAAGGTTACTTTTTGCTCCTGGCCTCCGGGGCCCTGGAGTTTTCAGGCGATACGGCCTATGGCCGAGTTCCGGGAGAAGGGCTGGAAGCTTTCCCCCCGCCGGGGGACTATGTCCAGGTGACGACAGGAGAGGAGGAGATCATTCTTGAGGGGTATTTCCAGGGGAAGCTCAGGACAACCTATGCCATTCCGATCCCCTAAGCCTGGGGGAATGCTGCTGGAGGTTTTGGTGGGGCTGGTGACCAGCTTTCTTCTCTTTCTCCTGGCCTCTCGGCTCTATCTGGCCCAAGCCCTGCAGTTTCAGGAGAATCTGGATTTTCTTCTGGAGACGGATTACGCCTACCATGCCTTTGAGGTGATCAAGAAGGATCTGTACACGGACACCCGGTCCGTGGCGCTTCTGGGGAATGTCCTCTATATCCGGAAGGAGGACTATGTCAACGCTCCCTATATTCGGCTGGAGGAGAGTGGGGGAAGGCTCCGCTATGCCTTTGGGAAAACCGGCTTCCAGGGCACGACCTATCAGTACCTCTCCTATGGCGTGAAGAGTGTCACCATGCGGCAGGTGGGATCGGTGGTCTTCATCCGGCTCCAGTTTTCAAAGACGGCCTATGAAAGGGGGTTTTGGATTGAACCGCAAAGGAGGTAGCGTAATGTACACCATGATGATCCTGATCTTGTGCTCCAGTATGGCTCTTCGAAATTTCCGGCTCTTTGACAGCCACCGCTACCTGGAAAGAGGGGTATATTCCCTGGACCGGCGAGTCATGGAATTTTCGGGGATTCTGAGTGGGGTGGAGGAGGAGCTGGATCTGCGCTTTGCTACTTTGGAGGAAGCCATGGTCTTTTTTCGAGCCGGGAGAAGCTTTCCCTATAAAAACTTCACGATTTCCCTGGATCCGGATTATAATGGACTTGAAGTCAATATGCTCAAGGTGGTGGACAATGTGTCCCGCTATGCCCGAAGAGTGGAGGTTCTCCACCTGGGTGGCGTGTTCCTCCTTGTGGCCAGAGGAGTATGAAGCATGAAAACCCTGTATCTCATCGGTATGCCCGGCAGCGGAAAGAGCGCCCTGGGCGAAGCCCTGGCAGAGTCCTTAGGTCGCCCCTTTCTCGATACGGATGGGGAAATTGCCCGGAGAACCGGCCGCACTGCAGAAGAAATTATTGCTCAAGACGGCGAAGAAGCTTTTCGCCGTCTTGAGCACGCTCTTTTTCAGGAGCTCCAGGTACAGTCTTCCCTGGTGGTTTCCACGGGCGGAGGATTCCCGCTGTTCAATGACCATATGGCCAGGATGAATGAAGAGGCCCTGGTCCTGTATCTTCGGTTTTCTCCCCAAACGCTATGGGAGAGGCTGAAAGAAGACCGGCACCGGCCCCTGTCCGATACCTGGGAGAAAACAGAAGCCCTCTATGGCCGTCGGAAGTCCATTTACGAAACGGCCAGGCTGATCTATGACGGAGGGGAGGATTTCCAGGAGAATCTGAAGGGGATTCTTCAGCTTCTGAAACAGTATTGTCCGGAGGAGTTTTGACAAGGAGCCTGTCCCGAAAGGTCTGAAAGGGGATGGGGAGAGTTCTCTGGTCTTGTATTTTTAGCGTGTAAAGACTCCGGTGATCTTTATTCATTCGAAGAAGAGCCTGCAGTTGGGCTTTTCCCGGTTTTTCCACGATTTTTGCCCTCAGTGAAAATTTATTGCCAAACAGCCGTTGATCTGATAAAATATCCTTGGTAAATTACGACATAGATTGACGCAGAAGGAATCCCCCCTTGGGAAGGAAACCATCCTTTTGTGTTTTTGGAGGGAAGACAGAAACTGTCTTCCATCTCGACGTATGGGGGTAAATTTTGGAGGTAGAGAAATGATTTCAGCAAGTGAATTGAGAAAAGGTGTCACATTCGAACACGACGGCAACGTTTTTGTCGTCCTGGAGTTCCTGCACGTCAAACCCGGCAAGGGCGCGGCTTTCGTTCGAACCAAGCTTCGTAACGTCATCTCCGGCGGAACCACAGAAACCACATTCAATCCCACCACCAAGCTCCTGGAAGCGGTCATCGAGCGCAAGGAGATGCAGTACCTGTACAACGACGGAGAGCTCTACTACTTCATGGATCAGGAGACCTTCGAGCAGATTCCCCTGAACTATGAAAAAGTGGAAGAAGCCATCAAGTTCCTGAAGGAAAACAACTTCGCCGTCATCAAGTTCTACAAGGGAGAAGCCTTCTCCGTGGAAGCTCCGAACTTCGTAGAGCTCACCATCACCCAGACCGAACCCGGGGTGAAGGGGAACACGGCGACCAACGCCCTGAAGCCTGCCATCGTGGAAACTGGGGCTCAGGTTATGGTTCCCTTCTTCATCAACGAAGGCGATGCCATCCGTGTGGACACCCGTACCGGCGAGTACATGGAAAGAGTATAATTTCTGCAAACCAGGCCTGGAGAATTCCGGGCCTTTTTTTATCCAGGGAGCGATTACGGCTTCGGCCACAAGGTTTCAGCCCTTGAGGGGAGCGGGAAATCTCCCCATTTCATTGCTTAAAAAGGGTCAATTTGGTATAATAATTCCAAATAAGACCTTGAGGATCGAGGAGGACAAGAAATGAGCGAGAATATGAAGAAATCCCAGGGATACGGAGTGGTAAAAATCTCCGAGGACGTGGTGGGCGTCATCGCCGGCATTGCGGCCAGCGAGGTCCAGGGGATCCAGGGACTCCATCCGACCCTGACCGGAGGGATCACCCAGGTGGTCACGGGAAAACGAAATGTGACCAAGGGCGTCAAGGTCACCGTAGGCGAAAATGATGCGATCATCGACATGGTGGTCAGCGTGGAGTATGGCTATAAAATCCCGGAAGTGGTCAGCCAGGCTCAAAAGAATGTCAAGGAAACCGTGGAGACCATCACCGGACTGAAAGTTTCCGCCGTCAACGTCATGGTCAGCAATGTCCATGTGAAGGACAAGGAAAAAGAGACAAAGGATAAGTAAACGGGAACCCTCTGACCGACAGAGGGTTTTTTGCAGTGAACCAAATAACCGAGCAAGGAGGGGCTTTGCCCTTATGAATACAAGAAAACGAACGCGAGAAATCGCCATGGAGCTCTTATACCAAAATACGATGAACGAACGCGACGTGAAGGAAACCATCGCCGACTACTTTGAGACCAGCGAGGAAACCACCATGGACCAGGTGGACCTGGTGTACCTGGAAACCGTTCTGGCCGGCGTCGAGGAGAAGAAAGAGGAACTGGATGCCCTCATTGAGAAGTACCTGGTGGGCTGGAAGATCCAGCGTCTGTCCCGAATTAACCTCAGTATCCTTCGCCTTGCCACCTATGAACTCCTCCACATGGAGGATATTCCCCCCAAGGTGTCCATCACCGAAGCGGTGGATCTGGGGAAAAAGTATTCAGAGGAGTCCGCAGCCCCCTTCATCAACGGGGTACTGGACAAGATCAGCAAGCACAATGAGGAACCTGCCCCTCAAGAGGACGAGTCCTCATCCGTTTCAGACACCCTCAGCGAATAAGGCTCACCGACGGTGTCGGGAGAAGGAGGAGTTATGGGAGAAATCATCAATGTGGCGGCCATCGCCAAAGCGGAGAAGGAAAAGCTCCGACAGCGCATTGAAAGCGCACGCATTGCCGGAAAAGGAACCCCCACCCTGGCTACGGTGCTGGTGGGTGAGGATCCTGGCTCAGTCTACTATCTCGACATGCAGAAACGAACCCTGGAAGCCCTGGGCGGTACCATGCTGAAGATAACCTTAGGCGGTGACGCCAGCGAGGAGGAGCTCCTCGAAACCCTCCAGGCCCTCAATGACGATGATAAGGTCCATGGCATCATGGTCCTCTTTCCTTTGCCCAAAACCATGGATGCCCAGCGCATTGCGGAAGCCATTGACCCGAAGAAGGACATCGACGGCATCCATCCCCTGAACATCGGGCTGCTGGCCTCGACGCCCAAAGAAGGCATCGCCCCCTGCACGCCCATGAGCGTGGTGGAGATCCTTAAAGCGGTGCTGGGCGACCTGAAAGGCCGCCATGCGGTGATCATCGGAAGAAGCAACATCGTGGGAAAACCCCTCATTCAGCTGCTTCTCCGGGAACAGGCCACGGTGACCGTGTGCCACTCCCGTACAGCGGATCTTCCCGCTGTGGCAAGAACCGGCGAAATTCTCATCTCCGCCATGGGACGCCCCCTCATGATCACCAAAGAATATGTGGGTCCAGGCGCCGTGGTCATCGATGTGGGAACCTCGGAACTGGAGGGCCAGATCACCGGTGACTGTGATCTTACCTCGGTGCTCCCGGTGACCTCTTGGGCCACCAAGGTCCCGGGAGGGGTGGGAACCCTCACCACCACGATCCTCATGCGTACGCTGACGGATCTCTTTGAGGCGAGTACCCCAGCCGTCCCCCGCAGATAGGAGCTAGACCATGAAACTGAAAACCATGAGTGTCACCGACCTCAATGCCTATATTAAGCGAAGCCTCGACAATGACTTCATTCTCAATAACCTCACGGTGCTGGGGGAGCTGTCGAACTTCAAAGCTCACAGCTCCGGCCACCTCTATTTTTCCCTGAAGGATGAGAATGCGAAGATCAACGCCGTCATGTTCCGCAGCGATGCCGAACGCCTGAAAATGGTACCCAAGGACGGGATGAAAGTCGTGGTCCGCGGCCGGGTCAGTGTATATGCCAAAGAAGGCAGCTATCAGCTCTATGCCCAGTCCATGGAGGAAGTGGGCCTAGGGGAAATCTATCAGGAATTTGAGCGGAACAAGGCAAGACTGATGAAGGAAGGGCTGTTTGACGAAGACATCAAGCGGCCCCTTCCGCCCTATCCGGAAAAGATTGCCGTGGTCACGTCCCCCACGGGGGCAGCCATTCGGGATATCATGAACGTGGCCTCTCGGCGCAATCCCGGAGTATCCCTCGTCATCTATCCCACCCTGGTCCAGGGGGAAGAGGCCCGGAAGAGCCTGGTAAACGCCCTGGAACGCCTTCGGAGCCGGAAGGACATCGATCTTGTCATTCTCGCCCGGGGCGGCGGAGCCATGGAAGACTTGGCGGCCTTCAATGATCTGGATCTGGCCTATGCCATCCGGAAAAGCCCGGTGCCGGTGATCACGGGCATCGGCCATGAAGTGGACTTCACCATCGCCGATTTCGTCGCCGATCGCCGGCTGGCCACCCCTTCCCAGGCTGCGGAGGTGGCAATCCCCGCCCTGGAGGAAATGCAGCGGGCCCTCCGTGCCCGAACCCAGCATCTGCAGGGGCTCTACACCGGAAAGATCCGTGTGCTCCAGGCTCAGCTCCAGGGCAGAGCGGAGCTGTTGGCGAAAAACAGTCCTAAAATGATGCTGGCCCAAAGTTTCCGCCAAGTGGAGGAAAGCAGGGAAAAGCTGGATCAGATCCTTCAGCGCCGGATCGAGAAGAGCCGGTCGGAGCTTTTAGGGGCATGGAATCTTCTCCAGGCCCACAGTCCCCTGAAGATTCTCGATAAGGGCTACGCCCTGGTGTACGGGGAAAGCGGGGAGCTTCTCCGAAGCGTAACCCAGCTGGACCAGGCCAAGATCCTCACCATCCGATTGCGCGATGGTCAACGAACTGTGGAGGTGCGAAGAACCGATGAAAAAGAAAACCGGATATCAGGAACTGATGAATAAACTGGAAGAGATCCTCGCCGCCCTGGAAACCGGGGACATCTCCCTGGAGGACGCCATGCTCAAGTATGAGGAAGGGGTTGCCCTGACCAAGGAACTGCAGGCGATTCTGGCGAAGGCGGAAGAAAAAGTAAAAATCATGGACGATGAGAAAGAAGTGGAGTTTTAGATGCTGAAAGAAATGAAAACCATCATCGATGGTGCTATTCTGAATTACTTTCAGAATTTGCCGGACAATAGAATCCATGAGGCCATGGCCTACAGCATGAACCTGGGCGGAAAGCGCCTGCGTCCGGCGCTGGCCCTGGTCATGGCGAAGATCTATGATGAGGACCCTGAAGAGATCCTCCCCATGGCCCTGGCCCTGGAGATGATCCATACCTACTCCCTCATCCATGACGATCTGCCGGCCATGGATAATGATGATCTGCGCCGGGGTAAACCCACCAGTCACAAAGTCTTCGGGGAGGCTCTGGCGATCCTTGCCGGGGACGCCCTCCTCAACGAAGCCATGAATGTCCTTTTGGAAACCTATGCAGCGAAGGGCCCCCGGGGCGCCGCAGCTGCCCTACACATCAGCCGCTCCGCCGGCCGGGAGGGGATGATCCTGGGCCAGGTCATGGATCTGGAGCATGAGACCCGCCGGGCAAGCTATGAGGAACTCATGGCCTGCCACCGGGAAAAGACCGGAAAACTCATTGCGGCGGCCATTACGGCGCCGGCGATCTATTTCGGGGCTGACCCGGAGGAAACCGCGAAATTTCAGGCCTTTGGGCTGAAACTGGGACTGGCGTTCCAGATTCAGGATGACATCCTGGACAAGACCGCCACGGCGGAAGTCCTGGGCAAGAGCATCGGGAAGGATGAAAAATCCGGAAAAACCACCTACGTGGAGCTTTTTGGAATCGAGAAGAGCAAGGAAATGGCCCGGGAGGCCACCCTGGAATGCTTAGACATTCTGGCGGGGATTCCCCGGGATACCCAGATCCTTGCCGACCTTGCCAAAACCCTCATGGAGAGAAGTTATTAGGAGGGAAAGAAGTGGGAATACTGAAGGATGGGTTCAAGGCCCCAGAGGACATTAAAGCTTTGTCCCTGGAGGAGCTGTATATGCTGTCGGAGGAGATCCGGAGCTTCCTCGTGGAGTCCGTGTCGAAGACCGGCGGCCATCTGGCGCCCAATCTGGGCGTGGTGGAACTCACGGTGAGTCTTTTTAACGTGTTCGATCTGGAAAAAGACAAGATCATCTACGATGTGGGACACCAGTCCTATGTCCATAAAATCCTCACGGGACGCAAGGATGCCTTTGGCACCCTGCGCCAGTTTGAAGGGCTCAGCGGATTCCCCAAGCGGGAGGAAAGCCGCTATGACATTTTTGACACGGGCCATTCCTCCACGTCCATCAGCGCGGCCTTAGGCATTGCCCGGGCCCGGGATTTGAAGGAAGAGGATTTCCAGGTCATCGCCGTCATCGGGGACGGCGCCCTCACCGGGGGCATGGCCATGGAGGCCTTAAACGATGTGGGGGACAAAAAGACCGACCTCATCATCGTCCTCAACGACAACCAGATGAGCATCTCCCGGAATGTGGGCGGCATCAGCACCTATCTTAGCCAGTTCCGGGGGGATCCCGGCTATGAGCGGGCCAAGAAGGAAGTCCAGGAGCTCCTGGACCGCATGCCCCTCGGGAAAAGCATCAACAAATCCGTGGACAAGGTCAAGGACGGCATCAAGTCCATGCTCCTGCCCGGCATGCTCTTCGAAAACATGGGGCTCACCTATCTGGGTCCCGTGGACGGCCACAACATCAAGGAGATGTCCAAGGTGCTGAAGGTGGCCCGGGATATGAAGGGGCCCAAGCTCGTCCATGTCATCACGAAAAAAGGGAAGGGCTATGTCCGCAGCGAGCAGCATCCGGAGATGTTCCACGGGGTGCCGCCCTTCAACACGGATAACGGCAAAGCCAAAGCCCAGGGAAAAACCACCTACTCCAAGGTTTTCGGCACCACCCTCATGGAGATGGCGAAAAACAACCGGGACATTGTGGCCGTGGTGGCCGCCATGCCGGACGGCACGGGGCTCACGGGCTTCAAGGAGCTCTACCCCAAGCGTCTCTTTGACGTGGGCATTGCCGAGCAGCATGCGGTGACCCTGGCGGCAGGTCTCGCCGTGGGCGGAATGAAGCCCTATGTGGCCCTTTATTCCACCTTCCTGCAGCGGGCCTTCGACCAGGTGGTCCATGACCTCTGCATCCAGAAGCTCCCCGTGACGCTGTGCATCGACCGGGCGGGGCTGGTGGGCGATGACGGGGAAACCCACCAGGGCATCCTCGACCTCTCCTTCCTGACCCCCATCCCGAATCTCACGGTCATGGCGCCGAAAAGTCTGGATGAGCTGAAATACATGCTCTACTACTCCGAAACCTTTCCGGGACCCTTGGCCATCCGCTATCCCCGGGGCGGGGATCCGGAGGATTTTGATCTGCCCCCGCTGAAGACCTTCACCCCGGGGAAGTTTGAGGTGCTGGCCGAAGGAAAAGACGGCTATCTCTACGCCACAGGAAAAATGGTTCAGAAGGGACTAAAAATCATCCAGCGGCTCCAGGCAGAAGGGCTGAGCTTTGGTCTGGTCAATGGCTGCTTCATCAAACCCGTGGACGAGGCGCTGATTCTTCAGCATCTGGAGGCGGGAAAATGCATCGTGACCCTGGAGGACAATCTTCTCCATGGGGGCTTTGGCAGCATGGTGCTGGAAGCGGCCGCCGGGCACAAAAAAGCCGGACGCATCCTGCCCTTGGGCTTTAGGGACACCTTTGTGGTCCAGGGCAGTGTGGAAAAACTTTACGAGAAATACGGGCTGGGGCTGGAGACCATCACCGCCCGGATCCGGAAATTTGCAGGTGAAAAGAATGAGTGACAAGGAACGGCTGGATGTGCTCCTGGTGGAACAGGGATTCTATGAATCCCGGGAAAAAGCCCGGACGCAGATCATGGCGGGGAAAATTTATGTGGACGGCCAGAAGGCCGACAAGCCCGGAACCAAGTATCTTCGCAGCGCCGACATCACGGACCGGGGCGAAAAAATGCCCTTTGTTTCCCGGGGCGGGTATAAGCTGGACAAGGCCGTGAAGGCCTTTGCCATCAATTTGAAGGGGAAAACCTGTCTCGACATCGGCGCCTCCACAGGAGGGTTCACCGATGTAATGCTCCAGAGCGGTGCAGCAAAAGTCTTTGCTGTGGATGTGGGCTACGGGCAGTTTGCCTGGAAGCTTCGGACGGATCCTCGGGTGGTCTGTCTGGAGCGGATGAACTTCCGCTACGCCACCCGGGAAGACATCCCCGACGTCATCGATTTTGCCGCCACGGATGTCTCCTTTATCTCCATCATGAAGATCATCCCCCCCGCCATGAACCTCATGGGGGAAGACGGGGAGATGGTGGCCCTCATCAAGCCGCAGTTTGAAGCGGGACGGGAGAAGGTGGAGAAGAAAGGCGTCGTGAAGAAACGGTCCACCCATGAAGAGGTGCTCCTCACCATCACGGACTTTCTGACGAAGAGCGGGCTCGTCATCTATGGGCTGGACTTTTCCCCCATCAAGGGGCCTGAGGGGAACGTGGAGTTTCTCGTCTACTTCGGAAAGCAGCCGAAGGATATGCCTTTGAACCTCAGCCAACGCATCCAGGACGTGCTGGATGAAGCCCATGCCCTGTAAGCAGCAAGGAGGGGGAACCATGAATCGGATTGGCATTTACAGCAATGAAAAAAAGGACCCCACGGGGGAATACCGGGAAGAAACCCTGAGCCGCCTTCGGGAGGCTCTGCCGGACGCTGCCGTTTCTCAAGTTTCCCGGAAAGAGGACGTAGAAGGTCTGGATCTCCTCCTGGTTCTCGGCGGGGACGGCACGCTCCTTTCAGCGGCGCGTCTCTCCTATGGCTGCCAGGTGCCCCTTTTAGGGATCAACATCGGCTATCTGGGGTTCCTCACGGGGACAGATCTGGAGGGCCTGAAAGAGGCCTTGACAAAGGTGGAGGCCGGTCATTTCGTCATCGAGGACCGGATGATGCTGGAAGCCCGGGTGGAATGCGAAGAAGACCCCAAGGTTTACACGGCGCTGAACGACGTGGTGGTCCATAAAGGTGCCTTGGGCAACATCATCTATTTCGAGCTCTATGTGGACAAGGATTTTGCCAACAGTTACCGGGGGGACGGCATCATCATCACCACACCCACGGGATCCACGGCGTACAATCTCTCCGCCGGAGGCTCCATCATGTCGCCCACGGTGGAGGCCATGGGCATCACCGCCATCTCGCCCCACACCTTCGGCATCCGGAATCTCATCGTCAGCAGCAGCCAGGAGATCCGGATCAAGATCGGCAAAAGCAATGAAAACTACTTCCTTTCCGTGGATGGCCAGGAGAATCTGAAGATCACGGAAGATACCACCATCGCCATCCGGAAAGCACCCATGTCCTGCAAAATCCTGCGTCTGGACGATTACGACTATTATGACGTCCTGCGCAAAAAAATGATTAATAAAGCTATGAATATTCAAAGGGGGGAATAAGTTGAAAATCGACCGACGAAGCAAAATGCTGGAAATCATCGCCCGTAAAGACATTGAAACCCAGGAGGAACTGGCTCAAGAACTGCGTGCAGAAGGGTTCAACGTCACCCAGGCCACGGTTTCCCGGGACATCAAGAATCTGCAGCTCATCAAAGTCTTAAGTTCCAGTGGCCGGTACAAGTATGTGGCCAACAAGGAAGAGAACAAGGACACCATCGGAAAGCTGGTGACCCTGCTTTCCCACACCATCCTGTCCGTGGAGAACATCGACAAGATGGTGGTGGTACGCACCATCACGGCGGCGGCGTCCACAGCGGCAGAAGCCATCGATCAGCTGGATCTGGCGGAAATCGCGGGGACCATCGCCGGAGACAACACCATTTTTATGATGGTACGCTCCGAAGAGATGGCGGTGCAGATCGTTCGAAAGATTTCCGAGATGGTGGGGAAGTAGCATGTTGCTTCAGCTGAACGTCAAAAATTTCGCCCTCATCGATGCTTTAGACCTGAACTTTGAAGCGGGCTTCACCATTCTCACCGGGGAAACGGGAGCAGGAAAGTCCATTCTCATCGACTCCATCAACTTTGTCCTGGGAGAAAAGTTCAACAAGGAGTTCATCCGCACCGGAGCAGAAAGCACCTCTGTGGAGGCCGTGTTCACCACGGACCCTGCCGCGGAAAGGATTCTGGAAAAGCTGGGGATTCCCGTGGAGGAGGTCATCATCTTTTCCCGGGAAAGCTTCGTCAATGGCCGAAACAGCGCCCGGATCAACGGCAAAACCGTACTGGTCAGCGTGCTGAAGGAAGTGGGCAAAGAGCTTCTGGACATCCACGGCCAGCACAATAACCAGAACCTCCTGGACAATACCAAGCACATGGAGTATCTGGACAGCTTCGCCGACCTTTTCCAGTCCCCGGAGGCCATCGCTTATACCCGGGAGTATGACCATCTTCGGGCCCTGAGGGAAAGACTCCAGGAGCTCCAGGGGAGCAAGGACCGGGAAAAGCTTCTGGATTATCTGCGCTTCCAGCTGGAAGACCTGGATAAAGCCAAGCTCAAGGTGGAGGAGGAGGCGGAGCTTCTCGCCCGAGTCTCCATGCTGAGCCATGCCGAAAAAATCTCACTGGGCCTTTCCAGCGCCCATGAACTCCTGGCACAAGAATCCGGGATTCTGGAATCCCTGGCGGCGGCCCTCCATGGCCTGAAAGGCATCGAAAAAGTCTATCCCCAGGTGAAGCCTTCCCTGGAGAACCTGGAAGGCGCCTACTTTGCCCTGGAGGAAACCTCCCGGGAGCTGGGCGGCGCCATGGAGAACGTCTACTATGACCAGGATGAGCTCAATGAGGTCAATGAGCGCCTCTACACCTACAGCACCATGAAGAAGAAGTACGGCCCCGAGGTCACGGATGTCCTGGCCTATGGGGAGAAGATCCGAAAGCAGTACGAAGATCTCGTCAACGCCGAGGAGCTGATCCAGGCCACCGAGAAAGCCATGGCGGAGTCCAGGCGGAAGCTCTTCGTTTTGGGCAAAGCGCTCCACGAGCTTCGGGTGGCGGGAGCGAAGGCTCTCAGCCAGAAGATCAACCGGGAACTGAAGTTTGTGGGCCTGGAGAAAGCGGAGTTTGACGTGGCCGTGACGGCTACGGAGACTCTCCATGCCACAGGCATCGACGACGTGGCCTTTCTCATCTCCACCAATACAGGCGAACCCCGCAAGGCTCTCGAAAAGATCGTCTCCGGCGGTGAGCTCTCCCGCATCATGCTGTCCATGAAGGTGGCCTTCATCGACAAGGATAAGACCCCTTCGGTGATCTTCGATGAAATCGATACCGGCATCAGCGGGCGCATCGCCGAGGCCGTGGGGGAGAAGATGTATGCCCTCTCCGGCGCCTTCCAGGTTTTCTGCGTCACCCATCTCCCCCAGATCGCGGCCTTTTCCGACCACCACCTGGTGGTGGCCAAGGAAGAGGACAAGAAACGCACCTTCACCCGGGTGGTTTCCGTGGACCTGGAGGGCAAGGTGGAAGAGCTGGCCAAGATGATCGGCGGCCGGGCCATTTCCGAACCCACACGGCAAAATGCTCGTGATATCATCGAAAAGACACAAGATATCAAAAAGAAATACAGGGTTTAAAAACCGTGGAAAATAGCGTATAATTCAAGTATTATCTCCCCAGGACTCAGATTTGAGGATTAAAGAGCAGGCAGGTGTAACATGAACAGACAAATCAAAGTAGTCATTGCCGATGACAATGAGGATATCAGCAACTTACTCCGGGAATATCTGGGCAGTGATCCGGACATCGAGATCACCGGTGTGGTGAGAAATGGTCTGGAAACCCTGAACGTGGTGAAGGAAAAGAAACCCGATGTGCTGCTGCTGGACATCATCATGCCGCAGCTGGACGGCCTCGGGGTGCTGGAAGCCCTGAAGAATATGCCGGACAAGCCCATCATCATTGTCTATTCCGCCATCTCCCATGATAAGGTCACCAATACCGCCATCACCCTCGGCGCCGACTACTACATGGTGAAGGACATCGACATGAAGCTCCTGAAGAAGCGCATCAAGAGCTACTTTGGCCAGGATGCGGCGGACCACCGCGATGAGGAGACCAAAGAAGATCATCCCGTATCCGGCAGTGCCGAAGGCGGAAAAAAGCCGGACTTAGCCACGGAGCTCTCCAACATTTTGCAGGAATCGGGAATTCTTCCCCATATCAAGGGCTATCAGTACCTGCGGGAAGCCATCCTGGAGGTCATTGAGGATGTGGAGCTACTCTCGGCGGTGACGAAGGAACTCTACCCCAACATTGCGGTGAAGTTCAACACCACCTCGTCCCGGGTGGAGCGGGCCATCCGTCATTCCATTGAAGTGGCCTGGAACCGGGGACAGCTGCAAAACATCAACAATCTCCCGGGATTCAACGTGAATTTTGACAAGGGAAAACCCACCAACTCGGAGTTCATCGCCCTCATCAGCGACAAGTTCCGTCTGGGGATCAGCGTCTAAATCCGCGGGACACCCCGTAGGTTCATGAACAATATTTGAACTTTGCCCGATAAAGAACCGCTCTTCCCGGCGCAGTCTTATCAACTGCGCCGTTATCGTGTAAAATAGAGATGAATGGAATACCCTCAACCGTTTCGAGACCCCGGATAACTCCATGGGTCTTTTTGTATCTCCATATCCTGCGAAGGAGGACGATTATGGAATTCATGGAAGATACCCTGACGAAAAATAAACTGTACCAAGGGAAAATTATTACCCTGGAAACCCAGGAGGTGCTTCTTGCCGACGGCAAACAGGCCTTCCGGGAAATCGTCCGTCACCCCGGCGGCGTCTGCATTCTCGCCCGGGACGAGAAGGACCGGATCCTTCTGGTCCGGCAGTTTCGAAAGCCCATGGAGGAAGCCTATCTGGAGCTTCCTGCGGGAAAGCTGGAAACGCACCTGACGCCCGAAGAGAATGCCAAAAAGGAGCTGGAGGAGGAAACCGGCTACCGCTGCGGCTCCCTGGTGTACCTGGGCGCCTATGCCTCGTCTCCGGGCTACAGTGACGAAATGATCCATCTCTATCATGCCCAAGACCTCACCCCAGGGGTCAAGGGCGGCGATGAGGACGAATTCATCGATCTCATCCGACTCTCCGATGAGGAGTTTGTGAAAGGACTGCGCCTAGGCGTCATCAAGGATCTGAAAACCGTGGCGGCCTATACGCTGAGTAAGCTGCTATGAGAGAGGATTTGCTCCAAGCCTATCTGGAGGAACTGAAGCGGGAAGGAAAGTCAGAGAATACGCTGGACGCCTACCGTAGAGATCTGGTCCGCCTCTTGGCCTATCTGGAGGAGGAAGCCCTGGAGCTGGAGGAGTTCAATGAAGTGGAAGTCTCCAACTTCATCAGCTACCTTCTGGATCAGGAGATGTCCCGTTCCACCATTTCCCGGCATCTGGTTTCCGTCCGAAATTTCTACAAGTATCTGCGGAAAAAGAACCGCATCGTGGAAGCCCCGATCCTCTTTTTCGAACTGCCGGAAATCAAGCGGAATCTTCCGGAAGCCCTCTCGGTGGAGGAAGTGGAACGCCTGCTCCAGGCTCCGGATCTTTCGCAGCTGAAGGGAAAACGAGACAAAGCCATTCTGGAGCTTTTGTACGGCGCCGGGCTCAAGGCGTCGGAGCTCTTGGATCTGACGGTGCGGGACGTGGATCTTTCCCGGGGCTATGTGTCCATCCGGGGGAAAAAGAACAAGGAGCGGCTCATCCCCATCGGGTCCTTTGCCGTCGCCAGCCTCCGGGAGTACCTGGAGTCCCGCAAAGATCTGGTCCTGGGCTCTTCCGTGCTCTTTCCCTCCCAGCGGGGGGAGAAAATGACGCGGCAGGGACTTTGGAAGATTTTTAAAGACTATGCCCAGAGCTCCGGCCTCGATGGCAAAATTAATCTCAATTCTCTGCGCCATTCCTATGCGGTGCATCTTCTGGCCGGAGGCGCCGATCTCACCACGTTATCTACCCTTTTGGGCCATAACGACATCAAGGCCACGGCGGTCTATCTGAAACTGGTGAAAAACCGAAAACTGAAGGAAGTCTACGATGAAGCCCATCCACGGGCGTAGGAGGTAATGAATGATGAAAAGAGCAATACTGATTGTACTGGATTCTGTGGGGATCGGCGAAATGCCCGATGCTCATCTTTATGGCGATGTGGGGTCCAACACCCTGGGCAACATCGCCAAGGCTGTGGGCGGCATGGAAGTTCCCCACCTGGAGGCCCTGGGTCTGGGCAATATCGCCCCCTTGGAGGGCGTAAAGCCCCAGGATCCCCCCCAGGGAGCCTATGGAAAAGCTGCGGAGCTCTCCGTGGGCAAGGATACCGTCACTGGGCACTGGGAAATGGCCGGCGTTATCCTGGAAAAGCCCCTGAACACCTATCCCGAAGGCTTCTCCAAAGAAATCATGGATGCCTTTGAAGCGAAGATCGGACGCAAAACCCTGGGCAATGTGGTGGCCTCCGGTACAGAAATTATCGTGGAGCTGGGCGAGGAGCACATGCGCACCGGTTACCCCATCATCTACACCTCGGCAGACTCCGTGTTCCAGATTGCCGCCCATGAGGAGATCATCCCCCTGGAAGAACTGTACCGCTACTGCGAAATCGCCCGGGAAATGCTCGTGGGGGATTGGCAGGTGGGCCGCGTCATCGCCCGACCCTTTGTGGGCGAACCGGGTAACTTCCAGCGGACGGCAAACCGCAAGGACTATGCCCTGGATCCCTTCAACAAGACCATTCTGGAGTATGTGAAGGAAGCAGGTCAGAACGTCATGTGCGTAGGAAAGATCGAGGACGTGTTCAACAAGATCGGCGTCACCCATGCCATCCACACGAAGAACAATCTGGAAGGTGTCGAAGAGACCCTGAACTATCTGGACGCCAACCTGCCAGGGCTCATCTGGTCCAATCTGGTGGATTTCGACATGAAGTTTGGTCACCGCAACGACTATGAAGGCTACTATGCCTCCATCCGGGAGTTCGATCGGGAACTGCCGCGTCTTCTGGAGAAGATGGGGGAGGAGGATCTCCTCATCATCACCGCAGATCACGGCTGCGATCCCACCACCGCCTCCACGGACCATTCCCGGGAGTATATTCCGATCCTGGTCTACGGCCAGTCTGTGCGTCCGGGAGCGACCCTGGGCATCCGCAGGACCTTCTCCGATATCGGCAAGACGGTGCTGGAGTATCTCGGGGTGGAGAATACCTTGTATGGGGAAAGCTTCCTTCATGAAATTCAGAAATAAAGGAGACAACCATGGAATTTAATATCGCACGAATTGATCATATTATCGAGCAGCTGAAGGCTAAAGTTCCCTTTATACCGGAGGTCCTGGTGATCCTGGGCTCCGGCCTGGGCGACATGGCTGAACAGGTGGAGGAGCCCATCGTCATTCCCTATGGGGAGATCGAGGATTTTCTCGTCTCCACCGTGGAAGGCCATGCAGGACAGTTTGTCTTCGGCACCTACCAGGGCAAGAAGGTCGTCATGATGCAGGGCCGTTTCCACTACTATGAAGGCTACACCATGAAGGAAGTGACTCTTCCGGTCATGGTCATGCGTCGGATGGGCGTCAAGAACCTCATCGTCACCAATGCCTGCGGCGGCGTGAACCTGAGCTTTACGCCCGGGGATCTCATGCTCATCACCGATCACCTGAACTTCACCGGAAACAATCCCCTCATGGGCAAAAATATCAGCCAGCTGGGTCCCCGGTTTGCGGACATGTCCAGGGTCTATGACCGCGGGCTTCAGGCCCTGGCACAGAAGATCGGCCAGGAGGAGGGAGTTCCGCTGAAGAAGGGCGTCTATGCCATGTATACGGGTCCCAGCTATGAAACTCCGGCGGAAATCAAGGCCTATCGCACCCTGGGCGCCGACGCCATCGGCATGTCCACCGTACCAGAGGCCATTGTGGCCAACTGGTCGGGCATGCGGGTGCTGGGCGTCAGCTGCATCACCAACATGGCAGCGGGAATCCTGGATCAGCCCCTGAACCATCAGGAAGTCATTGAAGTCTCCGCCCGTGTCCGCGGACGGTTCATCACGCTCATTTCGAACGTCATCAAGGAGATGTAGACATGCATATTTTGGAGATTATCGAGAAAAAGAAGAAGGGGGTGGAACTCACCCCGGCGGAAATCGGGTTTGTCATCGAAGGCTATACTAAGGGCCGCATTCCGGACTACCAGATCTCCGCACTGCTCATGGCCATCTATTTTAAAGGCATGACCCCAGCGGAAACCAATGCGCTGACCATGGCCATGGTGGAGTCGGGGGATCAGATCGATCTGTCGTCCATCGAAGGCATCAAGGTGGACAAGCATTCCACCGGCGGGGTGGGCGATAAGGTCAGCCTCATCGTCATCCCCTTAGTCGCGTCCCTGGGCGTTCCCGTGGCGAAGATGAGCGGAAGAGGATTAGGGCATACGGGGGGCACCATCGACAAGCTGGAGAGCATTCCCGGCTTTAACATCGAGCTTTCCATGGCCCAGTTCATGGAGAATGTGAACCGCTACAAAATGGCCATCGTGGGGCAGACGGGGGATCTGACACCCGCGGACAAGAAGCTCTATGCCCTTCGGGATGTGACCGCCACCGTGGACAGCATCCCCCTCATCGCCAGCTCCATCATGAGCAAGAAGATCGCCTCCGGCTCCGATGCCATCGTACTGGATGTCAAAGTGGGCAACGGCGCCTTCATGAAGACCCTGGAGGATGCCCGTAAGCTGGCGAAGGCCATGGTGGCCATCGGCAACGGATTGGGCCGAAAGACCGTGGCTGTGCTCACCAACATGAACGAGCCCCTGGGCCATGAAGTGGGCAATGCCAATGAAGTAAGAGAAGCCATCGAAGCCCTGAAGGGCAAAGGCAGCAAAGACCTGCTTCAGGTGGCCGTGAGCATCGCAGCCCAAATGGCGGTGCTGGGTGAAGCCTTCTCCACTTTGGAAGAGGCCAAAGAAGCGATTATCACGAAGATTGCCGATGGGACAGCCCTGGAGACCTTCGTGCTCCTGGCCAAGATTCAGGGCGGAGATCCGGAAACCATCCGTCATCCGGAGCGTTTGCCCCAGGCGAAGCGATCCATTCCTGTGCGGGCCACATCCTTTGGTTATGTCCATGAGATCAAAGCCGAGGAAATCGGCACCGCGGCCATGCTGCTGGGCGCCGGTCGGGAAACCAAGGAGGATGTCATTGATTACGCCGCGGGCATCAGCCTGGAAAAGAAAGCCGGGGATCCGGTGAAGGAAGGGGAAGTCCTCTGCAGGCTCCTCACCAACCGGGAGAACTATGAGGAAGCGTACCAAAAGGCGCTGGAAGCCTATGTGATTTCTGCGGATGTGGCTAAGCCCATTCCGTTCATTCTGGATGTCATTGGCGAATAGCAAGGGAGAAACAGGACACCCCAAGGAGGAAACTCTCGGGAGGGTCCTGTTTCCTTGTTCGGGAAAATTCGCTATAATGGGAAAGGAATGAAATGAAGGAGGGAAGGCATGGAGAGCTTAACGATCAACATCACGAATTTTGAAGGGCCCTTTGACCTTCTTCTGCACCTGTTAAAGGTGAATAAAATGAAGATCCAGGAGATCCAGATCTCCGAGATCACCAGCCAGTATCTGACGTATCTTCACAGCATGCAGGAGCTGGATATGGATGTGGCTTCGGACTTCCTTGTCATGGCGGCGACGCTCCTGGAGATCAAGTCCCGGGAGATGCTTCCCAAGTACAAGGAAGCGGTGGATGAGGAGGAACTGAAAGAAAAACTGGTGCTCCGCATTGAGGAGTACGAGGTCTTCAAGGAGATGGCCGAAACCTTCGAGGAACGGTTCCGTTTGGATCAGGTGATCCTCACCAAGCGGGCGGAGACGATCCCCCAGGAGGAAGTGCCTCTTTCCGAGCTCCTTCGGGGGGTCACCATGGAGAATCTCTACCTCACCTATACCAGTCTCATGAATCGCCAGAAGGAAAAACTCAATCGGAGCTTCAGCAGGCCCAGGAAACTGGAACGGGAAGAGTTCAAGATCGAGGACAAGATGGAGGAGCTGGAGCGGTTTCTCTATGCGAACAGTTCGGTGAATTTCAACGCGCTGCTCCAGAAGAGCCGTTCCAAAGCCGAGGCCATCGTCATGTTTCTGGCGGTGCTGGAGCTGACCCGCAATCGGCGGATTCGGATCTCCCAAGAGGATGTATTCTCGGAGATCATCATCGAAAAGGGGGAAAACGATGGAAGATAACTTATTTACCGCCACGGGCACACCGGATCCCATGGATAAGGAGGGGCTCATGAGCGCCCTGGAAAGCCTTCTCTTTGCAGCGGGAGAGCCCGTGAAACGCAGTGACTGCATGCGCATCCTCGGAATCAGCGAAGGCGCCATGGAGGAGATCCTCACCCTATACCGGCAGGATCTGGAAGCCACAAAGCGGGGGATTCGCCTCCTGGAGCTGGAAAACCGGCTGCAGCTGGGCACCAAGGAAAGAAACACAGTGTATCTCAAGGAGCTTTTGGGGGTCAATGAGCGTCAAAGTCTTTCCAAAGGAGCCCTGGAGTGTTTGGCCATCATCGCCTTCAAACAGCCCGTGACCCGGGTGGAGATCGATGAAATCCGCGGAGTGAACAGCGACTATGTGCTGACCAAGCTCCAGGAGAAGGGCCTCATCAAGGGCGTGGGCCGTAAGGACGCACCAGGACGGCCGAAACTCTACGGGACCACCGATGAGTTCCTCATTCAGTTTGGCTTCAGCTCGCTGAAGGAAATGCGCAAGGAGAATCCTCTGCCGGAGAAGCTGGTGGAGATGGACCTGAGGAAGAAGGAAATGGAACAGGAGTCCCTGGAACTCTTCGAGGAAGATGAAAATTAAGCCCGCCCTATAAACGCGCAGGATGTTGAAATGCCCCGGATCCATCGAAGGATCCGGGGCATTTTCGCTGAAGATGTGGGCTAGAGGATGAGCTGAGGCTCCGCCACGGGCTTCAGAAGCCCGGAGGGCTGGAAATAGCTTTCCGCCTTTTCTCGGAACTCCTTGTAGAAGGAGAGCCGAACCTTGGAGTAAGACTCCAGGTGATCATATAGATTTTCCGAGACCAGCTGGGGGTTTCGGCCAATGACTTCCATGACCATCATCCGGGTGCACTGGGCAATGACGTCTTTCATCAGCGCTTCCTCGGCGTACCCCAAATGGTGTTTCGTCATGACTTTTTGGATGAAGCAGAGGAGCTTCAGCACTTCCTGGTCAAAAATAGCCTCTTCGTTCTTATGGCTAAAGAGAGTCCAGTGGCCGTCCTTGCGGTCGCTTTCCACATCCTGCAGATCATCCAGGAGCTGGAGGAAACAGCCGTATCCGAAGGTGAAATCCATTTCCGTTTCCGTCAGCTCGCCTTTCACCAGGAAAGCATCCGCCAGGACGGAGCTTCCGCCTTTATAGAAACTGATGGGCAGGGAGAGCTGGGGGGAGAGCTTGGACTGGCTATCCTGGGCCATGCTGGCGCTTTGGGCATCCTGGATGAGGAGCAGGCTGTCATAGACCTCCGGAAAGCGAATCCGGGAAAACTCCTCTTCGATATTACGGACCATCTGGAAGATTTTGTCTTCTTCCGGGGTGACCTCCTCCACGGGATTCCCCTGGAGAACCTGCTCCAGCCGCTGGTTGAAGCGACGCTTCGCCGCACTGGAAATGGTGGGGTCATCCAGATAATTATCCGTATAGGGATAGAGCATGCTGTAGGAAAATACCGAAGGCGTCAGCTGCACGGGAAGATCAAAGAGGAGCTGTAGAGAGTTCATGATCCAGACATTGCGCATGGCCTGGAAGAGGTCCATGAACTGGAACTGCGGATCATGGGCCCGGGCGGCCCGGAAGAATCCTTTGGTAGTGTCCAGATACCCTTTTTCCAGAAAGAGGGTGAGGAAGGGACGGTCAAAGAAAAGCTTCTTCCGATCCAGTTCCAGAAGGATTTCCCGGAAAATGAACTCCACCTGGGCTTGTTCCTCCACGGAGAGTTCCTGGGGATCCTTATCCTTCCAGGGCTCCAGTTTCTTGAAGCATCGCTCCATGAGCTTACGGATTTCCCGCTCAAGATAAAGTTTTTCGATGCGCGAGACTTTCTTCAGCCCCTGGAAAGGATTTTCGCAGCAGGCCGAAAAATCCTCCATGGCTGAGGCCTGAAGCTGTCCAACGAGCAGGAGATCTTGAGTCTGGTTCATGGGCATTCCTTTCCAGCATTTTTCCGCTGAACTAACGTTGCATTTCACGATAGTCTAACGATAGCAGAAGAAGATAAAGAACCGATTAAAATTTGGTTGAATTTCGCTGAGTTTTCTCGACAAGGCTATAAGGTTTCCCAGTATTCCTTCAGCAGCAGGCCGTCCTTCTCCAGGATGGGGCTTTCGCAGATCACCACGCCTCCGGCGTGGAAAGCCTTCAGGGCCTGGAGACAGGCTTTATACTGAAAATCACTTTCTTCAAAGGGAAGATGGTTTTTCTCGCCCTTGGGACCATAGTGGATTCCGGACAAATGAAGATGGAGGTCCTCCAAGGCTGACTGACCCAGGCCTTCGCCAATCTGTTCCAAAATCCGGGCGAAGTCTTCGTAGGTCTTCAAGATCCCGTTATAGCGGGCATGGATATGGGAAAAGTCCACACAGATTCCGCAAGTGGGGATGGTTTGGCTGATGGCGATGAGTTCCTCGAGATTGCCAAACTGGGTTTCTTTTCCTGTGGTTTCCAAACGGTAGGTCACGCCGAGATCCGGGAGGGTCTCCAGTTCGCGAAGAATATTCTGCAGCGTGATCTCCCGGGTATCCTGAAGGTAATAACCCGCATGGAAGACCAGGGAACGCCCCCCTACAGAAGCCAGGGCGGCGGCGCCTTTGAGAATTCTTTCTTTACTCGCTTCGCGTTTTTCCGCATCCTCGGCATTGAGATTAATAAAATAGGACCCATGGGCCGAAAGATAGATCTCGTGTTTTTCTTTCATGGCGAGGATTCCGGGGCGGTTCTTGTCCGTGACGTTGACACTTCGGACAAAGGGGAGCTCCATGGCATCCAGTCCGTAACTCCGGAGATATTCGATCCCCTCGGGGTAAGTCATTTTGCGATCTCCATGGGGGATTCCGGAGATTCCAAAGCGTAATTTCTGCATTTTTTCACCTCATTGTCCGATAAACTCCTCATTTATCGGATAAACAAACGATTAAACAACAAACAGTTAACATAATATTTATTATGGAGAAGAACTTATTGTAAACTTCTCTGCCAAAATTCAGTTCTTATATTATAATATAGATGTATGAAAAAAATAACCCTATAGTAATAAAGAAGAAAGCGTAAATCGAAGCGAAGATGGAGGAAATGGACGATGGAAGGCAATCGCGATGATCTCATGCGAATCATCCAAAGCAGATATCCTAAACTGAGCAAAGGGCAGAAACTCATTGCAGAATTTATTCTCAAGCATTATGACAAAGCCGCATTTTTAACTGCGGCGAAACTGGGCAGCAGCGTGGGGGTCAGTGAATCCACGGTGGTACGATTCGCCATCGAGCTGGGGTATGAGGGGTATCCGGAACTGCAGAAATCCCTGCAGGATCTGGTGAAGGTGAAGCTGACCACCGTGCAGCGACTGGAACTGACCCATAATCTGGTGGATACGGAGAATGCCCTAAAGGGAGTGCTCAAAGCGGACATGGAGAATATCCGCTCCACTTTAGAGAAGATCAACGAGAAGACTTTCGATGAGATGATCAATGCGATTTTTGAAGCGCGGAACATCTACATCATTGGACTTCGAAGCTCCAACACCCTGGCAGATTTTCTGGCATTTTACCTGAATCTCTTTTTGGAGAATGTCCGTTCCGTCCATCAGGGATACAGCGATATTTTTGAACAGATGATCAAGCTGAATGAGAAGGACTTGGTCATCGCCATCGGATTCCCGCGCTATTCCCAAAAAACCATTGAAGCGCTGGACTTTGCCAAGGAACGAAAAGCCAAAGTCTGTGCCATCACCGATAGCCTTCTTTCCCCCTTGGCCGCCCGGGCGGACTACAGCCTCATTGCCCAAAGCAATATGGCTTCCTTTGTAGACTCCCTCGTGGCGCCCCTGAGCGTCATTAACGCCGTCATTGTCTCCGTGGGGATGAAGAAAAAGGAACAGGTGGGAGAAGTCTTTGGTATTCTTGAGGAAATTTGGGCGAAACACGATATCTTCAACTAAAGTGTTCACCTTAATTTCATGCATTTCGTGAAGTTTTCGGCCGAATCTGCATGATTTTCTCAACTAAATTCTGCATTGTTCATTCCTTCTTTAACGATGTAAAGGTTTTTATAAGAAGTTGTCAAAGTTGCCTCATCTAGTGAAAAGCCCAGCAAATCATTGTAAAATAAAGGTATAACTCAAGTCTGCCTTAAGAAAACCAATAAATTTTGGGGGTAAAGAAATGGTTAGTACAATGCTCAGCTCGACGGAATACATCGAGAAAATCATCCTTGAGGTGAAAGCGAAAAACCCACATGAGGCTGAATTTATTCAGACTGTGGAAGAAGTTCTGCCAACACTGAAACCTGTGTTTGACAAGTATCCGGAATACATCCGGATGAATCTCCTGGCTCGCTTTGTAGAACCGGAAAGACAGATCATGTTTAAGGTTCCATGGGTCGATGACAATGGGATTACACAGGTCAACCGAGGATACCGAGTACAGTTCAATGGAGCCATCGGGCCTTTCAAGGGCGGACTTCGCTTCCATCCTTCCGTGACCCTGTCCATCATGAAGTTCCTGGGCTTTGAGCAGACCCTGAAAAATTCTCTCACCGGACTGCCCATCGGCGGCGGCAAAGGCGGATCCGACTTTGATCCCCGTGGAAAATCCGACGGTGAAGTGATGCGTTTCTGTCAGAGCTTCATGACGGAGCTTTATCGCCACATCGGAGCCGATGTGGACGTTCCCGCAGGAGATATCGGGGTAGGCGGCCGCGAAATTGGCTACCTGTTCGGACAGTTCCGCAGAATCAAGGGGAATTATGAAAATGGCGTCTTGACCGGAAAGGGCATTCCTTACGGCGGATCCCTCATTCGTCCCGAAGCTACGGGCTACGGCATCGTCTATTTTGCCAATGAAATGCTGAAGCATGAAGGGGATACCCTGGTCGGAAAGACCATCGCTTCCTCCGGATTCGGCAACGTCACCTGGGGAGTTTGTCAGAAAGCCACGGAAATGGGGGCCAAAGTGGTCACCTTATCCGGACCGGATGGATATATCTATGATCCCGATGGCGTCAACACACCAGAAAAGATCAACTACATGGTGGAAATGAGAAATTCCGGCCGTGACAAGGTGAAGGATTACGCCGATAAGTTTGGCGTGGAATTCTTCCCGGGCGAAAAACCCTGGGGAAGAAAGGTGGACATCATCATGCCTTGCGCCACCCAGAATGACATCCATCTGGAGCATGCCCAAATGATCGTGGCCAACGGCATCAAGTACATCTGCGAAGGCGCCAACATGCCTTGCACCAACGAAGCCGTGACCTATATGATGAGTAACGGCATGGTTGTCGGACCCTCCAAGGCGGCCAACGCCGGAGGCGTTTCCGTCTCTGCACTGGAAATGTCCCAGAACAGCATGCGTCTGTCCTGGACCGCCGAAGAAGTGGACACCAAGCTTCACCAGATCATGGTCAACATCCATAAGAATGCCAAAGATGCCGCAGAATTCTATGGCTTCGGCTACAACTTGGTGGCAGGCGCCAATATCGCCGGATTTGACAAGGTAGCCAAGGCTATGGTTGCCCAGGGGAACTTCTAAATCCTACGCTACGCTCGAAAAGGCTTGCATACGTGCAAGCCTTTATTTTATGATGATAGGGAAATTGAGCAGTCCTTTTGACTGCATGAGGGAGTGTAAATTTTGAAGATCGTCGTAATCGGAGGAGGCCCAGCGGGTATGATGGCTGCCATCGCGGCAGCAGCCCACAAGGAGCATCAGGTCATTCTATTGGAACGGAATGAAAAACTGGGAAAGAAGCTCTTCATCACGGGCAAAGGTCGCTGCAATGTGACCAACAACAAGGATATTGGAGAGTTTTTCGAGAATATACCCCGCAACCGGGAGTTTCTCTACAGTGCGCTGTACAGCTTTACCAATGAGCAGCTCATGGCCTTTTTCCGGGAACGGGGACTGGAACTGAAAGTGGAAAGGGGAGACCGGGTTTTTCCGGCTTCCGATAAAGCCTTTGACGTCACCGATGTTCTGAAGGAAGAGCTGCTTCGGCGTCATGTGGAAATTCACTATAGAACGCTGGTCACGGATCTGCTCCTAGAAGGGCGTAAGATCAAAGGACTCGTCACCAATGAAGGGCAGATCCGCGGAGACTGGTTTATCTTTGCAGGAGGCGGAGCCTCCTACAGCGGCACCGGTTCCGATGGTACGCTGCATCGCTTGGCTAAACGGGCAGGACACCGGATCATCGACATGAAACCGTCTTTGATCCCTTTGGTGGCCACAGACAGCTTTCCGAAAGAGCTTCAGGGGCTGAGCCTTAAAAATATCCGGTTCACCCTGGTGGAAAAGGGGAAAACCAAGTTCTCCGATGTGGGAGAGATGCTCTTTACCCACTTTGGCGTCAGCGGTCCGCTGGTCTTGTCGGCTTCGGCCTACTACCAGGGGGGCAATGCCACCGGGATCATCGACTTGAAGCCAGGGCTCCAGGAGCAGGAACTGGACCTGCGTCTGCAAAAGGATTTTTTGAAGTTCCAGAATAAGGATTTTCAGAATTCCCTCCATGAACTCCTGCCCAGCAAGCTGATTCCGGTCATTGTCCGGCTGTCGGGAATCGCACCGGATAAAAAGTGCAACAGCATTTCCAAGGGAGAACGTCAGCAACTGGTGAAGCTTCTGAAAGGCCTGGAGGTCCACATTACCGGCGCAAAATCCCTCAATGAGGCGATTATCACCCGGGGAGGCGTGGATATCAAGGAAATTGATCCCAGCACCATGAAATCCAAACTGGTGGACAATCTCTCCTTTGCCGGGGAAATGATCGATGTGGATGCCGTCACTGGCGGCTTTAATCTCCAGATTGCCTTTTCCACGGGTTATCTGGCGGGAGGTTCCCTGTGATCGCCCTTCGTGGGGCCACCACGGTGACGGTGGACACCCCGGAGGCCATTGAAGAAGCAACACTGGAGTTAATGGACCAGCTGATGGCGGTCAATACCCTCCAGAAGGACAAGATGATCAGTATTCTCTTCAGCGTCACCGCCGATGTGAAAAGCGCTTATCCCGGGAAGTTCCTCAGGACCCAGCGGGGGATGGGGGATGTGCCGCTTCTTCATTTCCAGGAAATGCATGTGGAGGGATCCCTTCAGCGCTGCATTCGGGTGATGATTCATTATCAGGAGGAAAAGAACCCCATTCATGTGTATCTCCGGGAGGCAAAAATCCTGCGGCCGGATCTTTCGCGAGACTCCCGCTGAATAAGAACGGAGTCCATGAAAAATCCATGAAAATTCACGCATGAGATGTATGGCTTAATTGTGTAAAATAGAGTATAATATTTTAGGTAGTGTTCAGAGGTCTAAATTTTTAGAGTTTTGTACTTTCTGAAAACAACGATAATATATTGTGAACCTGTTTTTTGGGAATCCCGATTTATGTTATAATTCAGGTGTTCACCAAATAACGAACACGCAGGGAGCACGTATGAAAGAGATAATTCGAGCCGCCAATTCAGGATTCTGTTTTGGAGTCGGTCGTGCAGTGGATGAAGCATTCACCATCCTGCGGCCGGAAGGCAAAACCTACACAATGGGACCGCTGATTCATAACCGGGATGTCACCGGGAAGCTCACGGACCAGGGGATCAGGGAAATCACACCGGAGTTCATTCCGATGCTGAATCCTGAGGATACGGTCATTATCCGTACCCATGGCATATCCATGACCCTCTATGATGAACTTAAGGCGAGGGGTGTCGAGATCATCGACTTAACCTGCCCTTATGTTATAAACATTCAGAAGAAAGTCAAAGAGTACCACGGCAAGGGGTACAAAATCATCATCCTGGGCGACTTGAACCACCCAGAAGTTGTCGGTATCAATGGGTACTGTGAAAACAGCGCTTATATTACCAAGGATGGGACCATTGACATTCCGCTGAAGGGAAAAATCTGCGTGGTTTCCCAGACCACGGAGAAACAGTCGAACTGGCTGACGCTGATCGGCAATGTGGCCAAGACCGCCAAGGAGTTTGTTGCTTTCAACACCATTTGCAAAGCGACCGAAGACCGTCAAAAGTCTGCGGAGGAACTCTCCAAGGAAGTCGATGCCATGATTGTCATTGGAGGGAAGTCCAGCTCGAACACCACAAAACTCTATGAAATCTGCAAAAGAAACTGCGCCAATACCTTCCATATAGAAAATGCGAAGGAACTTGACGCAATCAGAGAAAAAATTAAAGATGCGGTGAAAATCGGGATCACCGCTGGTGCATCCACACCTGAATGGATAATAAAGGAGGCAATGGAAAACTTATGATGGATAACAACAACATTGAAGCAAACGAGACAGAAATGTCAATGCAGGACCTTATGGATCTCTATGAGAAGCCTGTGAGAATTGGTCAGATCATCAAGGGGAAAATCATCCAGCTCGATGAGAAAGAAGCCATCGTGGCTTTGGTGGGAGCCAGCCATGACGGAAAGCTCGTCATCGAAGAAGCTTCAGCCGGTTCTGACGGAACCTTGGCAGAAGTTCTCCAGCTTGGACAGGAGATTGAAGCAAAAGTCATAAGACGACCACAAGAAAACGACTCTTTCTTTATTCTCTCCATGGTGGAAATGCACAGAGAAGAAGCAATCAGAGATCTGAGAGCAGCATTCGAAAACAATCAGACCGTGAAGGTTAAGGTTAAGGATGACGTCAAGGGTGGTGTCGTCGCATCTTATCTGGGACAGCGTGTCTTCATTCCTGCATCCCATCTTGAACTGCACAGCGTCCGTGACCTGTCCGTATACAAGGATCAGGAACTGGATGTCAATGTCATCGAGATTGAAGAAAAGAGAGGAACCACCAGAATCGTGGCTTCCCGCAGAAAGAAGCTCCAGGAGGATCGTGCTTCGCAGGAATCCGCCGCATGGGAAGGCTTCGTTGTGGGCCAGATCATGGAAGGCCGTGTGGAGAGACTTACCGATTTCGGTGCTTTCGTCAATGTCAATGGCGTAGACGGACTTCTCCATGTATCTGAAATCTCTTATGGCAAAGTGGCTAAGCCCAGCGATGTGCTAAAAGTCGGCGACGAGGTCAAGGTCAAGGTCATTGCCCTGGACAACGAGAAGAAGAGACTTTCCCTGAGCATGAAGGCTCTGGCTGAGAATCCCTGGAACCATATCGAAGAAAAGTATCCTGAAGGCAGTGTCGTTCTTGGCAAGGTCGTAAGATTCACCGATTTCGGTGCATTTATCGAACTGGAGCCCGGCGTAGATGGACTTGCCCACATTTCACAGCTGTCCCACAAGAGAGTGGAGACTCCTTCTGAAGTGCTGACCATCGGCGAGACCGTCAAGGTGAAGATTCTGGATTCCTCTGAGGAAAACAAGAAGGTTTCCCTGAGCCTGAAGGCCATCGAATAAGAAAATACATCAACTGCTGCTGGCCCGTAAAAAGGCAGCAGCAGTTTTTTTATGTCGCCATGGGCATTTCGGGGGATTCTCGTGATTTTCCAAGGGTTTGGTGTTAAAATGAAGACATCAAAGACTCAATCAACGGACAAGGATGTGGCAAGATGAACGTTTCCAAAGAAACCCGTAATCTCGTGCTCAGCGCACTCTTTCTGACCCTAGCCGTCATCATTCAGATTTTAGGAAAGTCCATCCCGGAAATCAGCCAGTTTGTCGTGGGGCCCACGGTCAATGCCGTGCTGATTCTCACCGCATATTTTGCCGGGCTGAAATGGGCCCTTTTGGTGGGGATCCTGACCCCCGTACTGGCGTTTGTATCCGGAGTGCTTGCTGCACCCATGGCCCCGTTTATTCCCTTTATCGCGGCAGGAAATCTGATCTACATTGTCTTCTTCTCGCTCTTAAAGGACTGGAAGAACGGGGAGGTTCTAGGCATTGTCCTGGGCGCTCTCTTCAAGTTCGCGTTTCTCTACTTCAGTGCCTCGAAGCTCATTAATCTCATCTCCCTGGGCATTCCTGAACCGGTGAAAGCCAAGCTGGTCATCAGCATGGGGATTCCCCAGTTCATCACAGCCCTGGTGGGAGGGGCGGCAGCGATCCTCCTCTACACCCTCCTGAACCGCCGCTTAAAGCTAAAGTAGAATCAACGTTGAATAAAAGAACAGAAGTGCAGCCTGTGCACGCCGGATTGGGAGCAGCACAGCAGAGGTAAAACATGGTGACATCGATACCCATTTCCAATAAAGATCTCCAAGCTTATCGAGATGAGCTGCTGGCGTATAAGGATTTCAACGCACAAAATGAGGATCTCTATGAGATCTTTCAGCGCAGCTCCCTGTTCAATAAAATGCAGTACAAAGCCGGGACCCGGCTCATTCGGGTGGACGATCTGCCTGTAATGCTCATCTGGTCCGAAGTTCGCAACTACACGGCGAAAATCCGGGCCATCATTCCCTTTCCCATCCTGCACAGCCTGGCGGGGGATGCACTTTTTCGGGAGATTATGATCCGCTATCTCGATTCTTTGCCGGTGCATATGGACATTCGGCGCATGGAGTATCAGGTTCGGAATACCCCGGAAAATGAACGGATTCTGGATGCCATGGGATTTAAGGTGCGCAAAGGCATTCTCATGATGCGCAGCGATATTTCTGATATTCTTCCTCCCTTGAGGCCCGTGGATGTGAAGCGCTACAGCATGGAGGACCTGAAGGCGAGGGTGGAGATTCAAAACCAGATATTCAGCAATAAATACCGGATTCCCATCAACTCTGCCGATGTTATTCTGGAGATTTCCAAACGCTCCTTCATTCCCGAACTCAGTCTTTTTCTGGTCAAGGACGGGAAATATGTGGGCTATGGACAAATCACCAGCAACGATCGCCGCTATTTCCTTGTAAATTTTGGACTGACGGAAGATTATCGAGGGAAAGGGCTTTCAAGGCCATTTCTCCAGGAAATCCTCTTTCAGGCTTCCCTGTATGGGATCCGCGAGGTTCATCTGGAGGTCAATGCCACTAATCTTCGGGCCATTCGGCTCTATGAATCCATGGGGTTTCAGGAGGAACAGAATAATTCCACCTGGATCTATGATCAGGACGAACTTGACCGGTAATTCAAAAGCCCCTGACTTCATTTGAAGAAGTCAGGGGCTTATTTCCTAGAATTTCAGTTGTTGATAGGTCTCCAGACCATGGCGGAGAATCTCCACCGCCAGTTTCAGGTCCTGGATGTTGATGCAGTAGGACAAGCGGATTTCATTTTTCCCGAGTCCTGGGGTCCCATAGAATCCTTCCGCTGGAGCCATCATGACGGTGGCGCCCTGGAGGCTGTAGTTTTCCAGCATCCACTGGCAGAAGTGTTCGGCACTCTTCACCGGGAATCCGGCAATGAGGTAGAAGGCGCCGGCGGGCTTTTTAACCTTGATCCCGTCAATGCTCTTCAGGCCCTCATAGAGGACATCCCGCCGATTTTGGTATTCTTCGTTGACGCGGGTAAAATAGGTTCTGGGGGTGTGATAAAGCTCTGCTGCGGCCACCTGTTCCAGGGTGGGGACACAGAGGCGGGCCTGGGCCATCTTCATGATGGAGGAGACGACCTCCACATTTTTCGAGGCAATGAGCCCGATTCGGGCGCCGCAGGCGCTGTAACGCTTGCTGATGGAATCGATGAGGATGACCTGGTTTGCGATCTCCGGCAGGGAGAGGGGACTAAAGAACTCCGCCCCGTCGTAGATGAATTCCCGGTAGACTTCATCGGAGATGAGATACAGGTGATGTTCCTTGCAGATTTCGGCAAGGCGGCGGATCTCTTCTTCCGTGTACACCGTTCCCGTAGGATTGGAGGGATTGGTGATCATGATGGCCCGGGTGCGCTCCGTAATCAGGGCCTCAATTTTCTCTTTTCCCGGAAGATGGAAGCCTTCCTCCACATAGGTCGTCAAAGGCACGACCTTACAGCCTGCCAGATCGGCGAAGGTGGAGTAGTTGGTGTAGAAGGGTTCCGGGATGATGATCTCGTCTCCTTCGTTGCAAATGGCGTAGAGGGTAAAATAGAGGCCTTCTGAGCCGCCGTTGGTGACCAGCAGTTCATCGTGGGTGAAGGCAAAGCCCAGATCTGCATAATAGCGGATGAACGAATCCAGGAGAACTTTCTCCCCCCGGGAATCGGAATATTTTAAGACTTTTTCGCTGTAATTTCGGATGGTCTCAAAGAAGAGCTCCGGTGTTTCGATATCCGGCTGCCCGATATTCAGTCCCAAAACCCGCAACCCTTTGGCTTTGGCTTTTTCGGCAAAAGGCGCCAGTTTTCGGATGGGAGAGTATTTCATATTTTGGACTCGATTTGATAAATTCATGCTATTACCCCGCTTCAGTTATTCCAGAATTTAATTATAGCGTATCTGAGTAGTACTTGTTAAGCACTTGAGCCAATCTTTCAATTCCGGTGATGATTTTCTCTTCCGGCATGCAGGAGTAGTTCAAACGCATGAAGTTTTTATGTTTGTTCACGGCGAAGAAGGATTCCCCGGGAACAAAGGCCACATTCTCTTTCAGTGCTTCCTGGAGGATGGCTTTCGTGTCCAGATCCTCCCGAACCTTCACCCAGGTGAAGAGGCCCCCTTGGGATTCGGTGAAGGTGATCTCCGGATGGAAATGCTTCCGCATGGCATCAAACATCACATCCCGCCGCTGGGCATAGACCTTCTTGATGAGGTCGATATGCTCATTGAGGTCATAGGTCTCCATATAGGCGGCCGCAATCTTCTGATCCAGGGAAGAGGTTTGAAGATCGGCACCCTGTTTGATCTGAATGAATTTATTCACCAAAGTGGGGTGAGCCACAATCCAGCCGATGCGAAGGCCCGGAGCAAAGGTTTTGGAATAGGTGCCCAGATAGATGACCCGACCTTCCGTGTCCAGGGCTTTCAGCGGCTGAAGCTGCTCTCCGTCAAAGGCGAGCTCTGCATAGGGCGAGTCCTCCATGATGAGCAGGTCGTAGGTATTGGCCAGAGCCAGGAGCCGTCGTCGTTTTGCCATGGACATGGTTTTTCCGGAAGGGTTCTGATAGTCCGGAATGGTGTAGATGAATTTGGGACGAAGGCCGGAACTCAGGGCTTCCTCCAGGAGATCCAGATCCATGCCGTCCTCTTCCAAGGGGATCTCCACATAGCGGGGATCATAGGCGAGGAAAGCATTGAGTGCCCCAAGATACGTGGGGGATTCCACCACGATGGGATCGCCCTCGTTGATGAACATTTTGCCGGCAAAATCCAAGGCCTGCTGCGAGCCGGAAGTGATGAGGATCTCCTCCAGATTCGCGTGAATTCCGACTTTTGCCAAACGCTGCTCCAGAATCAGCTGACGAAGCCTGCTTAGTCCCTCCGTGGGGCTGTACTGCAAGGCACAGTGCCCTTCCTTCAGGATCACCTCACACGTGACATCGGCGATCTGCTTCACCGGAAAAAGCTCCGCCGCGGGAAGTCCCCCGGCGAAGGAGATGATCTCCGGCTGCACCGTCAGTTTCAGCAGTTCTCGGATTTCGGAAGCCTTAATCCGCAGTGCTCGGTCTGAAAACTCCATTTTCATTGTACACCCCCATACATTTCTGCCTTTAGTATAAACGTTTTCATTTTCCCTGACAATAAAGTCAAAATCTTGTCAAACCCTTGAGAATCAGTGCAATTTTACTCAATTTGACAGATTTTCACTAACATTTCTTGGGGATTGTGAATGCCGCGTTTCTCTTGGGTTCCTTTTAAAAATCTCATATATTCGCTATAATAGAGATGTTGCTCCGGCAGGCCCGGAGTCTACCACGGTGAAGAAAGGATGGAGGATCATTGAACAAGAAATATCGGATCGAAACCTGGGGCTGCCAGATGAACGAGGAGGACTCTGAAAAACTCGCAGGCATGCTCAAAGTCATGGGGTATGAAGAAACCCTGTTTCGAGACAAGGCAGATATCATCATCTTCAACACTTGCGCAGTACGAGAAAGTTCCGAGAATAAAGTCCATGGAAATCTGGGCAACCTGAAGATCCTGAAGAAAAACAATCCGGATCTTTTAATCGCGGTTTGCGGTTGCATGATGCAGCAAAAGGGTGTCCCGGAAGAGATCCTGAAGCGCAACCGTCATGTGGATCTCATCTTTGGAACCCATAATGCCCATAAGTTTCCCGAGTATCTGGAGCGGTGCCGTACAGAAAACACCCAGATCCTGGAAGTCTATGAAGAGGAAACGGAGATTGTGGAAGGAATTCCCATCTTGCGCGATTCCCGTGTCACGGCCTTTGTGACCATCATGTACGGGTGTGATAACTTCTGCACCTACTGCGTGATTCCCCATGTTCGGGGGCGGGAGCGATCCCGAAAGCCGGAAGACATAGTGCAGGAAATCCGGAAGCTGGTGGCCGACGGATACAAGGAAGTTACCCTGCTGGGCCAGAATGTCAACGCCTATGGAAAAACCCTGGAGGAGAAATGCTCCTTTGCAGATCTTCTTCGGCAGGTCAATGCCGTGGAGGGGCTGGAACGGATCCGGTTCCTCACCAGCCATCCCAAGGATATGTCCTCGGAGCTGATCGCCGCCATCAAGGAATGTTCCAAGGTGGCTCAGCTGGTTCATCTGCCCATCCAAAGCGGTTCGGATGCCGTCCTGAAGCGGATGAACCGCAAGTATGACCGGGAGCATTACCGAAACATCGTGGAGGAGATTCGCCGAGAAGTGCCAGGCGTCGCCATTACCACGGATCTCATCGTAGGCTTCCCTGGGGAGACGGAGGAGGACTTTAAAGGCACGCTGGAAATGGTGGAGGAGATCGGGTTTGATTCCATCTACACCTTCATCTATTCCAGGCGCAAGTTTACTCCGGCGGACAGGATGACCGAACAGGTCCCGGAAGAAGTGAAGCACGAGCGGTTCCAAAGACTGGTAGACGTGGTGAACCGAAAATCCCTGGAAATCAACCAGGCCTATCTTCACCAGGTGGTGGAGGTGCTGGTGGAGGATTTCAGCAAAAATACCCAGGAGTATCTCCAGGGAAAAACCCGAACGGGGAAAACCGTGAACTTTAAAGGCGAAGCGGAGATGATCGGTACCCTTCAGTGGGTCAGGATCACCAAAGTGGGAACTTTCAGCCTCACCGGCGAGCTCATGGACAAGGAGGTCTCATGACGCTGTTTTTCTATCTCACCGACCTTCTCATGCCTGTGGTGATGACCGGTTTGGGGATCCTTTTTCTATACCATCCGCCAAAGAACATCAACAGCTTTTACGGGTACCGCACAGCGCGGTCCATGGCCTCCCAGGAAGCCTGGGACTATGCCCACAAGGAGGCGGGAAAGCTTTGGGTGAGGATGGGACCTTCACTCTTTGGGCTGATTCTTCTGTCCAAGCTCCTGGCGCCCTTGCCGGAGGAAATCCTCAGTCTTGTCCATATGTCCGTGCTGTTGGCAGCGCTGGTCTATACGATCATCCATGGGGAAAGGTAGCTGAAACGGCGATTTCCCTCCACATCCTCATGATTTCTAGGGCACATCGGCGGTTTTTCCGAAATCTTTCGGAAGCCGCCGGGTGCCTTTTTCGTTTCCGGAGCCGAGAGGGTGGAGAAATCAGGAAAAAGCCCGCGGGTTTTGGTATAATTAACGGTAGATGAGTTTTATGGAGGATGAAAGCATGGCATTGACACCAATGATGCAACAGTATTTTACAATCAAAGAGAATTACCAGGACTGTATCCTGTTTTATCGCCTGGGCGACTTTTATGAGATGTTCTTTGATGATGCTGAGTTAGCCTCCAAGGAACTGGAGCTGGTGCTCACCGGCAGAGACTGCGGTCTGGAGGAGAGGGCCCCCATGTGCGGGATTCCCTACCATGCGGCCAGCGGGTATATCGGAAAACTGATTCAAAAAGGCTATAAAGTGGCCATCTGTGAGCAGGTGGAAGACCCCAAGGAGGCCAAGGGGATCGTCAAGCGAGACGTGATCAAGATCATTACCCCGGGTACGTTCCTGGATGACAATTTCCTGGACAAGGGAAGCAATAACTATATCATGGCCGTCACCGCAGGGAAAGACCGCTATGGGCTGGCCTTCTGCGACATCTCCACGGGAGAGTTTCAGGGAACGGTGATTCCCCTGACCAGTACGGCCTTGGACAACGAGCTGAGCAAGTTCATGCCGAAGGAAGTCGTGGTGTCGGAGGACAGCACCGGTGATGAACTGGCCCAGCGCTGGAAGGTCCTGGTGAATGTCCGCAGTGTGGAAGAAGCCGTGGACAGCGGCAATGTGCAAAGCTATTTCAAGAGCTTTTCCGGAGGCTACAATGGGGTGGTGGCTTCGGCCTGCAGCCTTCTACTTTCCTATCTGGAGGAAACCCAGAAGACAGCCCTGTCCAATCTGACCCATTTGGAGATCTACAATACCGAGGATGCCATGGCCCTGGATCTCAATACGCGGAAGAATCTGGAACTCATGGAGAACATCGTGGACAAGACCCGCCGGGGAACTCTGCTTTGGGTCCTGGATGAAAGCCGCACCACCATGGGCGCCCGAAACCTGCGCCGATGGATGGAAGCGCCCCTCATCAACCGCGAGCTCATCATGAGGAGGCTTGATGCTGTGGATGCGATCTACAGCAATCTGAACCTGCTGGAGGATCTGCGGGAGGCCCTGGTGGGGGTTTACGACATCGAGCGCATCGTGTCGAAGATCGCGCTGAAGTCCGTGAATCCCAAGGAAATGATCACCCTCCGAAACTCCCTGTCGAAGCTTCCGGCGGTGAAGGAACTCCTGGCCCTGGTGAACTACGGCGAACTGTCTAGGCTCCATAAGAAGATGGATGTGCTGGAGGATATCCATACCCTCCTGGACGCCAGCATCCGCACCGATGCGCCCATGACCATGAAGGAGGGCGAGATCATCAAGGACGGCTATCATCGGGAGGTGGATGAGCTCCGGGATATCCGCCACAACGGAAAACGCTGGATCGCGGAACTGGAGCAAAAGGAGAAGGAGTTCACAGGGATCAAGTCCCTGAAGATCGGGTTCAACAAAGTTTTCGGCTACTACATCGAAATTTCCAAGTCCAACTACAGCAATATTCCGGAAGGCCGCTATGTCCGCAAGCAGACCTTAGCCAATGCCGAGCGTTACATCACCCAGGAACTCAAGGAGATGGAAGACAAGATCCTCGGGGCGGAAGAAAAGCTCAATGACCTGGAGTATCGGCTCTTTGCCGAGATTCGCGATACCATTGAAGTCCATGTGGAGCGGCTGAAAAATACGGCGCGGATCATCGCGGACATCGACTGTTACCAGGCCTTGGCGAAGGTTGCCCGGGACCAGGGCTATGTGAAGCCGGAGTTCACGGGGGACGGCAGTATAAGGATCCGCGAAGGAAGACATCCGGTGGTGGAAAAGATGATGCAAAAAGGAGAGTTTGTCTCCAATGATCTCACCATGGACCAGAAGGGGGAGAGCTTCCTCATCATCACGGGCCCCAATATGGCCGGTAAATCCACCTATATGCGGCAGACGGCCCTCATCTGCCTCATGGCGCAGATCGGGTCCTTCGTGCCGGCGAAAAAAGCGGAGCTTTCGGTCTGTGATCGGATCTTCACCCGCATCGGGGCGTCGGATGACTTGGCCGGAGGAAAATCCACCTTCATGGTGGAGATGAGCGAAGTGTCGGATATCCTCCTCCATGCCACAGGGCAGTCCCTCATCATTCTCGATGAGGTGGGCCGGGGAACCAGCACCTATGACGGACTCAGCATTGCCTGGGCGGTCATTGAGTATATCCTGAAGGAAATTCCTGGAGCCAAGACTCTTTTTGCCACCCATTACCATGAACTCACCGCCCTGGAAGGGCAGCTGCCCGGCGTGAAGAATTATTCCGTTCTGGTGCGGGAAGTGGGAAAGAGCATCGCGTTCCTCCGTAAAATTGTTCCCGGCGGAGCCGATGAGTCCTACGGCATCGAAGTGGCCCGTCTCGCCGGACTGCCGAAGGAACTGCTCCAGCGGGCCAAGGAGATTCTCCTTCGCCTGGAAAAGAAGGACCACCGCACGGCGGAACCGGTCCTGGAGAAGCCCGCCAAGAAGGGCGATCTTCAGCTGGGGCTCTTTGATTTTGAGAAAGAGAGCTTCCTGGAGAAAATCCAGACCCTGGATGTGCTGAACATGACCCCCATGGAAGCCATGATGACCCTGCATCAGCTGCATGCGGAAGCGAAGGAGTTGAACTGATGGGAAAGATTAATCTGCTATCCGCAGAAACCTTTAACAAGATTGCCGCGGGGGAAGTGGTGGAAAGACCCTCCTCCGTGGTCAAGGAGCTCCTGGAGAATGCCATCGATGCCGGAGCAACGGAAATCCATCTGGAAATTGCCGATGGCGGCGAGAGCCTGATCAAAATCGTGGATAATGGCGAAGGCATTCTGGAAGAAGATCTGCGGCATGCCTTTCTTCCCCATGCCACCAGCAAAATCCGGTCGGCTGATGATCTCTTCAGCATCAGAACCATGGGGTTCCGCGGGGAAGCTCTGTCCAGCATCGCCTCCGTGGCCAAGGTCCTGACCCGGTCAAAAACCGCAGGGGAAGACGGACGGGAGATTCTCGTGGAGGGGGGTGAGATCCGCTATGAGAAATATGCCCCCATGGATCAGGGAACCCTCATGGAAGTGCGGGATCTCTTCTACAACGTCCCTGCCCGGAAGAAGTTTCTGAAGACCAAATCCCGGGAGGGCAGCATCATCAGCGAGATTGTGGCGAAAATCACGTTGGCCCATCCCCACATTGCCTTTGATTTGGTTGTGGATGGGAAAAATGTGCTTCGGACCTACGGAACCGGCGAGCAGTCGGATGTGATCCGCCAGGTCTACAGCAAGAAAGTTCAGGAAAACGCCTTCTACTTTGAGGAACATTACGACTCCTTCAGCATCCACGGCTTCATCGGAAAAGAAGAGATCTCCCGGGGATCCCGGAGTCATGAAACGATTTTTGTGAACAAGCGACTCATCCAGTCCAAGGTGATCACGGCGGCAGTGGAACGGGCATTCAAGTCCTTTGCCACGGTGAACCGCTTTCCCTTCTTTGTGCTTAATCTGGAGATTTTTCCGGAACTCATCGATGTGAATATCCACCCCCAGAAGGCGGAGATTAAGTTCGAGGATGAAGGGCATATCTTCAAGAGCGTGTTCCAGACGGTCCATGATGCCCTGAAGAAAGGGCTCCAGGGAACCTTTGACGTGAAGGCGGCGGTGGAGGAAGAAGTCCCCTATGAGCAGCTGACCAGCCTGGAAAAAGAGCCGCCCATCTATATCGATCTGCCCGTGGACACGGTGCGGGAGACCCCTCCTGCGCCCTCTTTGGAGCCGGTGAAGGCCCAAGGGGAGATGGGGAAACCCTACGGAGAAGTACGGCCTGTGCAGCCCCTGGAGAAGCGGGAGGAGACCCTTCTCGAGGAACATCCTGCAGTCCAGGAAAGAACGGCGAAATTCCCGCAGCCGAAGATCATCGGACAGTTTCGGTCCACCTATATTCTGGCGGAAATCTTTGATGAACTCTACATCTTTGATCAGCACGCTGCCCATGAAAAGATTCTCTTTGAGAAGTATATGGCGGAGATCCGCCAGGGCCATGTGGTCTCCCAAGGCCTCCTGATCCCGGAAATCGTGGATCTGGATCTGGCGGATCATCATCTCTATCAGGAGAACCATTCGGTGCTCCGGGATGCGGGGTTCCATCTGGAGGACTTTGGGGACCGGAGCGTCGCCATCCGCGAAGTGCCGGTGTTCCTGGGACAGGTTCAGGCCAGCGGTTACTTTCTGGAGATTCTGGACAACATCCGGAATCTCGGCAAGGGATCGCCGGAAGAGGTAAAGTATCTGCGCATTGCCACGGCGGCCTGCAAAAGCGCCATCAAGGCCTATGAGCCGCTGACCCTGGACGAGATGCGCCACCTCATTGAAGAGCTGCGGTATATTGCCGAGCCCTTCACCTGTCCCCACGGACGGCCCACTTTGGTGAAGCTCACGGAAAAAGACATGCAGAAAATGTTCAGGAGGATTGTATGATGAACCGGCTCATTGTCATTGCGGGTCCCACCGGGGTGGGAAAAACGGAAATCTCCCTGAAGCTGGCAGAACGGATCGGCGGGGAGATTGTCTCCTGCGATTCCATGCAGATTTACCGGGGGATGGATATCGGCTCCGCCAAAGCCACCCCGGAAGAACAGGCCCGGGTACCCCATCATCTTCTGGATATTCTGTCCCCGCTGGAGAGTTTCACCGTTTCCGAGTACAAGGAGCGGGCCGAGGCGGTCATTTCGGACATTCATCGGCGGGGCAAAGTGCCCATCATGGTGGGGGGCACAGGGCTCTATATCGATGCGGTCATTCGGGATTATTCCTTCACGGAAGGGGGAATCGATGAAATCTTCCGCAAAGACATGGAAGCTCTGGCAGAAGAAAAGGGACGGGAAGCTGTCCATGAACTCCTGCAGCAGGTGGACCCGGAAGCCGCGGAGAAGATTCATCCCAACAACTTAAAGCGGGTGATTCGTGCGCTGGAAGTCCATCGGGTCACGGGGAAGCCCTTTTCCAGCTTCAAGGACCAGGGGCACCTGAATCCCAAGTACAGCATCCGGTATGTTTATCTCAACCGCAACCGGGAGGACCTCTACCAGGCCATTGACCGCCGGGTGGATCTCATGATGGACGCGGGACTTCTTCAGGAGGTGGAGGGGTTAAAAGCCCTGGGACTGGATGAGTCCTATGTCTCCATGAAAGGCATCGGCTATAAGGAGCTCCTTCGCTACCTTAACGGGGATTTATCCCTGGAGGAGGCACGGGATCTCATTAAAATGCTCTCCCGAAACTATGCCAAACGGCAGCTGACGTGGTTCCGGCATGCCAAGGATATTGTGGAGCTGAACCGTGATGTCATGACAGAAGCGGAAATCCTGGATTTTTTGGAAAAGCCCTGATTTCCATGGTTAAAAGAGAAATATTGTACTATAATAGAAATAGTGCTTTTAATATTTCGGTTTCGAGAGATAATAGGGGGGATTTTCATGAATAAAGTCATCAATAATTTTCAGGATGTGTTTCTCAACAGTGCCAGAAAATCAAAAACACTGGTCACCATTCACCTGGTCAATGGTTTTCAGCTGAAGGGCATGGTGAAGGGTTTTGATAATTACGTCATCGTGCTGGACAGCGATGGAAAGCAGATGATGGTGTATAAGCACGCCGTGACCACCATCACACCCAGCCGTCCGCTCCTGACCATGGAAGAAACGGAAGCGGAAGAATAACGGAAACTTATGTTTTGACAAGCTTTAGGCAGCATAAACAGGCTGCCTTTTCCTTTGGGGTAAAACCTTGAAAACACCGGAAATTCTTGACTTTAAGGCGGATCTCTGGTAATTTTGATTGGTTATTATATTTTGGAGGATGACAATGAACAACAACACGACTCAAAACATCAAGATCGTCAATGCAGACCCTTCAGCCCTGGGCCTCTTCGGACTGGCCATGGTCACACTGGTCGCTTCTTCTCAGAAAATGGGACTTACCGATGGTGTCGCCTTTGTCCTTCCCTGGGCGATCTTCCTGGGAGGATTTGCACAGCTCTTTGCAGCCATCAATGACTCCAAGCGTCAGAACGTCTTCGGAACCACAGCCTTTGGCGGATATGCCCTGTTCTGGTTCGGTGTCGCCGCATCCTGGCTGATCAAAGCGGGTGTATTCGGGGCAGAACTGGCCAAAACTGTCGACCCAAGACAGCTGGGCGTAGCTTATCTGGGCTATTTCATTTTCACGGTATTTATGACTGTGGGAGCCATGGAGACGCACAAAGTGCTGTTCACCATTTTCTTCCTCATCGACTTCCTGTTCCTGGGCCTGTTCCTCAATGCCTTCGGCGTTGCTCCGGAGTTCACCCATGCCCTGGCGGCATACTCCGAGTTCGCCATTGCGCTGGTATCCTTCTACGGATCCGCTGCAGCCGTCCTGAACCCCCATTTTGGGAAGGTCGTTCTGCCCGTGGGCAAGCCTTTCGGTATTTTCAAGAAGTAGTATCCCTGACATGTCCGCACCGGTTTTCCGGTGCGGATTGCTTTTTGGGGCGCAAAGACTTCAGGTCCGGCGCCCTTTGTGCTATACTACTATATTGTGATGAAACGAAAGGAAGTACGCTATGCATAATCGATCGAAACAATATCTGATCCAGGAATATGGGATCAGCGAATCCGCCATTGCCCTCCACGAACAGGCGCTGGAGGCCGTGGCTCCTTACTTTAAAAATTATGAGGAGATCCGGGAGTATAATCAGTTTAAAGTGCTCAAAGCTTTCCAGGATGAACGGATCAGCGATTACCACTTCACCAACACCACGGGCTATGGCTATGGGGATGTGGGCCGAGATACGCTGGATCTTGTCTATGCGCGGATTTTCCGGGCAGAGAAAGCTCTGGTGAGACCTCAGTTTGTCAGCGGTACCCATGCCATATCCTGTGTGCTTTATGGAATTCTTCGACCGGGGGATACGCTTCTGGCCATTACCGGCCGTCCCTACGATACCATTCATGGGGTCATCGGCATTGATCAGGAGGTTGATTCCCCCAATCATGGTTCCCTGAAGGATTTCGGAGTATCCTACAAGGAAATCCTCCTGAAGAACCTCAACATCGATCGGGAGGCCGTGATGGAGGCGCTGCGTCACGATCCCTCCATCAAGATGGTCCATATCCAGCGCAGCAAGGGATATGCTTCCCGCAATTCCTTCCGCATTGACGAAATTGGCGAAGCGATCCGCTGGATCAAGGAAGAATTCCCCCAGGTGGTGGTCTTTGTGGACAACTGCTACGGCGAATTTGTGGAGGATCGCGAACCCATCGAGGTGGGGGCCGATATTATTGCGGGATCCCTCATTAAGAACATCGGCGGAGGCATTGCCCCCACTGGCGGTTATGTGGTGGGACGAGGCGACCTGGTGGATCAGGCGTCCTATCGGCTCACGGTGCCAGGACTGGGCGGAGAATGCGGATCCACCTTCGGGGTCATGCGCAGCTTCTACCAGGGGCTCTTCCTGGCTCCCCAGGTGGCCGTAGAAGCCCTGAAGACGGCGGTATACGCCGCCAAGCTTCTGGAACTGGCGGGCTTTGAAGTGCATCCCAAGGCGGAGACTCTGCGGACGGATATCGTCCAGGCCATCACCTTCCATGACGAAGCCAAGCTCATTGATTTTGTGAAGGGGATTCAGTTTGGGGCCCCCATCGATTCCAGCGCCCAGTGCGAACCCTGGGATATGCCCGGATACAAGGATCAGGTCATCATGGCCGCCGGAGCCTTCATTCAGGGCGCTTCCATCGAGCTTTCCTGTGATGCGCCCATTCGGGAGCCCTACACCGCCTATCTTCAGGGAGGGCTGAACTTTGACCACGGGAAAATCGGCCTGCTCATTGCCTTATCCCGAATTCTGTAAGTCAACCCCTGGGAAATTGTGTTATAATAGAGAAAATAAACCAGGATGCGGGTTTTCGCAGACCTGAAAGCAAAAAGGAGACGTGAACAGGCTGTTTCAGCCTGAAGAAAATTTATGGATGCAAGTGGTTTAGGAACCCAACTGTTGTTTATTGTGGTGCTGATTTTCGTCAATGCGTTCTTTTCCATGTCCGAGATGGCCATGGTGTCGGCCAATAAGGTCCGGATCACCATGCTAAAGGACAAGGGAAATAAGAAAGCGGAGAAGCTGCTGCGAATTCTGGAACGGCCGAGTAATTTTCTGTCCACCATCCAGGTGGGGATTACCTTAGCCGGATTTCTGGCCAGTGCCCAGGCGGCCACCGGCTTATCGCAGTATCTGACCGCGTTTATGGCGAAGCTGCGCATTCCCTTTACGGAGCAGGCCTCCATTATTGTGATCACCATTCTTCTTTCCTATTTCACTCTGGTTTTCGGTGAACTGGTCCCCAAACGGATCGCTTTACAGAATTCGGAAAAAGTGGCCATGGGCACGGTGGGAATCATTGATTTTATCTCCAAAGTGTTTCGTCCTTTCGTTCTTTTTCTTTCGTTCTCCACGAACATCTTCGCCCGACTGGTGGGGATCCACAGCGATACCCTGGAAGAAGAAGTCTCATTAGAAGAGATCCGCTCCATTATCGAAGTGGGCAAGGAGAAGGGGGTCATCAACGAAACGGAACGGGATATGCTGGACGGAATCTTTGAGTTCGACAACAAGCTGGCCCGGGAAATCATGACCCCGAGAACCGAAGTGGAAATGATTGAACTTTCGGAGCCGGCCAACAATATTGTGGCCAAGGTTACCAACGGCAATTTTTCCCGAATTCCCATCTATGTCGACGAAGTGGATAACGTGGTGGGGATTCTGTACATCAAGGACCTCTTCCGGCAGCTGATCAACAAGGGGAAAGTGGGAAACATCGAAGACCTTCTTCGAAAGCCCTATTTTGCCCCGGAGAACAAGTATATTGATGATCTCTTCAAGGAAATGCAGCTGGCCAACGCCCAGATGGCGATCCTTCTGGATGAGTACGGCGGTTTCTCCGGGATCGTCACCATCGAGGATATTCTGGAGGAAATCGTAGGAAACATCTATGATGAACATGATGTCATGGATGAGTACATCAATAAAGTCACGGACAATATCTACCTCATTGATGCCCTGGTCTCCATCGACGATGTCAATGACGCCTTGGGGCTGGAAATTGAGTCGGATAATGCGGACTCCATCGGCGGATATGTCATCGAACGGCTGGATCGGGTTCCCAAGAAAGGAGACTCTGTCTACTTCGAAGGCCATGAGTTCAAGGTGCAGCAAATGTCCGGACGACGGATCAAGATTCTCAAGCTGATCATGAACCCGGAAAAGCACGATGCGGAGTATGTCGAAAACGACCGATAAGAAAAGAGATCCCCTGCAGCCAGGAGCTGCAGGGGATTTGTGCTTGCTTTAGAATTTTCGGTAGAGACCGACGAGTTTTCCCAGAATTTCGCACTGGGACACCAGGATGGGCTTCATGGAGGAGTTTTCCGGCTGAAGGCGAATATGATTTTTCTCCTTGAAGAATCGCTTGATGGTGGCATCATTTTCGATGAGGGCCACGACAATATCGCCATTGGCCGCCGTGGAGGCTTTTTCGATAATGGCATAGTCGCCGCTGTGGATGCCGGCTTCAATCATGCTTTCGCCTTCGACTCTCAGGATAAAGAGATCATTGTCGTGCTTGACGAACTTAATGGGCATCTGGAAATAGTCTTCTACGTTTTCCACGGCCAAAATGGGTTCCCCGGCGGTGATTTTGCCCACCATGGGGATGGGAATCATCTCGATCTGCTTGTTCATGAGCTCGGGGATCATCAGTGCCCTTGGCTTTGAAGGATCCCGCTCCAGCTTTCCGTCATTTTCCAGCTGCAAAAGATAGGAATGGACGGAGGATGTGGATTTGATATTCAGCGCCGTGCAGATCTCGCGCACAGACGGGGGATAACCTTTGGCTTCGGTGAAGGACAGGACGTACTCATAAACCCGTTCCTTCTTCTCTTCTCCCTTTTTCATGGGCATGCTCACCTCATACTAATTTTATATCCAGTATAGCATAGAGAGCGGGTAATTGCAAACGAGCGTTCGAGTTTCAGATGTCCGGGCCATATTTTCGCGAAACCTTCCCGGAAGAATTGAAGGCACTTGCTTATCGGCAACGGAGTCCTATGCTATAATGGTGAAATAGGAGGGATGACGATATGCGGTGTTTAATTGATTGCGATCCCGGTGCCGATGATGTTTTAGCCCTGTTATTCGCCCTTCAGCGGGTTGAACTGGATGTCCAGGGGATTGTGACCGTGGCGGGCAATGTGCCCCTGGAAGAGGTCACAGCCAACGCCTGCGGCGTTGTTGAACTCACGGGAAGAAACCTCCCGGTTTGTGCCGGCAGTGACCGTCCTTTGGTCAAAGGGCGGTATCATGCCAGCGAGGTCCATGGCGAAAGCGGGATTGGTCCCCTGAAGCTCCCCCAGGGGTTGGAGCATCGGGTGAACACGAACTTCATTGATTTCTACATGGAGAAGCTCTTTGCGACGGAGGAAAAAACCACGATCATCGCCCTCGGGCCCTTAACCAACGTGGCACTGCTCCTCAGGACCCGACCGGAAGCCATGGAGCGCATCGAGGGGATTGTCTTCATGGGCGGGGCCTATGGCACGGGGAATGTAACCCCCTTTGCCGAGTTTAATGCCTATGTGGATCCGGAAGCGTATAAAATTGTCTTCGATTCCGGATTACCGGTGACCATGGTGGGGCTGGATGCCACCCATGAAACGCTGATTTCCCCACAGGAGATTGCTAACCTTCGGGCAAACACCCCGGAAAGCACCTTTATCAAGGACCTGCTGACCTGGTACTGCCATAATGTCATGACCGTTTATGGGTATGCCGGGTCCCATATGCATGATCCGTCCGCCATCATGATGCTGGTTCATCCCGAAATCTTTCGTACCTTTGATGCCTCGCTCACCATTTCCACCCAAGAGGATTACACCCGGGCGCACATTCTCGTGGACCGCTCGGCCCCGAGAAAAAATGTCACCGTGACCAGCGGACTGGATAACGAGGCGTTTAAGTCCATCTTCTTCCACACCCTAGAAAAATATTTGTCCAAGGAGGATTTGTAATATGTCGACACACATTGGCGCTAAAAAAGGGGATATTGCGAAAACCATACTGCTTCCGGGGGATCCGCTGAGAGCGAAGTTCATCGCGGAAACTTTCCTGGAAAATCCCGTCTGCTACAATGAAGTCCGGGGAATGCTGGGCTACACCGGAACCTATAAAGGCGTGCAAGTTTCTGTGCAAGGCACAGGAATGGGCATCCCATCCATCTCCATTTATGCCCATGAACTGATCCATGAGTACGGCGTCAAGAACCTCATGCGCGTTGGAAGCTGCGGCTCCATGCAAGAAGGGGTGAAGATCCGGGATGTTATCTTGGCCAGCTCCGCATCCACCACGTCTTCCATCAATAAGAATCGTTTCCGGGGACTGGATTTTGCTCCCACAGCGAGCTTTGAGCTCCTGCACACGGCCTACATCAAAGCCCAGGAACTGGGGATCAAGGTTCATGTGGGAAATGTCCTCAGCTCCGATATCTTCTATGACACAACGGGAGCAACCAAGCTCTTCATGGAAGCGGGAACCTTAGGGGTGGAAATGGAAGCTGCGGCGCTCTATACCGAAGCGGCCTTCGCCGGGGTAAACGCCTTAACGCTGCTGACGGTCTCCGACAGCCTGATCACTGGAGAAGAGACCACCGCCATGGAGCGGCAGGAAACCTTCAAGGATATGATGAAAATTGCCCTGGAGACAGCGGTCGCCATGGCCCAGGAATAACCATACAAATGAGAAGTCATCTGCATCCAGATGACTTCTTCCGGTTCAAGCGGAAAGTTAAAGTTCGCTTGCAAGAATTACCGGGAAAGCCAAATTGGAGTTAAGTGGTGGTATATGGAATCAAACCGCGAACGTGCACAAACCCTGTCTGAAACCTTTAAGAACCGGTCCCGAAGTATCACAGTTTTTCTTCTCATCTTTCTTATGATTCTGGGGATGGTCCTGGCCGGAAAATCCACGGAAATGGTCATGGGCGATCAAGCGGTCACCACCTTGCAGGATGGGTGGGAACTCAAGGGGGGCGGTGAATCCATGAAAACCCTTGTGCTTCCAGCCACGGTGAAGAATGAAAACCTGGAACCGCTCATCTTGAGCCGAACCATCGATCAACAGCTCCTGGAGGAACGTACGCTGCTTCTGCGCACCTCCATGCAGGATATTCAGATCACTATCGATGGCGAAGTCCTTTATGCGGAAGGGCTTCCTTCGGATGGCCTTTACCAGAATATTGAAGCCAGTCTCTGGCATATGGTGGATCTGCCTTCTACCAGCGAAGGGAAACTGCTCACGGTGACGCTGACGTCTCGGATGAGGGAGTTTTCCGGAATCCTTAATCCCATTCATGCGGGCCCTCGGGACGCCCTGATGCGATTTCTATTTTTCAATATGCATGGAGGGATGCTCATTGCCGTGATTCTGGTACTTCTGGGCCTCATGACCATTCTCTTTTCCTTTGCCCTGACAAATTTCACGGATAACCGTCTTCTCTATTTGGGGCTTTTTTCCATCATCGTCGGCATCTGGATCCTTTCCGAAGCGCGAATTCTTCAGTTCTTCACGGGCAACCGATTCATCCTGGGCGGAATCAGCTATATGATGGTGTCGCTCATCCCGGTGACTTTTCTGCTCTATTTGAAGGATGCCGTCCTCATGGCCCACAAGAAAGCCTTTCGCCATCTGGCGCTGCTTTTCCTCCTGAATTTCTTCCTGAACTTTGGACTTCAGGTGGCGGGCATTGCTCCTTTTTTTCAGACCATTAAGTTAACCCTGGTCTTCATGCTGCTGGGGACATTGCTGGTGGGGAGTTATCTCCTCTATGAGGTCTGGAAGTATCAAAACCACCAGGCTAAGCAGTTTCTCAGCTATATGCTGCTGATCTTCATCATTGTTTCCGTGGAAACCCTGCAGTTCTTCTCCCGGAATTTCAGTGCCACATCCCGGTTCAGCCGATTCGGGATCATGGTCTTTTTCCTGCTTCTGGCCTTTAATACCTTCAAGTATATCCAGGAGTTTCAGAAGGCGGAGAATGAAGCGGCATTTTACGAAAAACTGGCCTACCTGGATTTCCTCACCAAAGGAGGGAATCGCATGGCCTTTGAACGGGATGTGGCAGAGCTGACGGATCCGGAAAAATCCCGGGAGTTTCGTCTGGTGCTCTTGGATATGAACCACCTGAAACAGATCAATGATGAGTTTGGCCATCAGGAAGGCGATCGGGCCATCGTCCGGGTGTTTAACGCCCTGGTGGATTCCTTTCAGAAGGAGGGTACCTGCTACCGTCTCGGGGGCGATGAATTCGCTGTACTCCTGGGCAGCACAGGGGCTTCGGTGTATGAGAAAAGAATTGAAGGTTTCTATCATCGCCTTCAACAGGAACAGCTCCATGTGCCTTATCCCGTGGAGGTGGCATCGGGCAGCGATGTCCTACTCCCGGCCGATCACCGCATGTTCCGTGATTTTTATCACCATGTGGACCAGATGATGTATCAGGATAAGCGTCGCCGAAAAGAAAAGAAAAATGCAGGCTAAAGGCTGAATGGGAACTGTCTTGAGGACAGTTCTTTTTTGGCTACAATTGTTAAAAATTTGACCAAGAGGTATAATGAGAAGTGACGTTGACAGGATTGAACAGAATGGGAAGAGAGGAAAGAGGGTAGAACCATGGATATTATGAATTTCTCTAAGGCTAACTGCAAGAACTGCTATAAGTGTGTCCGAAGCTGTCCGGTGAAGGCCATCCGCTATAGCGACAACCAGGCGAAAATCGTTCCGGAGCGCTGCATCTACTGCGGGATCTGTATTGCGGTTTGTCCTCAGAATGCGAGGCACTTGAAAAGCGACTTGGAGGTGGTCCTGGAGAAAATTGCTGGGGGACAGGAAGTGGTGGCACTTTTGGCCCCGTCCTTTGCGGGCTTTTTTGATCATCATGATGGATTCATCACCGCTTTGCGGATGCTGGGGTTTTCGCGGGTGCTAGAGGTGGCCCATGGGGCTGACAAAGTCACCGAAACCTACAGGAATCTTTTGGAAACCGGGGACTATCCCTATGCCATCTCCACCTGCTGTCCTTCCGTGAATTTCCTCATCCGCAAATATCATCCGGACATGACGAAGTACCTTCTGCCCGTGGTGTCCCCCATGATCGCCCTGGCGAAGGCGGTGAAGGCGGAAAAGCCGGAGGTCTATACGGTATTCGTCGGTCCATGTTTGGCAAAAAAGAAGGAATCCCTGGAGGAAGAATACCAAGGAGAGGTGGATGCAGTTCTCACCTTCGAGGAAATCATGCCCTATCTGGAAAATCAGGGAGTTCAGGTGGAACATCTCCTCGGTTCTGCTCCGGATGTGCTGGCTACATTGAGTGGTCGGCGTTATCCTCTTTCCGGAGGGATCGGCGAGGGACTGAAGGATACCCTGGACCGGGAAGGTTATGACGTGATCAGTACCCATGGCATGGACCATGTGGAGCAGATCCTCATGGACCTGGAACAGGGAGATCTGGATAAAGTCTACATTGAACTGTCCGCCTGTCATGAATCCTGCCTGAATGGGCCCTGTATTCCGGAGGACTGCGGAAGTCTCTACAAGCGGAAGCAGCGGATGCTCCACTATGTACGCCGTAACCCCCAGGGGGAAGACACGCTGCATCTTGACAAGGCGGTTTCCCTTCACCACCGTCACCTGGCGGCAGAAGGGTACGCCTGGCAGCCCAAGGAAGAAAGTATCCGACAGGTCCTGCGGAATATGGGGAAGACCACCAAAGCGGATGAACTGAACTGCGGGGCCTGCGGATACAACTCCTGTCGGGCGAAAGCCCGTTCTGTGCTGGAAGGCATGTCGGAGATCGAAATGTGTATGCCGTACATGCGGATGAAAGCGGAAACCATGAATGACATGATCTTTCTGCATTCGCCCAATCTCATTTTCCTCTTGGATCGGGATCTGGATATTCAGCAGGCAAACCCAGCGGCCATGCGGCTGTTTGCGCCTCAGGGAGAAGCCCTGGAAGGTTTGCCGCTGCGCTATATCATGGAGGATGAGGCCTTCCAGGAGGCGCTGAAGGCGGGGAAAACCTATTGTACCCAGCGGATCCATGATAAGAACCGAGATAAGGTGTTTCTGGAAAATCTGATCCTCCTGGAGGACACACACCAGGTCATCCTCATTGTCAGCGATATCACAGAAGAAGAGAAGCGCCGAGCCGAACTCCGTGCCATGAAGGAAGAAACGCTGAAAGTGGCCCAGGATGTCATCAACAAACAGATGCGAATCTCCCAGGAAATCGCCAGTCTTTTAGGGGAAACCACAGCGGAAACCAAAATGGCGCTGAATGCCCTAAAGCAGGTGGTGGTTAAGGAGGGAGAGTAGCATGGCCTATGTTTCGGAAGTCTATGCCCGCAGCCTGACAAAGGCTGACGAAGAGCTCTGCGGAGATCAGACGGAGGTGTTTCGGGATGGGGACAGTACCATTGTGGTCTTAGCCGATGGACTGGGGTCCGGGGTGAAAGCCAATATCCTGGCCACCATGACCGCCAAGATCTCGGGAACCATGGTGAGGCGCGGAGCCTCGCTGAAAGAGACGATGGAGACCCTGGCGTCCACGCTCCCGGAATGTTCAGTGCGCAAAATGGCCTATTCCACGTTTACGTTGGCGAGAATCCGCGATAATGGGCAAGTATATGTGGTGGAATTTGATAATCCTAAATTTATCCTGGTGCGTCGGGGCGAGATTCGGGAGATCCCCAAAGCCCGCATGGAGATCCAGGGAAAAATACTCTACGAGAGCCGGTTTACTATGGATCCCGAGGACTTTCTCGTGTTTATCAGTGATGGGGTGGTATATGCCGGGACGGGACCCACCATGAATCTCAACTGGACCTGGGATGACGTGGCTGGGTTTCTCTCCAGTTTATCCCGCAAAGATCATACGGTGAGGGCCATGGTCCTGCAGCTCATGGGCGTTGTGGGAGCGCTCTACAGCGGAAAACCCGGGGATGACTCCACGGCTTTAGGGATCAAGCTCCATGAGAAGCAGGATTTGAGTCTCTTTATCGGACCTCCAGCGGATCCTCAGGATGATGCGCTGCTCTTTCAGGAAATCGAAAAAAGAAGACGAGAGAAGCACCGGATCATTATCGCCGGGGGGACCACGGCGAACATTTATGCCCGGGAAAGCCAGCGCATCCTGGAAAAAGAAGGTCAAACGGAAGCGGGAGTACCGCCGACATCAGCATTGCCCGGCATCGACCTGGTTACAGAAGGGGTGCTGACGGTTCATGAAGTGATTGAACTGCTCAAACGCTTATTGGCGGAAAATCCGGATGAAGGGGTACTGAAAGATCTGGCTAAGAGCGACGCTTCGGCCACCATGGCCAGGATGATCGTTGAAGAGTGTACATCGCTGAATATCGTTCTGGGGATGGCGGTGAACCCGGATCATCAGGTCCCGGATTTTCCTCTGAATTTTGAGGTGAAAGTAAGGCAGATCGATGAACTCCGCACTCTCACAGAACAGCTGGGCAGGTCGGTGAAGGTTTCCTACATGTAATGATAGGTTTGGACGTAAAAAGAGCAGCTCGCAAGCTGCTCTTTTTACTCTTCTGATTTTTCGTTTTCAATCGGTGTTTCCACGGGGAGTACCTCATCCGATTCGGGGATGGTGTGGAGGGCTTTGGACTTCTTCTTCAAGATTTTGGATACATCCGAAGTGATCATGCTCACGGCAGCAAATCCAGCGCTCATGGCCATGAAATTAAAGGGGATCTGTGTCTGAGCCAGTTTAAAGTAACCCGCCAGAATGGAGATGAGCACTCCAAAGAAAAAGAGCATAAGAGCGTAGAAAATGACTTTTGTCACGAGGGAAATGGTGTCGAGTACTGATGTCATAAGTTATCCTCCAAAGATAGATTCAATCCATAAACGTAGTTTAGTTCAAGTATATGTCATTTGCATGGCAAAATCAAAAAAATTGGGTTCAAATATCTGCTCCCGGATTTTCTGGGCAAAAGAGAGAAGGGGTGTAATCAGCTGAAAAATTAATTTTAATTATCGCTAAATTTGATTATTTATAATAAATGGAATGTTTAACATAATTAATAATATGCATAAATGAAATACTATAAATGCAAAAAGGTGAAGGGCTTTAAATTCGAAAAATTTCTTAAGAAGGGGAGCGGGGAAGAGGGATTCTCCAAAATAATAGAACATATAAAATATTATGTAAAATAAAATGGGGTAATTTAACTGCAAAACACAACATGTGGTGTTAGAAATGCAATGTTGGAACTAGAGGGTTTTTGCGAAAAACATTCCGGAAAATAAAAATTCATGGCAATAAATATTTGAATATTGCCATGAATGAAAGCTTACTTATTATTTTCGTCAGCCAGCGGATTTAATTTGACGGCTTCTCGAAGAGCCTCGTTATCCACGTGGGTGTAAATTTGGGTGGTCGAAACATTTTCGTGCCCAAGGATCATCTGTAAACTGCGAATATCAACTTTGCCATGTTTGTACATTAATGTCGCTGCGGTATGGCGAAGTTTATGGGGACTGTATTTTTCATCGTACAGACCTGCGCCGTGAACGTGCTTTTTGACGAGAATTTCGACGGTGCGTTTATTGATGGGCCGTCGATGGGTGGAGAGAAAAAGGAAGTCCTTATTCTCGGGATCCGTTTCTACTTTGGAGCGGATAGGCATGTAGTTCGCGATGGCCGATACGCAGGCGGAGTTCAGATACACAACGCGTTCCTTATTGCCTTTACCAATGACGGTGAGGGTGTCTTCTTTGATTTTGCTGATCTTGATACTGACGAGCTCTGATAATCGAAGGCCGCAGTTAAGAAATAGCGTCAAAATGCAGTAATCACGAATATAGTTGATGTTTTCCTGGTCCATGGAACGCAGCAAGCGCAAACTCTCATCCAGGGTCAAATAGACTGGATTTCGTTTCTTAATTTTTGGCCGTTCCAGTTCTACAGTTGGATCTTTATCGATGATCCGGACTTTGGAGGATAAGTATTTAAAGAAAGTTTTGATACAGGCCGTTTTTCTGGCACGGGCATAAGCGGAGTTTTGGCGTTTGCGATCCGTGTACGATAAGAACGCATAGATTTCCGAAAGTGTGATCTTTTGAATGAACTCATCATCGATATCATGGATCAGGATATCGGAGAACTCCAAGTCGGCTGGCACCAGACGGCGGTGCTGCTTTAAGAACCGAAAGAAAAGGCTTAGATCATAGCCGTAAGCCTCGATGGTGCTGTCCGATTTTCCGCGGATGGTGCTGGAGTAGTTTAGAAAGTCCAGCATGCGGGGAGGATAAGTGTCATAATAAGGTGTTTTCGGCGTATTCATTCATCTCATCCTTTCCGGTGGTTTTAAGAGGGCGCTTGGGCTAAAATTCTTCCGATTTTGCCTGCTTTTCTCTATTTTATCATATTAAATTCGCGAAATCAACATTTCGCGAAATAAATTATAGGGAGCCCAAAGCTCCCTTCTCCCTCAAGATTTACCAAAAAAATCCGTTAAATTGATGGAATTCCTTTCGATCAGCCAAAAGAGCTTCCGTATTCTCCGAGGTTACAGTTTTTCCAGGCTGATCGCAGTACTCCGCAGCATGAAATCCATCGCGGAGCATTCTGCTTTCGTGTATAGACTCTCTCTAGAGCGACCATTTACCGGATGTGATTTGGATAATGTCCACTTACGGCTTCCTGAATGATGATCTGCTCTTAGTTACTTGAAGCTTGAATATCGCCATGGTTCATTGCGATATCATACTTCCGTGCAGATCCCGTTCATATCACCACAATGATGCTTGAGCCATTGATTCCAATGGCTTCAGTGTTACCTGATATAGTTTTGCTCAAGCCCTGTTCCTATGAAAAAGCCAGATATCCGTTCGATACCTGGCTTTTTTTGGGTGAATGAACAAGTGTTCGGAAATAACTGTTATGTCTCTCATGCCCTAGTTCCCTTGAATCTTCACGAATCTTAAAGTCGCAATCCTTTGCCCAGTATCTCGTGGGTCGTGACATCCAGAAAGACTTGTATGGGTCCTAGGAGCGGATCCTGGGTGGTGTTAAAGGAGACCACGACCACTTCCCTGCCCTTCAGATCCAGGGATCCCTGGGGACTCCAGATGAGAAGGCTATTTGGGGGTTTTATGGTAACCACTGGGGCTTTGGTCCAGTCCAGGGTGGTCTGCTGTTCTTCCTTCGAGAGAGACTCATAGGCCAGGGTGCGAAGCTCCTCTTCCGGGGCTTTCCCTATTTTGGCGCAGCCTGCAAAGGAGGCGAAAAGCAAGAGAATCAAGAAGATCACAGGGGTTTTCATGGCATCACTTCTCCTTTAGGTTCTGGAAAAGTACGAGATTTTCGATGCCGAAATCCTCAAAGGGAATCACCAGGGTGAGAGCTGTCTTTTGCCCTTCTTCCAGATCCAGGGGAACTGTTGCGGCGGTTATCCCATATAAGGTTAAGCCGTAGGTCATCCCCTGATCATAGTACTCCTTGGCGGCTTCCTGGGGGTCTCCGGTAAAATTCGGCCAGGCCTTAAGCTCTTTTTCAAGTCTGCTTAGCACGGCAGGTTCATAATCAAAACCCGGGACGAAAAGATCCTTAATCGTCAGCTCCTTTCCCTGGAGATCATAAAGGCTGTAAGTGAAGCTGAGCTCATAGTCCTTGGGCCGGGTGACGTGCAGCATATGGGTGAGGCTGTAGTATAGGCTGTATCGGGAGAGAGAGCATTCCTGATAGAGTCCCCCCTCCTCATTGGAGGCAGTCATGGCTGCGAGGAGCTCCTCATCCAAAGCGGAACGGGCGGTGACCAGATCCTGCAAAGATTGCGGCGTTTCTTTCGGCATGGAGGTCTGGGAGAAGATGAAAATCCTTCCTCGGGTTTCATGGATGGATTTTCCCTGAAGATTTTGGGTCCCACGGGAAAGAATAAGATATTCTGTGGGCGAAGCTTTAAAGCTGTCCAAGTTTTTGTTGCCGAACCGGGTGTCTAGAACCAGCGAATCCCGGAGCATTTCCATGGGGATATAAACGCGAAGCGGATAGAACCGCAAATCAAGGAATGGTGTATGTTCATCGAAAACCAGAACCAGACTGTTTTCATTCAAGAAGAACTTCTGATCCTTCTGGATCCCGGGAAATGGCTCCACCAAGGCGAAATAGCTGGTGTCCTCCATGCTGTTTTCCCGGGTAAAATAAGAAGCCATCCAATCGCTCAGAAGCTTCAGGTAATCCACATCATCGGCAAAGAGATCTTTTAAGGTGACTTCCCTTCCGGTGTCTAGATCCAGCGTCATCGTGTCCACCTTCTCGATGTAGTTGCCCTTCACTTCCCAGTCCCGGGTAAAGGTCAGGGAAAGGAGACCGCTGTTGTTGAACACCATCATGGTGGAGACGGTTTGGGAAGTGGGCACCGCATCACCCAAGGCCAAGGTCTTGATCCCCCGATAAGGCGGATAGTCTGCCCGCAGGAGCGCTTCATGTTTTTCCTGGAGCTTTCCATTGATCTCCTTCTCCAGAGCTTCATTTTTCAGTCCTGCAATGGATGTGCTGACCGTGTACATTTTATCGGACTGATGATCCTTTGTGAGGATTTCCAAGGGGTTTCGATACATGGCCATAAAGCCGCTGGGTGAGGATATGGTCGCATAGAAAGAAGAACCGTCGGGACTTTCGGGGGTCTCCACCGGCGTTTCCGCCGGGGTTTCTATAGGCATGGGTTCTTGCGTCTGGCAGGCCGTGGAAAGTACTGCGGCAACCAAAAGTGCAGATAACATCAAGGATCGCCGGTGTCGCCTACTTAACTTTGACATATCCAGCCTCCTCCATGAGGTTCTGCCCCTCCTTGGACAGGATATAGGCCACAAGCTTTCGGGCATTGCTCTCTTTTGGTTCATCTTTACGCACCACGGCATAGTAGGCAGTGCGATAAGGATACTTGCTGCTGGCGATGCTCTCCTTGCTCGGCGCCACGCCCTCAATGCTGATGAGCTTCACCTTCTCGTTTTTCCACATGCTGGTGGTGTAGTAGAAATAGGAATACCCGATCCCGCCGGGCTGATCCTCAAAGGCGGCCACGGCGTCGATGAGCTCCCCCATGCCGGCAACGACTTGGGTGGTGGGCGCCTCCATGGGCGTCACGTCCTTCATCACCAGATCCAGAAATCCCGTCTGGCTTCCGGAGTTCACCGGCCGCTGATAAGCCAGGATGGGTTCATCCTTTCCCCCCACCTCTTTCCAGTTGGTGATTTTTCCCGAGTAGATCTCCACAATCTGTTTCTTGGTCAGGGAGTTCACGGGATTGTCCGCTCCCACGAGAAAGACAAATCCCTCGCTGACCACCGGGATGACTTCCAGCTCCACACCGGCCTTTTTCGCCAGGTCCAGTTCCTCTGCCGAGGGACTGGTGACAAAAATTACATCCGCCTTCTTGGCCATGAGATTGAGATAAGCCTCATGAGTTTTGTTATGAAGCACATAAAGCCGGGCCTCTTCCAGGGGGAGCTTGAGAAGCTTCGATACCAGGGCCTCGGACATGGGAATGGTCACGGTGGAGCCATCGACCTTCGGGTACGTTTCCAGGGTGAAGGATGGCGGTGCCACAGGTTCCACCGGCGTGCGGCATCCGGTGAGAAGCAGAAGAAACATCACCACGAGCAGGATTCCTTTTTTCCACATGAGCTTTTCCCCCTTAGTTCACATCTTTGTCTATAGTTTAACCAAGATTATTCAGAAGAGAATGACAAATTGATGAAACCCCCAGTTTCTCTTTAGAAATCAGGGGGTTTCATTAGTTTATGGGCTCGAGAAGCTTAGGGATTCTCGGAAAAGAGCTTCAGGTTTTCCAGGCCAAACTCATCAAAAGGAATCACATGACCCAGGGGGATGATTTCCCCTGACTTCAGCGTTATCGGTAAGGTGCCATACATGATGCCGTCGGGGTATAACGCCACAGTGATCCCCTCCCCATAGAGCTCTTCCGCGGTCTTTTCAAAGGCGGCTCCCCCAAAGCTCCACTGATCCATATCCTTCTGGATATGCCGGATGAAGACCGCTTCATAGTCTGCCGAAGGAAGGAAAAGATCCGGTAAGTGGACTTCTTCCCCCTGGAGGGTAAAGATCCCGTAGACGGACTTGTGGCGGGAGCTGTTGCCCTCCACATGAGAAAACTCATCCATGAGGAACACATAGAACTTCCCCACTTGATTCAGCGCAACGGCCTTCAAATACATGCCCTCTTTGTCTTCTTTCACGAGGGCCGCGAGGATTTCCTCATTTCGCACATAGTAGGATTCGATCCGCTTCACCAGAGCCTCCGGCACAGATTCCGGATAATACATGGACAGTTCCACCTGAATTTTCCCCACGGTTTCGGATGTCGTCTGGGAGTGCATGGGGATATGGGGAGCTGCCAGGAGAACATATTCCGTGATTTTAAAAGCAAAAAGGTCTTTGTTCTTCTCGGCAAACCGTGTGTTGAGGACCAGCTTGTCCTGAATGTCCAGAAGCGGAATGGGAACTTCCACCGGGGCCGCGGCCCCGTTAAAATTCGGGGTCTCCTGATCAAAAATCAGTATCAGCTGATTCTCCTGGAGGAAGAACTTCTGGGTTTTCGTGATTCCCGGAAATGCTTCGTCTAGGGGGAAAACCACTCTTCCCCCCTCACGGCTCTCGCGGATATAGGCCTTGATCCGGTCGTTGAGGAAGGTCACGTAATCGAAGTTCTCCATAAATAGATCACTCAAGGTCAGTTCCTGTCCCTTTTCCAGATCCAGGTTCAGGACTTCCTTGAGGACCACTTCCTCTGGTTCTTTGTACCAGGTGCGGTAGAAAGAGATGGACAGAAGACCGTTCCCGCTGAACTCCACATTGTCAAATACCTTCTCGATGCTTTTATTGAGGGGGTTTTCCGAAGTGCTTTTCTTCGCTTCCGCTGGAGGATTGACCATGGCCACCAGAGCTTCATGGGCTGCCCGAATCCGGCGGTTCAGCTCCTCTTCCCTGGTGTGGTCCCGAAGACCGCTCACCTCCACGGTGCTGTTGTGGATGTTCTCCTGCCGGGATTCGTGGATATTGACATCCAGTGGGTTACGGTAGTAGAAATAAAAGTTTCCATCGGAAACCGCTGCGGGATAACTCCCCTGCACCACACCACAAGGCGGACCGAGGATTTCGCCCGGCTTTTCCTTGCCGCTGGTCCGCCAGGACAGGCAGCCGGTGGTGGACAGCATCAACGGAATGAGGAGCATACAGCCCAGGAATCGGATACGTCGCTGGCTAAATCGGATCATCTCACTTCTCCTTCGTCATGGTGAACTTCTGCTATGGGGAGTGGATAAAGCATATGTCCCATGGAAACACTGTATTTTCTATACAGGATAAATCTATATCTCTACTCTACCATAGGATGAAGGGATAGGGTTACAATTTTCTGAAATTTGCGGACGTTTCCTGCAAGCAAGAAAATAGACGGGGCAAGATACCCCGTCTGCGGTCTAATAATCATCGGTCACCTGGAAGATATAGAACTTGAGATAGTAGGACTGATCTGCGGCCCAGAGGATGGGATGATCCGGGGCCTGGGTACGGTACTCCACCTGTCGGAGACGCTTGTGGACGTTCTTCGCCGCCTGAGCCAGGGTCTTCGTGAAGAGCTCTGGGGTCATGAAGTGGGAACAGGAACAGGTGGCCAGGAAGCCGCCGTTCTTCACTAGCTTCATCCCCCGCAGATTGATCTCCCGATAGCCTTTGATGGCGTTTTTGGTGGCGCTTCTCGATTTGGTGAAGGCCGGAGGATCCAGGATGACCAGGTCAAACTTCTCCCCTTTTTCTTCCAGCTCCGGCAGGAGCTCAAAGACATCCCGGGTAATAAACTCCACCCGGTCCTCCACCCCGTTGAGCTTGGCATTGAGTCGAGCCTGGGTGACGCCCAGCTCCGAGGCATCCACGCCGAGGACATGCTTGGCGCCGGCAATGCCGGCATTGAGGGCAAAGGAGCCCGTATGGGTGAAGCAGTCCAGGACCTTGGCGTCCTTCGCCAGCTTCTGGATGGCCAGGCGGTTGAATTTCTGGTCCAGGAAAAAGCCGGTTTTTTGCCCGTCCTTCACATCCACAAGGTATTTCACGCCGTTTTCCACGATCTCCACGTTGGTGTCAAAGGGTTCCCCGAGGAATCCCTTGGTCCGCGCCAGGCCTTCTTTTTCCCGGACCTTGGCATCGCTTCGCTCATAGACACCCCGAATGTTATAGCCATCGGCAGCCAGGATCTCCTTGGCCAGCCTCACCAGGGTCTCTTTGTAGCGGTCAATTCCCAAGGCTAGAGACTCCACCACGAAAACATCGCTGAACTTATCGATGACCAGCCCCGGCAGGTAGTCTGCTTCGCCAAAAATCAGGCGGCAGCTGTCTAGCGGGACCACTTTCTTCCGGTAATCCCAGGCATCCTGGACACGCTTTCGAAGAAAGGCTTCGTCGATGACGGCCTGGGGATCCCGGGTCATCATCCGGACCCGGATGGTGGACTGCACATTGATGAAGCCCTTTCCTAGGGGATAGCCGTCAAAATCCTGGATCTCCAGGATGTCTCCATTGTCAAATTCGCCTTGGATCTCGGCGATCTCGTTATCATAAATCCAGAGTCCTCCGGCTTTCAGTTCCCGGCCTTCTCCCTTTTTCAGTGTCGCAATTGCCATCTTGATTTCCTCCCTTGTGGTCATGTCCTTATACCACCGGCTGAAGCTGGCGGCATAAGGAAGGATTACCTTCGGTATGGTTTTGCCGAAGGTAATCCTGAGTTTCGTACAGCACCTAAAAAATCGCAAAACCGTAAGTTCAGCGTTAGTGGTGCACGGTTCATATCTTCCCTATTCTATCCTGATTTCGAAACGGTGACAAGGAAATTCTTCGAGGGCGAAGGTCACCGGGCCCCCTGATGGGGGTAGGGTGACCGTTTTTGGAGGGCTTTGGGTTTCTCGAGAACTTCATGCCAGATGAAGCCCATGCGAGCATCGGAGAACTGAAAGAGGGTCTCCCCCTCTTCCTCTTCCAGGAGTACTGTGACGGTCATGGGCGTTTCCTCCGGCACCGGGGCATCGTTGATGGCATAGTCCTTTTCCATTTCTTTCTGCCACTTTTCAGCATCGATGCGGGAGCGTTCTTCCATGGCAGCTTCATCCAAAGCTTCCTCCGCCCAGAATTTGTCATAATATGCCTTGTCCATATTCTCGGGCTTTGGCGGGGGCGATGAGGGTTTTACTGTTGTAGGAGGCCTTCGGGGATAGAGCTGCTCTCCAGTGAGCTGTCGAAGAAAGGTTTCCACGGCCTCTTTCTGGCGCTGCTGTGCCTGAAGTTTCTCCGGTGTAGGCGCGGGTTTTCCTTCGGAGGATGTCTTGCGGGCTTTCTGATTGCGCTTGGTGGCGGCGGAGATCCCGAAGACCAGAATCAGAAGGATGATTTCCAGGAAATCCATGGCACTGCCTCCTTCTTACTCATCCTTTTGGGCGGTGGCGGGTTTTCCCGACTGGGAAATGGCATCGCGCATTTGGGTATCCGCCTGGATGTTCTTCAGATTGTAGTAGTCGAAAGCACCCAGATGACCATCGCGGAAGGCTTGAGCCAGGGCCCGGGGGATTTCCGCTTCGGCTTCCACCACACGGGCGCGCATGGCCTGGACTTCGGCCTTCATTTCCTGCTCCTGGGCCACAGCCATGGCCCGGCGCTCTTCTGCCTTGGCCTGGGCGATCTTCTTGTCCGCCTGGGCCTGGTCTTCCTGGAGCTTGGCGCCGATATTGCGGCCCACATCGACATCGGCGATGTCGATGGAGAGGATCTCAAAGGCCGTCCCGGAGTCCAGTCCCTTTTTCAGCACCGTGGAGGAAATGGAGTCGGGGTTTTCCAGAACCAGCTTGTGGTCTTCCGAGGAACCCACAGTGGTGACAATGCCTTCGCCCACACGGGCGATGATGGTTTCCTGGCCGGCACCGCCCACCAGGCGGTCGATGTTGGCCCGGACCGTGACTTTCGCTTTGACCTTCACTTCAATGCCGTTCTTGGCCACGGCACTGATGAAGGGGGTTTCAATGACGATGGGGTTAACGGACATCTTCACGGCTTCCAGCACATCGCGACCGGCCAGATCAATGGCCGCCGCCCGCTCAAACTCCAGGGGAATCTGGGCTCGTTCGGCAGCGATGAGGGCATTGACCACGCGGTCCACATTGCCGCCAGCGAGATAATGGGCTTCCAGGGTGTTCCCGTCCAGCTTCAGTCCGGCCTTATCGCCTTTAATCCAGGGATTGACGATTTTGCTGGGCACGACCCGGCGAAGACGCATGCCGATGAGGTTAAAGAACCCCACTTTTACGCCGGCAGCCAGGGCACTGATCCAAAGGCTCACCGGAATAATGGTGAAGAGCATGACAAAAAGAACGACGACGATGACAAAGATAATGAGGGATGAATAAAACTGTTCAGGCATTTACTCCAACTCCTTTTCGATGATCTTCACAAATACGCGCATACCTTCGACTTTGGTCACTTGAATGGGGGTCCCCGCTGGGATGAACTCTCCGGCGCTGATCACATCAATATCCTCCCCTTCCACGGTCATGGTGCCCGAGGGTCGTAGGGTGGTTTTCGCCACGCCGATTTTGCCCACGTGGCGTTCCAGATCCGGGGTCACGGCGATATAGCCGTTTTCGGTGGTTCCCCGGTGCTGCAGGATCAGCCGTGTGAAGACTCGGCGTCCTGGGGTGAACCGGAAAACGATGACGAGGAGCACAATGGAGCCAATCATGGCGATGACCAGGGACTTGACGGCGGTGGCGGGATCGGGGGTGGACAGGAAGATGCTGCCAAACATGGCGGCCAGTCCCGTGATCCCCGTGATGCCAAAGCCCGGAATGAGGAAAATTTCAATGAGAAGTAGCACCAGCCCCAGGAGAAAGAGAAGGACCGCTTCCCACCCGGTGACGCCGGCGAGGATTCCTCCCCCAAAGTAGAGCCCCAGACACAGAAGTCCCAGAATGCCCGGGATGCCAAATCCAGGGGTAAAGAACTCAATGAGGAGTCCCGCCAGGCCCAACATGAGGAGAATGGTACTGACGCCGGAGGAGGTGAGAAAATCCGTCACCCGGTTCAGGGTGGTTTTCCCGCTGCTGCCGATGACGGTGAAGCCCTTCGCTTGTTCAAAGTGGATCATGCTTCGGTAGACCCCGTCGGTCATGCCCAGCTTGTCCGCTTCGTCCGCCGTGAGGGTCAGGAGCTTTCCGGCTTCCACAACGCCGGGAATGGCGATGGACTCATCGGCCATGGCCCGGGCGATCTGGGGATCCCGGCCGTTTTTCTCTGCCTGGGCTGCTAAGGCCGCGGCCCACACCGACACGGTTTTTTCATCGGCCCGCACCCCGCCCAGCTGGGGTTCAGCCCCGCCCAGGGTGGAACCTTCCGTCATGTACATCTCACTGCCGCTTAAGGCCAGGAGGGCACCGGCGGAGATGGCCCGCCCGTTGACGAGGACAATGGTGTCCATGGAGGAGATGGTGTCCGCCATCTCCAGAGCTGAATCCACTCGTCCGCCTAAAGTATCCAAGACCAGGTACACGGCTTCTGCGCCGGCTTTCTCTGCCGAAGCGTAGGCTTCCTTCAGCCAGAGGGACTGGCTGGGCGAGACTTCTCCGCTGAAGCGCACTTCCCAGACGTCCAGCGCCATCACTGGCGTCAGGGCAAAGGAAGAAGCGAGGAGGAGCGTCGCCATCAGTTTCCAAACACGGGTCATGATTCATCATCCTTTCCGGAGAAACTTTCCCGTCACAAACGGGAGAACTCCTCTGTATCCTCATCATAGCACCTGCCCATATCGCGTTCCACAATAATTTTTCGATAATTCAGATAGTGTTAAGCGAAAAAAGAGGAAGAACCAAGATTCTTCCTCCAAAAGAGCATTATCGGATAAAGGAGCTCACCACATCGCAGAACTCCTGGGGAGCCTCCACCATGGGGCCATGGCCAGCATTTTCGAAGACGTACTCTTCGGATACCCCGCCGTTTCTGCGGTATTCCTCAAAGACTCTGCGAGACTGGGCGATCATGGCATGGGGCGGATAAACCTCGTCGCCGGGCCATCCGGGAACGTAACCCAGTTTGCCCAGGTAGCCGATGTCCAGAAGACAGGTGTCGGAGACGATGGCGTCCTTTGCCCCGCGGATCCAGAGGAGCGGTGGTTTCTCCGGAAGATTCACGATGCCGGAAAGATCAACATACTTGCGGGACATGGCGTTGCCAATGCCCCGGGTGCCGGGAGCCATATGGGGCCATTCCGCACAGGGCAGAAAATCTCCGGGATAGTAGTCTTCGCCGATGCCCATGCGGGTCATGCTGTCCACAAAAAGATCGATCCATTCCTGTTCCAGAACGAAGCCCGGAGCAAAGTAGTTTTTCAGCACATTGGGTACGGAGAAGGGATTTTCAGCGGAAATATCCTTCTCCGCCAGGGCTTTGACGAAGTTTACATTGACGGTACCTCCGCCGGTGCCGCTGTAGCTTGGATTGTTGGGGGTGCCGTCTTCCCGGGTGCCGCTGTAGCCATAGGGCGGCAATGGATTGACCAGGATGAGAGAGGCCACATTGTCCGCGTGATCCAAGGCGTACTGGACGATGACGCCTCCCCCCATGGACCAGCCCAGAAGATGGGGCTTTTTCGTCAGGGATAAAGCCTCAAAAAAGGCGTGGAGATCTTCGCTCCAGCCGCGAAGTCCCTGGGTGGCGTCGATGGGGAGGCGTTCGGTGAAGCCATAGCCCCGAAGATCCGGTGCCAGGACATGGAATTCGGCGCTGAGCCGTTCAATGGTGTCCAGATAGAAAACATTGGAGGAAGTGTTCCCGTGAATGAGGACCAGAAGCTTGTCATGCTCCTCCCCTTTTTCCAGGTACGATACGGTGAGCCGGCGGGTTTTGATTTCCTTCGGTTCCAGTCTGGGTATCAATACTATCCCTTCTTTCCCAAATATTTTAAAGATGAAAACCTCTTCACCTTTTATTATATCGGTCCGACTCCACATTTTCAAACCTTCTCCTGTTAAGAGTTTGTGACATCGGCTTTCCCGCTGCTGGGAAATGGCGCATTCCCCACAAGACAAAGACCGCAAGGGAAATTTTCCCTTGCGGTCCGTTAAAAAATTCTTATCTCTGTACGCGAGCGCTTCCGCCGCCCATGAGCTTTTCCACTTCAGCCTTGCGAGCCATGGAGGTGTCTCCAGGCGTGGTCATGGCCAGGGCTCCGTGAGCTGCGCCATATTCCACGGCCTTCTGGGGATCCTGGGTTTCCATGAGTCCGTAGATGAGTCCGGAAGCAAAGCTATCGCCTCCGCCTACGCGGTCCATGATCTCCAGGCCCTTGTAGTCGCGGGACTTGTAGATCTCTCCGCCAGCCCAGACCATGGCAGCCCAGTCATTGACGGTGGCCGACTTGACTTCACGCAGGGTGTTGCCGATGGCCTTGAAGTTGGGGTATACCTTTGCCACATTGTCCAGCATACGCTTGTAGCCTTCGATGTCCAGTTCCTTCAGGTTTTCGTCATTGCCTTCGATTTCAAAGCCGAGGCATGCGGTGAAGTCTTCTTCGTTGCCGATCATGACGTCCACATACTTGGCGATTTCCTTATTGACTTCCTGGGCCTTGGCCTGTCCGCCGATATTGCTCCAGAGGGAGGGACGGTAGTTCAGGTCGTAGGAAACGATGGTGCCGTACTTCTTGGCGACCTTCAGGGCTTCGATGACCACTTCAGCAGTGGTTTCGGACAGCGCTGCAAAGATACCGCCGGTATGGAGCCAACGAACACCCAGGGTTCCGAAGAGGTATTCCCAATCCACATCGCCCACTTTCAGCTGGCTGGCTGCGGTGTTTGCCCGGTCAGATACGCCCAGGGCTCCACGGACGCCAAATCCGCGTTCGGTGAAGTTAAGACCATTGCGCACGGATCGGCCGATGCCGTCAAAATCCTTCCAGACGATGAACTGGGAGTCCACCTTGCCGGCGTCGATGAGCTCTTCCACCAGGTAACCCACATCATTCTTGGCCAGGGCGGTGACCACGGCAGTCTTCAGGCCGAAGCACTTGGCCAGGCCGCGAGCCACATTGTACTCGCCGCCGCCTTCGGATGCGCGGAATTCGCGGGCTGTGCGGATTCTTCCCTCGCCCGGATCCAGTCTGAGCATTACCTCGCCCAGGGACAGTTCGTCATACATACATTCTGATTTCGGTCTTAATTTAAGATCCATATTCATTCCTCCGATTTCTCGTTCTATTTTCTTTTGTTAAGGGATTAAATTATGCGTTGGGTCGAACCTTCTTGAAGATGTCCGTAGCTTCTTTGGACAGACGGGTAATCTCTTCCCAAGCACCGGCATTGACCAGTTCCTTGGGGCACATCCAGCTGCCGCCTACGGCTTCGATCTTGTTGAACTCCAGGTATTCAGTCATGTTGGCTGTTCCGATGCCGCCGGTGGGGATGAAGGTGATCTGTCCGAAGGGTCCGGCCAGAGCCTTGATGGTCTTCAATCCGCCATAGTTGCCTGCGGGGAAGAACTTGAAGATTTCCAGTCCTTCTTTCAGTCCGATAATGATTTCCGTCGGGGTAACCACGCCGGGAAGCATGACCACACCCAGTTCCTTGGCTTTGCGGATGACATCCACATCGGAACCTGGGGATACGATAAACTGAGCTCCTGCAGCGACAGCTTTCTCGGCCTGTTCAATGGTGAGTACCGTTCCTGCGCCCACGAGCATTTCTGGAACTTCTTTGGCGATTCGGGCAATGGATTCCTCCGCTGCGCTGGTTCTGAAGGTGACTTCAGCCACAGTGATTCCTCCGGCCACTAAGGCTTTCGCCAGGGGAACAGCATCTTCGGCTTTGTCCAGTGCAATGACGGGAACAATTCCACACTTTCTGATTTTTTCAATCGTCGTCATCATTTGATTCTCCCTTATGATATATTTTCTTAAAATACAACATTTACCGTATCTAGTTTATCACTTTTGTGTTCCCCTGTCATTAGGAACCCATGGAATCCTTTCGCCTTTTCGGCTGGATATTGGGCTTATCTTGCAAAATGAGCCGTTTTGGAAATGGAAATTGATTTTGGTGTGCATATGATTTCAAATTTTCAAGTTGTATGAATCAATTATACAACAGAAAGAACCCCCGACAAAACCAGCATTAAAACACCCCGGAGAATCGTCTCCGAGGTGTTCGCTGTCTTAGGGGGTTTGGAGGAAAGATTGGGCGGCCAGGACTTCCTCTCGGGTCAGGCGATGCCCTTCCCCGTGCCAGTAAGTCTTGACGGCAGCCCCTCGGCGACGAAGAAGCTCTTCCAAAGCTCGTGTGTTTTCCGGAACCACGATGGGATCATTGGTTCCTGCGCCGAGGAAAATGGGCATCCCCTTCAGGGGGATTTCCGGGGTATCCTTCAGGGGGACCATGGGGGCAAAGAGCACCGCTTCCGCAAAGACGGGGCCGTGAAGGAGTGTCATGGCCGCGGCCATGTTGGCGCCGTTGGAATACCCCACGGCCGTCAGCTGGGAAGGATCCAAGCCATAAGAGGCTACGGCTTCCTCCAGGAAGGCTTTGATGTCCTGGGCCCGGGCCATGACATCCGCCTCATCGAAGACGCCTTCAGCGAGCCTTCTGAAAAACCGCAGCATGCCGTTTTCACTGACCTCGCCCCGAAGGGCCAGGATGGAAGCCTCCCCGTCGAGGAGCTTCGCCACGGGGATCAGGTCCCGTTCTTTTCCTCCGGTGCCGTGAAAGAGCACCAGGGTGCGGTGACCGGGCTTGCCGGCCTCAAAAAGATGTTTCATGTTCTCACCCTCGCCAGCTTCGTGTTCAGGGGGCGAAGCTGCTTTTCGATATAGGCCCGCCGATTCTCCAGGAAAGGCGGCAGGGAGAGGCTTTCGCCCAGGTATTCCAGTTCTTCATCCGTATCAAAGCCCGGACCGTCGGTGGCCAGCTCGAAGAGAATGCCGTTGGGCTCACGGAAGTAAAGGGATTTGAAGTAGAATCGCTCCACAAAGCCGGAGTTTCGGAAGCCCACCTGGTTGACGGTGTCGATCCACTGGCGAAGCTCGGTCTCATCCTCGACGCGGAAGGCAACATGGTGGACGCCGCCATAGCCCTGCCGTTCAAAGGGCAGATCGCTGCGGGTTTCCAGATGGATTTCTGCGCCGCTGCCGCCCTCGCCGGTGCTGAAGACCTGAATGGGGGGCTGACCGGGCATTTCTGCCTCGTAGGAGCCCGTCTCCCGGAAGTTCATGAGCCGGGTGAGGGTCAGGATGGTATTTTCGGGATCCTTCACCGTGAGGCGCACAGGGCCCAGGCCCAGGATCTGGAACTTCGCCTCCACGGGAGACTTGTCCCAGGGCTTTCCGGCAGCGACCCCCACATTGGTCTCATCGGAGACCAGCATGAGCCTCTGCCCTTCCGGATCTTTAAAGTAGAGGGTTTTTCGGCCGGCCCGTTCCCGGATGGGTTCCTGCCATACGCCGAAGTCTTCGAAGCGCTTCTGGAAGTGATGGAGGGCCGCATCGTTTTGTACGCGTAGGGAGATGAGGGAGATGCTGGAGACCCCTTCCACATTGGGTCGGGTATCGGGGAATTCAAAGAAGGTCAGGGCTGTTCCCGGGCTTCCTTTGTAGTCGCCGTAGTAGAGGTGGTAAACCGAAATATCGTCCTGATTGACGCTCTTTTTCACCAGACGCATGCCCAGCACTTTCGTATAGAAGTCGTAATTCTTTCCAGCGGAGCTGGTAATGGCGGAGACGTGGTGGATTCCTTTAAATTGCATGATCTATTCCTTCTTTCTTGTGTATTTTGGGGATTTATTCTTGTGCGGCCTCTTCCCGGGGGGATTCCCCCTCATGGGCCTTCATCGGTTCAACTTTGCGGAGGAGCCGGAGGAGGGTTTTTCGTTCCTCTGGGCTGAGTCCCTGGAAGGTTTCCTTCTGAAAACTTTCCATGAGGGGGACCACTTTATCGTGGAGGGCAGCGCCCTGGGGGGTTAAGGTGACAAATTTTGTTTTCCATTCCTGCCTTCGGCAGACCAGGCCCTTCTCTTCCATGGAGCGGAGGAGCTGGCTGATGTTGCCTTTGGTGGCCAGCAGTTTTTCGGACAAGGTATTCTGGGTCATTTCCTGCGCTTTGCCCAGCTGGGCCAGCACATCAAACTGCGCCACGGTGATGTCGTACTCCCGAAGAATCCGGTTGGATTCCAGGATGTTCCGGTTGTGGATCCCGGCAATTTTAAACCAGAGAATAATGCTTTCGCGGGTTTCTGTGTTCATCCTTCGATCAACTCCTTGATATGAGTTTATAACTAAACTGATAAAATGTCAATGGTCAAATTTAATTTTACAAACTTCATTTTGCGGACATGTTTTTGAATTTGCTTGCACGGGGAAATCCAGCGCAACGTCAAAAGAGAGCCCCGGCTTCCCGCTTGGGGAGCCAGGGCTCTCAGATGAGCTTTTCCATCTCTTAGCGCAGTTCTTTACGGTAGAGGATGATGCCGGTTTCCGTACTCACCACATAGGTGAAGTCGAAGATCCCGAAATCATCGGACTGCAGGGTAAAGTAGAGATTATAGACCTTCTTGTTGTTGTACACGTCCACCTCATGGCGGATGAGCTCCTTGGTGAGAAGCGGCGCGTACTTTTGGGTCAGGGTATTGGTGGCGAAATAATTCATGACGATTTCTTTGGCTTTGTCTAGGGTGATCTTGTCGACAGTGTCCAGCACCGAAGGATTCTCGTACTTCATGGAAATGCTGACCAGTGTGCCGTCAGCGGTGTACTGGATGTACACGTTGTTTCCAGTGAAGAACTCCCCTTTTTTCTGGCGGGATGTGCTTTTGTACTGTTTTCGGGTTTCGTCGAAGCTGACTTTGGTTTCAAACTCTTCGAGGTCAAAATCCAGCCGTTTTAAGGCATCCTCGGCTTTCAGCAGAATTTCCTCTTTCTTGGCCACCACCGTGGTGATGGCGGAAGGAGCATTGCGCAGATAGACCGTCATGAGTTTTCCGTCAGGGGTCACCTCATAACTGTAGGTGGTATCGGTGTACTCCTTCAGGGCCAGACCATCATAATTCTTGGTCCGGACAAACTTGATATTCTCGGCCTTATCTGTGGAAAAGCTTAAAATGGGTGCCGTCTGTACGGCGGTCTGGTCTTCTTTTTTCATGCATCCGGAGGTCATCAGCAGAACCAGAAGCAGAATCAGGGCAGTGGTCTTAATTCGCATACACGTCATCCTCTCTCAGAAGGATTATATAACAAACGTATAAAGAGATTATGAATTTTTGGAAATGTTTTTGCCTGGAATGGGTTTACAGGGTTTTTGCCACGAAGAATCCCGGGATGAGAAGACAGATCACCGTAATGGCCACGGCAGAGATAATGCCGCCGATGAAGTTGCACAGAAGACTCTTCTTGAAGTCCAGTCCCAGGAATGCGGCGATGGCGCTGCCTGTCCAGATGCCCGTCGTCGGCAACGGAATTCCCACAAAGAGGATCAGGCCCAGTTCTTTTCGCTTTTCCAGGGAATCGCGGTTTTTGGCGATCTTGCTGTCGATGAGATCCACCAGCCGCTTGAAGACCGGCTTGGTCTTCAGGAAGGCATAGATCTTATTGAAAAGGAGCAGAATAAAAGGTGAAGGAATCATGCTTCCTGCCAAAGACACGAGAAAAATGGTCAGGGGGCTCAGCTGGTGAACAAAGCCCAGGGGAATGGCCCCTCTTTGCTCAATGAGCGGAATCATGGAGAGAAAAAACACTTGCAATATTGGGCTCATGGTAACTCCTTTAGAAGCCTCATGCCGGCCTTAGGGGCCGGCAAAGGGCGTTTTCCTTCCATTATACCGTAATTTCGGATTTTTTCCAGTCGCTGCTGCCGTAGGCTTCCAAAATCGGATCCACTTCCAGGGCGATGAACTCTTCCACCTGCCCGGGGGCGCGTCCCACGAACTTTGAAGGATCCAGGACCGTTTCCAGTTCTTCGTGGGTCAGGCCGAATCGGGAATCATCCGCAATCCGCTGGAGAAGATCGTTGGGGAGGCCTTCCATCTTCACCTGGCGGGAGGCTTCCATGGAGTGCTCCCGAATGAGCTCATGGAGCTCCTGACGGTCTCCTCCCCGCTTCACGCCTTCCATGATGATGTTTTCCGTAGCCATGAAGGGCAGCTCGCTGCGCAGATGGGCGGCGATCATCTTCTCATAGACCACCATCCCCTCGGAGACGTTGATGTAGAGGTTGAGGACTCCATCCAGGGCCAGGAAGGCTTCCGCCACGGCGATGCGCTTGTTGGCGGAGTCATCCAGGGTTCGTTCAAACCACTGGGTGGAGGCGGTGATGGCCGGATTCAGGGCATCCACGATGATGTAGCGCGCCAGGGCACCCATGCGTTCGCTGCGCATGGGGTTGCGCTTGTAGGCCATGGCGGAGGAGCCGATCTGGTTTTTCTCGAAGGGTTCCTCGATCTCCTTCATGCTTTGGAGAAGACGCAGATCATTGCTGAACTTGTAGGCGCTCTGGGCGATTTCGCTGAGCATGTTCAGCACCTGGCTGTCGATCTTTCGGGGATAGGTCTGCCCCGTGACGCCGAAGGAGCTGGGGAAGCCGAAATGGGCGGTAACCAGGCGGTCCAGTTCCTTCACCTTCTCCTCATCCTGATCAAAGAGCATCATGAAGCTGGCTTGGGTTCCCGTGGTGCCTTTGACGCCTCGGAACCGAAGATTTTCGATGAGGTGGTTCAGCCGCTCCAGATCCAGGGTCAGGTCCTGCATCCACAAGGTGGCGCGTTTTCCCACGGTGGTGGTTTGGGCAGGCTGGTAGTGGGTATACCCCAGGGTGGGCAGATCTTTATACTTCAGGGCAAAGGCTTTGAGGTTTTTCAGCACTTCCACCAGTTTTGTCCGGATGAGGAGGAGCCCCTCCCGCATGATGATGAGGTCCGTGTTGTCCCCCACATAGCAGCTGGTGGCGCCCAGGTGGATGATGCCCTTGGCGGACTCCGCTTGGAGGCCGTAGGCATGGACGTGGCTCATGACATCATGGCGCACCAGTTTCTCCCGGGCTTCCGCCTCGGCGAAGTTGATGTCGTCCTTGAAGCGGATGAGATCATCGATCTGCTCCTGGGTGATGGGCAGACCCAGTTCCCTCTCGGCTTTGGCCAGGGCGATCCACAGCTCACGCCAGGTTTTGAACTTCTTCAGATCGGAAAAGATGTAGCTCATCTCCGGTGAGGAGTAGCGGCGGTTTAAGGGGGATTCGTAACGGTCTCTCATGGTTTAGTCCTCCATATTTCTTTCGTTGGGGTTGATGTATTTCAGGAAACCGGCATCCAGGGTGAGGATGAGTTTTCCGGTTTCCACCAGGTAATCGAGATAGCTGCGGAGCATCCGCTCCACCACCAGGTATTTGTTGATGCTGCCCACCCGAAACCCCATGGTTTTGGCTGCAGCTTTCAGAATGTCTTCCTGGGTCATTTTCTCCGTCACCAGGCGAAGCACTTCCTCTGCCCGCTGGCGGTAAAAGTAGATGTTGTCCGTGATGAGATCCCGGATGTCCGGATATACGCCCTTATGGGCCAGGACATACCAGTCGGATTTTAAGGCATAGAGGGAGACTTTGCTGGCCAGATCCTCCTTGAGAAGGTAGGCATAGGGCATTTTCGCGCTGGCCATGACGTCCTCGCTGATGAGGGCGTCCCCCAGATAGGAAACCTTGTCCGGGGTGGTGATCACCATGTGGCCAATGCTATGCCCGGGGGTGTGGAGAAGCTCGAAGGTCACCCCGCAAAGGGTAACGGAGGTCTCCTGGGACGAGATGGGGAGGTCCGTCTGGACCACCATATGGCCGTAATGCTCTTCCACCTTGGACAGCGGATAGGTGCTGTAGAAGATTTTCAGCCCCAGGGTGGAATGGACAATGTTCGCCTCTTCCTGGGCCATGGCGACGAGGGCGCCATATTTTTCCTTGAAAAACTGGGCATTGCCCACGTGGTCGATGTGGGCGTGGGAACAGAGAATTCCCTTGACCTGGAGGCGGTTAGCCGTGAAGAACTCCGCGAGTTTTTCCCGGTGGTCCTTCATATAGCCCGTATCCAGCAGGATAATATCGGTTTCGTTGATTTTATAGTAAGGCAAATCCAGGATTCCCAGATCGAGAACATAGGTATTTCCTTGGATGAGTCGGCTTTCCATGGAATTTCTCCTTTGTGGGTTTATGTTTCTGACAGTACTAGTATACACTAGAATCCCAAATATTCACCAAGAATTTTCCGAGAATGTGCGTGTTTTTCCCGACGAAAAAGAAAGCTAGGATTGATGACTCAATCCTAGCGGGTTCTTCTTCTTTTTGGGAGAATGGAAAATTACTCTTCCAGATTCTCGATGAGCTTTGCCACTTCTTCACAGGCCACATCTTCATCTTCGCCATTGGCGATGACGGTGATGTTTGCACCCTTGGTTACGCCCAGGGACAGAACACCGATGAGACTCTTGACGTTGGCTTTTTTGCCGTTATATTCAACGCTGACGTCAGACTTGAATGAAGAAGCCTTCTTTACTAAAAGCGTGGCCGGTCTGGCATGCAGACCTGTAGGGTTCTTGACTGCAACTTCCTTTGAAACCATTTAATCACCTCGTTTGTTACTATTTTCTAAACAACCTAATTATAACATGTTTTGCGTCGAATACAACAAGGGCTACAGTGAGATTTCCATGAACTTCACAAAGGCGCTGTTTGCCTTGTAGTTGATGGATAAATCCCGAATCTTGTCGGGGGTGGTGATGATGAGCGGCGAGGTGACCTTGGCGGAAAGTCCAACAAAGTCGCGATCCATGAAGAGGAGTTTATCCCCCACAGTGACCTTATCCCCCACTTTCACATAGGAGGCGAAACCCCTTCCCTGGAGCTTTGCCGTATCCAGTCCCGCATGGATCAGGATGGTCAGATGATCCGGGGTGCTGATGGCCACGCTGTTGAGATTCTCGGAAACCAGCACCACCTGCCCGGAAACCGGGGCAAAAAAGATATCGCCGTCGGGGATGATGCAGACGCCTGTTCCCCCCACCAGATCATCGGCGAGATAATCATTGGCCTCATCCATGGGGATGACTTCTCCGGCCACAGGCATGTACAATGCACATTTTTGGCTCATATCCCTACCTCCTAGGATAATGATGCAAGAAACTCCTGAATCCGGTCAAAGCCCTGTCCAATGGCTTCCTGCCTGATGGCATAGGAAAGACGGACGAAGCCTTCCAGACCGAATCCTGAACCGGGAACCACCGCCACGAGATAATCGCTGAGCAGTTTATCGGCAAAATCCAGCGAGCTGGTGATGGGCTGGCCTTTATACCGTTTTCCGATGAAGTTGCGGATATCCAGCATGAGATAAAAGGCGCCCTTGGGGTAGATATAGTCGAGACCAGGAATGGCATCGGCACGGCTCACCATGTAGTCCCGTCGTTTTCTAAACTCCTCGTTCATCACCGGGATGAAGCTCTGATCGCCATTTAAGGCTTCCAGGGCGGCATACTGGACGAAGGAGGTGCTGTTGGAGGTGGTGTGGCTTTGGATGTTTCCCATGATCTTCGCCAGCTCTTTGGGAGCGGCGGAGTAGCCCAGCCGCCAGCCGGTCATGGCATAGGCTTTGGAGAGGGCATTGATGACCACCGTACGGTTATAGGCATCTTCGCTTAGGGTAGCGATGGAGTGATGTTTCTCCTCCCCGTAAATCAGCGGCTCATAGATCTCATCGGAGATGATGAGAAGATCCTTTTCTTTGCAGAAATCCGCGATCATGCGGAGCTCCTCCAGGGAGTAGATGGTTCCTGTGGGGTTATTGGGACTGTTCACGATGATGACTTTGGTTCGGGGAGAGACACTTTTCTCCAGATTCTCCCGGGTGAACTTGTAGTCATCCTCTTCCTGAGTGTCCACGATGACCGGAGTTCCGCCGGCGATGGTGACCAGATCCGGATAGCTCACCCAATAGGGTTTGGCGATGAGGACCTCGTCGCCGGGATCCAGCATGGCCGTGAGCACATTGTGGAGACACTGCTTGCCTCCCGTGGAAATGACGATCTGGTCCCGGGTGTAGGAGAGATCGTTGTCCCGCTTAAACTTGGCGATGACGGCATCCTTCAGCTCATTGATTCCCGTGGCGGGGAGATATTTGGTCTTCCCTTCCTCCAGGGCCTTTTTGCAGGCATCCACGATGTTCTTCGGCGTGTCGAAGTCCGGTTCACCAGCGCCAAAGCCGATGACCTGTTTTCCTTCGGCCTTCAGTTCCCGGGCCTTGGCAGTGATGGCCAGGGTGATTGAGGGTGCGAGCTTTCTGGTTTTCAAAGAATAGTGCATGAGTTCCTCCTCTATCGTTCTGATCTTCGTTGGGCTTGTTTGGTCAGATTCAGGTGAGCTTTTTGCAGTTGAGCCATCAGATGATCATTGAGACCATAGCGGCCCAGTTTATCATTGGCGCCGGAGATCGTCCGGTCCAGCTGACCATGGAAATCGCTGCCGCCGGTGATGAGCAGGTGGTTTTTGCGGGCCAGGGCATAAAAGCGGTTGGTCATCTCTTTGGTATGGGAGGGATGATACACTTCAATGCCCAGGAGTCCGTAGGCTTTCAGCTCCAGAACCAGGCGTTCAAAATGAAGATTGTTGAGTTTCTCCCCCGGATGGGCCAGGATCGGAATTCCTCCGGCAGCGCGGAGGGTTTTCAGCGCCAGGCGAGTATCGATTTTGTAGCGCTTCTCATAGGCCACCTTGTCCACATCCAGGTAGAGCTCAAAGGCTTCCCGGATGTTCTTCACATAGCCATGGGCAATGAGGAGTTTCGCGATATGTGCCCTTCCATAGGAATCCTTGGGCTGCGCCGTATCCGGCAGCAAGATCCCCAGATCGGAAAGGTTTTTCAGGATTTTGTGGTATCGGTCCACCCGGTCGGTTTTGGACCGGTCCAGAAGAGCCAGCAGGGCTGGATCATCCGTGGCGTGAAAATAGGACAGAATGTGGATTTCATGCCCTTTGTAGTACGTGGAAACCTCGATGCCGGGAATGATGTCAATATCCTCAAACTGGTCCTGAAAATTGCCGTAGGCGCCCAGCGTGTCGTGGTCTGTGATGGAGATCCAGCGGATTTTCCGCTCCCGAGCCATGGCGATGATTTCGTCAGGGGTAAATGCTCCATCAGAGTAAGTCGTATGAATGTGCAGATCGTTGAGCATCCCATCACCTCTATCTCTCTCTATACTAAATTTAACATATTCTCCCAGAATTGTAATGGGGTAAGGCGAAATTCTACTCCATCCAAAGATTCCCCGAAAAACCGGAAAAGCATGGAAAAAGCGTCACCATTTTTCCGTTTTTTCCCGCAGTTTTGGGCTCTCCTTCAGCGAGGAAAACGGAGGGGCCGTCCAGGGGGGCAAATGGAGAATTTAGTGCCTGTATTTCGCAAGAGATTGTCATGGAAAAACTGCGGCCTTTCCGCATAATGAGGATAAGAGAACCAACGGGAGGGAACTTATGGAGCGAATCGAAGACAAGATGCGGATCATACAGGAGACGGTACCGGGCAAGCAGGTGACCCTGGCGCACCTCATCGCGAACCCGGATAAGATCGTCTACAAGAAACTGGGACTGAACCCCCATGTGGATTATCATCATTCCTCCATCGGCATCATGACCATGACGCCCAGTGAAACGGCCATCATCGCCGGAGATTTGGCGGCCAAGACGGCCAATGTGGACCTGGGGTTCATTGACCGGTTCAGTGGAAGTCTGATCATCACCGGCAAGATTTCCGAAGTGGAATCCGCTTTGAAGACCATTCTCGCCTATGCGGAGACAAAGCTGGGTTTCACGGTCTGTCCGGTCACGAGGACCTAGCCATGCGAAGAATGATGCTGGTTGGCCGCAGCGAAAGTGGGAAAACCACCCTCACCCAGGCGCTGCGGGGGGAAAAGATCCATTACAGCAAAACCCAAAGTATCCATTATCATGAGGTGATCATTGACACCCCCGGAGAATATGCGGAAAACAAGGACCTTGCTGCTGCCCTGGCAGTCTATTCCTATGAAGCGGATGTCATTGGTCTCCTCATCAGCGCGACAGAACCCTACTCCCTGTATCCGCCCAATGTGACAGGATCTGTGAACCGGGAAGTCATCGGCATTGTGACCAAAGTGGACAAGGAAGACGGCGATCCTCTTTTGGCGGAAGCCTGGCTAAGGCTCTCTGGCTGCGAGAAGGTGTTCCAGGTGAGCGCAGTCACCGGTGCCGGGATGGATCCCCTTCTGGCCTTTCTTATGGAAGATATCGAGATCTGGACATAAAGAGAGACCGGAACAGACCCCTCCAGATGGAGTGATGGGCTGTTCCGGTCTTCTGCTTTTCATGGGGGACTTTGTCAGGCGGTGGCTTTTTGCTGCGCTTCTTTATCCTTCATCCTTCGATTGAGCGTTTCCTGCATGACAAGAAAAAGTGCCGCAAAAATGAGTAAATAGAGCGGGAATACGCTGATCAGGCCCCTTCCTGCCAGGAGGCCAAATAGAGCAGGCATGGTTGTGCTTCCGATATAGGCGAAAGCCATCTGGATCCCGATGATGGCCTGCGCGGAATCCTTTCCAAACCGTTCCGGAGTTTCATGGATCATCCCGGGGAAAGCTGGGGCGCAGCCCAGGCCCACCAGGAGAAAGGATGCAGGATGAAGTCCAGGAACCGGAAGGAAAAGAAGCAGAATTCCCAGGACTGCCAGGAAAATTCCTGCGCGGATGATGACGGGAAAGCGATAGCGCAGCGTGACAAATCCGGTGATCATCCGACCCGCCATGATCCCTCCATAATAGAGAGAAACAAAGCGGGCAGCACTCTCCGGAGCCTGTCCGTACTGCTGAACCAGGAAGGTGGCTCCCCAAAGTCCCATGGTCATTTCCAGGGCGCAGTAACCGAGGAAGCTGAAGATTGCCAGTTTCACGCCGGGTATGGCATAGATCCCGGCAAAACCGGAGGTTTCGGCGGCGGCCTTCTCCTCCGGTTCCAGGACAGGACGACTTTCATAGCGTCTCCAGAGCGGGAGGGAAAACAGCAGAACAGCCACAATCCCCAGCTGAATGGCGGATACAGCACCGTACCCGCCTCGCCAGGAGACCTTCCGGGCAAGGAACAGGGACATGATCATGGGGCCCAAGGAGGCGCCTACACCCCAGAAACTATGGAGCCAGCTCATATGGCGGGCTTCAAAGTGTTTGGCCACAAAGCCGTTCAGGGCGGCATCGACGGATCCCGCACCCAATCCCAGGGGAAGAGTCAGGAGAAGCAGCACTTCAAAACGGGGGGCCTGGGAAAAGCCGAGAAGCGCCAGGGCCGTCATCGCCACACTGACCAGGGTAACTTTCCCGGTGCCGAACCGGCGAGTTACGGCTCCGCTGAAGAAACTGGAGACGATGGTTCCCCCCGTGGTCAGGATGGAGAGCATTCCCGCATTTTCCACGGGAACCCCCAGGGAAAGATGCATGGCTGGCCAGCCTGCTCCGAGAAGGGAGTCGGGGAGCCCTAGGCCGATGAAGGCGAGATAGATGATCATGAGGAATAACGTAGCCATGGGATCGAGTCCTCTCTTTCTCCCGCTCGCAGGCGGGAACACATTGGTTTCGTTGCTGGACGCAAGGGAAAGGGAAAAAAGGGCAAGGAATTGGGGTGGACCGACGGTCCACCCCAAATAAGGTACACATTCATGCCTTTTTCAGTGAAAAAGGGCTACTTGGCATAATCTACAGAACGGGTCTCACGGATGACATTGATCTTGATTTGTCCGGGGTATTCCATTTCTTCCTCGATACGCTTCACGATGGATCTTGCCATGTGCATTGCACCCGCATCGTCGACGACTTCCGGTTTAACAATAATTCGGATTTCTCTTCCAGCTTGAATAGCATATGACTTTTCCACGCCGTCGTAAGAGTTTGCAATTTCTTCCAGTTTCTGGAGACGCTTGATGTAGTTTTCCAGGGTTTCGCGTCTTGCTCCGGGGCGGGCTGCTGAAATGGCATCCGCGGCCTGAACGAGAACGGCTTCCATGGACATCATTTCCACATCACCATGGTGTGCGCCGATGGCGTTGACCACCAGAGCGGACTCATGGAACTTCTTGGCCAGATCTGCGCCGATGAGGGCGTGGGGGCCTTCCACCTCATGATCCACGGCTTTGCCGATGTCATGGAGCAGTCCGGCTCGCTTGGCCAGGGTTACATCCAGTCCCAGTTCCGACGCCATGAGGCCGGCCAGGTTGGCCACTTCAATGGAGTGCTTGAGGACATTCTGTCCGTAGCTGGTTCTGAACTTCAGTCTTCCCAGGAGCTTCAGAAGCTCTGGATGGATTCCGTGGATTCCCACTTCAAAGGAAGCCTGTTCGCCTTCCTCCTTGATTTCGTTCTCCACATCTTTCTTGGATTTCTCCACCATTTCTTCAATTCTTGCCGGATGGATTCGTCCATCCACAATGAGTTTTTCCAGGGTGAGTCTTGCAACTTCTCTACGAATGGGATCGAAACTCGACAGGATTACGGCTTCCGGCGTGTCATCAATGATGAGGTCCACTCCGGTGAGGGTTTCCAGCGTACGGATGTTTCGACCTTCTCGGCCGATGATTCTTCCCTTCATTTCATCGTTGGGCAGCGTGACCACATGAACGGTGGTTTCCGATACATGGTCGGCAGCACAGCGCTGAATGGAGGTGGTGATAATCTCTCGGGCTTTTTTGTCGGCTTCTTCTTTGGCTCTGGACTCCATATCCTTCACCATGAGGGTCAGCTCGCGCTGAACTTCGGCTCGGACTTCATCCAAGAGCAGGGCTTTGGCTTCTTCCTGGGTCAGACCTGCAATGCGCTCTAGTTCTGTTCTCCGGGCAGCGAGCAGTTCCTCAGCCTGAGTTTCTTTAAGGGCGAGATCCTGAATTTTTTTGCTCAGCAGCTCTTCCTTCTTCTCCAGTTGTTCCATTTTCTTGTCAACGGATTCTTCCTTCTGGATGGTTCTGCGTTCCAGACGTTGAACTTCGTTGCGTCTTTCCCGGATTTCTTTATCCGCTTCGGTTTTCAGCCGGAAGGCTTCGTCCTTGGCTTCCAGGGAAACTTCTTTCTTCAGGGCTTCAGCTTCTTTTTTTGAATCTTCTACGATTCGGATACTTTCAGTTTCTGCGGTGCCAAGAATATCCTTGGCCTGTTTTAATTTACTTTTTGTTAAATATAAGATGATGGCACTCACGACTAGTAATGTAACAGTGCCCGTTACGATAATAGTGATTTGTTCATTGCTCATATTTACACCTCCTTGCTTGATGTCTCATTTATTAGCCAAATGGGATCGCTTGGAAAGTGCATATACTTCTCACTGTGAAAATTGATAAACCAATACAAACTAATTGTAACCTTGGGACGGGTTTCTGTCAATCAATTGGATAAAATTCTTTTGAAAAATTCTCGGCTTTGCGAAGGAAAATCCCCCTGGGTATTTCCGCATAATTACGGGAATCCCAGGGGGAAAGACTACTCTTCAGTTCGTTCGCTGGCTTTGCGTCGGGAGGGCTTCTCCTGGGGCGTTTCTGCCAAAGTCGCCTCGCTGGCTTCTGCCACCGGCAGGTCTGCAGCCTTCAGAAGCGGCATGTCGTATTTGGCACGGATCTTGTTTTCGATCTCCAGCATGAGCGCGGGGTTTTCCTTCAGATAGATCTTGGCATTTTCCCGGCCCTGACCGAGACGGGTGCCTTCATAGGAGAACCAGGCTCCGGATTTCTCCACGATTTCTTCCTTGGCGCCCACATCGATGATGTTTCCCTCGCGGGAGATGCCGCCGTTGTACATGATGTCAAACTCCGCCATCTTGAACGGTGGGGCCACCTTATTCTTGATCACCTTGATGCGGGTGCGGTTGCCGATGACATCCTCCCCCTGCTTGATGGAGTCGATTCTTCGGATATCCATACGGACGGAAGCATAGAACTTCAGTGCTCTTCCGCCGGGGGTGGTTTCGGGATTTCCGAACATGACGCCGATCTTTTCACGCAGCTGGTTGATGAAGAGAATGCTGCAGTTGGTTTTGCTCACGGTACCTGCAAGTTTACGCAGGGCCTGGGACATGAGCCGGGCTTGAAGACCCATGTGGCTGTCGCCCATCTCCCCTTCGATTTCTGCCCGGGGAACCAAGGCGGCCACGGAGTCCACGATGATCAGGTCCACAGCGTTGGAACGGACCAGGGCCTCGGCAATTTCCATGGCCTGCTCACCGGTGTCCGGCTGGGAGACGAGGAGATTGTCAATGTCTACGCCGACCTTTTTGGCATACTGGGGATCCAGGGCATGCTCGGCATCGATAAATGCGGCGATGCCGCCCAGTTTCTGGGCTTCAGCAATACAGTGCAGCGCCACGGTGGTCTTACCGGAGGATTCCGGTCCGTAGATCTCAATGATTCGTCCCTTGGGGATTCCGCCAATTCCCAGGGCAATGTCCAGACCGAGACATCCTGTGGGGATGGCATCCAGATTCAGCTTGGAATCGGCCCCCAGTTTCATGACGGATCCCTTTCCGAACTGCTTTTCGATCTGGGACATGGCAGCGTCCAGGGCTTTCAATTTATCGGCATTAATATTGGCCAAATCATTCACTCCTCGTTGGTTTTTGTCGTTCTTCTCAAGATAAGAACATTCGTTCACTAATTATTATAGGGGAAAAACTAAAGGGTGTCAACGGCGCTGGTGTCATTATTATGGCCCAGGCTCAAGGAATTATTCAGTTTCCCCTTCCAGTTTCCGGACATACTGCTTGATCTCCTGGAGAATTTCGTCATCGCCGTCCATGAGCTCCGCAATTTCGATATGGGCTTTGGCGGAGTCCAGATCCCCCACATTCAGATAGCACATGATGAGATTGGTGAGAATCTCGATGGAGCGGACCTGCTCGAAGATCTTCCGGAAATAGGTAATGGCCAGAGCGTAGTCCCCCAGGGCGGCATAGTTGATGCCCAGTTCGTTGTGGACATCCACATAGGCTTCATCCACAGCCAAAGCCTCCTGGAGATAGTATATGGCCTTCTCGTGGTTCTTCAGGAGCCGATAGGCGATGCCGATCATGAGGAGCAGCCGGGGATTGTCTTCCTCGCGGTTCAGCAGCGGAAGCACCAGTTCCAGGAAGTGCTGGGGATTTTCATAGAGGATGCCCTCCCCTTCCAGGATTCGGGTTTTCCGGTCCAAAAATTCCAGCTCTTCCGTGATCTCGGGGGTCTCCTCCCCGCCTTGACGGAGGTATTCCCGAAGATGGAGGAGGGCTTTGTCAAAGTTCCCCTGGAGTCGCCAGGCGGAGCCCAGAAAGAGGTTTCCTTCCTTCAGATCGCTTTTTTGCGCCAGCTCCGCATAGGCCTTCAGCGCATCCTGATACATGGTCTGGGTGATGGCCATCTCCTCCAGGAGGCTTAAGGCCTTCAGCAGCACATCCGCTTCCTGGTGGATGGTGTAGAGTCCTAAAAGATAGAGGAGTGCTTCTTCTTTCTTGTCTTCCTTCAAGAGTTTGGCCACATACCCCTTGATGACCTCTTCCCGACGAAGGGAAAGGAGAATTCTTCGGTAGAGGGGAACCTGCGCAAACTCCGGATCCGCCCCGGCCACATAGTACATCCCCTTCACAAACTCCCCGAAGGGCAGGTTTTTGGTCATATCCTGGGTGAGGTTCTCCGCGATGTATTCGGGAGACAGCGGAAGGAAGAGATCTTCCTTCATGGCCTTCAGCCCAGGGACCTGGAGGCTGTCTTCGAGGAATCCTTTTTGGATTTCCAGGAAGATCAGCCGGGCGAGCTTTTCTTTAAAATGATTCTTGTATTCCAATGATTTTCATCCTTCCTTAGGCATTAAAGCCCTGGTTCACAATGTCGATGATGGTTTTCTTGAACGCGGCCAGCTTTTCCTCGGAATCTTTCAGCGAGGCTCCCCGAACGGCCACATAGGCTTTCATCTTGGGTTCGGTTCCCGAGGGACGTACCACAAACCAGGAACCGTCCGCCAGGGTATACTTGATGACGTTGGAGGAGGGCAGCGTAATGGGGGTAATCTGCCCCTCTTGGAGATCCAGACGCTCTCTTCGCTTATAGTCTTCCTTGAACAGGGTTTTGACCCCACCCACCTCGCTAAGGTTATTCTGACGGAAGTACTCGATGCACTGGCCGATCTGCTCCTGGCCGTCTTTCCCCGTTCGGGTGAAGGACTGGATATCCTCGCGGAAGAAACCATACTTGGTGTAAATTTCCAGCAGCGCATCATAAAGGGTCATGCCCTTGGTCTTGTAGTAGGTGGCGATTTCGCAGAGGATCATGGAAGCCACGACGGCATCCTTGTCCCGGACGAAGGTACCGGCCAGGAAGCCGAAGGACTCCTCAAAGCCGAAGATGAAGGTCTTCTCCCCTGTGGCCTTGAACTCTTCGATTTTTTCTCCGATATACTTAAATCCGGTGAGGACATCGAGAAGATCCACGCCAAAGTCCTGGGCGATGCTGCGCACGCTCTCCGTGGAAACGATGGTTTTGATCACCGCGCCATTAGCCGGAATTTTCCCCTCTTCCTTCATGGCCGTGAGGAGATAGTAGGTGATGAGCATGCCGATCTGATTTCCGGAGAGGACCTGGTCGTTGCCGGCGCTGTCCTTGACAATGACGCCCACTCGGTCTGCATCGGGATCCGTGCCGAAAATGATATCCGGCTGGATGGTCTTGGCCATTTCCAGAGCCAGGGTAAAGACCTGGGGATTTTCCGGATTGGGATACGGTGCCGTGGGGAAAGTGCCGTCCGGGAGCTCCTGCTCCGGCACCACATGAACCTGGGTGTAGCCCAGCTCAGCCAGCACCCGGCGCACAGGCTTGTTTCCCGTGCCGTGGAGCGGCGTATAGATGATTTTGAGTTCCTTCGCATGGTCGGCCACTAAAGCTTTTTTCACCGTGAGGGACTTGATGGCTTCAATATAGGTCCGGGTGACGTCCTCCCCGATGTACTCCAGAAGACCCTGGGCCAGGGCTTCCTCCTCGGTGATGGTCCGGACATGGGAAAAGTCCTGCACTTCGCCGATCTTGGCCAGGATTCTGTCCGCTTCCTCATCGGTGACCTGTCCGCCGTAGGCGCCGTAGACCTTATAGCCATTGTATTCCTTGGGATTGTGGGATGCGGTGATCACCACGCCGGCACTGGTCTCATAATGCCGGACGGCAAAGGACAGAAGCGGCACCGGAGCCAGTTCTTCGTAGAGGTAGACCTTCACGCCATGGGCGGCCAGAATCAGCGCCGAAATTTTGGCGAACTCATCGGATTTGATCCGTGAATCATAGGCAATGGCGCAGCTGGGATTCTCGGTGGTCTCCACGAGATACCGGGCCAGGCCCTCGGTGGCTTTGCCCACGGTGTGGATATTCATGCGGTTCGTTCCGGCGCCCAGAACACCGCGAAGACCCGCCGTGCCAAACTCCAGTTCCCGATAGAACCGGTCCTCAATTTCCTTTTCATCGGTGATCCCCCGAAGCTCGGTTTTGAACTCCTCCGAGACATATTCACTGGTCAGCCATTGTTGGTATTTTTCCCCATAAGACATGATTTTTCCTCCTTAGTATGAAGTTGCTATGAATCCATTATATAATAATCTTGGACTGAATTCAGTATTTTCTCCCCGAAGTCCTCCCACTCCGACGCAAATGGAGAAAACCTCGGGAAAAGGGATGAAAAACCTGAACAGATCGCGTAAAATGAAGATAAGGTGCCCTGCAGGGATTTTGCATTGCAAAGCGGGGAAATTATGCTATTATAGAATAGTTATTTTGAAGAAAATTCAGCTTGACGTGAGAAATGATGAGAATACTGAAAGAAGGTGGCTGTTAAGTTGTATAAACTGAACCAAAACGAAACGCCTCTTTTTGACGCCCTGATGGAGTATGTCGATCGGGAGACCGTCCCTTTTCATGTGCCGGGTCACAAGAAAGGGGAAGGAATAGAAAAGAGCTTTAAGAAATTCATTGGGGAGAATCCCTTTAAAATTGATGTGACCGTGTTTCAGCTGGTGGATTCCCTTCACCATCCCACGGGCCCCATCAAGAAAGCCCAGGAGCTGGCTGCCGATGCCTATGGCGCCGATGCCTCCTTTTTTTCCATTCACGGAACTTCCGGAGCCATCCAGGCCATGATCATGTCCGTGGTTTCCCAGGGCGATACGATCATCGTCCCCCGAAATGTCCATAAGTCCATCACGGCGGGGATCATCCTCAGTGGGGCCATTCCTGTCTATATGCAGCCGGAGCTGGACAAAAAACTGGGCATCGCCCAGGGCGTGACCCCGGAAACGGTGGAGAAAACCTTGAAGGAAAATCCCCATGCCAAGGCCGTTCTCATCATCAATCCCACCTATTATGGGGTTGCCACCGAGCTTTCCCGCATTGCGGAAATTGTCCATGAATATGATATTCCCCTCATTGTGGATGAGGCCCATGGCCCTCACCTGGCGTTCTCCGACAAGCTGCCCATGTCCGCCATGGAAGCGGGGGCAGATCTTTGTGCCCAGAGCACCCATAAGATCATCGGCGCCATGACCCAGGGATCCATCCTCCATGTGCGCACCAAATATGTCAGCGCCGCCCGCGTGCAGCAGATCATGAATCTTCTCCAGACCACCTCCCCTTCCTATATTCTTCTCGCCTCTCTGGATACCTCCCGGCGACAGATTGCCCTGGAGGGTGCAGAACTCCTGGATAAGGCCATCGAGAACGCCCAGTATCTGCGAAAAGAGATCAACAAGATCGAAGGGTTCTACTGTTTCGGCGACGAGATCCTCGGCAACCCCGGCGTCTTTGCCCTGGATCCCACCAAGGTTTGCATCACCTGTCGCGATCTGGGCATCACGGGCTTCGACCTGGATATGATCCTGGCGAACAAGTACCATATCCAGATGGAGCTTTCCGATCTCTACAATACCCTGGCCGTGGGTAGCTTCGGCGATACCCGGGAGAATATCGACAAGCTCATCACCGCCCTGAAGGAGATTAGCGAGGAATACCGGAACAAGAATCAGGTGAAGCCTGATTTCCTGGATATCCCCTCCATCCCCAAGCAGGTGCTGATCCCCCGGGAAGCCTTCAATGCGGAAAAGGTGTCCATGCCGCTGGAAGACAGCGTCGGCGAAGTGTCCGGCGAGTTCCTCATGGCTTACCCCCCCGGCATTCCCGTCCTCTGCCCCGGTGAGGTTATCACGGAAGAGATTGTAAAGTATGTCAGCGACCTCAAGAAAACCGGGCTCTACGTGCAGGGCACGGAAGACCCCCGGGTGGAAAACATCAAGGTGGTTACCCGCTAGAATATGCATTCAAAAACCGATGTCCCCCATGGACATCGGTTTTTTATGCACACACCATTTTTTTCGCCCAGGAGTCATTTTCATTCGTTAACGGTGACGATCGACCACGAGGTACTTCAGCACCCCAAAGTATTCCCGAAGATATCCCTTGACCCTGGTGGTGGGCGGGGTCTTGGCGGCGATGCCCACGGGGTTGAGCCCAGCGTCTTTTGCCAGGAGGACGCCCCGAAACACATGGAAGCCGTTGGTGACGATGCCGACGTTCAGTGCCTTCAGGTTAAGTTCCGGATGGGTTTTTTCCAGGAGCTCCCGGGAAAAGCGGATGTTTTCAAAGGTGTTGGTGGACGTCTCTTCCCGAAGAATGCGCTCCTCCGGGATTCCCAGGGACACCAGATAGCGTTTCATTCCTTCCGCCTCCGACAGGGTTTCCCCCTCTCCCTTGCCACCGGAAACTACAAGAAGGGTTTGGGGATTCCGGAAGTAGCACTCCGCGGCCTTATCCAGCCGTTCCTTTAGGGCCGGCGAAGGGATATCCCCGTAAAGTCTTGCTCCCAGGACCAAGAGAAGGTCCGCTCCGGGATCTTCGGTTTTTCGGGCATAGTGGAAGATCAGCCCTTCGATGAGCAGAAAGGTCCCCAGAAAGAGGAGAAGAAGAACATAGAGGATCCATCGCAGAACAGGCTTTATCTCTCGTTTTTTCATGGGCGTGTCTTCCAGGAAAGCTCCAGGATGGACAGAAGACATCCTTCCTCATCGAGGATCTCATGGTAGCTTTCCTGCCCTTGGCGCGCCGTACGGATAACCACGGCCCCGCCGGGAAGCTTTTCCTTCTTGTAGATGATGGAGAGCCCTTGGGGCACATGGGTCTCGAGGAATGTCTCATCCCCCTGAAACTTCAAGGCTTCCACGGCCCAGCCCACATAGACGGTGTTGTTCACATGCCCATTGGAGTCGATGTCCGTAAATCGGAGCTCCACTTTCTTTTCCTCCTGAAACTCTGCATCTTTTCGCCGGCGAAGGGAAGATGTGTCCAGCTGATCCACCAGGGTCTGCTGCTCCGGGCTCAAAGCCGGATGGAGTCGGTCGGAGAAGGCGGCCTGGATATCCGGCGGGATTTTCACCATTTTCCGCTTTTCCTGGTCGATGACGATCCAGATGGACAGGGCCGTGCCCACCACATTCCCCGCCTCATCCACCGCATGGAAATAGCGGTGGGAATAGATTTCCTTCTGGAAGACGGCAAAGGTTCGAAAGGTCAGCTTTTGGGCATAGTAGCGGCCTTCCGCAAGATTCAGGCGCCATTGGTATAACACCCAGACCAGCCCGCGCTTTTCCATGTAATCCGGCTCCATGCCCAGGTTCACCGTATGATACATGGAGAGCGTGTTCAGCATCTGTACCACAGCATCCAGGCGCAAATAGAGATACCGGTCCACGTCCTTATAATCGATGATGAAATCCTTCTGATATTCTTTCACTGCACACCTCAACTTCTGTCCGAGCCTCTTCCGCCGCTAGAGTTGGCGGAAATCCTAGATTTTTTCTTACCACTATACCCCAAACCTTTTAAAACATTCTTAATCTCCCCCAAATTTTCCCAGGAGCTTTTCCCATTGCCCCCCTTTCTTTCTCAGGGTATAATGGACAAAATCATGAAATTGGAGGAAATGATATGGAAGATATCCTGATCCTGGTGGATGAGAACGATGAGCCCCGGGGCTTCATGGGCAAGGAAGAAGCCCACCGGCTGGGCGAAAAGCACCGGGCCTTTTCCCTGCTCATCTTCAATGGGCAGCACGAGCTTCTCCTTCAGCAGCGGGCGAAGCACAAGTATCACACCCCGGGGCTCTGGAGCAACACCTGCTGCAGCCATCCCCGCCAGGGAGAAAGTCTTTTCGAGGCCATCCATCGAAGGCTTCCGGAGGAAATGGGCTTTGACGCCCCCATGGAACCCCTCTTTTCGCTTTCCTACCGGGCAGAGTTTTCCAACGGGGTCATCGAGAATGAGTTTGACCATGTGTTTGCCGGCTCTTTTGACGGCGAACCGGCCATTGAGCCCCAGGAGGTGGAAGCCTACCGCTGGATCAGCCAGGAAGCCTTAGCAGCGGAAATGGCCGACGAACCGGAAAAGTTCACCCCCTGGTTTCATCTGGTCATGGGAGATCCTCGCATGACCGCCTACTGGAAGGGACGAAAAGAAAAGCCCTGAGCATCGAAAACCGGACCCTCAACAGGTCCGGTTTTTGCATAAATGGCTATTTGGTCACGGTGATGGACATCTTGACCTTCAGGGTCGTGTCCTGGGGTTCCCCCTGGAGCCGGTAAATGAGTCCTGCTTCCAGATCATAAGTTCCCGGTTCCAGCATCAGCTCCTTCTGGGCATAGTAGGCTTCCCAGAAGGGAGCATCGGGGCTGTTCGTCTCAAAGCCTCCGCTTTTGGAAAAATCAAAGCGCACCGGGGTGTTCTTCTTCAGTTCCAGCATGATGGCCATGTCTTCAATGGCATACTCCCCTTTATGGTATTTTCCGCCGGTGACGCTGAAGTACACCGAGGGCGAGCCGGTGATGAGGGTGATTTTGTCTTCCTTCCCCACATACTCCACCTCAGCATAGGGGGTGATGACCTCCGTGCTGGTGTAGGTTCGTTTGTCCAGATAAAGGGTGATCTTCAGGTCCTCTTTTGTTTGGGAGAGGCTGGTTCCCGGGGCCTTGGGGCTGCAGCCTGCCAAGACGAAGACGGAAAGAAGGAGTGCAAACAGAATTTTTTTCATGAGCATCATCTCCTATTTTTTTCCCCCAAAGTCTACATGGGGGGCGTCATCCGGCTCAAGAGGACAGCCAGGGCGATGCTGCTGAGTTTTGCTTCGCTGCTGTCGGACCGGGACGTGAGGACAATGGGACAACGGGCGCCAAGAATGATCCCGGCGCTCTGGGCACCGGCCATGTAGGTGAAGGACTTGCCCAAAAAGTTCCCGGCTTCCAGGGAGGGAACCAGGAGTACATCGGCATCGCCAGGGACTTCTCCCCCCACCCCTTTGTGCTGGGCGGAGGCTTTGGACACGGCGATGTCGAAGGACAGGGGCCCTTCCACGAGAAATCGGGGATCCCCGGCATAGTGGAGGGCCAGCTCATGGGCATCCAGGCTGCTCTTGAAGTGTGTATTCACTTTTTCCACGGCGGAAAGGACAGCCACCTTCAGGGGTTTGATCCCCAGAAGCTCCCCCAGCACCGCGGTGTTGGCAATGAGATCAATCTTGTCGGCCAAACTGGGGTTCACCACCATGCCTCCGTCCGTCAGGAGGATCAGTTTGGGATAGGCATCCATTTCATAGAGCATGACATGGGAGAGCAGTTCTCCCTTTTTTAAGTGGAGTTCCGGCTGGAGCACGGCTTTCAGGATCATGGAGGTGTCGGCCATCCCCTTCATGAGGATCTGGGCACGGTCTTCGGAAACCGCCCTGGCCGCTTCCCGGCAGGCGTCCTCCGGGGAGGGACAGTCGAAGATCTCCATGCTGCGCAGGCGAAGATTGTTTTCCTCCAGAATCTCCCGGATCCGAATCTCCCGGCCGAAGAGCAGAAAAGAAGCCAGCCCGTGGCGCTCAGCTTCGGTCAGGGAGACAAGGACATCCTTGTCCTCGGCGGCGGCCACCGCGATGATTTTTTTCTCGCCCTTGGCCAGGCTGAGGATTTCTTTCAAACTGGTAATCAAATGCATTCCCTCCTCTTTGACAACGTTTGCAGAATCCTGGAAAAAGAAGATGAAACACGGGTTTCATCTTCTTTCAGTATACGAGATATTCCTTCGCGAATCAATCCTTAGCCGTTGAGGACGGTTTTGCCCTTGGCGCGGACCTCGGCGAGGTTTTTGCAGCCGGTCATGAGCATGGCGCCCTTCAGCTCGGTATAGATCTTCTTGCCGTAGAGCGTCACCGCCTCTTCTCCCCCGCCGATGGCGTACTGGGCGAAGGGACGGCCAATGAGCACGGCATCAGCGCCCAGGGCCAGCATCTTGAAGACATCGACGCCGCTGCGGACACCGCCGTCCACGAAGACCTTTGCTCGACCCGCCACTGCCTCCACAATGGCGGGAAGGACGGTGGCTGTACCGGGAACGCTGTCAAGAACCCGTCCGCCATGGTTGGAGACCACCAGGGCATCGGCACCGGCTTCCAGAGCCAGGAGCGCCTCATCGGGCGTCATGATGCCCTTGACGATGAAGGGAACCGTGAGGGACTTCTTGATGAGCTGAAGATCGGCCAGAGACTTGGGATCCACCCGCTGTCCGTGCATTTTCAGCGTGTCCAGTCCAGCGGAATCAATGTCCACGCCGATGGCAAAGGGATTGCTCGTCATGGCCAGGCCAATGCGGGAGAGGAGCTCCTCATTGTTCCAGGGCTTGATGAAGGGAATGCCCGCCAACTGCTCTTCTTTCAGCACCTTCAAGTTGTCCTCCAGGAAGGACTTGAAGGCGGAGTCGCCCACCATGGGGACGATCCCCACGGCCCGGGAGCCTTGGACCACGGCACGGATGTAGTCCTCTTCAGATACCTTATTGCCCATGTTGATCTTGACCCCCGTGACGGGCGCCGGCATCACCGGCATGGCCAGGGTCTGGCCAAAGAGGTCAAAGGACAAGTCCGGCTCATGGACATCATGCAGGGTCCGCATGTTCAGGGTGAATGCGGCTAAAGCCTTGTAGTTGTTCATGAAGCTTGCTCCGGTGCCTTTTCCGCCCATACCTGGGACTTCTCCCCGACAGGCGATTCCATTGCATTCCGGACACATGCGGCATTGGGGCATCATGAGTTCCTTTGCGTTTTTTGCGGCTTCTTTCAAGGTCATGTTACAATCCTCCAAGTTCAAATTCTGTATACACAGTGATGGTTGATTCCAAGAGCAGTTCCACCGTTTTCCCGTGGCCGGGAATGAGGGTTTTGGTGTGGCTGCCGTCGTAAATCCGATCTTTTCCGCAGGAAGGGCTTTTGCTCTTCAGAATGGCCTTGGTGATGCCTTCCTGCTGACAAAGGGTGAGGACCTTCCGGGCCCCCTCTTCAAACTCCGCTGTGACATCTCGGCCCTGGCGGGTTAGAACCCGTCCGGATAGGATTTCCGCCGGATCCCGGGGAACCGAGAGGCCACCCAGGACCTCGGGGCAGACGGGAATAAGGGTATAGCGTTCCTTCAGGCTTTCCAGGGGCGAGGGATCGTACCCTCTTCCGTCGTAGCGGACCTTCTCCCCCAGGAGACAGGCGCTGACCAGTATTTTTTCTTTCATGACTACTTCAGGGTGATCACCGTGACCCCTTTACCTCCTTCGCCATATTCGCCCAGACGGTATTTCCGCACGTGGGGATGATGGCGGAACATGGTCCAGAGACTTTCCTTGAGGACGCCAGTGCCCATGCCATGGATGATGGTCACCTCCGTGAGGCCCGCCAGGGCGGCTTCATCCAAATATTTGTCCACCTGGTACTCCGCCTCCAGAGCGTCCTGTCCCCGGACATCGCAGCTCATGGCCACGGTGCGGAGATTAAGCTTGGCTTCCCGTTTGGTGGCCTTTCGCTCCGCCCGGGTTTCCGTCACTTCCAGAAGATCTGCGGCTTTCACCGTGAGCTTCATGATGCCGGCCTGGACCATGAGTTCGCCCTTGGCATCGGGCAAAGTCAGGACCGTGACCTTCTGGTTCAGGGTGCTGAGAAGCACCTCCTGCCCTTCCTTGAACTGCTCCACTCGGGCGCCGTCCACTCGGTCAAATCCGCCCTGGGTCTGGCGGCTGTCAATTTCTCCGCGCAGCCCGTCCCGAATGGTTTGGAGCTTGCGTCGGCTTTCCTTGAGATCGCCATGGCCTTCCAGCTCCCGGAGCTGCTTGAGAATTTCATCGGCCTTGGCTTTGGCTTCTTCCAGGACCTGACGTCCCTCTTCCCGGGCTTCCTGCAAAGCTTTCTCCCGGATCTTGTCGATGCGTTCGAGTTTTTGGTTCAGCAGAGCTTCTTTACGCTGGAGCTCCGTTTTTACATTCTCCGCCACCCGGGCATCCTTGGAGGCTTCCCGGCGGGATTTTTCCAGGCTCTCGATGAGATCCTCGAATTTCAGGGCTTCGGCATCGATGAAGGAGCGTGCCAGATCCACAATCTCGTCGGCCAGTCCCAGCCGCTTGGAGATGAGGAAGGCATTGGATTTTCCGGGAACGCCGATGAGGAGCCGGTAGGTGGGCCGCAGGGTCTCCACGTTGAACTCCACGGAGGCGTTGACGGTTTTCTCCGTTTTCAGCGCATAGGCTTTCAGCTCGCTGTAGTGGGTGGTGGCGAGGATCCGGATGCCCGAAGCCTTCAGGGTCTCCAGAATGGCCATGGCCAGTGCCGCCCCTTCCGTGGGATCGGTGCCGGCCCCCAGTTCGTCAAAGAGGACCAGGGACTCTTCATCGGCCTCCTCGATGATCCGCACAATGTTCGTCATGTGGGAGGAAAACGTGGACAGACTCTGCTCAATGCTCTGCTCGTCCCCGATGTCCGCATGGATGCTTCGGAAGTGGCCGATGCTGGAGCCGTCGCTGACGGGGATAAGAATTCCGCTCATGGCCATGAGATGCAGGAGCCCCACAGTTTTCAGCGTGACGGTTTTTCCGCCGGTGTTGGGTCCCGTGATGATGATGGCTGTCACCCCTTCTTCCATGTAGATGGTGGAGGGAACCACCACCTCATCGGGAATCAGCGGATGCCGGGCATCCCGGAGGTTGAAGGTCAGATCTTCCCGAAGCTCCGGTTTCGTCCCCATGATTTTCAGACCGTAGCGGGCTTTGGCGAAGATCAGGTCCATGTCGTAGATGATCTGGGTGTTTCGCTCCACGGCAGCGAAATCTTCCTGAACTTTTCGGGAGAGTTCCATGAGGATTCGCTGAATCTCCGCCTTCTCCTTCAGCATAAGTTCCTTGATGTCATTGTTCAGGTTCACCAGGCTTAAGGGTTCGATGAAAAGCGTCTGTCCGGAGGCGCTCTGGTCGTGGACCAGTCCCTTGACCTGACCTTTGTGCTCCGCCTTCACGGGGATGACATAACGGTCTCCCCGGATGGTGTAGAGACTGTCCTGGAGATAATCCTTGTTCTCCCGGACCAGGGACTGGATTTTGTCCTTGACGCTGCCGGTTTTCTCCCGGAGGGATTTGCGGATGCCAAAGAGCGCCGGGCTGGCCTTGTCGGCGATTTCCTCTTCGCTGACGATGGCGTTGTAGATGGCGTTCTCCAGGGATTTCAGCGGCTGAATGCCAAAGGTGATGTCCCGAAGGGCCAGATACTCCTCTTCCTTGCCTACATACTCCTTGAAGAGCCGAGCGCTCTTTAAGATGTTGGCGATGTGGAGAAGATGATCCGCCGTGGTGGTGCCCCCTTTGCCGATGTAGCTCAAGGCGCCCCGGACATCAAAGACCCCTTCAAAGGGGGCTGAGCCCTTGGCCTGGAGAAGATTCTGGGCATCCAGCGTTTCCGCCAGGGCCCGCTCGATTTCCACCCGGGAAACGAAGGGCTGAAGCTCGCCCACCCGTTCTTTCCCTGGGGCAGACACGGCATAGGCTTTGATTTTCTCGGTGATTTTGTCAAATTCCAGTTTATGCAGATTCCGTTGGTTCACTATTCCACTCCTCTCTTGTAGTGGCCGCGGTTGAAGGATTCCAGCGGCAGAGGCTCTTCCCGGAGAAACGCCTGGATGACTTTTCGGCTCTCCTCGGGGGTCTCCACGGTGAGATCGATGCGATGGGAACGGATACCAAGATACGTCAGGTCCTTCACCGTATCCAAGAGGTTTTTCGGTTTGCCGTTCATGATGTAGCTGCGGCAGAACACGTCGGTCATGACGGGGAAGACTTCGTCCATCCGGTCCTTCAGCGCATAATGCTGCCGCATGCAGGCTTCGTTGCAGGGGGTGGTTTTCGTCATGCCTCCCACGGTGCTGCCCACGGGGCAGTATTCGCTGTGCATGAGTTCCTGCCGGCCATAGACCAGGGTCATGAGCTGGGCTTTATTTTTCAGCTCCGCCAGTTCCTTGCGGTTCAGCTCTTCGCTGACCATGGCTAAAGCGAGATCCTCGCCATAAAGTTTTAGGGCGTCGCTGTTGAAGATGTTCAGTTTGTAGTCTCCGATGATCCGATGGGTTTTCGCCATCTGCCGGATGACGCCCACATTGTTGGTGACCAGGCCAGAAAGGCCGTCCAGGGCCTTCACCCGGGAAAGGACCCCATGGAGCTCCTGCCGGAGGATGTTGGACACCCGAAGATAGATGTCGGGATGATTTGGGGTGGCCAATAGGTTCTTCACGTCCCCAAAGTTCACATACTCCTCCCCCCGGTAGAAGGGATAAACCATGATGGCTTTGGCGCCCAGCTTCAGGGCTTCCGTGAGCTGGGCCTTGGTGGAGACGCCCACGAGCTTCAGGGGCTCGGTGAGGGCGTTGGAAACAGGCTCCTCCAGGGCTGGGGATCCTTTTGGCAGGTTTCGCTTGTATTTGGCCACTTCCTCCGCGAGGATTTCCTCCAGGAGGCTTCGGCGCAGCTCATTAAGTTCGCGCACGGGAAGGAAGCCTTCGGTGAAGGTTTCCACCGCCACATCCAGAAGATAGGGCGAGTCCCCGCTCTTGGTCAGAGCTTCAAGGATGCGCTCCTGGCTTAGGGGCGCCTTCAGCGGGATCTGAACCGGTGAGGTGGTCTTGGTGTAGGTTTTTCCTTCATGAGTGGCCGTCAGCGCCGCGGGTTCTCCGGCCATGAACCGGAGGGTGGCGGGCAGGTGAATTTTTCGGTCATATTTGCCGGCATCCGAAGGGATCATCTCCTCCATGAGGAGGGTGTCATAGGTCTTGTAGAGAATGCCCATGGGAAGCTTGGTTCGACCCATGAGATGGACCCGCTCTCCAGCGGCGGCTTCCTCGCGAACGTCCTGACCGATCCTTATTCCTTCCACGGTGAGGCCTTTGTCCTTCACCCGGAGACCATCCCCTTTGCGAAGGGGTTTAGTCAGTTCCAGGGAGCCGTCCTCCAGGACTTTTCCCACGGGAACACCCGTGTTCTTGGGATAGGAGAAGCTCATCATGTCCTTGCCGTGTTTTCCAAGAAAATACCCGTCGGAGAACCCTTCCCGGTTGAAGATCTTCAGGAGGTTTTCCCGGTGGACGGGGTCCTTCTTCCCTTCCAGCTCTTCCCGGAAGGACCGCAGTGTCGCAGCCACATATTCCGGTTTTTTCATCCGGCCTTCAATTTTCAGGGAAGATACGCCGGTTTCCTGGAGCTGGGGCATGAAGTCGATGGCGGAAATGTCTTTGGGGCTCATGAGATATGCCCGGGCCACGGAGGACCCTTCCCCGTCCAGAAGATCGTAGGGCAGCCGGCAGGGCTGGGCACATCGGCCCCGATTGCCGCTTCGGCCCCCCAGGATGCTGCTCATGAGGCACTGGCCGGAGTAGCTGATGCATAGGGCACCATGGACGAAGACTTCCGTTTCGACGCCCAGATCCTGGCTGATGCTGCGGATCTCCTCCAGGGAAAGCTCCCGGGCCAGGACGATGCGGGTCATGCCTTTTTCCGTGTAGTAAAGGGCCCCTTCGCCATTGTGAACGGAGAGCTGGGTGGAGGCATGGAGGGGGAAATCCGGCAGTTCCCGGCGAAGATGATAGATGAGTCCCGGATCTTGGACGATGAGGGCATCCACCCCCAAGGCATAAAGGCTCTTGGCGTAATCGATGGCCTCGGCCAGCTCCTCATCCTTCAGGAGCGTGTTCAGGGTAATGTGTACCCGCACCTGGTAGCTGTGACAGTAATCCACGGCTTCTTCCAGCTCCGTCAGGGTAAAATTGGACGCGTAGGCCCGGGCGGAAAATTTGGTTCCGCCTAAATAAACCGCATCGGCACCATTTTGCACCGCGGTGATGAGAGCTTCCATGGATCCCGCAGGAGCCAGCAGTTCGATCTGATTCAAATCATTCAACCTCTTTTACTTAATTTCTTTTCCTATTATAGCATAAAACCGGGACAGCACTGGGCTGTCCCGGTAAAATCCACGCCATGGCCCTCAAAGGGAACCTCCAGGCGGATGAAATGCATTTCAACGGCTTTACTTCAGCCGTTCTTTCAGAATGGGGTTTTTCTCTTTCCGTTCCTTGGTCTGGGACAGCTGGGTGTCAAAGAGCTTTTTTTGCAGCTCCAGGACCTTGTACTTGTAGGACTGGAGCTCAAACTTCAGCTCTTTATTGTTCTTGGAGAGGAGCTCATTTTCGTCCCGATACTCCCGGGAGCTGTCCTGGGTGAGGCGTAGCTCTGTTTCCAGCCGTTTGATCTCCCGTTCCCGGTTGAGTTTTTCCTTGTTTTCCCCCGTAGTCATCTGCTGAAGCTTGGCTTGGAGCACCCGGCTTTCCTCCTGGGCTTTTTCCAGAGCTTCCTCCAGCAGTTTGATTTCCGCTTTCAGCCCCTCGGCCTGCTGGAATACGGATCCCTCTTCTTTTTTCAGGGATTCGATCTCCCCATCTTTCTTGAAGGCTCGGTCCATGGCGTTGAGGGCGGCGAGCACAGCCGCCGATGCTGTATCCATCTGGTGGTTGCGCTCCAGCATATGGCTGATCAGCTTGCTGACTTCCTTGCCGACTCTTCGCAGGTAGTCTTCGTTTTCGTCTCCCTTGATGATGTAGTCTTGTCCATTGATTCTGACCGTGACCTTGTTCATGGCTTCCCCCTTTAACCTGTCTACAGCCCCGCGTTCCCCACGGTGCGGCAATCCTGTGAATATTCTAAATACAAATGTCCGTGTATCTGCTATTATAAGCTTTTTCCCCTGAAAAAACATCCGGATTTGCAATTTTTCGCAAATCCGGATGCCCAGAGTCAGAAAAAACTTACCCGATTATCGGAGCACAGCGCCCAGCTGATACTCCAGGGAACGGACGATCTTGTCGTGGACCTTGGCCACATCCTTGTCCGTGAGGGTTTTTTCCTTGTTGCGGTAGACGAGGTTGTAGGCGACGCTCTTCTTTCCCGGAGGAAGCTGTGCACCTTTGTAGACATCGAAGAGCGCATAGCTTTCCAGGAGGCTTCCGCCCTGTTTGCTGAAGATCTTCTCCAGATCCTGGACCAGGACGCTGTCATCCACCAGGACGGCCAGGTCGCGGGTAACGGATGGGTACTTGGGAATTTCCGTGTACTTCTTCGTGATGCTTGCGGAGGCAAAGAGCAGCTCCACATCCAGTTCCAGGAAGTAGCAGTTCTGATCCAGTCCGTAGTTGGAGAGGACCTTGGGATGGACTTCCCCAAAGGACGCCAGCAGGGATTTTCCCAGAAGAGCTTCTGCGGCCTTTCCCGGATGGAAGAAGGCGCTTTTGCTGCGCTGATAGGAAAGATCCTTCAGCCCAAACTCCTCCGCCAGAATTTCCACGATGCCCTTCAGGTGGAAGAAGAGATCCTGGCCGTAGCGACCCACGGTGAGCACTTCTTTTTCCCGGGGAAGGACTTCCCCTTCGCTCTTGAGGTAAACCTTGCCCAGCTCATAGAGGGCAGCTTCGGCGTTTCCGCGGTTCTGGTTGCGCTTTAGGGATTCCATCATGGTGGACCGGGTGGTGGTGCGCATGACGGAGAAGTCTTCGCCCAAAGGATTTCGGATCTCCACCATTTGACGCAGCGGGGAATCCTCGGGGGTCAGGACCTTATCCAGATCCTTTCGGGCGATGAAGCTGTAGCTGATGGACTCGAAGAGTCCCTGGGCAGCCAGATAGCCTTCCAGTTTCTTCCGAAGGATCTGATGGGGATAGCGTCCCCCTCTGGGGGCATTGACGTGGGGCAGCGTGGCGGGCACGCGGTTATAGCCGTAAATCCGGACCACTTCTTCGGCAATGTCTTCCCGGATGGCCAGGTCGTTGCGGAAGGTGGGCGTGGTGAGATGGAGAAGATCGCCCTCTGGGCGGACTTCCACTTCCAGATAGGTCAGGATCTCAGTCATCTCCTCCCCGGGGATATGGGTTCCCAGGAACTGGTTGAGGTCCGAGACGGAAACGGTGAGGGTGTTGGGGGTTCGCTTGGCGGGATACACATCCACGGTGTAGTCCAATACCTGACCCACGCCCAGAGCGGTGACCAGATGGCAGAGGCGGTCCATGGCCAGCTCCACCAGGTTGGGATCAATGTCCTTGTCAAAGCGGCTGGAGGCCTCGGTGCGAAGATTGAGGTAACTGGAGGCGGTGCGAATCGTTACGCCGTCAAAGTTCGCGGACTCGATGATCACTCGGCTGGTGTCGGGACGGATCTCGGAATCCAGGCCGCCCATGAGGCCGGCAAGGCCGATGATTTTGTCCTCATCGCAGATGAGGAGCGTTTTGGACCGGAGGGTCCGTTCATTCTCATCCAGCGTCGTGAACGTCTCCCCGCCTGCGGCTTCCTTCACCCGGATGGTGCCTGAGGTGATTTCCCGCTTGTCGAAGGCATGCATGGGCTGACCCAGCTCCAGCATGACGAAGTTCGTGATGTCCACCAGGTTGGAGATGGGACGGATTCCCGCTTCCAGAAGGCGCTGCTTCATCCACTCCGGGCTTTCGCCGATCTTCACGTTGACCAGTTCCCGAGCCATATAGCGCCGAACCAGCGGGGTATCCAGTTCCACCTTCACCGCTTCACCGTCTGCAGGAATCACCGGGTAATCCATCCGGGGTTTTTCCAAGGGGGTGCGGTACATGGCGGAGGCTTCCCGGGCGAGACCCAGAATGCTCAGACAGTCAGGACGGTTGGAGGTGATCTCCAGATCCAGAATTCCCCCGTCCAGGCCCAGGGCCGTCTTAATGTCGATGCCGATGGGCGTCGTTTCCGGAAGGATCATGAGACCGTCGCAGGTCCCCTCTTCCTTTAGCCCCAGCTCTTCTTCAGAGCAGAACATGCCGTCGGAAAGAACGCCGCGGAGCTTTCCGCGCTTGATGCTGGTGCCGCCCCAGAGGGTGGAGTTGTGAAGGGCCGCTGGGACGATGTCCCCTTCCTTCATGTTGGTGGCCGCGGTCACAATCTGGGTGGGCTCCCCCCGGTTCAGATCGATCTGGCAGACGAATAGCTTGTCCGCCTCCGGGTGCTTCTCCACGGAAAGGATGCGGGAGGTATAGACATTCTGAATCACGGCAAAGGGATTTTCCAGCCCTTCCACCATGGAACCCGACAGGGTATAGTCCTCGGCCAGGGTTTTACTGTCCGTGGAGATTTTTACATAATCTTTAAGCCATCGAATGGGTAATTTCATCGCGTTGCCCTCCTATTTAAACTGCTTCAGGAATCTCATGTCACTTTCATAGAGAAGCCTGATGTCGTCAATGCCGAATTTCTGCATGGTCATGCGGTCCAGTCCGAAG
>NZ_JAGSCS010000001.1:0-177241 GCF_018128025.1 Proteiniclasticum sediminis | reverse complement strand
GAGCTCGATCCAGCCCTCCCCTTTACAGACTTTGCAGCCTTCGCCCTGGCAGACGAAGCAGGTGCCGTCCATTTCTGCCGAAGGTTCCGTGAAGGGGAAATGATGGGGACGGAACTTGGTCCTGATGCTGTCGCCGTAGAGCTTTTTCACGAAAAGCTCTAAAGTGCCCTTCAGGTCGGCAAAGGTGATGCCCTTGTCGATGACGAGGCCCTCCACCTGGTAGAAGATGGGCGAATGGGTGGCGTCCACATCGTCGGAGCGGTAGACTTTTCCCGGGGAGATCATCTTGATCGGGGGTTTCTGTTTCTCGATGGTGCGAATCTGCACCGGCGAGGTCTGGGTGCGCAGAACCACCTGGTCATCGATATAGAAGGTATCCTGCTCGCTGCGGGCCGGATGGTCCTTGGGAATATTGAGGGCTTCGAAGTTATAGTAGTCCAGTTCCACTTCCGGGCCTTCTTCAATGGTGAAGCCCATTTCCAGGAAGATGTTCTCGATGTTCTCCATGGTGATCATCAAGGGATGTTTGCCGCCGATGGGCGTTTTTACGCCGGGGAGGGTGATGTCGATGACTTCGCTCTTCAGCTTTTCCTCGATGAGCTTTTCCCGAAGGCTTTCCTTCAGGCTCTGGATCTTCGCCTCCAGCTCTTCTTTGGCGTCATTGACCAGTTTTCCCACCAGGGGACGTTCTTCGGGAGACAGGTTTCCCATGCTCCGGAGAACCTGTGTGAATTCCCCCTTCTTCCCCAGATATTCAATTCTCAGTTTTTCCAGTTCCTCACTGTTTTTCAGCGTACCGAGCTTGTCGTTGAAACTTTTCTTGATGGCATCAATTTGTGCTTTCATTGGTTCCTCCTCATTTCGATAAATAAAAAAACCGCCCCTCAAAAAAGGGACGGAAAATTCCGTGGTACCACCCTGCTTGGCCGCAGTAATCGCTGCTGCCCGCTCAGTTTAAAGTTATCGGTTTACCCGTCAGGGACTACTTGGTTTCACCCCTGATGCTCCAAAGTGAACTTCACTTTCCCTAATCCCGCAGGAAGCTTCCAGTCCATGGCTTCCTTTCCCTTTCCGGGATATGCCGGGAGAGTTACTCTCTTTATCCACGCATAGTTATTTTGTTCTTTCCATATTATAGAAGATTCGGCGGGTTTGTGCAAGTCTTTGCGCCCAGTTGCCTCACCCGTTCGAAGAGGATGATGGACGCGGCCACGGCGGCGTTGAGGCTTTCTGCGCCCCCGGGCATGGGGATTTTCAGCAGGATATCCCCTCGCTTAGCCATGGCCGGCGTGATTCCGGACCCTTCATTGCCGATGACCATGATGAGGTTGCCGGTGAGATCTGCCTGGAAAAGATCCTCTTTGGCCTCCAGGCTGGTGACGGCCAGGGCGTAGCCTTGGGAAACCAAAGTTTCCAGGGTATCCAAACCGCTTAAGTAAAGTGGCACGTGGAAAAGGCTGCCCATGGCGCTGCGAACCACCTTATCCCCGAAGGGATCCACCGTTCCCGGCCCAAAGAGCACCCCGGCGGCACCGGCGGCGTGGGCGGAGCGGAGGATGGTGCCCAGGTTTCCAGGATCCTGGAGTCCGTCCAGATAGAGATACATCGCTGATTCCGGCGTTAAGGTGTGGGGAAGTTCCTTCGCCAGGGGAAGCTTCACCACGGCGATGATCCCCTGGGGATGTACGGTTTCCGACAGTTCAGCAAGGACTGCCCGGGAGGTCTTGATGACCTCTTCTTCCTGAAGATAGGGCTGTACATAGCGCTGGAAATCCCCTTCCTTATCCGGATCATAAAGGACCGCCTCCACAGAAAGTCCGGCCTTGAAGGCTTCTTCCAGAAGCCGGAAGCCTTCCACCAGGAAAAGATTCTGCTCCCGGCGGTGCTTTTTGTCTTTCAGCTTTCGGTACTCCTTGATTCGGGGATTGGATTTGGAGTCGATGGTCAGCACCCTACTCATTGGCGGTGAGGGCTTCCAGGGTGGAGAGATCGGAGGTGGCGCCAATGACTACCAGGACATCGGACTCCTGAATGACATCGGTGGCCCGGGGAGAAACGTTGATGTTGTCCTGGGACTTGATAGCCATGATGTTGATACCGTACTTGGCTCGGGCATCAAGGGCAGCAATGTCTTTGCCCACCCATTCCCGAGGAGTCGCCACTTCGATGATGGAGTAATCCGGGGATAGCTCGATGAAGTCCAGAATACTGGAGGATACCAGATTATGGGCTACGCGGATCCCCATGTCCATTTCCGGCTGGATGACCTTGTCGGCACCGATCTTGCTGAGAAGCTTCGCGTGCATCTCGTTGTTTCCTTTGGCAATGACCTTTTTCACGCCAGCTTCCTTCAGATTTAGGGTGACCATGATGGAAGACTGGATGTTGGATCCTATGGAGACCACAGCCACGTCAAAATTACGGATGCCTAAGGTGCGCAGGGCGTACTCGTCGGTGGCATCCATCTGCACGGCATGGGTGACCTGGTCGGAAATTTCCTGGACGATGGTTTCATCGTCATCCACCGCTAACACGTCATACCCCATCTGAAAGAGGGTTTTTGCGACGCTTTGTCCAAATTTTCCCAGTCCGATGACCACAAATTGCTTTGATTTCATATCTCGTTACTCCTTACCCGATTAATAGTTTTCCTTCAGGATATTTGATGTTAACTTTCTGCTTCTGGCCGGCCAGGGCGAGCATGACGGTTAAGGGGCCCACTCTGCCTAAATACATGATGGTGCTCAAGGTGATCTTGCTCACGGCGGTGAGTCCAGGGGTGATTCCTTGCGTAAGGCCCACGGTGCCAAAGGCAGAGAGCACTTCATAAAGGATTTGCTCAAAGGTGGCGCCCACTTCGTTGATGGAGAGCACCGTAACACCGAGGACGACGATGACGATCCCCATGAGGAAGACCGCCACAGCACGGTACACCGTGGACTGGCTCAGGTGACGGCCAAAGACTTCTGTTTCATCCCGTCCCCGCAGAACGGAGATCAGGGTGAAGATGAGAATGCCCAGGGTGGATGTTTTCACACCACCAGCCGTGGACCCGGGCGAGCCTCCAATGAACATGAAGGCCATGGTGACCAGTTTGCCTGCCGGAGACATCTCGGAATTGGAGATGCTGTTAAATCCAGCCGTACGTGGGGTCGTGGAGGAGAAGAAAGAGTTCACCAGCTTGTGGGGGAAGCTCATGCCCTGCATGGTGGCGGGATTGTTCCACTCAAAGATGAGGAAGACCAGGGTGCCGCCAAAAACCAGAATCAGGGAGATGGTGATGACCACCTTGCTGTGCAGGGACAGGGCGTTCTTCATTTTCTTGTGGGTAATGCCGCTGAAGATTTCCCGCCAGACCATGTACCCCAGACCGCCGATGTTGATGAGCATGGCCAGGGTCATGAGCACCACCACATTGGTGTTGATCACCGTCACGGAAGTGAAGTTCCCCAAAAGGTCAAAGCCAGCATTACAGAAGGCGGAGATCGCATGGAAGATTCCGAAGTAGATCCCCTTCCCCACGCCGTACATGGGGATGAACTGCGTCATGAGGATGATGGCGGCGAGACCCTGGACCGAGAAGGTGAAGAGGAGCATGTACCGGACATGACTGATGACTCCCTGCAGGTTGAAGGTATTGTAGGCCTCCTGCATGACCAGGCGCTCTTTCAGGGTGATTTTCTTCCCCACCAGAATGGCGAAGATGGTGGACATGGCCATGAAGCCCAGACCTCCGATTTCGATGAGGATCATAATGACCAGCTGGCCAAAGGTAGACCAGTAAAGACCCGTGTCCAGTACCACCAGACCCGTAACACATACCGCTGATGTGGCGGTGAAGATGGTGTCCAGGAAGCTTGTAAACTGCCCGCTCACCGAAGAAATGGGAAGGGAGAGCAGCGTGGCTCCGGTGAAGATTACCGTGGCAAAGCCGATGGCCAGGATCTTGAACGGGCTCAGCGTCTTTTTCTTTATTCTCAGATTGCTCAAGGAATACACCTCATTTCAGTTCATGTGATAAAGATTATAAAGAAATAATCGTTGGGGGAAACCCATCTAAAACAGGTCCCGGGCCTTTGCGATACTGTCTATTCTACTCCTTGGCCCATAAAGTTCAAGGGGGGCAAAAAATATTTCTTTACGGACTGTTATGCCCATTATACCTCAATTCCAGCATCTCCGAAACCCGGGATGGCAAGGCATAAAAAACCACCCCAAGGAAATCCTTGGGGTGGATCTGTGCTTATTAGGCGAGCTTTGCCTTGGCAGTTTCCACCAGAACGGTGAAAGCCTTGGGATCGTGGATGGCGATCTCGGAAAGCATCTTGCGGTTGATGTCCACACCAGCCAGCTTCAGGCCGTTCATGAACTTGGAGTAGCTGAGACCATTCAGTCTTGCAGCAGCGTTGATTCTGGCGATCCAGAGTCTTCTGAAGTCTCTCTTCTTCAGCTTTCTTCCGATGTAGGAATTTCTCTGAGCGCGGATGACGGTTTCATTAGCGGTCTTGAACAGCTTGCTCTTTCCACCATAGTATCCTTTTGCCAGCTTCAGTACTTTTTTATGATTCTTACGAGCGTTTAAGGCTCTTTTTACTCTTGCCATTATATATCCTCCTGTATCCTTATATTATAGGTATGGTAGCAGTTTTCTCATTGCCTTTTCCTGAGTTGTATGAACATACCCATTCTTCCTCAGATTTCTCTTTCTCTTGGAAGACTTCTTTGTAAGGATATGGCTTCTGTAGGCCTTGCCTCTCTTGAGCTTGCCGCTTCCGGTCTTTCTGAATCTCTTTGCTGCGCCTTTGTGGGTCTTCATTTTTGGCATCGTTAATTCCTCCTAAAGTTGTTACTTCTTTGGAGTCAGGATCATAATCATGTTTCGGCCTTCCATTTTAGCGGGCTTCTCGATTACGCCGACATCCTCTAATAATGCTGCGAATTTTTCCAGAATCTTGTAGCCGTTCTGCGCATAGGCGGCCTCACGGCCTCTGAAACGCACAGTGACTTTGACCTTGTCCCCATCGCCCAGGAATTCTCTTCCCTTGTTGGCCTTGATGGAAATGTCGTGATCCTCTGTGTTCGGGCTGAACCGGATCTCCTTCAGGGTGATCACTTTCTGGTTCTTCTTGGCTTCCTTCTCTTTCTTGGACTGCTCGTATGTGAACTTATGGTAATCCATAATTCGGCACACGGGGGGCTTAGCTGTGGGAGAAATCATGACCAGGTCAAGATTCTGATCTTCAGCCATCTTCAGGGCGTCCTTTGACGAAAAAATGCCGAGCTGTTCGCCTTCACTTGAAATAAGTCGGATTTCCTTTTCTCTTATTTCATAGTTGATCGGATTGTTTTGCTTGATAATTTTCACCTCCGTAAAAATGTTGCCTTTTCCAGCTTCACGGATGACGCTAAAAAAGGACGGTGTAAACCGTCCTCAATTCACTAACTCATGAATCGTGACCATACAACGTGAGTCGTAAGGTGAGAAACGGTCGTTTCTGCTTTTGCACTGTATTAGTATACCACAATGGGAAGACCTGTCAACGTCTTTTTTTCGAGGTATGCTTCTACCCGTTCATCATACCTGAAAAGCCGCGATAATACAAGGGCTCCTCCTGCACCTGGTGCAGGAGGGTAAGTCCCTTCCAAACGAGGAGTCCCTAGAAGGAGATTCCGGACTTCTCCAGCTTGAACCGGAAAGTGAAAGTGGTGGCTTTTCCAGGCTCACTATTTGCCGAAAGAGACAGCCCGTGGCGATGCGCGATTTCATTGGCAATGGCCAAACCAAGTCCCGTACCGGAGCGGTTGGACTCATCGGAGTTTCGGTTGAAGCGCTCGAAGAGATGAGCCATTTGTTCAGGCGCAATCCCCTTCCCTTCATCGGTCACATCCAGCTGACAAGTTCCTTTTGTGCAGTTCACCAAAAGCTTGACCTCTCCGGACTCCGGCGAGAACTTCACCGCATTGTCCACCACGATCATGACCATTTGACGAAGTCTTCCATAGTCGCCTGTCATGGGCAAGGTGTCGAAAGGATTCTCCAGCTGAATCCGGACCTGCTTTTTCTCCGCCACAGTTCGCATGCTTCGGGTGACGTCCTGCAGGACTTCCGTAAAGTTGAGTTTCTGCATATCCATCTTAAAATCCGGGTTTTGCAGCTTTGTGAGGCTAAGAAGATCATCCACCAAACGCTGCAGGAAAATGCTTTCCGCCAGCATCTGCTGATGATATACCGCTACTTTCTCAGGATCGGACACGACCTTGTCGTTTAGGGCTTCCAGGGAGCCGCGAAGAACGGTCACCGGCGTTCGAAGTTCATGGGAGATGTTGGAGATGAAGTCCCGGCGGGACTGCTCCAGTTTTTCGCTCTCCAGGGAGGCTTCCTGAAGCCGCTGGGACAGCACATCCAAGGTGGTGGCCAGGTCCCCGATCTCATCCTTTTGCTGCACTCCGGTTTTCGCCAGATAGTTTCCTTCAATGAGCTCCGAGGCGGTCTGGTTCATTTTCTGGAGGGGCTTTACAAACTTCAGGGAGAAGAGGATCGCCAGACCAAAGGCCAGGATCAGGGCAATGATCGTACTGAGGGCCAGAATGTTCAGTCCGTTGGCGGTGACCGATTCCATCCCTTCGATGGGGGCATGGAGGAGCACTGCAGCGATGATTTTTCCGGTGCTGTCCTTTACCGGCGCCCCTACAGTGAGGGTGCTGGCACCCAGGACACCACTGAAGCTCTCGCTGAAGGCGATCTCTCCCTGAAAGACCTTTTGCAGCACTTCTTCCGCGGTATCCGGCAGATCTTTATAGTTGAAGCTCATGCCCTGGCCTCGGATTACCAGCTGCTCATTTTCATCGACAATCCAGACATCGCTCATGGCGATGTCATCAATGACATTGAGGTAAGGCATAAAGCCCCCCATTCTTCCCTTCATCCCCATACCCATGCCCATACTGGGAGTCACGGTGCCGGACTCCATAAACTGGGAAAAGTTTTCCGCGATGGCGACCACTCTTCGCTCCATGTCGTTTTTATGGAAGTCCATGGTGTGTCGAGTGAAGAGAAGGCTGAAGAGGAAGGCCATGATCAGGGAAAACACCAGAAGAAGGCTGGTGATGAAGAAGATCAGTTTACGGGTGATTTTATACATCATCATGCACCTCTAATTTGTAGCCCATGCCCCAAACGGTCTTCAGCTCCCACTCCGGATGGGGAAAAGCATCGAGCTTGGCCCGCAGCCGCTTGATGTGGGAATCCACCGTACGGGCATCGCCAAAGTAATCATAGCCCCAAAGGCTGTTCAGGAGGTTTTCCCGGGTAAAAAGCTTATTTTTGCTTTTGGCCATGGTCCAGAGCAGTTCCGTTTCTTTCTTGGTCAGGTTCAGCAGCTTTCCCTCCAGGGTAACCTGAAAGTCATCCAGGTTGATGGAAAGATTGCCCAGCTGGAGAAGGTTAGCCTTGGCATCAGCAGACTTCTCCATGCGTCGAAGCACCGCCCGCACCCGAGCCATGACCTCCCCCGGCGAAAAGGGTTTGACAATATAGTCATCCGCCCCGATATCCAGCCCCATGATCCGTTCGAAATCCTCCCCTCGAGCGGTAACCATGATAATGGGCACGTTGGAGGTTTTTCGAATTTCCCGGCAGACCTCGAAACCATCTTTCTTTGGCATCATGACATCCAGAAGAATGGCATCGAAGGCCGTTTGATGGAAAGTCTCCAGGGCTTCTTCCCCATCGTGGGCCAGCGTCACCTCATACCCCTGGCTGCGGGCATATTCGGACAGGATTTCCGTGATTTGCAGATTATCGTCGGCGATCAAGAGTTTTGTCATGGCGCGAGCTCCTTTCTTGGGATTCTTCCTTAAGTATACCAAGAATTCATGTTTTTTTTGTGCTTTTGGCGGAAAAACCCAAGGTGAAGGCTGCAGGGTTCAGCTTTTTCCTTCGTCACAAAAGTTGCCGACGAAAAACACATTTTCGCCACAGGGTCTTGGTACATTAAGGGTGCAAACAAAATACCCCTAGGAGGAAAAGAACATGAAAACCAAACGTAATCTCATTGCTGCCCTCGCCCTGACCCTGGCCCTTGGTGCCACCACCTTCACCGTCTTTGCCGCTGCACAGTATGACTCCCCGCTGGAAGCTGCTGCAGGACTCACGGGAAAAACCACGGACGAACTTTTGGAGCAGCGACAGGAGTCCGGAAAGACCCTGGGCCAGATTTTGGACGAAGCCGGAAAGCTGGACGAGTTCCAGGCCGAGATTCTGGAACAGAAGAAAGAGATCCTGGCTGAGCGCGTAGCCGAGGGTTCCCTGACGCAGGCGGATGCCGATGCCATTTTGGTACGCATCACCGAGAACCAGGCGCTTTGTGACGGAACTGGTCTGGGCATGGGCGGATTCGGATTCGGCCAGGGAAATGGCAGCGGATTTGGACAAGGTAACGGCGGCGGATTTGGCCAGGGCATGATGAATGGCCGTGGACGCGGCATGATGAACGGATTCGGTTCCGGAAGAAGATAACTTTCCCTCTAGAACAACCTCCCGAGGCGGCATGGAAAAATGCCGCCTAAATTTTTTGCGTTTTGGATTTACCCGAGGAGAAATCTGTGGTAGACTGGCAAAGTTGGGAATGAATGTCTCCCCTGGCCTCTGGCCTAAACCGCGTAATGGCTGATGACTTCTGCAGAAAAATCTGCAGAGTTGTCGGCTTTTTTTATGAAATGGAGGAAATCAAATGCTGCTAAGTATATCGCTGATTTTAATGGTGGGATTTGCTCTCAACGGGATTTTGGGAAAGCTGAAAATCCCGGGGCTGGTGGGCCTCATCTTCACCGGAATTCTTCTGGGGCCCCAGATGCTGAACCTGATCTCGCCGAAGATCCTGGCAATTTCCACCGATCTTCGGGAAATCGCCTTGGTGGTGATCCTCATCCGGGCGGGCCTGTCCCTGGATCTTCGGGATCTGAAAAAAGTGGGCCGTCCCGCCCTTCTCATGAGTTTTGTTCCCGCCACCTTTGAAATGGCTGCGGTCATCCTCTTGGCCCCTGCACTTCTCCACATCACCCGGGGAGAAGCCGCCATCCTGGGGGCAGTGCTCAGCGCTGTCTCCCCCGCCGTGGTGGTGCCCCGGATGCTATCCCTCATGGAGTCTGGGTATGGACGCAAAAAACGGATCCCCCAGCTCATCATGGCGGGAGCCTCCGTGGATGATATCTATGTTATTGTCCTCTTCACTGCATTTCTCAGCATGTACGGCGGAGGAGGCTTCCAGGCCTCTCGCCTTTTGTCGGTTCCGGTTTCGGTCATCTTAGGAGTTGTCCTGGGAATTGTCGTCGGGGTAATCATGGTTCGTATTTTCCAGCGTCTCCATATCCGGGATACAGTGAAAGTCCTGATCCTCCTCAGCACCGCGTTTCTCTTCCTTTCCCTGGAAGATGCCCTGGCTCCGCAGGTTCCTCTCTCCGGTCTTCTGGCGGTCATGGCCATGGGGGCCACGGTGCTGAAGCGCTATGAAATCCTCGCGAAACGCCTGGTGGGGAAATTCTCGAAAATCTGGGTGGGTGCCGAGGTCTTTCTCTTTGTTCTGGTGGGGGCGGCGGTGGAAATTTCCGCTCTGGCGGAGGTGGGCATTGCTCCGCTCCTTCTCATTCTAGGCGCTCTTCTCTTCCGCACCTTGGGCGTCTATGTGTCCCTGCTTAAAACGCCGCTGACGGCCAAAGAAAGGCTCTTCTGCGCTGTAGCCTATCTCCCCAAGGCCACGGTTCAGGCGGCCATCGGCTCCCTTCCCCTGGCTGCAGGAGTGGCTGCGGGAAGTACGATCCTCACGGTGGCGGTGCTGGCCATCCTCATCACCGCGCCCGGAGGAGCCATGGGGATGGACTATCTCTATCCGAAGCTGCTCACCCGTCAGGCGGGTTAGGGCATTAAAATTCTCCGGGGCTGGTTGGATCCTTTTTGCTCCCCCCATCATTTGCATTCAGCAGGGCCTCACGCCACAGGGGAAGGAGCCTTTCCAGGGACCAGGCGGCATTGGCAGGACTGGTGGAGGGCAGGCCCAGGACTGGAAGATCCAGGGTGTTTCCGAAATGCGTCTGATAGAGGCGAAATGCCGCAGATCCGTTGCAGAGAATGCAGCGGATCTTTGTTTTTTCCACCAGGGAGGGAATGTCCTGGGGCTCTGCGTGACGGATGGAGGCATCCTGGGACTGCTGAATTTTACAGGAAGCCACCACATCCCAAAGGGCCACATGGTGGCGATGCAAAAAGGCGATTTTTTCCTCCAGGGTGGCGGGCACCGGTTCCTCAAAAATCGCAGCCAGAAGACGCCAGAACCGATTTTGGGGATGTCCGTAATAGAACTGGACCTCCCGGGAGGTGACGGAGGGAAAGGTTCCCAGGATGAGCACCCGGGAGTCCGAGTCTGCCACGGGGAAGAAGGGATGCTTTATGATCTCGGCCATAGCGGCTCCTCCTTGTTGTATTCATTGAAAAATGGCGAGAACCTGATTATAATGGATTAAAACGCTTACAGGCAGGTGCAACCTATGGAAAAGACATTGGTCCTTATCAAACCCGATGCCGTGGAACGGAACCTCATCGGAAAAATCCTCACGGTGTATGAGGAAGCTGGGCTGCAGATCACGGCCCTTCGGATGCTCCAGGCGGATCTAGACCTGGCCCGAAAACATTATGCCGAGCATGAGGGACGTCCCTACTTCGACGGGCTCCTGGCAGAAATCACCCGGGGACCCCTGGTGGCCCTCATCCTGGAGGGCGGAAACGCCATCGGCACCGTACGGACCCTCAATGGAAAAACCAACCCCAAGGAAGCTGCTCCGGGAACCATCCGGGCCCGTTTTGCTTTGGACACCTCCCATAACTCCGTGCATGCCTCGGATTCCCCCGAAAATGCACAGAGGGAAATGGATCTCTGGTTCCCTCGGGGATAAAAGAAGGAAGCGCATGGCGCTTCCTATTTTTTATCCTTTTTTTTCAGCACTTTGGACAGTCTTCCTTCCGTTCCCGCCTGCATACGCTTGTAGTTGGGCAGGTGGAGCTTGAGACTCAGGGCTCCGCCCAGGAAGGCCAGGACAATGGCCCCTGTGCCCAGATCCTTGAAAATGGTGAGAAAGAGCATATAAAGCGTCAGGGCGAGGGTGCCAATGGCGATGTAGTCGGTGAGGACCGTCACCAGAATGAGGAGCAGAATTCCCATGATGCCATAAAGCGGAGATGCGCCGAGGAGAAGACCGATCATGGTGGCTGTTCCCTTTCCTCCCTTGAAATTCATGATGAAGGGATAGATGTGACCCAGCATGGCAAAATAGCCCACCAGATAGATGGCAAAGGCCCCCTGGGGATCAAAGGACACGTGGTATAGCCTCTTGACCAGGACCACGGCCAGGATTCCTTTCAGAACGTCCAGTATGGCCACGAGGGCACCAAACTTCCACCCCAGAGATTCCACGGCATTGGAGGCTCCGGCGTTGCCGTGGCCCAGGCTGCGGATATCGACTTTTTTCAGCCACTTGCCCATGATATAGGATGTTTGAAAATTACCAAATAAATAACCAATGATGGCGATGATGATGTAGTCTTTCATGTTCCTCCTCGCGGGTTTCCCCTTTGCGGTTTATTTTAGGATGGGGTGGACTCCGTGAAATGCGGATTTTGGGGATCGAGTTCCAGGATCAGCGGACGGAGCGGAGACTGCCGGGTGAAGTCCACGGCATGGTCAAAGACCGCCAGCATTCCCTTTTCATCGTCGGTGAGGTCTTTTCCCTGGGGTACTGTCTTCGTTACAACGATTGAGTTACCTTCAGTATACTGTCTTTTGAGGAGGCTGTACAAGGAGATCCCACGGGCTAGGCTGAATTCTCCGAGAAGAAATCAAGAAGAAAGCTCCTCCCAGGGATCCTCTATTGAGATCGTTGGGAGGAGCAGATTCCAAGCTTCACTTTCTCGTGGGGATTACTCTTCGATTTCCGCCACATCCCCTTCTTCGGGAATGTGATTGCCACCGAGAAGAAAATCCAGCACATCCACGCTTCGATACCCTTCTTTATGCGGTTTGAGGGCCTTTTTCAAGGACCGGAGAAGACTGCTTTGCAGCTGCAGGAGCTTACCCAGCTCTTCTGCTCGGTAATACTCCTTGGGGAGGAGCTCTTTCAGGGTATGCTGCAGATCTCGTTTAAAGGCCAGGTCGCGCTCGGCATTCCGATGGGGACCCCGGGCACCCCGGTGATGAACGTGACAAAGGGTGATCAGGTTTAAGGGAAAGTCCAGCCCCCCCTCATCCCGGTGGATAATGTGGTGGGTTTCTCCCGGCCTTCCGCACAGGACACAGCTGCTCAAAGGATCCCTCCTGTTACTTGTTCTCGTCTTTCTTCAATGCCGTATGGTAGTTGTACTTGCGGGCATTTTCGTCCAGGATACGCTCGATGAAGGCATCCAGGCTGATCTTTCCCTCATCACCCTTTTCCCGGCTGGTGACGGAGAGCTCTCCGCTTTCCTGCTCCTGCTCGCCGATGACCACAAAGTATGGAATGCGCTCATTACGGGCTTCCCGGATCTTGTAGCCGATCTTCTCGTTGCGGTCGTCCATTTCTGCGCGGATCCCCTTGTTCTTCATCTTCTGGAGGACGGTTTCCACATAGTCATGGTACTTTTCGGAAATGGGCAGCAGTTTGACCTGTACAGGGGCCAGCCACAGGGGGAATGCACCGGCATACTTCTCAATGAGGGAAGCCAAGGTACGTTCGTAGCAGCCGATGGAGGTTCTGTGGATGACATAGGGAAGCTTCTTCTGGCCGTCCCGGTCCACATAGGTCATGTTAAATCGCTCCGGCAGGGCAAAGTCGATCTGCACGGTGATAATGGTGTCTTCCTTGCCGTGGACATTCTTCATCTGGAGATCCAGCTTGGGGCCGTAGAAGGCGGCTTCGCCCTCGGCTTCCACATAGTTCAGGCCCACATGATCGAGAATGCCGCGCATGATGTTCTGGGTTTCTTCCCAGGCTTCGGGCTTATTGATGTATTTATGGGTATCCTTGGGATCCCACTTGGAGAAGCGGTAGGTAATATCCTCTTTGATGCCCAGGGTTTCCATGATGTAGTTGGTCAGATCCAGGACACCGCGGAACTCGTCTTCCAGCTGATCGGGACGGACGATGAGGTGGCCTTCGGAAATGGTGAACTGGCGCACGCGGGTCAGTCCGTGCATTTCTCCGGATGACTCATTTCTAAACAGCGTGGAGGTCTCGCCCATGCGTACGGGCAGATCCCGGTAGCTGTGCTGATCGGAGTTGTAGATGGCGAACTGGAAAGGACAGGTCATGGGACGCAGGGCCATGACTTCGCCGTCTTCATTCACATCAAAGAGATCGCCGTGGCCGTGGGGATCCTGGCACATGATGAACATGCCGTCCTTATAGTGGTCCCAGTGGCCGGAAATTTTGAAAAGATCCGACTTGGACATGAGGGGGGTCTGGGTGAACTCATAGCCCCGGCTTTCTTCCTCATCTTCCACAAAGCGCTTCATGAGCTGCAGGATCTTCGTTCCCTTGGGTTTGAAGAGCGGCAGTCCCTGCCCGATGACTTCGGAAGAAGTGAAGAGATCCAGCTCTCTTCCCAATTTGTTGTGGTCACGTTTCTTGGCTTCCTCCACGGCAGCCAGATACTCATCCAGCTCGTTCTTCTTGGGGAAGGAGGTGCCGTAAATACGGGTGAGCATCTTGTTCTTCTCGGAACCTCTCCAGTAGGCTCCGGCCACCTGGGTGAGCTTGAAGGCTTTCACCAGTTTCGTAGACGCCACATGGGGGCCGGCGCAGAGGTCGACAAATTCGCCCATTTTGTAGAAAGAGAGCACAGCATCCTCGGGAAGGTCGTGAATGAGCTCCACCTTATAGGGCTCGTTCATCTCCTCCATGAGTTTCAGGGCCTCTTCCCGGGAAAGGGTGAATCGCTCCAGCTTGAGGTCTTCCTTGACGATGTTTTTCATCTCGTCTTCCAGAAGAAGAAGATCCTCGGCGGAGAAGCTTCCGTCCTTGTCAAAGTCATAGTAGTAGCCGTCTTCAATGGCTGGGCCAATGGCCAGCTTCACTCCAGGAAAACGCCGTTTCACCGCCAGGGCCAGAATGTGGGATGACGTATGACGGAAAGCATGCTTTCCTTCTTCATCGTCAAAGGTTTTGATCTCCAGCTGGCAGTCTTCCGTCAAGGGATAGCGGATATCGACCATTTTGCCGTTGACCGTCCCTGCGAGGGCTGCGCGGCCCAGTCCGCCAGAAATAGCAAAAGCCACATCGGACACCGTTGAACCATTTTCCACCTGCAGAATGCTTCCGTCTTTCAGTTGAACATTAATCATGCTGATCTCCTCCAAAATAAAAATAGACCCGTCCCGGAAAGGGACGAGTCGTCGTGGTTCCACCCTAATTAAAGATGAATCATCTCCATCTTCTCTCAACACCTTAACGCGGTAAACGTAGATACTTATACTTTCGTCTTCGTATTGCACTCCCAGGGGGTCTTCACGGCCATTATCCCGAGTGGTTTCACCTGCCCCACCCTCTCTTTGGAGATGCCTGCCGCTACTCGTCCTGTTCGTCGTGTCTCGATGTATGAATTTAATTCATTATAGCGAATTCCCGCAGTGGAGTCAACGGCTCCGAACCCTTGAATTTTCTCTTGTAATGTTGCGATTCTGTGCAAAATCTCCCTTCGGATTTGAACATTTGGTGAATTCCTCCAAAGACTAGGAGGAGCCCGGACAATAAGATATAATATTCTTAAGATTACGACGGAGGGATGTCACATGATCACCATTCAGCTTCATTTTCCCCGATGCAGCGGCCATGAACGAAAAAACCGCCTGATTTCCAGTATCGTGTACCGGGTGGGCGGAAAGTTCAAGCTTCCGGACCCTGCAGTGCGGGTGATTTTTTACGAATCGGAATTCCGGTCGGACCTGGCTTCGAATCTGGGAGATTTTGTGCATATTGAAGCCACCTGCTGTCCGCCCCTGGAGCTGGAGGAGAAAAAAGCCCTGGCCGAGATCCTCAAGGATGAAGTGAACGTCTTTTCCGGGACGAAAGTCGACGAGGTCTCCATCTTTATCGTTAATGCCGACTGCGAGTCCTATTTCGAATGAGTTCGGCAAAGCTGGCCCTTCTGGCGGATTACCGGACTTCCGACCGGGAGCTTCGGGATCTGGAAGCGCTGGGATTTCGGGTATTTCCCACGGACAAAGTGACGACCCTCTACCCGGCGGTGGACGGCCATCCGGATTTGCAGGTGTTTCGGCTGGAGGACGACCTGTTCGTTCATCCGAAGATCTCCCCTTCCCTGGAGAAGGAGCTCTCCCTGTGGCTGCCCGTGAGAAAGGGTGAGCGTTCCCTGAGCCTTCCCTATCCTCGGCATGTGGCGTTTAATGCCCTGGATACGGGAGCCCATTTTCTGCACCGTTTAGTTGCTACGGATCCCCGGCTTTTGGAGGCAGTAAAAGCTCGCCGAAGAGAAGTCATCCCGGTGAAGCAGGGCTATACCCGCTGTTCCTGTGCCCAGGTCAGCGACCGCGCCTTTGTCACGGAGGATGCCGGGATTGCCAAAGTTCTGACGAAGCTCCATTACACCGTGTTTTACCGGCCTCCATCCAACGTGGTTCTCGAGGGTTTCGAGCACGGTTTTCTTGGGGGTGCCCTTTCCCGAATCCCTACGGCTGACCGGGATCTCATCCTGATCACCGGCGATGTTCACCAGTATGCCTACGGTCGCGAACTGCTGGAGTTTTTCGCCCTTCACCGCATCGAAGCCGCTTGTGTTGGTACGGGTCCCTTGAAAGACCGCGGGAGCCTCATTTCTCTTTGTCCATAGCTGATTTGCGCGCTGCGCAAGGGTTTTGACAGGTGTAAAAGATTACTTGTCTTCCCCATCGCGGCACATTATAATAGAATTGTTTGGCAATTATTTAACAAGGGGGACAAATCATGTGTAATCTGTCACAAAATCCAGTCTTCATGGAATTGGATCTTTTCATCGATGAGATTCAAGCCAAGGAAACGGACCTCATCGCCGTGCTTCATCGCGCGCAGAACCTTTTCGGCTATATCTCCGAAGAAGTTCTCTCCCACATCAGTGAGCGGCTTGGTGTTCCAAAATCGAAAGTATACGGTGTGGTGAGCTTCTACTCTTATTTCACCACCGAACCCCGCGGAAAGAACGTGATCAATGTCTGCATGGGCACTGCCTGTTTCGTCCGAGGGTCCGAAAAGATCCTCCGAGAGTTTGAATCGCAGCTGCGGATCAAAGCCGGTGAAACCACCATCGACGGAATCTACACCATCGATTCCCTTCGCTGTGTAGGCGCCTGCGGCCTGGCCCCAGTGGTCATGGTCAACGACAAGGTCTACGGCCGGGTGGAGACCCAGGATGTGGCCAAGATTATCAATGAGTGTGAGGTGTGACATGCTAAATAATATTGAAGATCTCAAGAAAATCCAGGCTAAAGGCCAGAGCCTCCTCTTCCTCCGCAAGAACCAGAGCGCAGGCAGCGCCCGAAAAGAAATCCTCGTCTGCGGCGGAACGGGCTGTCAAAGTGCCATGAGCCGAGAAATCGTCGCCACCTTCAATGAGGAGCTGCGCAAGCAGAATCTCGCGGGCATGGCCTCCTGCCATATCACCGGATGCTTCGGCTTCTGTGAGAAAGGTCCCATTGTGAAGGTTTATCCCGATGATGTGTTTTATACGGAAGTCAAAGTCAGTGATGTGGATGAGATCATCGCCAAGCACATCATCGGCGGAGAAAAAGTCGAGCGACTCCTCTTTGAGGATCCGAAGACCAATACCCGGGTGGAAACCCAGCACGACATGGATTTCTACCGCAAGCAGAACCGAATTGCCCTTCGAAACTGCGGACTCATCGATCCCGAAAAGATCGAGGAATACATCGCCAACGACGGGTATCTGGCCCTGGCCAACATCATCACCACCATGAAACCCATTGATGTGGTCAACGTGATGAAGGAATCCGGGCTCCGCGGACGCGGAGGCGGCGGCTTCCCCACGGGTTCCAAGTGGGGTATGGCCCTTCGCAGCGTCAGCGATAAAAAGTACATGATCTGCAACGCCGACGAAGGAGACCCAGGTGCATTCATGGACCGCTCCATTTTGGAAGGCGATCCCCACAGCGTCATTGAAGCCATGGCCATCGGCGGTTACGCCATCGGAGCCCGCCACGGCGTGGTGTACATCCGGGCAGAGTATCCCTTGGCCATCCGCAGACTGCGCACCGCCATGGAACAGGCGAAGAAGTACAACCTCCTGGGCAAGAACATCCTGAACTCCGGATTTGACTTTGATCTGGAGATCAAATACGGTGCCGGCGCCTTTGTCTGCGGCGAAGAAACCGCACTCATTCAGAGTATTGAAGGTTCCCGCGGCGAGCCGGTTTCCAAGCCCCCCTATCCGTCAGAATCCGGTCTTTTCGGCAAACCCACCTGCGTGAACAACGTGGAGACCCTGGCCAATGTACCGGTGATCTTCCAGAAAGGACCCCAGTGGTACGCCTCCATCGGCACCGAACATTCCAAGGGAACCAAGGTCTTTGCCCTGGCCGGAAAAATCAACAATGTAGGCCTCGTGGAAGTGCCCATGGGCATCACCCTTCGGGAAATCATCTATGAAATCGGCGGCGGAATTAAAGGCGGCCATGCCTTCAAAGCCGTGCAGACCGGCGGACCTTCCGGTGGATGCATCACGGAGCAGGATCTGGACACCCCCATCGACTATGAGTCCCTTAGCCGCATCGGGTCCATGATGGGCTCCGGCGGTATGATCGTCATGGATGAGCAGAACTGTATGGTGGATATCGCCAAGTTCTATCTGGACTTCACCGTGGAAGAATCCTGCGGAAAGTGTACCGCCTGCCGTGTAGGCAACAAGCGTCTTCTGGAGATCATCACCCGCATCACCCAGGGAAAAGGCGAACCAGAGGATCTGGACAAACTGAAGACCCTGTCCGAAACCATCAAGGACACTTCCCTCTGCGGTCTGGGCCAGACAGCCCCCAATCCGGTGCTCAGCACCATGAAGTTCTTCGAAGAGGAATACAAAGCCCATATCCTGGACAAACGCTGCCCGTCAGGCGTCTGCAAAGACCTCCTGTCCTATGTCATCTCTGACGCCTGCATCGGATGCACCAAGTGTGCCCGTGCCTGTCCTGTGGATGCCATTTCCGGCAAGGTCCGGGAGAAGCATGTCATCGACCAGGAAAAGTGCATCAAGTGCGGTTCCTGCTACACTGCTTGTCCTGTGAAGCCCGTGAAGGCTGTACAGATTGTATAGGAGGAAGAGTGAAATGGTAAACGTCACAATCAACAATAAAACCATCCAGGTGCCTGAGGACTATACGATCCTCCAAGCAGCGGAAACGCTGAACATCAAGATCCCCACCCTATGCCATCTGGATCTGCATAACATCAAAATGGTGAATAAAGTGGCTTCCTGCCGCGCCTGCGTAGTGGAAGTGGAAGGCCGGCGCAATCTGGCTCCCTCCTGCTCCACCCCCGTCTTTGAAGGCATGAAGATCAAGACGGACTCCCTCCGAGCCATCCGGGCTCGCCGCACCATGGTGGAGCTTCTGATCTCGGATCATCCCAAGGACTGTCTGGTGTGCCTAAAGAACGGCGAATGCGAACTGCAGTCCATCTCCCATGACCTGGGCGTCAAGCAGATCCGTTTCGAAGGCGAAATGTCCACGTATCCCGTGGATATGACCTCCAAGGCCATCTACCGGGATTCCAGCAAATGCATCCTCTGCCGACGCTGCGAAACCATGTGCAATGATGTCCAAACCGTCCATGCCCTTTCCGGCCTTGACCGAGGATTTGGCACGGTGGTGGGTCCGGCGTTCCACGCCCCCCTCAATGAGACCGTCTGCACCTTCTGCGGTCAGTGCGTGGCCGTTTGCCCCACGGGAGCACTGGTGGAAGTGGACAATGTGCCCAAGGTCTGGCGTGCCCTGGAAGAAAAAGGAAAGACCGTGGTGGTCCAGGTGGCCCCCGCCGTCCGCGTAGCCATCGGTGAGCTCTTTGGTATGGAGCCGGGCACCGTGGTAACGGGAAAACTGGTATCCGCCCTGAAGAACCTGGGCTTTGACTATGTCTTCGACACGGATTTCGCGGCGGACCTCACCATTATGGAAGAGGCCCACGAGATGATTGAGCGCATTAAGGAAAACAAGAACCTTCCGATTCTCACCAGCTGCTGTCCGGCCTGGGTCAAGTTCTTTGAGCACCAGTTCCCGGATCTTCTGGATATCCCCTCCACCTGTAAGTCCCCCCACGAAATGTTCGGGGCCGTGACCAAGCACTACTTCGCCCAGAAGATGGGGATTCCGGAAAAAGACATGATCGTGGTTTCCGTCATGCCCTGCGTAGCCAAGAAGTATGAAGCTGAACGGCCGGAGCTGGAGTTCGGCGGCGTTAAGGACGTGGATATCGTCATCACCACCCGTGAACTGGGCCGAATGATCAAAGAAGCCGGCATCAACTTCAACATGCTGGATGATGAAGAGTACGACAATCCCTTAGGCGAATCCACGGGAGCCGCGGTTATCTTCGGCACCACTGGTGGCGTCATCGAAGCCGCCCTTCGCACCGCTGCTGAAATGATCACGGGAAATGAACTGGAAAGTGTTGACTTCCATGCCGTCCGCGGTCTTGCCGGACTGAGGGAAGCTCAGGTTCAGGTGGGCGATCTCACCTTGAACATCGCGGTAGCCCATGGCCTGGGCAATGCCCGGACCCTTCTGGAGAGCATCCGTCGCGGGGAAAGCAAATACCATGCCATCGAAATCATGGCCTGTCCTGGAGGCTGCATCGGCGGTGGCGGACAGCCCTACCATCATGGTAACCTGGAAATTCTCCGTCAGCGGGCCGCCGGCATCTACGCCATTGACGAGAACTTCACCATCCGCAAGTCCCATGAGAACCCGGCCATTCAGGAGCTCTATGCCAAGTTCCTCGGAGAACCCGGAGGAGAACTCTCCCACAAACTCCTGCACACCAGCTACTTTGAACGGAAGAAATAGAAAAAAGAGAACAGCCGCAAGGCTGTTCTCTTTTTATCCGAACCATCAGGGTTCCTGATGGGATTACTCGTTGATGATTTCCTTGAGGTCTTTTCCTGCACGGAATGCGGGCTGTCTGAACTCAGGAATGTGGATCTCCTCGTTGGTCTTGGGGTTACGTCCAACGCGGGCCTTTCTGTTCTTGACTTCGAAGGTTCCGAAGCCGGAAAGCTGAACCTTGTCACCGGTGGTCAGGGCTTCCACGATGCTCTCGATGGTGGCCTTCAATACCTTTTCAGAATCTTTCTTTGTAAAATTGGTCTTTTCTGCAATCTTTGACACTAACTGTGCTTTATTCATAATTAGTCCTCCTTATTTCTGAACACAAAGATTATTAAAACAGAATTCGCCTTATAAATCAAGTCTTGACGATGATTTTTCACCGTCGGCAGTCTTGTAAACGAAACAGGGCGAATCGTTTCCTGGGAAATCTGGAGCGGAGGACCCGAGAAATCCTCCAGTTCAAGAAAAAAGAGACCTGCCGGCCTCCCTTTCCTAGGCGTTCTTTCGGATTTCGTCCAACAGTGCCCCCAGATCCTCGTGTTCAAAATGGTATTTCGTATTGCAGAAATGACAGACCAGTTCTTCGGTCTTGTTGTCGTCGTAGAGTTCCTGCAGGTCCTTTTCTCCGATGGTTAAGAGGGCCTTTGCCACCCTTTCCTGGGAACAGTCGCAGTAAAGCTTGGGGACCTTTTCCTCCAGGATCTTCAGGCCCATATCCTCAAAGATGAACTCCAGCACTTCCTTGATGGTGTTGCCATCACAGAGCATGGTGGTGAGGTTTGGGATTTCCTGGAGACGGAACATGAGGATATCGGCGATCATTTCATGGGCGCCGGGAAGCATCTGGATGATGAAGCCTCCGGACTTTTTCACGGAACCGTCGGTTTCGATGAGAACGCCCAGGGCTACGGCAGAGGGGGTCTGTTCTGAAACCGTGTAGTAATAAGCCAGATCTTCCGCGATTTCCCCGGTGTAGATGGGCACGGAGCTCACATAGGGCTCTTTCATCCCCAGGTCCATGATGACGGTGAGTTTGCCGTCGAGACCGATGATTCCCGAGACATTGAGCTTGCCGGCGTCATTTTGCGGAAGATCCGCATCGGGGTTCTCAATATAGCCCTTCACCCGTCCGTCGGATTTTCCTGTGACGAGGACGCCGCCGCTGATTCCTCCCCCATTGATCTGCACCGTGATGGTGTCCTGGGGGTTCTTCATCATGGAACCCATGAGGGAACCGGCGGTGAGCATGCGGCCAAAGGCCGCCGATGCCGTGGGCATGGTGTTGTGCTGCTGAACGGCCTCATTGACGAGATCCGTGGTTTCTGCGGCGATGATCCGCACAAATCCGTCATGGGCTGTGGCGTGAATTAAATTATCCATTATTTTACCTCTTTCTTACGATGAATGTGATGCGCTCGGAGGTCTCCGTCAAAGGAGCCTCGGTATAGTCCTCCGTCATGCGAACCTGAGTAAAGCCCGCCTGCCGGAGCAGGGTTTCGATGATGTGGGGTTCATAAATTCGCTCTTCATGAAACTCCTCCACCCGCTCATAGAGCTTCCCCCGGGGGATGAAGAAGTTCAGGGTCATTTCCACGATGTCCCCTTCGAGATAGTTTTCCCAGGTGTACACCAGGTCCTCCCGGGTGTAGACATAGTCCTGAAAGCCCAGGATTTCCCGCAGCTTGTAGGGAGAGTTGAGATCAAAGATAAAGACGCCGTTGTCCTTCAAATGGTCATAAACCCGTCGGAAGATCTCCCCCACCTCGTCCAAGTCCAGGACATAGTTCAGGGCATCCAGGGAGGATGTGATGAGGTCATAGGTTTGACCAAAGGCAATCTCCGTCATGGATAACGCAAAGGCCTGGTGAGGCACCTTGGCCTCCGTGAACTTGTCCTCTGCCAGGGTCAGCATTTCGGGAGACAGGTCCACCAGGTGGGTTTCCTGAAAGTGTCTGCCCAGGAGCAGTGAAAGGTTGCCCGTGCCACAGCCTAAATCCAAATAGGATTTTCGTCCTGCCGAATGCTGAAGAATATAGGAAGCCATCTTTTCGTAATCAATATCCTCATGGATGAGCTCATCATACAGGCTGGAAAAACCGCGGTAACTTTCCATCAGTGAACACCTCATTTTCTTAATAGACTCATTTTATCATACTTTCAGTAACCGTGTCACAGAACAAAAAAGGCTGCCCTTTCCGGGCAACCTTCAATGTATTAAGCCTTCTTGCTGCGTTCGTTCAGCACATAGCTGAGGAGCAACGCCACCAAAACCAGATAAACGATCGTCTGAACGTAGCCGTGATTGATGAAGAAAAATCCGGCGGCGACAACGGCGATCAGAATCACCAGGACCTGGTAAACCACTAATCCCTTGTTCATATCTATCCCTGCCTCTTTGAAGATAGACATATTATAGCGCGCCAAAAATCCTTGTCAAGCCCCTGTTTAAGCCAGATGAGCGCTGCTGCAGCTAGGATAGTCCTCCGGTTCGCTTTCTTCCTCCGGGGAGTCGAGAAGAACCACCAAGGAGGAGGACACTTCAAAGGCCACCCGCTCATCGGTGGTGCCATCAGCCAGGACCTTGGTGTAGGTGCGCGACTGCAGCCGACCCTCCACCCGGACTTTATCGCCGATCTCCATGGTCTGGGCAAACTTCGCGTTCTTACCCCAGGTGAGGACCGGGATATAATCGGTTTTATTAAAATGCCGGTTCACGGCTAAAAGCAGATCCGTGATTTCCCGCCCAAAGGGTGTGGTCCGGTAAATGGGCTCCTTGCAGATAAAGCCGGTGAGCTCGATGAGGTTGGGCTCCAGGGCCCGCTCTTCGGGGAACTCCAGACTTCTGGCGAACACGGTGAGCATGAGCTTGTTCTTTCCGTTTTCCATTTTATTGTAGCTTCGCAGCTGTCCGGTGATCCGGGCATAGGCAGCGATATCCAGTTCCCCACTGCCGAGAATGCGGGAGGAAATGGTGATGTTTAAAATATCTTTCTGGCTGCTGAGCCGATCCACACTGAATCTCGCCGTATAGAAGGATTCTCCGAATACTTCATGGCTGAACGAAGGATGTTCCAGAAAAAATCCTTCCAGGATGACGGTGTTATCATTTGTTGCTTCCAAGGTTGTACCCCCCATTTTGACCTATCATGTAAACTTTTCTTCAGTCCATTAATATTATAACAGACTTGAAGTCGATTACAACCCTGAAGAGTCAATATAGTATAGAGATATATTTAGAAAGCTTGTCTCCATGACGAAGGAAACCGGTTGTCAAACGGGATGAAGTTTTGTATGATTAGAAAGGCATGAGGAGGGATGAGCTTGAGCAATGCACTGGCGGAAAATAAACTGTTGATACTCTATACGCTTTATCATACGAAACTCAACCTGACCAAGGACCAGTTCTCCAATCTGATTCTGGAGAGTGTTTACCTCAACTACTTTGAACTCCAGCAGTATATCGAAGAGCTGGCCAAGACCGCCCTGATCACCCTGGAGCAGGTGAATGGCAAGGAACAGCTGGGCATCACCGAGCAAGGGATCGCCGTACTGGAGATGTTCGGGGACCGGATCAAAGAGCGGAAACGGAAGGATATTGATCGTTACCTGAAAGAAAACATCAATCATCTGATCAAAGAAACCACCATCACCCACGAACTCAGCGAAGGCCCCCACAGCACCTTCCAGGTGACCCTGCGGGCCATGGAGAACAAGGATGAGATCCTGAAGCTGGAAATGAACTTTCCCACAAAGGAAACAGCCGATCAGGCCATCAGCAACTGGAAAGATCATTCCACCCGAATCTATGAACTGCTTTATAAAGAACTGATCAAGAAAATTTAGAAAGCACGTTGTGCCCTTGATGTCGGGCACTGCGTGCTTTTCTGTTAGGACGGGGTATGGGCAGTTAAGGCGGAAAGGAATCGGGGGTGGAGCTCCTGGATGGTGTAGAGGGAGCCTGCGCAGAGGATCAGATCCCCTTCCTCCACTCGGTTCAGGGCTTCTTTCACCGCGTGCTCTGCCGAGCTGCAGATCAGGGTTTCCCCGGAGGGTTCCAGGTAGCCCTTCAGCATGGCCGCATCCATTCCCCGTATATCCTGGGGGGTGATGAGGAGCACCATTTTCGTATTTCGAGCGAGAATTTTAGCCGTGGAGGCCACATCTTTGTCCTTCAGCATCCCGAGAATGAGGAGGATGGGACGTTGGGGGAAATGAAAATCCAGGCTCTCCCGAAGATTCACCGCCCCATCGAGATTGTGGGCGCCGTCAATGATGACCAGGGGATCCCGGGAGACTACTTCCATGCGGCCGGGCCAAGTGACCGTGCGAAGGGCTTCTTTCACCACCGTGTCGGTGATGGCCATAAAGCCTTGGATTTTCAGCTCCTCCAGAGCCAGGAGGACCACGCCGGCATTGAGCATCTGGTGTACCCCTAAAAGGCCCAGCTCCATCTCCAGAGGGCCTCTTTGGTCAAAGGTATACTTTACCCGGGGGGTGAAGCTGTCACCGCCCTGGTACTCTACCTGCTGGCTTTTGGCAAAGACGAGAGGCGTTCCGGTCACCCTCGCCTCCTCCTGGAGTACCCGGCGAACCTCGGGATGCTGAGAAGCGGATACGGCGGGTTTTCCCTTCATGATGCCTGCCTTATGCCACGCAATCTTTTCCAAAGTATCCCCCAGGATCTTCATATGATCAAAGGTAATGGACGTGAGGATGGAGAGGATCGGATCGATGACATTGGTGGCATCATAGCGCCCCCCGATCCCCACCTCCATGATGGCCACCTCCACCCTCTTTTCCTGGAAATAAAGAAGGCTCATGGCGGTGACCGTTTCAAACTCCGAAGGTCTTCGATAGCCCCGTTCTTCCAAACTTCGGGACGCTTCGACCACCCGGGCATAAAGGCGCACCACATCCTCCTGGCTGATCAGTTCATGGTTCACCTGGATCCGTTCCCGAAAATCATAGATATAGGGCGACGTGAAGAGCCCGGTGCGGTACCCAGCGCCAACGAGCACCTGGGACAGCATTTTGCAGGTGGATCCTTTGCCATTGGTGCCCGTCACATGGATAAGGCGTAGGTTTTTCTCCGGATGGCTGAGGCTGGCCATGAGGGCCTCCATGGTCTCCAGGTTTTCTTCCTTGGGCACACGGGGGATGTGGTGCAGTTCTTCCAGGGTTTCCTCGTAATTCAATGGTCTCTCTCCTTTTTGCCGCAATGCATAACTTCATTATACGAGTCTTGGCCGGCAAGGTGAACATTTTTTCAAAATCAGCGGGAGGCTCCTCCACGAGGAACCTCCCGCCTTTTTGATGTTCGCTTACTTCAAGGTGTCCATGCGTTCAAGGACAGCGTTCAGCATCGCCTGGTACTTCTCGCCCTTGGCTCGCTCTTCGGCAATGACTTCCTCCTTGGCCTTGGCCAGGAATCGTTCATTGTTGAGCTTTTTCGCCACGCGGTCGATTTCGTCTTCCAGCTTTTCCTTTTCCTTGCTAAGGCGGGCCAGTTCCTTCTCGCGGTCCACCAGATCCAGAAGCGGAATATAGAGTCTTGCCGTGGAGGTCACCAGGGCCACATTGTTGTCATCCTTCAGGTCTTCGGTGAGGAGGACCACATCTTCGGCGTAAGCCAGCTTCAGCAGGTACTCCCGGGAGGACAGGAAGGCGTCTTCCATGCCGGCATTGGGGAGAATATAGAGGGTGGATTTACGCTTGCTGGGCACCCCCATCTCCTGACGAAGATTTCGGATGCTCTTGATGGCTTCGATGACGCCATTTAAGCTCTCTTCGATCTTGAGATCGATGAACTCCGGTTCGCATACGGGCCAGGTCGCCGTCATGATGGTTTCCTCATCCTTCAGCTGGCTGTAGATTTCTTCGGTGATGAAGGGCATGGTGGGATGCAGGAGCTTCAGGGCCTTGATCAGCACCTGGCGGATTACTCTAAAGCTAACGCCCTTCTCTTCATCGGTACCGTTCTGGAACACGGGCTTCAGAAGCTCGATGTACCAGTCGCAGAACTCGTTCCAGAGGAAGTCATACACCTTGGACAGGGCCACACCCAGTTCAAACTTTTCAAAGTTCTGGGTGACCTCGGCGATGAGGTTGTTCACCTTGGACAGGATCCAGCGGTCAGCCAGGGAGTAGTTGGTGCTGTCCTTGTAGGTCTCCATGAGGGTCTCATCGATGTTCATCAGGGCAAATCGGGAGGCGTTCCAGAGCTTGTTGGCAAAGTTTCGGGCCGCTTCCACCCGCTCCGGATAGAATCGGATATCGCTTCCCGGGGCATTGCCGGTGATCAGCATGAACCTGAGGGCATCTGCGCCGTAGAGGTCGATGGTCTCCAGGGGATCGACGCCGTTGCCCAGGGATTTGCTCATCTTGCGGCCTTCAGAATCGCGAACGATGCCGTGGATAAACACGGTGTCAAAGGGCACTTCATTCATGTTGTAGAGTCCGGAGAACATCATGCGCATGACCCAGAAGGGGATGATGTCATAGCCGGTGACTAAAGTGGAGGTGGGATAGAAGTACTTCAGGTCCTCCGTCTCATTGGGCCAGCCCAAGGTGGAGAAAGGCCAAAGGGCAGAGCTGAACCAGGTGTCCAGGACGTCCTCTTCTTCCTTGAGGGTAGTGCAGCCGCAGTGGGCACAGGCGGTGGGCGTATCCACGGTCACGGTGATCTCGCCACAGTCCTGGCAGTACCACACGGGAATGCGGTGTCCCCACCAGAGCTGACGGGAAATACACCAGTCCTGGATGTTCTCCAGCCAGTGGAAGTAGATCTTGTCAAAACGTTCCGGGACAAACTTTGTTCGGCCATCCCTCACCGCTTCAATGGCGGGACCGGCTAAAGGCTTCATGGAAACATACCACTGCCGGGAGATGATGGGTTCGATGACGGTGCCGCAGCGGTCATGGGTATTGACATTGTGGGTGTGGGGCTCAATCTTCTCCAGAAGGCCCAGGGCATCCATTTCGGCGATGATGGCCTTGCGGGCCTCATAGCGGTCCATGCCTTCGAACTTTCCGCCCAAGGCGTTGATGGTTCCCCGGTCATCCATGACCCGAATGGCTTCCAGATGATGGCGTTCGCCCACATGGAAATCGTTGGGGTCGTGGGCGGGGGTGATCTTCACCACGCCGGTGCCGAACTCCTGATCCACGTAGTCATCGGCCACAATGGGGATTTCCCGGTTCATGAGGGGCAGGGTGACGGTTTTTCCCACCAGGTGGGTGAACCGCTCATCCTTGGGATTCACGGCCAGGGCAGTGTCGCCCAGCATGGTTTCCGGTCGGGTGGTGGCGATGGTGAGATAGCCGGAACCGTCCGTGAGCGGATAACGGAAATGCCAGAAGAATCCATTTTGCTCCACATATTCGATTTCCGCATCGGACAGGGCGGTTTCACACTTGGGACACCAGTTGGTGATGCGGTTTCCCCGGTAGATCAGTCCGTCCTGGTAGAGACGAACAAAGACTTCCCGCACGGCGCGGCTGAGATTCTCATCCATGGTGAAGGCTTCCCGGGTGAAATCGCAGGAGGATCCCAGCTTCATGATCTGCTGGCGGATCTTCTCCCGATATTCCTCGGACCATTCGTAGACTTTCTCCAGGAAGGCTTCCCGGCCCATATCTTTTTTGACCAGACCTTCCTTCAGCAGTTCATTCTCCACGCGAACCTCGGTGGCGATGGAGGCATGGTCTTCCCCGGGGAGCCACAGTACTTCATAACCCTGCATGCGCTTAAAGCGAATGAGCATATCCTGGAGCGTCAGATCCAGGGCGTGGCCCATATGGAGCTTTCCCGTGATGTTCGGGGGCGGCATGACGATGGTGTAGGGCTTTTTGTCCGGATTGACCCGGGCGGTGAAATAGCCTTTTTCCTGCCAGCTGCTGTAGATGCGGCGTTCAAAATCCTTGGGGCTGTATGTTGTCGTCAGCGTTTTGTTTTCCATGGAATCCTCCTTGATTTGTCGGGGCAGATGCGCCCGAGGGATAGAATATCGGAAAATGAAAAAAGAGTCTTCATCCAAAGGACGAAGACTCGCGGTACCACCTTTATTCCCACATGCATGGGCTCTCAATCAATAACGGTACGGATATACCGTCCAGTCTTACTGTAAGTTCAGACTGGAAGCTCAAAAGCTACCTTCCGCATGCCTCCCCGGGAAAATCTTCCAGCCTGGGATTTTCCTCTCTGACGCTTCTTCATGCGTACTCCTCTTTTTCATCGCCTTTATTCAAATATAGTTTCATTATATCTGCCTGTTTAGGATTGTCAAGGGGTTTTCCTTGGCATCCAGATCCTGGTTTTTCTCCAGGTTCTTGAAGGCAATGGAAATCATCAGTTTGATTCGGTTCAGCTGATTCACCTCACTGGCGCCGGGATCGTAGTCAATGGCCGTGATGTTGATGTTCTTGTTCTCTTCCCGAAGCTTCTTGATGACGCCTTTCCCCGTGATATGGTTGGGCAGGCAGGCAAAGGGCTGCATGCAGATGATGTTCTCCACCCCTTCTTCAATGAGCTCCATCATTTCTCCCGTGAGGAACCACCCTTCTCCCGTCTGGTTTCCGATGTGGACAATGCCTTCCGTGAGCTTCGCCAGATGCTCGATGCGTGAGGGAGCGGTGAAGCGCTGGGATTTTTCCAGTTCCTCCCGCATGGTTTTTCGGTAGGTTTCCATGACGGCGATGGCCGCTTTGCTTCCCAGATACTTGGAGAGGCTCCCGTTTAAGTACTTGCGCTTTGCCACGTTGTTGTAGGAGCAGTAGAGAAAGAAGTCCACCAGGTCGGGCATGACGGCTTCGCAGCCATTGTCCTCGATGACCTGAACCACGGAATTGTTGGCCGTGGGATGGAACTTCACCAGAATTTCTCCCACAAGGCCCACCTTAGGCTTCACCACATCCCGGATTTCCAGCTCGTCAAACTGCTTCACGATGAGCCGAATATTTTCCTGGAAGGATTTGATGGTGGGATCGGCCATGTCCTTCAGGATCTTCTGGGTAAGGCTCTCATAGAGGGCATTGGCGGAGCCTTTGATGGCTTCATAGGGGCGTACCCGATAGAGAACCCGCATGAGGAGATCGCCGTAAACCAGGGCCTGCATGGCGCTGCTTAAGGTTTTGAGGTCCAGGCGCATGCCCGGATGCTTTTCAAACTGCTGCACGGAGAGCGGAATCACGGGAACCTGTGCAAATCCGGCGTCCTTCAGGGCTTTCCTTAGGAAGCCCACATAGTTGGTGGCTCGGCAGCCGCCGCCGGTCTGGGTGATGAGGCAGGAGGTATTCTGGGGATCATACTGGCCGCTTTTCAATGCCTCGATGATCTGTCCCACCACAAGTATGGAGGGGTAACAGGCGTCGTTGTTGACATATTTCAGCCCCTCATCCACGGCTTTGAAATCCGTGTCCGGGAGCACTACCACGTTGAATCCGGAATAGCGCAGCGCCGCTTCCACAAAGCGGAAGTGGATGGGCGACATCTGGGGACTCAGGATGGTGTGATTCTTCTTCATTTCTGCTGTAAATATGGGCCGCTCATAGATCACCGGGGTGTCCTTGATGCCGATGGCATTTCTTCTGCGGGCCTCCATGGTGGCTTTCAGGGATCGCACGCGGATTCGCGCCGCCCCCAGGTTGTTGCCTTCATCGATTTTCAGCAGGGTGAAGACTTTGTTCTTGGAGCGGAGGATATCCTCCACCTGATCCGAGGTCACCGCATCCAGTCCGCAGCCGAAGCTGTTGAGCTGGATGAGCTCCAGGTTTTCCTGGGTGCCGACAAAGGCCGCAGCCCGGTAAAGCCGGTTATGGTAGGTCCACTGGTCCACCACCCGGAGGGGTCGGGGTGCGGTGCCCAGATGGGCCACAGAATCTTCCGTGAGAACCGCCATGCCGTATTCGGTGATGAGATTGGGGATGCCATGGTGAATCTCCGGATCCACATGGTAGGGCCTTCCCGCCAGGACGATGCCCTTCTTGCCGGTCTTTTCCAGATAAGCTAAGGTCTCCTCCCCTTTTTCCCGGATATCGGCCTTGTACCGGTCCACTTCTCCATAGGCTTTGGCCACGGCATTTTTTACCTCGCTCAAGGAGATGTCATAGTACTTGGAAAGCACTTCGTGCATTTTCTGGTACAGGTGGGCCCGGTCATAGAAGTTCAGGAACGGACTGACGAAACGCACCTTCTGCAGGGCGAGAATGTCCATGTTGTTGCGGATGACCTCGGGATAGGAGGTGACCACAGGACAGTTGTAGTGGTTGTTGGCCTGGGGATCTTCCTTGTTCTCATAGGGAAGGCAGGGATAGAAGATGAGGTCCACCCCTTTTTTCGCCAGATAGTCGATATGCCCATGGACCAGTTTGCCCGGATAGCAGACAGACTCCGATGGAATGCTGTCCATTCCCCGCTCATAGAGCTTCTTGGAGGATTTGGGCGACAGCAGCACCTTAAAGCCCAAGGTATCAAACAGGGTGAACCAGAAGGGATAGTTCTCATAGAGGTTCAGCACCCGGGGAATCCCCACGGTACCCCGGGATTTTTCCGGAGCCACGGTGCTCTTGTAGGCAAAGGTGCGCTGCTCCTTGTACTCAAAGAGATTGGGAAGAGTTTCCTTCTTCTCCAGCTTCAGGGGCCGTTCGCAGCGATTGCCTGTGATGTATTCTCCCCCGCCGTCTTTGAAAATATTGATGGTGAGGGGGCATTTGTTCAGACACAGATCGCAGCGGCGCATGGTGGTTTCCGGATGAAGGGCCTGGATTTCTTCCAGCGGCAGCAAGGTAGACACCTGGCCCTTCGTCCAGCGGTCTCGGGCGATCTTGGCGGCGCCGAAGGCGCCCATGAGCCCGGCGATGTCCGGACGTACCGCTTCCCGGCCGGAGATGAGTTCAAAGGCCCGGAGGACGCTGTCGTTATAAAAGGTGCCGCCCTGGACGATGATCTTCTCCCCCATGGCCTTGGGATCACGGATCTTAATGACCTTGAAGAGGGCATTCTTGATGACGGAATAGGACAGTCCCGAACTGATGTCGCCCAGGGAAGCCCCTTCCTTTTGGGCCTGCTTTACCCGGGAGTTCATGAAGACTGTGCAGCGGGAACCCAGATCCACGGGATCTTTGGCCTCTACGGCTTCCTTGGCAAACGCCTGGACCGGATAGCCCAGGGACTCCGCAAAGCTCTCGATGAAGGAGCCGCATCCGGAGGAGCAGGCTTCGTTGAGCATAATGGAATCGATGGCACCATCCTTGATTCGGAGGCACTTCATATCCTGCCCGCCGATGTCCAGGATGAAGTCCACCCCGGGAAGGAAATGGTTGGCGGCTTCATAGTGGGCGATGGTTTCGATTTCGCCGATATCCACTCCCAGGGCAGCCTGAATCAGCCCCTCGCCATAGCCTGTGGCGGCACTTTGGGCGATGGTGACTCCCGGAGGAAGTTTTTCGTAGATCTCCTCCACCACCTTGGCGATGAGCTTCAGGGGCTCCCCTTTATTGCTGCCATAATAGGAATAGAGAAGGTTCAGCTCCTCATCCACCAGGACTACCTTGGAGGTGGTGGAACCGGAATCGATACCGAGAAACACCGGACCCCCATGGGTGGAGAGCTCTTTCCGCTTGGCCACAGCCAGGGCGTGCCTTGCCTGAAAAGCCTCCCGGTCCGCAGTTTCCGGAAAGAGCGGATCCAGGCGGTTGACCTCTTTTTTAAAGACGTCCTTTAAGCGATTGGCTCGGTTCATCAGGGTTTCCAGTTCATGGGCATACCCCTCAAAGGAGGAGATGGCTGCCCCCAGGGCCACGTAGAGCTGCGCCTCCTTGGGCACGAGCGCCTCGCCTTCTTTCAGTTCCAGCGTTTCGATGAAGCGCTTTCGCAGTTCCGGAAGAAAATGCAAGGGGCCCCCTAGGAAGGCGATCTTTCCCTTGATGGGCCTACCGCAAGCCAGGCCTGCAATGGTCTGGTTCACCACGGCCTGGAAAATCGAAGCGGCAATGTCTTCTTTGCGGGCCCCTTCGTTGAGAAGAGGCTGCACATCGGTCTTGGCAAAAACACCGCAGCGGGCGGCAATGGGATAAATGTAACTGGCGCCCTGGGCTAAGGTGTTGAGGCCCTGGGCATCGGTTTTTAAGAGCGCGGCCATCTGGTCGATGAAGGCGCCGGTACCGCCGGCGCAGGTGCCGTTCATCCGCTGTTCGATGGATCCGTCAAAGTAGGTGATCTTGGCGTCTTCGCCCCCCAGCTCGATGACAACTTCTGTCTCGGGGATCAGGGATTCCACAGCCTTTGTGGAGGCAATGACCTCCTGGATAAAATCAATGCCCAGCCAGGACGCCACAGACAGTCCTCCGGAACCGGTGACAGCTACATGCACTTCCCGGTCGCCAAAGGTCTCATGGATGTCGGTCATGACCTTGACCACGGTGCTGCGAATATCGGAATAATGCCGCTCATAGGTATGGTGGAGCGTATGACGGTTCTTGTCCAGAACCACAGCTTTCACAGTGGTGGAACCCACATCGAGTCCCAAATAGATTTTATCGCGCATAATATTTCTCCTGTTCCGGGTTGTCCGTTCAAGTAGTGTGGGAATATACCCTTTATTATAACACCGGCAAAAAATTCTGAAAGACGATAAATGTTAATAATTTCGTGGGAATCTTCAAGATTCGTGTAGGGATTCACAATTTTTGTCTGAATTCTACAAATATCTGTTGCTCTACGAAGGAAAAACAGACAAAAAAAGGACAGGTAACCCCTGTCCGTCTTTAGGTTTCCAGATCCGCCCCCGTCACTTGCCGGACGATGCGCTGGATCATGTCGTATTCATACCCCTTGCCACTGAGAAAGGCAAAGAGCTTGGTTTTCAGTTTGTAGGCATCGGGTTCTCGTTTCTGCAGCTGGGCGTATTTTTTCTCCGCCAGTTTTTTGCAGGTCTCCTCCTCCAGGGACTGGGTGTCGAGATTTTCCAGCACTTCATGGAAGGTCTCCTTGTCGATGCCCTTGGCCTGGAGTTCGTACTGGACCTTTCGGATGCCCCGGCTTCGGAGCTTTTCCTTGGCAAAGAGCTCCACATAACGCTGATCATCCACCAGGCGGTATTCCGCCAGGAAGGTCATAACCCGCTGGATGACCCGTTCATCGTATTCCTTGACGCGGAGTTTGTCCTCGATCTCCTTTTCCGTCTTGTAGCTGAGTTCGAGAGCCCGAAGGGCCGTATCCTTGGCTTTCAGGTATTCATCCTCCCGGGCCATTTCCCGGAGAAGCTCCACATCCACCTCCATGCCAGGGACCAGGCGTTTTTTCACCACCAGTTCCTTGTGGCAGGACAGGAGAAACTCCCCGTCGGAAAAGAGGCTTACCCGTTCCTTGTTTTTTTTATTCTCCGTAATCTGTGTGATCTTCGTCATCGGGATTCCCCCTCAACATGAATATTGTGGGCTCGCTGAACACCTTTTGGCTCACGGCCACCAGATCCTTCAGGGTTACTTTCTCCAGCTTCGCCATATCCTTCTCAAACTCCCGGGGATCCTGGTGGTTCAGCACCTCATCCAGGAGGAAGGCCGACAGGTCGTGGATGCTGTCCAAGGTGCCATAGATGCTGGTTTTCATGACTTTTTTCATCATATTCAAGTCATCCTGGTGGAAATAGGCACCGGTCTTGATGTCTTCCAGGATTTCCTGGATCACCTCTAGGGTGTTTTCCAGGCTTTCATCGGAGACCTGGGTGTAGATCACCAGGTTCTGAATATTCTCCGTGAGATCCAGATCGGAATAGACATCGTAGGCCAATCCCCGTTTCTCCCGAAGCTCCCGGAAGAGTATGGAGTTTCCGCTTTGGCCCAGTTTATAGTTGAGCACTCTCAGGGGAAGCTTTTCCTCCTCCTTAAGGGGGAAGGAATACAGGATGGCCAGGGTGGACTGCTCCATGTCCTTATAATCGGTATGGATCCCCGGCTGGTTTTTTTCGAAGACCCAGGGAATCGGCGGGGTCTTGCTCCCCTGCCACTGTCCCAGCGTCTTCTCCACCAGGATACCCGCTTCTTCATGACTGTAGCTGCTGACCAGGATCAAGATGGCGCGGCCAGGGACGTAGTGGGTGTGGTGGAAACGCTGAAGATCCTCGGCGGTGAGTCTTCCGATACTTTCTTCCGTACCGATGACATCATAGCGCAGGGGGCTCGTGGCATAGGCTTTCTCATAGAGATTCCGGTGGGTGATGTCCTCGGGATCGTCCAGGGCAGAACGCATCTCGGAGAGGATGACTCCCCGCTCTTTTTCCATCTCCTCCGCCGAAAAGGCCGGATGGGCAATCATCTCGTGGAGAATGTTCAGGGATTCCAGCAGTTCCTCCCGAAGGGCGGAAACGGAATACACCGTGGAGATGTAGTCCGTATAGGCGTTAAAATCCCCGCCCATCATTTCAATGCGCCGGTTGAGGGTTTCATTGTCCTCGTACACCGTGCCTTTAAAGAGCATGTGCTCGATGAAATGACAGATCCCCTTCTCCTGATCCCCTTCCATGAGGGAGCCCACCTGGAGGCCCAGGTTCAGGGAAAACAGCTTTCCCGGTTTCTGTACAGTGATCAAGGTCAACCCGTTTTTCAGGGTGACTTGGTGATAATGCATAGTTTTTACTCCATTTCTTGCTTCATTTGAGTTTTCGTGCCGCCATGACCAGCATCATGGAATTGGGGGTCCAAGGGGACTTCTTGAAGTCGCCATAAACGTTGATTTCTGTGAAGCCGCACTCGTTTAGGGCTTCTTCCAGCTCCGCCCGGCGAAGGGGAAGCAGGTCCACCGTCGAGGTTCGGGATTCCGTGCCCAGGGTCAGGGTGGTGGAAAATTCCACCTTGTGGATTGCCGGATCATACTGGTAGCGGCGAAGGAACAGGAGCTCTGCCTCCGGCACCCGGATATCGGGAAGCTTTGTGATCTTCTGATCCAGGATCCGGTCATAGTTAATAATCTGGAGAAGAAGATCGCCTTCCTTGGCCAGAAGATCATAGGCACTGGCGAGAAAGTTGCGGACTTCATCCAGGGAGTGCAGATGCACCAGGGAGTTGCCGATGATGAAAATCCGGCGAAGGTCCCCTTCGCTGACGAGATCGATGTCCAGCATGTTGGAGACCACAAAGTCGCCATCGATGCCCAGGCGCTGTCTCTTCTTTTCCGCTTCCTCGATCATGGCCTCTTCCAGGTCCACGCCACAGGCGAGGATTCCTTCCTCCTGCAGGGGAAGCGTGTAGGTGCCTGTACCGCAGGCGGCATCCAACACTTTATCGCCGGCGTGAAGACCTTCACGGATAAACCGAAAAGTGTCCGGCTGAAACGGAAAGATCGTATCATAAGACTTGACCAGCATTTCATAAAATTTCATGGCATCGCCGCTCCTTTTCCCTTTTTAGAAGTCCTGATCTCTGCTCCCTGTCACCGAGGTGACACAATGGGGATGTAACCTAGATTATACCCTAATATACCATAAATGAACCCGCCTTGGGTATCCATTTGCACACACCCTTGGCACGGAACGGGGTTTCGATGCTATAATGGAGGAAACTGGACTGGTACAAAAGGGGTGATTGCATGAATTATAAATATACAGAAATTGTCGACTATCTGCGGGGGGAAATCGAAAAAGACTCAGGCTCAGGAAAACTGCCCTCCATCCGCGGACTGGCCATCAAATTTGGCTGTTCCAATTCCACAGTGATCAAAGCGTACAGTGAGCTGGAGTCCCTGGGACTGGTCTTCTCCGCCCCCAAAAGCGGATACTACATCCACCGGAATCCCCGGGAACATACAGAAACCGCAGACTTTTATTCGGGTGTTCCCAGCAGCCGGAATCTGCCGCTGGATTCTCTAGCCCGGGCAACGACCCTGACCATGGAGGAGAAGAATTCTTCCCTTCTCAATTACAGCTATCCCATGGGATACAATCTTCTCCGGGAACATCTGCTCCTGGAGCTCCATCAGCCGGATTTGGCGCTGGATTCGGTGCTCATCACCAGCGGCGCCCAAAGCGCGTTGTCCCTCTTCTTTGAGACGGAGAAAAGCTGGGGAAAGGTTCTGGTGGAGGATCCCACCTACAACATTGCCCTTTCCATGCTGGAGCTGCAGGAAATTCCCTATGATATGGTGCGCAGAACCCGGGAAGGCCTGGATCTGGAGGCCATGGAAGAGAAGCTGAAAACCGAAAAGTACCGGCTCTTCTACACCATGAGTCGAAATCACAATCCCCTGGGGACGGATCTTTCCCCGGAGACCATGGCTCGGGTGGTGGACCTTTCCCGGACGTACGGTTTCTATATCCTGGAAGATGATTACCTGGCTGAGCTTTCCAAGGGCCCAACGTTCTTCAGTATGGCTCCGGACCGGACGATTTATGTCCGCAGCTACAGCAAGACCATCAGCCCGGCGCTGAAGCTGGCCCATGTCATCATGCCTCCGGCCTGGATCAAGTCCATCGGTTACCGAGTCACCTATCTCAATCTCAGCGCTTCCCTCCTTCATCAGGCGGTGCTCCTGAAATACCTGAAATCGGAAATGTATCCCCGGGATATGGCCCGGCTGAAGGAAAAGGTGAAGCAGAATATCATGATCTTCCGCAATGCAGTGGCGGATTTCCCCTTTGACCTCCATGTACCGGAGCTGGGGTTCTTTGCCAGCCTCCATTTCCCCGCTGATTTCAAGCTGGAGGCGCTGCTGGAAAATCTTCAGGCTAAGGGACATCGGTTCCGCGACTTCACCGGGTTCACCCGGTCTGAAGACAAGGTTCTGCGGGTGAGTCTCACCCGGGTGGAACCGGATAAGGTCAACGCCTCCATCCGGGAACTGGTTCGGGAAGTCCATCTCATGCGGGGAGAAAAAGACGACAAAAATAAAATCTATCTTTAGGAATAGATCAAGGAGCGACAAAGCATGAAAAAACAGATCCTGATTGTCGAAGATGAAGAACGGCTCCGAAAACTCCTTCGGGATTACCTGGTGAAGGAGGAGTATACCGTCGATCTTGCCGCCCACGGGGAAGAAGGTCTCGCCATGGCCCTGGCCAAGGAGTACGACCTCATTCTTTTGGATGTCATGATGCCCTTCATGGATGGCTTTGAAGTGCTGAAGCGGCTAAGGAAGGAAAAGGATACCCGGGTATTCTTTCTTACAGCCAAAACCATGGATGAGGATTTCCTCACGGCCTATGCTATTGGCGCTGATGACTACATCACCAAACCCTTCTCGCCCAAGATCCTCGTGCTGAAACTGAGAGCTCTCTTTCAGCGCCTGGAGCAACACGCCAGGGATCCTCAGGTCCAAACCTTTGGGCAGATTTCCCTCAGTTCCCTTTCCCAGCGGGTTTTTCTCGGGGAGGAGGAGCTCTCGCTATCGAAGAAGGAGTTTGAACTTCTGGAGCTTTTGGCCACCCACGAGGATATCGTCCTTTCCCGGGAGACGATTATTGAAAAGGTCTGGGGTTATGACTATGAGGGCGATCTGCGCACCATCGACACCAGCATTAAGCGCCTCCGGGAAAAACTGGGTCCAGCGGCGGAGTACATTGAAACCGTTCGGGGGTTCGGATACCGGTTCAAGGTGAAAGATCATGATTAAGCGATCCATTACCAACAAACTGACCTTTATCATGGTGCTCCTCATGTCTCTGCTTCTCCTGGCATCCATGCTCTTCATGGCGTATTCCTTTGAAACTTACTATACCCGAACGAAGAAGGCAGCTTTAGCGGAAAATCTGGAAACCTTCAAAAAGCAAACCCCCTCTTCAGCGGAGGGGTTCATCGAGGCCATCAATACCTTTGAAACGGCCAACGGCACCCGCCTCTTCATCTTCGGCCAAAATGGCGTGCTGCAGTATATGGCCTATGGCGGGACCCGCATCGACGGCGATTACATCGAAATCATCAACCGGTTCTTTTCAGATCTGGTCAGCGATCAGGATCTGGCCCAGAGTATGCTGGACCAAGGGAAGGTGATCTCCCGGGAGTATTCCCGTCAGGACGGCAGCATCCGGTATTTCCTCACCGTTGGTGCCATGCCCATGGGCAGCGAGACGTCCATCGCCCTCTCCATCAGCTCTCTCTATCCCATCAATGAAGCGGCGAGAACCATTCGGAACTTCTTCGTCTATGTCTTCTTCGGCGGATTTGCCGTGGTCCTCACCCTGGCCTTCTTCATCTCCCGGACGATCACCCGTCCCCTGCGTAAGCTCACGGCATCCTCCAAGGAACTGGCGCAGCTGAACTTCGATGTGGGAATTGAGGCATGGACCCAGGATGAGATCGGAGAGCTGTCCACCAGTCTCTCCACCCTGGCCCAGAACCTCAAGAGTGCTCTGCAGGAACTCCAGGAGAAAAATGTGCTGCTGGAGCAGGACATCGAGAAGAGTCAGAAACTGGAAACCCTGCGAAAGGAGTTTATCCGAGACATCTCCCACGAACTGAAAACCCCCATTACCCTCATCGAAGGGTATGCGGAAGGACTTTTGGACGGGATTGGCGAAAACAGCCAGCAGGAATATCTGGAGATCATTCTGGACGAAGCCAAAAATATGGAAAAGCTGGTGAAGGACATGATTGAGGTGTCCTATGCGGAATCCGAAGCTTTCAGCTTAAAGATCACGGAGTTTTCTCTCGACCAGGTACTGAAGGAAGCTCTGGCGCCTTTCCAGGAGTATCAGGGCAAGGATGTGGATTTCACCCTGGACATTCTTCCGGGAGTCCTCATCCAGGGGGATGTCCTGAAAGTTGGGACGGCTCTCCGAAACATCATCAAGAACGGGATCTCCTACTGTGATCCCCTTCAGGGGCAGAAGAAGGCCGTGGCCATACGCCTCTTTGAGGAGGCAGAAGGCCTAAAGCTCATCCTTCGCAACGCCCCAGCCCATATCGAGGAAGAGGATCTGCAGAACATCTGGATCCCCTTCTACAAGAAGGATAAAAGTCGGCACCGCCAGGAAGGAAGCACCGGTCTAGGGCTTTCCATCATTCGAAATGTCCTGGAAAAGCACCACTGGGCGTATACCCTGGAAAACGACGGGGACGGCGTCGCCTTCACCATCGTCTTTCAAAATTATCGCAGAGGATAGGAGGAACCGCCTGGGGAGAGTTGATCTCTCCCCAGGCGGTTCCTTTGCCGTGATTTTTCTCATCATGAAAACCATCGTTCAGGCCATGGCCTTGTGTTGAGCTATAGCGTGTACCCTCCATCGATGGTGATGATCTGCCCGGTGATATAGGTGCCTTTGGTCAGGAGAAACTCCACCAGATCCGCAATTTCCTCAGGTCGGCAGAGTCTTCGGAAAGGAATGTCCTCCAGAAATTGTTGCTTTTCTTCCTCCGACAGATTGGCGAGAATATCCGTATCCACGCCCCCCGGTGCGATGGCATTGACGCGGATGCCCATGTGGGAGAGCTCTGCGGCCAGACCCCGGGTAAACTGCTCCAGAGCGCCCTTGGTCATGGCATACCCCACCTCCATGGCGGCAGCTCGGGAACCCCAGATGGAGGAGATGCTGATGATCTGTCCTTCCTGGCGGTCAATCATATCCGGAATGACCTTTCGGGTGAGGTAGTAGAGGGGCCTTAGGTTGATATCCAGAAGCTCCTCAAAATCCGGATCCTCCAGCTCATGGAAAAATCCCCGGACGGAGATCCCAGCTCCATGGACGAGAAGCTGGAAGCTTCCAAAATCGTCCAGCGCCTGTCCCATGGCCACGTGGGCCTTATCCGGATGACGAAAGTCCATGGCGTAGGTTTTCACTTCCGTGATTTCCGAAAGCTCTGCGGCCAGGGCCTGGGCTTTCTCATGGTTTCTTCCGTAAAACAAAGCCAGGGAGTAACCCATTTCTCCCAGTTTCCGGGCGATGGCTTCTCCGATGCCTCCTGTGGCTCCGGTGATCAAGGCGTTTTTCATCATAATCTCCCCTCGTTCATTCTTTCCCTCATTATAACAGACCGGACTTTCCCTGTCCCATGGAAAAACCCTGGAATCCATGACGATTCCAGGGTTTTCTTCACCAGATGTTCCAGACCATATAGAAATAAGTGGCGCTCAATCCGCCCAGAACCAAGATAAAGACGATCGGTTCAGGGGAAAATCTCCTGTTGTTCCAGGGACTTTGGGAGACTTCACTGGTCGTTTCAGCATAGAGGAGCCGGGATTTGGGATGAGCAAGAATTTCCTTCAGGATTTCCAGCGTGGGGATCAAGAACAGTCCGTAGGCCAAGAGAAAGAATACAGCCATGACTTTTCCTCCCCTTTTCGTTATTTGCGCTTCTCGCCCAGGATGTCGGCTACGGCGGCGATGCTGCCCAGGGAGTTCAGGGTTTCCATGGGAAGAATCAGCTTGTTGGCGGGGTTGTTGGCCATTTCCTTCATGGCTTCCACCTGCTTCAGGGCAATGACGCGGGCGTCAGTACCGGACTCGATGATGGAGGCATTGACCTTGCGGATGGCTTCCGCTTCCGCGTTGGAAATGGCTTCAATGGCCTTGGCCTTACCTTCAGCTTCCAGGAGCTGGGATTCCTTCAGACCTTCGGCGATGCGGATGTTGGATTCCTTTTCCGCTTCTGCCCGAAGAATATTGCTGCGCTTTTCACCTTCTGCACGGGCAATGCTCGATTCACGGTCACCTTCAGCAATGAGGATGGCGGCGCGCTTTTCACGCTCGGCTTTCATCTGCTTTTCCATGGCGTTCTGGATTTCTGCCGGGGGCAGAATGTTTTTGATTTCCACGGAGAGGATCTTGATCCCGTAGGCGTCGGTGATGGCATCGACGATATTGAGCAGCTTCATGTTGATTTTGTCACGGCCGGCCAGGACTTCGTCCAGGGTCATGTCACCAATGATGTTACGCATGTTGGTAATGGTGGAATACATAATACCGGAAACATAGTTCTCAATGTTGTACACGGCATCCTTAGGATTCAGCACCTGATAGAAAATAACGTTGTCCACGCTGATGTTGACGTTATCCTTGGTGATGACCGTTTGGGGCTGAATATCGAGAATCTGCTGTTTCATGGAAATTCTGGCCCGGACGTAGTCCACAAAGGGAAGCATCACGTGCCAGCCTGGCTCCAGTACTTTGTAGAACTGACCGAAACGCTCCAGGATGTACACCATACCGGTGTTGACCACCTTGATTGAGGTTAAGATAATGATCAGAATCAGAATTGCGAGTACGGCGAAGACAATGATCCATTCCATGTTAGTTTTCCTCCTTTTTTACTATCAGCTTGTTGTTGGCGATTTCCAGGACTTTAAAGTGTTCTCCAGCCGCAATGGGCGGCCCGTCGTTGACCAGTGTCCAGTAGATCCCGTTGATCTTGTGCTTTGTTTCCTTGGTGATTTCATACTCAGCTTCGAATACTTTTCCGACAATCTTGTCCACGAGAATCGGGGTGGTTTGGATATTTTTTCGGATATACTTCCGAGAGATCCGATTCCCCACAAGCAGCAGGATGATCCCCAGCGTAAAGGCGATGATGACTTGGTCGCCAAAGACCACGAAGGGACTGACGATCCAGGCCACTAAGAATCCGATGCCCAGCCAGGAGAACAGAACATTGCTGGTCGCGATGTCCAGAACCACAACGATAATGATGAGTAATAACCAAATCCAGTTCATATATTTCCTCCTCCCTTTGACTCTGAGTATAGCACATAAGTGGTATTAAATAAAGTGTAATACAGTAATTATTACTGCTTTTATCAAATTCTGCGGATTTGCTAAATCAGGAACAAGCACCCCTTCTTAGTCATGATAACACAATGCAAAGTATATATTCTTGAAAAATTTCTAAAAATTGTTGAAAAAGAAGAAAAAACTCAAATGTGAATAAAATGTTAATTTTAAAAAGGGCAAAATTCTGCATTTCGCTGCTAAACATGATACAACCCTCATGTTTCAAGGATTCCCGTCCCTTACCCCTGCGGAAAAGACCGCAATCCTCGTGATTGCAAAGGTGAAACGGATTACAAAAACTGCGGAATCTATGCTATGATAACCATGCCGGGAAGCGAAAAGACAGCCCCAGCACCCCTACTGGCCACCTTGGACAGCTGCGACTGGTCCCTTCAACTCCCAAAAGAGCAGATTGAATTTGGAGGTTATAGCATGAGAGAAGTTGTTATTGTCAGCGCGGTCCGCACACCCATTGGAAGTTTTGGCGGGGTGTTCAAAGATGTTTCCGCCGTGGATCTGGGCGTCACTGCCGTAAAAGAGGCCCTTCGACGGGCAGGAATTGCTCCGGAGGACGTTAATGAGGTTTATCTGGGTTGCGTTCTGCAGGCGGGTCTTGGCCAGAATGTTGCCCGTCAGGTATCCATAGGCGCAGGAATCCCCAGCTCTGTCCCTGCCACCACCCTGAATATGCTCTGCGGATCCGGTCTGCGCACCGTATCCCTGGCCGCTCAAACCATTATCGCTGGAGACAATGATGTGGTTGTGGTTGGCGGAACGGAAAGCATGACCCAGGCTCCCTACACCATGAGCACCGCCCGTTTTGGCGCTCGCATGGGCAACACATCCGTCGTGGACACCATGATCCATGATGGGCTCACCGATGCTTTCAATCATTACCATATGGGCATCACCGCCGAGAATGTTGCCGAGAAATACGGAATCACCCGGGAAGAACAGGACGCCTTTGCGGCCCTCAGTCAGAACAAGACGGAGGCTGCCATGGCTGCTGGCCGATTCAAGGACGAAATCGTTCCGGTATCCATTCCTCAGCGAAAAGGCGATCCCATCATTGTGGATACGGATGAATATCCCAAAGCCGGCGTCACCGCAGCTGGACTGGCCAAACTGCGACCGGCCTTTAAGAAAGACGGCACCGTCACCGCAGCCAATGCCTCAGGAATCAATGACGGCGCTGCAGCTTTAGTCATCATGAGCCGGGAAAAGGCCGATGCGTTAGGATTAAAACCCCTGGCGACGGTGGTTTCCTACGGCAATGGCGGTGTGGATCCCAGCATCATGGGCGTAGGCCCCGTGCCGGCCACCAAGAATGCCCTCCAGAAAGCTGGCCTCACCATCGATGACATGGACCTCATTGAAGCCAATGAAGCCTTTGCGGCCCAGGCCCTGGCCGTGGGCAAGGAACTTCAGTGGAATGCTGAGAAGGTCAACGTCAACGGCGGAGCCATCTCCCTGGGCCACCCCATCGGCGCCTCTGGTGCCCGAATCCTGGTGACCCTTCTCCATGAAATGGCGAAGCGCGATTCCGTCTATGGACTGGCCACCCTCTGCATCGGCGGAGGCATGGGCACATCCGTTGTCGTCAAGCGTTAGTTTCCTTCTCCTTGTTTGGTGCTGCTCCTTTGGGGCAGCGCCTTTCTTTTTTGCGAAATTGATCCATAGAAAAGCTCCCGCAAAATCCTGCGGGAGCTTCTTTTCATTAAGCGCTCTTGGTCGCCTTGTTGATCATGAGGATGTTTTCGATGGTCACCTTGGGGCAGACCTCCACACAGGCGTTGCACTGGGTGCACTTGCTGTAGTCGATCTTGGCCAGGTTGTTGTTCACATGGATGGCATCATAGGGGCAGGTCTTCTCGCACTTCTTGCAGGCGATACAGCCCACTTCGCAGTTCTGCATGGCATCCCGCGCTGCGTCGTAGGAGTTGCAGGCCACACGGATGCGGGAATTGATCGGCACCGATTCAATGAGGTTCTTTGGACAGGCCTTCACACAGGCGCCGCAGTTGGTGCACTTGTTCTCGTCGATGATGGCGATGCCGTCCTTGATGATGATGGCATCAAAGTCGCAGACTTTAACGCAGGTGCCCAGGCCAAGACAGCCGTAGGAACAGGATTTGGCTCCGCCGCCCGGGAGGGCGGAAGCGCTGACGCAGTCCATGATGCCATGGTACTCGTACTTGTCCTTGGACTTGTTGCAGTCTCCGTTACACTTGACATAGGCCACCATGACCTCGGCAGCATTGACTTTTACGCCCATGACATCGCCGATTTTGTTGGCCACAGCTTCGCCGCCCACGCTGCAGAGATTGAGCTCTGCGCCGCCTTCGGCGATGCCGCGGGCATAGGCTTCACAACCGGCGAATCCGCATCCGCCGCAGTTGACCCCGGGTAGCACCAGGATCAGTTCTTCCACCTTTGGATTTTGTTCAACTTTGAAGAGGTCAGCAGCTACGCCCAACATGACGGCCAAGAGAAGGCCGATGCCGGCGAGAATGCCAACGGGTATCAAGATTTGTGTCATATTCTCTCCCCCTCCCTAAATGAGTCCTTGGAAGCCAAGGAACGAAATCGCCATGAGGCTGGCGGTGATGAGGGCAATGGGAAGACCCTGGAAGGACTTCGGAATGCTCGTCACTTTATCCAGCTTTTCCCGGATGCTCGCCATGAGGACGATGGCCAGGAAGTAACCTAAAGCAGCACCCACGGCATTGGTCAGGCTTCCCATGAGGCTAAGCTTTTCCTGCACGTTGAGGATGGCCACACCGAGCACAGCACAGTTGGTGGTGATCAGGGGAAGGTAAATGCCCAGAGCGTCATAGAGCGCAGGGCTGGCCTTCTTGATGAACATTTCCACGAACTGAACGAGAGCCGCGATAACCAGGATAAAGGCCACGGTCTTCAGGTAGTCAAGACCAAAAGGCTCCAGAAGGAACGTGTAGACTGCCCAGGAACCAAAGGAAGCGATGGCCATGACAAAGAGCACGGCAAAGCCCATACCGATGGAAGCATCGCGCTTTTTGGACACGCCCAGGAAGGAGCAGATTCCGAGGAAGCGGGACAAGACGAAGTTATTGACCAGCATGGCATTGATAAAAATCAACAGGATATTCATTATTTCGCCTCCTCCACTTTCTTCAGATCAGGATTCAGGATGATTTCCATTTTGTTTTCCTTGGGAATATCGCAGCCCATGCCGCAACTTTCACAGTCATGAATCTTCAGGGAAGATTTGCCCTGCTTCAGGTTGCGGTTATTGAGGAAGGCCATGATCAGTCCCAGAGTCAGGAATGCGCCGGGAGCCAGGATCATGATGTTGGCTGGAGTATACGCTGCCGGCATGATGCGGGTTCCGAAGAGGGTTCCGGCACCGAGAAGTTCACGGAAGAATCCCAGGACGGTCAGTGCCAGGGTAAAGCCCAGGCCCATGCCGACGGCATCCCAAATGGAAGCGAGGATTCCGTTCTTGTTGGCGTAGGCTTCTGCTCTTCCCAGGATGACGCAGTTAACGACGATGAGGGGAATGAAGAGGCCCAAGGATTTATAGAGGTCCATGGCATAGGCGTTGAGGAACATATCCACGGCGGATACGAAGCCGGCGATGATGACGATGTAGCCGGGAATTCGAATCTTATTGGGAATGAACTTACGCAGCATGGAGATCAGGGCGTTGGAGCAGATGAGAACGGCCGTGGTGGAAAGTCCCATGCCAAGAGCATTGGACATGGACGTGGATGTGGCCAGGGTGGGACACATGGCCAGAACCTGAACGAAAATCGGATTTTCACTGAACAAGCCGTTTTTCAGTCTTTCTAAAAGTAGCTTCATCGTTAGTTCCCCCCTTGCATCAGGACATCATTGTAATACAGGATGGCTTTATTGACGGCTTTGAAGACACCCTTGGAGCTTTCGGAAGCTCCGGAGTAAACGACTCTCTCCTGCTCCACGGCATCCTTGCCCTGGAACAGTTTGGCCATTCCCTCTTCCTGGATGACGTTGCCGACACCCTGGGTTTCATTCTGTTCCACCACCATGATATTGGTGATCTTCTTGGTGGCGTTGTCAAAGGCCACGGCCACGGTGATGGGCTTGTCTTCATAATAACCGGGGCTAGCGGCGTAGACGATGTATCCGGTAACGGTACCGGCAGTCTTCACTTCGAAGGTCTTGTACTCCCCTTCGATTTCCACCATTTCATCGCCCGTGAGGAGCATGTTTTCGATGGTAGGCTCTGCCTTGGGTTCTTCCGTCACTTCTTCGCCCAGAATGTTGGCTTTGTGGAATTTCACCACGGTATTCACCGCACCGGTCACCGCAGTGGAAGAAATGGTAGCGCCGGAAACGGCGGCAATTTCATTGTCCGCAGCGGGAGCCGTCTTCACCACTTTGAATTCTCCTTCGGGAGTCTTGCTGCTGAACTGGCTGATGAACTCCTCTTCCTGAACACGAGCACCAAGACCCGGTGTTTCAGAAAGCTGGGTAACACGGGCAGCAATAACCTGGCCGTCCATATCCATACCCACGACAGTGGTAAGGTCTGGCTTATATCCAGAAACCTTGGTCTTGTAGACATAGCCGACCACATCGGTACCCTTCAGGGCCTTGTAGATTTCCACAATGGTTTCGTCGGCTTCGAAATCAGCGGTGACGTCTTCGATGGAGTCTGCTTCGGGCATAACCACGGCTAGATCATCTTTATTAATGGCATTATTGAGGGCAATCTGTTCCTTGGTGGATTCATAGACATAGGCGACTATACCCGCCACCACCACACAGATAATGGTCAATATTGCACCCAGCTTCACCAGTTCGAGAAGCAGGTTATCGGTCTTTTTTTTCATTATGCCGTCGCCTCCTTCTTGGTGCTGACCTTTCCTTTAAAGAAAGTGTCAATGAATGGGGCGAAGACATTGGCGATGAGAAGTGCATAGTAAGCCCCTTCCACATTCTTGCCCACGCCGATGAACAGAGCGGCGAAAACGCCCAGAAGTGCTGCATAAACCCATTTTCCGCCATTGGTGATGGACGAGCTGGCATAATCATTGGCCAGGAAGAACGCCACCAGATAGATACTGCTGTTCATGCCCAGGATGGCCACATCGCCCAGAACGAACTGGGAGAAGAGGATGCTCACCAGAAGAATGGTGAACGGCACGCGAGCGCGGATGATGCCGCGGAAGATCAGATAAAGCCCACCGACCACAATGGCGATGATGGAAGCTTCACCCAGGTTTCCTCCGGCTTCGCCGATGAGGCGTTCCGCCAGGCTTAAATCCCCAAAGGGTTTGTACTTCAGCAGTGCTCCGTAGGAGACCACGGCAAATACTTTGGCGGCTCCGGCGGGATTCATGAAGTTCTGTCCCAGTCCGCCATAGACTTCCTTCACTAGGATAATGGCGAAGAAGGAAGATACGGCGGCAATCCACAGGGGCACGTCCACGGGAAGAATCAGCGCCAGTATGGAACCGGTGACCACGGCGGAAAGATCATTCAAGGTATGGTTCTTGTGCAGAAGCTTCTTGAAGATGACTTCCGCAGCCATGGAGGCGGCCACGGTGGTGAGAAGGACAAGAAGTCCGTTTAGTCCGTTGAAGTAGATGCCGGCAGCTGCCACAGGCACCAGTCCGATGAGCACATCGAGCATGATCCTGTTCACTCTCAAATTGGACTTAATATGAGGTGATGAAGCAACGGTAATTTTTTTATTCTCCATTTTCATAACCTCCTATCGTTTAACCTTTTTGGCGGTTTTAAAGGACTGCAGCAGATGTCGCTTGGATGGGCAGACATAGGAGCAGCGTCCGCATTCTACGCACATCCCGCCGCGGTTTTCATAAAAGCTCTCAAAGTCTCTCATGATGACCAGGGCATTGAGCTCATAGGGATGAAGTCCCATGGGGCAGACATCGGCGCAGCGTCCGCACTTGATGCAGTTGACTTCTTCTTCCTTGGATACTTCGTTCTCCTTGAGGAAGAGGATTTCGCGGATTCCCCGGTTAATGGGGGCATCCGTGGAGAAAACGGCATCTCCGGAGAGGATGTTGCCGGCGACGATTCTGAAGGGATCCGTGACGCCTGCTTTTTCCATGACCACATCCAGGGTGGTGCCGGAAAGGACTTTGTAGATTCCCGGCGTGGCCACAGCCTCGCCGTTGACCAGCATGAGCTGATAATGAGTCAGGCGGTTGTCCATGAGTCCCCGGGCTACAGCCGGCAGAAGGAAGGCGTCGATGACGACGGTGTCCTTCATGGCGAAGTCCCCAAAGACATCGCGGGAAGCCAGATTCATGTCATGATAGAACTGGGTGGGCAGTTTTGAAATGAGACGCACACCGGTGTTCTTCAGAAGATCAGTAAATCCGATGACGGAATCCGCATCGGCAGTGGAAAGCAAGGTGATGTTGGCCTCGGGATAGAGATGCTTGAGAAGATCGATTCCCCGGAGGAAGTCTTCTTTCTCGGTCTCGTAGAGGTAGCCGTCCACCTGGCCGTAGAGTCCGCTTTCCTGCGCATTGAGCAGGACGTTCTTGGCTTTTTCTTTAAAAGAGAGCTGCATGCCCCGCTTGCGGTTGGACAAGTTCTGGGTTTCGATAAGTCCCAGCTGCTTGATGGCGTCCTGCAGCGCTTTGAAATCCATGGTCTCATAGTTGAAGGTGTCTCTAGGCATCTTCTCATAGAGCTCGTCATTCTCCACCAGCACCACGTCCACTTTGTTGCCCAGAAGATCCACTTTGGTGGTGATCTGCTTTACGGTACCGGAAACACTGGAATAAACGGGAACCACACTGTTGTTCTCCCCTTCTCCCAGGATCTGGTTCACCAGTACGCGGTCACCCCGCTTCACGGTGGGAACACACTTCAGATTATGTTGTTGCGACAGTGAGTAAACCATGTTCTTTGGCGCATCGACTTCAACAATATTGCTGAAATGTTCGGCGGGTTTGAACTTGGGCACATGCACTGCTTTTGATACAGAAAACAGTTTCATATCCATCCCCCTAAATTTGTATGAAGTATAACAAATACAAGATATAGTATAGCATTGTTGACTGGACACCACAATAAATGACAATATATTAACAAATGGTGAATAAAAGAAAACCGTTGGAAATCAACGGTTTTCTTTCGATCAAATCTTTATTTTTTCATCGAGAACGATATCATAAGATTTGGTACAGTTAAATATGGACTCGATACTGTTTTTCCCCTTGTTTAGAATGCAGGGAAAATGGATCCTTCATACTTTTCTTCGATGAACTTCTTGGTGTTCTCATTGTTCAGAACCTTGTTCAGCGCCTTGATCTTGTCGGAATCCTTGTCTGCTTCGCGAACGGCCAGGACATTGGCATAGGGGGATTCGGATCCTTCGATGAGCAGTGCGTCAGCCAACGGATTGAGTCCGCCTTCCAGAGCATAGTTCATGTTGATCACGGCAGCATCCACATCCACCAGGGTACGGGGAAGTGCAGGAGCATCCAGTTCGGTGAACTTCAGGTTCTTGGGGTTGGCCGTGATGTCCAGGACGGAGGCAATCTCGGTGTCCTTCAGCTCGATGAGGTCATTGGCTGCCAGAAGCTTCAGGGCACGGGATCCATTGGTGGCGTCATTGGGGATGGCGATGGTGGCTCCATCCTTGAGATCTGCCACGTCGGTGATCTTTTCGGAATAGAGTCCCATGGGCTCGATATGCACCTTTACGGTCCAGGTGAGACCCAGGTTCTCGGCCTTATTCATTTCTTCCAGATAAGGAATGTGCTGGAAGAAGTTGGCATCCAGTTCGCCTTCGGAAAGGGCCTTGTTGGGCAGAACATAGTCGTTGAAAACCTTGATTTCCAGGTTGTATCCCAGGGCCTTCAGATCCTCCCGGGCATTTTCCAGGATTTCTGCATGGGGGACAGCCGAAGCGCCCACCACGATGGTCTTGTCGTCTTTCTGTCCGCATCCGGCCAGAAGACCCAGGCTGAGAAGTGCTCCAAGGAAGAGTGAAACTGTCTTTTTCATAATAAAATCAATCCTTTCTGTAAGTGCATTGTGTGCTTAATCTGTACTAAAATTGAACAATTAAATTTATCGGATGAGCTGGCGGTAGATTCGGTTGCCCAAAGTCTGAATCACCTGGACCACCAGGAAGATAATGACTACGGTCACGGCGAGGATTTCATCATTCCAGCGGTAGTAGCCGTAGTTGATGGCCACCTGCCCCAGCCCTTCTCCGCCGATGGTTCCCGCCATGGCGGAATACCCGACGATATTAATGAAGATATTCGTAATGCCCTGAACCAGATTCGGCAGAGCCTCCACCAGCATGACCCGGAATATGATCTGGGAGTTTTTTGCCCCGAAGGACTTGGCCGCTTCAATGATTCCTGCATCCACCGTGTTCAGGGAACCTTCGATGATGCGTGCAGCAAAGGGAATCGCTGCGATGGTCAGCGGCACGATGGCGGCGGTGGTTCCAATAGCTGTGCCCACCACAAAGCGGGCAAGGGGAAAGAGCATGATCATGAGGATAATGAACGGAAAGCTGCGGAATAAATTAATGATGAAGTCCAGGACATTGTAAATCACCGGTTTTGGCTTCAATCCGTTTTCCTTGGTGTAGATGAGGACGATGGCCACCAGGAATCCCAAAAGGATGGCCAGCACGCCGGAGACACTGATCATCAGAAGGGATTGCATCAGCGCTTTCAGGTATCCATTAAAGTTCATTGACAATCACCTCCGTGTTCAGGCCTTTTGTCGTGAGATAACCGAGAATCCGGTCACGATCCCCATCATCAATGCTGATGACCAAAGATCCCAGTACATCGCCGCTGAAGTTTTCCAGCTTGCCCCAGACGATGGAGAAATCCACATTGAGGTCCCGAGCCATGGCGGTGATGATACTCTGATTGCTGAACTCTTTGGTAAAGAAGATTCGGATATTGGTCCCCTTGGGAAGCACTTCCATTTCGTCCTCACCGATGAGTTTTTTCAGGCTCTTTCCGGGGTTGAGGAAGAGATCTTCCACATCGCCCAGGGCACTGACTTTCCCCTTTTCCATAACCGCCACCCGCTGGCAGATGTCCTTGATGACTTCCATCTGGTGGGTGACCACCACGATGGTCAGGCCCAGCTCGGTGTTGATCTTTTTCAGCAGGGAAAGAATCTCCTTCGTGGTATTGGGGTCCAGAGCAGAGGTGGCTTCGTCACAGAGAAGAATCTCCGGATCCAGGGCCAGGGCCCGGGCAATGGCCACACGCTGTTTTTCCCCGCCGGACAGCGCTTTGGGTTTGCTGTCGTATTTTTGGGATAGACCCACAAGATCCAGGAGTTCCTTGGCCCGGCGCTGCCGGGTTTCCGGATCGACTCCCCAGATTTCCATGGGCAGGGTTACATTTTCTAAGGCGGTTTTTTGGGTCAGAAGATTGAAGTTTTGAAAAATCATGCTGATTTTTTTGCGCAGCTGTCGGATCCCCTCTTCGTTCAGCGAAACCAGGGAAATGCCGTCGATGTTGATGTCTCCGGCGGTGATGGGCTCCAGGGCATTGATGCAGCGCAGCAGGGTGGATTTTCCCACACCGCTTCGGCCCACAATCCCAAAGATTTCTCCGCGATGAATTTCAAAGGAGACATCCCGGATGACCTCCTGCTGGGCATAGGTTTTTTCAAGATGATTAATTTGAATCAACGTCTTCGCTCTCCTCACGTCGTCCGATGGCGGATCCTCCATCGAACAGAATAAAAAAATCGCCTAAGAATAAACTTAGACGAATGAAATCTAAAAGTTTATTCTCATCTCTCAGCTTGCGCTGTAGGAATTGGCACCATATACTGCCGTATTGGTTGCCGGGTTTCACAGGGCCTGTCCCTCCACCTCTCTAGATAAGAAATATTAATATTTGCTTGTTTTATAGTGTACCACGTTTAAGAGAGTTGTCAATGATGGAACCCCACGGTTTGTGAACTTGGCATTTGTAAAGGATTGCCATTCTAAATCCGTCCGATGTCCCGGCGGGAAAAGAGATCCGGGTTGACAACTTCATGAAGAACTTTTTCGATCTGGGTGAAGGGCGCCTCCCCTTCTCCATGGGTCACCAGGGTGAGAACCCGTCCCGAGGAGGAGAGAATTCGCTCATCCTGACCATGGGAAGCATAGGCGAGAACGGAAACCTGAGAGAACTTCCGGGTAAAGTAAGCCGTAATGTCAATGTCTTTTTTGTAGCTTCCCGGATAACCCTTGGCTGCCAGCACCACCGCCAGGGCTTTGCCGGGCTTCACCCGAATATCCGTAGCTTTCAGCTCTCCCTTTAGGGTTTTCTCGAAAATGGTGCAGAGATCGCCCTCCAGAAGCTCCAGAATGCCCTGGGTTTCAGGGTCTCCAAAGCGGAGATTGTATTCCAGAAGATAAGCACCCTTTTCATTCATCATGAGACCGAAGAAAATGACCCCTTTGAACTGAAGGCCTTCGGCCTGGAGTCCTGCGAGGGTTTTCTCCAGGATGTTCTTCTGGAAATCCTCAGCCAAAGAACCATGGAAATAGGGATTGGGCGTGAGACTGCCCATACCTCCGGTATTGGGGCCTGTCTCCCCTTCAAAGACCTTTTTATGGTCCATGGAGGAGTTGAGGACGACAATCCCTTCCCCATCATAGAGGGTGATGATGGAAGCCTCCTTGCCCGTGAGGTATTCTTCGATGACCACGGTGCGGGAAGCGTCCTGGAAACGTCCTTCCACCATGAAGCTGTCCAGGACTGCTTCACCGGTTTCCCGGCTGTCCACGATTTCCACGCCCTTTCCCTGGGCCAGACCATCGGCTTTGATGACCACGGGGAAAGTCACATGCTGAAGATGTGCCTTGGCTTGGGCGGCGTCGTGAAACACCTGGTAGGCCGCGGTTTTAATCCCGTGGCGGATCATGAAGTCCTTGGCGAAGGATTTGGAACCTTCCAGGGCCGCCGCTGCCCGATGGGGGCCGAGAATAAAGAGCCCTTCCTCTTGAAATGCATCCACGATGCCCTCCATGAGGGGAGCTTCCGGGCCCACGACGGTGAAGCTGATCCCCTGTTCCCGGGCAAAGGTCAGGAGGTCTTTCTGGCTTTCTACGGCCAGGTTCTCGCACTTGGGTTCCCGGGCGGTACCCCCGTTGCCGGGGGCCACATAGATCTTCTCTACCCGGGCAGACTCTGCGAGTTTTTTGGCCAAGGCGTGTTCTCGGGCACCATTTCCGATCAGCAGTATACGCATGTTTTTGTCCTCCTAATGCTTGAAATGACGCATGCCAGTGAAGACCATGGCGATGCCGTGGCTGTCGCAAACGTCCACGGATTCCTGGTCCCGAATGGATCCGCCAGGCTGGATGATCGCCGTGATGCCATGTTTTGCCGCTTCTTCGGCCACATCACCGAAGGGGAAGAAGGCATCGGAAGCCATGATCCGGGCTTTTCCGTCGGCTTGGTTCAGGGCGATTTTCGCCGCGTCGATGCGGTTGACCTGTCCGCCGCCGATGCCGAAGGTCTGACGATTTCCCGTGACCACGATGGCGTTGGACTTCACGTACTTCACGACTTTAAAGGCAAATTCCAGTTCCGCCAGATCGCTTTCTGTGGGCTCCGCCTGGGTTACGGTCTTGAGCTGAGCAAGAAGAGCCTGATCTTCTTCCTGGGCCAGCAGGAGGCCGTCCAGGGAGACGTAGGCCAAGGACTGGGAGGGCTTATGGGTACACTGAATCACCCGAAGATTCTTCTTGCTTCGCAAAATTTCCAGGGCTTCCGCCGTGAAGTCCGGGGCCATGACCACTTCCAGGAAAATCTCCGTCATTTTTTTTGCCGTGTCGGCCGTGATGGTGCGGTTTAGGGCCACAATGCCGCCGAAGATGGATACGGGATCCGCTTCATAGGCTTTCACGTAAGCTTCCAGATCATTGTCGCCCAGGGCTACACCGCAGGGGGTGTTGTGCTTCAGGGCGCAGCAGGCGGGTTCTTCGAACTCGCCGACGACCTTCCAGGCGATGTCCAGATCCTTGAGATTATTGTAGGAAAGCTCTTTGCCGTTTAAAATCTGCATGTGCTTCAGGGCGCCTTCCGTATCCAGGGCTTCATAGTAAGCCGCTTTCTGATGGGGGTTCTCGCCATAGCGCAGATTGGCCACCTTCTTATAGGAAAGACTGAGATAAGTCTTGTCTTCTTCGGCCAGGAGATAGTTGGCCACAGCGCTGTCATAGGCCCCCATGAGGTTGAAGACTTTTCCCGCCAGTTTTTTGCGGTAGGCCCGCTTCTCCGGCGATTCCGCCAGGGGGAAATGGACCATGAAGGAGGGATAGTCCTCGGGATCGGAGAGGACAAACACATCCTGGAAGTTTTTCGCCGCCGCGCGAAGCATGGTGGGACCGCCGATGTCGATGAACTCCACCTGTTCCTCTTCACTGAGGTTTTCCTTGAGTTTTTCAAAGAAGGGATAGAGGTTCACACAGACAATGTCGATGCCCTCAATGCCCAGGGCTTCCACCTGGGCTCGGTCCTCCTCCAGATGTCGGCGGTAAAGAATCCCGCCGTGGATGAGGGGATGCAGGGTCTTCACCCTTCCATCCAGGATTTCCGGAGAAGAAGTGATATCTTCTACTGACAAAGGCGAAAAGCCCAGGGCCTTTAAAGCCCGGTAGGTGCCGCCGGTGGAGATGATCTCCACCCCTTGCTCCGTTAAAAACTGGGCCAGTTCCGCCAGTCCTTTTTTCTCATATACACTGATCAGTGCTCTCATGTTTCACTTTCCTCCCTTGCGATCATTCGAATGGCGTCAATGAGCGCCCCTTTTTCTTCGGCCATGACCCGCTTTGCGATGTCCTCTGCCGTGGTGGCATCCTGAATCCCGATGATCCGCTGCAGAATCAGCGAACCGCCATCGACGGTTTCGGTGACATAATGCACCGTGCAGCCTGAATAGGGCATACCGCTGGCCAGCACCGCTTCATGGACTTTGTGGCCATACATGCCTTTTCCCCCAAAGCGAGGGAGCAGCGATGGGTGCAGATTGATCATCTTCCCCTGGAGACGGGTGAGAAGTTCCCCTTCCAGAATGGACAGGAAACCGGCCAGCACCACTAAGTCAAATCCCTCCACTTCCGGAAGAATTTTTCCGGACAGGTCTTTTCCCCGGGGGAAAACCTTGTAGGGAACGCCAAATTCTTTGGCATGTTGAAGACCCGGTGCTTCCCGGTCGGCAATGACCAGGCCCACCTCATAGACGCGATCTTTGCGGGAATCCTCCAAAATCGCCCGCAGGGTGCTTCCGGTCCCGGAAATGAGGACAGCTATTCTAAACAAATGGCTTCCTCCCCTTCGTCGATGAAGCCCAGGAGCACGGGATCTTCTCCCTGGGACCGGAGGAAGTCCAAAAGCTCCTCCTGGTGGTTTTGATCCACACAGAAGACGAAGCCGATGCCGGTGTTAAAGGTCTTGTAGAAGGATTCCCGGGGCACGCCCCGCTCCTCCAGCAGTTCGTAGATGGGCGGAAGACGGTAGCTGTCCTTGCGGACATGGATCCGAAGGGCCGGATTGGTCAGGATTCGGGGAAGATTTTCCACAAAGCCGCCGCCGGTGATATGGGCCATGCCGGCCACAGGAAACTTCGCCATGACCTTTTCCACGATGTCCGTATAGATTCTCGTGGGAGTTAACAGATACTCGCCGAGAGACACACCCTGGAACATCTCCGAAAGGTCGGAAAATACTTTGCGCAGGAGACTGTAGCCGTTGCTGTGGAAACCCGAGGAACGAAGGCCGATGAGGACATCAGAGGGCTTAATGGTTTTGCCGGTGACGATGGCCTCTTTCTCCGCCACACCCACGGCAAATCCGGCGATGTCATACTCCCCTTCCTGATAAAATCCGGGCATCTCCGCGGTTTCTCCCCCAATGAGGGCCATTTTCCCCTGGACGCAGCCTTCGGCCACGCCTTTGACCAGTTCCGAGGACACGTCGGCATCCAGCTTTCCGCAGGCCAGATAATCCAAGAAGAACAAAGGTTTCGCGCCATGGCAGAGGATGTCGTTGACGCACATGGCGACACAGTCGATGCCTACAGTATCGTAGATGCCCAGCTCAAAGGCAATCTTGAGTTTGGTTCCCACGCCGTCGGTGCCGGAGATGAGTACAGGCTTCTTATAGCCCTCGGGAATCTCCATCATGCCGGCGAAGGAGCCCAGACCGTTGAGCACCAGCGGGTTCATGGTACGCTGGGCATAGGCCTTGATTTTCTCCACGGAGCGGTATCCCTCTTCGATATCCACACCTGCTGATTTATAGTCCATCATTCTTTACGACCTCCATGAATTCGTGGGGGGCACCCAGGGGATAAATTCCGCTGAAGCAGCCCGTGCAGAAGGAGTCCTTCCCCAGGGATGCCACCAGGCCCTCCCGGCTGAGGTATTCCAAACTGGTGCTGCCGATATAGCTGTTGATTTCATCCTTGCTCATGACGGCGGCAATGAGATGCTTACGGTACGGAGTATCGATGCCGAAATAGCAGGGAAACATGACCTTAGGCGAGGAGACCCGGAAATGGACTTCCTTGGCGCCCGCCCGATACAGAAGATCCACCAGATACTTGGAGGTGGTTCCCCGAACGATGGAGTCATCGATGAGGACCACACGCTTGCCCTCCACCACATCTTTCTGGGCATTGAGCTTCAGCGAGACCACCTTCTCTCGGGCTTCCTGGGAGGGAGTGATGAAGGAGCGGCCAATGTACTTGTTCTTGGAAAAACCGATGTCGAAGGGAATCCCGGATGCCCGGGAGTAGCCGATGGCTGCAGCCAGACCGGAATCGGGAACCCCGATGACCACATCGGCTTCCACGGGGGCTTCCTCATAGAGCTTTTCTCCGGTTTTCACCCGAAGCTGATGGACGCTGATGCCATCCATGATGGAATCAGGTCGGGCGAAATAGATATATTCAAAGGAACAGGTGGATCCTTTCGTCTTTTCCGAATAGATGTAGGACTTCACTTCCCCATTTTCGATGACCACCATTTCGCCGGGCTTAATGTCCCGTTCCAGGGTACCGCCGATGGTATCGATGGCGCAGCTTTCCGAGGCCAGAATCAGGTCCTCTCCCCTTCTTCCCAGGACCAGCGGACGAATGCCGTAGGTGTCCCGGATGCCGATGAGCTTATTGCCGAAGGCGATGACCAGGGCGAAGCTGCCTTTCACGGTACGCACCGCATCCAGGACAGCGTTTTCCAGTCCCTTGTGGATGCCCCGGGCGATGAGGTTCACAATGACCTCGGAGTCCGTGTCCGTCTGGAATACTGCACCGCTGTCTTCCAGGAGGCTGCGGATCACTTCCGTATTAATGAGGGTCCCGTTATGGGCAACGCCGATGGAGCCCAGCTTGGTCTTTGCCGTGAGGGGCTGCGCATTGAGCACACTGGAGTCCCCTTTCGTGGAATATCGCACATGTCCGATGGCGATGTTTCCCCGAAGCTCCTTCAGATCATTGCGGTCCAGCGCCTGGGACACCAGCCCCATGCGCTTGCGAAGGATCATTTCCCCCTTGTCCAGGGAGGCAATGCCTGCGCTTTCCTGTCCCCGGTGCTGCAGGGAGTAAAGACCGTCGAATACGTCATAGGAAGCGTGGCGGCTCTTGGTGTAAAGACCGAATACCCCGCACTCCTCTTTGAATTTATCGTTGAGAAAAATCATAATTACCCCTTCTTCATCCGATTGATGACTTCTTCATAGGCTCCCTTGACGTTGTCCAGATTGCGCCGGAATCGGTCCTTGTCCATCTTTTCCCGGGTTACGGCATCCCAAAGCCGGCAGGTGTCCGGGCTGATTTCGTCCGCCAGGAGGATATTCCCCTGGGCATCCTTGCCAAACTCAATCTTGAAGTCCACCAGAATCAGGCCGATTTTCTGGAAGAACTCCTTCAGGAGGTCATTGATGGTGGCGGTGATTCCATAGATCTCCTTCAGCTCCTCGAAGGTGGCAAGGCCAATGGCTACGGCATGGCTGTCATTGATAAGGGGATCGCCCAGGGCATCATTCTTGTAGCAGATTTCGAAAATGGTGGTGTTCAGTTCGGTGCCTTCTGGAACGCCCAGACGCTTGGAGAAGGATCCGGCAGCCACGTTGCGGACGATGACTTCCAGGGGAATGATCTCGACTTTCTTTACCAGCTGTTCCCGATCGGAAAGGGTTTTGATGTAGTGGGTTTTCACCCCGTGAGCTGCCAGGTACTCGAACAGAATCGTGGTGATCTGGTTGTTCATGATTCCCTTTTCGTCGATGGTTCCCTTCTTTTCGCCGTTAAATGCCGTGGCGTCATCCTTGTAGTAGACAATGACCTCGTTTTCGTTGTCGGTGAGGAAGATCTTCTTGGCCTTTCCTTCGTAGAGCATTTCCTTCATTCGTAAATTACCTCCTGAGCATATTCAGCACTGAGCTGTTCTTTTAGATTTTTCCGGTAGTTGAGCAAAGCGGTTTTCAGTTCGGGATACTTCACGGCCAGGATCTGGACGGCGAGCATGCCCGCATTGTAGGCATTGCCGATGCCCACGGTGGCCACGGGGACCTGCTTGGGCATCTGGACGATGGAGAAGAGGGCATCCAGACCTTCCAGAGCCCCTTTTAGCGGGACACCGATGACGGGAAGGACAGTTTTTGAGGCCACTACCCCGGGAAGGTGAGCGGCAAGGCCGGCACCGGCGATGATCACCTCAAACCCCTCCTCCTCTTTCTTTGTGAGCACTTCCTCCAGGAGTTCCGGAAGACGGTGGGCGGAAAGGGCATAGGATTCATTATGGACACCAAACTCATCCAGGGCTTTCTTTGCACCGTGCATGACACTTTTGTCCGAGGGACTTCCAAAGAGAATGAGAACCTTCATTTAGTTTCCTCCGTTTTCTGTGTTCGTTGTATTTTGCAGAAAGTATTCGACGCCGGCGCGGAACATATTTTGGTCGTAGCGGCCTGTGTAGTTCTGGTAAAGTCCCGGCTGGTAACGCTCTGTGTGACCCATTTTTCCGAAGACCCGTCCGTCCGGGGAGGAGATCCCCTCAATGGCCAGCATGGAGCCGTTGGGATTGAAGGGACCTTCCAGGGTGGGATCCCCTTGGGCGTCCACATACTGGGTAATGATCTGACCGTTTTCCAGGAGGGTCTTCAGGACTTCCGGAGAAGCCACGAACCTTCCCTCGCCGTGGGATACGGGAACATCGTAGATTTCTCCCAGGACATTTTTCGCCATCCATGGGGTGTTGCGGGAAACGATCTTCGTTCGGACCATGGAAGAAATATGCTTACCGCCCGTATTAAAGGTAAGGTTGGGCATATCCTCCCGGACATCGATGATCTCGCCATAGGGGAGCAGTCCCGATTTCACCAGACCCTGGAAGCCGTTGCAGATGCCCAGGATCAGGCCGTCCCTTTCTTTGATCAGTCCATGGACGGCAGCTTTGACTTGGGGGTTGCGAAGCACATTGGCGATATATTTTCCGGAACCGTCCGGTTCATCCGCCGCACTGAATCCTCCAGCCAGCATGAGGATGTCGGATTCCCCAATATGACGGGCTAAATCCGTAATGGCCTGACTGAGGGAAGCTTCATCATTGCGGAAGACGAAGGTTTTCACCTCGGCACCGGCTTCCTGGAAGGCAAATTCCAGATCAAACTCGCAATTGGTGCCGCAGAACACGGGGATCAGCACCCTGGGCTTTCGGCCAAGGGGTGCCCGGGGGGCGGGTTCCTGAGAGGCCAGGACGGTGGGGACCTTCTCCCCTTCCTGACTGTATTTTCGGAACACCGGCATCAGCGGTTCGCTGCGTCGGGCGCTGATTTCGTCAAAGCTAAAGGTGTGGGAACCGAAGCGGATGGAATCTGTGCCCGTATGGCCCACGGCGGTGAGGACGCATCCCTGGGTCTTCGCCTGGGAAAGAACCTGATCCAGCTTTTCCTGGGGGACTTCCACGAGGAAACTTCCCGGGTCCTTGGAGAGAAGGTTATCTGCGGAAGCTGTTATCTCCACGCCGATGCGGTTTCCCTGGGCCATGTTCACGGCGGTTTTCCAGAGTCCTCGCTTCAGCGTATCCACGGCACGAAGGAGACCTTCCTCCTGGAGGGCTCCCAGGAACTTTGCATTGCGCTGGAATTCTTCGGCAGCATACAGCCCCTTCGTCTTCCCGGTCTTGAGGATCAGGAGGACTGAATCTGTCCCTTGAAGAACATTGGTCAGGATCCGTTCTTTGGGTGCAGTGGTTACGGCGAAGGAGATGAGGGTGTCGGGCACCTGGAGTTCCTGGAAGGTTCCGGACATGGAGTCCTTTCCGCCGATGGCGGGAACCTGATAATCCAGCTGGGCCCGTAAGGCACCCAAAAGAGCCAGGAAGGGTCTTCCCCAGTTCATGGGGTCTGCGCCGAGTTTTCGGAAGTATTCCTGGAAACTGAGGCGCACGGTCTGGGGATCGCCTCCCAAAGCTGCAATCTTCGCCAGGCTTTCCACCACGGCATTATAGGCTCCGGTGAAGAGATCTTCCTCCAGGGCTTCGGGGTCGAAGCCATAAGTCATGAGGGAGGCATCCAGGGAACGGGTGCCCTTCACGGGGATCAGGGAAGCCATGCCAGGACTCTTCGTGTCCTGATAGGTTCCGCCATAGGGCAGGATGAGGTTGTTTCGGCCGATTGAGGCATCGAAGTTTTCCACAAGGCCCTTCTGATCGGCAAAATCCAGCGTCATCAATGCATCTGCCAGGCTGTCCCGGGAAACTTCATGCTGACGTTCTTCTAGGGCCTCTGCTGAGGCAGGAACTGTCACGGCGGCTTGGGCCATGGCGCCATGGGTGTTCAGGAATTCGCGGGACAGATCCACGACCTGTTCTTCTCCATGGAACATCCGAAGTCTTCCGGTGTCTGTCACCTGGGCCACCTGGGTGGCCTCCAGGTTCTCTTCCGCAGCCATGGTCTGGAAGGCTTCCAGATCTTTGGCTTCAATGACCACGGCCATGCGTTCCTGGGATTCCGAAAGGGCAATCTCCATGGGGGTAAGCCCCTGGTACTTTTTGGGCACCCGATGGAGCTGAATATCCAGGGAGTCCGCCAGTTCGCCAATGGCCACGGATACGCCGCCAGCGCCAAAGTCGTTGCAGCGCTTGATCATGGAAAGAGCCTGGGCGTTTCGGAAGAAACGCTGCAGCTTTCGTTCTTCCACGGCATTTCCTTTCTGTACTTCAGCTCCCGCTTCTTTAATAGACTCCTCATGATGTTCCTTGGAGGATCCGGTGGCCCCGCCGATGCCATCCCGACCGGTGCGGCCGCCCAAAAGGACGACAATGTCTCCTGGGGCGGGAACTTCCCGGCGGACTTCCTCGCGAAGCACAGCGCCGATGACCGCGCCAGTTTCCATGCGCTTGGCCCGATAGCCGTCATGGTAGATCTCTTCCACAAATCCGGTGTTCAGTCCAATCTGATTGCCATAGGAGGAAAATCCCTTGGCTGCGCCTGTGGTGATGACCCGCTGGGGCAGTTTTCCCGGGAGGGTTTCCTCTAATGTTGCCCGGGGATCTCCGGACCCGGTGATGCGCATCCCCTGGTAGACGTAAGCCCGTCCGCTTAAGGGATCGCGGATGGCGCCACCCAGACAGGTGGCGGCACCGCCATAGGGTTCGATCTCCGTGGGATGGTTATGGGTTTCGTTTTTAAACTGAACGAGGACTTCCTTCTCCCCATCTTCGGTCCGTACGGTGCGGATGATGCTGCAGGCATTGATTTCCTCCGACTCATCCACATCCCTGGCCAGTCCCTGACTCTTGAGATACCGGGCTCCGATGGTGCCTAGATCCATGAGGGTCACGGGCTTGTGTTCACGATTAAGTTCCTTCCGGAGCTCTAGATACTGTTCAAAGGTTTCCTTGGCCAAAGGCGATGCCCCATCCCAGGTGATGGAGGTGATGGAGGTGAGGTGGGTGTTAAAGGTGGTATGGCGGCAGTGATCCGACCAGTAGGTATCGAGAACACGGATCTCCGCCAGCTGGGGATCCCGACCTTCCATCTGGAAGTAATCCTGCACCGTGGAAAGATCTGCAGAGGTCATGGCCAGACCGGCAGTTTCCCGGAATGCCTCCAGGGCATCGGGTGACCAGGTGACAAATCCCTCGAGGATGCCTTCCGTGGAAGCTTTTGGAGGAGCGATCTTTTCCTCCTCGTGGAGGGAGCCTTCCTGCATTTCCACAGGGTTTAAGAGGAAGTTGCGAATTCGACGTAATTCTTCCGCCGTTGCCCCCGGAAAGAGATAGATTTTCTTGCAGTGAACCCGAGCGCTGAAATTGCCCAGGATCAGCTGGATGCATTCCTCCGTGGCTTTGGCCCGCTGGTCAAACTGCCCCGGAAGAAGTTCCAGGACAAAGTAAGGATGCCCATTTAAAAACTCTTCATTGGGATGAACATCATCCATGGAGACTTCCCGGAGTACCTGGTCTATGACAGTGGACAGATCCTGAGGAGCCACCCCCTGAAGAGCATAAACCTGAATTAAACGGGACTGAGTTTTGATTTTTAGCATCTCGCCCAAGGTCCGATCCAGCGCTTTAGCCTCATCCCGATACCCGATTTTCTTCTCAACATAGACATTTTTTACAGTATTCATGTTTTCCTCCCCGAACGATTCATACCATGATCATAGCATTTAAACGTCAAAAGTCAATAATAACCCGAAAACAAACTGTTAATATTCGTACAGGTACAAACAATGACTATTTCAATCGTAAACTAAACATGATAATGCAGTAATGTATACCCTTTTTAAGGAAGTTCTGGTACACTGGATAAAGGTCCTGTTCATGCCCTGGAGGAAACCCAGGACATTTCTTCGCCGGGATTTAGGTGTTATAATAGCGGTAATCTATCCTGCACACGCAGGAAAACTATGAAGTGATGAGAGGATTTGGCCATGGATTTTATCAAGGTTTCTGCAGTTTCCCCACAGCTTCGGGTGGCGGATGTGGAGTTCAACACCCAGGAGATCATCAAAATCATGAAAAGCCAGAGCGAAGCGAAGACGAAGGTTGTGGTTTTTCCCGAACTGTCCCTCACGGGGTACACCGCCCAGGATCTCTTTTTAACCGAAGATCTCCTGCGCGGCGCTGAAAAAGGCCTGAGAAAGGTGCAGGAAGCTTCCCGTGAGCTGGATCTGGTCGTCATCGTGGGCCTGCCCCTGGAACACCAAAACCGTCTCTTCAATGTGGCGGCAGTGATCTTTGAAGGCGAAATTCTTGGCATCGTCCCCAAGACGCACATCCCCAACTACAATGAGTTCTATGAAAGCCGCTGGTTTACCCCCTATTCCCCGGCCTGGGGAAACAGCGTCCGGGTATCCCATGCCGGAGAGCTGCCCTTTGGAAATCTTCTTTTCCGCACACCAGAGTATACCTTTGGCGTGGAAATCTGCGAAGATCTCTTTGCGCCCATATCTCCTTCCGCCCACCTCTCCCTCCAGGGAGCCGAACTGATTTTCAATCTTTCCGCCTCCAACGAACTGGTGGGAAAACGGGAGTATCGCCGTGACCTGGTGAAGATGGCCAGTGCCAAGAATATGGGCGCCTATATCTATGCTTCGGCAGGCACCGGCGAGTCCACGACGGATCTGGTGTTCAGCGGGCATCTGCTGGTGGCCGAATACGGCACTGTTCTCCAGGAAAATCAGCGATTTGCTCTGGAATCCGATGAAGTAAGCGCTTATGTGGATCTCTCCCGCATTCGGGGTGAGCGGCGACGAAACAGCACCTTCCGCGGGAGGACCAGCGGACAGGAGGCTGGGCTGGTGGAGTTTGTCCACCGCGCCTATGATCTTTCGGGCTTTGATCGGCTGGTGGATCCCCATCCCTTTGTTCCCCGGGATGACCAGGAGCGAAAGCTTCGTGCCCGGGAAATTCTTCAGATCCAAAGTCACGGACTGGTCAAACGGCTTCGCCATCTCCAGATGACGAAGACCGTCATCGGAATTTCCGGAGGACTGGATTCCACCCTGGCTCTCCTGGTCATCGTCAAGGCGTACAAAATTCTTCAGCTGCCGCTGGAAAACATCATTACGGTCACCATGCCGGGCTTCGGCACCACGGATCGCACCTATCAGAACGCCATCATTCTCTGCCAGGAATTGGGTACGGATCTTCGGGAAATATCCATTGTGGATGCTGCGCTTCTTCATTTCCGGGATATCGGCCATGATCCGTCCACCCACGATGCCACCTATGAGAATGTCCAGGCGCGGGAACGGACCCAGATCCTCATGGACATTGCCAACAAAGAAGGCGGCATTGTCGTGGGTACGGGCGATCTTTCAGAGCTTGCCCTGGGCTGGTGCACCTACAACGGGGATCAGATGTCCATGTACGGGGTGAATGCCTCCGTACCGAAGACCCTGGTCCGGTATCTCATCCGGTATTTCCTGGAGGAAGAGTTCACCGGACGCCTGGCGGAAGCGCTACAGGATGTTCTCGATACGCCCGTCAGTCCCGAGCTTTTGCCCAAGGGAGACAATGACGAGCTGCTCCAGAAAACGGAAGATCTGGTGGGCCCCTATGAACTCCACGACTTCTTCCTCTATCACGCCGTAAAGTACGGTGCTGATTATCGGAAGATTCTTTTCCTGGCGGAAATTGCCTTCCAGGGTGTTTATCCGCGAGAAGTCATTCTTCGCTGGCTCCGGGTATTCATTAAGCGCTTCTACAGCCAGCAGTTTAAACGTTCGGCCATGCCGGACGGCCCCAAAGTGGGAAGCATTTCCCTTTCTCCCCGCGGAGATTTGCGAATGCCTTCCGATGCCTCCGCAGCCCTTTATCTGGCCCAGCTGGAGGAGGAGTTCCCTTCTGTTTAATCATTGCGAAATTAAGAAATAAACGAGGTGTATGCCATGTGGTTCAGTAAATCACAAAATCAGGTTCTTGAGGAGCTTGATGTCAAATTAGAAACCGGTCTCACCGAGGCGGAAGTAAAGACCCGGCAGGAAAAGTACGGCCCCAACAAACTTCAGGAAGCAAAAAAGAAGTCTCTGCTTTCGCTGTTTTTCTCCCAGCTCAATGATGCACTGATCTATGTTCTTTTGGCGGCGGCCTTTGTCACGGTGCTCGTCCATGAATATGCCGATGCGGTGATCATTGTGGCTGTTGTCATCCTTAACGCCACCATCGGTGTGATCCAGGAGGCCAAGGCGGAAAAAGCCATTGAAGCTCTGAACAAACTCACCACCCCCCGATCCCTGGTTCGGCGAAACGGAGAAGTGGTGGAAATCAGTTCTACAGAGATTGTCCCCGGCGACATCGTCATCCTGGATGCTGGACGCTATGTCCCTGCGGACCTCCGGCTCATCGTCAGCTCCAACCTGCAGATTGAAGAATCTGCCCTCACGGGAGAATCCGTCCCCTCGGATAAATTTGCCGACAAGATGTTTGACAGCGAGAGCATGCCCATCGGCGATCAGGCCAACATGGCCTTCATGTCCACCCTCGTCACCTATGGCCGTGGCGAAGGCGTCGTCGTACATACGGGAATGGAGACCGTGGTGGGAAGCATCGCCAAGAGTCTCAATGAGAATGTAGAAGGCATGACCCCACTGCAGAAACGTATGGATGAGTTGGGAAAAACCTTGGGTAAGCTAGCCCTCATCATCACCATCGTGATGTTTCTCATCGGAATCTTCCAGAGGCGTGATCTTCTGGAAATGCTTCTCACCGCCATCAGCTTAGCTGTGGCTGCCATTCCGGAAGGACTTCCTGCTATTGTAGCCATCGTTCTTGCCCTGGGCGTCACCCGCATGAGCAAGATCAACGCCATCGTCAAGAAGCTTCCCGCTGTGGAAACCCTGGGATCTGTGAACATTATCTGTTCGGATAAAACCGGAACCCTCACCCAGAACAAAATGACCGTCCTGAAATACTTTACCTTAAAGGGTTTGGTCGATGTGGATATCACTGCGGACAAGGCAGAAGCCGAGGGCGATGCGAAGGAGCTGATCAAATCCTTTGTGCTCTGCAGCGACGCCACGGCCAATGGCCAGGAGTCCACGGGAGATCCCACAGAAGTGGCTCTCATCGTGCTGGGCAACCGTCATGGCATGACTAAGGATACCCTGAATACCACCTTCCCCCGTCAGGATGAACGTCCCTTCGACTCCGACCGCAAGCTCATGTCCACGCTGAATGTGGAAGGAACCGGTTATCGGGTCCATACAAAGGGTGCCATTGACAACATTCTGAAGATCTCCTCCAGCGCCTTGGTGGATGGACAAGTCGTTCCACTGACCGAGACCATGAAAGCCGCATTTCTGGCGGAAGCGGAGAAAATGTCCGATCAGGCTCTTCGCGTGCTTGGGGTGGCCTTTAAAGACACGAAGGAGCCCCTGGCTCCAGAAGAGATGGAGAAGGACCTGACCGTGGTCGGCTTTGTGGCCATGATTGACCCGCCGCGCCTGGAAGTGAAGGACTCCATTGCCGCAGCCCATGGCGCGGGCATCACCTCCATCATGATCACCGGCGACCATAAAAATACCGCCGTGGCCATCGCCAAGGATCTGGGCATTGCCCGGAACATCAGCGAAGCCCTGACGGGAGCGGAGATCGACGAACTCACCGACGAAGAGTTTGCTTCCCGCATCGGCCAGTACCGCGTCTTTGCCCGGGTCTCCCCGGAACATAAGGTGAAAATCGTTAAGGCCTACAAAGCCCACGGCAATATCGTGTCCATGACCGGTGACGGTGTCAACGATGCCCCTTCCCTGAAGCATGCGGACATCGGTGTAGCCATGGGAATCACCGGCACCGACGTTTCCAAGGGTGCTGCGGACATGATTCTCACCGATGATAATTTCACCACCATCGTGGCAGCCATCGAGGAAGGACGAAATATCTACAACAACATCAAAAAAGCCGTCATCTTCCTTCTGTCCTGCAACTTGGGCGAAATCATCGCCATCTTCATCTCCGTACTCTTCTCCTTCGCCATTCCGCTTCTCCCCACCCAGATCCTCTGGGTAAACCTGGTGACGGATACCCTGCCCGCCATTTCCCTGGGCGTGGATCCTGGCGATCATGACGTGATGAAGAAGAAACCCCGTAATCCCAAAGAAAGCTTCTTCGCCAACGGTGCGGGAACTCGTGCGCTCATCGGCGGTGTCCTCATTGGTATCCTCACGCTGGTGGCCTTTGCCATCGGTCTCCATGAGGAAGGTTATACCCTCTTCAACTCTGCCACGGCCACAGAGAAAATCCAGAACCATGGCCGCACCATGGCCTTCGTGGTCCTGGCCACCTCTCAGCTGTTCTACTCCCTGACCATGCGCAGTGAAACGAAATCCATCTTCCAGGTGGGCCTCTTTAAGAACCGCTACCTGATCCTCTCCATCATCGCGGGCATTCTCCTGCAGGTGGGCGTGATCAATGTACCTTTCCTGGCAGAAGCCTTCAAGGTGAGACCTCTTTCCACCTTTGACTGGAGTGTGGTCTTCGGCCTGGCGCTCATTCCCCTCTTTGTGAATGAGATCATTAAGATATTCATGCGAGCCTACCGTCGAAAAAACAACATCGTCGATTAAGCCCCATAAAGCCATAAAAAAAGGATGCTCAGTTTTTACTGGGCATCCTTTTTCATGAAAAAACGACTTCTTGTAAGATCCTTGGCCTATGGCCGGACATAGTGAAGTTCCACCAGATAATCCGCCCATCGCACGTTTTGAAGATCGAAGATCTTGGCGGGAAAACCAGGCAGAAAGAGCGGAATCCCCTCACCCAGAAGTTCCGGGATCACGGTGAGGATCAGTTCATCCACAAGATCCTCTTCCAGAAAAGCGTTCAACAGGTGTGCCCCACCCACCAGCCAAAGATCCTTGTCGGCCGAATCCCGGAGCTTTGCCAGTTCCTCCTTATCCACGCTAAGCTTTGGGTGAAGGCCTTCCTTGGGAGGCAGCAAAGTGGAGGTATAGACCAGGGTTTCCTTCCCTTCGTAGGGCCACTCCTCTGGAGAGAGCTCCGTCACCAGCTGATCATAGGTTCGCCGACCCAGAATCACCGTGCCGACGCGGGCATAAAACTCCTCGTACCAGGCCATGACTTCCGCTGAATTGTACTTGACCAGCCAGTCGATGGCACCATCGGGCCGGGCCAGATACCCGTCCAGACTCTGGGTGATGTAGCAGACGATTTTTCCCATACTAGGCTCCTTTCAAGGGGGGGTCCCCCTTCCTTGATCTTCTGCCTTTATGATAATATAGGAGTTGAAAAGGTACAAGATAATGCGTTGAAATGGGGTTGAACAATGAAATCTATACTGCAGATTTTTCGTTTGAAAAAAGAAGCGGTGCTTCTGGATTCCCGGCTGTATATTCTGAAAGCCATGCTGGCCATCGGTACAGGCTATCTCCTGGGCCGAGCCTTCACCGTGACCCGCCTGGACATGATTTCCGTGCTCCTGGGAGTCATGTACAATCTCGAACCCACAAATCTCACCGCCTTTAAGAGCGGGGTGAATCAGCTGTTGGCCTCGGTACTTGGGGCTGTAACCACAGGAATTCTGGTGGCCCTTCTGGGGGTCCATGTGTTCACGGTCATGCTGGGCATGGGGCTCACCATGTTCATCGCCCTAAAAATCGATTACCGTTCCATCCCTCCCGTGGCGATCTTCACCAGCATCTACATGACCCAGTACATCCAAAGTGATGCGCTGGGAAATCCCAGCATTCTTCTCACCATCCGACTCCGGGTGCTGGCTTTGGGGCTGGGCGTCATCATCGCTCTGGTCTACAATTACGGGTTTTCCTTCTTCTATTACCGAAAAATCGCCGTGCGCCGACTGGAATACACCAAGGGTCAGTGTGTCTCCATGCTCAAACAGACAGCCCAGTATCTGACTTCCCCTGGGGATACCTCCCAGGGAGAGGATCTCCCCTTCCCCCTGATCTTCAATGACGTGGACACGGTCTGGTCCCAGCTGAAGGCCATCCGCCAGGAGTCTTCCCTTCCCTTTAGTACTGCCCAAATGAACAACCTCCTGGTGGCAGAAAGTATCGTGAAAAGCCTGAAAGCCATCGTCCATATGGCCTATGATCTCTGCTACACCCGAAAGGAAGCCCTTCTTCCCGGGGACAGGGACCTGATGCAGCTTCAGCTCCTCATCGAGCAGCTGGAACGCGCGAGCTTCCTTCACCTCTCCTCCTTTGCAGATTCAGGGATAGGCCAGAAGGAAGACGAGGAAGAACAAGCTTATGAATCCCGAAGACAAAGCAGCATTTCCGTGATGCTGCAGGAATATCGAAACATCACAGCGAATATCAAGAAATTTTCCGCATAATAAAACTCCTGCACATTTTCGTGCAGGAGTTTTTGTCTGTCTTGGGATAAACCGCCTTAGAGGGTTTCTTCCAGGAGACGGACCAGCTCTTCCATGGCGCTTTGCTCCAGATCCGTGAAGCGGGCCAGGGAGGGGCTGTCCAGGTCCAGGACGCCCAGGATCTCTCCATCCTGACGGATGGGGACCACCAGCTCAGACCGGGAGGCCGCATCGCAGGCGATGTGGTTATCCAAGGCCAGGACATCGTCCACCCGCTGGGTTTTACCCTCGGCCACGGCGGTGCCGCAGACGCCGCTGCCTATGGCGATGCGGTTGCAGGCAGGTTTGCCCTGGAAGGGTCCCAGAACCAGTTCACCTTCATTCATGAGGTAGAAGCCTGCCCAGTTCAGATCTTCCATGTACAGCGCGATGATGGCGCTAAGATTCGCCAGGTTGGCGGTGAGATTCTTTTCGTTTCGCAGCTGAGCGCGGCTAAAGAGCAGAATGCTCTCCATGCGTTTTGCCGGGCTGAGGCCCTTGGGGTTTACAGTTTCGATCATCGGTTTCTCCTTTATTTCAGGTGGGTACCCTTTTCATCCTGGGTGATTTTTCCGTTCTTCATGAGATTGCCCAAGGCAATCTTGAAGTAGTTTTTGCTGCAGTGGAACTGCCGACGGATTTCCTCCGGCGTGGATTTGTCGTTGTAGGGCATAAAGCCGCCATGGGCCTCCAGATACTGAAGAATCTGTTCGGAAAGCTCCAGTTTCTCTTCCACCATTTTCTTTCGGGGGGTAAAGCTGATGCGGCCATCTTCCAGAATTTTCTTCACGGAGCCCGTAACCTCATCTCCTGGCTGAAGATCGGTGAAATACTCATTCTTCAGGATAATGCCCAGATATTTGCCGCCCAGGGCCACTTCCAGGGTACCATTGGTCTGTTTGCCGTAGATGATTCCACTGACAGTATCGCCGGCCTTGAACTCGCCGCTTTCCGGGGTATCCAGGTAGCGGCCTACTTCCGTGGAAGCAGCCAGACGGCCGGTCTTGTCTTCGTACACAAAGACCAGGTAGGACTTTCCTGCGATGAGGGGATACTTCATCTCTCCCCGGGGAACCAGGACATCGCGCTCCAGGCCGATTTCCAGGAATGCGCCGAAGTCGGTGATGGAATTGACCTTCAATACGGCCAGGTGATCCACGGTGACGAGGGGTTCCTTCATGGTGGCGACCAGACGGTCTTTGGAATCCCGATAGATGAACACCCGAACGGTCTCTCCAATTTTAGGTTTCTGTCCCAGGATACTACCCGTGGGCAAGAGGATGTCATCGGAGGTGTTTCCGGTACCTCCATCGAGGAAAAGCCCAAAGGCAGCTTCGCGTTTAACCTCCAGGTTGTTGTAGTCTCCAAATTTAATCATGATTTTCTCCTTTATGCTTCTTCGCATAATCAACATAGTGTTCCGAGGACCAGGAAATCCGCTGGATTTCTTCCTCGGTGAGTTTCCGGACAAATTTCGCGGGTCTCCCCATCCAGAGCTCCCCTGCCGGAATGGTCTTCCCTTCCGTCACCAGGCTTCCTGCACCGAGGATGGTGTTTTTTTCGATGGTGGAGCCATTGAGGAGGATACTGCCCATCCCGATGATGGAATATCCCTGAATCACCGCTCCGTGAATGATGCAGCTATGGCCTACGGTCACATGATCCCCGATGAACAGGGTTAAGCCCAAGTCCGTATGAAGAACGGAGTTGTCCTGGATATTGGAGTGCTTTCCGATGCGGATGGGGCTCACATCTCCCCGGATTACGGTGCCGTACCATATGGAAGAATCTTCGCCCACCGTCACATCGCCGATGACTGAAGCATTTTCCGCGATGAAGGCATGGGCATCGATCTGGGGAACAAGGGTTCCAATTCTTTTGATCATCCTTTCTTCTCCTTTCTTCAAAACGTCAAGAAAAAACGGATACCTTACCGATCCGTTCGTAATTAGACTATTTCACTATGGGGTGTCGCTCCGAGCTTTCGATACAGAATGTTCATAGAAAGCACCATATCTTGTGGTTTTGTCGCTTGCCAGGCACAAGATATGGTATTATACTAAGACTATCGAACGAGAAACAGGAGGTACCCCATGAAAGACATCAAAAATCTCTTCTCCCGTTATTATACTAAAGAGCTGGAGAATAATAAAGACAAAACTGTATATGATTTGTTTGACTGGACTAAGCGGGATGTGGTGCTGAAAAACCACAAAACCGGAAAAGTAATCACAGAAATGCATGACCTGGAGTTCCCTACCCATTACTCCCAGAATGCCATTGATATTATTGCCTCGAAGTATTTCCGCAAAGCCGGCGTGAACAACGAACTGGGCTATGAAAACTCCATGAAGCAGGTGGCCCACCGTCTGGTGAACTTCTGGACAGAGGCACTTGTGGATGAGGGGATCATCAAGACTCAGGAAGATAAGGATGTCTACTATGATGAAATGGTCTTTGGCCTTCTGAATCAGATGTATGCGCCCAACTCCCCCCAGTGGTTCAACACGGGTCTGGAGAAGAGCTATGGCATCAAGGGCGGTCAGAATGACCTCTTCTACTATGATCCTGTGGCGAAGAAGGTCGTTAAGTCCGAAGATACTTACACGAGAACCCAGGCTTCAGCCTGCTTTATCCTCTCCATCGAAGACAAGCTTCTGGGAGACCACTCCATCTCTGAGCAGTATGTGACGGAAACCAAGCTCTTCAAGGGCGGTTCCGGCACGGGTACCAACTTCTCCAGCATCCGCGCAGTGGGCGAGCAGCTCACCGGCGGTGGCGTTTCCTCCGGCCTCATGAGCTTCCTCAAGGGACTGGACCGCAACGCCGGAGCCATCAAGTCCGGCGGAACCACACGGCGAGCCGCCAAGATGGTTTGTCTGGATATTGACCATCCGGAAATTGAAGAGTTCATCCTGTGGAAAGCCAAGGAAGAGGACAAGGTTCGGGCTCTGGCCAAGATGGGGTATGATGCTGATATTGACGGCGAAGCCTATGAGACCGTATCCGGTCAGAACTCCAACAATTCCCTGCGCATCAGCGATGAGTTCATGCGTAAAGTCGTGGAACTGGATCAGAATCCGGAGGAGACCATCATGCTTCGGGGACGCGTGGATGATCGCGTGAACCGTGAAGTGAAAGTCAGCAAGCTCTGGGATGAGTTCAATGATGCAGCCTGCAAATCCGCAGACCCGGCTCCCCAGTTCACCGATACCTTCAATGCCTGGCATACCTGCCCGGCGGGAGAAGATGGCGATCTTTGGGCTCCCCACAACCGCCTGAACTCCACCAACCCCTGCGGAGAATATGCTTTCCTGGATGATACCAGCTGCAATCTCGCATCGCTCAATATCTACCGTTTCTACGATCCCGAAACCAACCATCTGGATGTGGCGGGATTAAAACATATGATTGGCCTGAACCAGCTTCTCCTGGAGGCTTCCATCCATTGGGGACAGTTCCCCACGGTGGACATTGCCCGCAAGACCTACATGTTCCGTACCACGGGACTGGGTATTGCCAACATCGCTTCCGTACTCATGGCCATGGCGATCCCCTATGACTCCGACGAGGCCAGAACCCTCTCTGCAGCCATCATGGGACTCATCACCGGAGAAAGCTACCGTGTCTCGGCTCTCATGGCCCAGGCTGCTGGTCCCTTCGAAAAGTATGACCTCAACGCCAAGTACATGAACCGAGTCATCCGTAACCACGCTCGCGTGGCAGGCGCTCTGGACAGTGAGCTGGAAGAGCTCCATTATGAGCCCATGATGGTAAATCATGGCCTGCTCATGGAACTGGGCCTCACCTCCCTCTCCGAGACGTTGAAGTCCTCCTGGAAGGATGCTGTGGAGCTGGGCGCTGCCCACGGATACCGCAATGCCCAGGTTTCCGTCATTGCCCCCACCGGAACGATTTCCTTTGCCATGGACTGTGCAGCCACCAGCATCGAGCCCTTCTTCTCCCATGTGGTGTACAAGAAGCTTGTGGGCGGCGGCTACATGACCATTGCCAATCCCATCATTGAAGTGGCTCTGAAAAATCTGGGGTATACCCGGGAACAGATTGCGGACATCATGGCCTACATCGGCAAGGAAGAAAAGGGTATGGTGGTGGATGGCAAAATTGAAGGCGCTCCTCATTTGAAGGAAGAACACTATCCCATCTTTGATACGGCCAACGTCTGCGGAACCGGCAAGCGATTCATCCAGCACTATGGCCATGTGCTCATGGTGGCTGCCTTGACTCCTTTGGTCTCCGGCGCCATTTCCAAGACTGTTAACCTGCCCAAGGATGCCACGGTGGAAGACTTCAAGGAAGTCCATATCCGCTCCTGGCAGACTGGCGTCAAGGGGATTTCCCTTTACCGCGATGGCTCCAAGTTCGCCCAGCCGCTGAATACCCGCATTGACAGCGTAGAGAAAACCACGGATCTGGAGAACCTCACCTATGGAGCTCTCCTGGAATACGCCAAGGGCCTTCAGAAGGAAACCGTCACTGCCCCCGTGGCATTCCGTCGGGAGAAGATCTCCGGAATTCGTGCTGGCCATACCCATCCTGCCCAGATTGATGACGTGAAAGTCTACATCACCGTCAACCGCAACGCTCGGGGAGAGATCTCCGAAATCTACATGACCACTGACCGGGAAGGTACCCTGATCACAGGACTTCTCAATTCCCTGTCCAAGACGATTTCCGTGATGCTCCAGTACCATATTCCGCCCAAGGACATTTCCAAAATGCTGCGGGGACAAAAGTACGAGCCCTATGGCTTCGTCTCCAAACACCCCTACATCAAGAATGTCAGCTCCATCTCCGACCTGATTTCCAAGGTCATCGACATTGAGCTGGGCGATTACTCTCGGGTACAGATCAAGCCCGAGGAAGATGACATCCTGGCCCGCTCCAAATCTCGGTTCTCCAATACTGCCTTTGAACCGGAAAAGGTAAAGCAGCTTTTCCTCACCGTGGATGAGGAGGATCTGAAGGAACTGATCCGCGATGCGGAAAAGAACGGCGAGAAGCTGTATGATTCCGTCTGCCCCACCTGCTCCAGCACCCGCATGGTGAAAAATGGCACCTGTAAGGTTTGTCTGGATTGCGGCACCACCACCGGTTGCTCATAAAAAAGAATCCATATCCAAAAGAGGCTGCAGATTTGCAGCCTCTTTTCATGGGTCCAGGACAGTGGCGGTTCCCCAAGAAATCGAATGAGCCTCCTCTGCGTTATGCAGAGGAGGCTCATTCTCCACTCTTTCGTTGGAAAGAATGCTACTTTTTCTTTTTAAACAAGCGGTTCTTTTCTTCTTTTCCCGACGTTTTCAGGATATCCTTCTCGTCGGTGTACTTGAGCTTGTTGGGTTTCGCCTTCGGTTTGATGGCGGGTCCCACAGGGCCCTTCTTCTTGGGTGCGCCGATGTTGGAAAGACCGGAAAGATCAGCATACCAGAGGAACAGGAAGACAAAGATTGCCGTGGGGATGTAGTTTAAGATCATGTTATTGGAGAAGGCGGGAAGGACAAGACCGATGGCGAGAAACACCAAGGATGCGCCCAGGACCACCCATTTGCTCACTTTGAGCTTGGACAGGAAATAGAGATTCGTCAAGGAATACACGATGAAGATCGCGATGGACAAGACGAAAATTAGCAGCAGATTATCCCAATTCAAGTTAAAACCTCCCTCGATATTCTTCCATTTTATGCCATCACCGGGAAGAAATCAAGCAAATCAGCAATACCAGGCCTTTCTTGACCTTGGAGCGTCGGAAAGTTCTTAAAACATTATAAAATCCATGGTAAATGAAAGTTTTTTTTGCGATATTCTTATTTTGTCTTTGGAAATTTGATATAATGAGTTATATCTATTTTGGGGGTGCATTTATGGCCAGTCATGCCAATATTAACCTGGATGACCTCGATCTCCAGATTCTGGAGATCCTCATTAAGGACGCCAGAACACCATATCTTGAAATTGCCCGCGTCTGTCATGTATCCGGGGGAACGATCCATGTCAGAATGAAGAAAATGGAAGATATGGGAATTATCAAAGGAACGAAAATTCTTTTAGATATGCCAAAACTCGGGTACGATGTCTGCTGTTTCGTGGGAATCTACTTAGACAAAAGTTCTTCCTTCTCCGTAGCCATTGACGAGCTGTCCAAGATCAATGAAATCGTCGAACTCCACTATACCACTGGAGATTACTCCATTTTCACGAAGCTGGTGTGCAAAAACATTGCCCATCTGCAGGATCTTTTGCTGAACAGCATCAATGTCATTAACGGGGTTCAGCGCACCGATACCTTTATTTCCCTATCACAGCCTCTGGACCGGAACATTAAGCTTTAATCCCGACTCCCCTTCAGCGGGGATCTGAAAAGAAAGAGACAGCCCATGGCTGTCTCTTTCTTTTGGAAATCCTTATTTGTTGAACTCCTTCAGTTTTTCGGCGATCTGCCCTTTTACCAGTTCATCAATGTTTTTGGCTTCCTCCTCGGAGAGCTCCTCAAAGCGCACCGGGGGGAGAAAGGCTAATTGAACCGGTATATGCGGGGTGACCCGGTAATTATCCTCAAAGACCCGATAAGCATTGTTCACCACCATGGGAATGATGGGAGCATGGGCTTTTTGAGGAATTTTGAAGCTGCCTTTGTGGAACTCACCCATTTCCAGACGTTTGCTCCTGGTCCCTTCCGGATAGATGAGCACGTCAAAACGCTCCTCTTTCATCCGCCGAATCGCTTCGAGAATCGTCTTGAGGCCTTCCCGGGAGTTCTCCCGGTCCAGGAAGAGCACGCTCATCTCCCGAGCTAGATAGGCCACAATGGGGATCTTTTCAATCTCCTTCTTTCCGATGAGGCAGAGCTTTCGCTGCAGCGCATTCACGGTGACATAGATGTCGATGTAGGACTGATGGTTCCCCATGTACACCACCGGTTCATCGGGGATGTTCTCGAGTCCCTCCACCACGAGATCCATGCGGGTAACCGCAATGATTTTTCGGGTGTGTTTTTTGGCAATGCTGAGAATTTTAAAGAAATAAGCTTCCTCTGACATCCGCTTTTTTTGGATTTCCGCAAAAATCAGGCGGAACCACAGGGCGATCAGGGAAAGGCCGAATCGGATTTTGCTGACGATATCAAAAATCATGCGGTCTAACACTCCTTTGTCTACTTCTCTTTATTATAAAGCATCTTGAGCTGGAGTTAAAGCGAAGAAACATAAGGTTTGGAATGGTCTTCTTTCTTTACGGAAGTCTCGAATTTAGGCGTACTGCGCTTTCAGACGGGAGAGAAAAATGGTAGAATGAACCTAAGTTAACGCGGAGGTATTCCATGAAAAAGATGAGATATGCACCCATGGTGCTGGTTCTGGTCCTGATTCTCGGTCTGGTGGGAATCTACGTCCTTTTGGATTATGGCATCGTCGGGGTGGAAACATCCTCCACCGTGGACCGGATCCGCAGCGTCTCCGACCCGGTGAAGGTTCATTTCATCGATGTGGGCCAGGGTGACGCCATTCTGATTCAAGTCAAAACAAAAAACATCCTGTTGGATGCGGGCACCGAAGAAGCTGCCCCCACCATTCTGGCCTACCTGAAAACCTACGGAGTCGAAAAGCTGGATTTGGTGTTTCTCACCCATCCCCATGAGGATCATGTGGGAGGGATGGGGGAAGTGCTCCAGAAGGTCCCTTTTGAGGAGTTCTACACCCCCGATAAGACCGTGGTTACCCAGTCCTATGAGCGGCTGGAAAAGGCCCTGGAAAAGGCGGGTAAAGCCCGGAATGTGCTGAAGGCCGGCATGTCCTTTGACTTTGGCGACGGGATCCTCCTGGAAGTCCTGACCCCTTCCCGCTCCAGTTATCTAAATCCCAACAACTACTCCCCCATTATGCGGCTATCCTATGGGAACAGTGCGTTCCTGTTCACCGGTGATGCGGAAGAAGTCGCCGAAACGGAAGCTCTGAAGACGGGCAAGGACCTAAAGGCCGATGTATTGAAAGCTCCCCATCACGGATCCGCCACCAGCAGCACTCAGGCTTTCCTGGACCGGGTGGCGCCCCGGTTTGTGGTGGTCACCTCGGAACAGGGGAACGACCACAATCTCCCCACTCCGGCGATTCTGGAGCGCTATAGCGCCATGGGCGCCAGCGTGGTGCTCACGGAAGAAAAAGGCACGGTGGTTTTTTCCTCCAACGGCAAGGAAGTGCGGTTCCTAAGCGATTGACAGAAATTTTCATGATAGTATAATAAGGATAAACAGGAAGTTTTGGTCTCGGGCCGAAACTTCTTTCATGTGCAAGGAGGCTTTTATGAGTAAAATACGAACCCGGTTCGCCCCAAGTCCCACAGGCTATATGCATGTTGGAAATCTGAGAACCGCCCTATACGCTTACCTCATCGCCAAACACGAAGATGGGGATTTTATTTTAAGAATTGAAGACACGGACCAGGAGCGTTATGTGGAAGGTGCTGTGGATGTTATTTTTGAAACCCTCAAGCAGACCGGCCTTATCCACGATGAAGGTCCCGATGTGGGCGGTGAGTATGGTCCCTATGTTCAGAGCGAGCGTCGGGAAGTCTACAAGAAGTATGCCCTGGAGCTGGTCGAAAAGAAGGAAGCTTACTACTGCTTCTGCACGAAGGAACGTTTGGATCTGCTTCGGGAAAACGCTGAGTTGCAGAAGAAACCTTTTAAATATGACAAGCACTGCTGTTCCCTCTCCTCGGCAGAAATCGAGGAAAATCTCCGTCAGGGACTGCCCTATGTCATCCGTCAGAACAACCCCACGGAGGGTGTCACCAAGTTCGAGGATGTCATTTACGGAACCATCGCCGTGGATAATGAGGAACTGGAAGACATGGTGCTTCTGAAGAGCGACGGACTCCCCACCTACAACTTCGCCAATGTGGTGGATGATCATCTCATGGCCATCACCCATGTGGTTCGAGGCAGTGAGTACCTTTCTTCCTCCCCCAAGTATAACCGCCTCTATGAGGCTTTTGGATGGAATGTGCCCATCTATATCCATTGCCCGCCCATTATGAAGGATGCGCAGCATAAGCTCTCCAAGCGCACCGGAGATGCCTCCTTCCAGGATCTTCTGGAAAAAGGATACCTGAAGGAAGCGGTCATGAACTACATTACCCTTCTGGGCTGGAATCCGGGTACCACCCAGGAAATCTTCTCCCTGGAAGAACTGGTAAAGATTTTCAACTATCGCAACATCAACAAGAGCCCGGCGATTTTCGATTCCGAAAAACTTCGCTGGATGAATGGCGAGTATCTGAAAAAGATGTCCCTGGAGGAGTTCCACGCCTTAGCCCTCCCCTACATCCTACAGGATCTGAAGGACAAGCCTCTGAACACCATGAAGATTGCCGAGCTTCTGCATAACCGCGTGGAGGTCCTGGGGGATATTCCCGGACAGCTGGACTTCTTCTATGCCCTTCCAGCCTACGACATTGAAATGTATACCCATAAAAAAATGAAAACCAATGCGGAGATTGCCCGAACTTCCCTGGAAGTCATCCTGCCGGTCCTGGAAGCCATGCCGGAGGAAGACTGGACCTTGGACAAACTCCATGACACCGTGCTGGCGAAAGTGGCAGAACTGGGTCTCAAGAATGGGCAGATGCTCTGGCCCATCCGCACCGCCCTTTCCGGAAAGCAGTTCACCCCTGGTGGAGCCTTTGAAATGGCAGAGATCCTGGGAAAAACCGAATCTCTGGAAAGAATTCGCGAAGGCATCCGTCTCCTGCAGTAAGGCAAAAGCCGATCTTCTCCCCATGCACTGGGGCAGAAGATCGGCTTATTTATTCTTAGGGTGATTACCGGAGGATGAAATACTCCCGGATCTTCTCCAGGGTTTTCTCCCCGATGCGGGGAACCTCCAAGAGTTCTTCCACGGAGGAAAATCGTCCCTTCTCCTCCCGGTACTTCAGAATGTTGTCTGCGGTGGCTGGCCCGATCCCCGGCACCTTCATCAGGTCTTCCTTGGAGGCCCGGTTGAGGTCCATGGGGGCTGGAGAGCCGGATTTCCCTTCGGTCGATGACGCCGGCAGCAGGGGTTCCTCCCCCACGGCCGGTATGTAGAAGGAATCACCGTCCAGGACGCGGAGGGCAAGATTGACCTGCCGAAGCTCAGCTACGCTGGTGGTACCTCCTGCCAGGGCCACCAGCTCATAGAGCCGGGAACCTTCGGGCAGCGTGTACACCCCAGGCCGCAGGACTTGACCTTTCACTTCCGCCACTAATTTCTGGGGGAATGGATCCTCTTCGACGTTTACCACAATTTCCTTCTCCTCTTCAAAGATGGGTTCCCCTCCCTTCCCCGAACAGCCGGTAAGGAGGATCATCAGGGAAAAGAGAATTATCCCCCCAAATATGCTCACATACCTCAATGGTAATCCCCTCCTCGATCTACTTCATTTCAACGCTTATTATCCCGTTATTTTCATTTCTTACGCAAGAAAACAGGCCGGTTCGGCCTGTTTTTTGCTTTAAAGCTGATAAACGTTGAAGGACTTCGCCTTTAGATGGTATTCACCCGTGAGGATATGACGGAACTGCTCCGGAACCTCATCGAGTCCCAGGGCATCATTGAGTACCAGGCGGACATCTTCCGGTTCCCGGTTGATGATGATAAGACTGGCTTCTTCCCCCTGTAGACGAAGATACCCAAAGGTATTCTCCTGGTAGAAGGGATGTAGTTCCCCTCCCACAAAGACTGGGCTTGATTTGCGCAGGGCGATCATGGATCGGTACATCTCCATGATTTCCGGGTCTTCTTTTCCCCAAGGATAGGGCCCTCGGTTGTCCGGATCAGCTTCCCCCTTCATCCCGGCTTCATCACCGTAATAGATGCAGGGTACGCCGGGGAACGTAAAGAGCATGCCCACGGCAATTTTTAAATGTTCTTTGTCGCTGATTTCTGTGAAGATCCGTTTGGTGTCATGGGTACCTAAGCTGTTTAAGGCACTGTAGAAGGCTTCCCGGGGATAGTTTTCCTTCAAGGCCATGAGCCGATGATACAGTTCCCGGGCTTTAAGATGTCCCTTGAGATAGTCGATGACCCCATTCTTAAAGGGATAGTTCATCGTCCCATGGATCTCTTTGCCTAGAAGATAGCGGCGACGCTGACCATAGGCGATTTTGTTGGATGCATCTTCCCAGACTTCGCCCAGGAGCACCGTATCGGGATTGGCTTTCTGCATGCTGGAGCGAATATCGGCAATGAAGTCATCGGGAAGCTCATCCGCCACATCCAAGCGCCAGCCCCCAATGCCCATGCGGGTCCACTTTTCAATGACCCCTTCCGGTCCCACGATGAAGTTGCGATAGGTGGGATTATTCTCGTTGACATTGGGGAGATCCTTGACCCCCCACCAGCATTCGTAATCCGTGGGGTACTGGAAGAAGTTAAACCAGGAGTAGTAAGGCGAGTCGGGACTTTGGGCTGCGCCCAGCTCGGGATAGCTTCCGAAACTGTTAAAATAACGGGAGTCTGCCCCCACATGGTTGAAGACGCCGTCCAGCACAATGCGAATCCCCCGTTTTTGGGCTTCCAAAACCAGCTCCTGGAAAATCTCCTCGGAGCCGAACATTTCGTCTATGGCGAGGAAATCCCCCGTATCATATTTATGGTTGCTGCGGGATTTGAAAATGGGATTGAGATAAATTCCGCCGATCCCCAGCTCCTGGAGGTAGTCCAGTTTCTTCAACACCCCTTCCAGGTTTCCCCCAAAGAAGTCCCAGCGGGTGATGCTTCCCTGACAGTCTTTGATGTACATGGGGGTATCTTCCCAGGTGGCATAGACAAAGGAGTTTTTCTTGGGATTGAGGACCTTGCCTTCCGGATGGCCGTTATAGAAACGGTCCACAAAGATCTGGTAGAAGACGGCATCTTTGTACCAAGACGGTGCCGGCTCCACAAACTGGTGCAGGGTGATTTGGTAAGGCACCACATCCCAGCGATTTTCCCGGAGGACCGCTTCTCCGCCAATCCCCGGCGCTTGAGCCCCCACGTAAATGGTGTGGGTCACAAGCTTCTCCGAAAAGCTGATGATGAAGTAGTAGAAAAGAAGTCCAGGCTCAGCGCCTGTGGACACGACTTTGTAGAAGCCATCCCCTTCCGGAGCCATTTTCAGGAACTGCTCGCTTTTTCCTTCCTGAGCCATGACCAAGGTGACTTCGATATGGTCTGACCCCGTGGCCTTCAGCCGAAACAGGATTTCCTGACCCGTGACGATGGCCCCAAAGGGCTTTTTAAAACCTTCATAGAAGGAATTATAGTCAATGTAAAGATTTCGATAATACATGCATTCACGGACCTGCCCTCAAGGTGTGGTGGTCCTACCATCCTTTTTCATAAAATTACAGATAAGCCTCTGGATCTGAGGCTTATCTGCATCTTGGGGATTCAGTTTTAACGCTCGATCATTCGGGTATCCCAAATTCCCGAGGCATACTGCATAACCGTGACATCGGAGGAGAAAACTCCCGAGGAGGAAATGTTCTCGATGGACATCTTGTTCCAGGTGAACCGGTCTTTGTACAAGTCCTCGATTTTCACATGGGCGTTCAAGTAAGAGTCGAAGTCCTTCAGGACAAAGAACTCATCATTGTAGTCGATGAGGCTCTTGAAAATGTCCCGACCTTCGACGCTGATACCCTTGATCATCCCGTTGGTCAGGCTGTCCAGCACGCGTTTGATCCGAGGATCCGTGTTGTAGAAGTCCCGGGAAACATAGTTTCCGCTGCGATAGTAATCCAAAACTTCCTTTTCGGTCATGCCAAAAATGACAATGTTGGGGTTTCCCACTTCTTCCAGGATTTCCACATTGGCTCCGTCCAAGGTTGCCAGGGTAATGGCTCCGTTCATCATGAACTTCATGTTGCTGGTGCCGGAGGCTTCCTTGGTGGTGGTGGAAATCTGCTCGGAGACTTCCGATGCCGGGATGATTTTCTCGGCCAGGGAAACGCCATAGTTTTCCAGGAAGACCATCTTGATCCGTCCCTTCACCCGGGGATCATTATTCACCTGATCCGCCAGGGCGTTGATAAACTTGATGATCTCCTTGGCATAGTAGTACCCCGGAGCCGCCTTGGCGGCAAAGATATAGGTTTTTGGCAGCATGTCAAAATTAGGGTTTTCCAGGATTTCATGATACTGGTGGAGGATATGCAAGGCATTGAGCAGCTGACGCTTATAGGCATGGAGTCGCTTCACGTGGACATCGAAGATGCTGTTGGGATCCACGATGATATTATTCTTCTCCTTGATGTAGGCGGCCAGACGCTCCTTATTGTGGAGCTTGGTCTCCTCGACCCGACGCTGCACTTCTGCATCGCGTTTGTACTTCTTGAAGAGCTTCAAGTCCTGGGGGTTTCTGCGCCAGGAGTCGCCAATGGTTTCATCCAAGAGAGAAGTCAGCTCGGGATTGGCCAGCATGAGCCATCGCCGATGGGTGATCCCGTTGGTCTTGTTATTGAACTTATAGGGATAGAGCATGTAGAAATCTCTCAATTCCTGAGTCTTCAGGATTTCCGTGTGGAGCTTGGCCACGCCGTTGACGCTGTGGGTTCCATGGATGCACAAATGCGCCATGCGGACATAGCCGCCGGATATGATGGCCAGTTTTTCCACCATATCGCCATTCCCCTGGAATTTATTCACCAGTATCTGTCGGAAGCGACGGTCAATCTCCTCCACAATGAGGTAGATTCGGGGCAGAAGGTCCTTGAACAGCTCCACAGGCCATTTTTCCAGAGCTTCGCTCATGATGGTATGGTTTGTATAACTCATGGTATTTTGGGTGATATGCCAGGCTTCATCCCATTCCAGCCCTTCCTCATCCATGAGGATGCGCATGAGCTCCGGAATGGCCACGGCAGGATGCGTGTCATTGATATGCACCGCCACCAGATCATGGAGCGTGCTCATGGGATGGCCGGCTTCCTTGTGCTGCTGAACGATGCTTTGAAGTCCGGCAGAGACAAAGAAATACTCCTGCTTCAGTCGCAGGACTCGCCCTTCATGATTAGAATCATCGGGGTAGAGAACTTCGGTGATGCTTTCAATCTCCCGCTTGTTCTTCAGCACGTTATTAAAGTTCAGATCTTCCTGAATTTCGCCTTCATAGGGAGGAACTTCGGCATTCCAGAGCCGCAGCGTGTTGACGGTCTTGTTTTCGTAACCGACCAATGCGGTGTCATAGGGTACGGCCAGCACCTCCTGATATCCCGTATGGATCGGGGCCAAGGAGCCGTTCTCCAGGGGTTTCATCCAGGCATCGCCGTAGAAACGGACCCGAACGGCCTTGTCGCTTTTGCGGACTTCCCAGACATTGTCGTCCCGAAGCCAGTTTTCCGGCAGTTCCACCTGATAGCCATCAACGATCTTCTGCTGAAACAGCCCATACTTATAACGGATTCCATTGCCGTTTCCGGGAATACCCGAGGAAGCCATGGAGTCCATGAAACAGGCCGCCAGTCTTCCCAGACCGCCATTGCCAAGGCCGGCATCCACTTCCACATCTTCGATGTCGGTCAATCGAATGCCCATTTCAGCCAGAGCTTCCTTTGCGGTTTCCCGAATCCCCAGATTTAAGAGATTGCTGGCCAAGAGACGGCCCAAAAGAAACTCGATGGAAAAGTAGTAAACCTGCTTCTCCCCATACTTCTTGTAGCGGCTGGTGGTTTTTGCCCATCCTTCGGAGATGTACTCTTTGAGAAGGTAGCCGAGGGTGAAGTACTGCATGTGGGTGGTGGAGTTCTCCACGTCCTGGGCATACAGCTTCATCATTTTCTTGACGAAGTCCTTCTTAAACTGATCTTTTGTTAATATCATCTAGTTTAGCTCCTTTATCGGGTCAGGATCTCACGGAACAGGGTCAGATAGATTTCAGCGGAGGCTGTCCAACTGTAATCCGTTGCCATTCCTTGCTTTACGATGTTCCTGAATGCCGTTTTGTCTCGGTACGCATCCAGTGCGCGGTAGACTGCTTGTAGCATATCATAACTATCGTAATTTGAAAAGGTAAAGCCAATTCCCTCCCCGGTGTACTTGTTATAGGGAAGCACGGTATCCTTCAGACCACCGGTCTCCCGAACAATGGGGACACTGCCGTAGCGCAGGGCCAGGAGCTGGGAAATGCCGCAGGGTTCAAACAGCGAAGGCATGAGGAAGAAATCTGTGGCGGCATAGATCTTCTGTGCCAGTTCCCCGTTGTAACGAAGATTGGCCGAGACCTTGCCCGGATACTTATACGAGAAATAGCGGAACATATCCTCGTAGCGCCGTTCGCCAGTCCCCAGGACCACCAGCTGCAGATCCTGCTGCAGGAACTCTTCGATGGCCTCCGCCAGGATATCCAGCCCTTTCTGATCCGTGAGCCGGGAAATGATGCCAAACATGGGCACATCCCCCCGAACTTCCAGACCGAGCTCCTTTTGCAGCGCGAGCTTATCCTTCAACTTCCCCTCCAGATCCTCCCGGGAGAAGTGGAACGGAATGTCCTTATCCGTTTCCGGATCGTTGAGGGTGTAGTCCACACCATTGAGGATCCCCTTAAGTTTGTAACTCACCTTCTGCATCACGCCGTGGAGACCTTCGCCATAGAACTCGGATTTAATCTCCTCCGCATAGGTGGGGCTGACGGTGGTCACCAGGTCGGCATAGTTGATGCCGCCTTTCAGGAAGTTGACATTTCCGTAGTATTCGAAGCAGAAATCCTGGAGCAGCTCCGTGCCTAGGCCCAAGAGGTTTCCCAAAACATCAGGAGGGAAGATCCCTTGAAATCGCATGTTGTGGATGGTCAAAACGGTCTTCACCTTTTCAAAGGCCTTATCCCAGCGATATTTTGTGCGGATGAGCACCGGGATGACCGCCGTATGCCAGTCATTGCAGTGCAGGATATCGGGAACGAAACCAATGCGATGGAGGACTTCCAAAATCGCCTGGGAAAAGAAGGAGAACCGTTCCCCGTCGTCAAAATATCCGTAAGGGGTTTCTCGGAAGAAATAGTACATGTTGTCGATGAAATAGAAGTCTACCCCTTCATGGTTCAGATGCTTAACCCCCAGATACTGTTCCCGCCAGCCCACCTTTATGGTGGTGTCAAAGAGATGCTCCATCTGATTTCGATACTCTTCTTTTATCGTGCCGTAATTGGGGAGGATCACGCGGCAATCCTCGCCTTTCTCCTTCAGAGCCTTGGGCAGAGCATAGGCCACATCGGCCAGTCCGCCGGTTTTTAAAAATGGATAGCACTCGGATGTGGCAAAGAGAATTTTCATGATATTACCTCCTATAGGACGGATCCTTTGCCAACCACCACGGGATTCTTCGGACTTCCCTGAAGCTCTGTCCCTTCGGTGAGTACCACCTGCTTGTCGGTGATGACATGGGAAATTTTGCAGTTGGCGCGAATCTCACCATTTTGCATAATGATGGAATCCTTCACCACGGCGCCCTTTTCCACCGTTACGCGGCGGAAGATAATGGAGTTGATGACTGTTCCTTCAATCTTGCAGCCGTTGGCGATGAGGGAGTTCTGTACGTCACTGTCCTCACTGTAATAAGTGGGTGTTTCGTCCTTGACCTTGGTGCGGATCCGGTTCTCGCCGAAGAAGACATCCTTGATGTGGTCCTCGTCCAGCATGAACATGCTGGCTTCATAGTAGCTCTGGACTGAGCTTACGTTTTTCAGAAGCCCATCAAACTCATAACCCCGTACCTTGTACCGGGCGACGGAATCATGAAGCACATCGGTGAGGAAGACATTCTCTCCCGTGGTGATGGCGTTGGTGATCATATCCACCAGGAGCTCTTTGCGGACAATGTAGATCTCGGCGGAAATCTTCTTCTTCCCCGACTGCATGTCCGGTCGGCGCAGATTCTTCCCAAAGGTCACCACACCGCCATACTCGTTTAGGGTTACGGTATTGCATCGCTCGAAGCTAAAGTCATCTTCCATGATGGTCTTGTAGACCACAGTGATGTCTGCTTTACTCTCCAGATGCTCTTTAAAGACCTTCTTGAGATCAATATTGCAGACCATGGTGGTGCCCATGATCACGGCATAATCTGCGGAAGCTTCCGTCAGATAGTCAATATTGGAGAAATAGGTGGAAATATCCCCTCTTTGCTGACTGTGAAGATCCGGGGTGGCATAAGGCGAAAAATAGAAGACACCGCCCTGCTTTCGGTCCAGATCCCATTCCTTGCCGCTGCTGATATGGTCCATGAGGGATCGGTAGCGGTCGTTGAGAAAGATTCCCACGGTGGTAATTCCAGCATTGACCATGTTGGACAGGGTGAAGTCAATCATTCGATAGCGGCCTAAAAAGGGTACGGAAGCTATGGGCCGATTGAAGGTGAGCTGTTTCATATAGACGTCATTTTCGGTGAGGTTTACTACCCCGAAGAGTTTATTTCTGGCCATCTTACTTCTCCTCCTTGTAGATCTCATATTCGCCCACCACAGCAATTTCACCGTTCTCATCGATGACGGAGTCATCGGGAATCACGGCTCCGGAACCGATCATGGCTTTTCGGATGATGCAGTTTTTACCGATCCGGACATTCTCCATGATTACAGAGTCATAGATTTCTGTGCCCTCTCCTACTGTGACTTTGGGCGAAAGGATGGAGCGGCGTATTTTCCCGTGAACGATGCAGCCTTCCACCAGGAGGGAGTCCTTCACATCGGCTGTTTTCGTGAGATAGTGAGGCGGCATGGAGGGATTTTTGGAGTAAATCTTCCAGCTGCGGTCATTGATCTGCAGCTCAGAATTCTGGTCCAGAAGATCCATGTTGGCTTCCCAGAGGGACTCCAGGGTCCCGACATCCTTCCAGTAACCTTTGAAACGATAAGCATAGACCCGTTCTCCCCCATCCAGGAAAGCAGGGATGACGTTTTTACCGAAATCGTCCATATCCTGCCCGGCATTGATCTTTTCATTCATATACTTTTTCAGAAGCTTCCAGTTGAAAATGTAGATTCCCATGGAAGCCAGGTTTGATTTTGGATTCTTGGGTTTTTCTTCGAACTCCACAATTCTCAGTTCGCTGTCCGTGTTCATGATACCAAAGCGCGGTGCCTCATCCCAGGGTACTTCCAGCACAGCAATGGTCAGTGCAGCTTCCTGTTCTTTATGAAAATCCAGCATGGATTCATAGTTCATCTTATAGATATGGTCTCCGGATAAAATCAGGACAAAATCCGGATCATAATCATCAATATAGGAGAAGTTCTGATAGATGGCATGGGCCGTACCCCGGAACCATTTTTCTTCCGTGGCGCTGGCGTAGGGCTGCAGGATGGTGACACCGCCGTCATTGCGGTCCATGTCCCATGGGGATCCAATGCCAATGTGGGTATTTAAGATCAGCGGCTGATACTGCGTCAGCACACCCACGGTATTCATCCCGGAGTTGGCGCAGTTGGACAGTACAAAATCAATGATTCGGTACTTCCCGCCAAAGGGTACTGCAGGTTTGGCGATGTTTTTCGTGAATTTCCCCAGTCGGGTGCCTTGCCCTCCGGCGAGGATCATGGCAATGATTTCTTTTTTCATGATTTAACCCCCTTGATTCTCTTTGGTTTTATGATCAAAACGGACAGCGGCGGAGCAATGACCTCTAGCGCATGGTCCTGATGATTCACAGGTTCGGGAATGGACTGGTAGGTTTTCTCCGAATACGCCCAGCTTCCACCATACTCCTGAAGCTCGGTATTCAGCAGTTCTTCATACTGTCCTTCATAGGGGACGCCTACCCGCACATGATCCCGCTGAACGGGGGTGAAGTTGCAGATGACGACGGCAAAGTCCCGGGGATTCTTCCCCTTTCGGATGAAGGTAAAGAGCGATTCATTCTTATTGTCCGCATCGAGGATATCAATTCCGTCATAGGACGTATCCACTTCGCTGAAGCATTTGTAGTTCTGGTAAATCTCGTTGAGGGTCTTTATATACTGCTGATGTTTGCGGTGGGATTCGTGCTGGAGTCCCACCCACTCGAGGCCCTCACGGAATCGCCACTCCATCCATTGGGCCAGTTCGTTGCCCATGAAGCTGATCTTTTTCCCCGGATGGGTCATCATGTAGGCCATGAGGGTGCGAAGACCCTGGAACTTCATTTTCTCATCGCCGGGCATCTTATTCAGGAGTGAACTCTTTCCATGGACCACTTCATCATGGGACATGGGGAGAATGTAGCGTTCGCTGAATACGTACATGAAGGAGAAGGTGATGAGGTTATGATGATTCTTCCGATACAGCGGATCCAGAGCAAAGTAGCGGAGGATGTCATTCATCCAGCCCATATTCCATTTAAAGGTAAAGCCCAGGCCACCCTTCTCCACCGGATGGGTGATGAGGGGAAACGCCGTGCTTTCCTCGGCAATCATCAAAGCATCGGGGCGATTCGCGGCCACAGCCTGATTGAGCTTTTTCAGGAAATCTACCCCTTCCAGGTTGGTGTTGCCGCCATAGATGTTGGGTGTCCAGGGACCATCGTCATAATCCAGGTACAGCATGGAAGAGACCGCATCCACCCGGAGACCGTCAGCATGGAATATCTCCAGCCAGAACAGGGCATTGGAGATCAGGAAACTGTGCACCTGGGGCTTGCCGAAATCAAAATGGGTGGTTCCCCAGCGATTGTTGGTTGCTTTGTTGGGATCCTGATATTCAAAGGTTGGTGTGCCGTCGAACTGATAAAGGCCATGGGCATCTCGGCAAAAATGGGCAGGTACCCAGTCCAGAATCACGCCGAGATCCTGGTTGTGGCACTCGTTGATAAAGGCCATGAGTTCTTTGGGCTGTCCATAACGAGAGGTGACACTGTAGTATCCGGTGATCTGGTACCCCCAGGAGTCATCCAGGGGATGCTCCATAATGGGAAGCAGTTCGATATGGGTGTAGCCCATGTCTTTGACATAGGGAATCAGTTCCGCCATATATTCGGTAAAACTGAAGAACCGACCATCCCAGTGGCGCTTCCAGGAGCCCAGGTGAACCTCATAGATGTTCATGGGTGCGCTTAGGGCGTTGCGCCGCTTGCTCTTGGCCCGCCAGGTGCTGTCCGTCCAGGTGAATCCGCGAAGATCCCGGACGACGGAGGCCGTTTTCGGGCGAAGTTCCGAACCAAAGGCGTAGGGGTCGGACTTTAAGAACTCATGCCCGTCATGACGACGGATGCGGTACTTATAGAGGGCACCTTCCCCGATGCCTTCGATAAATGCCGTCCAGATCCCTGTGGTTCCCTGAGGAAACATTTGGCCATAGCCCCAGTCGTTGAAATCGCCAGCGAGAAACACCTCTTTGGCATGGGGCGCCCAGACCGTGAACTGCACGCCCTGTTTCCCTTCAAACTCCATGACTTGGGCACCCATGAACTCATAACTTCGGTGATGGGCACCAGTGTTGAAGAGATAATGATTGAGCTCCGTATTCCATGATTTTTTGGGGTCTTCCTTTTTCGTTGCCATACGATCCTCCTATATTACATGATGAAAGGGCAAAGCCCTTTTCGGGTTGGAAGGGTGAGGCCTTGGAGCCGAGAGCATCTGGGCTAAAACCTTCATCGGGGTCGACCAGAAACGCCGGCACAATGTAAGAATATTAACTATTTTCTATTTACAATATACCATATTTTACCTGATTCAAATAGCCCCCAAGGCAGAAGCTGAGGCCGTTTCCACGCTGCAGAAAGGTTTAGCTCAAAGAAAAAGACCGAAATCAGCGATTTCGGTCTTCGGTCATTAATTCAGGTTTTATGCGTTCCATCTGGAATCCCAGGGCATTACCCAACGCCAGGAGATCCGGTTTCAGCGGGGCAAAAGCCGTCATGGGTTTCTCACTGACCGGATGGATAAAGGATACGTAAAGCGCATGAAGCGCCTGGCGGTCTATGCGATCCATTTCTCCCCCGTAGAGTTCATCACCCAGAATGGGATAACCCAAATGACTGAGGTGTACCCGGATCTGGTGCGTGCGTCCCGTGAGGAGTTTAAGAAGGAGCAGTGAATACCCCTCCTTCTTCTCCAACACACGGACTTTTGTCCGGGATTCCTGTCCCCGCTCGTCGATGATCCGGTTCAGGACACCCTCTCCCACCCGATAGATGGGCAGATCAATGAGGTGAACATCCTCCGGAAAATCCCCTTTGACCAGGGCCACATAATACTTGTCATAGGCCTCATCCTGCATATCCTTGGAGATTCGGGAATGGACATACTGATTTTTTGCCAGAATGATCAGCCCGGAAGTGTTCATGTCCAGGCGAGAAACCAGCCGAATGATGGTGGCTTCCCCTTTTGCCCGGTAATGATGCAGCACGGCATTGGACAGGGTGCCTGTCTTATGGGTAGGGGTAGGATGCACCACCATATGGGCATCCTTATTTACAATAAGCAGGGCATCGTCCTCATAGAGGACATCCAGGGGCAGCTCTTCCGGGTCCATGTACTGCGTTTCTTCGGTGACCAGCAGGATGCGGATTCGGTCTCCTTCCCGAAGGATATAGTCCAGTTTGACGGGCTTTTCATTGATAAAGATGCGTTTATCCAAGGCAGACTTGCGCATAAACCGGGTGGAAAGCTCCAGTTCCTCCTTGAGGTACTCCCGCAGCTTCAGCCCCACACAGGTTAGTGGCACATCCTTCTCAATTCTCTGCAAGTTTTTCGTCATGGGATTTTTCTCCTGTCATTCGTTCTTTGAGCTGATTAAGAAAGGCATTGCGGGCTTCCACGGAAATGAGCAGGATATGCTCCTTCCTATGCAGGAGATATCGGATGCTCTGTTCCAGAGCGGCCAGCATGGCCCGGTCTAAGTCATCCCTGGCCAGGCTGCGCAGGACCTCTACCCCATCATAACTTCGGTTTTCCTCAATGAGATCCGCCAAATAGATGATCTTCTCCAAAGTTCCCATTTGGGGACGTCCCGTGGTGTGGTACCGGATGGCGAACAGGATCTCCGGATCTGTGACCCCGCCGGTATGCTCGGCATAGAGGGCTCCTGCCGGGGCATGGAGCACACTGGGGGCCAAGGCCAGTTCTCCCGGAACTTCCCCATGGGCCTTAAGATAATCCGTGAGCCACTGGGGCTTCTGGGATTTCAGCACATCATGATACAGGGCGGCGATGCGGGCTTTTTCCGGATCTGCGCCATGGCAAAGGGCCAGCATTTCGCTGGCCTTCACGACGCCCAGCACATGCTGGTACCGATGGGGATTTAGGTTTTCCTGGAGCGAGGATTTAATCTGTTCCTCCGTCCAGGGACTGTTCTTGGTATAGTCCATGTTTCTCAATGTAGGTCCTCACTTCCTCCGGCACCAGGTAGCGGATTTCCAAGCCGTTCTTCACTCTCGCCCGAATGTCACTGCTGGAAATTTCCAGAATCCGGGAATCCACGAGATGAACCTTCCCCCCATGGCCGGCAATGAAGGCCATAGCCTCTTTGCGCATGGCCTCGGGATAGAATTTGCGTTCAAAAACCACCAACGTGGCCAGTTCAAGAATCCGCTGAGGATTGCGCCACCGGGAAAACTCCACGTAGGAATCCTCACCCATGAGGAGAAACAGCTCGTCCTCGGGGTAGATTTTTGAAAAATGTTCCAGGGTATCCACGGTGTAGGAGAGCCCCTTTTTCTCCAGTTCAAAACGGGAGATGAGGAAGCCCTCCTCCCCCGAAAAAATCAGGTTCAGCATGGCCAGGGCATCCTGAGGATCCCGGCCCTGGGCATCTTTATGGGGAGGCTGATAGTTGGGCAAGAGAATCAGACGATCCAGCTTCAGCCTCTCCTTTGCTTCAAAGGCCATGTACAAATGTCCATTGTGTACAGGGTTGAAGGTCCCCCCGAGAATGCCGGTTCTCATTTGCGCGGCAGTTCGATCTTCTTGTGGTTTTTACTTTCTTTATAGAGGACAATCTTGGAACCGATGATCTGGATTCCTTCACATCCAATGGCTCCCACGAGCTGATCATGGGCTTCACGGGTTCCCAGGCCGCTGTTTTCCAGGACATTGATCTTGATCAGTTCCCGCTTTTCCAGCGCGTCTTCCACCTGTTTGATGAAGGCGGCTTCGATTCCGCCCTTCCCGATCTGGAAAATTGGGTCGATGGAGTTGGCCAGACTTCGAAGATAGGCCCGTTGTTTCGTTGTTATCATCACTATCGACTCCTATGCATAGTATTCAAATTCAAAGTTGTTCAGCCGGATCATGTCGCCGTCCTCGATGCCCATATCCTTCAGCGCCTGGAGCACACCCTTGTTGCCCAGAACCTTGTGGAAGTAGCGAAGATGGCCGGGATTGTTGATGTTCACGGCGTTCAGGAGACGGTCCACGAAGGATCCGGATACGACAAAGACGCCGTCTTCGTCGACGTGAATCTCATAGGTGAAGCGTTTGGCTTCCGGCACATAGAAATCATCATCCTGATAGAGGGTGTCCATGACGGGAATAGACTGGAGCTTTTCCGCACAGGCCTTGATGACCTCGGTAACCCCTTCACCGGTGGCTGCAGACATCTCATAGACATCCTCATACCCCAGGGCATTGACCTTCTTGCGGAAGTCGTCCAGGGCTTCCTTTTCATAGACAAGATCCACTTTGTTCATGACCACGATCTGCGGTCTGTCCGTGAGATCCAGCTTGTATTTCTTCAGTTCCTCATTGATGAGCAGGAAATCCTCATAGGGGTCCCGGCCTTCCATGGCGGAGATATCCACGATGTGAAGCAGTACACGGGTACGCTCAATGTGGCGGAGGAACTGAATTCCCAGACCCACGCCTTCGGATGCCCCTTCAATGATTCCCGGAATATCGGCGATGACAAAGGGATTGATTCCCGGAAGGGAAACGACGCCGAGGTTTGGTTCCAGGGTAGTAAAGTGGTAGTTGGCAATCTTTGGGGTTGCTTTGGTGGCTTTGGAGAGCAGGGTAGACTTGCCCACGTTGGGGAAGCCAAGAAGGCCCACATCAGCCAGAAGTTTCAGTTCCAGGGTCACCTGGCGCTCTTCGCCGGGCATTCCGGGTTCCGCAAAATCAGGAGCCTGGCGGGTTGGTGTGGCAAACTTGGCGTTGCCTTTGCCCCCTTTACCGCCGCGAAGGACCACAACTTTGTCCCCGCGCTGGGAGAGATCTGCGATGATCTTTCCGGTCTCTTTATCCTTAATGATGGTGCCCAGGGGAACCTGAATTTCCAGCGTGGGCGCATTGGCCCCGTAGCATCGGCTTTCGCCGCCCTTTTCCCCGTCCTGGGCCACAAACTTGCGCTTGTATTTAAAGTCCAGCAAAGTGGTCATATCGGGATTCACCACAAATACCACATCGCCGCCTTTTCCGCCGTCGCCGCCTTCTGGGCCGCCATGGGAAACGTACTTTTCCCGACGGAAAGCAATGGCGCCATCGCCGCCGTCGCCGCTGCGGATGAGAATATCCGCGATATCAATAAACATGTTCATAGATTTCACCTGCCTCAGGTTTTCGATTTTCGGGCAGGCCATGTTTAAAGCCTGTACCCTGCGCCGCTAAAATCTCGTCAGGGCTGCGGCGCCCTCCCTTTTTTACGTCTATTATACAATAAAACGGGAATTTCCATGGGGAAATATTCTTTCGTTTCAAAAAATAGGACCTGCTGTGTTAGCAGGCCCATACTTTATACGCTATTCTGCAATTGCTGTAGCCAGCTCAGCTGGGTATACACTTGCTTTTTTCTTGTCCCGTCCCAGTCTCTCGAATCTTACGACTCCATCAACCTTGGCGAACAATGTATCATCACTGCCCCTGCCCACGTTGGTTCCCGGGTGGATCTTTGTGCCTCTCTGTCTAACCAGAATGTTTCCTGCGAGAACAAACTGTCCGTCAGCAGACTTAACACCCAGTCTCTTGGACTCAGAGTCTCTACCGTTCTTGGTACTTCCCACACCCTTCTTGGATGAGAAGAACTGAAGGTTTAATATAAGCATATTGTTACACCTCCTCTTCAATTAGCTGAATAAAATTTCCATACTGAACTTCAATGGCTTTTATGCCCAGAAGCAAGGTTTCCATCAGCACTTGGGCTGATTTCTTCTCTTCGGTGCTTGCACCGTCAAGACTTACGGCCAGATAGCCGCCATCCTCGTTCAGTTCAATCCTGTTCTTGATTTTCATCACTTCGTTCAGGCCGTTGTAAGCCATCATACACTGCGCCGTTACCGCCGCGCATACGATATCTTTCCCGTAGTCATCAAAATCGGCATGGCCGTCATAAATGAAAGCCTCCAAAAGACCGGATTTTCGAATAAACTTAACTTCAATCATGACTAAGCTTCGATCTTTTCGATCACGATCTTCGTGAACGGCTGACGATGGCCCTGCTTCTTGCGGTAGTCCTTCTTGGGCTTGAACTTGAAGACAATAACCTTCTTCGCCTTGTCCTGTGCGATGACTTTGGCAACAACCTTGGCTCCAGCAACAACCGGAGTTCCGATGGTCAGCTCGCCTTCATCGTTGGAAACGGCCAGAACATCAGTCAGTTCAACCATGGAATTGACTTCAGCAGCCAGCTTCTCCACCTTCAGAACATCGCCGACGGAAACTTTATACTGCTTACCACCAGTGTTTAAAACTGCATACATATGATACACCTCCTCATATCAGTACTCGCCGTCGAGGCACGGAATGCTCCGTTTGAAAACCTCTTTCGTGCGGCCTACATAGTATTATAACAACCTGGAATCCGGTTGTCAAAGAAATCTTCAGGATTTCAGGAGAAACTCCTCCAGTTCCGCGATTTGATTTTTAAATACCAGGGGCTGGACCCGGTAAGGGCCTTTTCCCTGGGTAAACTGAAGGTATATCCGTTTCTGTTCTCCGCCAATGGCCTGGAGAAAGGCGCCCAGATCCTGCTCCGCATCACTGCGATAGCTCTCATCCAGTTCCACATGATAGTCCAGGATTTCTACATTGTCCACGTGACGGCCAATTTCCCCGGCCACCTGCTTCAGAAGATAGGCATAGAGGAGAATCTGACCCATGCCGTGGCAATGCCGGCAAGGCTCCTCCAAATAGTGCCGCAGGGGATATCCTTTTTTCTTTCGGGTCAGCTGCATGAGGTTGAGCTCGGTCAGCGGATAACTTTTGGAAAAGAGCGGATCTTCCGCAAAAGCCTGATCCATGGCTTTTTGAAGGGCTGCCCGGTTTTCCGGCCGCTGCATGTCGATGAAATCGATGAGAATAATCCCGGAAAGGTTTCGAAGACGAACCTGGCGGGCAATTTCTTCCGCTGCCTGCAGATTCATGTGCAGCGCCGTGGCTTCCTTGTCCCCTTTTCCCGTGTATTTTGCGCTGTTGATGTCGATGACCACCATGGCTTCCGTCTGCTCAATGACGAGATTGCCGCCGTTTTTGAGCCTCACCTTGGGATCCCGAAGCTTCTGAAGCTCCGCTTCGATGCCGTAGAAATCAAAGAGTCGCCGCCCTGCGGGACTGACGATGGCCGGCAGCCCATAGTTCAGCTTCAGGTATTGGACAGTTTCCGGGGAATCGGCATAGATCATCTGCAGTTCCTGGAAGCGGTCTCGCAGGATACGATCCAAAAAGGAAATCTCCCCATAGAGACGACGGGGTCCCACCCCAGTTTCAGCCCGCTGGAAAATATGATCGAACTCAGTTTTCAGGGTCTCCATCTCTTCTTGCACCAGATCCTGCTGCGCCAGAAAAGAGGCTTCCCGGAAGAGCACCTGGTATCCGGCCAGGGGTTTTTGGCTCCCGTGGCGCTCCAGGAAGGCTTCCCGCTGTATTTTCTTCGAAAAACTGAATCCTTTTCCCGGGAAAAGAACCACATACTTTCCGCCCAAGGAGACTTTCTCCGTGACTTTGGCCCCCTTGGACCCCTCTTCCTCTTTGAGGACTTCCACCAGAAGGCTCTGGCCTTCCCGGTAGTCCTCAAACCGTCCTTTGTCCGTCACATACAGATAGGCGTTTTTCCCCAGTCCGATATCCACAAAGACAGAGTTCAGGGCTTTCACTTTCTTTTTGATGATCCCCAGGAAGATGTCCCCAGAGCGGGCAGGATTCTCCCGATCTTCAATATAGCACTCCGCCATCTGGCCGTCTTTTTTCAGAACCAGGCGCCGGTGCACATCTTCTTCGATAAACAGTTCTAACATGGACGCTCTCCTTCTCTTACGATCATAATCCGCTAAAACAGCGTGGTCTTTTTCTTCATGCCCACGTTGAGCACCATTCCAATGGCGATGAAGGTGGTGAGCACGGAGCTTCCTCCGTAGGACACCAGGGGAAGGGTAATGCCGGAAATCGGCATCATGCCCATGGTCATCCCCACATTCTGCAGAACAGAAAAGAGGAAAGACGAAAAGACACCCACGGCGATACAGCGGCCGAAGAGATCTTCGGATTTTTTCGCAATGCGAAGCATCCGGTAGAGCAGGAACCCATAGAGGACGAGGAGCGCGATGCCGCCGATGAGGCCGAAGTTTTCCGATAGAACGGAAAAGATAAAGTCCGTATGATTTTCCGGAACCCGGTCATAAAAACCGGAGCTTTTCTGGAAAAAGTTCGCCCAGTCCAGGTTTCCCGTCATCTGTCCGGAACCGATGCTGATGATGCTTCGACTTAGCTGGTAGTTGATACCCAGCTCACTTCCCTCGTTGAACAGAAAGCTGGTGAGCCGGTCGCTCCAGTGGGCGGGCAGGAAGTTGGTGTTCAGCACCACCACAACGGCGGCGGCCACAAAGCCGAAGCCTGTAAGGATGACCTTCATGGAGAGTCCCACGATGAAGTAGATGCCAAGTACGATGAAGAACGTCACCATGGTGAGGCCCATTTCCGGCTGCAGCATCATGAGAATCATGGGCAAGGCAGCATAAGCCGTAACCTTGAGGAAGTTCTGCGCATGGTTGATCTGACCATCTACCTTCTGCAGCTGCTTGCCCACCATGAGCATGGTGGTGAGCTTGGCGAATTCCGCAGGCTGGAGTCCTCGGGTGCCGATGCTGAACCATCCTGCAGCGCCTTTCACCTTGGTGGTGAATAGAACGACGACCAGGAGCAGGATCACCACCCAGTACAGGACATCAACGATTTTGTAAACCTTGCGGTAATCCATGAGAAGGATGACATAGACCACACCCAGGGAAAGCACCAGCCAAGTGAGCTGCAGCCTTGCATAGTACCCGCCGGCATTGACCCGGGTGGCCATATAAATATTAAAGGTGCCATAAAAAAGTATGGCCATGGCACTGAGTAAAATGCCAAAATCCAGTTCTTTCAGGTCTTTGCGCTCCAGGAGCAGTCCTTTGATCCATTTCATTGTGTTCGTAACCTTTCTTCCGGTTTTTTCTACGGCATAAAAAGAAAAAGCTGTAGGTAACCTCATGGTACTCCATACAGCTCCATCTTTCAATTTAACATTTCCTGAGTTTTTCCCCGGCTAACGCTTCTTTCGGATAGGAATATTCGCCACCAGGGCCGGTACGGAGCCGTACTCGGTATCGGTCTGGGTGACCTGGAGATCCAGTTCCTGATCCGGGTCCACTTCCACATATTTGCGAAGAACATCCAGGATGTCGTTTTTGATATTCTCCAGAAGTTCAGGGGAAACATCCCCTCGGTCATGCATGAGGATGAGCTTCAGCCGATCCTTTGCCGTATCCTTTGATCCGCTTTTTTTCTTCAAAAATCCGAAAATATCCATTCCGTACCCCCTTACTTCTTCTTGTTGAACAGCAGCTTCGACAATTTTCCGAAGAAGGATTCTTCTTCCGGTTTCAGATCAAGAAGAGGTACCTCTTCTCCGGTGATCCGTCGGGCAATGTTGATGAACGCCGTTCCCGCCATGGTTCCTTCCACGGTGACGATGGGTTCGCCCTTGTTGGTGGAAATAGTGATGTTTCGGTCATCGGGTACGATGCCTAGAAGCTTGATGGACAAAATTTCCAGAATGTCGTCCACATTAAGCATGTCTCCGCTTTCCGTCATTTCATGATTTAAACGATTGATGATGACTTTATGATCCTCTACCCCTTTGGAATCCAGCTTACCGATGACCCGGTCCGCATCCCGAACGGAGGTGACTTCAGGGTTGACCACGATGATGGCGCTATCCGCAGCAGCGATGGAGTTTTCAAACCCCTGTTCAATGCCGGCAGGACTGTCAATGAGGATGTAATCGAACTCCTTCTTCAATTCCTGAACCAGTTCGATCATTTGATCCGTATTGATGTCGTTCTTGTCCCGGGTCTGCGCTGTAGGCAGGAGGCAAAGATTGGGAAGTCGCTTGTCTTTGATCAGTGCCTGCTTCAGCTTGCAGCGGCCTTCAAAATAATCCAGCAGCGTATAGACGATGCGGTTTTCCAAGCCCATGAGCACGTCCAGATTGCGAAGTCCCGTATCTCCGTCGATGACGACGACTTTGTGGCCCAGCTGTGCAAGGGCGGTGCCGATGTTGGCTGTGGTGGTGGTTTTTCCCACTCCACCTTTGCCGGAAGTAATTACAATCGATTCTGCCATTTGTTTTCTCCTTTGTACCTCTTACTTAATATTCAAATTTGGTTGGAATATAAGGTTCCACATAAATGCTGCCGTCTTTGAGTTTCGCCACTTCCGGGAAGCTGGTTTCACTTTCCGCAGGTCGGGCAAAGTTACCGGCGATGGAAAGAAGCGAGGGGATGAGTCTTAGTGCGGCCACCACGGCATTTTCATTACCGGAGGTGCCGGCAAAAGCCCTCCCCTTCAGTTGACCCAGGACGATGATGTTTCCTTCGGCAAAGATCTCGGCGCCGATATGTACGTCCCCCACGACCACGACATTTCCCTTGAAGTCCACCAGCTGACCTCCCCGGAGACTCTTCATGATGAACTTGGTGGGACCTTCCTCCGTACCCGAGAAGACCGTGGGAAGATCTTCTTTTCGGTTGGACTCTTCAAAATTGATGCTGGAAAGCTGGATGGTTTCCGAGAGGATCCGTTCCAGGGTCTGGCGGTCTTCTTCCTTTAATCGCATGGGGTATGTGGTCACATACATGGCGTTGCCGCTGTAAAAGTTTTTCAACGGTTCCAGTTTGCTCCGCAAGGCCTCAATCAGCTCTTCTGTGGTTTGAAATTCCAGCAGGTTGATCACGAGGTTCAGCCCTTTTCGATTGCCCTTGACCTGAATCCTGTCGATTGTACTCATAGTTTCCTCCGTCTCAATGAAAAAAATAACACCTAAAATCTATTTTATCGGATTTATGCTAAGAATTCTACAGTCTACAGGAATTAAGGCGATTTCCCCGGAATCCTCGGTAAAAGATTCACATTTCCCGGCGAAATTCAGCAAAAGAGTAGAGTAGGTCGGAGGAATTTCTTCCTCCTTCCCCTCATCAAACCGTGCATGCGGTTTTCCCGCACACGGCTTTCCGATGTTCTTCTTCCATGCGCATCATAACGTCAGGCCCCGAGTTTCTTCAGTCCGGCGGAGTCCAGCAAGTGCACGATTTTACGGTACCCGCCAAGCCTCCTCTTTTTCTGATTTTTCATGTTATACCAGAGGATGAGACGTTTCGTGACGTACCAGTCGAGGGTATTTAGTGCCTTCTTCGCATGTTTCAGGCCGTAGTAGTTCCTGAGTCCCACAATCTTGGGGTTCAGGATTCTGACGACCTCCTGCACTTCGAGGAGCAGGCTGCTCCTTGACTGGAACACCTCTTTGATCTTTTCCCTCATCGCTTTCTTCGCTTTCTTCGACGGCACCTGTGCCGTCGTCGTGTAGCGTCTGCCTTTTCTGGTCTCCATCTGGCTTCGCCTATGATGGAAGCCCAGGAAGTCGAACCCGTCCTTGCCGTCATACATGTTCACGAACCTCGTCTTCTCCAAGTTGAGCTGGAGGCCAAGCTTCGCCATCACATACGCCACCGCCTTATAGGCGTGGCCGATATCCTTCTTTGTCTTTGCGATGATGACGAAGTCATCGGCAAAGCGGACCAGGGTACCGAGGTGGCTGTAGTTCTTCTCCCAGTAGCAGTCCAGCACGTTGAGGTAGATGTTGGAGAGGAGCGGGCTGATGGAAGCGCCCTGTGCGGAGCCCGTTTCGGTCTCTATCACGTGGCCATCCTCCATCACACCTGCCTTCAGCCATAGCCGGATGAGCTTCGTCATCCTCCTGTCACATATCCTTTTCTCCACCAGCTTCATGAGCTTCTCGTGGTCGATGTTGTCGAAGTATCCTTTGATATCCGCGTCCAGCACCCACCAGCCTTTGTTGTTGCATTTCTTTCTGATGACCTCCAACGCCTGATACTGGTTCCTTTTGGGCCTAAACCCGAAGGAACAGTCCCTGAAGTCCGCTTCGAAGATGGGTTCCATGACGATTTTCGCCGCGGTCTGGACCACCTTGTCCTTTACGGTAGGCAGCCCGAGAGGCCTCTTCTTGCCGTCCTTCATTGGGATATAGGTGCGCTTCACAGGCCTGGGCCTGTAGTCGCCCCCTTCAAGCGCTTCACTTATCTCCAGGAGGAACACTTCCACGCCGGCGTCTTCAATCTCACCGATGGTCATCTCGTCTACACCTCCGGCTCCCTTGTTCTTCCTGACAATGTCCCAGGCTTTCCATAGGACATCCATCCTGTGGACCTTGTCATAGAGGGCATGGAACCTTCGCTGCCTGTTGTTTTTGGCGCACTGGTATAGTCCCCGCTGGAGTTCTCGTACTTTGTCTATGGTGTTGTTAGCTTTCGCATTCACTCGCGCTTACCTCCTTGGGGGACTTGAACAAAGCAGAGCCCCTTCCCTGGCCATGTTTGTGTTTTCATGACGTCACCGGTACTATGAGCTCCTCCGACTCCTTCTCTGCCAGAGGGCAATTTCACCACTTGGGCTTATATGCCTCTGCTCTACGGCGTACGCCGTGCAGAGGAAGGTCTCTCCAGTTCCAGACCATACTTTGGATACATGTCGCTTCCTTTATACCGTGGGATTCTTCGACAGTGCGCGTCCAAGCTCTTCCTGTCTTCCATGGTCTTCGCCCATATGCCCGGGGCTCGACTTCCCATCTTTCCACTTGCGTGGCCTTTTTGACGATACGGCAGAATTCACTTCATGTTACGACCTGTATCCTTGCTAGCACTCTTCTCGAGTTACATCACCCTCCCGCTTCACACGCACCATTTCTGTTACGCATGGGGATTGGCTACTGGGGCTTCTTGGCAATTACCCCGTCCGGACTTTCACCGGCAGTATGGTCCAGCTTAGCTGGACGCACGGTATAAAAAAAAGGAATTCTTTCGAACTCCATAATTTAGCTCTTTATGAAAGTAGTGTTGGAAAACAGAGTATTACTATTTGTTTAAATCTTCTTTTTCATTTTTATTCAGAGAATCCATTAGTTCTTTTATCTTTTCAAGAATAACAGCAGTGCAAATCGCGATCAGCCCCGCCAATAAGACAATGCCACCATATATCGGATAAAGATACGATTCTGACACACCCCCACCAACAATTGAGGTGAAAAACATTGCGGATATACCGCCACCAACTGTCATTGCCAACAAGAAAATTATTATTACTCCAATTACTGCTTTCATTTTTTACTCCTCCTTCTCCAAGTGTAAAATCCCATATAAATCATCATAATAATATGACATAACTAGATGATCATAGCTTAATCATTTTTATATATAAATATCATCTATCTGATTCAATTAAAATGAATCTATACTCAGCATTGACTTCATACAAAGAACACTCATTTCATCAAGAGCTTAATGAAAAACTCTTGGTGACTATACTTTCAAGTTATTTAAGGGTAAAGGAGCACTCTCCATCATTAAGCATTTCTTCATGGTTTTCATGACATAGAGAATATATGATCCAAAGGAGATAAATTTTTGATGCTGCAAAAGCTGCAATACCCTCAGCTCTCATAAGTGGCTGATTAAATATGTAGAAAAGCAAAAAAGCTGCTATGGTTATGCCCATGAGTAAAGTAAAGTTTCTGTCTTTAGATGCATATTTTCTTGCAGCATCTATTCGGTCCATCCAGTCAAAATTAAGAACCGTCTCCTCCAGAATTTTATGGAACACGATTAATTGAATGATGATATGAATAAGAGGATAATACCTCAGTTGTGCAAAGCTGATCATCTCACTATGGTTAAGCAGATAGAGAACTCCTCCTGTTACTGACACTGCAGCCAGTTTTATTGTAAGAAGCCTGAGCTTTGAAAAATCACCAAAAAGTGATTTTTTGTCATTGTTACCCAGACCTGCCACGATAATAACCCATCCTGCAAGGGTCATCAGAAGCGCCACTAACCCGCTTACGCCGCCAAAACTAACGAACATGGCGTCCCAAAACATTTTCTTATATCCTTCTGTCATTTCGTTTCCCCCTAATCAGCTATCTAAATGATGCTTTTCTAATTGATCCAATGAAAAGCAGAAATCACACCCTACATAATATAAACAATTAGAGGGTGTGATCTGTTACACAAGATATTAAATAAATTTGCTGAATCTGTGAAGAATATTATGTGATGATCAGAAGAACATCAATTTGCCTGTCATAAGCTTCGAGGAAAAAGCTCTTTTTGTCATGATTCACATTCATTTAAACGGTTTTGTTTTCATCCCCTGCTTCTTTCTATATAGCAATGCCTAAACTGCTACCCTGCAGTACTTCTCCACTTTAAATCCGTAGCTGAGCCTGAAAATATCTTCATTACTCGACAGATCCAGTCCAGTCAACTCAATGATCTTATTGATTCTGTAGGAAAGACTGTTTCTGTGTATGGACAGCGCTTCTGCCGTTTTGACCATTTGAGACTGGTGGTCCACTAAAACCTGAAGGGTTTTATAGAGTTCTCCATTATGGATCTGATCGTATTTTCTAAGAATATTCAAGGCAGGATGAGCATACTGCAGAAGATCTTTCTCGTTAAGATTGCTGAGCATAATGTAGAAACTGTAATCAGAGAAATACATTATCTCTTTTTCAATCTGAAGTCTTTTTGAGATCTTATAAAGCTGAGCGCTTTGCCCATAAGCATCCTTTAACGCCATAATATCCGTGCACGGACTGCTCATGCCCATGTGGATGACACCTTGCTGGAAAAGACCAAGAAGTCTTCTCTCTTCCTCCGAAGTAAGCCTTCCATCTTGAGAAAGCCTGCAGATGACAAGTAGATTCCCTTGTTCTTCCAGACAGAAGGCACCAGGGAGAATATACTTAATCTGCTCCTTCAAGAATGTTGTGGCTTGAATACTGTTTAAGTATTCATTTGTCTTCATCATCAAGCAGCTCATCTTTTCAGGAAGTTCAATCTGATTGATTTTGAACCTGATCTTAATGAGTTCTTCATCTCCCCCATGGATCAGTTCATGAATCAGATTTTCTTCCTGAGATCCAAATACCCCCTTATGCTCTTTTGTCCGAAGAAGAACCTCACACACTGAGCTGCCCACCATTGGAAGATACTCTTCAATTAAGGCATTCTCGATTTCTCTTTTCTTCAGCATAATGACGTAGCCGACAAGTCGGTCCTTGTGAAAAATTTTACTGCATAACTTTACATAGGCAGAAAAACTGCAGTTCACCTCATAGACATCGGAGTTATGAGGGAAAGGTCTGATCTGGTCTATCTTGTGTACTTCTTTGATAAACTCATAGGAGCAGTAACCCCTCCTGATATTCGCTTTCCATATGTCATCATCAATATCTTCCATGGAGGATACGTCAAGAATTTTAAACCCGGCATCAATAATAATGACTGGATTTTCAAGTGTCTTTTCCGAAACCTTTAGTATGCTCTTAAGATCAGCCCCTCTCATGGCAAGAGCCATAAGCTCAGTCACCTGATAACTGGTCTTAAGTTTTTTCTGCATAATATTATTCACTGCCTGAAGCGCTTTCAAAGTGTGCTCTTCTCGTATCAGGGCATAGTTTGATATCATGCCGTTCTCCAGTGAATACGCCAAATGTCTGCTAACGGATTCATCCTCAAAATCTCTCTCTTTTATTCCGATAATGGCAGACAGGCCAGCCCCTTTCTCAGGGCTGTCCGCTTCGGCTTTAATCCATGATATGATCTCCTCTATATTTCCAATATAGAGCTTTTTCCTGATATTTTGAGCTCCATTCTCAAAAAGACAAATCTCACTGATTTCATCCTCTACTGTAATTTCTGATCTTAAAATCTCCAGTCTGTTTTCCTGCTTAAGTACCCTTAAGACGCTTCTGAAATCCATCACTTTCCCCTCTTTCAATCATACAGATTCTTATATTGACACCACTTGGGCAAGACGCACAAATACTCCTCTGATATTCATGCACTCCTCATCTATCGCCTTCTGAATTCATTTGTTATTATTATAACAGACTCTTCATGAATTGTCATAAATCTACATATCGCTTCAATGCCTGAACTTTTGAATCCTGAGTAAAAACTGAAAAATATATGCTGAGTACAATGATTTTTCAAGTCTTTAAAATCAGGGTTTTGTTCAAAATCCCAAAATATATTTTATGAATATCTTAAGAGGAGATTGTTATGGAATACGAAAAGTTATTTGAAAGAGGTAGAATCGGAAAACTTAACCTGAAAAACCGTGTGGTTATGCCTGCCATGGGCGTTAACCTTGCCAATTCCCAAGGAGAAGCTACAGATGTGATCACCAGGTACTACGAAGAAAGAGCCAAAGGTGGAGTTGGTCTGATCATCACGGAGATTGCTCGTATTGATGATGAATATGGTGTCGGTACACCGAATCAGCTTTCAGTCACTGAAGGGCGTCATATTCCCCATTTGGAGAGAATGATTGAAACCATTCAGAAGCATGGCACAAAAGTGTTTATTCAGCTTCATCACCCCGGCAGAGAAACCAAAAGCAGTCTCATAGGCGGAAAACAGATTGTTGCGCCTTCTGCCATCATGTGCAAGGTGACTCAGGAAATGCCGCGTGCCCTGACCACCGAAGAGTGTGAGGGCCTTGTGAAGAGCTTCATCAAAGGTGCAGTCATCTCCAAAACTGCCGGTGCAGACGGAGTAGAGATTCATGCCGCTCATGGTTACCTTCTTAATCAGTTTCTCTCCCCTTACACCAACGTCAGGACAGATAAATATGGTGGAAGTTTCCAGAACAGATTAAGAATTCTTTCAGAGATCATAACTGGAATCAAATACATGTGTGGAGCGGACTTTCCTGTTTCAGTAAGGATCAGCGCTGATGAATTCGTTGAGGGCGGCTTAAAGCTTCCTGAGTCGGTCAAGATCGCCAGAACCTTAGAGAGCCTGGGCATAGATGCAATCAATGTCAGCAGTGGAACCTACGAAAGTGCCACCACCATCATTGAGCCTGGATCCTATCCACAGGGATGGAAAAAGCATTTGGCTACAGAGATCCGCAAAAATGTTAAGATCCCTGTCATCGCAGTAAACAATATTAAAGACCCTCAAACTGCTGAGCAGCTTTTAAAAGATGGTGTCTGCGACTTTGTTGGAGTGGCTCGTGGTCATCTGGCTGACCCCAACTGGGTAAATAAAGCAAGAGACGGAAAAAGCGATCAGATCAGAAAATGTATCGGCTGCCTAAACTGTTTTGCCGAGCTCAATCAGGGAAGACACATGAAGTGTACGGTTAATGCCAGAGTAGGGCGGGAAATCGAATTTTCAGACCCTAATATAGATGGAGAAGGAAAGACTGTTGTGGTAATCGGTGGTGGACCTGCCGGGATGCAGGCTGCCTTACTTCTTGATCAGAGAAAGTACAGAACCATCCTCATTGATGAGAGAGAGAAACTTGGCGGAACGCTCAATGTAGCTGACAAGGCCCCCATCAAGGAGAAAGTGGCTGCCATGAATAACGGAATGATCCGTGAGATTGAAGAGAGCGGCGTTGATGTGAGAATGAATACGAAGGCTACTGTAGAAATGGTGAAGGAACTGAATCCTGATGGCATTTTCGTTGCAGTAGGTGCCACGCCTGCCATTCCACCTATCCCAGGAATTCAAGGGAAAAATGTCATGCTTGCAGAAGATGTACTCACTGGGAAGTCCGTGGCCACAGGCAGAGTTGCCGTAATCGGTTCAGGACTTACAGGTCTTGAGACCGCAGAGCTTCTTGCTGACAAGGGTCATCCCATTACCCTTGTGGAGATGCAGAAAAACATCGGCCCTGGCATTAACCGCACCATTTTAGTGGACTTGATGATGAGATTCCAGAAACATGAACCTGTAATTATTCCCAATCATCGCCTGATGGGGATATCAGAAAACGGCATCACCATTATGAATCAGATGAACAATCAGGTTATGCAGATAGAGGCGGATACCGTCGTTCTTGCCCTAGGAGTAGCACCAAGGCGCTCTATGGTGAATGAGTTCTTGGACGCATTCGAGAATATCCGGGTCATCGGCGATGCAGAGAAAGCTGGGCGTATTCAGGAAGCCATTAAAGAAGGATACAGCCAGGCCTTTGCTTTCACCACTAAGTAAGAAGGGGGATTTTTACCATGAAAGATTTTAAAAATAAGGTTGCCGTTATTACCGGAGCAGGTAATGGATTCGGATTTGAAATTGCCAAAGAATGTGCAAGCCGGGAAATGAAACTGGTTCTTGCTGACATTGATGAAGAAAGTTTAACCGCTGCTGTGTCCTATTTTAAACATAAGGGTGCTGAGGTTACCGGTGTCCACTGTGACGTCACCCTCGACAGTGAAATCGGGAAAATGGTGGATACCGCTATGAACACCTATGGAAGCATTGATTTTCTTGTCAATAATGCTGGTGTCGCCATCTCAGGTCCCGTATGGGAGCTCCCTCTTCAAGACTGGGACTGGATTGTGGGTGCAAATCTCATGAGTCAGATTTACGCCATGAAACGGGTTATCCCCATCATGCTTAAGCAGGGTTCTGAGTGTCATATCCTGAATGTGGCATCCATTGCAGGACTGATCACAACAAACGGCATGCCCGCTTATCACACTACAAAGCATGCAAGTGTGGCGCTAAGTGAGAGTACAAGCTTTGATCTTCAAGCCATAAATGCCAATATCCAGATGTCCGTATTTTGTCCCGGATTTGTTCAGACAGACCTTCATCATCATGAGAACCATCGTCCTGAAAGATTCTCGGACAAGAGCGATCCATACTACAGTTCTCCTCAATATGCGGCAGGACTTAAGAGAGCCGAGTTTGTCATCACAACAGGAATGCCCATTGACAGCATAGGCATGAGTGTGATGAACGGCATCGAAGAAAATCAGTTCTACATCCTGACTCACCCGATCTATAACACCCTGGTAGGTAGACGAGTGAAGGACATCCTTGAGGGAAGAGGTCCTGATCTTAAGGTACTAAGGGGCTAGTCTCTTCTGTTTATGCTTCAAACTGACCAGGCTTCTGGCCAATGAGACTAAATATTCTTCTAAACTCCATGTTTTTCAGTATATCCAAAAAAACCCATTTATTCTAAAAGGCGCCGACTCCATCTGGAGACGCCGCCTTTTCATTTGGCTCTGTATGAAAGTAGTGTTGAATAAAGGTAGAGTAGGTCGGAGGAATTTCTTCCTCCTTCCCCTCATCAAACCGTGCATGCGGTTTTCCCGCACACGGCTTTCCGATGTTCTTCTTCCATGCGCATCATAACGTCAGGCCCCGAGTTTCTTCAGTCCGGCGGAGTCCAGCAAGTGCACGATTTTACGGTACCCGCCAAGCCTCCTCTTTTTCTGATTTTTCATGTTATACCAGAGGATGAGACGTTTCGTGACGTACCAGTCGAGGGTATTTAGTGCCTTCTTCGCATGTTTCAGGCCGTAGTAGTTCCTGAGTCCCACAATCTTGGGGTTCAGGATTCTGACGACCTCCTGCACTTCGAGGAGCAGGCTGCTCCTTGACTGGAACACCTCTTTGATCTTTTCCCTCATCGCTTTCTTCGCTTTCTTCGACGGCACCTGTGCCGTCGTCGTGTAGCGTCTGCCTTTTCTGGTCTCCATCTGGCTTCGCCTATGATGGAAGCCCAGGAAGTCGAACCCGTCCTTGCCGTCATACATGTTCACGAACCTCGTCTTCTCCAAGTTGAGCTGGAGGCCAAGCTTCGCCATCACATACGCCACCGCCTTATAGGCGTGGCCGATATCCTTCTTTGTCTTTGCGATGATGACGAAGTCATCGGCAAAGCGGACCAGGGTACCGAGGTGGCTGTAGTTCTTCTCCCAGTAGCAGTCCAGCACGTTGAGGTAGATGTTGGAGAGGAGCGGGCTGATGGAAGCGCCCTGTGCGGAGCCCGTTTCGGTCTCTATCACGTGGCCATCCTCCATCACACCTGCCTTCAGCCATAGCCGGATGAGCTTCGTCATCCTCCTGTCACATATCCTTTTCTCCACCAGCTTCATGAGCTTCTCGTGGTCGATGTTGTCGAAGTATCCTTTGATATCCGCGTCCAGCACCCACCAGCCTTTGTTGTTGCATTTCTTTCTGATGACCTCCAACGCCTGATACTGGTTCCTTTTGGGCCTAAACCCGAAGGAACAGTCCCTGAAGTCCGCTTCGAAGATGGGTTCCATGACGATTTTCGCCGCGGTCTGGACCACCTTGTCCTTTACGGTAGGCAGCCCGAGAGGCCTCTTCTTGCCGTCCTTCATTGGGATATAGGTGCGCTTCACAGGCCTGGGCCTGTAGTCGCCCCCTTCAAGCGCTTCACTTATCTCCAGGAGGAACACTTCCACGCCGGCGTCTTCAATCTCACCGATGGTCATCTCGTCTACACCTCCGGCTCCCTTGTTCTTCCTGACAATGTCCCAGGCTTTCCATAGGACATCCATCCTGTGGACCTTGTCATAGAGGGCATGGAACCTTCGCTGCCTGTTGTTTTTGGCGCACTGGTATAGTCCCCGCTGGAGTTCTCGTACTTTGTCTATGGTGTTGTTAGCTTTCGCATTCACTCGCGCTTACCTCCTTGGGGGACTTGAACAAAGCAGAGCCCCTTCCCTGGCCATGTTTGTGTTTTCATGACGTCACCGGTACTATGAGCTCCTCCGACTCCTTCTCTGCCAGAGGGCAATTTCACCACTTGGGCTTATATGCCTCTGCTCTACGGCGTACGCCGTGCAGAGGAAGGTCTCTCCAGTTCCAGACCATACTTTGGATACATGTCGCTTCCTTTATACCGTGGGATTCTTCGACAGTGCGCGTCCAAGCTCTTCCTGTCTTCCATGGTCTTCGCCCATATGCCCGGGGCTCGACTTCCCATCTTTCCACTTGCGTGGCCTTTTTGACGATACGGCAGAATTCACTTCATGTTACGACCTGTATCCTTGCTAGCACTCTTCTCGAGTTACATCACCCTCCCGCTTCACACGCACCATTTCTGTTACGCATGGGGATTGGCTACTGGGGCTTCTTGGCAATTACCCCGTCCGGACTTTCACCGGCAGTATGGTCCAGCTTAGCTGGACGCACAGCATAAAAAAAGAACCCGGTTTCGGGTTCTAAAATTTCCATTCCCGCTTAATGATGGGAATTCGGCCAAAGGCGATCATTCGCTTGTAGAGAACTATGGCGAGCAAGAAGGTGTAAGCCGGCATGATCATAAGAGCCAGAGGGTTTCCCCGGATCCCCAAGAGATAGAGAATCCCAAGGAAAAGCAATGTTTTGATCCCTTGAGCCACGGTGACAAAAAAGACCGGGAGGGTCTTCTTCCCTTCTTTCAGGGAATTCCCCAATCGGCTCATGGCCAGAAAAAGAAACAGATTAAGGAAGGTATGGAGTCCAAAGATGTAGGGAAAAAGGAGGTCCTGAAGTATTCCCGTGACCAAAGCGAGAAACACAGCATCCTCGGCATCGGTGGTCACAGCATACAGTCCAAAGAAGGTGAAGACCAGACTGGCATAACTGTCATAGACGGCCAGAAAGGGCATCACGGTCTGATCCAGGACCAGAAGGACCAGCGCGACCAGGATGATTAGGATTTTTCGCATCAGTACTGCACTTCCTCGCTGTTTTTCGGAATGATCACAAAGAGCTGCTGAGCAGACTTGAAATCTGCGGCAGGCTCAATGATGGCGGTCTTCATCAGTTCCCCTTTGTCTTCCAGAATCTTGATCACTTTACCTACGAAAATATCCGGCGGATAGAACCCGCCCAGACCGGAAGTTACCACCTGGTTGCCGGGGGCAATATCCGCGTCCAAGGGAAGGTAGGTGATTTTCGCCTGTTGGGCCTGTCCTGCGCCCGTATGTCCCCGCAGGATTCCACTGTTGGCTTTATTTTCCACGGTGGTCACATGGATCGATACATTTTCACTGGATAGGGTCTCCACCAGTGCCCAGGTGGAGGCCACTTCCGTGACCTGTCCCACAATGCCCGCGGGGGTCATGACGGCCATGCCGGCCTTGATTCCCGCGTCGCTTCCTCGGTCAATGGTATAAGAGGTGAGGATTCCGCCACCGGAACTGCCGATGATGTTCACCCCGAGATAGTCGTATTCCGTTCGGCGGTCTTTGATGTCAAACATGGCTCTCAACTGTTCGTTTTCTTGACGCATAGTCTCGTAAGCGCGCAGTTTATCCTCCAGTTCCAGGTTCTCCAGGATGAGCTTGGTGTTTTCTGCCTTCACATCTTCATAGCGAAGAAAGAAGTCGATGAAGCTTTCCACTCGCTTATTGACCGAATAGAGTACCTTTTGAACCGGATTCAGCGCAGCACCGGCTCCGCTTTCCACCAGGGACTTATTGTCTCGATAGACGGTGATCCCCATGAGCACCACAAGAACAGCAGCCAAGATCACAATGGTTCTTGACAGCTTGTTTTTAAACAGCCCCCACATCCCTAATAGCTTCGGGCAATCTTGTCAAAGTTGTCCAGTGCCTTTCCTGCACCCAAGACGACACAGTCCAGGGGTGCTTCTGCAATTTCCACGGGCATATGGGTTTCATGCGTGATCAGTTCACCCAGACCCTTGAGCAGTGCTCCGCCGCCGGCCAGCATGATTCCCTTGTCCATGATATCTGCAGAAAGCTCCGGGGGAGTCTTCTCCAGGGTGGTCTTGATGGCTTCGATAATATCGGAAATGGGCTCATGGAGCGCTTCTCGAATTTGCGTCTCGGAAACGGTGATGACCTTGGGCAGTCCCGTAACCAGATCGCGGCCCTTGACATCCATATAGCCTTCTTCGCTGCCTTCCACGCGGAAAGCAGATCCGATGGTCATCTTGATGGCTTCTGAGGTACGCTCACCGATCATGAGGTTGTATTCTCGCTTAATGTAGGCCGCGATGGCTTGATCCATCTCGTCTCCGCCCACGCGCAGGGATTTTGCCACAACGATGCCGCCCAAAGAAACCACGGCAACTTCAGTGGTACCGCCGCCGATGTCCACGATCATGGAACCGGTAGGCTCATCCACGGGAAGTCCGGCCCCGATGGCTGCGGCCATGGGCTCTTCCATGAGGATGACATCTCGAGCGCCCGCCTGCTTGGTAGCTTCCAGAATTGCCCGTCGTTCCACTTCGGTGACTCCAGAGGGGAAGCACACGATGATCCGTGGGGAAGTGAAAGCGGACTTGGAAGCGGTCTTCTCGATGAACTGACGAAGCATGGTCTGGGTGATGTCAAAGTCTGCAATGACACCATCCTTCAGCGGACGAACCGCCACGATGTTGCCTGGGGTTCTGCCGATCATCCGCTTGGCTTCTTCGCCCACGGCCAGGGGTTTGTTGGTCTGGGTATTGAAAGCCACCACGGAGGGCTCACGAAGAACGATCCCCTTCCCTTTTACATATACCAGGGTATTGGCTGTACCCAGGTCAATCCCCATATCTTTGCTCATTCCAAATAGACGCATTGATGATAACTCCTTTCAACATTACACTAATTTTTTTCTCTGTACTTTTGATCTTTTCTACAATAGGTTTTTTTCTCGTAAACTGATGTATCGGCCGTTCCCCACGATGACATGATCCAGAAGATCGATGCCGATGAGCTTCCCGGCTTCCCGGATCCGCCCTGTGGCTGCGATGTCCTCGCTGCTGGGGGTGGGGTCTCCCGAGGGATGATTGTGCACCATGATGATGGATGCCGCGCTTTTTCGGATGGCTTCCTTAAAAATCTCCCGAGGATGGACGATACTGGAATTCAGGCTTCCCATGGAAGCATTGTGAACTCCGATGACCACATTCTTCGTATTCAGCAGCAGTACTTTCAGCACTTCCTGCTTGAACTCGCGCAGTTCCACCATAACCAGGTCCGCGGCATCGCCGGGGGATCCGATCTTGTAACTGTCCCCGCTTCGATAGCTTTTATAGCGTTTGGCCAGCTCCGCCACCGATAAAATTTGTGAAGCCTTGGCTTCTTTGATTCCCTCAATTTTCATCAGGTCATCCTGAGAGGCTTCCAACAGGCCATTGATGCCGTTGAAGAGGGTCAGCGTGCGCTGAGCCAGGTTCAGAATGTTCTCGTCCCGGGTTCCCGTTCGGAGAATCACGGCCAAGAGTTCGCTGTTGGAAAGACTATCTGCGCCATAGCGGAGCAGCCTCTCCTGGGGTCGTTCGTTTTGGGGCATATCCATGATTCGTTGATCCATACAATCCTCCAGATTTGCCCATTCCATTACAGGATAATCTGGTGTTTCTTTAGCAGCTGATAAAGGGTGCTCAGCGGAAGTCCCATGACATTGTAGTAGTCGCCATGGATTTCTTCGACGAATCGTGCAGCGTAACCCTGGATGCCATAGGCACCAGCCTTGTCCTGCCATTCCTCGGCATCGAGATAAGCCTCGATTTCCTCATGGGACAGTTCAGAGAATTTTACGCTGGTTTTGGTGCAGGTGAGTTCTTCCCCTTTCTGGGAATCCAGGAGCAGGGCGATCCCTGAATACACCTGATGGCTTTTTCCCGACAGATTTTGGAGCATGCGGTAAGCATCCTCCCGATTCCGCGGTTTTCCCAGAATTTCACCATCCTGGCATACCACAGTATCAGAACCCAGTACCACCGGATTGTCCGGAAACTGAGCTTGCACGGTCCGGGCTTTTTGCAGGGCCAGGGTCATGACATACTCTTCAGGATCTCCTTCGTAGGGAATGCTGTCTTCGTCAAAATCCGAGACAACAATGGCGTAGTCGGATAGCAGTCGGCTTAACAGCTCCTGTCGCCGGAGGGACCCGGATGCCAGAATAAATTTCAAGAAAACACCTCCAAAAGCTTGCATTCTGAGGAACTTTCGCTTCCTGAAAAATTCCTACTTTATAGTTTACCATCTCGTGTTTTTTTCCACAAGGGACACCGGTCGAATTAAACTTAATTTAAGCCCCGGGTAAACTTTCAGAATCAAAGGAAATTCGAGGGGTGCACTCCCCTGTCATTATGACGAATTTTCACCCTTTCAGTCAAAAAACCTGCGTTTTTTGCGCAGGTTTTTCTTTACTCCTTGAACCGGGGGCTTTCTTTGAGAACTTTTTCCAGAGCGGAGATGAGTTTAGCCAGGGTATAGTTGAAGATCATGTCTTCGCGGGTGGACTGCTCCAGATCCACAAATTCGGTCCGCTGGATGTCCCGGGCCAGAAGTTTGGTGAGTTTCAGATGATTGTCCCGGGTCATTTTCACATCAGGGTCTGTCAGCGCAATGGCTTCGGCGTAAATATAGACCCGTTCCGAGGCTTCCAGCATTTGCACCACGTAATCGTACTCTTCCTGCTCATAACGTTTGAGCACCGGAATTTCCGTATTCATGTTGTCAAACTTTTCTTTGAGATCGTCGAGGCGTTTTCCCAGATCACTCAGGCCTTCACTGAGGTTAAACTCCATCATGTCCCCCACCACCTGTTTGGCGGAATGGGTGAACTGATGAAAACTCTCCCGGACCCGCTTCATGGGATCCGGAGGGAAGACCAGCAGGTTGACCATGGTGGCCAGAACAATCCCGATCACCGTGTCCAGGGTACGATGCATGGCGTAGACCCCGGGAGCCACCGAATCGGAACCCGTGACGATGATGATGACCAGCGTAATGGCAATGCCCGTGGCCTTCTTAATGTGGAGCAGATTGCAGAAAATGATGGTGATGGCAATGCCCAAGGCCATGGTGAATCCCCCATAAAGAGGGATGTAGGAGACAATAAGTCCAATAACACCCCCCACCACGGTACCCAGCACCCGATTGAAGCCCGTGTTGAAACTGGTGACCACGGAGGTTTCAATACAGATGACGGCGGCATAGATCAGGGCAAAGGACGGCTCTTGATTGAGGAGTAGGGATACGGCATAGGCCAGGATGACAACCAGAGCCGTCTTCACCGTCCGCATGCCAATGAGCGGGTTTTTCATAAACTCACTCCTTCACCACCGTATTTTCGGGGTAGCTGACATAGTCACTGTAGCTGCCCACATAGAGACGGGAGGGTTTCCCCAGCTCATCCAGCACCATGGTGTTGGTGCAGGCGGTGACTCCCGAGCCGCAATGGAGGATGATCTCCTTCTCCAAAAGATCGCCAAAATGGGATTTCACCTGTTCCAGGGGAAGCAGACGGTTCTGTCCGTCAAAATGCTGGCGGAAAAACACATTCCGGGTATGGGGAATATGACCTGCCACCGGATCCACCGGTTCCACCTCTCCCCGCCACCTCTCGGCGCTTCGGGAATCAATGAGGACCTGATCCTGAGGGATATCCCCCTGGGCATAGGCGAGCACTTCTTCATAGGATGCGGTCATGGTTTCCTGGGGATTCAGGGTGATGTCGCCTCGGGAAAACTCGCTCTGCGCTGAGGTGAGATCCTCTTCCAAAAGGGCGGAGAATCCCCCTTCCAGCACATAAACATCCTGGAGGCCATAGTATTTCAGCATCCACCACAGCCTTCCCGCAGCATTATTATCCCCGTCATCGTAGATGATGACCCGGGAATGATCGGAAAGACCGATGCTGCGGAGCTTTTCCTGAATCATGTGGAGATCCGGAAGCGGATGACGGCCGCCATGGGCCTTTGCCGGGGCAGCCAAATCCCGGTCCATGTGGAGAAATGCCGCATTCTTCAAGTGGCATAGGGCATAGGCTTCGGGGCCGTATTCCGGGCGGTGCATGTCATAACGCACATCGATGCGGACAAGATCTGGATTCTCCAGTAAAAATTGCCGGTCCTTAAAGTTTTTCAACAAAATCACCTCTGCTCAAGTTATTGGATTTAGGACTTCAGACTGGCCAGCACCTCGAGGAGGAATCCATAAACGTTGCGGACAGACTCCAAATTCATGTGCTCATTGGGGGTATGAACATCGTAGAGGTTCGGCCCCAGGGAAATCATATCCAGTCCAGGAATTCGTCCGGCCAGAATGCCGCATTCCAGGCCTGCATGGATCGCTTCAATCTTCGGGGCATGGCCATACATTTCCTCGAACTTCTTCACAAACATTTCGCGAAGCGGAGATTCTTTGGCATAGGTCCATTCCGGATATGAGGAGGTGGTCACCACTTCAGCACCGTACTTTTCGCCCAGAATCTGCACCTTATCCAGGAGCATTTCTTTTCGGGAACCCACGCTGCTGCGCACTGCAAAGTCAAAGTGGAGGATCTCTTCCTTTTCATGAAGAACCCCCAGATTCAGGGATGTCTCCACCAAACCGGGAATATCCTGGCTCATGCTCACGACCCCATTGGGCAGAAGATTGAGAAGTTCCAGAACACTCTGGGTGGTGGCGGCATCAAAGGCCGTGTCCGGCATGTTGGCTTCTTCGAGGTTCAGGGCAAAGTTCTCATCCTGAGTCTCAATTTCCCGTCCCAGGATTTTGCCGATGCTGTTCACCTTTTCCGCCAGCCCTTCCGCAGAGGAGGTCAGGAGAATAACCGCCTGGGCTTCTCGGGGAATGGCATTATTCTTCGATCCGCCTGAAATGGAAGCCAAGGTAAAGTCAAAGTTCCGCCGAAGCAGCATCAGGGCACGACCCAGAAGAACGATGGAGTTTCCCCGTTCCTTAATGATATCCATGCCGGAGTGGCCGCCTTTCAGTCCCCGTACCTTCAGCTCAAAAGCCTCTCCTGAAGGTGTCTGGCGAGTTAAGGGAAGCTTCACTGTCTGCCTCGCCCCACCGGCACAGCTGACTAAAAATGCCCCTTCCTCTTCGGAATCGATGTTCACCAGCCGCTTGCCTGCAAAGAGTCGTCCATCCACGGAGGACGCCCCCAGCATGCCCGTTTCTTCTTCCACGGTGATCAGCACTTCCAGCGGAGGATGCGCCAGATCCTGGGCATCGAGAATAGCCAACGCATAGGCCACGGCAATGCCGTTATCTGCGCCCAGGGTGGTTCCCGTGGCGTAGAGATCATCGCCCAGAAGTCTCAGCTTCAGGGGATCCTGGCCAAAGACATGATCCGTGTCGGCATTTTTTTCTTCCACCATGTCCATGTGACCCTGGAGGATCACCGGGGGGCTACTCTCATAGCCCGGTGTGCCCGGTTTTTTGATGAGAATATTCAGGACCTCATCCTGGACGACGGAAAGACCCCGCTCCAGCGCAAAGGCTTTCAGGTAATCCGACACAGCCTTTTCATTCCCCGATCCATGGGGAATTTGGCAGAGTTCTTCAAAAAACTTCAGTACATTTTTTGGTTCATGGTTGCTCAGTACACCCATCTTAATCCTCCTTGAACTTGTCCATGAGTCCCTGGAACAGATCGCCCAGAGTCACGGTGTCCTCTTCGAAATATCCTGCGGACTCTTCTTTGGCATCGCGCATGGAAAAACTTACACGCTTGCGGTCTTCGTCAATATTCAGCAGCTTGACGCGAACCTTCTGTCCTTCTTTCACCACCTCTGAAGCCTGGGTCACGGGTTCGCTGGACAGCTCTGAAAGGTGTACCAGTCCATCCACACCCCCGTCGATCTGGACGATGGCACCGGCGTCGATGACTTTTTTCACCGTGGCATCATAAATCTTGCCCACTTCCATTTCCCGGATTCGCTTCCAGGGATCATCCTCGGTGCTCTTTAAGGACAGGGAGACCTTCTCTTTCTTCCGATCCACTTTCAGCACATGGACCTTCACGGTATCGCCGATGGCCAGAACTTCACTGGGATGATTGATTCGGCCATAGGAAAGATCCGAAATATGCGCCAGTCCCACAAGACCGCCCAAATCTATGAAGGCGCCATAGGAAGCCAGATTGGCCACAGTTCCCTCCAGGGTCTGTCCCTCGCGGATTTCTGCCAAAAGGGTCTTTTTTTGCCCTTCCTGAATCTTCTTCAAATACGCCCGACGGGAAAAGATGAGTTTTCGGTCGTTTTCATCATATTCTTCCACTAAGGCATCCAGCGTCTTCCCCACGAAAGCCTGGAGATCCTCCACATAACTATCGGAAACCATGGAAGCCGGCATAAATCCGGACAAACCATGATAGGCCACCCGCAGCCCGCCTTTGACCACTTCCGTGAGCTTCACCTTCAGCGGAGTTTTTTCTTCGAAAGCCTTCTCCACATCTTCCCGGGAAACCATGGCCTCGGCCTGCAGCTTGGACAAGAGGACATTGCCCTCGCCGTCGTCTGCCTTGAGGACGATGACCTTCAGTTTGTCTCCAGGCTGGAAGGTTTCGGTGATGTCCTCGTGATGGTCCTGGGTCAGTTCTTCCCGGGGAATTACGCCATCGGCGAAGTAGTTGATATTGACAATCACCTCATCCTTGCTGGATTTGATGACCGTTCCTTCCAGAATATCGCCATCCTTGACTTTGTTTAGCGCAAATTTCTCCATGGCTTCTTCCATGGAGATGTCTTGAAATTTATTTTCATCCATAATTCTCACACGACGTAAGCGTCGTTACTCCTTTCGGTGCCTTGCAGCACTCCATTATCGACATTTTAGCATAAAAAAGCTGAAGTTTCTTCAGCTTTCCGAGACTTCAGCACTAGATAATCATTTTCTTGTCTGCAATGAGATTGTAGCAGTAATCGATGATGTCGCCCCGTTTGATGATTCCGATGAAGATGCCCTCATCGTCCACCACCGGCACAAAGTTCTGGGACTGTGCCAGGATGATGATGTTGTTGATGTCTGCGTTGATGGTCACAACCTCGTGTTTTTTTCTCCGTTCGATATCCCGGACCAGGACTTTGCTGGTGTTCCGAAAGGACAGTCCGGGAGTATTCTTAATCTTCCAAAGCAGGTCACCCTCGGTGAGCGTTCCGATGTATTTCCCATAATTATCGATGATGGGAATCGCCGAATAGCCGTGGTGCTCCATTCTTTCCAGAACCTGTCTCATGGTCGAATCGGCCATTTCATAGATCAGTTCGGACTTTGGTGTAAGAAAAAAAGCAATGTTCATATTCACAGTACCCCTTTTCCAGTATTCTTGTTCCACTTTTATTATAACACAATTTCGGAAAGTGTAACCGTATTCAGGAGGAAAACCCCCTGACTTCACAACTCTTGGATTACCGTGGACCTTCCAGATGAAGCACATGGGCCCGCTCGCCCAAGAGCTCCATCTCCCGCTCGTGGCAGGTGAAGAGGAAGATCTGGAACCGGCTGCTGAGCTCCACCAGGTAATCCAGGGTTCGCTCCAGTCGCATCCGGTCAAATCCGGCAAAGGGTTCATCAAAGAGAAGCGGAACCCTTTCTTCTCCAAACATCTGCTCAGCCATGGCCAAGCGAAGGGACAGATACAGCTGATCCAGGGCACCGGTGGATAAAAGATCTTCCCGCCAGAGAGCCCCCTTTTCCTCAAAGTTCATGGAAAAAAGGTCCGTGACCTTCACCGTGCGATCCATGCCCGTGATGGCCTCATAAATCCCGGTGACCTTGGCGTTGAGCGAAGCGGAATACCCTAGGCGCAGGCGGTCATAGGATTCCTGCATCAGCTCCATGGTTAAAGACAGGATGGCCAGGCGGTCTTCCAGCTCGGCCTCCTCCGCCTGAAGGCTGAGGATGGCATCCTCCACATAGAGGGAATCCCGAAACTTGAAGGAAGCCAGTTCCATCCGAAGTTCGTGCTGCTGTTCCAGAATTTCCCGCTCCCCTTCGCTCAGCTGGCGTTCCTCCTGTTCCAGATCCCGCTGATCCCGTGGGGAATCCCAGCCCAGTTCTTCCAGAAGTTTCAGTTCTCGCTTCACTTCCTCCTCGGACCGATCCCCGATGATCCCCGCCAGGGAAAAGCGCAGCGCCTCTTCCTTCACCTGCAGATCCCGCATCCTCTCCGCTTGGCCTTTGTAGTGTAAAAGATCCTCCACGGGATCCCTGGACGCATCGCCATAACCAAGATTTTCCAGATGCTGGCGCAGAAGATTTGACTTCTGCGCCATCGCCTGCTCCAAATGGTTCAGGTGCTCCCGCTTTGATGCGGAGAGCGTGAGCTTTTCGTTTTTTTGATCCCGGGTTCGCCGATAGCCTTCTTCCCCTTGAAGAAGCTCTTCCACGGAGCCTGTTCCCGTGAGGCGAAAGAGGCGATCCTTCTTCCCGCGAAGTTCCCGAAGCCGAGTCTCCCATCGTTCCTTTTCCTGATCCTCTGGGATGGCATCGATGAGCTTTTTGGAACGGACGATCTCTTCAGGGTCCATGCCCAGTTCCCGGGCTAACGCCGCCACCTGAACCTCCATTTCATCGGCCTTCTTCAAGTTGCGGCGCAGCATTTTTTTCTGAAGCGCGCTGTAAAGGGCCCCATAGACCAGGGCCAGGGCCACCCCCAAAACAGCCAGAAGGCTTTCCTTCACCACGATGAAGCTGTAGAGGGTTCCAGCCAGGAACAGAAGCATCCCCAGCAGAAGTCCCGTTTTCTTCGGCTTCAGCTTTCGCAAAAGCCGTTCATACCGGCCCAGTACAGCCTTCAATTCGTCCCGCCTTAGCAGGAGCCGCTCCTCGCGGGGGGAAGAATCTCCGAAATAGCGCAGTTTTTCCTCCAGAAGCAGTTCTTCGCTTTGGAGGGAAATCAGGGCCAGAATTTCTGCCCGGGAAACTTCGCTGTACCCTTTTTGCGTATCCAAAAGCAGGTCCAGCTCCTGGATTTCTCGCTTCAGGGAAGCTAACGTTTCTTCCTGTTCCGCCATTTCTTCCTGCAGATCCTCCATATCATCGGCCAGATGATCCAGCTCTGCGATCTTTTCTGTGGACAGCGGATGAAAATCCTGCTGCCGCTCTTCCCCTAGGCGATGGAGCTCGTCCAGATTCTTTTTCAGCCTTAAAAATTCATCCTTCACCTGGTAGAGCTGAATTTTGTCTTTCAGCTGGTGAAGTTCTGCCCGCCGGTGGCGAAGCTTCCCCAGGGATTCCTCCAGTTTCTTTTCGGTTTGGAGAAGCTCGGTCTTTCGTCTCTCCATGTTTCGGCTCTCCCCCAGCTCTTCGTGGAGTGCTGCCAGCTGGGCATGGACTTCTTCCAGCCGGCCCGTCTTCCGGACACCCTGGATGAGCTTCATTTCTTCCCGGATCTTCTCCATGGCTTTGGTATAGGAAACTTCCTCATCCCCGCTTTCCAAGAGATTGGTGAGCTTGGTGGTAAGTCCTTCGTCTTTCTCTGGCGAAAACACGGTCCGGCTCTGACCGATGCACAGGGTCTTCAGAAAACCTTCATGGTCCAGCTGAAAAAGCTCCTTTCCCAAGGTCTCCGCCAAAGGTGTCTGGGTGTAGCTGTCCCCCTCATAAGCGCGAAAGAAGTCATCTTTACGCTTGGCCCCGATTTTCCGTTCGAGAATGAACGTCTTGTCGTCCAGCTCCAGGGTCATGCTCCCAAAGGTATATTCTTCGCCCCGGGGGAGATACTTCTTTCGAACCCCCTCCACCTGAGCCTTTTTACTGGCACTGGCCCCATAGAACATGGAAAAGAGGAAATTCTGCAGGGTGCTCTTTCCCGCTTCGTTGGGGCCGTAAATCACATTAAGGCCGCTGCTGAAGGTAAATGACTGATCACGGAGCTTTCCGAAGCGGTCAATATGAATCTTTTTGATCTGCATTTAAAACTCCTCCTGACTCAAGATCCGAAGCCCCATCTTTCGGGCTTCCTCCCAGTGCCGGGGATTCCCTTCCCCTTTAGCCTGGCGCTCCTTAATGACCGAGAGAAAGATCCCTTTCAAAGACCCGGCCATGACGGGATCCTGCTCTTTTTCCACCTGGGTGAGATCCACCAGGGAAAACTCCTCCAGATGGCGCGAGAGCTCCCCTTCCAGCCGAGCTTCGTCCAGGATGGCATAGGGAGGAAGTTCCCCACGAAGCAGGATTTTCGGAATGGTATCCGCCCTCTTCCCGGCGATGAGGATCCGGTCCAGCATTTCCTGATGGGTCAGGCAGCCGGTGAGGTCCACGGGGACCTCTTCGTAGGTTCGCTGGGCCAGCTTCTGGAACTTCAGATTCACCCCATCGGCAAAGACTTCTCCCGTGATGACGCCCTTTTCGCCCAGCTCGTCAAACCCCCGGCCTTCGGGGATTCCCGCATAGGCATAGGAAACGGTGCCTTCCCGCTGGATGCCGCTGTACTCGTGCCGATGACCCAAGGCCACATAGCTGAATCCGCTGCTGCGGAGGCTTTCCCGGGTCATGGGGTTGTAGCGGCTGGCCCCTGTGGTCACTTCTCCGTGGAGCAGAAGAATTTTAATGGGGGCAGTGGAAGGCGCAGAGATTCTCTCCAGAAGATTCCGGGTCACCACCGCTTCCCGGAAACCTTCCCCGCAGACCACACAGTGAAGCTCCGGCAGATAAACCTCCTCATAGTCCCCAAAAACATGGGTGTTGGGAGGAAAAGGATCAGTGGTATAGGGGCTCTCCAGCGTATAGGGATCATGATTTCCGGGGGTAATGAAGATTCTTCCGGAGAATCGGGAAAACTCCCGATGAAGAAAATCCAAGGTATTCCGGGTAACCCGGGCAGAATCGAAGAGATCCCCCGTCAGGAGGAGCAAATCCGCCTGAACACTCAGGGCGTAATCCACGAGACGGCGGACCGCCAAAAGCAGCTCTTCACGGCGCTGCTGGCGAAAAGACAGATGATGGAGCACCAGCGGACTGTCGAGATGAAAATCTCCGCTCTGCACGATTTTTACCGAACGCATAAAACCCCTCCTCGAACTGCAGTTCGTTTTTATTATAACACAGATGTCCTCGGCGGGAAATCCCACAGGGCTTGGTTTTGGGGTCCCCTTTCCCCGGGGAGCCGCCTATGGTACCATGGGAGAAAGAACGGAAGGAGGTGGATCCATGACGATGATCGTCGCCCATCGGGGATACAGCAGGCACTATCCGGAAAATACCCTGCTGGCTTTTCAAAAAGCCATCGAAGCGGGGTGTGATGGCATTGAGCTGGACGTGCAAATGACGAAGGACGGGGAACTGGTGGTTCTCCACGATGAGACCCTGGAGCGGACTACCAATGGGCAGGGACTGCTTCAGGATCAGGTGGCAGATCGTGTGAAAATCCTCAATGCGGGAAAGCTCTTTCCCCAGTATGGATTTGTGCCGGTCCCGCTTCTTGCCCAATGCCTGGAGCTGGTGCAGTCTTCGGGGATCTATGCCATCCTGGAGCTGAAAAACAACGTGCTTCCCTATGTCGGCATGGAAGAAAAGGTCATTGCCCTTGTCCGGAAATACGAACTGACCCACCGGATCATTCTCTCTTCCTTTCACGGTCCATCCCTGGAGAAATGCCGCCTAATGGCCCCGGAGATTCCCACCGCCCTTCTCACCCGCCGAATCCTGTTTCGCCCTGGGGCTTTTGCTCGGCGAAGCGGGGCAGCATATCTCCATGTGCGCCATACGGTACTGACCCGCGGCCAAATCCGGGAAGTTCAGGCCACCGGCGTCAAGGTCCATGTGTGGACCGTCAATGATCCCCGACGAGCACGGATGTTCCTGCGGTCCGGGGTTTATGGCATCATCACCGATGATCCCGAAAACCTTGTCGCTCTTCGAAATGCCTTCCGCTGACCGGATTTAGCCCGTGAAAAAGCTGCCTTTGGGGCAGCTTTTGTGATTTATGGGATTTAGATGCCTTCTTCCGGGCCCATTTCCGTTCCCCGGTCCACGGGCTCCTCCTCGGCGGCTTCCCTCTCCGGGGATTCCTCCGGGGTATTGCGGACTTCATAGGTGGAGTTGCTGTCTCCAAAGTCCGTGAACTTGATTTTCAGCCGCAAATCCTGAAGACTGTATTTTTCGGCAGGAAGATTCAGCACAATATCATCGTTATAGCTGGTGAGTCCGATTTCCTCATCCTCGTCGGGGAAGTCCGAATCGGGCTCGGCTTCCTCTCCTTCCGTCGGCTCCGGATAAAGGGTCTGTTCCTCCGCTTCATAAGTGCTGTTTTTCTCGCCGTGCTTTCCCAGCCGAATTTGGATATTGAGATCGTGGAGATGGTACTTCTCCACAGGGATTTCCAGTACCAGTTCTTCCTCTTCCTCGCCCTTTGCCCCGGAATCCGCGAAAAGCTTCGCCACTTCCGCCAGAAGCTCCTCCAGGGTTTCAAACTCATACAGGGTTTTCTTCCATTTGAACGAGGGGCGCTCCAAGCCCCATTTTCGCTCTTTGGCCTTGAGCACCAGATCGGGATGAGCTCCTTCCAGCTGCTGCTTTAGACGTTCAAACTCGGGATATTCTGAGTTCACCTTAATCTTCATGGATATTTCCCCCTTTTCCTTAGAGCTCCTGCGTCTTGGCCTTGGCCAGGCGCTTTTTGTATTTGTCGAACTTTTTGCGGGTTCTGGCCAGAAGTTCCTCTTGACCATTGAAGTGACCGTCTTTTGCCGAAGGACGGCGATAGATTCCATTTCCGCCCAGAATGCGGGATTTGACGTTATCTTTTAGATTGTAATCCAGAATGGTTTTTACTTTGTGTTTGCAGTCCTCATCCAGAATGGGGATCAGGAGCTCAATGCGGGTGTTCAGGTTCCGTTCCATCCAGTCGGCACTGCCGATAAAGATATCTTCTTTCCCTTCATTGTAGAAATAGAAGATCCGGGAATGTTCCAGGAAGCGACCCACGATGGACCGCACATGGATGTTTTCGCTGAGCCCCTTAACCTCCGGACGGAGGCAGCAGATTCCCCGAATGATGAGCTGAATCTCTACCCCATCCCTAGAAGCGCTATAGAGTTTTTCAATAATGTCCTTATCCACCAGGGAGTTCATCTTGGCGATGATCAGGGCTTTCTTGCCACTTTTTGCATGGAGGCGTTCATTTTCGATGAGCTGGGTGAACTTGCCCCGCATCTCATCGGGGGCCAGGGTGGCCAGCCGCATGCGGTCATAGCGGTAATGCCCCGAAAGGCGGTTAAAGATGTCCGAGATGTCATCGGCCAGATCCTTGTTGCTGCTCATGAGGGAGACATCCGTGTAGAGCTTCGCCGTGACGTCGTTATAGTTTCCGGTGCCCACATGGAAATAGCGCTTGATTTCGTTATTCTCCCGGCGGACGATGAGGAGGGCCTTACAGTGGGTTTTCAGTCCCGAAACACCGTAGATCACATGGCAGCCGGCTTTTTCCAGCCGTAGGGCCCAGTTGATGTTGTTTTCCTCATCAAAGCGCGCCTTCAGTTCCACCAGTACAGTTACCTGTTTCCCATTTTCCGCTGCTTCAGCCAAAGCCTTGACGATGGGCGAATTTCCGGATACCCGGTACAGGGTCTGCTTAATGGCCAGCACCTGGGGATCTGCTGCGGCATCCTTCACCAGCTTGATGATGGTGCTGAAGCTGTCATAGGGATGATGGAGAAGAAAATCCTTATGACTCATGGCCTGGAAAAGATCCTCATAGGCCAGAAGCTCCGGTACCGGCAGCGGCACAATCTCTTTGAAGCGATGCTCCTCATTGCCGGGCACCCGATTGAGCTTATGGAGAAAGGACAGATCCAAAGGACCGCTGATGCGAAAAACATTGTCCAGGGTGATCTCAAACTCGTCCATGAGGTATTCCAGAAGCTCGGCACTCACCGCCGTTTCCACCTCCAGCTTGATCACATTGCCCCATTTCCGTAGCTTGATGGTCTCTTTAATCACTTCCAGAAGATCATCCGCCTCGTCTTCGTTGTACTCCAGGTCCGCGTTGCGGCTCACCCGGTAGCAGGCCATGCCCAGGATGTTGAAGGCATTGAAGAGCTCCGGGATTTTCAGCTTTAAGATCTCCTCCAGCAGGATAAACTGTCGCTTGGTGGGACTGCTGCTGGGGACATAGTGGAAGCGGTCCAGTACCTTGGGCACCTGAATGGTGCCCACGTGATGCTTTTCGGGCGAAAGCTTTTCCTCCAGAAGCACCGCGATGTTCAGGGTATCCGACGTCACCAGTGGAAAGGGCCGGGTAGAATCCACCACCATGGGGGTGAGCACCGGATAAATGCTCTTTCCATAGAGCTCATCCACATAGGCCCGCTGCCGGTCATCCAGTCGGTTTCCGGGGATAAATTCCAGTCCCACGGCCTCCAGATCCTTTTTCATCTCTGTATTGAGATGGGTGTAGAGATCCTCCAGGAGAACCCTCGTGCGGCGGTTGATGGCCAGGGTTTGCTCCTTGGGGGTGAGCCCCGAGGAATCCCGTTTGTAGATCTTGGCATGGATCTGATCCGACAGGGTGCCATACCGGATCATGTAGAACTCATCGAGATTGGACACCACGATGGCGGCAAACTTCAGCCGCTCCAGGAGCGGATTGCTCTTGTCCCGGGCCTCTTCCAGCACCCGATGATTAAACTCCAAAAAACTCAGCTCCCGATTGATGAAATCCTTCGGGGCATATTTATAGGTTTCCATAAAATCACCTTCTTTACCTCTCTGCTTTCATCCATTATATCTTAATATTCGTACAACTTACAGCGCTATTCCCCGCGGTCCCTATGTTTTTTCCCCGTTCTTATTGCCTTCTCTTTCTCCCCGCCCCTTCGTCTTTATTGTGGTATGGAAACTTCACTTGTATAATGGGTATAGAAGAAATCAAATTTATTGAAAGGAGGAGCTATGAGAGTAGGAATTATTGATATCGGCTCCAACTCCATGCGGCTTGTCATCTACGAAGTCCAGGGAAAAAGCTATTTTGTCGTGGGTCAAGTAAGGCATTCCGCAAGACTCGGCCAGAATATGGTCCATGGCTCTTTGCACCGGGGCCGGATCGAATACGGAATCAAAGTCCTCAAGGACTTCAAAGAATACATGGAATCCAAAAATGTCACGGAAGTCATCGCCGTGGCCACAGAAGCCGTTCGCAAGGCGGCCAACAAAGATGAGTTCCTGTCCCGGGCCAAGGCCGCATTAGGCAATGAGATCCGGGTCCTTTCCGGGGAAGAGGAAGCCTTTTACGATTATTATGCCACGGTGAACACCCTGGATCTGGAAAAGTGTCTCATGGTGGATATCGGCGGCAGCAGCACGGAAATTGTCCTCATTGAGAATCGGGTTCTCCAGGAAGCCATTTCCATTCCCTTTGGCAGCATCGTCCTCACGGAGCAGTTCAACATCAAAGAAAACCCTTCCCAGGAAGAGGCCCTCATCAGTTATCTGAAGGACAACTTCAAGGCCATCCCCTGGCTGAAGCGGGCCCGAAACTATCCCGTGGTGGGCATTGGCGGCTCCGTTCGCACCTTGGGAAAAATTGACCGGTTCCGCAAGGACAATGCCATGTTCATCTCCCATAACTACAGCATGGACCAGAAGGACGTGTCAGAGATCTACGATCTCATCCGGGAGTACCTGGAAGGCACCGTGAAACGGGTGAACGGCCTCAGCCGGGACCGGGAGGATATCTTCATTGGCTCTTTAGCCACCCTGAACACCCTCATGCGCCATCTGAACTCCCGCAAGCTCTTTATTTCCAATGCCGGTATTCGGGATGGCCTGCTCTTTGAGCGGATCTTAGGCCGCAACCGTCGGATCCCCGATGTGCTGGAGTTCTCTTTGGACAACATCATCACCAACCATATGTATCAGGGCTACGAGGGCAAGGATCTCTTCCAGCTGGTCCGGGTCATGTACACCGCCCTTTGTAAGTCCTTCCCCCAGCTTCTGGGCAACGGGAAGGTGCTGAAATGCGCCACGTACCTCTATGACATCGGGACGAACATCAACTATTTCCAGCGGGACCGGAATACCTTCTACAGCATCCTCAATGCGCCCATCAACGGGCTCAGCCAAAAGCAGATTCTCATGGCGGCCTCCTCGGCTTCGGTATTTTCCGCCAACGATCTGCTCAAAGAGTTTTTCCACAAAAAGATCCTCTCCACCCGGGATATGCGCATCATCGAAATGCTGGGGATCCTCATAAAAATCGCCGAAGCCCTGAATCATGGGGTTTCCGGTGCCACGGAGATTGTGAGCATCACCCTTACGGATACGGGAATGCTCATGGAATGCAAGACTCCCTCCGACCCCATCTTCAAGATGGAGGAGCTGAAGGGCTATCTCCCCAAATTCCGCAGCATCTTCAAGCTGACCCTGGATGTCCGCTTTCTTCCCTAAAACAGCAGTCCCCGCAAGTTGCCAGACTATGGCAAAACTTGCGGGGACTTCATTTTCATCCGAAACAAGGAATTACTTGAGAATTATCTCCAGAAGTCCTGTGGTGGACAGGAGAATGAGGAAAACCAGGACCGGAACGACATACTTGATGAGCACGGTCCAAAATTTTTCTGTGCGGAAAGCGCTGCCTTTTTTAATCTCCTGCACCACAGCAGGAATGCCCCAGACAAAGCCGATGAACACGGCGCAGAGAATTCCGCCCAAGGGAAGAAGATAGTAGGAGGTGGTCACATCGAGGAAATCAAAAATCCCGTAGGCTTTCCCGTCGATCCAGGGAATCTGGAAGCCCTTCCATGCCCCGAGGGACAGGGATGCCCCGATGCCGATGAGGAACATGAGGGTGGTGAAGATGAGCACAGCCTTTTTTCGGCTCCACTTGAACTGATCTATGCCGAAGGATACGGTGACCTCCATCAGGGAGATGGAGGACGAGATGGCGGCAAAGAAGACCAGCAGGAAGAAGAGACCGGAAAACAGACTGCCCAGGGGCATATGGTCAAAGACTGCAGGAAGGGTTACAAACATAAGCCCGGGTCCCTGGGTCGGTTTAAAGCCGAAGGCAAAGACTGCAGGCAGGATGGCAAACCCGGCGAGAATGGCCACGAGAGAGTCCAGGCTAGGGATGATGAAGGCATCCTTCTCCATATCCTCATGGGAGCTGAGATAACTGCCATAGGTCACCATGATGCCCATGCCCAGGCTGAGGGAAAAGAACACCTGCCCCAGGGCCGCGATGACCACCTTCAGGGTAATCTGGGAAAAATCGGGGCGAAGATAATATTCCAGGCCCACACTCGCCCCGTCCAGCGTCACGGATCGGAACACGACGACGAGGAGCAGCCCAAAAAGAGCCGGCATGACGATTTTGGACGCCTTTTCGATGCCGCCGGAAATTCCCCGGATGACGATGATGGCCGTGAGCCCCATGAAGATCAGGTGATAGATCACCGGCTCCACAGGAGCGCCAATGAAGGACTCGAAATAAACGGCTTTGTCCGCGCCGGTGCCGGTGAAGCTGGCCACGATATACTTAATTACCCAACCGCCCACCACACTGTAGTAGGATAAGATGAGGAAACCGGCCAGGATCCCCAACGCGCCGATAAATCCCCATCCCTTGCGGATTTTGTGATAGGAGCCATAGGCGTCAGACTGGGCACGACGACCGATGGTCATTTCTGCCAGCATGAGGGTGAAGCCCAAGAGGACCACCAGCACGATATACACCAGCACAAAGGCTCCACCGCCGTTTTCCCCTGCCAAATAAGGAAACTTCCATAAGTTTCCCAGTCCCACAGCAGACCCCACGGCTGCCATGAGAAAACCAAATCTTGAGGACCAGGTCCCCCGGTTTTTTTCCATCTTTTCCTCCTCGGCCGATGCAGAACCTTTCGATGCACCATCGGCCCCTTGCTGAATTTCTTGTCCCATTATAAAGGGAACAGAAAATAAATGGCAAGACTTCTCGGAAAATAAGCTAGAAATTCTCAATGTTCATGATTTTCGACAGAAAAATTTAACTTCTGTTAAAATCTGTTTTTTTGTGATTTTCCTTAGGGAACATTGAGAAACTCCTTGTAACAGAGATCCCGAATGGTTTCCAAGGCTTTGATCCGGGCATAGCGCTTGTTGTTTCCGTTGATGATGACCCAAGGGGCTTTTCCGGTGTCCGTTTTGTTGATCATGTCGCTGATGGACTCCACATACTGGTCCCATTTCTCCCGATTGCGCCAGTCCTCATCGGTGATCTTCCAGAGCTTGTTTTCGTCTTCCTGGCGCTCCTGGAAGCGTTTCAACTGCTCCTCCTTGGAGATGTGGATGAAGAACTTGATGACGATGGCTCCAAAGTTGGTCAGAGATTCTTCAAAATCATTGATCTCCTCGTAGGCTCGTTTCACATCCTTGTTTTTCGCAAAGCCTTCCACCCTCTCCACCATGAGCCGTCCGTACCAGGAACGGTCGTAGATGGCGATGTGCCCGGTTTTAGGGATATTCTGCCAGAATCGCCAGAGGTAGTGATGACGGATTTCGATGTCCGTGGGGGCAGCGGTGGTGTGAATCTCGTACCCTGTGGGATCCAGCTGCTGCACCAGTCGCTTGATGTTTCCCCCTTTTCCGGCTGCATCCCAGCCTTCGTAGACGATGAGAAGGGGGATTTTCTTTTCATAGAGGGTATATTGGATATCCCGCATCTCTTTCTGGAGAATTTCCAGTCTATCCTTGTATTCCGCCTTGGAGATATCCCCCGAAGTCTCATACTTCGTCAGAATATCCGGGAAACTCCCATCAAAGAATCCGTCGTTGGGCGGAGGCGTTTCTGCCCGTTTTTTCTCCTCTTCCTTCAGCCGTTCTTCCAACTGGGCCACCACGATGCGAAGCACATCGTTAATGGCCTTTTCCCGGAGTTCATAGGGGATTTTATGCCAGGAGTCATCCTCAGCCACGATCTCCTCCATGTCCTTCTGGTAACGCTTGTCATTGGCCTTGTCATACTCCTGGGCTTTCCACATGGTCCGGGGATTGTCATACATCCGCTGGAGCCTCTCCTTCTGTTTTTCCGGCTTGATTTCCACATAGAACTTCAGGAGCACTGCCCCATCCTCTTTCATGGTCTTCTCAAACGCCTGAATTTCCTTCAGGAGGACTTTGTTGCCGTTGTAGCGCTCGTTTTCCACCATTTTGTTTTTCATGGCGATATAGAGGGAGTACCAGCTTCGGTAATAGATGGCAAATTCCGTATTGCTTGGGGTGTTGATGAAGTACTGCCAGAAGAACGGTTTGCGAAGCTCCGTTTCCGTGGGGTTATGGGTGGCATAGAACCTCGTGTACCGGGGATCCAGGGCCAGAAGAAGTTCATTGGCCAGCCGTCCTTTTCCTGACGCATGGACGCCTTCAAAAAGAATCATCACCGGCACCTTGTACTCTTTCAGGATCCGCTGCAGATAACCCAGCCGGGTCACCAGGCCCTCCTTCTCTTTCAGGTACTTTTTTACCTTGTTGCCTTCTTCCATGGGACACCTCCTCAATCTTTGCTTTATTTTACCATATCCGCTTCTCGGATACATTTTGATTCTGTCAACATTCAAAACATGATATATTAATTTTAGACGAACAATCGGGAGGAAACCCATGAAAATTACCGTAAAACCCTTTGAAGACCTGACCCTCGGCGAGTTCCACGATTTGGTGCAGCTCCGCATTGAAGTATTCATCCTGGAACAGCAGTGCCTTTATCAGGAACTGGATGGCGATGATCCCAAGGCCCGCCACGTGCTCGTTTATGATGATCAGGGAAATCTTGCCGCCTATGCCCGTCTCTTTGCGCGGGGCATCAAGGGAGAGGAAGCCTCCATCGGCCGCGTCATCACCAGTCCTCGCCATCGTTCCCAGGGCTATGGGGATGTGCTCATGGGAGAAAGCATCCGGGTGCTAAGCTCCCTGGGGGAAATGCCCATCCGCATCTCTGCCCAGCGCTATGCCCAGGGATTCTATGCGCGGCATGGCTTTGTGCCCACGGCAAAAGCGCCCTACCTGGAAGACAATATCCCCCATTTGGAAATGATCCTGCAAGAAGAGGTGAAGTAAATGAGTAAAAGCTATGAAATTGTTAAGTCCACCAAACCCCGCCGAATCCGTCAGTCCTGGAATGCTTATTTTATGAACATCGCCCAGGTGCTGGCGGAGCGTTCCTCCTGTGACCGAGCCTATGTGGGGGCGGTCATCGTGAACAAGGATAACCGGATCATCGCCACGGGCTACAACGGCAGTGTGGGAAGCAAAACTCCCCAGTGCGATGACATCGGCCACGTCATGCGGGATGGTCACTGCATCGCCACCCTCCATGCGGAGATCAACTGCATCGCCTACTGTGCCCGGGAAGGCATTTCCCTGAAGGACTCCAAAATCTATGTGACCCATTTCCCCTGCCTTAACTGTACCAAGGCCCTCATCCAGTCCGGGATCCGGACCATCTACTATCTGGACGATTACCGCCTGGACGACTATGCCCTGGAGCTCATGAACATCAACCAGATCGAGGTGGTCAAGCTCACCCAGGAACCGGCAGTTCCCGTGGAAGATTTCGAATCCATTCCATAAAAAAGCCCCGCGAAGGCCAGGCAGGCTACACTGCTTCCGGTTCCTTGCGGGGAATTTTTTTTACTTGTCGAAGACACCGCCGTGCTTCTTATTCTTGAAAGCTTTACGGGTGGAACCCATCTGGGTGTCCGGCCGGTCCAGCGCTGTTTTCTTCTGGCCCTTGGCTTTCTTCTGATCGATAATTTCCTGTAGTTTCTTCTTTTGTTCTGCGGTAATTGCCATGATTTTAGTCCCCTTTTTCCTGGATTTGGATCCAGGTCTGTTCATTCACCTATTATAGGGGATATCCTTCCCCCCGTCCAGGTTATTCGTTTTTCGGTTCTTTCTTTTCCTTCTCCAGCCGCTGAATCTGCTTTTTCAGTTCACTGCGCATGAGATCCATGACTTCGCTGTTTTTCATGGGAAGGGCCTGATATTCCGCCGTGGCCACCCGGACCATGACATTGATGTAGGCATAGGCCAGGGCCGTGGTGATGAGCGCCGCCGTACCTCCCGAGATGATTCCGCCCACCACGGTGCCCGCGCCGGGAACCAGCTTTAGGAGGTTGGACACGATGGTACGCCCGGTGTATACGGCTCCGCTGACCCCGGCGGCCGAAGAGACCACCGACGTGATGAATGCTTTGTTCACGGAAACGCCGAAGATGCTGGTGATCTTGGCGATCATGGCGATCTGGCTGGAGGCCAGAATAGGCGCATCGGCAAAGGGGATGGGGGTAAAGCCCACCATGAAGGTTTCTGCAATGAAGCCCTTTGCCCACTTTTTGGCATACTCAGCCTTCTTCAGCACATCCACCTTCTGGGCGTTGATAAAAGCCCGTTCCGCATTTTCCGGGATCACCCGGAGGGTGAGATCCACCAGCTCGGACAGGCCAAAGGACGGCACACTGAAGCCGCCGATGACATAGGGTGAGGCGATGACGGGAACAATCCCCTGGATGGGAAGATTTCGGGAGCCGATGTAGGTCTTCAGCTGCTCCATGTTCTCCTGCTGCAAAGATTGGGTCAGGACCACAATGACCGGAAGCTTCGCCGTCAAATCCCGGATCCATTCCTCCTCGAAGGACTCCAGCCGGTTGGTTCCGGTATTGACGCAGTACCAGACCAGATGAATCCGGTCCCGTTCTGCGCCATATTTCGCCATCTGGGCCAGCTCTTCATCCACTTCGCTGCGAACGGCTTTCTGGACCGCAGGGTCCAGCTCCAGTCCCCGGGTGTCGTAGAGATTAATGGGGATACCCTCCTTGGAGATCTTTTCCAGATGCTCCGTCACCGGTCGTCCCACACCGGTCATGGCGAGATTTTCCCGGAAGATGTTGTTGATCAGGGTGCTTTTCCCCACTCCGGTTTTTCCGATGAGGAGAATATTGATGGGATCCATGGCTTTAATCTCCTCTTCCGTCTTATTCACAATTTCCTTGACCACATCCATCACGTCCAGCACGGGCTATCTCTCCTTCTCTCTCCATTCATTTTTCCCATCATACCGCAGATTTCTGAAATTTGCATGAAAAAGCCCGGGTAACCGGGCTTGCGTACTAATTATTGAAGATTCTGCGGGCGGTGATGAAGTTGAAATACTTGATGGAAATTACATTGACGCTCTTACCTGGGCGTGGGGAATGGATCATATTGCCTCCGCCCACATAGATGCCCACATGGGAAATTCTTCCGCTTCCGAAGAAGAGCAGATCCCCGGGTTTCAGATCATTGTAGGAAACCTTGGTGCCCATGGTGGCCTGTCCGCCTGTGGTGCGGGGAAGGCTCACACCGAAGTGACGGTACACATAGGAAGTGAATCCGGAGCAGTCAAAGCCGCTGGGAGTAGTTCCGCCCCATACGTAGGGCACGCCCAGGAACTTGTAGGCATAGGAGACCACGGCGCCACCGGTACCGGAAAGGTTCACGGAACCAGAGTTGTTGTTCTTGGAGGCTTCTGCCTGCCGAGCGCTCTCTCGCTGTCTCAGGATGGTCTTGCCTTTCTCGATGAGGTCCACGACTTTTTGATCCGTGGTGGAGGTGATGATCTTTCCTCGGATATCGCGCAGCGCGTTGACAGCTGCCTGAATGGCTTCGTCGGAACTGGAGGAGTTATTGATGATGTCATCGTTGTCGCCAATGTAGTAGAGTTCGGCCATGGCAAGGTTGGAGACAATCTTGGCTTCTTCCGCTTCCAGCTGCCCCATGAGCACATCGGCTTCCGCCTGCTTGCCCTCAAATTCCTTGAGGCTGGCTTCATTCTGTTCTTTCAGCGCCACAACTTCAGCCATGGAGGCGTCCATTTGGGCTTTCTGAGTTTCCAGTTCGTTCTTGATGGCTTCGATCTCATCGAGCATCTGGCGGTCAAGCTTGGCGATCTGAATGATGGCGTCGGTGCGGGCGATAAAATCCGCAAAGCTCTCGGCCCCCAGCAGTGTATCCAGGAGTCCTGAATTGCCCTGTTTGTACATGGCTCTCAGCCGGTCGCCGTACTCCTCTTCCTTTTCCAGAAGCCGAGTCTGGGTGGCCGCGATTTCGCTGACCTTGGCATCAATTTCACTCTGAATGCGGGCGATATTGCTGTCGTTCTCTTGAATCTTAATCATGATGTTGGTGATGTCATCGGCAATGAGGGAGATTTCCATATCGATCTCGCCCATTTTCTGCTGGATGGCGTCATACTGACTCTGAACAGTTTCCAATTCAGCCTGCTGAGCGGTGGTCAGCGGGGAAGCAAATACCGGCATGGCTGTACCATACAATAGGGTTGTGGCCAGCACTGCGGCGATCACTTTGCTCTTTACAATCTTCATGGCATCCTCCCGAAGGTTTTATCGTTTCGGATAAACATATGACAAACTAATTACAGATTGGATTATATCGATTACTTATGAAGAAGTTATAAAGAATTGTGAAGGGAGTTAATCGTTCATTAAAGATTCTGCGAACTTCTCCCCAAAATGGCATCTGCTCGGAGTAATTCTCCCAAGGTAAACACGATATTTTGCGCCTTCCGGGAGGATTGTTGAATGGTGGCTGAAATTGATGAATTTTCCATTCAAATTCCTGAAGATCATCGGTACAAGGCAAAAGAAGTGCGTATGTTTTGCATTCCTCAGGGCCGTAATGATATAATCACTTCATAAGAAATGAGGTGAATCCATTGAATAAGATCCTGATCATCGAAGATGAACCCTCCGTTCTGGAAGCCATCTCCGCTTATCTGCGCAAGGAAGGCTATGAAGTCTACACGGCAGAACGGGGTTACCGGGGCCTGGAGTATTTTGAAGAAATCCCTTTTGATCTCGTCATTCTGGATCTGATGCTTCCTGATATTTCCGGAGAAGAAATCTGCAAACGCATCCGAAAAACCTCCAGCACCTATATCTTTATGCTCACGGCAAAATCCAGCCTGGAAGAGCGGATCAAGGGTCTGGATCTGGGCGCAGACGAGTATCTGGTCAAGCCCTTTTCTCCCCGGGAAATCGTGGCCCGCGTCAACGCGCTGTTCCGACGAATCAAGGATACCAGCGAGAGCACCAATGTCGTGTCCTTCAACAATGGCGAACTGATCATCGACCGGGACAAGCGGGAAGTGAAGCTGCGCAACGAGGAAGTGGCCATGACCCCCATCGAGTTTGATATCCTCAACATCCTTTCCAGCAATCCCGGGATTGTCCTTTCCCGAGAAACCCTCATTGATCGGGTTCTGGGCCCGGATTTTGAAGGCGTGGACCGGACCATTGACGTCCATATTAAGAATATCCGCAAAAAAATCGAGGCGGACACGAAGAATCCCGCCTATATCATTACGGTCTTTAAGCTGGGGTACAAGTTTGGTGGTGGTCAATAGTTGAGATCCATTAAGTATAAACTGACCATTGCCATCGCCATCAGCGCCCTTTTGTCCCTGCTCATCGCCTATGTCGTCATTAACCTTTCCCTGAATACCCGATTCAATGATTATCTCAAGATCAATCAGGAAAAACGGGATGAACGGATCATCAGCAATTTCCGGGAAAGCTACATTAAGGATGACCGCTGGACAAGGACATCAGGGAAAGCCGTGGAACGGGAAGCGGAATCCGCCAACTTTACCATCTCTCTCCTCAACTGGGACAAAACCCCCATCTGGACCATGGATCCCTTAAATTTGGTGACCCGGGACCGGGAAATCAATCCCGATTCCACCCTCAGCATGGATCAGTATGTGGCCTATGAGCTTCCCATCAAGAGTGAGAATGAAATCCTGGGTTATGTGGTCATCGGACAGTTTTCCCCTTTGGTCATCTCCCAGGATGACGAAAACTTCCTGAATTCCATCACCGTGGGAATTCTCATCAGTGCCTTCATTGCGGTGTTTGTGATTCTCCTCATTGCCCTCTTTGTGGCCCGGCAGCTGTCAGATCCCATCGAGAAGATTTCCCAGACGGCCTACAGTCTGTCCATGGGTGATCTGTCCGCCCGGGGCAATGACACGGTGGATGTGAAGGAAATCGAGATCCTCCGAAAGAGCATCAACTCCCTGGGCGAAAAACTCGACCGGCAGGATATGCTTCGAAAACGGCTCATCACCGATGTCTCCCATGAGCTCAGAAATCCTCTAAACGTCCTGCAGACCAATCTGGAGGCCATCATCGACGGGATTCTTCCCGCCACCCCGGAGCGTCTCCAGGGACTTAACTCAGAGGTCATCCGTTTTGGAAAGCTCATCGACAATCTGAATATCCTGAAACAGTTCGAAGCGGAAAGCATGGTGGCCAAAATCGTTGTGCTGGATGTGCGTCAGGTGCTCCAGGATATCTACCACAATTTCCAGGGCCTCACCAAAGAGAAGGCCATTAAATTTAAGTACATCTTTTCCAAGAATACCCCCGTCCATATTTTAGCGGACAAACACTCCTTCTATCAGGTCATTTCAAATCTGCTGCACAATGCCATCAAGTTTACCCCGCGCAACGGGTCCATTACCCTTCGGCTCAGCAATGACGACGATTATTGCTACATTCGGGTGAAGGACACAGGCATCGGGATTCCCAAGGAGGATCTGCCCAACGTCTTTGAACGGTTCTACCGGGTGGACAAGTCCCGGGAACTGGTGGAAGGCAACGGCATCGGCCTCACCATTGTGAAGAACTTTGTCAAGCTCAATGGCGGTACCATCGATGTGACCAGCAATTTGGGCAAGGGTTCCACGTTCACCGTCAAGTTTGCCCTCTATCAGCCTTCCACGGATTTTGCCGCCACGGAGCTGGAAGAGGAAATGGACTTTCCCCTCACCTTCACCGACGGTCGGGAGTATGACGAGAGCGATGATCAGCCCCCATCGAAAGACACGTAAGAAATAAAGCGCCTGGATTTTACAATCCAGGCGCTGCTGTTTAATGCGTATTATTCACTCTTGATGATATTATCCTTGGACTGGTTTTCCAGCTGATCCAGGATGAGCTTGATCTGCTCCCGCAGACCCACGATGCCATCCAGATCCAAGGGAAGACTGCAGGCGATGTTATTGGGTACCTTCTCGGCCTCTTCCATGAGTTTTCGGCCTTTGGGGCTCAAATAGATGATGAGATTGCGCTCGTCTCGCTTGTCCCGCGTTCGTTCGATGTTCCCATCCAGTTCCAGTTTTTTGAGGAGTGGTGTCAGGGTTCCCGAATCCAGCTTGAGCTTGCTGCCCAGTTCCTTCAGCGAGATGCCGTCCTTTTCCCAAAGCACGATCATGACCAGATACTGGGTGTAGGTCAGGTTCAGCGGTTCCAAAAATGGGCGGTATATTTTTGTGATTTCCCTTGAGAATGCGTACACTGCAAAACAGAGCTGATTTTCAAGTTTCAGTTCATCGATCATCTTTAGTACCTCTCATCCTATTGTATTCAATCGAATTGTATCATAAGTCAATGGATTCTGTCAATGCAGCAATTTTTCAGATCCCCCGGTAGAGACGATCTGCCAGAAAATCAGGCAGCCCCGCCTCTCGGATTTTCTTTGCCGCTAAATCCACATCATAGGAAACCGAGCGGAAGGTAACCTTTCGGAGCTTGGTGTCATAGAGAACATAGTGGGCTAAAGGGCTCCCGTTGCGCGGCTGTCCTACGCTTCCCGCATTGATAACATAGCGCTGTTCATCGAGAAAAAGCTCCCCCTGGGCGGTTTTATAAGTTTCGATGCTGCCGTCGGGAAGCTGTTTGAAAATACAGGGCTTGTGGGTATGGCCGGTGAAAATGACCTGGATCTCCTCCTTCGCCATGCGCTGGAAGCTCTCCTTTAGATACAGGGAATCCTTGTCCTGGGGGAACACGTAGGGAAACTCCAGGGGATGGCCCAGCATCGTATGGCACAAAAGAAGATCCCCGATTTTAAGGGTTTCCGGCAATCGCTGCATATGGTCCAGATTTTCTTTGGACAAAACCTTCATGCTGTGAAGAACCCCCAGCATGGCGTTTTCACTGAAATGAACCAGGGTGTCCGGTCGGACGGCCCCATATTCATGGTTACCCATGACCCCTTTACCCCCCAGGTCTCTGAACTTTTGGTAGCAGTATTCCGGCGAAGCGCCATACCCGATGATGTCCCCGAGAAAAAGCACCTCATCGGCTTTTTCCGTCGCCAGCACCTGATCCAGAGCCGGCTGATTGGAATGGATATCACTGACGATCAGATAAATCATGGTCGACTCCTCCATCTTGAATAAATCCCTCTTCGTAGAGAACAAGGTAGCGATTCTCAATGAGGCTTCCCTCAATGACCAGATGCAGCCGCTGAAGATCGATGGACTCCAGTAGTTTTGCCGAAAGGGCTTCATCCAGCTCCTTCTCCACTTTATTGATGAAAAGCACTCTTTTTCCCTGGGCATCCTTAAACAGCGCCCGGGGGTCATCGATGATCCGGGTGAGATTATCGATGGTGACCAAAGAGCCGATGGAACTTCCCGTGAGTTCAATGAATTTATCCAGATGGTGGATGTTGGCGGCATTGACTTGAAGCCCCAGGGACTGGATGTCCACAATCCCGATGGTCACATCCGTGGAAGGGGGAATTCTCGGTTCAAAATCCCGGAATCCCTTCAGTCGCCTGCCATTGGAGAAATCACACTCGATGATGCTGTTGTCAAAGGCTTCGGAAATCGCCGCAATGTCTTCGCTTTCCAGGCCCAGCATCAAATCCTCCTGATTCTTGCCTTTGCCGATGATGTAGACGCCGGGATGATCCACAGAAGCTAGGTCATAATCCCGGACATAGGAATAGTCCAAAAAATCGTAGACCCGGAATCCCGGTTTGAGGAAAGTGGTGGTACTGGACACCAAGATTTTCTTCTTTTTCCGAAGACCTTCCGTGAGACGGCGGATCAAGGTGGTTTTTCCACCGGCACCCACCAGGGCATAATTCCGAAACTTATCCATCTTTAGCATTTCCTGCAGCATCCGCGCACCTCCTTTCCTGGCCCTTGAGGACAAATTTGTATTCAACTTGATTTTATCATATCTTCTCCGGAAAGAGCTATTTATTTCCCTCGGCCCCCTCGGTTTGTCCTGCTTTAACAGATCTTCGACGGTGGACGCAGACTCTTGGACTGAAATATGCCATTAGGGGTAGAATTTTGTTTTGCAATTGGCTTACCCAAAGACCCCGAGGAAACATGTGAACAAACAGTTGACACTCCTTTCGGAAGATGCTAAAATGAGCAATGTAGCCCAGTTGAGGGCAATCAAATACTCTAGGGGTATAGTTCAACGGCAGAGCAACGGTCTCCAAAACCGTAAATCAAGGTTCGAATCCTTGTACCCCTGCCAACAAGGTCCTGCACGATGTGCAGGGCTTTTTCTTTTCCTTGTTATTTCACGAGAAGCGCTAAAGCGAATTTCCCTTTTCCCAATTAAACCTCACTTAAAATCCCGTTTTCCGAAGTTTCTTCAATATTTCTGATGTTAAGCAAAAATATCCTCTTTTTATTGCCGAAATATCAAAATCTATGGGGATTCTACAGTAAAACATCCAAAAGTCGAGGGAAACCGAGGGAAACTCAGGTAAAGTGCTTTTCCCCCGGAAACCGCTCGTTTTGGCCTTTGAAGTATTTGGCGTTTCATCTTAAAATACGGAGAGATATTCCGGCTGAAGCGCTATCTTCATTTCGGAAAAAACCCCTTGAGGAGGAGCCATGATCACACTACGACAGGACATCTCTCTGGACGATGCCTTATGCATCGCAGACTGGCTGGAAGATGAAGATGTTCTCCGCTATCTGAATGAGGATCTCGGAATTAGCCATTCCATCCGCAATCTGGTCTTGACGACCCGTATGCCCCTTTATAATCAAACCTTTAATAACCGAGGACCCTTCTATCTCATCTGTCATGACAATGCCCCCATCGGCTATGTGAAGTTCATCCGTAAGTCCGGCTTCCATGAAATTGTCATCACCATCGGCGATAAATCCCTTTGGGGAAAAGGCTTTGGGAAAAGAGCGCTGACTTTGGCGCTGCAGGAAGCTTTCTTCACCCACCGTTTCAATACGGTTAATGCGAAAATTAAAACGGAAAACCACCGCTCGGTGAATCTCTTTGAGCATGTGGGCTTCCTCCCGCTGGATCCCTATGCGGACAACCTTCATTTCACCATGAATCTGACCGCGTATCTGAAGAAGGCTGCATAATAAGGATCTTCTCTATATCGAACGTCATCGGCGCCCGCTGTTCTGCCTTCAGAGCTGCGGGCGTTATCTGTTTTCTTGTCTAGCCAGGCCATCCATTGGCTGACGCGCTTTTCAGAACGCCTTGGTTGCGTTATAATAACAGGATAATAAAGGAACTAAAAGAGGGATACTTATGATTAAATATACCGCCAGCGTGGCTGAAACCATGCACCTGGGAGAAGCTCTGGGGAAACGCGTGGAAAAAGGCACCACCATTTGCCTCACCGGAGATCTGGGCACCGGGAAAACCCATTTTGCCAAAGGCTTTGCCTTAGGCATGGGCATCCGCGACCACATCACCTCCCCTACATTTACCATCGTCAATGAATATCACGAGGGACGTCTCCCCTTTTATCATTTTGACGTGTACCGGGTCCATGATGCTGATGAAATCCTGGATATCGGTTTTGAGGAGTACGTCTTTGGTCAGGGCGTCACCCTTATCGAGTGGGCCGATCTCATCGAATCCATCCTCCCCGACAGTTTTATCCATGTGAACCTGGAGAAAACGGAAAATCCCGATGAACGTAAGATTACCATCCGCGGGGTAGGCCAAGAATACGACTATTTAAAGGAGCTGGAATAATTGAAAATACTCTGCGTCGATACCTCCTCCAATAACTGCTCCCTGGCGGTGGTTACGGAAGACGCCCTTCTGGGAGAAGTCAACATCAACTACAACCTGCAGCACTCCACCCTCCTCATGCCCCTCATCGAGGAGCTGTTGCAGCGGCTGGACATGGAAGCGAAGGACATCAATGCCTTGGCTGTATCCACTGGCCCGGGATCTTTCACCGGTCTTCGCATTGGACTGGCGGCCATGAAGGGCATCGCCACGGGCCTCCAGGTGCCGCTCTATGCGGCGGACAGCCTGAAGGTGCTGGCTTATGGGGCTTTCGGCTTCCAGGGGCTCATTGTTCCCATGGTGGACGCCCTCCGCGGCGGATTTTATACCGGCATTTACCGCTTCAATAAAGAACACCTAGAGACGCACCAGGAGCCGGTGATTCTCACCTTTGATGAACTCAAGGAAAGGCTGAAGGACGAAACTCAGCCTATCCTGATCCTGGGAGAAGCCCAGACAAAACTTTCACCGGAGGTGCTCCGCTTCCAGGAGAACGTCCTCCTGGCTCCCCCTGTGCTGAATATCCCTAAGGCCGCCAATCTGGCCTACCTACTAAAGGAGCGCATTGCCCGGGGAGAAAGTGAGGATATCCATACCCTGGTTCCCCTATATCTTCGAAAAAGCCAAGCCGAGCATGAGTACGAGAAAAAGAAGGGACTGCGATCATGATGGAGAATTTCATCATCGAACCCCTGCAGGAAAAACACTTGGACGCCGTCTATGACATCAGCTGTGCTGCCTTTCCCCTCCCCTGGTCCAAGGAGGACCTGCGCCGGGAAATCCAAAACCATATGGCGATTAACCTGGTGATCCTGGCGGATGACCAGGTGGCGGGATATCTTCAATGCTGGTATTCCTACGAGGACGCCGATCTTATCAACATTGCCGTGCACCCGGATTTTCGCCGGCGGCATTTGGCCCGGGCACTACTTCTCCACCTCATTGACCTTCTAAAGAAGAAGGATGTGGAGAATGTATTTCTCGAGGTGCGAGTGTCCAATCTCCCCGCTCAGCTTCTCTACCGTTCCCTGGGTTTCATCACCTTGAGCCGACGGCCCCGGTACTACATTAACGGAGAAGATGCCCTAGTCATGAATCTGCAGATTTAAGCGAAAAGACTCACCCCTCACGGGATGAGTCTTTTTATCTACTGCGGTCTTAAACCATCAAATTTACCGTTTATCCGGCGATTTTGGAAGTTTTGCGGTATCCTGGTCGAAATCCGGCTTCCTTGTTGATGAGAACGGATACCTTGCTGTAGAAGAGAATTCCCACAGCGGAGATCAGGAGACCCTTGATCAGGTTAAACAGCGGAATACCCTGGAACATGTAGGGGGCATAGAAGTCGCCCAATCCTTCCGGGAAATACAGGGGAATGAGGATGAAGTGATTGGCCAGCATGGCTAAAGGAATCATCAGCACAGCGCCTGCCAGCGTTCCGATGATTGCACCCTTCATAGTCTTCATCTTCTTGAAGATCAGGGAAGCGGTAAACACATAAGAGCCCACGATGATGATGTTGGCTATTTCACCAACACCGCCGGAAGAGCTGCCCTTCAAGGTAAAAATCAGGAGATTCTTCAGCACTTCCACACCGACGCCCACTAAAGGTCCGAAGGCAAAGCCGGAAAGAAGCACAGGCACTGCCGAGAGGTCCACTTTCAGCCAGGGAAAGGCGGGAAGCACGGGGAACTCAAAGTAGGTGAGAAGAAATCCCAAAGTCAGAAGAAATGCCGCCTTGACGAGTGTGTTGGTTTTTTTTGATACGTTTACCATTGTAAACCCTCCTAAAGATTTGTCATCTCCAGAAGATTGCCTAGTAAAATAGCCCTGACTTCAAAGAAATCAGGGCGTGAACGCTAAAACAATCTATCTTCTTCCATCCAGACTATACTGTCGGCCTCGGAGTTACACCGAATCAACCTTGCGGCTCGTGGGCTATACCACCGGTGGGGAATCACACCCCGCCCTGAAGATGCTATTTAATTACAAATTCATCGTAGCACACCGTTAATATTCTGTCAATATGTTTGGAGATATGCTACAATAAAGTAAGAAATCAAGAGAAGAAACGGTTTTCAATTGATGTGTTTATGCCGTTTAAGGGGGAATTTTCATGAGATCCACAACGTACGACAGCTTTCTTCGCGATGGCCAAGAGCTCCTGGAGACCTTCACCATCCGCTATCCCCACGGAATCTACAAAGAATCCGTCTACTCCAGCACCTACGACGATCTTTCCAAATGGCTCCGCTCCCTCATCACCTTTATGAAGGCGGATAAGGAACCGTCCTCGGCAGAGTTTGTGGGATACCTGAACAGTTTTCGCGGAAAACTGGGAAACATCGACAAAACCGAATTTCTCCATATCCTCTCCGAGTTGGAGCGGTATAAAGGCAACGAAATACAGTAAACGCCGTAAAGGCCGGGATTTCCCGGCCTTTACTTTTTCTACTGTTTTTTATCCTTATTGAGCCCCTTCATGGTGAGGCTGATGCGTTTGCGCTTCAGATCCACGCTGAGCACCTGGACCTCCACCACATCCCCCGATCGAACGTAATCCAAAGGATTTCGCACGTAGGTGTTGCTGAGCTCGCTCTTATGGACCAGACCGTCCTGATGGACGCCGATGTCCACGAAGGCGCCGAAGTCTGCCACATTGCGGACCACGCCCGTGAGAATCATCCCCTCGGCCAAGTCCTTCAGTTCCATGACTCCCTTGCGGAACATGGGCTTCTGCAGCTCTTCTCGGGGATCCCGTCCGGGTTTCTTCAGCTCTTTTAGAATATCCTGGATGGTGGGCTTGCCCAGACCCGTGATGGTCATCAGCTTATCGATGCCATAGGCCTTTGCCCGTTCTTCGATGTCCTCGAGATCCGTTGTCGTCAGCTTTTTCCGGTCATAGCCCAGCTCTTTCAGGAGCACATGGGCCATGTCATAAGATTCGGGATGAATGCCCGTATTGTCCAGAAGTTCCTTCCCGTCCCGGATCCGAAGAAATCCGGCACACTGCTCGTAGGCTTTGTCCCCGAGGCGCTTAACTTTTTTCAGCTCTTTTCGGGAAGTGAACTTCCCGGCCTCATCCCGGTAAGCCACAATGTTTTCGGCTAAGGTCTTGTTGATTCCGGACACATAGGCCAGCAGAGCCGGAGTGGCCACATTGAGATCCACGCCAACCTTGTTCACCGCATCCTCCACCACACCGGATAGGGATTCATCCAGCTTCTTTTTGCTGATATCGTGCTGGTACTGTCCCACACCGATGGATCGGGGTTCGATTTTTACCAGTTCCGCCATGGGATCCTGAAGTCGCCTTGCGATGGAAATTGCGCCCCGGATGGTCACATCCAGATCCGGATACTCTTCGCTGGCCAGCTTCGATGCACTGTATACAGAGGCGCCTGCCTCATTGGTGATGACGTAGGAAAGCTCCACGCCTTCGGCCTTGAGCTCCTCAATCATCTCCATGAGGACCAGCTCCGACTCCCGGGAGGCGGTGCCGTTGCCCAGGGAAATGACCCCCACCTGATGCTTCTTCACCAGGTTTTTCAGAACCCGTTTCGTTCCCGCGATATCCTGCCGGGGTACCGTAGGATAGACTGTGGCGTTTTCCAGGTATTTTCCCGTATCATCCAGCACCGCCACTTTGCAGCCCGTTCGAAAACCCGGATCATAACCCATGACATGGTAACCCTTGATGGGGGGCTGCATGAGGATGGACTTGAGGTTTTCCTTGAACACATGGATGGAGGAATCCTCGGCCCGCTCAGTGAGGGTGGAGCGAAGCTCCCGTTCCAGCGCCGGGAAAATCAGGCGCTTGTAGGCATCCTGAGCCACAAGATCAATCAGCGCATCATTTTCCTCTCTGCCGGTGCGGTATTTGCCGAGGATGGCCCGGAGGGCCCGGTCTTCATCCATGGTCACCGTTACTTTCAAAATGCCTTCCTTTTCTCCGCGGTTAATAGCCAGCACCCGGTGAGAAGCCATTCTCAAAGCCTCCTCACTGCGGTCGTAATACATCTCATAGGGGGTGTTTTCCTGCTCGCCGGTGGTTTTGATCACCGCCGTCTGGACGGCCACATTTCGAAGCATCCCCTTCAGGTCAGCATCCTCCGCCATGGTCTCGGCAATGATGTCGCCGGCGAGTTTCAAGGCCTCGTCGGCACTTAGAACCTCTTCGGTGATGTACTTCTGGGCTTCTTCCTTCAGCTGGCCTTTCCCGCTGAGAAGATGCAGCGCCAGGGGCTCCACGCCTTTTTCCCGGGCAATGGTGGCCCGGGTTCTTTTTTTCGGCCGAAAGGGCAGATAGATATCCTCCAGCCGGGTGAGGGTCTCCGCCCTCTGGATATCTTTTTCCAGTTCCGGCGTCAGCTTTTCCTGCTCCAGGAGAAGACGCAGAATATCTGCTTTACGGGTTTCCAGTCCCCGAAGATACTCCAGCCGTTCCGCCAGTTGGCGGATCACCTGATCTTCCAGGGAGCCCGTGGCTTCCTTTCGGTAACGGGCGATGAAGGGAACCGTGGCGCCTTCATCCAGGAGCTTCACGGTGCCTTCCACCTGAGCAGCGGTGATCTTGAGTTCTTGGGCTAACTTTTCATTGATGTTCATACTTTCTCCTATTCCTTCGCGCCCTGTCCGAATGTCTTCAGATAAGCGCTGATAAAGAGGTCCAGATCGCCGTCCATGACGCTGCCCACATTGGCATCCTCCGCCAGGGTACGGTGATCCTTCACCAGATTGTAGGGATTGAACACATAGCTGCGGATCTGGCTTCCCCAGCCCACATCCTTCATCTCTCCGGTGATGTCCTCGATCTTTTCCTTGTTCAGTCTTTCCTTGATTTCCACCAGCTTGGCTTTCAGCACCTTCATGGCCGTTTCCCGGTTCTGAATTTGGCTTCGCTCATTCTGGCAGGTAACCACGATGCCCGTGGGCAGATGGGTGATCCGGACGGCGCTGTCCGTGGTATTCACGTGCTGTCCGCCCGCACCGGTGCTTCGGTAGGTATCGATCTTCAGGTCCTCATCCTTGATGACCACTTCTTCCTCATCCTTCAGCATGGGGATGACTTCCACAGACGCAAAGCTCGTCTGCCGCTTGCCGCTGGAGTTGAAGGGAGAGATCCGGACCAGCCGGTGGATCCCCTTCTCCGCCTTGAGGTAACCATAGGCATAGGGGCCGGCGATCTTCAGGGAGGCATCCCGGATACCTGCTTCGTCCCCTTCATTGAGCTCCATGAGCTCCACCTGATATCCCTTTTTCTCTGCCCATCGGGTGTACATGCGCAGCAGCATGGACGTCCAGTCCATGGCATCGGTGCCGCCTACGCCGCTTTTCAGCGTCAGGATCACATCGTTGCCATCATATTTCCCAGAGAGAAGCACCCGAAGATGCATGGCCTCCACTTCTTTCTGAAGGCTTCGAACCTCCTGGAGAACCTCTTCTTCCAGGGACTCATCTTCCTCCACCAGATCCATCATCTCCTGGGTGTCGGCAACCCGGCTCACCAGGGATTTGTATTCTGCGATGGTGTTCTCGATGAACTTTTCTTCCTGGGTCACTTCCTTGGCTTTTTGCGGGTCATTCCAGAAATCCTGAGCCTGCATTTTGTAGATCAGCTCTTCCCGCTTGCGCTCCAAACTGGCGATGTCAAAGAGACACCCGGATTTCTTCCAGTGATTCGTTGAAGCCCTTGAGCTCGTTGGCTGCTTCCATAAGTTTTGGCAACATGGTCATCACTCCTTTAAAGTAAATTTTCATCTTCAGGGGAAAATAGACTTGGTCGCCCAAGTCTATTGTTCAGCATATTATTGGCCAATGCCGTGGCAGTTCTTATATTTTTTGCCGCTGCCGCAGGGACAGGGAGAGTTGCGTCCGATGCGGGTGTCTTTCACCGCTGGCTTGCGCTTCAGGGTGTTGTCGGAATTGGTAGCGGTTTCCTTGGCCACCTGTTCCCGCTCGATGTTCTCTTCCTGACGGATGACAATGTGGAGAATGTACTTGATGGTGTCCACATTGATGGACTCGATCATCTCATCGAACATTTCCGAACCTTCGAACTGATAAGCCTGGACCGGATCCTGCTGCTTGTAGGCGCGCAGTCCAATGCCTCGCTTCAAGTGGTCCATGTTGTCGATATGGTCCATCCACTTGGTGTCCACGACCTTCAGGAGGATAACGCGTTCGATTTCACGCATCTGCTCGCCGATTTCCCGTTCCTTGGCCTCATGGAGCTCGACACCAATCTCATAGAAGAAATCGATGAGCTTCTCGTTGGACAGTCCCTGGATGTCCTCCAAGGTCACCTGACCATGGGGAACATAGACATCTTCCATGTAGGTGATGAGGGCTTCCAGGCCTTCTTCCCGGTCATTGCCGTTGGCCAGGTGCATTTCCACCGCCCGGGTGACCACGTTGTTCATCATGGCCCGGATATTTTCCTTCAGGTCTTTGCCTTCCAGCACCATGGAGCGCTGGCCGTAGATGACTTCACGCTGCATGTTCATGACATCGTCATACCCCAGCAGAGTTTTACGGGTGTCAAAGTTATTGCCTTCCACTTTCTTCTGGGCGCTCTCGATGGACTTGGTGACCATCTTGGACTCAATGGCATCATCACCCAGGCCCATGTTGTCGATCATGCCGAAGAGACGCTCAGAGCCGAAGATCCGCATGAGGTCATCTTCCAGAGACAGATAGAAACGGGACTCTCCCGGATCGCCCTGACGGCCGGAACGTCCACGGAGCTGATTGTCGATACGACGGGACTCATGGCGCTCGGTGCCGATGATGCGAAGACCGCCCAAATCCACCACGCCTTCGGCCAGCTTAATGTCCGTTCCTCGACCGGCCATATTGGTGGCGATGGTGACGGCACCGAGTTCTCCGGCGAGGGCAACAATTTCTGCTTCCTTGTCGTGGTACTTGGCGTTAAGCACTTCATGGGGAACCCCGTTCTTCTTGAGCAGCGCGGACAGATATTCCGACTTCTCAATGGAGGTGGTGCCCACAAGGACCGGCTGGCGTCTTGCATAGGATTCCTTGATCTCCTGGACAACGGCCTTGTACTTGGCCTGGACCGTACGGTAGATGAGATCCGGATTGTCTTCCCGGCGCACCGGCATATTGGTGGGGATGACGATGACGTCCAGTCCGTAGGTGTGGCGGAACTCCGCTTCTTCGGTCTGGGCGGTACCGGTCATACCCGATAGCTTCTTGTACATACGGAAATAGTTCTGATAGGTGATGGTGGCGAGGGTTTTGGATTCCCGCTCCACTTTGACCCCTTCCTTGGCTTCAATGGCCTGGTGAAGTCCGTCGGAATAGCGGCGTCCTTCCATGAGTCGTCCGGTGAACTCGTCAACAATGACGACTTCTCCATCCTTGAGCATGTAGTCCTTGTCCACCTTAAAGAGGAAGTTGGCCTTCAGGGCCTGGGTCACATGATGCTGGAGCTCCATGTGCTTGGGATCGGCGAAGTTGTCCAAGTGGAAAGTATTTTCCGCGCGCTTAACGCCTTCTTCCGTGAGAACCACGGACTTGGCCTTCTCATCCACGGTGAAGTGCTCTTCCTTCTGGAGGCCTTTTACAAAGAAATCCGCCACTTTATAGAATTCTGTGGATTTCTCCCCCTGACCGGAAATGATCAGCGGTGTTCGGGCTTCATCGATGAGGATGGAGTCCACCTCGTCCACGATGGCGAAGTTCAGCTCCCGCTGTACCCGTCGTTCTTTGTACACCACCATGTTGTCTCGGAGGTAGTCAAAGCCGAACTCATTGTTTGTTCCATAGGTGATGTCGGAAGCATAGGCATCCTTTCTCTGCTCATTGGTGAGCCCGTGGATGATCACTCCGCAGGTGAGGCCCAGGAACTCATAGATCTGTCCCATCCAGTCCCGGTCACGGGAAGCCAGATAGTCATTGACGGTGACCACATGGACGCCGTTCCCCTCCAGGGCATTGAGATAACAAGGCAGGGTGGCTACCAGGGTTTTTCCTTCACCGGTCTTCATCTCGGCGATTCTGCCCTGATGCAGCACCACGCCGCCGATGAGCTGCACCTTAAAGTGCTTCATGCCCAGGACGCGCCAGGAAGCCTCTCGCACGGTGGCAAAAGCCTCCGGCAGAAGATCGTCAAGGGTTTCTCCATTTTTCAATCGTTCTTTAAATTCTGCGGTTTTTGCTTTCAGTTCATCATCGGTGAGCTTCTGATAAGCTTCATCCAATGCCTCCACCTTGTCCACGAGAGGCATGACCCGTTTTACTTCTCTCTCGCTGTAGGTTCCGAAAACCTTGTCAAATATTCCCATCTTTTCAACTCCAAATCATTATTTCCGTTCATTCTTCCGGGGATGTTCCCCATGACAGGCCAGGACGAGCCTGAAGCGCCGTCAGGATAGATTTGCACAAATATCATTATAGCACTGTTGGCGCTTTGATATCAACAACCGGGAAGACGGGGATTTCTGGTTCTGTCCGTAATCAGATTACCGGACTTTCTTTAAAATCCCATTAACTGAAGAGCCTAGTCCAAAATCCCTCCCAATTAAAAGAGGGAGCATCCTCCGATGCTCCCAGTCTTTATTCCCAAAATCGGTTATTCTTCTTCACGCTCCAGGAGACCATAGTTTCCGTCTCGTCGTTTGTAGACGACACCGGTTTCTCCATCTTCATCTTCGAAGACATAGAAGCTGTGACCCAGAAGCTCCATTTGAAGCACGGCTTCTTCCTTGGACATGGGCTTCATGGGGATCTTCTTGGTGCGGACAATTCTTGGGGCTTCTTCACCAAGAAGCTCTTCTTCTCCTTCCGGAGCTTTAACAAAGGCGCTTTCGTTAAACCTGATGGATTCCTCCCCCTGCTTTCGTTCGATCTTTGTCTTGTATTTGCGGATCTGTCGTTCCAGTTTGTCCTGGACCAGATCGATGGATTTGTACATGTCATCGCTGGACTCCTCAGCTCTTAGGAGAACATTTCCAAAGGGAATGGTCACTTCGAAAATCTGATCGGTTTTCGTGACGCTGAGGGTGGCGCGGGCTTCCACGGGGAGTCCAAAATATTTATCAAGTTTGCTTAACTTATTCTCTACAGCCTCCTTTAATCCCGGTGTAAGAGTAATGTTTCTTGCATAAATATAGGTTTTCATGGTTTATGCCCCCTTGTTGTATTGATCTTGTGTTAATTCTATTTTAAAGGATGCACCTAGGCTTTTCAAGCCCTGGCGCTCAATTAACTAAATTTTCACTCTATTTTAGTAGCGCAAATTTCATTCCAGGACTCTGTAAGCCTTTACAGGATATTCACCGATTCCAAATCTGCCAGATACGGTGCTGCATCAGGCAAGTTCGCCACCAGCTGAAGGATATGGGTGCTTTCCTGGGCATTGAGATGCTTTTTTCGGGTGAGGACGTCGATGGATTCCGGGGTGGACATGGTCCGTTCAAACCATAGGACAAGAATCCCTTCCTGCAGATGAAGCACCCGGGAACCGTTCCGGAAGATCCGGTTCATCCCTGCGCCTTTCCAGCTGAAGCTTTCCGTCCCTTCCACCGGGATTTCAAAGCCCCGTTTCATTTTCATTTTTCCATTCTTCCGGTATTCCACCTGTTCATGAAGCACCAGCTCCTCGCCCTTATGCTGGACATCATAGTTAAAGGAGATTGTGTCGATGCTTCCTCTCTTCCAGAGGGGACATCCCGAATACTGCAGATACCACCGTCCTTCCATCCGTTTCAGTTCTTTGTCGTTCATCCCGCCACCTCCCCTGTCCTTTGTTACGTTACATTTTACCCTACAGATTCATGCCTGGTTTAGCGAATTGTTTAATATTATATGAATAGTTTGCGTTAAAAATGAATCCGGAATACTCTTTGCGTATAATGAAAGTAGAGAAGCATTAAGCTCTCACACGAACAGGAGTTGATCATATGGACAACGGAACGCTGAGACTATTTCTTTATCTCCTGCTCTTCTTGGCCGGAGGTGCAGCCTACAGTTTGCTTTTATCTTATTTTACCAAGAACTGGGTTCTCCGGTATCTGCCCTCGCTGATTTCTCTCCTTCTGATCCCTTATTTGGTCTATAACATGTATTTCGGCAACCTGGAGGGCTTTCTTCCACTGGCCTACTTCATTTTCGCCTTGACGGTCTTTGCGGTCATGGTGGGAAATGTGCTGGCCAACCTGCTCTTTGATCGCCGACAAAGGAAGAAAACCGCATAACTTTGCGGGAAAAGGAAAGACTTGGAAGCTGCCAGGACCCTTGAAGGTCTTGTGCTTCCAAGTCTTTTATGCGTTTTTCCAGTGGACGGTGATCACCACGGTACCCCGGGCACCGTCTTTCATGTCGCACTGATATCCCTGTTCCTTGAGTTTCGACAGCAGAGGCTTTCGAAAGTCTTCCTCCAGCTCGTCCCCCTCAAAGAAAAACACTTCCTGTTCTTTTCCCAGATATGCGGAACGGGACACCTTTTTTTTGATCTTCTGCAGGGCTTCTTCGATTTTGGCATATTCATCGGCATACTCCCGAATGAAGATCTCCAACCGAATGCTTCGGAACTCTTCCGGGAGGTCGGGCAGAAGACGGCTTAAGTCCTTTCCGTCGATGATGTCACGATACATGGCGTTCTCCCTTTCTCCCTGGAATCCAGATTCTACTGGTCCAGTTCGCCCAGAATGGCCACGCTGGCCGAAAGTCCCAGACGGGTTGCCCCATTCTCGATCATGGTCATGGCATCGGCCAGGGTGCGAATTCCACCGGAAGCCTTCACCCCGAGATCGGGACCCACGGTTTTACGCATGAGGGCGATATCCTCTTTCTTGGCTCCACTCTTGGAGAAGCCGGTGGAGGTCTTCACGAAATCAGCTCCGGCATCCACGGACAGTTCGCAGGCCTTCACCTTTTCCTCATCAGTGAGAAGACAGGTTTCAATGATGACCTTCGTCAGCGTACCGGAAGCGGCCAGGACCACTGCGCGGATATCCTCCAGCACATACTCGTAATCCTGATCCTTGAGTTTGCCCACATTGATGACCATATCAATTTCATCGGCACCGAGGAAAACGGCTTCCTTGGTCTCGTAGCTTTTCGCTTCGGTGGTCATCTGCCCCAGGGGGAATCCTACCACGGTGCAGACCTTGGTCTCCGTGCCGGCTAAGAGTTCCTTGGCCTTGGCGATGTTGCAGGGATTGATGCAAACACTGAAGAACCCATGTTCCCGGGCCTCTTCACAAAGCTTCACCAGTTCGGCCTCCGTGGCGTCGGGTTTCAGCAGGGTATGGTCGATATACTGGGCGAGTGTCTTTTTATTCATAATTCAACCTCCTCTTTTTCCCCCTCATTTTACCATATTTCCCCGGCGCTGATAACCATCTGCCCGGATTTCTCCGTCCAGGATAAAGCCCACTTTCCCCCCAGCGCCAGGTTGCGGAAATCCATCCGAAATCCAAGACAGAAAAAAGACTTTTCACTTTCTCGCCTTCATGATAAAATCGTTCACGGTAAACCTTTATTTCTCCCGGCTGGTCCGGGAATTTCAAGTATACTTTTCGAGGGTTTATGTTATAATATTGTGTAGCAATCATTGGATTATAAAGGAGTTTATGGAATGGGTTTTAAGGATAAATTGCAGAAATTTTATGCAGACAATTATCTCAAAAAGTACGGAGACCGCATCACACAAGCCTACGGTACGGTTCTTTCCGTAAAGGTGGAAGAGAAGAAAATTCTCTGGATCTTCCATATTCTGAAAGCCACGATCATTTTGAAGCCGGAAGGGTCCAAAAATGTCGTCCGTTCAGAGTACAAAGCCCGAAGATGGTTTAAGAAACCCGAGTTTATCGCGGTGAGCCAGGGCAATGTCATTCTGCTTCAGGCACTGAAGGGCAAGAAGGGAAAAGAAAACAGCGATGTTCTGGAAATCAAGAATATCCGCAACACCACCACCCGCAAGGATCTCTTCAAGATCGATGCCCCTATGCCCAAGCGTCAGGTTCAGTATAAAAGAAAGTAAATCCTCAAAGTCTGCTTCTTCGTGTTGCAGACTTGTTTCTTATTTAAGGTGAAGTCATGGATTCCAAGGGCAAGGAACGCCCTTTCCTACGAAAATAATATGTGATTGGAGGCAACTATGAAGGATACAGTTTACATCACCGGCCACCGGAATCCTGATTCCGATTCCATCTGCGCAGCTTTAGGCTATGCGGAGTTCAAAAACAAAACCGGCAACGGAGATTACATTCCTGTTCGGCTGGGGGACATCAACCGGGAAACGCAATTCATCCTGGCGTATTTCGGGGTGGAGCCTCCCCAGTATATCGAAAACGTCCGCTTGCAGGTCAGCGACCTCAATATTGATAAAATCGCCCCCATTTCCTCGGACATCACCTTGAAAATGGCGTGGAACATCATGCGGATGAACAACGTCAAGAGCCTTCCCGTGGTGGATGAAAATGAGCGCCTCTGCGGCGTCGTTTCTGTTTCCAATGTCACGGAAAGCTACATGGATGTCTGGGACAACATGATTCTGGGAAAATCCAAAGTGACGGTGAATAATATCCTGGACACGCTGACAGGACAGATGATCAACAGCGTCAAAGACCGACGCCATTTTTACGGCAAGATCTATTCCCTCTCCGCCGCGCCGGAGGAGATCGGCGTAACCCTTGAGGAAGGCGATGTAGTCATCTCCGGGGACCGGAAAGAGTTCCTGGAAGTGGCGGTGGAGAAGAAAGTCTCCCTCATCATCATCACCGGCAACGGCAAGATGGACGAGGATCTTCTGGCCAAAGCCAAGGAGAATGGAATTACCGTCATCAATACGCCCTACGACACCTACACCACCTCGCGGCTCATCACCCAGGCGGTGCCGGTGAAGTACGTCATGAGCAAGGAGAAGATCGTGTATTTCTCCTCCGATGACTACATCGGCGACATCCGCGGAATCATGGCGGAAACCCGTTACCGAAGCTACCCCGTGGTCAATGACGATTCCAAGGTCATCGGCACCATCTCCCGTTTCCACCTGATTTCCGGCAAGAAGAAAAAGGTTATCCTGGTGGATCACAACGAAAAGGGTCAGTCCGTGGAAGGACTCAATGAAGCGGAGATCACCGAAATTATCGATCATCACCGCGTGGCTGATGTGGCCACCACCACCCCCATCTTCTTCCGCAACGAACCCGTGGGGAGCACTTCCACCATCGTGGCGAACATTTTCTTTGAAAATGGAATCCGACCTTCGAAGAAGACTGCTGGGATCCTGGCTGGAGCCATCATTTCCGACACCCTGCTCTTCAAATCCCCCACCTCCACCAACATCGACCGGATTGTCCTGGACCGGCTGGCCCAGATCGCCGACATCGATGTGGAAGATTTCGCCCTGGAAATGTTCCGTTACGGCACATCCCTCGCCGGCAAGACCCCGGAGGAAATCCTGAAGCAGGACTTCAAGATCTTCACCTATGACAATGCCCGCATCGGCGTATCCCAGGTGTACACCATGGATGCCCAGTCCCTGAAGGATCTGAAGGCCCCCATTCTCGCCGCCATGGAAGACATGACCGCGGAGCATAACTTCAGCCTGCAGCTCCTCATTGTCACGGACATCTACAAAGAAGGCTCTGAACTCATTGTGGTGGGTAAACACAAGGATCTGGTCAGCAAAGCCTTTAACGTGGAACTCACAGACAATTCCGTGTACATCCCCGGAATCCTCTCCCGTAAAAAGCAGGTCATTCCGCCCATTTCCGCGGTGATTACCCGGTAATCTCCAAGTGCAAAATTAACTTCCTTCTCAAGGAAAATGTGATAGAATAAGATGTATTGAAATAAATTCTGGAGGAACAACATGACAAACACAATAAATGAAAACAACAAGTGCTGCGAAGACAACAGCTGCTGCTGTGAAAACACCGCCGAGGAAAAGGACACCAAGGCCTGCTGCTGCGCAGACAACGAGACTGAAGAGGAAGGATGCGGCTGCGGCCACGAGCATCATCATCATGACCATGACCACGAGCATGACCATGAGCACACCCCCGTCGTCACCTTCGAAAATGAAGATGGCACCACGGAAGAATATCCCATTGTGGATGAATTTGAATTTGAAGGAAATGTCTATGTCCTCGTCATGAACGACGATGAGTCCGTCACCCCCTTGAGAGTGGAAGGCGAAGACGGAGAACTGGTATTCCTCGGTGAGGATGAGTTCGAAAAGGTATCCGAGGCTTATGCAGCCCTGGAAGATTCCGAAGAACTTCAGTAAGACACCACACACTTGAAAGCCTTGGGGACCACTCAAGGCTTTCTTTATTGGAGGTATTTCCATGAAACTGGCATTATTCGATGTGGATTTCACCCTAACCCGAAAAGAAACTCTCATCGCCTTTTATGCTTTTCTCGTTCGCAAACACCCCGCCTATCTCCGGCATCTGCCCAAGGCCGCTGCCAGCGGTGGGCTGTATCAGTTGGGGATGATCAAGGAAAAAGAAACAAAGGAAATGTTTCTTGCATTTTTGCAGGACATGCCCATGGAGCGCCTGGATGCCCTCTGTGAGGAGTTTCTCGAAAAGCGTCTCATTCCCCTTCTCTATGCCGATGGCTTGGAGAAAATTGCCGAGCTCAAGGAAAAAGGGTACACCATCATCCTAACGTCCGCATCGCCTGAATTCTATATCACCAAGCTGAAGACCATCTGCCAGGCAGATCTTGTCATGGGCACCCGTTTTCAGGTAAAAGAGGGCCGCTTCACGGGGATCATGGAGGGCGAAAACAATAAAGGCGCGGAGAAAGTGCTGAGGCTCTATACGGCGCTGGAAGGACAGGATGTGGATTATGCCGAGTCCTATATGTTTTCCGACTCCATGAGCGATGAACCCCTGTTAAAGATTGTGGGGAAACCTTTCCTCATTAACTACCGCAAGCGAAACCCCAAATACCCGGTATTATTCTGGAGGTAACTATGGAAAAAATCGTTGGCCGTTTTTTTATGAAGAACGGAAAGTTCGCGGATGCCGCCGACTTCTCCTTCACCTTGAACCCGCAGAATGTCTACGAAGTCATTCGCGTCATTGACGGAATCCCTCTTTTTCTGGAGGACCACCTTTCCCGCATGACCTCCTCCCTCGCTCTGCAGGGCATGCGACTTACGGAAACCCCGGAAAAGATCCGAAATCTGCTCCTCCTTCTGATCAAGAAGAATGAAGTGGAAAATGGAAACATCAAGCTTCTCATCAACGGTGCTGCGCCGGATATTTATCTCTATTTCATCCCCCATGCCTATCCTGGGGACGCACTGTATGAATCAGGCGTGGACACGGCGACCATGGCCATTGTGCGCCACAACCCCAACGCCAAGGTCATTGATGCCCGGTATAAAGCGGCGGTGACCGCCTTCATCGAAGAGAAAAACATTTATGAGGCACTCCTGGTGAATCCTGAAGGATGCATTACGGAAGGCTCCAAATCCAACCTCTTCTTTGTCCGGGGAGCCAAGGTGCTGACCCCTCCCCTGAAGGATGTCCTGGGCGGTGTTACCCGGCAGCGGATTCTCGACCTGTGCAAGGAAAACGGGATTCCCGTGGAGGAAGTTCCCGTCCCCCTGACGGATCTTCCCACCTGGGATGGGGCCTTCATTTCCGGCACCTCCCCCAAGGTCCTGCCCATACGAAGCATTGACGACCGGACGCTCTCCAGTACGGAAAATCCGGTAATCCAAAAAATTCGCCGATGTTACGAGGATAAGATCCAGCGTTATCAGGACGAACACCGCTGATTGGCGCGAAAGGAGGAAGAGGATGAAAAAACTGCTGATCGGATTTCTCTCGCTGCTGCTTCTCGTCACCTTCCTGTTCACCCTGGTGCCCGGGATGGCCGGGAGTCTCCTGGGCTGGGTCACCGGAAGCAGCCAAAATCTTCCCTTTGGACCCCCTCACGTCCGAAGCAAAACCTCCTTTTATTACACCTTCTTTGTCACGGAATGCCTCATCCCCTTCGAAGAGTCCGAAAAGGAACTGCTGCAGCTCCTGGACCGCAAAATGGCGGGAGAAGACATCAGCATCCCCTTGAACCTCCTGGAAGTGAAGGTGCAGGACCTGGATACTCCCCCCAAATACCATCATAAACTTCTGGAACCGCTTTATGGGGATTATGGAAACCTGAAAACCCAGCTGGTGGCTTGGGTTCTCTATACCCAGGAAATCAAGGACATCCCCTGGACCACAACCCAGCGGGAGCAGCTGAATGAAAAAGCGGAGCAAATTCTGGAAGGCAAACAGGCCCTCTACCAGCATACGGTGGATACCCTGAAGGCCCACAAGATCGTCTTCTATCTCGAGGATGACGGTTCCATCACCATTTACGACTGAGAAACAGAAAAGAGAGCGTTTCTCCGTTCTCTGAAAAAATATTGAATTTTACTCGAAATTTATTTGAATCTAAAACTAAATTTAATTCAAAAAAATGACGGCTGCTCAGCAGCCGTCGTTTGTTTTTATTCCTCTTCCAGTAGTTCCGGCTCGATGACATCATCTTCGATGAACTCGCCGTATTCGTTGACAAAAGAATCAATCTCTTCCTTATGGTCCACAACGGTCTTGTAAATCAGCGCTCCTGCCACCAGGGAAACCGCTGACACGACCAAAAGCTTGCAGCACTTCATTTGCGTTCCTCCTTGCCTATGATTTCTCTTCTATTCTTCTATATTATAGCACACCCGGCGTATAAGGTGTACAATTATCCTTTTTCCTCGGGGAAATTCCATTCATGAAGATTTTCTTAATTCACGGTTTTTCTGGCTTTTCTTTAAATCTACTTCAAATCTAAATGCTAAGATACAGGTTGAGGTGATGAGATGCACAGGATAATCTTAGCGGGTTTCCCCCATGACGCCGTCGTGGACGAACTTCCCGCCATCTGGGAGGATTTCGAATTATCGTTTTCCACGACCCCCGAGTTCATCCGGTCCAGCCTTCAGACACCGGCGAATGTCGTCATTGTCCATGAGAGCTTTTATCGAAGACATCAGACCGAGTTGAATGATTTATTTCGAAATGATAAAGACCTGAATATATTTATGATGAAAAAAGATACCCGATCCAAGTTTCTGGAGAAAATCGAGCAAGTTCCCTTCAATGGATACGTCATCCGGGAACATCCCCTGACTGTCAGTTTTCTTTCCAGTCTGGTCCGGATTTCCACCGACCTTTCCGCCACCTCCGTATACAAAGACATGTCCATTGATTATCGGAATAAGGTGGTTTATCTGAAGAAAAATCTGCTTTCCCTTACCCCCATGGAGTACGACCTCCTCATCTACATGAAATTTCACGAAGGAATTTCCCTGTCCCGGGATGAGCTTATCCGAGCAGTATGGGGGTATTCTTTCCTGGGGGATTCCCGTACCATCGATACCCATATCAAGTCTCTGCGGCGCAAACTCGGGCCCTACCGCGGACTGGTGAAAACCGTCTGGGGAAAAGGCTACAAATACTTGGAAGGCTAGACCTTCCGTTCCTCCTTCACCTGAAAGGGAGCCGTTTCTTCATTCGGCTCCCGATTTTTGTGTTATTTTTTTCGGATCCCAAAATGCTTGTAGAGCACTACTTTGAGATCCAGATACTCCACGGATTTCCCCTGGGCTTCCAGGTCATCCTTCAGGGGTTTCAGCTTCTCCGGTCCATGGCGGCGGATGCTGTCCAGTATATCCTTTTCCAGCGCGGCGTTGAAGATCCTTTGAAGATCCACGGGGCGCTCTTTGGCATGGTCCCGAATGAGCCGGTCCACCACAGTCCCCGGGACCACCCCGAGAATGCGGGCCATTTCCTCCACGGTCTTGCCTTCCTGATGGAGTTCAAAGGCATCCACAAAACCCTCCTCCCCTTCCGGGGAAGCTTCAGGCAGAACCAGGGGCTTCTTTCTCACCTGGGGGTTCTTCTCTTCAAAGGCCCGAAGAGCTTCAATGAAGATCTCCCCATATTTCATGGCCTTGGTCCGCCCCACTCCGCGAATTTCCATAAATTCACTGCGGTTTCGGGGATAGCGGCGGATGATGTCCTTTAAGGTTTCATCATGGAAAATAATATAGGGCGCAATGTTCTCCATCCAGGAGATTTCCTTCCGGATCTCCTTGAGCTGTTGGAAGAGCTCTTGGGTGGGAGTTTCGGGTTGAGTTTCCTCCGGCGCCTGCTCGTCTTCCGGCAGCATTCTCTCCGCCCATCGTTTCCCCTCTGCGGTCAGGGCATAGCCCTGGGGAGAGGCGAGAAGCTGTCCCTGGACCACCAGTTCCTCCAGGTGTTCCGCAAGTTTTTCCTGCGGATAACGGGCCAGGGGATTAAGTCCTCCAGTCTGGAGTTCTTCCTCCTGGAAGAGCAGCAGGAGCCTTTCCCGGGATACCGGCTGCGGGAGAGTTTCCATGCTCTGTAGGATGAGCGGATCCAGGACTTTTGAAGGGAGTATCCCCTGCTGGGCACAGACGGAGCAGCTTCCGCAGGGAACGCTTTCCTCCTTCTCCCCCAGCATTCCTTGCCTGGGATTGGAGTGGAAGTAATCCAGAAGATAACTGCGCAGACACTTCCGCCCTCGGCCATAGCGGTCCATCGTGACGAGCTTGTCCCGTTCAATGAGGAGCCGATCCTCCGATTGAAGATTATGCTGCAGGAGGCCCAGCTGGCGCTGGAAGTCCGGTTCCCGATAAATCAGGTAGCTTTCGCTGTAACCCTGGTCGCGGCCGGCCCGGCCGGCTTCCTGGTAGAAAGACTCCAGGTTCATGGGAATGCCCATATGGATAACAAAGCGCACATTGGACTTGTCGATGCCCATGCCGAAGGCGCTGGTTCCCACCACCACCTGAATGCGGTCAAAGGCAAAATCCTCCTGGACCTTATGCCGCTGGGCATCGTCCATGCCCCCATGGTAAAGTCCCGTTCTGTGGCCCCGATGCTCTAGAATTCTCGATAGCGCCTCCGCTTCTTTCTTCCGCTGGCAGTAGATGATGCCCTGATGGCCCCGGCGCTTGTCCATGATCCGAATCAGCTCTTCCAGATCATCCTGGGGCTTCACCACGCTGAAAAAGATGTTGGGGCGATCCAGATTCCCCCGAATCTGAAAAGGGTCCTGAAGGCCCGATAGCATGAGAATATCCTCGATGACCGCCTCGGTGGCCGTGGCCGTGAAGGCGGTGACCACGGGCCGCTTGGGCAAAGTGTCGATGAAATGCCGGATGTCCAGGTATGAAGGCCGGAAATCATGGCCCCAGATACTGATGCAGTGGGCTTCATCCACGGCCACCTGGGCTAACCCCAAGTTCCGGAGGATTCCGGCGATCCGCGGAGATTTCAGAGACTCCGGCGAAATATAAATCAGTTTGTACATCCCCCGCTGAATGTCCTGACGGCGGCGGCGAGACTCTTCCAGATCCAGGGAGGAGTTCAGGAAGGTGGCGGGAATCCCCCGATCCAGAAGCCCATCCACCTGATCCTTCATGAGGGAGATCAGGGGCGAAATGACCAGCGTTGAGCCCCGCATCATCAGCGCCGGCACCTGATAGCAAAGGGATTTCCCATAGCCCGTGGGCAGAATGCCCAGCACATCTTTTCCGCGGAGGATCTCCTTGATGAGCTCCGCCTGTTCCTTCTTAAAGGAATCCAGACCAAAATATTTCTTGAGAACCTTGTAGATCTCCATGTTTCCTCCTTGATGTCAACTGTAGGCTGCCAATGGGGACTTCAGACTCTCCCTGTCCATTCTCAGCGCAGAACTTTCCGGATGATTTTTTCTTTGAGTTTCCCGATGGGAGGTTCATTCAGGCGCATATTCAGCGCACTGCTGGATTTCAGCACGGATTTTTCATGGGTGAAGGTGTCAAAGGACGCCTTCCCGTGATATCGTCCCATGCCTGAACTTCCTACACCGCCGAAGTGCATGTAGGGCGAGGTGATGTGGAAGAGGGTATCGTTGATGCATCCCCCGCCAAAGGACAGGCGTCGAATGATGGCATCGGCCAGGGGCCGGTCTTCCGTAAAGACATAGAGTGCCAGGGGTTTTTCCCTGGATTGGATGAGCCGAAGTACCTCCTGAATCTCCCGATACGGGATGATGGGCAAAATCGGTCCAAAGATTTCCTCCTCCATGGAGGTCAGCTCATGGAAGTTTCCCGTCAGCAGCGTGGGCGAAATATAGTTTTCCTTCACCTCCGTGGCTCCGCCATAAATAAGATGAGCCCCATCGGCTTCCAAAATCTTCTCCAGCCGCTGAAATGCCCTTCGGTTGATAATGCGGGAGTAATCCGGCGACAGCCGGGGGTCTTCCCCATAGAACCGTTTCAGGGTTTTCTTCAGCTCCTCCTGGAACTCTTCCTGAACTTTTTCGTGGACAAAGACATAGTCCGGGGCAATACAGGTCTGCCCCGCATTGATGAATTTCCCATAGGCGATCTTCCGGGCAGCGTTTTTAAGATTCGCCCGAAGACCCACGATGGCTGGACTCTTTCCGCCCAGTTCCAGGGTCACCGGAATGAGATTCCGGGCCGCATTCTCCATAATCCGCTTTCCCGTTCGCGTGCTCCCCGTGAAAAAGATATAGTCAAAGGGCGCCTGGGTCAGGGCTTCCACCACTTCCGGCCCTCCCGTGAGGACGCGCACATAGCTGGGGGGAAAGGCTTCGGCCAGAACTTTTTGAAGAACAGCCTCCGTATACCCCGCCTGGTCCGAAGGTTTCAGTACCACTGTATTTCCTGCAGCAATGGCGCCGATGAGGGGCTCCAGCGCCAGCTGGAAGGGATAGTTGAAGGAGGAGATGACGAGGACCTTGCCATAGGGTTCTTTGTAGAGATACCCCTGGGAAAGGAAGTTGGTCTTATGACGGCGCAGGGGTTTTCTTCGGGCATAGAAATGGAGATTCTTCTGGAAATGCCGGATGTTCTCATAGAGGATCCCCACTTCCGTGGTATACCCCTCTGCGGTGGATTTTCCCAGGTCCTTGCGTAGGGCCTCCAGGATCTCCTCCTCATGACGGCGGATGCTTCGCGAGAGACGTTCCAGCATCGCCACCCGAAAATTCAAATTGCGAGTTCGTCCCGTGGCCAGGAACCGGTCCATGATCTGGAGCTGGGTTTGGATTTCTTCCGGGCTTCCTGGAGTTTCAACGATGGATGAATGCTGACGTTCCATAGGTCACTTCCTTTTCATTTTTGCGGTGGCTTTCCCTGCGGCCACATTGATGGAGTCCCAGGGACTGTTCAGCGGCGGGATATAGCCAAAATCGAGATATTCCAGGTCCTGGACCTTGAGGCCGGCATATATGGCCACCGCCAGCCCCTGGATCCTGAGGGCAGTCCCTTCCGGACCGAAAACCTGGGCCCCCACGAGCTTTCCGTCCTCCTTCAGATAGGTGAGCTTCACGTACATTTCCTGACTTCCGGGATAGTAACTGGATTTATTCTTTGTCCGAACCAATACGCTGTCCGTGACCCAGCCCAAAGCTGCCGCCGCATCGTCGTTGACGCCGCTTCGGCCCAGTTCATAACCAAAGCAGCGGACCATGGAGCTGACCTGACTCCCCCGAAATCCCGGTTCGATTCCAGCGATAGCGAGGCCGATGAGCTTTCCGGCCTTATTGGCATTGGTTCCCAGGGGCATATAGATGTTTCGCCCTTCCAGGGCATTGTAGATCATAGCGCAGTCACCCCCGGCATACACATCCTTCACATTGGTCCGACCATAGAGATCGGTGATGATGGCCCCTTTTTCCCGGTTGATTCCCGTTCCTTCGAGGAAATCCGTGTTGGGTTCCACCCCCACAGTTTCGATGACCAGCTCCGCAGGGTATTCTCCCCGATCGGTGAGGATGGCGGTGACATACCCCTCTTGGTCTGTTTTCCCCTGGAGCACTTTTTCTCCTGTATGGAGGGCGTGACCTTCTTTTTGGAGTCTTTCCAGTAAAAGACGGCTCACCTCCTCATCGTAGAATCCCAGAATCCGGGGAAGGTACTCCACCAGCCGGGCGCTGATTTTCCGGTGGATCAGGGCTTCCAGCAGCTCCACCCCTTTATTGCCCCCGCCGATGACCACGGCACTCTTGGGTTTTCGGGTTTCGATAAAGGCCTTGATTTCCCGGGCATCTTGAAGGGTATTCAGGGGAAAAACGCCTTTCATCCCCGCCAGTCCGGCAATTCTTTTGCTTTTTCCGCCCACGGCAATGACCAGGCGATCATAGGGCAGCTGCTGCAGCGCATCTTCCCCCGCCACTTTTGCCGTGACGGTTTTCTTCTGCACATCTACCGCCGTCACTTCCCATCCCGTCCGAAGATCGATGCCGTCCTGAAGCACCCGGGCCTTGTCCCGGGCAATGAGGGATTTTTCTTCCCGGATGAGTCCTTCGATGAAATAGGGAAATCCGCAGGCGCCATAGGAGATGTCCTCCTGCTTTTCCAGCACGGTCACCACCGCCTCCGGAAGATGACGCCGGACCTGATATGCGGCGCTGAGCCCTGTGGCCACAGCACCAATAATTATCACCTTCATAACCGACTCCTCCAATCTTGGTATACTTGTTTCCATTTTACCACATCTTGCCCCAGCTTCCTTCCTCTTATCCCGTGCTCCTTCCCCACGAATTCTTGCGGGTCCTTTGGCCCGTTGCTCTTTACTTTTCAACGGCACATGCTAAAATTAGTTTGTCAGTATTCGATGCGAAACTGAACATAATTCAAAACCATACCGGTTCCGAATTATATCCCCATCAGGAATAAGAACGGAGGAAAAATCTATGCAAACCGCTACACCTAAACGACGTCTTCAAACTCGTCAACTGACGATGGTGGGACTCCTTTCCGGGATCTCCATTCTGCTGTCGGTGACCCCCCTGGGGTTCATTCCCATCCCCCCCATCAGCCCCACCATCATGCACATCCCCGTCATCATCGGCGCACTCATCGAAGGGCCTCTTGTGGGTGCCCTCATTGGAGCCATCTTCGGTCTCACCAGCATGATCCGCGCCTTCACCACGCCCACCGTGACGAGCTTTATCTTCTGGAATCCGCTGATTTCCGTGGGTGTTCGAATCCTCATCGGTGTAGTTTCAGGTTACCTGTACCGGGCGCTGAAAAATCGAAAAAGCGGCATTGCGGTTTCCGCCTTTCTGGGCTCCATGACCAACACCGTCGGAGTGCTGGGCTTAGCTTATCTCATCTACTTTGAGGCCTTCGCCAAGGCCCTGGGCTTTACCCGGGAAGCGGCCACCCTAGGCCTCCTGTCCATAGCCGCCACCAACGGAATTCCCGAGGCTGTGCTTTCTGTGCTCATCAGCGTGCCCGTTGTCCTGGCCTATAAGAAAATCAAGAAATAGAATCTGAAATCTGCAATATACAGGGGATGGCTTTCGCCATCCCCTGCTTCTTTTTTCTGTTTTACTGCCGTTTATAGTCCATCTGTTCCGCCAGCACTTCCTCATCCCCGTAGAGATAGTCCTCTTCCAGGTGCGGTTCGGGATCCGCCTTCACGGGGTCTCCCTTGTCCACCAGAAAGAGCACGCCATACTCCAGGGATAGATCCTTGAAGAACATGATCCCTTCATTGCGGTTCTGATCCTTCTTGACGAAGAGTTTTCCTGTATAGGTCTCTCCGGGCTTCAGGAGAATCTTGCCCAAAGTGGTTCCGTCTTCATGCTTGGCTCGGATCTGCACTGAACGGCGGTTCAGATCATAGAGCTGCAGCTGCATGGGATTGAAGAGATAGTCCTCTTCGCCCTTATTGTGAATGGTCACCACAAATTCCACCAGCTCTTCGTCGTGGGGAGGCTTTTCTCCCGGAATGACCTTGGCTTTGGCGGTTTCTGCCAGATGTTTGACCTTTTCCTTCAGGCCTTCGCCGCCTTCCTTGGCATCCTCGATGAGCTCTTCCACCCCAAAGGGTTCATCCGGTTCCTCTGGATCCTCAAAGGCCATGTCGTTGCTCTTCAAATCCTCAATCTTGTCTTTAATCTTTTCCACGGCTTCCCCCGCATCTTCTTTCAGATCCTGGGCTTTCTCCGTGATCTTCTCTTTCCAGCCTTCGGCTTTTTCCTTGAGGTCGCTGTCCTTCAGGTCCTCTGCAGCATCCTCCACCTTGTCTTTGACCTTCCCGAAGGCTTCCTTGGCATCCTCGCCCAGATCCTCCAGCTTGTCTTCGGCTTTGTCTTTCAGATCCGTGAGTTTCTTTTTCAGGTCTTCAAAAGCCATGTCGTTCTTCTTCAGCTCCCCGAATTTGTCTTTCAGCTTGTCCACGGCTTCCTCCGCATCTTCTTTCAGATCCTGGGCTTTCTCCGTGATCTTCTCTTTCCAGCCTTCGGCTTTTTCCTTGAGGTCGCTGTCCTTCAGGTCTTCTGCGGCATCCTCTACCTTGTCCTTGACCTTGCCGAAGGCTTCCTTGGCATCCTCGCCCAGGTCCTCCAGCTTGTCTTCGGCTTTGTCTTTCAGGTCCGTGAGCTTTTTCTTCAGATCCTCGAAGGCCATGTCATTGCTCTTCAGCTCACCCAGATCTTCGGTGAGATTCTTCTTTACGGTCTCAAATTTCTCTTCGGTGTGTTTTTTGGCTTCCTGGACGGCCTCCTTGATGTTAGGGGTCAGCTCTGTTTCCACTTTGGATTTCAGCTCCTCCACCTTTTCTTCGGCCAGATCCTTGATCTCCACATATTTGTCCTTGGCTTCCATGGTGCCCAGTTTTGTCTGAAGTTTCCCTTCCTCCAGACGGCTGAGAATCTTCTCCCGAATGGTGGCGGTCTTCTCCTTCAGTTTTTTCTTGAAATCCAGCTCTGCCAAAGGCTTGGAGGTTTCCTCCGGGTCAAAGGCAAAGGCTTCGGAAGGCTGGGTGATCTGGATCACCAAATTATCGATGCTGGCATTGGCGCCTTCCTTATAGATTTTCTTCGGGGTGATTTTTACGGGTTCCCCAAAGTCACCCGTTTCCGTCTCCAGCTGCGTCGGATCAAGATCAGCCCAGCGGGTGAGCTTTTCGGCATACTCGGCTTTCAGCTTTTCATTCTTCATTTTGTTCTTCTGGTAGATCGCATAAGCGGTGGCGGCCAAGGAAGCCGCAGCCACACCTGCGACGATTTTGCCGGTGTTCTTCTTGCTGCTGTTTGGTTTTAGCACTTTGCCTGCATCCCCTTTCAAATTTTCCTTATGATCGGACACAAGCTGGACCACTTCATTTTTCGACTCTTCCTTTTTCTCGAATAGGTTATGAGCCCCTTGTGTTCCTTTTTCCACGAGATTAACCACGGATTCCTTTAAATCCTGGGTGGCGTCCTTGACTTTCGGAAGGACTTCTTTGGCCAGTTCCTCACCTTTTTTACGTAGTTCTTCTCCTTTTTTAACCAGGTTGTCCACTTCAATTTTCATGGTGATTCCCTCCTCCATTGACATTTGTCAGTGTCTTGAGAATATTATACCTTCAATAATTTTGATATGCAGTGACGCTATGAATTGTTAATATATTTTTTGCAGTTTAGCATCATTTCCACAGATTCGTTCACTGAGATTTCACGGTTTATCCCGTATAATAAAAATATAATCCATGAATGGAGGTATTTTTCATGAATGACTGGCTATACATCCTCCTGGGTCTTTTGGCTGCGCTGTTTCTGGTACTGGTCTATATCAGCATCCGTTACGTGAACCGGATCCTCTATCCCAAAACCCGTACCTACGAATCGGCCAAAGAGAAGATCCGCCGGCAGGGTTATTTCCCGGAAGCTTATCTGGAATCCCTCACCTATAACGAATTTCGAATCCCCTCGCCTTACGGCTATTTGCTCTATGGCCGGGTCTATCCCGCTCCCTCGAAAAACTTTGTGATCCTGGTCCACGGCATCACCATGAACATCTATGGTGCCCTGAAATACCTCCCCTTCTTTTATTCCAAAGGGTTCAACGTGGTGGTCTTTGACCTCCGCAATCATGGACAAACGGGAGGCCCCAACACCACCTACGGTCATTTTGAAAAGTGGGATCTTTCCGCAGTGACGGATTACCTCTACACCACCTACGGCCAGGACATCCATATCGGCGTCCACGGCGAATCCATGGGCGGCGCCATTTCCATTCTCCATATGGGGATGGATCCCCGGGTGGAGTTTGGGATCATCGACTGCGCATTTTCGGACCTATCGGAGCTTTTGCTCCTGAAACTGAAGCAGGACAGCGGAATTAAGAGCAAAAAACTGCTGCAGCTGGTGAATCAGTTTATCAAATCAAAATCAGGCTTCAGCATCGAGGATGTGTCCCCGGTGAAGGAAGTGCCCTCGATTAAAAAACCCATTCTCTTCATTCATGGAACCCAGGATACCTATATCCCCCCCATGATGGCCAAAGCCATGTACGCCTTCAAAGTGGAAAACAAATTCCTGTACTTGGCGGAAGGTGGAGAGCACAGCACGGCCATGGCCGTAGATCCCCAGCGCTATGACGAAGAGATCACCCGGTTCCTCAATATCGTTTATCCCCGCATGCATTTTACCCCGGGGAATCTGCCCCCTTCTTAGTCTCTGCATTTTGAGAAGCGTCCTTCGTCGGAAGGACGCTTTTTCTTCCGCCTTTACTTCGAACGTGTGTTCTGTTATAATGAAGCTGAAAAGAGAATGCATGTTCTTTTTTAACATGAAAGTCAGGTGCTATGAAGATGGAAAAAATCATATTTCATGTGGATGTGAACTCCGCCTATCTTTCCTGGAATGCCGTCTGGGATCTGCAGCATGGGAAAACTCTGGACCTGCGCACGGTTCCCTCCATTGTGGGCGGCGATCCGGAAAGCCGCCACGGCATCGTCCTGGCAAAATCCATTCCCAGCAAGAAGTTTGGGATCAAGACCGGAGAAACCCTCTTTTCGGCGCTGATGAAATGCCCGGATCTCAAAATTGTGCCTCCGCGTTACAGCATGTACCTGAAGGCCAGTGATGCCATGCTGGAGATCCTCCGGGAATACTCCCCCATCATCGAGCGCTATTCCATCGACGAGTGCTTCATGGATATGGGGCAGCGCACTCGGGAGGATGCCTGGGAAACAGCCAACCGCATCCGGGAGCGCATCCGGGATGAACTGGGCTTCACGGTGAACATCGGAATTTCCACGGGAAAGCTTTTGGCCAAGATGAGTTCCGATTTCCAAAAGCCTGACCGGGTCCATACGCTGTACCGGGAGGAAATTGAGAAAAAAATGTGGCCCTTGCCCGTGGAGGAACTCTTCATGGTGGGGCCCCAGACCGCCAAAAAACTCCGCGACATGAACATCCGCACCATCGGAGATCTGGCCCGGAGCGATCCGGAATTTCTCCACCAGCGGCTGAAAAAGCACGGCTACGTCATCTTTGCCTACGCCCGGGGCATGGATTCCTCTTTGGTTCGCAATGAAGGCACCGTGGGGATGAAGGGCATGGGAAACTCCACCACCCTTCCCTTTGATTTCACCGATCGGATCTCCTGCCACAATGTGCTGCTTTCCCTGGGAGAAACTCTGGTGCCCCGTCTCCGGGAAGCCCGGAAACTGGCCCGAACCATTTCGATTCACATCCGAACCAGTGATTTCGCCACCACCAGCACCCAGACCACCCTGTCCTTTGCCACGGACTCCACCAGTGTCCTCATGGAAGTTTCCTGCCAGCTCTTTGATGAGCTCTGGAATGGCGATCCCGTCCGTCACCTGGGCATTTCCTTTGCCCAGCTAGAGGAAAAGGATGTCCAGCAGCTTTCCCTCTTTCAGGATCCCCGGCTGGAAAAGGGAAAACGCCTGGATGCTCTCATTGACCGTCTGCGAACGGATTTTGGCCGAGATGCGGTGATCCGGGCCACCTTTGTCAATTCTCCGGTGAAGGCTTTTTCCGGAGGCGTGGAGGAAAAGGACTATGTGTTCATGAACAGTTATCTTTAGTCTAAAGGAGGGAAAGCGAAGGAAGCGTCCTTCGCAACACCGATGAAAGTTCTTGCCAAACCCATCGAAATGATTGCCTGGTTTGATTTCAAAGGCCTCATCCACCCCATCCGATTTCGGCTCATCAATGAGGAGGGGAAATACCAAACCATCCATATCCGGAGCATTCAGGCCCGGAAGCGGGAAAAGCTGGCGGGCAACCATATGCAGATTTTCCTCTGCCGGGGAATGGTGAATGATCAGGAGGTTCTCTTTGAGCTGAAGTATGAGAAGGACACGGATCAGTGGACCCTCTTCAAGATGTAGGTCCTAAAAAATCAGCGCCAATAGGAAATGCCGCCATGAAACCATGGCGGCATTTTCAGGTCTATTTTTACTCTTCAGTCTTGGCGTACTCGTAGGAAGCCAGTCTCTTGTAAGATTCCAGTCTTTCCTTCGCATCCTGCTCAGTCTTGGCGAAGAGCTCTTCAGCATGATCTGGGTAAGCCTTGAGGAGGGAAGCATAACGTACTTCGCTCTCGAGGAACTCTCTGAAGCTTCTGGTGGGTTCCTTGGAATCCAGCGTGAACGGATTCTTGCCCTGAGCCTTGAGTTCGGGGTTGAATCTGTACAGCTGCCAGTATCCGGCTTCCACTGCGCGCTTGGTCTGTTCCTGGCTGAAGCCCATACCGAGCTTGAGGCCCTGGTTGATGCACGGAGCGTAAGCGATGACCAGGGATGGTCCATCGTAAGCTTCGGCTTCGGAAATGGCCTTGATGGCCTGGTTCTTGTCTGCACCCATACCAATCTGAGCGACATAGACATAGCCATAGCTCATGGCCATCATGCCCAGGTCCTTCTTCTTGGTTCGCTTGCCGGAAGCGGCAAACTTCGCGATGGCCGCAGTCGGTGTGGACTTGGAGGACTGTCCGCCGGTGTTGGAGTAAACTTCGGTGTCCATGACGAGAACGTTGATGTTTTCGCCGGTGGCCAGCACGTGGTCCAGTCCGCCGTAACCGATGTCGTAAGCCCATCCGTCTCCACCGAAGATCCACTGGCTCTTCTTGGTGAGGAAGTCTCTTTCAGCGTAGAGGGTCTTGGCTTCTGCCAGCTCGGAGTTCTTCAGCAGCGGAACCAGTGCGGCTCGAGCAGCCTTGGACTCTTCGCCCTTGTCATAGTTGTCGATCCAGTTCTGGACGGCAGCCTTCAGCTCTTCTGATGCTTCAGCGTTGGCCACGAGGGCTTCGGCTACAGGCAGGAGCTTCGCACGCTGTGCCTTGTGGCCCAGGTAGATGCCCAGACCGAACTCGGCATTGTCCTCGAAGAGGGAGTTAGCCCATGCCGGACCCTGTCCGAGATGGTTGGTGGTGTATACGGAGGCCGGTGCGGATCCGCCCCAGATGGATGAGCATCCGGTAGCGTTGGCGATCATCATGCGGTCACCGAACAGCTGGGTCACAAGCTTGGCATAGGGGGTTTCTCCACAGCCTGCGCATGCTCCGGAGAACTCCAGGAGAGGCTGCTCGAACTGGCTGCCCTTCAGGGTGTTCTTGTTCATGGGGTTGATCTTGTGGGAAAGGGTCAGAGCGTAATCCCAGTTGGCAGTCTCGGTCATCTGTGTCTCGATGGGCTTCATGACGAGAGCCTTCTTGGGTGCAGGACAAACCTGTGCACAGTTTCCGCATCCGGTACAGTCAAGGACAGAAACCTGAATCTTGTACTGCATGTCACCGAAGGCCTTTCCACCAAGTGCCTTCTTCGCCTGGAACCCTTCAGGAGCGTTAGCCATTTCTTCCTCGTTGATCAGGAAGGGACGGATAACAGCGTGGGGGCAGACAAAGGAACACTGGTTACACTGGATACAGTTGTCGATATTCCACTCGGGAACGTTCACGGCAATACCGCGCTTTTCAAAGGCTGAAGTTCCCATGGGGAAGGTTCCGTCTTCTCTTCCGAGGAATGCGGATACCGGCAGGGAATCTCCTTCCTGAGCGTTCATGGGTTCCAGAATATTCTTGATGAAGTCCGGAACATTCTTTCCAGCAGCTGCAGCCACATCTTCAGCGTTGGCCCACTCTGCAGGAACTTCCACCTTGTGCAGAGCGTTGACTCCGCGGTCGATGGCTTCATTGTTCATGTTGATGACCTTTTCGCCCTTCTTGCCGTAGGACTTAACTACGGAGTCCTTCAGGTACTTCACGGCATCTTCCACAGGGATGATGTTCGCCAGTTTGAAGAAGGCAGACTGCATGATCATGTTGATTCTGGTTCCGAGTCCGATCTCTGATGCGATGGCCTGGGCATCCACAGTGTAGAACTTGATGTTCTTCTTGGCCAGGTCTCTCTTCATCTTGGCAGGCAGGTGCTCGCCGAGCTCTTCCAGGTTCCAGCTGCAGTTCAGAAGGAAGGTTCCATTCTCCTTCAGGTTCTTGGTCATGTCATACTTCTTGACATAAGAAGGATTATGGCAAGCCACGAAATCAGGGTTCAGAATGAGATATGGGCTTCTGATCTTGCTCTTACCGAATCGCAGATGGGAAACGGTAATTCCGCCAGACTTCTTGGAGTCATAGGAGAAGTAGCCCTGAGCATACATGTCGGTGTTGTCACCGATGATCTTGATGGCAGACTTGTTGGCGCCTACGGTTCCGTCGGAACCCAGTCCCCAGAACTGGCACTGTACGGTTCCAGCTGCTGTGGTGTCAATCTCCTCATGCTTAGGCAGGGAGGTGTAGGTCACATCGTCTTCGATACCGATGGTGAAGCCATTCTTGACTTCGTTGTACTTCAGGTTCTCGTAAACGGCCAGGATCTGTCCAGGAGTAACATCCTTGGATCCCAGACCATATCTTCCGCCCACGATGACGGGACGATCAGCCACATCGTAGAAGGCATTGCGGACATCCTGGTACAGCGGTTCTCCGGCAGATCCGGGTTCCTTGGTTCTGTCCAGAACGGCAATCTTCTTGACGCTCTTGGGGATGGCATTCAGGAAATGCTTGGTGGAAAACGGTCTGTACAGGTGAACATTCACCAAACCAACCTTCTCACCCTTGGCGTTCAGGAAGTCAACCACTTCTTCGGTGGTGTCGCAAACGGAGCCCATGGCGATGATGAGATGCTCAGCATCCGGTGCGCCATAGTAGTTGAACAGCTGATAGTTTCTGCCGGTCAGCTTGTTGATTTCTTCCATGTAACCTTCAACGATCTCTGGGATAGCCAGATAGAAACGGTTGGAGGCTTCTCTTCCCTGGAAGTATATATCGGGGTTCTGTGCGGTTCCGCGAGTTACGGGGCGCTCAGAGTTGAGGGAGCGATTACGGAATTCAGCCAGAGCTTCCTGGTCGATGAGCTTTTCCAGTTCATCGTACTCGAGGACTTCCACTTTCTGAATTTCAGAAGATGTTCGGAATCCGTCAAAGAAGTTGAGGAACGGAACTCTTCCCTTGATGGCGGCCAAGTGCGCAACACCAGCCAGGTCCATGACCTGCTGAACATTGGACTCTGCCAGCATGGCAAAACCGGTGGAACGTGCGGACATGACGTCCTGATGGTCTCCGAAGATGGACAGTGCATGGGCTGCGATAGCTCGTGCACTGACATGGAGAACTCCGGGAAGAAGCTCGCCGGCGATCTTGTACATGTTCGGGAGCATGAGCAGGAGTCCCTGGGATGCCGTGTAGGTGGTGGTCAGGGCTCCGCCTTGGAGTGATCCGTGAACCGCACCGGCAGCGCCAGCCTCCGATTGCATTTCGACGACTTTCACTGGCTGTCCGAAGATGTTCTTGACACCTTTGGATGCCCATTCGTCAACGTTCTCACCCATCGTGGTCGAGGGTGTGATGGGGAATATCGCTGATACATCTGTAAATGCATACGAGATGTAGGATGCAGCCATATTTCCATCCATGGTTTTTGTTTTTCTCATGTCTATACCTCTCCTTACAATATATTTCCCGAAAAATCCGGCCTAAAGATCTTCCAGGGGATCCCTACGTTTCCGTAGAGGGGTTCAGCGCATGAATTTGAGTATAGAGAACTCATTTCATTCACTATACTCAAACGACACAGGAATATTATACAATACTGAGACCGTTTTTACCAATCGAAATAGCACATTTTAGCAAAAAAACGTCTTCACTGTTTTTTTACGATGGTGGCGAGCTTCTGGAGGATCTGATCCTCGCTTTCCCCATCAAAATCAAGGGTTTCAATGCATCGGATGAGCTCTTCCTTCTTTTTCAGCTTGCGCAGAGCTGCCTCAACTGTACTTTTTTCCATCTGGAATTCATCGACTCTGTGCGTCAGCTTCACATAATCCTTGATGGGAACAATGTCCCCGCTCTTGGCGATGCGAACGTTATACCCATCCTGCTGAAGAAGCTCTTTCATGGCCCCTGCTGCCTCCGCATCCCCGTGGGTGAGAAAAATTTCCTTGGGTCCTTTCTTGATGGCTTTGACCCAATTGTAGAGTCCCTTGCGGTCTGCATGTCCGGAAAGACCGCTGAAGCTGAATACTTTGGCCTGAACGGCGATTTCTTCCCCAAAAAGGTTCACGGTTTTCGCCCCTTCCTGGATGATCCGTCCTAAGGAACCTTCCGCCTGATACCCCACAAAGACGATGCTGCACTCCCCTCTCCAGAGATTGTGCTTCAGATGATGCCGGACTCGGCCAGCGGTGGCCATGCCGGAGGCGGAGATGATGACACAGCCCTTCCGGGTATGGTTCAGTTCCTGGGAATCGGCCACGGATTCCGTGAAGAACAGATTGGGGAAATCCAGCACATCATCGCCCTTGCGCATGCGTTCCTGGCTTTCCTCATCAAAATAGCGGGAATACTCCTTGAAAACTGTGGTGGACTGGGCCGCCATGGGCGAGTCCACATACACTTTCACCCCTCTTTCCAGTTTCCCGGATTCCCGGTACTCATTGAGCACATAGAGCAGTTCCTGGGTCCTTCCCACGGCAAAGGAAGGAATGATGACATTTCCGCCCCGTCGATAGGTGTCATTGATGATTTTGATCAGTTCATCATGCTCGCTGCTGCTGTCGGGGTGAAGGCGATTGCCGTAGGTGGATTCCATAATCAGAAAATCCGCTTCACTGACGGTTTTTGGCTCCTTCATGAGGGGGATCCCCTGATTGCCTAAATCGCCGGTGTACACCAATTTGAAGTTTCGCTCCTCTTCGCTGATGAACATCTCCGTTATGGCTGCCCCCAGCATGTGCCCGGCTTCCCGAAACACAAAGCGGAATCCCTCAAAGAGCGTGGTCTCCACATCAAAGTCCACGGCCACGAAATGTTTCAGCGCTTCCTCCGCATCCTTCACGGTGTAGAGGGGTTCCACGGGATCCAGTCCCTTTCGTTCCCGTTTCTTGTTCTCCCATTCGGCATCCTGTTCCTGGATATAGGCGGAATCGGTGAGCAGGATTTTGCAAAGGGCCACCGTGGGCGGTGTGGCCATGACTTTTCCCCGGAATCCCCGTTTGTAGAGAAGCGGAATCCGGCCGCTGTGATCGATGTGGGCGTGGGATAGAAGCAGATAATCCACCGTGCTGGGAATATAGGCAAACACGTCATTGCCCCGATCCTTTTCATCCTTGCCCTGATAGAGGCCGCAGTCCAAAAGGACCCGCTGGTCCCTCACCCGAAGCAGATGGCTGGAGCCGGTGACCGTTCCCGCAGCGCCTGAAAATTCGATCCTCATAATACCCCTCCCTTGAAAAATCTTCTTTCTCCTATTATACCAAGAATTGACAGAACTTTTTGTTAACATTCGCCATGTTTTTTCGAAAAGAAAACGGCAGGCCATGGCCTGCCGGGTGAAATACTTATTGAACCATAATATCCACATCGCTGGGGGCTTCGGATTCCACCGAAACATAGAGCTTAATCGGCAAAGCCACAATGATCTCAAAGGGCTCCCGAATCCACCCCATATCCTCATGGATGCCTAGGGGGACGATGTCTTCCGGCAGCCGGTGAAGCCTCACCGCCCCATCCTTCATCTCCAATATCCCCGTATAGGACTTTCCCTCATGGACGAAGGGAAAGGACAAGGTTTCGGTGCGGTCATCCCGCAGCTCCGTCCGGAAGATTTCCACACCATCTTTGACAATGCTCACCATCTTCTGCCCCGTGGTCCCTCCCGCAAACTGGCGAAAAAGAATGGTGGGAAGAAAGCTAAGGAGGACAAAAAACGTCAGGATGAAAAGATCCCAGGGACGAAGTTTTAGAGATTTTTTCCAGTCACGCATACCCTTCACTCCTTCAGCGCTTTTGCGCCGCATAGCGTTCGATGAGCTCCACAATCTTGTCTGTGGCATTGTCCAGCCCGGATTTTTCCATGACCCTCACATAGTCTGCCCGGTGAAGGTACAAATCCTCCAGGGAGGCCTTTAGAGTTTGAGGGGTCATGAGCTCCTCCTTCAACACCTTGGAATACCCTTTCTTTTCAAAGCTTTCGGCATTGAGGATCTGATCCCCCCGGCTGGACGCCAGGGACAGGGGAATCAGGAGATTGGGCTTGCGCAGGGCGAGAAATTCAAAGATGGCATTGGCTCCCGCCCGGGAGACGATGAGATCCGCTGCCTGAAGAAGATCCCGCATTTCTTTTCCCGCGTACTCCATCTGGACGTATCCCGGGAGATCCCCCAGCTCCTCCTGGAGGTTTCCCTTGCCGCAGAGATGGAAGACGCTGTACTTTTCGAGAAGTTCCGGCAGCAGACTGCGCAGGGCCTCATTAATCTTCACGGAACCGATGCTGCCGCCCATGACGAGGATCACCGGCTTTTCGGCGGAGAATCCCGCCTGGGTCCTGGCTTTTTCCCCATCCCCGGTGAAGAGTTCCTCTCGGATGGGACTGCCCACCAGGATCCCCTTCTCCCCCACATGGGGCAGGGTTTCCGGGAAGGTGACCAGAAGTTTGTCTGCAAATCGGGCGGCAATTTTGTTGGCCAGTCCCGGCGTCAGATCCGATTCATGGGCCAGGACCGGAATTTTCAGCACGCGGGCTGCAGCCACCACGGGGACGCTGACAAACCCCCCCTTGGAAAAGACGATATCGGGCTTTTCCTTTCGAAGAATACCCAGGGCCTGGAAAAATCCTGCCCCCACTTTAAAGGGATCCGTGAAGTTCTTCACGTCCAGATAACGCCGAAGCTTTCCGGAGGAGATGGCATGATAGGGTATGGCCGTCTTGCCGATGATCTCCCGTTCAATGCCGGTTTTCGACCCGATATAGACAATTTCATATTTCAATTTTTCCAATTTCGGCATGAGGGCTAAATTCGGGTTCACATGTCCCGCTGTACCTCCGCCGGTCATGACAATTTTACGCATAGTATTCACATTTCCTTCACCATGGATTGGGGCATCATGATGTCCTTTTCGGGGGATCATTGCCTAATGAATATTATAACAAAGATTGCCCAAGAAAAATGAAATTTTTCTGAAATGGATTACGCCGGATTTCATCTCCCGTATTATTTGTTATAATAACTCCTATCAACAAAAACAGGGTGATTAAAATTAAGCTGATCGGGATCAACGAACTGGATGAGACGTATTTTTTGGAATATTTACAGGCCTGGACTACTGTTGGCGAGTCTGTGGCCCCCTCCCGACTTTGACAGTTTCTTTAAGACATCTGCGACAAACCCCCTGATATCCCAAAGAAAATCAGGGGTTTTTTTATTATTTCTATTGTTGTATACGGTTGTATATGATATAATAAGGTATGTTTGTAAAAGTAACCAAGAATCGCGAAGGCATTCAGTATGTTTCGATTGTGGAAGGCTACCGCGACAAAGACAAGGTCAAACACCGAACCGTAAAATCCCTGGGAAAGCTAACCGATCTGGAAGCCGGAAATCCTAATTATCTTGCGGAACTAAAGGAGAGCGTCAAGGAAGGAAAATTTCAACCGGAACCAGAAACTCTGTTCCTTACCCTGGATTTAAACCAAAAAATCTCTGCTCCTCTCCAAAACTATGGTTGGCTTCTCCTGGACGAGGTATACAAAAGTCTGGGCATCTCGAACGTGCTGAGCCGGCACCAGAAGAAGACCAAATCAAAAATCGACCTGAACGAGGCCTTGCGGCTCTTGACGGTGAAGAGAATCCTGGATCCGCAAAGCAAGTGGAAGAGCGTGCAAACCCAAGGCGATCTTTTCGGCGACTTTGCGTTGTCCCCGCAAGAGATTTACCGTTCCCTGGACACCCTTTGTGTGCTCAGTGAAGAGATCCAGCTGCAGATGCACCATGCGATCGCGAAGCAGATCGGCCGCACAGGGGCCTTGGTCTTCTATGATGTCACCAATTACTATTTTGAGACGGACTTGGATGATGAACCCGTCGAAAT